>CAYMZZ010000001.1:0-157049 GCA_964395095.1 uncultured Citrobacter sp.
CGCTTCCGAAGGATAAACGCAAAAAGTCTACTTTTACCGGACAACAGTGATTTGTGAATTTGAGAATTTGTTTACCCGCAATCACCCAAATCAACAAATTCTCAAATTTGCAAATTTTCAAATGCAAAATTCTTCCTTTCATTCATTCAGCTTACTCGCCGCATCCTTTTTCGTCGCCATGCGCCAGCCGTGAATAAGTGCCGTAAGGGCGAAGATGCCGCCAATAATCCAGTTGAGGACATGCTGATTATTGCTGATGCTATTGGCGATGAGGATACCGCCAAAGATGAAAACACAGTTGCCGATAAAGGTGCCGATACCGATGCCCGCGATATAGGAATTATAATGATCAGGCCTGGGCATCAGGATTTTTTTGGTAAACAAAACCGTACTCCATCCAAACCAGAAAGGAATTTGTACCGGGTTCACGGCACTCATTACCATACCCAGCACAAAGCGCGGCAGGGTGCTGCTCAGGATCACATTTTCATCCACACTGGGGTGCAAGGCCGCATAAAAGCTGGATGCCGCCAACGCCAACACTATCAGCAGCGTCACCCACTCCAGGGCCTTGAATAAACGTTCCTGTTTTCGCACCCAGTCCATAGCCACCAGGGAAAGTCGCACATAGATGATTTCTACAAAAAGAGATCCGAATGAAAAAAGCATGGCGGCCCACACGCCATCGGAAATGGCTAATTGCATGGCCGCGATATTGAGGGTGCCAAGGGGAAGGCTACCCAAAAAACTCACCAGCATGCCGGTGAGAAAAATCCGAAAAAGGCCAGGAATCTTCAAATTGGTGGGTTATAGATTCAACAGATAAAATTAAAGAATCCCTCGCTTAATCATATTTTTCCAGCATGCGGAAATGTTTGCGCGATTCCTTCAGGAAACGCCAACCCCGCATGAAAGACCAATAAGGTGTGCCATGGCGATGATTATAGCGGCTGATACGATATAAGGCTTTCCAGTGCCGGAGAATTTCACGGTAGGCCTGCCAGAGACTCATCCCGCAATCATAAATATGATTGGGCTCCGCACCGCAACCATTGTATTCGAGAATCAGAAAATTCCGCCCCTGCTTCAGGTCCTCAATCGATGTGGTCTTAATATCATAGCGGCCATAGTAAAAATGACGGGTATGGTGACTGAGTTCATCAAACACCTCATGCAACTCGCCATTAATTTCCTGGTGCAGGTTGGTGAAGTGTGCGCCCCGGTTATGGTTGCCGGCATACGACAGGTAGAATATCTCCCCTTCGGGAACCACCCTGTCGAACCGATGCCCGTGCCGGTGTTCCATCTCCTCCATGCGGTAGCGCGCCCGCGGATGCGCCTCCACCAATTGTCGCAGATTCAGGCGCCCATCGCCCTTTACCTGCAACAGTTCTTTATGAATAAATCCGCTCACCACGCCTTTGTGCTGATCGGGATAGCGATAGTAAAACACGCTTACTTCCACGGGCAGGTCAACCAGATCCTGCACAATGTATTCCACCGGAATTTTCTCGTGGTATTTTCTCAATTGCTCTTCGTTGTCAATCTTCCGGAACAGGATGCCCTTCATGCCAACATCGGGCTTCACAATAAAAGGATACGAAAAGCCCGCCTGCTCCAGGATAGCAATCACCTGCTCAAAGGGCAGATCATGCAGGATATAAACCGTTCGGGGAACCAGGTGAGCTGGCAACTGGTCGTACATCTCCTTCTTACCCTCCCCTTCAAAGCCGCCAAATGTGATAGTTGGATTGGAAGAGCTGAAAAACCAGAATGAGCCGCTGCGTAAACAATACCAGAACCATATGGGGCTGATAGGTGCGTAAAGCACATAAAAATTCCACAGTTCCCAATGGGTGATTCGTTTTAATAAATTCCTGATCTTCATGACAACGCGACAAAAATAACGGAAAGCTTAAGACATTGAAAAAGAATAGGCATTTTCCTTTAGATTTGACTAAAATTGAATGCTATGAATGTACCCACGGTGGCGCAGATGTTGGCGGAGGGCCAAACACCCGAAGTACTGTTTTGGGTGGGATGTGCAGGAAGTTTTGACCCGCGGGCGCAAAAAGTGACCCGCGCCTTCGCCCTTATTCTCGAAAAGCTGGAAATTCGCTATGCCATTCTGGGCAATGAAGAACAGTGCACCGGCGACCCGGTGCGCAGGGCAGGCAATGAATTCCTGTTTCAGATGATGGCCTACCAAAATATCCAGGTGCTCAACAATTATGGTATCAAAAAAATTGTCACCACCTGCCCGCATTGTTTCAATACGCTCAAGAATGAATATCCCGAACTGGGCGGCAACTATGAGGTGATCCACCACAGCAGTTTTCTGCAGCAATTAATCAACGAAGGCAGGATTAAGCTAAAAGAAGGCGGCACTTATAAGGGAAAAAAGATCACTTATCATGATAGTTGTTACCTCGGTCGCGCAAACAATATCTATGAAGCGCCCCGGCAGGTCCTGGAAATTTTTGACGCGGAACTGGTGGAAATGAAAAGATGCCGGAGCAAGGGGCTTTGTTGTGGCGCCGGCGGCGCACAGATGTTTAAAGAAGAAGAAAAAGGCAATACCCGAATCAATATCGACCGCAGCAATGAAGCGCTGGAAACAGGCGCCAACTTTATAGCAGCCGCCTGCCCCTTCTGCAATACCATGCTCACCGATGGCGTAAAATTAGCCGACAAAGAAGAGGAAGTGAAAGTAGTGGATATAGCGGAGCTGGTGGCGGAAAGCATGGGATGAAAAGTTTTAAGTTTTAAGTTTTGAGTTTTAAGTTTTGAGTTTTAAGTACTGAGTTTTTTCAAAACAAAAAGTAAATGAAATACAGACTGGGTGCTGGTCAATCAAATTAAACTTATTACTTAAAACTTATAACTTATAACTTCAACAAACTACCTACAACTCCCCCCCAAACATTCCTGCACCAACATCGCATTTCTCAATTCCCCTTTCGGTACCGGAATACGAATCACTTTTACAACATTCGGCACTTTTTGATACATGATTTCGAGGATATTGACCGTGCCGGTTTCACGCAGGTGTACGCGTCGCAATTGATGATTGTCCCTGTTGAAGAGGAGCTTTTGCTGATTGAGGGTTACGCTTTCGCCTGTGATGGTAATTTCAGGCAGGGGCTTTCGATCGGGATCCATCAGTTGCCGCAGCAGGTAACGAAACCAGCCCATCCGTCTTCTTTCCCATTGAAGAAAAAGTTTCCATTCCTCCCTCGTGTACACCCAATGGGCCAGCACGGTACCTGTATTCCTGATCACCCGCATAGGATTGCTATTTAGGACGTAATTTCGCTGTATGAATCTTGAATACAAATACCTTCTCGACGGTAATTTCCCGGCCAATTCCCGTGTGTGGGTGTACCAGTGCAGCCGTTTGCTCAGCATGGGAGAGGCGCTGCAGGCTGAAGAGGCCATTCGGGAATTTGTGAGCCAGTGGAAAACGCATGGGGCACCCGTAAAAGGAGCCGGTTATCTATTCTTCGGGCAATTCCTGGTGCTGATGGCCGATGAATCCCTCAACGGCGTGAGTGGTTGCAGTACCGACAGCTCGGTTCATTTTGTAAAATCGCTGGAACAAAAATTCCAGGTTAGCTTTTTCGACCGGACCCAACTCGCATTTGTTGTAAACGACAAAATACAAATGCTCCCCCTTTCCCAGCTCAGCTATGCCGCCCAAAACGGGTTTATTAAAGATGATACCCTTTTCTTCCAAAATACCGTGCAAACGAAAGGGGAGCTGGAAGAAAAATGGATAGTGAAAGTGGCGGAAAGTTGGTTGAAAGAGAGGGTGGGAAGTGGTAAGTTGTAAGTTTTAAGTGGTAAGTTTTAAGTGATAAGTTATAAGAGTAAAGGTTGATGGCATGATAAAACCTGGATGTCAAAAAATTAGAACCCCACAACTACACAATAACCATTTGAAATATTTCCTAAACCATTCCACTTAAAACTTACTACTTAAAACTTAAAACTTACAACTCACTCCCCCTGCCATCCTGTCACCTTTCCCCCATTTCCTCTATATTTGCAGTTCAAACTTTTGCTAAAATGCTTGACTTGATGACAGCTAAGGTACAGGATGAGAGCCGGCAGGGGGAAGCTTATGCACCCTTTGCGCAGGATTCCAACCCATACCGCAAGCGTTTTTATATTGAGAGCTATGGTTGTCAGATGAATTTCGCTGATAGTGAGATTGTTGCCTCCATACTCAATGGGGCTGGTTTTGGTGCCACCCGCAACCTGGAAGAAGCTGACCTCGTGTTTATCAATACCTGTTCTATTCGCGAAAAAGCGGAGCAAACGGTACGCAAGCGGTTGACGGAATTCCGCAAGGCCAAAGAGCAGCGTAAAGGTATGCTGGTGGGTGTGCTGGGTTGTATGGCCGAGCGCCTGAAAAGCAAATTTTTGGAGGAAGAAAAGCTGGTTGACCTGGTAGTGGGCCCCGATGCCTACCGGAGCCTTCCTGCCCTGGTAGAAGAGGCCGAAGGCGGTCAAAAAGCCGTGAATGTACTCCTGAGTCGCGAAGAAACCTATGCCGATATTGCGCCGGTACGACTGGATACGAACGGCGTCACCGCTTTTGTAAGCATCATGCGTGGTTGCAACAATATGTGCAGCTTCTGCGTGGTACCCTTTACCCGGGGAAGGGAAAGAAGCCGCGATGCGGAAAGCATCCTGCAGGAATGCCGCGACCTGTTTGAAAAAGGCTATCGCGATATTACCCTGCTGGGTCAGAATGTGGACAGTTACCATTATGTGCCCGAGGAAAGCCCCATGGCACATGGCTCTCAGCAGGCCGTAAACTTTGCGCAACTGCTCGAAAGGGTAGCTTCCATCTCTCCCCTGCTACGCGTTCGGTTTTCCACCTCGCATCCCAAGGATATTACCGATGATGTTTTACACAGCATGGCCCGCCATGAAAATATCTGCAAATATATTCACCTGCCCCTGCAAAGTGGCAGTACGCGTGTGCTTCAATTGATGAACCGCACTTATACGCGCGAATGGTACAAAGCCAAAGTGGACCGCATTCGTGAAATCATTCCGGATTGCGGCCTCAGTTCCGATATCATCAGCGGCTTTTGCACCGAAACAGAAGAAGACCACCGGGACACACTCGATATGATGGCCTATGCAGGCTACGACCTTTCGTATATGTTTATCTATAGCGAAAGACCGGGCACCCTGGCGGCCAGGCGCTACCAGGATGATGTACCCGAAGAGGTAAAGAAAAGAAGGCTGCTCGAAATTGTGGATTTGCAAAACCGCCTTTCCCTGGAAAGCAATAAAAAAGATGTGGGCAGGCTCTTTACCGTGCTGATTGAAGGCGATAGCAAGCGAAGCGACCAGGACTGGATGGGCCGCAGTTCACAAAACAAAGTGGTGGTGTTCCCGAAAACAACAGCAACACTCGGCAAAGGCGACTATGTACAGGTGAGGATTACCGATTGTACACAGGCCACGTTGCTGGGAACCATTGAAATGGCGGGTTGAGAAAGGGCGCCGTCCCAAATAACCGGTAACCATATCGGAAAATAGCGAGAAATAATGGACATTCAACTGATAAAAAACCGTTTTGGCATCATCGGCAACTCGCCTGCACTCAACTATGCGTTGCAGGTGGCGGCCCAGGTGGCCAATACCGATCTAACGGTCCTCATTATGGGCGAAAGTGGTGTGGGCAAGGAAGCCTTCAGCACCATCATTCATTCGCTATCGAACCGGAAACATAACCCCTTTATTGCCGTTAACTGTGGCGCTATTCCGGAAGGCACCATCGATTCCGAACTCTTTGGTCACGAAAAGGGATCCTTTACCGGAGCGGTTGATTCCCGCAAGGGTTATTTTGAAACCGTGAATGGCGGTACCATCTTCCTCGACGAAATTGGTGAATTGCCGCTGGGTACCCAGGCCCGGCTATTGCGTGTGCTGGAAGCCGGGGAATATATCCGTGTGGGTAGTAGTAAAGTACAAAAGACCGATGTTCGGGTAATCGCCGCTACCAACAAAGACCTGCTTCAACTGGTGCAGCAGGGGAAGTTTCGCGAAGACCTATACTACCGGCTGAGTACCGTACCCATTCGCGTACCGGCCCTGCATGAGCGAAAGGAAGATATCCATTTACTGTTCCGGAAATTCTCGGCCGATTTTGCCGACAAATACAAGACCCCTTCCGTTCAACTGGATGAGGAAGCCAAAAACCTGTTAATTAACTATCCCTGGCCGGGCAATGTGCGGGAATTGAAGAATATTGCCGAGCAGATTTCGGTGTTATCGGAAAACAAGCAAATTAGCGCAAGGGATTTGACAAAATACCTGCAACCTTATTCCAGCAACCGCCTGCCTGCTGTTGTTGTAGGCGGCAATGGCCAGGCGCATGAGTTTGCCAACGAGCGGGAAATCCTTTACAAGCTTTTTTTCGACATGAAGAAAGATGTAACGGAACTGAAGCGAATGTTTCTGGAGGTATTGCAGAACCCATCGCTTGCGGCGCAGAACCCATCTATGATCAATGAGCTGAAGGAGATGAAGTCGCACGAAGTGTCGTCGCCCATGCTGATGCATGCTTCCCATCCATCAGCCGGGGTACTGCCCGCCTCTTCCCAGCCAGTGCTGATGCACCATGCTGGTGATATTCACGACCATGAAGAGGTGGAGGAAAGCCTCAACATCATGGACAAGGAAAAAGAACTGATCATTAAGGCCCTGCGCAAACATAAGGGCAAGCGCAAGGACGCGGCCCTCGACCTGGGCATCAGCGAAAGAACACTTTACCGAAAACTCAAGGAGTACGATATAGATGAGTAAGGCTAAATTTTTCAGCGGATCAATTGTGGTGGCAATTTTGGCCGGTATCTGGGCTTTGTCGGCCACCAGCACCGGATGCAAGGTTTATTCCTTTCGGGATTTCAGTATCCCTGATTCCATCCAGGTCATTAAGGTGAATTACATCGACAACAAGGCCAGCTATGTGAACCCCAACCTTACCCCACGGTTAACAGACCGTATCCGGCAAAAAATTGTAAGCCAGACCCGGTTGAAGCAAACCAATGGTAGCGATGCCGATTGGGAACTCAACGCCGTGGTAACGGGCTATTCGTTTAGCACATCCGGTATTTCGAATCAGCAGGTTGCCTCCAACCGCCTGACCATTACCGTGAAAGTAAGTATCAACAAGATCAAGAGTGGAGATGTGGAGGATCACGATATCAGCCGGAGTTTTGACTTTCCCGCTACCCAATCCATTCAGCAGGCGGAATCCGGTTTGCTCGACGAAATAATCCGCGGCCTGGCCGATGATATTTTCAATAAGATTTTCTCTAACTGGTAAGAATCATTTCCCGATTCACATTTTTTAGCAAGCATATCCTTTATTTTGCGGGTATGAATCCTTTGCTGAATGAATTAAGCCGGAAACTATTGGGCCAGGCCAACCTGGCCGATTCCCATGTGCAGGAGCTGGAAGAAAAAGCGGCCCGCTATCCTGCATTTGCCAGCCTGCAATTATTGCTGGCGGCTCGAAAAAAGCAACTCAATCCCGATTCAGTTTCGACATTCAGCGGAAAAGCTGCCTTCTTTCTCCATAACCCGCTTTGGGCCGAAGAATGCTGGCAGACTTCAGCGGAAATAATTAGCAGCAGGGAGCTGGAGCCTTTTTCTGTTACGGATGAATTACCCTCGACACCGACATTGGACACTCCCTACCAGGCCGAGTTGGAAACAGCCTTTACAGCAGAAGAACTGGTGGTGCAGACAGGAGCTGAGGAATCAAAAGAACAAGCGGAAAATCCGGATGCACAAGGATGGGACAATGCTGAAGAAGACGAAGAATTGGCGGCGGAAAACCTATCGGAGATCGAAAAACCCTTCCCTGCCATACCGGGACCACTTCCTGTAGCGAGTGCAACAACAGCCAAATCAGCCAGCGATTTGCTCACCTTCGAACCCTACCATACCGTTGATTATTTCGCCTCACAGGGAATCCGGTATCGGGAGGAACAGAAAGAGAAAGATCGCTTCAGCGTTCAGTTGCGCAGTTTTACCGAATGGCTCAAAACCATGAAGCGGCTTCCGGTATCGGAGCAGGTGGCCATAAGCTCCGTTTCGGAAGAAAAGAAAGTGGAGCAGATGGCCGAAGTATCCATCGCACCCCGCGAAATTGTGACCGAAACCATGGCTGAGGTGTGGGAGAAGCAGGGCAACCGCGAAAAGGCGATCCAGCTCTATCAGAAATTAAGTTTGCTTGATCCCGCCAAAAGCGCTTATTTTGCAGCCAAAATCGACAAATTAAAGCATTCCTGATATGACCCTCTTATTCGTGATACTGATTGTGCTGGCCTCTGTGGTACTTGGTCTCATCGTATTGATTCAGAACCCCAAAGGTGGCGGTCTCGCCGGTAGCTTTGGTGGTTTCAGCAACCAGTTGATGGGTGTGAAACAAACCACCGATGTGCTGGAAAAGGGTACCTGGGTTTTCGGTGCCGTCATTGCCGCACTCTGCATCGCTTCCTATTTCTTTATCCCGACGAATGTAACAGCCGGCGGCACAGATCCTTCCCGATTCCAAAATCTTCCTTCGGGTGGCGCTGCCCAGCCTGGCTCAACGGTTCCCTTTGATCAGGGCCTTACTCCGCCGGCCAATGCTCCGGTGGATAGCAATAATCCATAAGCTTAAAGCTATCAAATATAAAACCCCGTCGGATCGACGGGGTTTTTTGTTTATTTTGTTGTCAATCTATGAAAAAGAAAATCCTTTTCCTCAGCCTCCTGCTGATTGTACTGGTCATTGGCTTTGTGGCCTGGAAATTTTTCCTTACCCCGGTTAAAGCCCCTGAGAAAAAATACTTCTACATCTCCACCGGCGAAACCCTGGCCACTGTACGCCAGCACCTGCGTGATTCACAAATTGTAGGTAACCTGCAATGGTTCGACCTGGCAGCCAAAGCCGCGGGTTTGAAGGATGTAAAACCCGGTCGCTATAAGATCGAAAAAGGCATGAACCTGACTGAACTCGTGAAGCTGCTGCGAAGCGGAAAACAAAGCCCGGTGTCTTTTGTCATCACCAAGATCCGCACCCGCGAAACGCTGGCGCAGCGGGTGGCGCGACAGTTTGAATGCGACTCACTCGAGTTTATCCGCTTTATCGAAAACGCCGACTCCCTTCGTCCCTATGGTGTTGACAGCACCACAGTGATGGCCCTCGCCATGCCTTATACCTATGAAATCAACTGGACCAGCTCACCCGCATCTATTTTACAGCATTTCCATCGTGCCTACGAAACGTTCTGGACAGAAGAAAGAAAGGCGAAAGCCGAAGCCAAAGGCCTGACAGCCCTGGAAGTGGTGACACTGGCCTCCATCATTGAAGAAGAAACCAATGCTGCCAGCGACAAGCCCAATATTGCCAGCGTATACCTCAACCGGATGGAGAAAGGAATGCCCTTGCAGGCCGACCCCACACTGAAATACGCTACGCGCAACTTTGGCCTACGCAGGCTATACAACAGCCACATGAAAGCGCCTTCGCCCTATAATACTTATCTCAACAAAGGTTTACCACCCGGCCCTATTTGCACGCCGGGCATAGCCACCATTGACGCGGTATTGAATGCGCCGAAAACGGACTACTATTATTTTGTTGCCAGTCCCGCTTTTGATGGCACCCATGTTTTCACCAGCAACTATTCCGACCACATGAAGCAGGCCAGGCTCTACCACCAGGAACTGAACAAACGAAAAATTAAGTAAACATGCATTTTCTGACGCGCCTGAAAAGAAGGTTCCTGGTATCCGGGCCCGTGAGTTTCCTGATCAGGAAAAGCAAGTTTATCTTCCTGCCCGGCTTTAAGGGCATCCCGCTTTTTGATGTCATTCGTTTCTTCTTCTTACAGGCGCGTAAAACAGGTTTCACGGAACGGGCTTCATCGGTCGCGTTTAATTTCACCATGGCCATTCCGCCTGCCATCATTTTTCTGTTTACCCTTATTCCTTATATCCCGATTTCGGAAGAGTTCATCCAGCAATTATTTGCCCTGGTACGCGACGTAATACCCGGCGAAAAAAACAACCAGCGATTGATTGATTTTTTACAGGATATTTTGCGAAAGCAAAGAACAGGCTTGTTATCCATCGGCTTCCTGCTCGCCATGTTTTTCAGCTCCAATGCGGTGATGGGGATTATGCGGTCATTCGACAAGAACTATATTGGCTTTTTGAAAAGAAAGGGATTTCACCAACGCCTGGTGGCTTTGCGCCTCACCTTATTGCTCTTTGTAATTCTGATGGCTTCCCTACTCGCCCTGGTGATGCAGGGTGCCGTGCTGCGCTGGCTGGGAGTAAAGAATCTTACCGTTATCACCGTGGTACATAACCTGCGCTGGCTCGTGATCATCCTGCTCTTTTTCTTCGCCATTTCCTTCATTTACCGGTATGCGCCGGCGGTGCATAAGCGTTGGCGTCTGCTCAACCCCGGCTCCCTGCTGGCCACCTTCCTGATGATCAGCTTTACCGCCGTATTTTCTTTTTATGTAAGCAACTTTTCCAATTACAATGAGTTATACGGTAGTATCAGTACCCTCCTCATCCTCATGCTGCTCATTTATTTCAATTCCCTGGTTCTCCTGATCGGGTTTGAACTGAATGTGAGTATAAATTCGCTGAAGCACGAAGTGGATGAAAGGAACAAATCCATGGCGGGTGGCGCACACTCTGCCTGATTTTTGCGGAAATTTAGATAAATAATCCACACTTTAAACCATGCTGATATGAAACGATTACTCTCCCTTCTCACCCCGTTTGCGTTGCTAGCGCTACTCGCATTCACTGTTAAGGACGACCCGCTTACTATCGGTTCTCCCCTCCCCTCGCCCGATACCAAACTAAAAGATGTTTCCGGTAAGGAACTATCGTTCAACGATGCCATGCGCGACAATGGACTGCTCGTGATGTTTAGCTGCAATACCTGCCCGGTAGTAGGCAAATACGAATCGCGGACCGTGGAAATTGCCCGCTATGCCCTGAAGAAAAATATCGGGGTCATCCTGCTCAATCCCAATGAAGCCACCCGTGGCCAGGGCGATTCCTACGATGATATGATCGCTTATGCCAAAGAAAAAGGCTACGATTTTCCCTATGTGGTAGACGCGAGTTCCAATATGGCCGATCTCTTTGGCGCAACCCGTACACCCGAAGTTTTTCTCTTTGGAAAAAATAAAAAGCTCGTTTATCATGGCGCTATAGACGACAATGCCAACAGTGCTGATAAAGTAAGCCGCCAACACCTGCGCATAGCCATCGACGAACTCAGCGGCGGCAAAGAAGTTTCCACCAACAAAACCCGCTCCGTGGGTTGCACCATCAAAAGGCTCAACTAATCTTCAGTAAGTCCTTACTTTTTTTAGCAGAAACCCGGGCCTTGCCCGGGTTTCTGCTAAAAAAAGTTTGTGGAAATTCGGAAGGCCCGCATCATAGGGCTGCTAAAACCTCGCTTATGCTTACCGAAACCAAATCGGGCCGCCTGGTCCTCATCATTTTTTTCGTGCTGGTTGGTTATGCCATCGCCCGTAGTCTTTATGTGGGCAGTGTAATGGGCATCATACTCGGCATCATTAGCCTCGGTGCCTGCGTATATTTTATCTATTTGATGCTCAGTATTAAAGCCAAAATGCATGGCGAAGGACAGAAGGTCGCTTAAGGCTTGACGGCATTCAGCATCAGCTCAATTTCCTTCTGCAGCTTCTCTTCCGTCAACACCTGATCCAGGAAGCGACGATAATCCTTTTGGGCATTCAGCAATAAAGTGGCCGGAAGTGCACCCGACCAAGCGCTGTCAATTTTGGGAATAAAATAATCCGCATCAAATTCATCGAGCCAGAGAACCTGGCTCTTTATCCCCAGCTTTTGCGCCACGCTTTGCACTTTAGCGGGATAATCCTCCTCCAGGTCGAGGCTCACAAAAAGCATGCGCAGCCCCTGCGCCCTGTATTTTTCATTCAGCTTTACAAAATGGGGAATCTCTTCCACGCAGGGTTTGCAAAACGTAGCCCAGAAATTTATGACGAGCGGCCCTTCCGCATTCCGGATTTTTGCCTCAAGATCGGTAATCTTGATCCTGGCGATATCCTGCGCAACAACAGCGGGTGCGAGTAACAGGCAAAGTATCCAGGAAGCCATTAATTTTTTTATCATACTGATTGATTCTTCAAACTATCCGAAAGCAGGTCTCCATCTGGTGCTAAACCCCATTCTTTGGCAACCTGCTGTTTCATGGGATGATCCGCATCGTGGCGTTGATAATGTCCCGCCAGTTCTTTTTGCCGGTATGCTTCATATAGCGTAACGGCGCAAGCCACACTTATGTTGAGCGAGCGGATAATGCCCACCTGGGGTATCACAAAATTACCATCCGCCATGGCCCTGATCTCCTCACTTACGCCGCTATGTTCATTCCCGAATACCAGCGCCAGCGGCTTGGTGAAATCCATCTGGTGCAAACCTATGGCATCGCTCGAAAGATGGGTTGTTAAAATGGATGAATAGCGGGCTCGCAAAGCCGTGAAGCAGGCAACTGCATCATCAAACTGATGAATGGTTAACCATTTGGCGGCGCTGGAACTGCTTTTCGCGCCCCATTTCTTATGACGGGGTATCCGGGTAGTAAGGATATAAATCTCCTGAATCCCCACTGCATCGCAACTTCGCATTACCGCTGAAATATTATGCGGATCGAATACATTTTCCAGCACCACGGTTAAATCCGGTTGCCTTTTGGCCAATACTCCGCTCAACCTTTGTATTCTTTCTTCAGTCATTCATCAAAAATAGTAAAAATGCGAGTGGTGGATTCTATTTATCCGCTTGACAATCTGGCCTCATCTTTGCATCTTTACCCCCTAAAGTCGCCATTTCCATGAAAAAATTCCTGAAAATAACCGGTATTACCTTTTTAGTTCTTTTGCTGATCGCATTTTTGATTCCCGTACTCTTCAAAAAGCAGATTACCGAACTGGTGAAAAAGGAGATCAACAAATCCTTAACCGCCAGGGTCGACTTCACCGACCTCAGCCTTTCCCTTTTCAGGCATTTCCCTAAAATTTCTATCGCGCTGGAAGATCTGAGTGTGGTTGGTACCGGCACATTTGAGAACGACACCCTTGTTGCCGCACGCAGCATTGATGTATCGGCCGATCTGTTTAGCGTGATAAAGGGCGAGAATATAAAAGTTTCCGGCATTTTCCTCCAATCGCCCCGCATACGCGCCCTGGTGAATGCCGATGGACAAGCCAACTGGGATATCGTAAAAGACAGTGGCGACACCACGGAAGAAGAACCGGCCGATACCAGCGCTTCCGCCTTTCAGCTTAGCCTAAAAAAATATGAAATCAGCGACGGGTATATCTATTACCGGGATGAAACCATGGGTTTAGTCACCGAAATAGCAGGACTGGATCATGAGGGATCGGGCGACTTCACTTCCGATGTATTCACCCTTTCAACACAAACTAATGCAAAAGCTGTTGACTTCTCCTATGCAGGCATCCCCTACCTGGCCAATACGCGTACTATTCTGGATGCGGATATACAGATCGACAATGCAAAACAGCTTTATAGCTTTGATACCGATGATATTCAGCTCAACAACCTCAAACTAAGTGCAGATGGATCCCTCGGTATTGTGAACGACAGCACCTACTCCATGGATTTTCGCTTCAAAACTCCTTCTAACGAATTCAGGGATATACTTTCGCTGGTGCCCGCCATTTACCGGAATGATTTTGACAAAATTGAAACCAGCGGCACCGCGGCATTTGAGGGCTGGGTGAAGGGGCAATACAACCCGGTGCAGTTGCCGGCCTACGATGTAAAACTGGCGATCAACGACGGATCATTCAAATATCCCGATCTCCCGCAACCCGTCAGGAATATACAACTTGACCTGCAAGCCAGTAACCCGGATGGCGTTTTCGACAATACGGTCATCAATCTGTCGAAAGGTCATTTGGAGATGGGCCAGGAGCCCTTTGATTTCCGCTTCCTGCTGCAAAAGCCGGAAACCAGCCAGTATATCGACGCGGCCATCAAAGGCCAGCTCGACCTGGCACAGGTGGGTCAGTTTGTAAAATTACCCCAGGGAACCCGTTTGGCCGGGCAGGTGCGGGCCGATGCCTTTGCCAAAGGTAATATGAGCGCCATTCAAAATCAGGCCGGCCCTTTTAGTGCCGGCGGCGACATGCTGGTGAGTGAACTCTTCTACAGCGCAGCCGATTTCCCCCAACCCATTCAGCATGGCAATATGACCATAAAACTCGCAAATGAAGGTGGCATAGCCGATAATACCAGGATTGAAATCAGTAATGGACATATAGAGCTGGGGCCCGACCCCTTCGATTTTCGGGTGACGCTGGCGCAGCCGATGAGCAGTCAGCGTTTTGATGGTAGCGCAAAGGGAAGATTGACCCTGGCCAATATTGCCCAGTTTACGAGCTTTGAACCCGGAACCGAACTGTCGGGGCAATTGAATGCCGACCTGGCATTTGCCGGGTCTATGGATGCCATCAACAAAGGAGCGTATGAGCAGGTAAAAACTTCTGGTACGGCTACTATCCGCGAACTTAAATACAAATCGCCTGACTACCCAACAGGCATCAGTATGCCCCTGCTGGATGCTAATTTCACCCCCCGCAACCTTAGCATCAGCCAGCTAAGGGGCAGTTACCTGGGCACCCAAATTTCGGGTCAGGGCAGCCTTGATAATATGATCGGCTATGCCATAAAAAATGAAGCATTGCGCGGAAGCCTCGACCTGGAATTGGATAAAATGAATCTCAACCAGTGGATGGGCACCAGTGAAACCAACCCTGCCACAGCCGAAGCAACTGCAGCCAGCGGCAGCCCCACTGAACCCTTCCTGGTGCCGGGTAATTTGGATTTGAAACTGACTGCCCGTGCCGGTGAAGTAATCTATGATAAAGTAAGCTACCGCAACATAAAGGGGGCTCTCCGCCTCGCCAACGAAACAGTAGAATTGCAAAACGTAAGCACCGAAGCGCTGGGCGGCAGCATGCTCTTCAATGGCACCTATAGCACTCTTCGTGATAAAAAGAATCCGGACATAGCGCTTAGCTATGATGTGAAGGGCATCGATATACAAAAAGCCTTTCAGTCGTTCGTAACTGTCGAAAAATTAATGCCTATCGGGCAATTTCTCGCCGGAAAATTAAGTTCGCAACTAACCATGACAGGAAACCTCAATGGCAATATGATGCCCGACCTGGCGAGCCTGAGCGGAAAGGGCAATATGTTGCTGCTCGAAGGGGTATTGCGGAAATTTGCGCCATTGGAAAAACTGGCCAATTCATTACAGATCGCCGAGCTGCAATCGATCACACTAAAGGATATCCGCAACAGCATCGAGTTTGCCAATGGAAAAGTTTTGGTGAAACCCTTTACCATAAAGGTGAAGGATATTGAAATGGAAATTGGTGGTATGCATGGATTTGATCAATCGATCGAATACGTGATTGGCATGAAACTCCCCCGCAAATACCTGGGCAACCAGGGTAATGCACTGGTCAACAACCTGGCTACAGAAGCTAACAAAAAGGGAATACCCGTACAACTGGGAGAGACGGTGAACCTGAATGTGAAAATGGGCGGTAGCATTAGTAATCCCACTATTCGAACCGATCTGAAGGAAGTAGCAGGCGATGCGTCCCAGCAATTGAAAGAGCAGGCGGCTGATTTTGCCCAGCAGAAAATCGACAGCGCCAAATCGGCCATTCGCGATACATTAACCAGTGTGAAAAACCAGGTGGTTGAAGAAGCGAAGGAGAAAGTGAAAGAGGAGCTGAAAGACCGGCTATTCGGTACCAGGGACAGCACTAAAAAAGCCACCGACAGCAGCGGTCAAAAACCCAAAGAGCAGGTTAAGGAAACCCTGAAGGGGTTATTCAATAAGCCGAAAAAGAATGTGCCCGATACCAGTGGCAGGCAATAATGAACTCAGGAAATGGTAAGATTTCGATCACGATTCCATATCCATAAGCGCAGGGAACCATCGGATTTGCATTTCATCCGGAAATTGATCACTAATGCTGAGGCAAATGTGAGGAGCCCTATCAGCAGGATAGCCGCACCCATTCCAAGGCTATCGGCCACCAGGCCGGTGAGGATGGCTCCGATGGCATAGCCAAGGTCGCGCCACAAACGAAATATACCTATGCTTTTGGCACGGTCAAGCGGGTGCGTGTACTGCGCCACTGTAGCCAGAAAAGTGGGATACACCATTGCGGTACCCCAACCCAAAAGCGAGGAAAGCGCAAAAAAATGCCATAAGGATTGCGCCCATACCAGGGCTACCAGCGCTATGGCCTGTATCAGCATGCCGGAATAAAGAATATCCTTCTTACAGAACTTATCGGCCATAGCACCGGTAAACAATTGTCCAATGCCCCAAACAGCCGGGTAAATGGCGGTTACAAGACCAATTTCGCCAATGGTAAACCCCTTCGATGCGAGCAAAAGGGGAAACAGGCCCCAGGCCATGCCATCATTCAGGTTATTGACCAGGCCCGCCTGCGTTACGGAGCCCAGGTTGCGATCTTTCCAACTCGTATCCCAAAATATATTTTTTAGTCGTGGAACAGGATTGCTGATTATTTCTTTCGCTACATGATGACGGGTATCCTTTATCAGGAAAATACTACCCAGCAGGCCGAGCAGGACCAATACCACACCCGTATAAAACGGATAAGGGCGGGTGCCATATTCTGCCGCTATCCAGCCTGTGAGAAAGGCCACCAATGCCACGGCAATATAACCGGCAAATTCATTAAGCCCCATCGCAAAACCGCGCTGCTTCTCACCAACCAGGTCAATCTTCATGACAACCGTACTGCTCCAGGCCAAACCCTGGTTCACGCCCAGCAATACATTGGCGGCGATGATCCAGTTCCAGTCGGGCGCGTACATGAGAATAAAAGGAATGGGAATTCCCACGACCCATCCGGCAATCAGAAGATTCCTGCGGCCAAAGCGATTGGCCAGGGCGCCGGCATAATAGTTGGTGATGGCTTTCACAACACCAAATACAACGATAAATGAAAGAATGGCTGTTTTAGCCGCCAGGGCAAATTCCTTCTCCGCAATTTCAGGCAGTATGGAACGCTCCAGCCCTACCATGCCACCCACAAAACCGTTGATGATAACCAGCAGGGTAAACTGTTTCCAGTTTTCTTTTAGTCCCAGGCGAATCGATTGCATTCCTGAAAATAGAGAAAAGGATTCTTTACAGCAAAACGTAAGGGCACCGCCTTATGCGGTGCCCTTACCTTATTCGCATTCTAGATGTGCTGAATCAACAAATTATTAATTCCCGATTTTACTGTATTCCGCGGCCCGCATTGGGAGCAGCGGGTCGGCCACCATCTTCCGGAAGGGTGCCATTCAGGATAAACTTGACCTGGGGTCTTTTTTCCTGATTGGTAGCGTCTGGATGTCCCATCAACAGGATCGTGTACACTTTCTTTGCTTCGAGGTTAATGCTACGGCTGGTATCGATATTGGTACCATTGCTGAGCGTAATATCCAATGTACCAGGATCCGCCGAAGCGAAATCCGTAATGCTGCCAAAAGATGCCTGATCATTCAACAGCTCTGTACCACCCGAGCTCATCACAACGTTTACCGGATTAGCGCCAGGTATCGACTGTATATAGCGGAAATAGGCTTTACCGGTAGTGGACGACATGCCTTCGAAATCATCATGTACTATCAGGTGGGAATAGCTGTTATTCACACCCAACAGAAAAGAAGAATAATACTTATTGGTGTCGAGAACAACATCAGTGGAAACCAGTTCCGCACCACTGGTAGAGTTAAAAGATCGGATATTCCGGTTTCCGGAATAAACAGCCACATAAGTGCCCGTGTAGTTGCCATAAGCTAAAGGAGCATTACTGATGGTGTTGCCATTAAGGGCCATAATAATAGCCTGCTGATCCGAGGCCAGGTTAAAACCCATGAGACCCGATACTGCAGCCTGGCCATCATCACCATCATCCAGTTTATTGCAGGAACTGACCATTATACCGGCTGTTACTACACCCAGCAAAATGGATAAAGCACGGAATGCGATTTTCATTTTCATCATATATAGATTTTTGAATAAACGATTATTCTCAATACGCAGTGACTGAACTGAATCCGAACTGGATCCATTTGGTTGGAGATTAAAAAAAGAGAAAAAAAAGTGCCAAACCCGGCGCCAGGCCCGCACATTCAGGCATATTTAACAACCCTGGAAGGCGGAGCGTTGCATGGAGGGGAAAAAATAGTGAGGCGTGAGACGTGAGGCGTGAGACGGATGAGAGCGGTGAATCGCCTGTCTCGCCTCCCGAAGGGAGGCCGTATGGGTAGCAACGAAATAAACATGGCCAGTCCCTCCCGAAGGGAGGGCGTGTGGATGGTGAGACGTGAGGCGCCTGTCTCGTCGAAGGATGTTGAGAAGCTATATTAAACTTCTTTTCAATGATATTCCCATCCACGCGCATCCGATACAATACTTAAAGTGGAGCCCTGCCTATTGGCAGGGCTCCACTTTAAGTCGGGATGACTGGATTCGAACCAGCGGCCTCTTCGTCCCGAACGAAGCGCGCTACCGGGCTGCGCTACATCCCGAATTTTGGAATGCGAAAATAGGAAAATTCCCAATCTTCCTTATTGAATGAAAATGAAACGCTTGATTGTCAAAAAAATGATTTTCCTAATTGGGCAGAATCCGTTAAATTTGCCGCCCGAATCCCCCTAAAAAATGTTCGGGACGTAGCGCAGCCCGGTAGCGCACTTGCATGGGGTGCAAGGGGTCGCTAGTTCGAATCTAGTCGTCCCGACAGAACAGGACAAATTGGTTTCATTACTGGTTTGTCCTGTTTCATTTTCACCTGAACTGCTGTTTAGTACTGCAATACAGCGAAATACTTCATTAACTTTTTCTGTTCGAAATGCTTCTTTTTTCCTGTCGTAGATTACGCCATCAGGAAAGATTAGATTTTGGATAATTTCTTTTTGATTGACATCTGCAGAACCCCACAGGGACGGGAGTTTCAGGGAAAATTGCAATGCTTTTTCCAGTGCTTCAGTTGTGTTCGAAATACTTGAACCAGCCTGGTCAATATTTCGGAGGATTTGCGCCTTTTCTTCGGTGAGCTTAGCCTGAAACTTTTGATAAGTTTCGTCAGGCATGGACTTCAGAATGAAGTATTGTTCCTCTATTGTATCTATCTTTTTCTGCACTTCATTCAGGTTATTTTTTAAGAGTTTTTCTTCGTCCACTTTTGCTGTTTCCAGTTTGGCAACTTCGTGTTTCATGGCAAATAAAAAAGGCTGCACCAAGTGTGGGACAATGGCGTACTTTGTAAGATAATTAATGAAATGGGTATTGGCTTTTTCAGCGCTCTTGTTATTGCAGCAACCTTTAGAACGGCATTTATAATACCAGCGGTTCCGGCTCTTTACGATATAGCCGGTATAGGGGCTACTACAATCGGAACATTTCATGAAAACCTTTAGAGGAACGTTTTCATGATGCTTTTGATGAAGGATGCCATATTTACCTTTGGCTTCAGCACGGACATTATTTACTTTTAAAAATAGTTCCTGCGAAACAAGTTTCTCATGTTTACCCACAATCAATTTACCTTCCAGCATTTTATTGGAGATTATACCACAGTAAAAGGGATTGGAGAAGATGGCACTTATTTTTTGCTTATAAATTTTTAGCCCTAATGCTTTAAGACGGCTGAGGATTTCTTCGTTTTTCATGCCTTGTGCTTTCCATTCAAAAGCTCTGCGAAGTTTCTTTCCGGTATCATTCACTATAATCTTTCTTTCCCCTTTGCTTCTTTCGTCACTGAAACCTGTTTTATCATAAACAATATCATAACCCATTGGCGGTTTCACGCACCAGATACCCCGCTGTAATTTTTCTCTGATACCCGCCATTGCCCTTTGTCTTCTTAACTGGTTATCGTATTCGCTAAAAAGGAACTGGATATTCTGTTGGAATACGCCACCTGGGTTGCTGGTATCAATGGGCTGGGTAACCGCAATGATGGTGATGCCATATTTTTCCCGCAAGTCTTTAGCCAGTTTAATCGCACCACCACCGGTACGGGAAAAGCGGTCGAGCAGGTACACGAAAATGTGTGTTACCTTTTTATTCTTGCGGGCATAATCCAGCATACGCTGGAACTCTTTACGCCCATCCGTTTTTGCACTTTCATATACACCACCAAAATATTCCAACAATTCAAAATTTTGACGGGTTGCGTATTCTTCAATGGTTTTACGCTGCCACTCTAAAGAGAGGTTAGTATCAAATTGTTCTTTGCTGGAAACCCTGGTATAAACAATGGCTTTACGTTCACCTGATTTTACAATAGCAAGCGAAGGCTTTTTAGCCCATTTTGAAAATAAATCAATACTTGTATTCATGCGGCTTTTGATTTAGTTCGTTTTGTTGGATTCAAATATACAACTTGTTGATTATCAATTATATCTATTTCTTTCGCCTTAATGATCTGGTGGCAGACAGTACTCAGTTTTTCTAGGGTTTTGATAATATTATTAGCCTCGGTTTCTGAGTAATGTTCACAACCGGGGAAGGAGTGAAGGATTTCGGGGTTTAATGGAATGATACAGGGGTTTATATCAACCGCACAAACGCCCAGCTTGTTTTGCTTAGTTTTCATTGGATATGGATTTATTAATTGAAAAATCCGGTTGAGAGGAACCGGATTTTTATGATTGTTAGTCGTTAAAAATATCTATTTCCCCTCCCTGATTAAACCTTCCCATTTGCACAGCCTTTCCTTTCTCCGGCACTTCAATCACCACATCCACATCATGCTGGAAACTTTGAGAGCCTTTAAAATTCCCAAATTTTGTAGATTGAAAAATGTAAATGAAAGATTTGGTTGGGTTAAAGGCTTTCAGCCGGTTCAGGTCTTCAGGTAATAAGCCAAGCCGGTTTACGCTATCCAGGAAAATAAAATCATAAGGGGATAAGCCTTCCGGCAATACAGCCGCAACAAATAAATTCGGGTGTGCCACATCTTTATCATTCAGTTTCTTTTGCAATGTCATATCCAACCCTTCTTCTTTTGCCACATACAGCACTTTTCCATGATTCCTTGCCAGGTAACCGGCGAAGTCAATGCAGAGATATGACTTACCCATTTTGGGTTTGCCAAATACCATTGCGGTAAAGTTGGAGGATGGGTCGCCGATGAGGTCAAACCATTTCCCTTTAAGACCGATGGTTTCAAATTGCATATTGGCAAAATCCATGCTGTTCATAATGGCCGGCATTTCTTCAAAACCGTTTAACGGATTGCAGGCACAGCCCAAAACTCCTTCAATACCATTAAGCTCTCTTTGCTCTATGAGTAATGTCTTTTGCTTTTTATCACTAATAAATTCCCGCAGGTTTTTATATGCCTGCTGCAAAGGGGCTTCATACATATCACCCTTCCTCACTTTTCGCTTTTTAGCCGCTGTTTCCATTTGTTTTACCAGTTTAATGGCTTTTTCTTTCATCCCGGCTTTACCATTCAGGTTGATGTACTTCTTCAATAACTGTATAGAAGGATATATTTTTTCTCCACCTAATAAATCAGTAAACTCTTTTAATGTTTTCGCATTTACTTCCAGCTTTATTTTAGCCTTCATGGTATTGAAAGTCTTAACAAGACTATCCTGGATATATTTTACCTGCACGGCATACGGAGAAGTTTTACGGATGCGTTTTTCCAAAATTGCTTTTTGAAGGCCGTTGATAAAGCGGAGTAAATCATCCTTTGTTTTTGTCTTGCCATTCAGGTTTACAAAGCGGCGGATAAACCGAAGCTCTTCTGGAATCCTTTCCACCAACTGCGGACCATCTTCAGCAGGCATATCTTCATCACTTTTTTTAGACTTGGTAGGCTTTGTAATACCTTGCCTCCGCATAGTTTCTTTGATGACTTCATCATGCTGTTTTCTTTCGCCCTCTTTCTTCGCCTGTTTCTTTTGGGCTTTTGAAGTATTGCTGACAAACTCGTTCAGTTTTGCCAGGTACATATCCACCGTTTTCTTAATCGGCTCACTGGAATGATACGACACCCAGCTTGACCCATTACTGGTTGCCTTTAAAATAAATTCATGGCCTTTTCTTAATGCTTCCGGTAATGATTTTAAATCTAATGAATTGACCTTATTAAAGTAGTTATCTATTGTTATCATAGGATGGATTGTTTTTATGCTGCTAATAATTCAAGTTCAAGTGCCAGGGCTTCTGCTTCCAGTTCAAGGATGGCTACATTGTCCGGAAGTTCTTCTTCCTCATCATCGGGCGGTAGTTTTATTTTTTTCCGGTTGCTGTATCTTCCTGTATCAGACTTGATATTTTTTAGGTCAGATGAATGAATAGTTATAGAACATCCATGAGTAGTCTGTAAAATCTCCAGCAGTTTATCAATATTCTTCTCTGGCAACATGGCCACCATTTTGTCAGATACTTTTTCAAAATTGGTTTTCTCCACCAGCTCAAGGATATTCTTATCTAAATAAATATCGCCGCCCCTTGCCCTGGACGCTGATATTATCAGTTTGAAGTGATTACCTGTCCTGAAAAATGATAAGCCATTATTGGTAATGATTTGAGAGTTCTGCACCAATGATTTTACAATCGGTGCAGCTTTCAGTATTGGCACTACTACTTTATCCTGCACCTGTTCACCAGAGTTCCAGTTCTCCGGCATCAGGATTCCCTTTTTGGTTTCTTGCTTAATTGTTGTATAACTTACCAACTTGCCCTTAAAATCAGAAAAGGCTTGCAGCAGGTTACCGGTGATGATGTGGCGGATACGTCGGTCAGTGTTGTTTTCCTTAGTGTATTTCTCCCACTCATGCAGTAAAACATTCATGCTGGGCTGAGATATATCTGCACTTGCACCAATGATTGTCATTATATCTTCTGAGTAAGATGCCGGGATGGCCAGGTATTTAGAACTGTTGGCAATAGCAATACGCAGTTTGATTGCTGAAGGAGCATAAGGGTTCTTCTTTTTCTTATCAATTACAAATCCTAAAAACACGGCTGGCACCAACTCATTACCGCCATTGTAAGTTTCAATGGGATAACGGATATTACGGCTGATATAGAAAAACCGGAAGGCTTTTTCTATATACTGCTTTCGGTTATCAAAGGTCTTTTTGAGATTTTGTAATTGCAGTTCTTTTGCGCCAGTCAATTCTTTTTCTCTTTCTGCGACAGCCTGCCGCCATGCTCCCTCGCCCTGCTTTTCCAATATCTTCTGAATCTTCTTTTCACCGGGGACATTTTTTATCAGCTCATCATACTTGGCTTCGGTTTCAGCTTCTTCCTCTTTCAATCTTTCCGCCACAGATGCTTCATAATCTTCCACCAGTTTATCCTGTAGTTTATGAGGGTCATTACCTTTTAATGATTCATTGATAAGATTTTCCAGTTCTGTTTTGGAAAAAGGCTTTTTCAACACATTGGCACGGACGGTCTCCAGCGTACTGTCATCGCCAAAGGCGCTGTCACTGCCTTTGCCCATTTTTATTACCTTAGAAGAAACCGTTTCAGCTTCCAGGTTCATGGCTTCCACTTCCAAATCATAATCACCGGTTTGTTTCAGGTACTCTACATAATCATTATAGCGTTCCGCAATCTCATTATAAAAATCCTGCTGCATTTTAGTAGATAAAACAGCTACCCGGCCAGAAACTTTATGTGCCGCATCTTCCAATGTTTGCGATTCACTACTGCCGCTATCAGCCTTGGAATCTTTCAAATGCAATGGGTCGTCCAGTAATTCATTTACATCCTTATTCTCCATTAGGTAGTCCTTCACAATCTTGTCGCCGTATTTATTTAAGAAATCTGGCACATCTAAAATCTTCGTGGATTGCTTTTGATTGGAGGTAGTGTTTGCATCTAATAACTTCAGTTTTTTCTGTAACATCATCATCAACCTTTTTTCAGCCGGGATGGCGGACGTTACATAGTCATAAATCGGTTTTAAGATTTGCCCGGTTCGGTTGACGCGGCCTCTTTTTTGCACTTCCGTATTAATGTCCAGCTCTGCCTGCAGCACAATCATTACCCTTTGCTTTACCTGCTCTTTGGAAACTTTAGCCGTAGGTATGGCATGTGCAGATGCGCCGGTACTGCCGGACTGGTTAATCATCAGCACATCCACTTCATTATTATTGAACTGCCGGAAAGCATCATTGGTATTGATACGTTTTCTTGCCAGTATCAAAGCCTTACTGCCCTTCCAGTTGAGTTGCAGTTCATACTTACGGCCTGTTACTTCGGCGACACTGTAGCCGGCGTCTTTTATTTTCTTGATGATAATATCAATCGGGGAAATAGTAATACCCGTTGAGACGTTATTTATCTTTCCCAGTATTCGGTGGTATTCGGTTTGAGCTTCCGGCGGCAGTTCACTTAATTCAAATTTTTTGTGAATAGCATTGCCGTCCACATCTTTTTCGGAATAACGTAAAATACCATCTAACCCTCTTTTAAGAACTTCACTAAAATCAGCATTGATAGTATCGCCATCACCAACCGGAACGCCCTGTTCATTTTCCATTGATTCAATAAAGCTGCCCATTGTAGAAGCGAAGGCAATCACCGGCTTTTTTCCCTCCTTTAATCTTTTAATTGCCTGGTCAGCGACTGCTTCCGCCTTTAAAGAAAAAAGCATCTGGTTAATTACCTGGAACACTTTGGAAAAATAAGGTTGATTATCAACGCCAGCTTGTGAAGTACCTTCACGCAGTGCAACTTCTTTGCCTTCAGCTACTGCAATTTTATCCAGTTCCTCTACCTGTGCATCCACGAAGTTTGTTTGGAAGGCAATAATATCACGGAGTATATCAGTAATGTTATCTGCAATGGCACGGTGTTCTTCTGACTTAGTATCTAAAGACAAATAATTTACTTCCACTCCTTCAAAACTTCTTTCCCTGCGCACCATTTGTCCCTCAGCAACCAATTGTGAGGATAACACTTCCTGCAATGCCACGCCGCCTCTTGTAATAGCTTCCACCAAATCATCCCTGCTCATATTGCAATCGGCAATGGAAGTTTTCATAGCATAGATGGGCATGTTGTCGGGTCGCTTCGCAAATGTGGCTGACAGGAATACAACACCTTTGGTTTTTGAAACAACACCTTGCAGAAATTCACCCGTATTGGATGAGCCACTGGAATTATGTGCTTCATCCATGATAAAAATATTATCATCAGCAATAGCCCGGAGAAAGTTTGGTTTTTCGGGTTTCTTTTCTGGAGAATTAAACTGCGAATAGGTAGCCAGTACAAAATCATATTGCGCAGATACGGTTCTCGAACTGATAATACTTTGCTGCTCGGTGGGAGACGGTGCCTGGTATATAACTTCACCATCCTCATCTTTTATATCTGTCTTGGATTCCTTGCTGTTTACAATCAGTGGCTTTAAATGTCCTGAACCAATGGCTGATAAATCACGGTAAATGTCAGAGAACAGGTTTGCTTTTTCTGTAAGAAATACCGGCTTGACACCCTGGTTCACTGCATAGCGTATCATAGCAGCAGCAACCCGTCCTTTCCCAATACCCGTCTGGTCGCCGATAATCATGCCCTGGCTTCTTGCTTCAATATTATAAATAGTCATTGCCACCGCATCAATCTGTTCAGCAGATAAAACTTTACACAGCGCAGCTTTATTAGGATATTTTAAGCGGTGGCGAACAAAGTTGTCAATATCTCCGCCAACTTCTTCTTTTATACTTAGTACAGCCTGTCTTGTTTCAAAAGCCATACTGTCGGGCACTTGTGTATTTAATACGACACAACTTTCGGATGCTGGTTCGTAAGGCGCTCCGAGAGCCTCCCCCAACCCCTCCGAAGGAGGGGCTTTAAACAGCTTCATTAAATTCTGTGCTTCCTGTTCTAATGAAGAAATATTTTTTTTCATAGGTTCTGTTTTTATTCCTTCTCCTTTGGAGAGGGTAAGGGAGAGGCTTTCCATCACTCTTTGAAAAAGCTCATCAAAGGCTTTTACTTCATGGTCTTTATCGGGATTGTAAACAGGTGCTGCACCAGATGCTGTTTGTTTTCTGCCATTAATCAAAATCAGGCGGACATCAAAAGATGTTCCCTGTCTTGAATAAAGTTTTGCGCCATCAATATTGATTACATCAGCCACATGATAGCGACTGTATAGGTAGTTAAAGAAAATCCTGTTTTTACCTGCTGTGATTCTGCCTTTGTCATCCCAGGTAGTATGGCCACCAATGATGATGGCTGCCTTACCAGTATCAACCATGCAGTCTAAGGCCCTTAAAGCCATCACATGCTCTAAGGGTTTAATCGGAAAAGTATCAAACATAACTTCCGTTTCCATTTTGCCAAATGGTGGGTTTGTCATTACTGCCATAAATGTGCGTTGCACATCAAAGAAAGGTTTTGTGGCATCTCTTTGCCAGACGTTTGCAAAACCTTGCGTTTTCAGGTTGCGGTTACGAAAACTATCCAGTTCATTTACATATACTCTTTCAGGTTTGGCAGCAATAGTCAATAAGCCATTGCCTGCTGATGGTTCAAAAGCAAAGCCTCCATTGAACTGAAGTTTATCAATCTCACAAAACACACCTGCTAAATAACCAATGGGCGCAGGTGTAGAATATTGCTGCAGTAAAATACTTTGTGAAGTGCGGTGTGATAGATTTACCTGGCTTTGATAGAGTTCAACTATCTGGTCAAATCTTTGCTTCACTGTCCCCCCGCTATGCCCCAGCAATCTTGCCCGGTTTACAATGGCAAGCTCTGTCAGTTCTTTTACGTCATTTTTATCAATGATACCAAATGAAGCAGCCAGCTTTTCTACGGATATTTTATTGTGTGACTTCTTAGTAGCTAAATCAAATTCAATCGCAGCAACAAACTGTTCCTCTTTATTATTTAAGCCATCCAATCCTAATAAACCATCATCGGCAAAAGAATAATAACTGTCCCTTGTTACAATCACATGGTCAAGCAACCGCACTTCCATCATGGCAGCACTTTCTTTAATCTTTGCTGTTAATTGTTCATCTGCTCTTGAAGGTTTTAGGTTGCCGGACGGATGATTATGTGCAATTACCATTGACACTGCTAAACTTTTTAAAGCAGTGGCAAGAATAATGCGAATGTCGGCTACTGTTGCATTAATAGCCCCTTTAGAGTGTTTATAATAACCGATGATTTCATTTGCCTGGTTGAGATAAAGAACGATGAACTGTTCCTGCAATTCTACTTCACCTTCATTGAAAGTATTTCTGATAAAATCAGCCGCATCTTTTGATGAAGTGATTTTACCAAAATCTTTCTGCCTGCTCCTTGTATAAGAAACAGCTAACTCCGGAACATTAACTTCCGGAGTTTCGCCAAGCACAATTTCAGGTATGGTTTGGTATTTCATGGTTTCTTAATGGATGGTTATTCCCTGATAATACCGATACCGGAGTAGTCCAGCATGTAGCGATTTTCCCAAACATTATCATAGTTTTCATTTCCGTCAGCCCACTCATACACAATAATATCATTGGCTCTTGTAACACGCTGGATTGCCCAAACTGGCGCATCAATGGCAGAGCCGATGGCAGCATATCCGTAATAAACCACATTAGGTGTGGATTCATCTATGCGGACAGGCTGCTTAATACCCCCACCTCCGCCGGTATTCATAATTCCTTTCAGGTCGTTCAGCGCACCAAGGATACCGTTCAAAATACCTATTTCGGTGTCCTGTTTTATTTCAGTTGCCCCACCTGCCACATTGCTTAACAGCATGGCGTTAATAGCATCTCTTAACTGGCCTGCATCAGCCAGACCTGCCGGAGTTGTTACATCAGCGAACCTGACATAAATGTTTTTCAATGCCCCTTCACCAATGTCCAGCCGTATCACATCATTACGGATGGTTTCAATAGTCTTAATTTGAATTTTGCTTACCAGGATTACACTGCCTCCGTTTACAATTTTCAGTGAAGGCCCGTTGTTATATATTTCTATTGGCATCTGAATTATTTTTATTGTCCGAACTGTTCTTTTTTATAGCCTCTGCTATACCTTCTCCAAGAAGGGAACCGATAAAACCGCCCACCATCACATAGGCCACTGAGTCTTTATCCGCTTCCTTTGCATAGAGGTAGGATAAAAGGGATGTAACAAATGTGGCAGTAGCTACAATTGTCTTTTCTTTCGCAGCCATGTAAACATTTTGGATTAGTGAATAAGTTGGGAGGCAGCAAACCCGGATATAATAAGCAGCCCCAGGTTTTTTAATTTGCTGCCGAGCCGTTGTCGTTTATATTTTTTCTTGTAGAATTTTGCCTGTTGCTCCAGCAGTTTCTGCTGTTCGATGCTCTGCTCAAATGATTTGTTCAGTTGCTGGTACAGCGAATCTTTCAGCAGGATAACAGAATCTTTTTGCAGAAGCTGCTCATGCAGATTGTCTGTGATTGCGGTTTGTATGCTGTCCTGTAGATTTGTTTCGGTAATTAGTTCTTCAACCCTGTTTTGCAGCGAATCACACCCGGTAATAAAGCTGGCTGTATCAAGCACCTCTTTATAAACTCTCTGCCTGTCAATTAAATCATATACCTGTGTTTGCAACTCAATGTTTTTTCTTTTGGTTTTATCCAATGCGTTTTTTGTTTTTTTAAGGGATTCGTTCAGGGCTTGTGTACGCTGCTGGACAGAATCTATCTTTTGCAGGTACTTTGCTTCTGTATCCTGTGCTTTCTTTTCCAGTTCTGAAGCCTTGCTGTCAGCAATCTTAACCGGAGGATAAACATCGGGGCAGTTTCGGTGAAAGAACTGGCAAAAGGAAAAGCCGATAACGGCACCAATTAAAAGGGTAAGTATTGTTTTTAAGTTTTTCATATCAGATTGTAGGATTGTTATTGTCAATATTTGATTTGCGTTCAATAGAGTAACCAAAGCAACCGGCACCAATCAGGCTTGCAAAAGAGTAAAACATAAATTCAGGAACAGCTTTATTGAAAAACTGCTGTGCTATCCAGCTTGCTATCAGTGCCAGGAGAAGCAATGCGATTGCCAGTTCCCTTAAACTGTAGCAGCCGTTTTTATCTTTAAATAATTCTGCTATAAACTTTCTCATTACGGGTCTTTTACAAGCTGATAAGTAGCGAAGCCCAGGGCTGTGGCAATACCCAGCCCCACCAGGTCAAACATTAATTTTTTTTTGCTTCACGGACTAAAGCCCTCTCATCAATCAGTGTGTAGGTAAAATCATTACCATAAAGCTGTTTATGGCGCTGCGCCAACTGCATCATCAGGTTGAAGTCATTGATATTGGCAAACACCTGGCAACCGGCGGAATGCTTCTCCACAAACTTTGTTGTACCGTTAATGGATGCCCGGTGAATATTGATACCGAATATGCCGGTCTGTTCTTTGCCATTATTAAAGTCAAGTATAGCATCACGGTCATAATCCCGGATTACAGTCAAAGGCCTTTTCTGCGTAAGGGCTAAGTATTTGCCCCGGTGCATACCGATACCGTGTGAGCCGATATACTGTCCCTGCTTCAATATAGCCGTACCCTGGGGGTTCATCAGGTTACGCAGCCAGAACGTGCCAGGGTCAGTTGTTGCCGGGCAGCGGTGGTGCTGCCAGTCACCGGATGAGTTTTTATAAAAGATATTGAGGGTGTCGTCAAAACTATTAGGCACGGTGCTGTTGGCACGAATGCCCACAATATTGAGTTCAAAAGGGCGGCTGTAAATTTTATAGCCTCTTTCAGTCATGGTTTTTAATATAGATTGTAACATAGGGTTGGATTTAAAATGGATTAATTGGTTAACTGGCTTTGGAAAGGTTAAGGTCTGGCTCATAATTTTTTATCCATTCCTTCACACTGAAGCCAGGTGAGATGGAACCCGGTTCCAGTTCATCATGCCCCACAATAGCAGCACCTGGATATTTAATGGAGAGTGCCACAATTTTATTAAAGAGGGCTTCTTCCTGGTTGGGTGTTTTGGTGTCGCCAAGTGTACCGGTTTTATTTCTGCCGCCTGCATAGGCGATATGGATGGCTTCATTATCCACCTTCTCCACATTCTTTATGATAGCGGTATCGCCATGTACTTTTTTTATTTCGCCGGTTCTTTCCACCACATAATGATAGTGGCCATAGAACTGGGAAACCTTTGGGTCAAATGTTGCGGTACTGTGTACAACGATGTAGCGGATATGTCTTTTCATAAATTGAGTTTTATAGTTGTGTTACTGATTTTGTTTGCACTAAAAAATGCTTGCCGTTGTTTTCAAAGAGAGTGTAGTCAAGCCGTTTGGTTACTTCATTGCCGAGTACCATTTTAGCGGGAACTTTTATTGCCTGGTTAGCATTCACCCAAACAGTTGCGGGTTCAATGGTTACGATACTCACCCCGTCAAATCCGTCTAAACTCCATTTCTTGCCATCAAACTGCAGCCCCATCCGCAGGAACTCAAAACGGATAGTCTGCTTCTGGTCTTCTTTGCTGAATGTATTGAGCAGTGCATTAACAAGTGTCTGCCGAACTCCGCCGCCAATACGGTAGTTTTTAAATTCACCGCTTACTTCTTTATAATCATCTTTTGATTTAAGCCGCTTGAGTAACTGAATGGTCTGGTTAAAATCTTTTTTGGTTGCTGCTGCAATAAATTGTTGAGCGAGACTGCCGCTTCCATTTCCACTGCTTATTTTCTGTCCCTGCATCAGTACATTGTAGGTGCTCTGTTCAATCGTTGCAGGAAGTTTCAGTTTCTTTAGTGCAGCGGACATTTCTGGTCCAAAATCACCGTCAGCGCCATAGCGGGGCAATATTTGTTTACCATGTTTTGCAATCAATACTTCCTGTAATGCCCTTACCTTTTCACCCTTGCTTCCCCGCTTGAGTGGAAAACCGTCCTTGCTCACCGGTGGTACTTCCAGGAAAGGGTTATCATAAATTACTTGCGGCTTTGGTCTTGGTTTAATTTTGGGTTTTATCGCCGGGGTATAAGCAGGTGTATCAACATAAACCGGTTTAATATCCTCCGGTTCTTTCTTTTTGAATGATACATCGGGCTCATCGCTGTTCTTCCCTTTTTTCTTTTTGTAATACTGCCAGCCAAAATAACCCAGGATACCTGCTGCTCCCACCGCCAGGGTCGTAATCACAATCCGCTTCCTTTTCTGCTTTTTATTGTGTTGATTCGTTTTCATAGTTTACATCTTCGGTTTTTTGGTAAGGATGCCCATCATATCAGCATACTCAAACACAGTGAGTTCATCTTTTAAGTCGGCCATCAGGTCATCATTATACTCCTTTTTGTATGCTGCCGCCACTTGTGCAAATGCCGACTGTGTAGGTATTTCCTGGAACACTGCTTTTATTGCATCTTCATCCGTTCCATACGGCAAAAATCCCCAGGTGTTCTCATTAAACGCCGACCTTAACCTTTTTGCCCAGGATAGTATCTGTTCACTGGTCAGTTTGGGCTGCTGCAATGTTTTTCCTCTTTCCGGTTTTACCGAAAGGATAGCCAGCATCTCATTGTACTCAGCGGATGTCAGTTCATCCTGCATGTCCTTCATCAGACTTCTTGCATACAGTTTTTGATAGGAATTAATAACTTTTCTGAAATACTCCTTGCTTGGTATTGCCCTTAACACTTTGCGAATAGCTTCTTCGTCAGTTCCCCAGCCAAACCACATATCATTGTCAAAAGCCATTTTCAGTTGTTTGGCATAAGTCGCTTCATTACCTTCCTCATAAGTTTTCTTTTCTTCCGAATAGGACTTAGCCCGGCGTACCAGCTTTCTGCCAATAAAGAAACTCCCACCCAGCACAATCACGCCGAGTATGCCATACTTGATTTTTTCCTCAAGGGTAAATTCGTCCTGTTGGTGGATGGGAGTTTCCTGGTTCATAGGATATTGGATTTCTTATTCCCCCTTTAGGGGGTTAGGGGGCTTAAACGCCGAGATACTTTTTTGCCAAAGCTGTTTTTATCGGGTCATTCATAATGGTATGTGCCAGCTTAGTCAATTCTTTCTGACTGAGTTTTGAAGCCAATGTTATGAGTGCTGTCATCTTTGCATCGGCCTCTGCTTCTGTTTTGGCTTCAATGGAAATGTCGTACTGATATTTTTTCATAGTTATTAAGTTTTTGCGTTAAGTAAATCCGCCACAGGCTCCACCTGTGACGGGTCGACCATCAGTTGATTGAGTATGCCAATCACCGCAACCATTTGTGGTTCATCAAAGCAGTTCTGTAGTTGCTTTAAGGTGGCAATGTATTGCTGTTCTTCTTCTGTTACTGCTGCGGTATCAGTTTTCTTTTGAAAACTGACTTCACCTTGTGGTTGCGGAGTATCTAATTGTTTTTGTTCCTTATTACCGATACCTGATAAACCTAAACCGCTTAACACATCAGCATTCTTTTCAGCCAACCTGCCCAGCACGGCAGAACCGAGTTCTACCAGGTCAATATTTTTTAATTTGTGCTTATCGTTAGCAGACAACTCCAATTTTTCTTCCAGTTCATCAATATATTCTTCCGCTTCTTCCAGCTTTTGTTTGGTCTCCGTCAGTTCCTCCTGCATCCGTTTCACTTCATGTTCTTTATCCCTTGCAGTCAGTTTTTCCTGGATGATGTTTTCTATATCACCGAGGCCGTTCAATCCTTTGTCCTGTTTATGCTGTTTTACATAAAAACAATACTGGTCATTGCGTGGTGATAGGTTAGAGTTATAAATAACAATTCGGATTTTTTCCGTATCATCATTCATGTAATACTCATAGTTTTCAAAATCTTTCGGGTCTTCCGTTTTGGGAACAACTTTCAGGCTGTCCACAAAAACTTCGTAAGGTTTGGCATGTCCTTTTGCTGTCATGTCTTCCAGGTAATGCCGCAGCTTATCAATTTTCAGTTGGTCGTAATTATCGTGTGTTATGGGCATGGTTTGTTTTCGTTTGGTATTACCTGAATAAATCTTGCATGTTGGGTAATGACGGTATAGTTTCTTATCCGTATCTCTCCCCGGTGTTCATAATGCAGTTCATTTACATTTTCGGTTGTAACATCAAATACGCCGCTATCACTTCTTACAGCAATGCTCTCTGATGGTTCAATCAGGATAAACAACTGGCTTCCGGCATGTATTTTCAGCTTTGCTTTTGAAGACAATACAAAATGCCTGAACTGGATGCTGTAATCATCCCCGTAACCAAGCTCCCTCATCCGCCTTGCTATATATTCCAGTGCCAGGTTAATTGTCATTGCTGCTGATTTGTCTTTCTTTCAATCCAGATATAGAGCATTATTTTATAGCTGACATCCATATAAAAATATTCACCAATGGCATCTTTATATTGCCCGTTGATAAAAGCACAGCCACAAATGTTCAAAGGGTCTTCTTCCCGTTTTGCTCCGTGTGTCCAGTGAGTGAAATAATCAAAGCTGTTGCCATCTGGTTGCTCATCCAGTTTTCTTAAGGGGGTTCTTTCTTCTGAAACTACCGGTGGAGGAACAATTTTCATTTCACCAGCACTGATATTAATGTCCCTTTCAAACACCTCCTTTGAATAAAATACATCTGGTTTTCCGTTTGCCCGAAGTTTAACCACACCCATCAGGTTATTTCTTCGCATCAGCATTGATTGCTCGGATGCCGGTATAACATAACCCGGTACATTCAGCAGGTACAAGCCTGTTTCAATACCAATGATTCTATGCGTATCCCTGGGCAGTTTTACCTGGAAGAAGTTTTGCTGACCTCTCTTGCTGATACTTATTGGTTGTATGATAACCTGCTCCTTCATCATTGCAACACACATTCTACATACAGTGAAACACGGTAAGGAGTAAACAGGGCACGGCTATCATTGCTGTCTTTGTATTCTACTTTGATAGCACCGTTGCCTGCTGGCTGATTGCCTAAATCATAGTAGCGGTTGTTGGGTGAAACATTGATACCGGACAAAAGCAACTTGCTCTCATAGTTCTCAGGGAAAATCTCCTCTTTGTTGATTTCTACCTTTTGTGAACCCCTGTAGTACAGCAAATCATCTTTATCAGATGTAAACAATATGCCTTTTACGGCTGTAATGTTTTTATCCAGTTCAAATGTTTTGCTGAATGTTTTACCAGCTTCGGTTACAGCAATGTCAAATCGTTTCTTTACAGTTTGCATAGGGTACGGATTAGTACGGATTATTCAGATTCCTTTTTTAAAAATCAGCTACTACCGGCGGAGAGTTATTACCCATCCCTCTCCGCCGTTTTAACTTTCAGCTTTCGCCTCAAGTTAGTAGTAACTGAAACTCTTAATTACTTTTACGGAGTGGTAATCGTTCCGTGCATGGCCGCATAGATATAGGTGTTCTGCGGTATGCCCTCCATTGTGCCGAGTTCCACTGTCATTTCAATCAGCACATCATCGTGGATGAGGCGTGGATTGGCCAGTTTGTAATAACCCAGCGGTACATTGCGGTTGCTGCCTGTTTTAAAAACAGCATTGCTGGTTTCCGGTACAATTTGTTTCTTGTTGCTTTTCAGGTTGAACTCACCATTTGCAATGGCAGGAAATTCTTCCAGCCCTTTGTAATTAGTGGCAATCACTTTGTCTTTGCTTGCATCGGCAGATGTACCGGCCAGCAGGATAATGCCGCTTGCCAGGAATGCCTGGTTCTTGGGCAATTTGGAATTGCTGATATTACGCAAACCGATTTCTTTATCATCCTGCGTTTCAAACAGCTTGATTGTTTTGGAAGTAACCGGCTTGATGGAATAGATTATACTATCCGCTAAACGCAGGTCGCCTTTTACCAATGCTTCTTTGATATGCACCGGCAGTTCGCCGAAGAATTTTTCCATTTCCGCCCTTGAGCCTTTGCTGGGCGAGCCGGTGTTGGATAATTTGGAAACCATACGCAAACGCTGCACAGGGTTCATCTTACGCAATGCGCCGAGCAGTTCGCCGTCATCTACACCTTCCAGTCCGAGTAATGCGCCCTGGTTATTGTATTCTTCAATACCTTCTAAGAGTCCTAACATAAAATTTGAGTTTACCCCCTAACCCCTGAAGGGGAGTTAGGCGTGATTATTAAATAATTGTTTGTTTAAGTGTTTTTGTTTTACCCCTCTTTAGGGGCGGGGTTAATACAACCTTTCTTCCCACTGGTCATCTTCCTCCATTTCAGGAAGTGCTGCGCCTGTCATTTGCTGAAACTGCATACCGCTTTCTATAAGCTGGTTCTCTATGCTCTCCAAAGCATTCAATCCACCACTCAGGTCATTGTTGTAATTGAAGTATTGCAGTTCACCTATACCGTTGGTTGCTGCTGCGGCTGATTTTTGTTTGATGATTTTGTCTAAGTAGAGCTTTTCAGAAAAGTTTTCTTTGTAAGCCATCAGCCTTTCTTTTACGCCATCCAAACCTTCCAGGCCATTAACGGCTTTGCTTTTCTGAAAACCATTGGCTGCCATCATTCCTATGCCCAGCAAGGTGAGCAAACGGTTTTGCGTGTAGTGACCGGTTCCGGTTGTTACCAAACCAATGGCCAGTGATGGCCTTCCGATAGCAGAGCCTATCAGCCCGCCGCCGAGTACGGCTACCAGTAAATCCTTGCCGGTTTCCAGTACCGTGTTTTTTACATTGCCTTTGGTAGGCAATTCTTCATTCATGCCTTTCAGGAAATTTTTCTTCCGGGCATTTTTCTTGTATGAGTTTTTCGCTTTAGCCATATTGAATTTTGTTTTAAAAGTGTACGGATTGAATCAGAGCAGGGCTACTGATTTTTTCTTTTGTTGTTTGGATTTATTTCGTTTGTGGTTCTTTCGTTTTTTGTAATTGGGTGCGCCTGATAAACCACCACCTTGTGGTGAGGATTTGTTTTGTGTTTTACCGCCTTTCATCATGGCATAGCCAATCCCGATAATGGTTAAGCCTCCCACACCAATAGCAACCGGCTTCAGCCATTTCTTATTCTTTTCCCAAAAACCAGGATTGTCATTGTTGTTGCCAGGATTATCCGTGTTTTGGTTTGTTGTTACATTAGCCTCAGATGTATTGACAGGGACTGTTTCTGATTTAGTCTCCACCATTTGTTGCTCAGTGTTAAACTTTACAACTTCAGTATTACCGGATTCGGACCCTGGTGTTGCTGTTTTCACAATTACTCCCGGAGTTTCTGAATTTTCTTTTACTGTAACCGTTGGTACTATTCCCGGTGTGGCAGTGGTTGGAACTGGCACTGGATTTTCTTTATCTGCCTGTTCATTTTTTGTTTCGTCAAAATCTTCAGATCCTTTTGTTTTCTTCTGAAAAATATTGCCCACATCTTTCAGCATGGCAACAATACCTGCTATCACACCCGCTGCCGCCGCTATGGTGCTCATGGTAATGGGTTCACCGAGTTCACCAAATCCTTCCATGCCATTTACATTTTCATTATAGTAAATCTCAGTACCTAACAGTTCGCTTATGGGTGTGTAAGCATTCATGTATTCCACACCTTCCAGTTCAATCATGCCAAATCCATCCAGCCCATTCACTGCTTTGTCTTTGTTGCCCTTTCCACCGAGGATGGCTTTCTTTAGATTTTTCGGATTGCCGCCTGCACCGAAAAATATCTTTTCTAATTTCTGTCTTGCTGCAATCAGCTTTTGAAATTTTACCGGGTCAATACTTTTTGCCGATGCCTGCTGTGGTGAAAGGTAACTCCAGCGAAGACGGCCTGCTGCATTGCGGATATTCAGTTTCATGCTGGCAAGAATGCCATTACGCAGCAGCAACGTAGCAGGGTTAGCCTTATTCACCACATTCAGCATCTTGCCCAGGAACTTTTTCTTCTTGGGTTTTGGATTTCCGGCAGTTACGGGAGTTGGAGTTTCCACAGGATTGAGGTTGCTCCCTTTGGTAAGCAGCGCCGCTTTCTTTTTCATAAACGGCATTGACTTTTTAACCGGTACTGGTGATTTGGCTTTCAATGGTGAGGGCTTTTTACCACCACCCATTTTACGCTGGATAAGTTTGCCCAGCTCGGCCATGCCATCACCGGCACCATTTATTTCAAAACCATCATCAAAGCCACTGAGATATTGTAAATCCATAGGATAATCTTTTTTTTCACTAAATGGTACTTCATAATTAAAGCGGTCAGTCACACAATCAATGGTGATATAACCATTTTGAAAAGGCACGATGGGGTAGATGTGCTGAAAGTAGTCACGGTGATATTTGGTAATACGCAACGTATGGGCTATGCCGAGATTGGAAAGGATACTGGATATGAAAACCGAGTAACAGTCACAATCTACCCCACTAAAACGGTCGTGCCAGGCTCTTGCCGGGTTTCTTATTTGCTCATAACCCGGTGCATCTTTTTTGTAGTTAATGTGTTCATATACGAAGTGCCAGATATTTTTACAGGTTTCATAGGTATTGTTTGTTTTTAGTTGTTCAGCTAATGATTTGGTTTGATAAAGTGTTTCGTTCACCACTCTCGGTATAAAATCAACCGTATGATAGACATTCGCATTTTTGCGGATGGTGGAATTGCTGCCCTCTGCTATGGGAAACAGGTGGTCATATTCCTTTCCGCTTTTGATATGTCTTTTTTTAGTTGCTTCCACACTTTACTTTTTAATAGTTACTTCATTATTGCTCTCATAAGGAAGTTCTGTCCATCCCAGGTTTACCGTTGTCATCACTTTGATGGTCAGCTTCACCGGCTTTTTGTTCTGCAGGTTTTTCAATACATCACTTGCCACGGAAAAGAAACTGCTGACCGGTATTGTTACCAGTAGTTTACTGATAACCACTTCACCATAAGGGGGAATTTTTATATCCTTGTTCACTGCCTGGCTGCTGCCTACCGTTGTACCATTGCTGATAAGTTTAACAAAGGGGAACTTTATAGAGAAAGTCCCCTTTGTCGGGTTTTTCAACAGGACATCAACACGGACAACGATGGCGTTCCAGGTTAGCTGGTACAGGTTAGCAGTAGGAATGATTTCCAGTTCAGCCTGTGTTTTCTTTAGCTTCTTTACATAGCCATACACAGCTACTACACCTGCGCCTACGAGTGTGCCGGTTAATATTTTTGCAGCAGCACTCATTACTTGCTCTTTCTTTTTCTTTCTAAATAATCAGCGGTAAGTTTAAATCCCAGCCAGATGGCTCCGCCAATTCCAGCTTTTAAGGCATAGTCCAATAGCCCTACAAAGTCAAGGTTGGCTAAGAACACTATCCCCGTGAGCAGTATGCTGCTGGATGTGGTTTCGCTTGTTGTTTTAGTTTCCATAGGAAATATTTTAAACTGCTTGTTTTAATTCTTTTAGTGGTACTACAAGTGCAATTTTTTGTGGTACGCCAAGTGCTGTGAATATGCCCGTTACCTGTTCTATGGTAAAGAACATTTTTGTTTTGTTACTGTAAGCAGGGGCTTTGCTATCAATCCACCGCTTCATGGTTTTGGTACTTACACAGTAAATAGCTGCTAAATCCTTCATGCGGTAGGGACGGATTATCAAATGGCCCTGCTCATCGTAATATGGTTTTGGGGTACGGGTCATTGCTTAGTTGTTGCACAGTTGCTGAATAGCTACTACCTGGAACAGGTTCAAAAGTCCCGGCGTTTGCTTGTCTATAAAATATTTTCTCCAGTATTGATAATTCTGAATCGTTGGTTCTTCGCTGAACTCCAGCACGGCTTCAGCCATTGCTTTCAATTCGTTTTTGTAATTGGGCAATGATTCCCTTACAGATTTGATTTCATCATACCAGGCTTTTGTACCGGCAAAACCGTTTTCGTTTGTGCGGTCAAGCCATACGGATGGCAGGGGAACATAGCGGCTGCTGTTCTTACTGATATAATACCGGGTAAGCAGTACCCGCTGGCAGAAAATGGAAAATGCTTTTTCAGGATGCTTTGCCAGCCGCAGGTATTCTTCAATTTTTTCTTTGGCAGTATCAATTTCCTTTTGAGAGAATTGGGTACAGTTCCAGAGGCTGCTGTAAGCAAAATTCCATGCTGTGTTTACGAGTGGAGCTAATTCGGTTTGTGTGTCTTTCAGCCCTTTTACAACCCTCATCGTGGGTCTTGTTGTTCTTTCTTTTCGTAGTGCCTGTTGTCTCATCTTTTTTATTTTTTAGTTTGTTAATTCCGATTGACAACACAAACATACTATGGGGCAAAGGGGTCACTTTCCACTTTGAGCAAGTTTCAGCAAGTTGTTGAAAGAAGTTGTAAGTATTTGTAAGTTTCGGATGATTTTGTCCGATTCTGTCTAATGAAAGTTTTGCGTGGAACGGGTATAAAAAAAAGCCGCTTTGTAAAAGCGGTGATTAATTACTTCAAAGATTAAACTATGTTGCTTTACGAACTCATTACCTGTAAATCCTGAAATGTAACAATACCTGATTTATAATTTTCAACGAAATAGTATCTGCCGGTATCATTTTTTACGCAGCCAGATAATTCTTTTATTAATGGATACTTTGTAGGCTTGGTAGCAGTAGCAATAATAAAATCATAACTACTTAATTCTTCACTTTTGCGAGGGTCAATAGTAGAAGGCCAGGGAATATCTAAAACACCATTACTCTTTAAACAAGGCTTTTCTTTACCAATCCTAAAAAGTTTCTCATCAAATGCTTTATTCAATGAATTATTCCAAAGTGCAACAAGATTTCTTTTAACTTTTGCCCCATTATGTTTTGGGTTTATCAAGATGCCTAATACACTCCACACATCATCGCCTGCTACGAATTTCTTTTTCATTCCTTCGGCTTCTGATAATTTTTCCGCTTCGTTAATTAGTTGTTTATTACTTTGTATTTGGGATAAAAAAGGTACTACGAAAGCTGTACCCGACTTTCGTTTGCAAGCATTTGAAAATACCATTGTATAAATCTGGCTCTTTTCTGAAAACCTGCCATACCTGATTGGTATTCTGACCTGAATTTTATTAGTAATTGACAACGAATTTGCTCTCCAATTTTTGCGTATATCATCACCTGGTTTATCCAAATAGTCTTGCCACAGCAATGAACCAATAATAAGTACACCGCCTTTTAAGTCAATTTCTTTTTTTGTCATAACTCAAAATTATTTTAATATTCCACTGCTTTCCCTGGCAGTCCCAACCTGTCAAAGATAATTGCTACTTGTTTGGCATTATACAACCTGCCTACCTTTTCACCTATTGCCTCATTATGCCTGACAATCCAGCTTTTCATAGTACGATTGGTTATGCCATAAATGTTTGCCAGTTCTGTCAGGCTGTAGGGCTTTACTTCAATTGTGTTTTCTGTAATACTCATCGTGGTTCGTTTTGTCTGTTAATAAATCCGGGTCAGTAGTTTATTTCCTTTCTTAGCCGTAGTAAGCTAAATAATCTTCATGTTCAATAGCAAGTACCGTACACAATTGTATTACGCCCAACTTTGTTTTACTCATAAAATCAGCCAGTAGCCTTTGCATCAGTTGCGGATTTTCTTTGGGTACGTCTAATTGTTGCGGTTCCCTTCTTCTTATTTTCTGGTCGTTAAACTGTTGCACCAGGTATCTTTTTTGATTCGTGGTAAGCAACCCTAAATCATCAGCCCGGTATAATAATGCAATCATGCTCACTTTCCATTTGCGTTTCAGTTCGCCTAAGAGCGAAAGGGTAACACCGTCTTTAAAGTCTTTCAGAATATCCTTTGCAGGCATTAAGAACTCAGCAGCAAACAGGTTGGCTTCATGGCTTATATCCCGGTCATGCGGCACGGTACAAAAGGTGTGCATGATTAAATGCCCCAATTCAAAAGCCAGTGAAAACCGCTGCCTGTCACCCAGCAGGTTTTTGTTGAGGAAGATGATAGGGTAATTATCATCTGTAAGCATACTGCGGCTGTCCACCCTGTCTGTTCCAAAATCAAAACTGCTGATGATGATTCCTTTTTCTTCCAATATTTTACTAAGGTTCTCAACGGCACCGGCAGGTATATTCCATTTCTTTCTTACCAGAGCCGCTATTTTCTCCGGGGTATTGGTTTCATCCACTTTATACAAAGGCAGTTCAGGAACTAATTGCTCCATAGCACGGGTTACCGTTTGCACATGGCGGCGGATGATGTTCATTTGTGCTTCAATGGGTGTTATAAGTTTGGCGGGTACATTTTTCCGCTTGCGGTAGCTCAGGTTCACCGGCATAATCTCGCCTTTTTGCAAAAAGAAATGCGGGGGATAGTTGGTGGCTTCTGAAAGTGCTGCCAATACTTCCTCATCAACAGCAGTATCGCCATGCTCCAGCCTGGAGATATTGGCCTTGTAACTGTTCAGCTTCTCAGCCAGCACCGATTGGCTGAAGCCTCTGGCTTCCCTGGCTAATAAAATCATGTTTGGATTAATCGTCTGTATCATAGTTCCTTTCTTTTGTTGGGCGACAAACATAAAAATAAATTCTGCATTTTTTTAAAATAAATCTCAAAATGTGAATAAGTTTAGCTAAAAATAGTAGTCTTACGATTGAGAAATAATTAAGGAGCGATTGAGGATTATTTAGGGATGGATTAAGACTGCTTACGGAGGTGTTGTATTAAATTAAGCCATATTTTCGTGTGTAAATGCGATATATAGGGAATCAAAATCAAATACTGTTTATTGGGTCCATTGTACCCGAAAGGGCTTATATGTTTAGGGAAGAATTAAAGACCAGCCTCAGCGTAATCTGGAATACAAAGAAAAATGCAGATTTTGTTATAGATAATCAAAAGATAAGCCTGGGCAAAAATTGTATCTTATTCCTTACCGAATTTCATAAGGTAAAAGAATACAACTTTGATGAACTAAACATTATACAATTTAACCGGGATTTTTATTGTATTGAACAAAACGATAACGACTTAGGTTGTAAAGGTCTTCTGTTTTTTGGAGCATCCTCTATACCCAAAATCATCATACCGCAAAAGAAAATTGAACATTTTTCTATGCTATGGCAAATACTGATGATGGAAATGGAAGAAAATGACAGTTACAAAATGGAAATGCTTGGCGCCCTTTTAAAAAGGTTTCTTATTCTGTGTGCACGGATTTACCGGCAAAAAAATTTCAATATAAGACAAGATGATGCAGGTATAGCTATAATCAGGGAATATAGCTATCTTGTTGAGCAACATTATAAAAAGTACACAAAGGTTTCTGATTACGCCAGGCTGTTGTTTAAATCCCCTAAAACCATCTCAAACATTTTTGCAAAATATATTGATAAAACGCCACTTCAGATAATTAATGACAGAAGGCTTATTGAAGCAAAAAGGCAATTGCTTTATACAGATGAGCCTGTAAGCACTATTGCAGACGACCTTGGGTTTACCGATATACAGGCGTTTAGTAATTTCTTTAAGAAAAGCACAAAACAAAGCCCACTCAAATTCCGCTCCAAACGCAAATGAGTTTCTGCTGCCTTGTAAAATTAAGTGAGCCTTCAATTAAGTAGTGTTTACCCGGCGTCAGGAATAATTTACAAATAACCGTGACCTATGTGCTATCATTCCGTAGCTGCTGTAAAATATCTTTGCAAACAAAAAAGGAGATATTATGCTTAACTGGAATGATGTACTCAACTTTAGCTCTAAAGCTAACCCTGTACCAGATAAAAGGGTGGAAAAAACAGAAGAAGAATGGAAGGAACTTCTAACCCCAGGGCAATTCCGTATTACCCGTAAACACGGCACAGAACCCAGCTTTTCAGGAGAGTATTGCGAAAGTCACTCCCCCGGAAAGTATCACTGTGTATGTTGCGATACCCTGCTGTTTGATAGTGGTGAAAAGTTTGATTCGGGTACCGGCTGGCCCAGCTTTACACAGCCTGCAAAAGAAAATGCTATTAAATACATCAAAGATAAATCATGGGGCATGACACGGATTGAAGTGCAGTGTAATGTATGTGATTCACATCTTGGGCATGTGTTTCCTGATGGCCCTGCGCCAAGTGGCCTGCGGTATTGTATTAACTCACTCTCTTTAGATAAGGAAGTTACCGGTAAGGAATAATTTACAAATAGTAGTGTGCTATGAATTACCCGTTGAGCACTACGGTAAACGAACTTTACACAATAAAAAAAATTGAATAATTGAAAACGGAGTTTGCAACTTTTGGCAAAGGGTGTTACAGTGAGGTTAAAGAATACTTTATTCAAATTCCAGGTGTTATTAAAGTAATAACTGGTTTTGCCGGGGGCATTTGGATTAATCCGGATTATGATGATGTCTGCAGTGGAAGGTCCGGGCATGCAGAGGTGGTAAACGTAGAGTTTGACCCGGAGGTTATATCTTTTGCAACGTTGGTAGATATGTTTTTAAGAGAGTATGGTACTACAGATAGCAGCAATAACTGGAATCCAAAATCACCAACCCGGTCAATTATTTTATTCAGAAACGAACAACAAGAACTGGTGGTAAGAAATAAGGTTAAAGAAAAAATGGAACAGGCAGGTATTGATATTACTACAGAGGTCACTGCATTAGATACCTTTTACAAAGCAGAAGATTATCATTAGTGCTATTGACAGTGGCCCGTTAATTAAAAAACAAAAAAAGAAATGAATACACAATTAGCAACATTTGGTGGAGGATGTTTCTGGGGAGTTGAAAATTATTTTCAAGCTATCCCCGGGGTGATAGATGCTGTGTCTGGTTATGCAGGCGGCACATCTGTAAATCCTACTTACCATGATGTATGCGGAGGAAAAACCGGGCATGCAGAAGTGGTGAATGTAGAGTTTAATGCAGAGAAAATTTCATATAGAGAACTGGTAGAGCTTTTCTTAAAAAAATATGGGACAACTGGAAATGACAATAAAATCTATCCCAAATCCCAGTACCGCTCAATTATTTTATATAGAAACGATGAACAGTATGATGCAGTGAAAGATGTTTACAGCAAAATAAAAGAACAAAAAAACAAAACAATTACAACTGAGGTTGAACCTTTAGAAACATTTTATAAAGCAGAAGAATACCATCAGGATTATTACGGTAACTGCAGAGTACAAGAATAAAAATTTAAAACAATGAAAAATATTGAAATGGCTACATTTGGCGGCGGGTGTTTTTGGTGCGTTGAAGCTGTTTTACAGCGTTTGGAAGGCGTAGAGAAAGTAGTTTCTGGCTATTCCGGCGGCAGTATGCCTAATCCCGATTATCGCTCAGTATGCAATGGCAATACTGGCCATGCAGAAGTAGTACAGGTAAGTTTTGATAAGGACGTAATCAGTTACGAAGACCTGGTTATAGTTTTTATGAGCAGCCACGACCCCACATCCTTAAACAAACAAGGTGCTGATGCAGGTACACAATACCGTTCGGTTATTTATTACCACAACGATGAGCAAAAGCAAATTGCGGAAGCTGTAATAGACGGGTTTCAAACTCATCTTAATAAGAAAGTAGTAACGGAACTTAGCCCGTTAGATACTTTTTATGCGGCGGAAATGTATCACCAGGATTATTATAACCGAAACCCTTATACCGGGTATTGTTATGCGGTTATTAACCCTAAAGTAGCCAAATTAAAAAAGATGTTTCCGGAAAAATTAAAAGAACATGCACATTAAGCATAAAAAAATCTTTGCTGTGTTGCTTGCTCTTAGCTTTTTTGTTACTGAAGCATGTACACAAAAACAAAAAAAAATAAAAGGAGATACAATGACATCTACAAAAAATACTTACGGAATTGGTGGCGCCAAAGCGCCTGAATGGAATGTACCATTATGGGTAAATGGAGAAGGTGAAAAAATTAACCCCATAAAACTTTCAGATTATGACGGAAAGTTTAAAGTGGTGTATTGCTTTCAAAGCTGGTGCCCCGGCTGCCATAGCGTTGGTCTGCCATCGCTGCAACAAATGGTAAAAGCGCTTGAAGGAAATGACAAAATTGTATTCCTTGCTGTGCAAACTGTGTTTGAAGGCAAGGAGGCTAACACTTTTGAAAAAATGCTGGAAGTGCAGAAGAAATACAATCTGCATATCCCGTTCGGCCAGGATAATGGCGATGCAAGTACCCGTAACATTTCCAACATCATGTATAACTACCGTACAGGCGGTACGCCATGGTTCATTTTTATTGATGAGGAAAACAATGTGGTGTTTAATGATTTTCATTTAAACACTGAAAAGGCAATTGAGTATTTACAAACTATTAAATAAATTAATTGTGAAAAGAATAATATTGAAAAACCAGGTAGTTGCCGTTGTGCTGCTTGCCAGCACATTGGCCTCCTGTGGTCAAAACAATGCACAGCAACAAAGTAAGGCAGAAGAAGTAAAAAATATTTTCAGCTTTGCTAAAACAGATTCAGAATGGAAGAAGCAACTTTCGCCAGAGCAATATTATGTATTGAGGCAAAAAGGCACCGAGAGGCCATTTACGGGTAAGCTCCTTTTAAATAAAGAAAAGGGAGTGTATAAATGTGCCGCTTGTGGTAATGAACTTTTTACAGACGATATGAAGTTTAATAGCGAGTGTGGCTGGCCCAGTTTTGACAAAGAAATTGCCGGAGGTAAAATAATAAAGAAAGATGACAACAGCCTGGGTATGCATCGTACAGAGATAATGTGTGCAAAATGCGGCGGTCATTTGGGGCATTTGTTTGATGATGGCCCTACTGCCACGGGTCAGCGATACTGTGTTAATTCCCTCTCTCTTGAATTTGCACCGGTAAATAAAGCTGCCGGAACAGCAGCAGAAAAAGTGTCAAACATTGATACTGTCACCTTAGGAGGCGGTTGTTTTTGGTGTACAGAAGCTGTTTATGAAGAATTGAAAGGTGTTATTTCCGTTGAAAGCGGGTATAGCGGTGGCAAGGTTTCTAACCCATCCTATCATGATGTAAGCAGTGGAGAAACTGGCCATGCTGAAGTGGCTCAAATTGTTTATGACAATACAAAAGTATCATTAGAAGAAATACTGAAAGTTTTTTTTGCAACGCATAACCCTACTACTTTAAACAGGCAGGGAGCTGATGCAGGTACGCAATACAGAAGTGTTATTTTTTACCGTACACCAGAACAAAAAAAGGCGGCTGATGATATAGTATCTGCCCTGAACAAAGAAGTGTATGATGGCAAAATAGTTACAGTCGTAGAACCATTTGTTGCTTTCTATAAGGCCGAAGACTATCACCAGGACTATTATGCAAATAACAAAAACCAGGCTTATTGCCAGATGGTGATACAACCCAAGCTGGAAAAATTTGAAAAAGTGTTTAAAGATAAACTGAAAAAACACCAGTAAGGGCTTTAATAAAAAACTTAAAAAAGAAAGGAATAAATAAATGAAAAAGATAAATGAAGCTGAAGCAAAAGCAATGATTAGTTTGCTTGATGACCCAAGTGAAGCTATATATGAACAAGTGAAAGATAATTTGAAAAAAGCAGGTGCCGAAATTATGCCCCTGCTGCAAACAGCATACGATGAAAGTAACAATGACCTGCAGAAACATCGCCTTAAGGCTCTTATCAATAGCGTAAGGTTAAGAAAACTCAAAAAGGAAATAGATGGCTGGAAAAACTTGAAATCAGATGACCTGCTTGAGGGTATTTTAATAATAGCCAGGTATGCTTACCCAGGCCTGGATGTTGATGCTGTAAAACATTTTATCAGCAAGATGGAAAAAGAGGTGGCAGAAATGATAAAAAACAAATCCGGCGCCGAAGCAGTGGAAGCTATGAATGAAGTGATTTTGCATAAGTATGGCTTTTCGGGAAATACAGAAGACTATTCCGGGGTGCAAAACTCTTATATCAATAAGGTGATTGAAAATAAAATGGGCAACCCTATTATGTTGTGTGTTTTATATTTATTAGTGGCAAGGCGCCTCAATATTCCTTTAATAGGCATTAACTCGCCAAGGCATTTTGTGCTGGCGTTTATTAATGATAAGGAAGATGTTGCTGATATTACCGGCAACGAAATGGATAAAATTGGCTTTTTTGTTGACCCCTTTCACCAGGGTACCACCTATAGTGAAGCTGATTTTATAAAAATGCTGAAATCTGTGGAGTTCTATGACATTTATAAGAAAGCATTGCCTGCTTCAAACATCACCATAATAAAACGGGTATTAAATAATGTCATCTACGCAATTCACCAGGAAGGAAAAGAAAACAGGGCAAAAAACCTGTTGAGGATTGCAGAATCATTGTAACTATTTCAAGTAATGTTAATAGAGAAGCAGGTTAAAATAAATGCAAATTGCTGTTTAAAATATTGTATAATGAATTTTAGAAAAGGAGAAATAAAATGTTCCGCATTAATGAAAAAGAAAAAAAGTTTGAATGGACACAGGATGGTGTAACATCCTTTGTAAGTTATTACATTAAAAACAACAAATATGTACTCTGGCATAGTGAGGTGCCGATGAGTGAAAGAGGGAAGGGAATCGGCAGGAACTTAGTTACAAACACATTTAAATACCTGCAGGATAATAACCTGAAAGCAGGAATTTCGTGCAGCTATATTAATATGGTTGCAATGAGAAACCCTGAGTACAGGTCAATATTTATTCAGGAGGAAGAAAAAAATGAAGCTTAATATAAACGACACTTTCAGCAAGCAATTACCTGCCGACACAAATACAGATAATAAAGTACGGCAGGTAAATGATGCATGCTTTTCTTACGTAAAGCCTACAGCCTCATCCAGCCCTTCATTAATTCATGTGTCTGACGAAATGCTGGAAGAAGCTGGCATCACCAGGGAGAATGCGGCTTCTGAAGAATTTGTAAAAGTTTTTTCAGGCAATTCCATCTACCCAAATACACAGCCTTATGCTATGCGTTATGGCGGGCACCAGTTTGGTTCATGGGCAGGACAGTTGGGCGATGGCCGTGCAATTAATCTTTTTGAAGTTAACAATAACAACCAGCAATGGGCATTTCAAATAAAGGGCGCAGGCAAAACTCCCTATTCCCGTTCAGCTGATGGATTAGCAGTATTAAGGTCTTCTATCAGGGAGTACTTATGTAGCGAAGCCATGCACCATTTAGGGGTACCTACTACAAGGGCTCTCTCAATAATACTCTCAGGCGATGAAGTGTTAAGAGATGTTTTGTATAACGGAAATGCGGCTTACGAAAAAGGGGCAATAGTATGCAGGGTGGCTCCCAGCTTCATCCGTTTTGGAAATTTTCAAATATTAGCCGCACATAAAGAGTTAGAAAACCTGAAAAAATTAACGGATTATACCATAACGCAGTTCTTACCTCACTTGGGCTCACCAGGTAAAAAGACGTACCTGAAATTTCTAAAGGAAGTAGCAGAAAGAACAATGGATATGGTTTTAGATTGGGAGAGAGTAGGCTTTGTACATGGTGTGATGAATACAGATAATATGTCCGTGCTTGGTCTTACAATTGACTATGGTCCGTACGGTTGGTTGGAAGATTATGACCCCAACTGGACACCAAATACAACTGATGCTGGCCGTGGCCGTTACCGGTTTGGTAACCAGGGGCAAATAGCTTTATGGAATTTATACCAGTTTGCAAATGCTTTGGTGCCCCTGATAAATGATGTAGATGCAATGGAACAATTACTGTTAGCAGCCGAGGTGCGATATGAAGAAATGAGATTGAGTATGAAGCTGGCAAAACTTGGGTTAAGCGCTGGTATTGAAAAGGCAGAAAGCTTTATTCAGGAATTGGAAAGGCTGTTACATAAGAGTGAAATGGATATGACGTTGTTTTTCAGAAACCTTTCCTCTTACGATGGAATAGTTTCAGATGCATATATCAAATCCCTGGCAGTAATGAGCTACGCAGATGATTTTTCCAGGTTTGAAAAGGATTGGAAAAAATGGTTTACCATGTACTCCTTATATATTTCCAAAGAAGATAACAGTAACAGAAAAGAGATGATGAACAGTGTAAATCCGAAGTATGTATTGAGAAACTATATGGCACAGTTAGCAATTGATGCGGCTGACAACGGAGACTACAGTGTGGTGGATGAATTATTTCAATTACTGAAAAAGCCTTATGATGAGCAGCCCGAAAATGAAAAATGGTTTGCTAAAAGACCAGATTGGGCGAAACATAAAGTTGGTTGCTCTCAGTTAAGTTGCAGCTCGTAATTTTCTTTTACTGGTACAAGTATTATTAGGCTGATTCATATATCTTTAAACAATAAAAACAAAAAATCATGACACACGAAGAAATCAAGACTGCTGCAAACGGGCTTATCAGTATGGCCCACAATGGAAAAATACTGGAAGCTATTGACAAATATTCCGATGACAACATTGTAACTCAGGAAGGGGTAACCGGAAAGCCAAGTGAAGGTGGCAAAAAAAAGTTACTGGAAAACTATAAAATTTTTCTGGATAACATGACCGAGGTAAACACCTACAAAGGTAAACTTGTGTCTGTTGGCGAAAATGTGTCGGCCATAGAGTGGGAATTAGATTTTAAAAATAACCTGCCCGGTTGGGAAGTAATAAAGCTTACCGAAATAGCCGTACAGGAATGGAAAGATGGAAAGATTACAAGGGAAACTTTTTTCTATAACCCACAATAATTTTAAATATCGCTATGAATAAAATTGGATTAGACACAAAAAAAGCAGACGAAATAGCAGGCAGGCTAAATATTCTTTTAGCAAACTACCAGTTACTGTACACAAATACAAGAGGCTTTCACTGGAATGTAAAGGGAAAAGATTTTTTTGAACTTCATTTAAAGTTTGAAGAAATATATAACGACCTGCAGGTTAAAATAGATGAAGTTGCGGAACGTATTTTGACGCTTGGCAATGCCCCAAAGAACAGTTTTTCAGATTATCTGAAAATTGCTTCTATCAAGGAGGTGAGCAACGAAGCTAACGGGGCCGCAGGCTTACAATATATACTGGATGGCTTTATTATTATTTTGAAAATAGAAAGAGAACTGCTGCAGCTAAGCGGAGAAATTAATGACGAAGGCACCAATGCTTTAATGAGCGGATACATTACCGAACATGAAAAAAGTGTTTGGATGTTCAATTCCTATTTAAATAAATAATTGTAGTATGAAAGAATGGAAAGAAATAACATCTGAAAAAGATGTACAGGAGATTATTGCCGCCTCGGAAACCAGGCCGCAGGTAATTTTTAAGCATAGTGTTAGTTGCGGCATCAGTGCTTTTGCAAAAGAAAAACTGGAAGATGGCAGCCACCAGATAGTGGCCAAAGCAGATTTTAATTATCTGAACCTGTTACGGTACAGGAGCATTTCTAATTTAATTGCTTCTGCACTAAAAGTAACACACCAATCGCCCCAGGTAATTGTATTAAAAAATAAAGAAGTGGTTTACCACAGCTCTCATCATTCAATTGATGCGGATAAAATTGCAGAGAAATTGTAACTTCCCGGGAATATCTTTTTATATTTTTTATTGGGCAGTTAACATTTGCCTTGGAATAAACATTAATATCATGTCATTATCTGAAGTTGCCTTTTGGGGGTTCATCTCTGTTACCGGAATAATAATAGGGTCAGTAATCGGTATAAAACTAAACCTTCAGCACTCTGTTATTTCAAAAATTGTTGCCGTAGCTTCAGGTTTACTGGTGGCTACAGCAACAGTTGAGTTATTTCATAATGCAATCAAAAATATTAACCTGTACTATGGGTTAGTTGCTTTATTTACCGGTGCATTTGCATTTAGTTATGTAAATTCAATTATTGCTAACCTTGGCGCTAAAAACAGGAAACGATGTGGTGTATGTGTGGAACAACCAACAGAACAGGCGCAGCCGGGCAGTGGTCTTGCAATAATGGTAGGCACTGCTATGGATGCTATTCCCGAAGCGCTGGTGCTTGGCCTTTCCTTATGGTCTCAGGGAGTTGATTATGCCTTACTGCTTGCTATTGCATTGGGCAATTTGCCCGAAGCCATTTCAAGCTCTTCTGGCATGAAGGAAGCCGGCCGTAGTGAAAAATGGATTTATACAGTTTGGGGTTTAGTGTCAGTAGGTACTATTGTATTAACTGTTTTAGGATTTTTACTGGCCGAGCAATTATCGCACGAATTTATTGCAGTTTTAGAATTATTTGGTGCAGGAGCTTTAATTGCAATGGTTGCAGAAACGCTTATTCCTGAAGCAACACATGGTACTCCAAAATTCGCAGGAGTTCTTATTGCACTTGGTTTTATTATTTTGCTGTTATTTTAAATGGTGTAGTTGGTATTGAATATTGCAGGTTATCCACTTCATTCTAAACCTAAATACTTGCTAAATTGAAAATTATCGCAACTGCCAAAATTGATGGGCCTGAAGCTAAAGGCACCGCAGAATTAATTCGCAATAATAATAGCTTACTGTTAAGGTTTGCAAAAGGCTTCTGGGTGGAAACCGGCGCACCCGATGTAACGGTTGCCCTTAGCCCAAACCCATTAGGGAAGATTGATATTAAGAATACTGATATTGGAAGATATGAGTATTCTAAAGCTGTAAACGAGTTTACTGTGCCTCTTACTCTTGACCTTGCAAAAAATAATATTGTAGTAGTTTATTGTAAACAATACCAGGCCTATTTTGGGCATGGGGTGTTGTCTTTCACCGGAGATTAAGCAGCTATTTATAGCATCCGTATAATCATTCAATGGCAAACAACTATTATGGCTTTTCAAAAGGTATTAGAATTAAGTGAGCTGCCGGCCGGCACATCAAAAGTGGTAAAGTTGGGTAATAAAAAAGTTGCCCTGTTTAATTACAATGGTAAAATTACAGCACTTGGTAACGCCTGCCTTCATCGTGGCGGCCCATTGGGGCTGGGTTGTGTAGAAAAAAAAACGATGGCTACTATGTAACATGCCCCTGGCATGGCTGGGAATATAATATTGAATCTGGGGCTGCTCCGCCGGGCTACCACGACCAACAATCTGTTTTTGAAGTAAAAGTAGAAGGCAATGATATTTTACTAAACGATAAAGAACTTGTTGCTGCTAAAAAAGCCAATCATGATTCTCCCTTACTGGAAGATTTGGTAAAGCTTAAGTATCAAACCACACCGGATTCATTGAACATATTGGGCATTTCTGCTACCAATATGAATAATGGATTGCCCCGTTATTCCACATCAGAAGCTGCTTTAGAAGATGTATTGGAATATGCAAAAGAGAAACATAATGCCGCTACAAAGACTTTGAAATTGAGAAATTTGAATTTCAGGCATTGCGAGGGCTACTATTCACAACATGCCCAGGCATGTAACTGGCCGTGCAGTATTACCGAGGCAGAACCTGCCGATGGAATGACACAAATTTATACCGACATGGTATTGTGGGCCGATATTGTATTGCTGGCTACACCTATCCGGTGGGGGCAGGCCTCCTCCCTATATTATAAAATGTGTGAACGGTTAAATACAGTACAAAATCAAATAACCATTAAAGATAAAATCCTTATTAAAAACAAAGTGGCCTCATTTATTATTACTGGCGGGCAGGATAATATTCAACAGGTGTCGGGTCAAATGATGAGCTTCTTTACAAGTCTCGGTTTTGTTATTCCGCCTTTTAGTTTTGTAGGATGGAGCCGTGGGTGGACGGCTGAGGATATGGACAAAAACGTATTACAGTTTAAAAAGAACGAATATGTAAAACGAAGCAGCCGGGAAATGCTGGATAACACCGTGGAATTATTAATGAATATTAAAAAGATGGATTACAAAAAAATTACCGCACCGTTGCCGCACAAAAAAGATTCATTTACCGGCGATATGGAAAACCCTGATATGAATCTATAATGTAATGAAGACGTAGAGAAACGGTGCATTGTCAAATTGTACACCCGATATAATTTAGAAACTACCGCTGCCGATGTATCCTTCCCTGATTTTTTAGCAACATTCCGTCACACTTATTTTACGCAAACGCCGTGATGGACGTTCGTTTCATTTGTCAAATTTGAATTTTAATTATGGTCTTATCGTCGGTTCTAATGCCTTGTTCAATTTCAAGTTGTTCGGCTAACAGTATTATATTTTCAACTGTATTTTCTAAAATGTAATTTGATAATTTAGGGTTTACAAACATTTCTAATCCATCTGAAAAAATGCAAATAGTGTCGTTACTTTCAATATCAAATTCACCACTTTCCATAAAAAAGTCAGCGTTTGCATTGCCATTTAATACTCCATATGCTAACGGATGATTGGGGTTGTTACATATCTCTGTTCTGATTGTTTTACTGTCAAATTTTTGGTTGGATTTTCGTAGCCGCTCTGTCTGCTTGTTATTGAAAATTTTCACATGGGTTTTTCTAAACAATAAGCCAAAGCAGTCGCCTACTGAAACCCACTCTGCCCTGCTTTTCTGAATACGGATTATTAGGGCAACTAAGCCAGGCTTAAAATAACCGGTATAGCCTTTGTTTATTTGTTCTATTTCCTTGTTAGCTTTTTGAAATAAAGTTTTGAGATTGCTTTTGCTGTCGTAGCGCAGCTTACAAAAATTAACAAAGGCTTCTGTCAATGCAACAGAAGGGCTTGGATTAGGATAAACACCATCTTCTCTGTCTCTTGAAACGCCATCAACTACAAGGAAAACATTTTCTCCAATATCAACCCAAATATTGTCTTCATTTGGTTTGTCAGGTAGTTTGTTCTTAACAGTGCTTGAAGTTACTCTCATTTGGTTGTTCTAAAATGATACACAATAAACATGATTTTGTAATCAGCAAAAATATTAACAGGCAATATTTACAAATAACAAGGTGCATTTTGAACAAAACGTTTACTATATTATCTGCAACTTGCGAATTATTATTTAACTTCCGTTTTATAATATAAAACCTTTAAAGTTTATGTTTTTTGTATGCAAAAATAATCTAAATGCCAAACGCAATATTTAACCCCAAAAAGCCTGTTAACGAGCCGGTAAAAGATTACCTGCCGGGCAGTAAAGAAAGAGAAGACCTAAAAGCAGCGCTGCAAAAACTAAAAGCATCGGTTGTTGAAATTCCCATGTACATCAATAACCAGGAAGTAAAAAGCAGCGAAAAAGTCAATATCTATTCTCCACACAATCATAGCCAATTGCTTGGCCATTATTACATGGGCGAAAAGAAGCATGTTACAATGGCTATTGATGCTGCTTTGGCAGCCCGTAAAAAGTGGGCTGATATGCCTTGGGAACAAAGAGCCTCTGTTTTTTTAAAAGCGGCCGACCTCATGACCGGCAAGTACCGGGCAAAGCTTAATGCTGCATCCATATTGGGGCAAGGCAAAACCATTCACCAATCAGAAATTGACAGCATTTGTGAATCGGCCGATTTTTTAAGGTTTAATGTAGATTACATGTCCGAAATCTATAAAGACCAACCCGAATCCCCGGATGGGGTTTGGAACAGGATGGAATACCGTCCTTTGGAAGGTTTTATTTTTGCTCTTACCCCATTCAATTTTACCTCAATAGCCTGTAACCTGCCTACAAGCTGTGCCATGATGGGTAATGTGGTAGTGTGGAAGCCCAGCAATAACCAGATTTACAGCGCCATAGTTCTTATGGAAATTTATATGGAAGCAGGATTACCTGAAGGGGTTATCAACTTAATATATCCCTCCGGGCCTGATGCTGCAGAAGTTGTTTTTGAGCATCCTGATTTTGCAGGCATCCACTTTACCGGCAGTACAGGTGTATTTCAAAATATTTGGCAAAAAATCGGTAACAATATTCACAAGTACAAGGCATACCCCCGAATTGTTGGCGAAACAGGTGGTAAAGACTTTATTATGGCACACAGCAGCGCCAATGTGGATGCATTGGTTACAGCAATAATCAGGGGGGCTTTTGAGTACCAGGGCCAGAAATGTTCAGCAGCATCAAGAGCATATGTACCAGCCAGTTTGTGGCCACAGGTAAAAGAAAAACTAACCCAGCAGGTAAACGATATTAAAATAGGCTCGCCGGAAGATTTGGGTAATTTTATGGGAGCTGTTATTGATGAAAAAAGTTTTGATAAACTAAATGGATATATTAATGCAGCCAAAGCAGACCCTGATGTGGAATTACTAACCGGGGGCGACAACAGCAAGGATGTTGGCTATTTTATTAAACCCACTATAATCAAAACAAACAATCCAAAATACATAACCATGTGTGAAGAACTGTTTGGCCCTGTTCTTACATTATATGTTTACGGGGATAATGAATTTGAAGCTATTTTGGATTTAGTGGATTCCACTTCCATCTATGCACTCACAGGTTCTTTTTTTGCAGATGACCGTGATATTATTAATTATGCAACTAAAAAACTAAATCAATCGGCCGGTAATTTTTATATCAATGATAAGCCTACAGGAGCAGTGGTGGGCCAGCAGCCATTTGGTGGCGCCAGGGGTAGCGGAACAAATGATAAAGCAGGCTCTAAGATAAATCTGATGCGCTGGGTTTCTGCCAGAACAATTAAAGAAAACTTTATACCACCTATAGATTACAAGTATCCTTTTATGAAACCTGAATAGTCAATAATTACATCAAACGCTTAAATAAATTAAAAATGATACAGTTAAGTTTTAAATCATCCCTACCTCTTTTGGCAGTAACTTTCTTAATGTTCACTGCCTGTAATAACTCTGGTAGTAATGAAAAGGCCACTAACCATTCAGCACATCAACCAGACAGCAGCAGCCAAGCACCTGTTGGGTATATTTATACTACTACAAATGGTGAAGGCGAAAACCAGGTGGTAGGTTTTGAACGATATGCTGATGGCAATTTAGGTAATGAAAAAGTGTATGGCACACAAAGCAATGGCGGTTCAAAAAGTACCGACCCTGTATTTGGCGATTACGATTACCAGGGGTCAATACAAATAATAGATAACTACCTGCTTACAGTAAATACAGGCGGTAATACAGTATCGGTTTTTGATTTGAATAAAAAAGATGGCAGCTTAAAATGGAAATCAAATTTTGACAGTAAGGGCCAGCGGCCGGTAAGTATTGGCTATACAAAAGTAGCCGGTAGCGAAACGGAATACTGGGTTACTGTTGCCAACCAGTGGGGCATTCCTACGGCTTTATATGAAGGTGAAAAATTTGTAAGGTTGCCAAATGATGCGTTTTTCAAACAAGACCTGGCTAAGCCGGATGCTTCCGATGAAGTGCGTAACGTTCAGCTGTATAAGTTTGATACAAAAACCGGCACTGTCACTTACAGTGGCCTGGTAGATAAATACACAAGAAAATGGGGTGGCCCGGTGCAGGTGGCATTTAGCCCCGATGGAAAAAAAATAGCTGTTACACTTTGGGGCATTCCTCATTTCTTAACCGAGCACCCTATTTTGAAAGAAACACAACCCAGCCGTGTATATGTGTATGATTTTGTAGATGGCAAGGCTATTAATCCCCGTTATTTTGAAGAAGACGGTGTAATAGGCGCAGTTGGTTTTAATTGGGGAAATGATAACAGCACATTATTTGTGTCTTACTTTAATCTGATAGATACAAAAACAGACCACGGGTTGGTCGTATTGCGGGATGATAATAAAAAACTCATCAAACAAAGCAATCATACTACCGGTGCCACAGGCGATGTAGATGAAGCCTGCTGGACAGCTATGAATGCTGATAAAAGCATGCTGTACGTAGTGAGTTTTTATTCAAACGTAATTACACCTTTTAAAATTGAAAACAACAAGGTGGTGAAAACATTGCCGTATGAAGGGGTGAAAAAGGATAACCCTGTGAATGACTTAAAAGATGTGTACGTTGCACCAGATAATAAAATGCTGTATTGCATTGGGGCTTTAAACAGTTACTCCATCAAGCATTTTATGATTGCAGCCGATGGCAGCCTCAAATTTCATGATGAAAAAGTATTAGATATAACAAAATCAGCCTTAGGCAAACCTGGTGTATACGATTTGTGTGGGTTAGCAGGTTATGATGTTCAATAGCTAATTTTTTATATCTTACGGTAATAATTATTTACAACTCTTGCTTCTGAGTAATGGAAATAGAAAAATTCATTAAATCTGAACATAGTGTTCATAATATGGCACGGATTCTTGGAGCTATTGGCAAGGCGTATATTAATCCCGTTTCAGACTATAGCCATACAAATCTCCGCTGGTGCGAAATAAATCACCACTTAGAAACAAGAAGTTTTACTTTACCCGGAGGTGATACGGTTTGGGTAAGTTATCATCCTGCTCATTTACATTTTCATGTATATGTGAATGATGAAAAAGATAACAAAAAGATGGTGCTGGTTAAGAATAATTCTATTGAATTTGTAAAACAGAAATTTGTAAAAATCCTCAATGACCTTGCTTTGGACGCAAATAAATTTTTGCCGAACCTCAGGTTCAGGCATCTTGAATTGCTGGATGATAATGGAAAATTATTTTTACCTGATAAACCCAGCCTGCACCAGTTTGAAACAATACGCAGCGAAGCAAACCGTATTTTGCAGGAGTATCTTTTGCAGAGTGGATTACAAAGTGAGATACGGGTATGGGAAAATAATTTTGATACAGGTATTTATTGTCAATTCGCAAATGGAACAGACCAATATGCAGGTTATGCCCAGGCAGATAAGGAAGCATACGATAAACCTTATTTTTACAATAGTTTTTTTGTAAACGGAAAAAAAATTATTCCCATTAATTTCAAACAGGCTAAAAACACTATTTGGGAAACCGAAAATTGGGGTGGCGCCATTTTACCAATGGACAGGTTTGAAACTATGGAAGAATTTTTAGCGGCCGCCCCCGCCTTTTTAAATGAAACAACTGAAATATTTTTATCATCAATAAAACAACAATAACACAAAATGAAATTAACAGAAAACAACTTGGTTGGAGCAGTAAAAGAATTAATTGGAAAGGGCTATTCTGATGATTTCAGGATTAAAGAAAATAAACTGGCAGCTACCCAATCGGGTATTGAGTTACAACCAAAAGATTTTTCCATTGATGCAGCCTATAAGTTTGAGGGTGCAGAATCAGAGCTGGATACACAATATTTATTTGCAATTTCATCAACCGATGGAAAAACCAAAGGTTTGCTGATTGATGCACTTGATATTTATCAGGAATTAGAGGATGCTGACATTACTCAAAAACTTAATGTGCAATTTGAAACCTATGTGTTTGACGATAATAAAGCCGAACAGAAATATGGTCTGCCCAAAGTATATAAAACGAAATTTGATGAAAATCCTCACCGCTATGAATTACGTTTGGGTTATCCTGATTTTCCACCATGCCCCTTTGGAAATTCCTTTAGCATGCTGGGATTTGATAAAGACACCAATCAATATGTATGGTTAGTTACAAGCATCATTAAAGATAAAAGGCTTAGCAAAGTAGGATTTAACAAATAATGGACTGGTATCTTCCTATAACAATAATTCCAGGAGTTGGTGTACTGATTGTTTCAACAACCAACCAGATTATTGCTTTGAATATAGATATTGCACAGATGATATCCAATAAGAGTTGTATGGAGCAAATGCGGATTTTTGATAAAAAAAATAACCAGTTAAAAAAGCTGGCAAGAGCTACGGTATTATTTTATATCTCCAGCGCTTTATATGTTTTTTCCGGCTTGTCAGGCGCTTTTATGAGCAGCAGGGGTGTTTCTGAAGTTGTGTTAATTGCTGCAACGGCCTGCCTCTTTGCTGCCTTGGGTTATTTAATCTTTTATGGGCACGACTTAATAAAAATTCAGAAAATACAAGTAGAACAGATTAAAAACACAAAACAATGATTGTAGGAGTATTTAAAAGCAGGGTAAACCCTGATTTTGCTGATGAGTTTAAGAGACTGTATGCTGAAATGAGCAACCACATTGCCAGAATAGATGGTTATAAAGGCCACAAAATGTATAAAGCAGATGATGGTGAAGCTGTAGTAGTAGTGGAGTTTGAAGATGATGTATCCTTTGAAGCCTGGGACAAACATCCGGCGCATAAAAAAGCAAAAGAAAGAGGCAAGCTTGAAGTATTTGATTTTTATGATGTAATGGTGGGCAAAGTCTTTGAAAGGCATACTAAACCAGAGCAAGAACCTTTTATTCCTCCTTTTTTTATATAGAATATGGCAACAACAGTAAATATTAAAAACATACCCGAGGGTTATCAATCCATTATTACCAATGGCAGGCACAGCATCGTTGGCGATGAACCCGTAAACAGCAAAGGCACAGATTTGGGCCTCAGTCCAAGTGAATTAGTATTAAGTGGCCTGGCCATGTGCAAGGTTGGAACGGTTAGGTACATTGCAAGAAAAAACAACTGGGAAATAGGCAATGTGGAAGCCACACTGGAGCAGGAAGTAAAAAGAGACAGCAGTGGAACACGTACCGTGGTGAAGGTAAATTTAAAAATTGAGGGTGATATTACCGAAGAACAAAGAGCCGAACTTTTAAAGCAGGCTGATAACTGCTATATACACCGCCTGCTAAATGGAGAATGGGATATTCAGCCAATTCAAACAGTGTTAGAAAAATAACCGGGTTTTATTACAGGAAATATATCTATGACAGGATTAACAAAAGCAGAGCTTATTAAGGGTTGGAAGCTGAAAACGATTACCGGTACTGATATACCTGATATAACCGCATTTGCCGGAAAGCCGCTGCTGATTTTATTTTTTAACCTGGGGTGCCCTGGATGTAAAGGAAGGGCCCTGCCTTTTGCCAATAGTATAGTAGTTGATTATGGTAATTTGGTAAATGTTTGCGGCATACACACAAATTTTGAGGGGCTTGACTACTCCGATGAGGAATTAATAAAGGCAAAGGAAACTTATTATATCAGGTTTCCTTATTACAGAGATTTTAATTTCAATACAACCTTTATCAATTATGAAGCAGGAGGAACTCCGCACTGGATACTTACAGACAAAGAGTTAAACCCCGTTTATTCTATATTTGGCTCTGACCCTAATAATGCTTTACTTAGACTTGAATTAAAAATTAAAGAACTATTACAATAACAAATTATGACAAAAGAAGAACTCATTAAAAAAGTTTCATCAGAAGGATACGCTGTAGACCTTACACTTCAGGATGATTGCCTGTATTGCTCTGCCACAGAGGAGAGCTATTTTTTGCAAAATTTTGATGTAGTTATGGAATACGATTTTGATGAAAACGGGCAAACAAAAAAACTCAGAACTGTAGTATCAACCGAGTACGACCTTTCGGGATTTTATATAATCTAAATAAATAAATATTATGCTTAAATGGAATGATGTATTAAAGATTGCCAACAACGGCAACCCTGCTCCCGATAAAAGGGTAGAAAAAACAGAAGAAGAATGGAAAGAACTCTTAACAGAAGAACAATTTTTTGTAACAAGGAATAAGGGAACAGAGCGGCCGCACAGTTCAGAAATGTGCAACCTGTTTGAGCCCGGCAAGTATGCTTGTATTTGCTGTGACACAGAACTTTTTGACAGTGGGGAGAAATTTCAAAGCGGAACGGGCTGGCCTTCGTTTACACAACCATTAAAGGAAAACGCAGTGGCATATCATAAAGACGGCAGCTATGGAATGATCCGCATAGAAGCGCTTTGCAATACCTGTGATGCACATTTGGGTCATGTATTTCAGGATGGACCTGCCCCCTCCGGCCTCAGATATTGTATAAATGCCGTTTCACTAAAAAAAATTAAAGAATAAGTAGGGCTGGGAAGAATTTACAAATTGGAGTGTTCTTTTGTTAATTAGCTATTATCATAAGGAGATATATTTGTAATATCGGGATTAAAATACTAAAAAGCGAAATATAGAGGCATAATAGCTTAATGCCTCCAAATAAACACTTTTGATATGGATAAACTTTTATTGAAAAATAAACTACTTGAGAATGAACGAAACAAAGTAAAATCGTTCAAGGTTAATCTAACTGATTTTATCAATAATACACATATTGACTATCATGAAACCCGTGATAATGACGACCACTCACATCATCACCAGGCTACAACAGATAGTAATATCGGGCATAAACATTTGCATGTTCATGAAGACCATATTGAAGCAATTGAAGCCATTGATTTTTCACCAAGTGCAGTAGTAGAACCCGGCGCCCTGGTGCAGGTAAATGACAGGTATATAGTGGTAGCCGTAGCAGAATCAGCTTTTCAGTTTGATGGTAAGGATATATTATCCATTTCTCCTGAAGCGCCATTATATCAATGTATGAAAGGGAAAAAAACCGGCGATACCTGTACTATCAACAACAATAATTTTGTTATAAAAAATATTTATTAATCATGAAAGCGATATTCAATAAAACAGTAATCGCAGAAAGCGATAATACCATAAGCCTGGAAGGGAATACCTACTTCCCTCCTGACAGCCTGAAAAAGGAGTATTTTAAAGAAACCAATCATCACACCACCTGCCCGTGGAAAGGGGTTGCTTCTTACTATACCATTGAAGTAAAGGGGGAGATATGCGACAACGCAGGCTGGTTTTATAAAAACCCAACAGATGCCGCCAAAGAAATTAAAGACCATGTGGCATTTTGGAGAGGTGTAAGGGTTTCCCAATAGTTTACAGTTATAAGATTCGTATTTTTTGCAATACAGAAAAATCTAATAATGTCTTAAAACATTTTTTTAATAAAAACAGGAGATTAATGAATGACAGCTTTCTCAAAAATAGGATTTGGTGGCAGCTGTCACTGGTGTACCGAAGGCATTTTTGCTTCAGTAATTGGCGTACAAAAAGTGGAGCAGGGATGGATAGCCTCTGAAAACGAGAATGCTTATTTCTCCGAAGCAGTAATCGTTCATTTTGATGAATCTCTTGTGTCGCTTCAAAACCTGATTGAAATTCACCTGCACACACATTCCAGCACTTCCAACCACTCCATGCGGAAGAAATACAGGTCGGCAGTATATACATTTACGGAAGAGCAGTTTCATCAATGTTCGCCCCTTATTAAAACACTCCAATATAGTTTTGACGAATCGCTTATAACAACAGTTTTAAGGTTTGCAGCGTACAAACCAAATACTGACGATTACCAGGATTATTATTATAGCGACCCCCGGAAACCTTTTTGCCAAACAAGCATCTATCCAAAATTACAGCTACTGGCAAAAAAGTTCAGTTCTAATATTAACAGAGATAAACTAAAAGAATATAATATCACTTTATAGATGACAACAATAGGATTAGGTACAGCAGCAATAGGCCGTCCGCAATACATTAATATTAAACAAAAAACCGGTGCAGAAGATGAGCCATTTCAGTTAAGCCAATTCAAGCAGCAAGGCATTGCATTGCTTGAAACTGCTTACCAATCCGGCATTCGTTATTTTGATACAGCTGCCGGTTATGGTATTGCAGAGGAAATGTTGACAGACTGGTTGTCTGGCAAACAGATTTCCGATATTACTGTAGCAACAAAATGGGGCTATACCTATGTAGCGGGGTTTGACCCGAATGCAAAAGTTCATGAAATAAAGGAGCACAGCCTTAAAAAACTTAATGCACAGTGGGAACATTCAAAAAAACTATTGCCCTATCTGTCGGTTTATCAAATACACTCTGCCACACTGGAAAGCGGGGTGCTGGATAACATGGAAGTTTTGAGCAGGCTGGCAGAACTTAAAAATGAGTACCAAATAAAAATTGGTTTAACCACAAGTGGAAGCAGGCAAAAAGAAGCGCTGCTTAAAGCCCTGGATATTGAGGTGGATGGCAAACCGCTTTTTGATGCCTGCCAGCTTACTTATAATGTGTATGAGCAAAGTATTTACGACATTGTCGCTAAAATAAAAAAAGCAAACATCAAAGTTATAGTAAAAGAAGCGCTGGCGAATGGCCGTGTTTTTGCCAATAAAAAATATCCGCATTATCTACCACACTATACCCTGCTCTACGAGCTTGCAGAAAAATATAATACCGGGGTTGATGCGGTAGCAATACGGTATTGCATGGATAGTATTCAACCCAATGTTGTTTTAAGCGGGGCATATAATGAAGAAACCTTAATGCAGAACCTGGAGGCGTTAAACTTTAAATTAGAACCAGAAGAGTTAGAAGACATTAGGACAATGAATATAATGCCTGAATTTTATTGGAATGAACGAACTGCATTAACGTATAATTAGCAATGATAAAAGCAAAATTTAAAAATACAAGATATAGTGCAGAAGGTGCACCGCTGTTGCATATTGCAGAAGAGATGGCAAAAGCGTATGGATATACAGCCAACTTAAAAACTGATAAAGAACTGGCCCAGCTCATCCGCCTGCGGATAGCCACTCTTAACCAATGCAGCTATTGCAGTATTCTCCATCATAATGTTTGCAGGGAGCTGGGTATTAACCAGGAAAAAACAGATTGCCTTGGTAGTTATTGGGAAAGCGAACTGTATTCAGAAAAAGAGAAAGCTGCTTTACTATATGCAGATGCCTTGAATATTGGAAAGGGAAAAACATTTGATGATGCACATCAGCAAATGCTTCGTTTTTTTACTGTTGATGAAATTGCCGAGGTTGCTGCCATTGTTATTAATATGAATTTGTGGACAAGAATAAAACTGGCACAGGGGGTTGTTCCTTATTAAACAAGAAATTTATTTACATTTTGAAAAATCAACTTGCAAAAAAAATTCTGGCTTGCGAAACCTGTATTCAGTTTTTACCCAATAAACCAAAGCCAATATTTCAGTTTAATGAAAACAGCAGGATACTGATTATTGGACAGGCACCCGGGCAAAAAGTGCATGATGCCGGTATTCCTTTTCTTGACAAAAGCGGTGAAACGTTAAGGAGATGGCTGGGAGTAACTGAAGAGCAGTTTTACACCCCATCATTATTTGCCATTGTACCTATGGGCTTTTGTTTTCCAGGAAAGGGAAAAACCGGAGACCTGCCACCACGGCCGGAATGTGCCCCGCAATGGCATGAAAAAATTTTAAAGCAATTTAAACATTTGCAGCTTACGCTTCTTATCGGCACTTATGCACAGAATTATTACTTGCAGGGCAATAGAGATAATTTAACCGATACCGTAAAGAACTATAAGAAATATCTGCCCGCCTATTTTCCATTGGTACATCCATCGCCACTCAACTTCAGGTGGCAGGCAAAAAACCCATGGTTTGAAAGTGAGGTGATACCCGTTCTTCAAAAAAAAGTAAAAAAAATATTAATCAAATAGCAACATTGATTGCATCACTAAAAAATATCAACCTGAGTTTTTCCGGTAAAAAAATACTGGATAACTTTTCTATTGATTTTAATGAAAAAAAAATTACCGGGCTGCTTGGGTATAGCGGTAGCGGAAAATCAACCATCCTTAAAATAATAAACGGGATGGTGATGCCGGATGCAGGCAGTGTGCAGGTTTTTGGTAAGTCCTTTGATTATGCGATGGGAAATAAACTGCGTTTACAAATTGGGTATGCAGTGCAGCATGTAGGTATATTTCCGCACATGACCGTGAAAGAGAATATTACTTTGCTGGCAAATATTACACAGCAGGACAAAAGTAAAATTGATGCAAGACTGAAAAGATTGTTGGAAATGGTACAGTTGCCTCAGAGTTATTTTTCCAAAAAGCCACATCAATTGTCAGGCGGAGAGCAACAACGGGTGGGCCTTTGCCGTGCATTTTTTTTAGAACCTCCTTTAGTTCTGATGGATGAGCCTTTTGCAAGCCTTGACTATCGCACCAAATCCGGCATTTATCACCACCTGCTGCATATTCAGCAAGAAGAACCTACCTCCATAATAATAGTTACACACCAGTTTGAAGAAGCACAAATATTATGCGATGAGTTTGTATGGCTAAATGAAGGTAAAATTTACAAGCAGGGGGCAAAGTCGTTATTAACTACCATTCAAAACGAGTTTAAAGAACAGCACATTTGAAAAGGCTGATTTTAAATATCACTTTTTTGCTATTGGCATTTAATAGCGTAGCTCAACAAAAAATTGTGGTGGGGGCAAAGCATTTTAATGAAGGCTATATACTCAGCGAAATAATTTCGCAGCTTTTAGAACAGGAAGGCTTTACGGTTGAAAGAAAATTTAACCTGGGAGGCACATCTGTAGCCTTTGAAGCATTGCGAACAAAACAAATAGATGTGTACCCGGAGTATAGCGGCACTATCTCATCTGAAATATTAAAGCACACAGAAAGGATTTCTTTAGATAGCATAAAATCAGAACTAGAAAAAAAATATTCACTTGCTGCATCAAGGCCATTCGGCTTTAATAATACCTATGCTGTTGTTGTAAATGCAGTAACAGCCGAAAAATACAGCCTTTCAAAAATTTCTGATTTGGCTTTGCAAAAAAATTTATCCGGGGCAATCAGTTATGAGTTTTTGGAAAGGCAGGATGGATGGAAAAACCTTGCTGCTGCTTATGGTATTACAAATTCGGTAAAGGGTATTGAGCATGGGCTGGCTTACACAGCTTTGAACAGTAACAAAATTGATTTTACCGATGCATATTCTACTGACGGGGAAATAAAAAAGTATAACCTGAGGGTATTACAGGATGATAAACATTTTTTTCCTGACTATGCTGCCCTGGGTTTTTATTCATCATCATTACCGGATAAAGCAAAACTGGCAATAGATAAACTGGGTAACCTTATTACTGAAAATGAAATGCAGGAAATGAATGCCCTGGCCTTATATGCCCAAAAAGATTTTTCAATAATAGCCAATGATTTTCTTAACAAGAAAGGGCTAACTAAAGTTGCAAAAAAACAAACTTCAGGTTATTGGGGCGATTTATTGAAACATCTTTCGCAACATTTGTTTCTCACATTTCTGTCGGTGTTTATAGCTGTTATTATTGCCTTGCCATTAGGATTGTTTTTGTATAGGCGCAAGTTGTTATTAAAGCCGGTACTATACCTTACCGGAATTTTACAAACCATCCCTTCAATTGCGCTGCTGGCTTTGCTTATTCCCCTGTTAGGTATTGGTTCAAAGCCTGCAATTTTAGCCTTGTGTATTTATGCATTGCTACCAATACTTCGCAGCACAATTACCGGGCTTGAAACTGTGGACCCACAACTAAAAAATGTAGCTACTGCTATTGGATTAAATCAAAAACAAAAACTGAGGCTGGTAGAGTTACCACTTGCGTTGCCTACTATTCTTTCAGGTATTAGGATAGCTTCAGTTATCAATGTAGGTACAGCTACGCTGGCTGCATTTATAGGCGCAGGCGGCCTTGGAGAGTATATTGTAACCGGGCTGGCATTAAACAATACTGAATTGATATTGAAAGGCGCCATACCTGCTGCTGTACTTGCTGTTGTAATAGAGCTTTTATTTGAATTGATTACCAAATTGCTTACTAAAAAAACAAATTACAAGTAGATGGAGAGTATTAAAGACAGATTTATACGGATTAGAAAGTACAGTGAGGCTTTGGTAAAGCCAATCATCACCGAAGATTTTTCGGTGCAGCCCGTTGCATTTGTATCGCCACCCAAGTGGCACCTTGCACATATTACATGGTTTTGGGAGCAGTTTGTTTTGCTTGTTTACAAAAATGGTTACAAAGTATATAATGATGATTTTTCTTACCTGTTTAACAGCTATTATAATAATATCGGGAAAAGGGTATTCCGGCCCAATCGTGGGTTAATGACAAGGCCATCGGTAGCAGAAGTGTTTGCGTACCGTGCCTATGTAGATGAACAAATGAATGAATTACTGAGCCAGCCTGTATCTCATGAGGCATTGCAAATTATTGAGATTGGTATTAACCATGAAGAGCAGCACCAGGAGTTATTGGCTTATGATATTAAATTTATTTTAGGGCATCAGCCAACTTTTCCTGTATACGCCGATAGATTCACATTAAAGCCCATTACTGCTCCGCAAAAATTTATCCCTGTAAGTGAAGGTATTTATGAGATAGGGAGCGATGGAAAAAGTTTTTGTTTTGATAATGAACTGGGCAAACACAAAGTATATATCAATGAATTTGAAATAGCAGCTAATCCTGTTTCCAATGGCGAATACCTTGAATTTATAAACGCTGGCGGTTACTCCAACTTCAATTACTGGCATGATGATGGGTGGCACTGGGTTAACAACAATAAAATAACCGCCCCGCTATATTGGCATTTGATAGAGGGAAAATGGCATGAGTATGATTTACATGGTCTGCAGGAACTAAACCTTAATGAACCGGTAAAGCATATTAGTTTTTATGAAGCCTTTGCCTTTGCAGAATGGAAAGGCATGCGCCTTCCTACAGAGTTTGAATGGGAAGTAGCCTCGGCCCATTTTCAATGGGGGCAATTGTGGGAATGGACAAATAGTGCTTATCTGCCATACCCTGGTTTTAATAAGGCTCCCGGTGCGTTGGGTGAGTACAACGGGAAGTTTATGGTGAATACAATGGTGATGAGAGGAGCTTCTGTTGTTACACCGCTTAATCACAGCAGAAATACATACCGTAATTTTTTTCATCCTGATATGAGATGGATGTATGGTGGAATTAGATTAGTAAAATAAAATCGGGTTGCTTTTAGATGAATACAATTAATATCAATATCAAAAATAGAAATGGTGAGACGTTGTCGGCTCACATGGTAAAGCCTTTACAAGGAGCTGTAAAGAACATCGCCATCTTTGCACACTGCTTTACCTGCTCATCAAGCCTGGCTATTGTAAAAAATATATCTAATGCACTTACAAGTAAAGACATCAGTGTTCTTAATTTTGATTTTACAGGGCTTGGCCATAGCGAAGGTGATTTTAGCGAGACAAATTTTTCCAACAATATTTCTGATATTGAAGACATCAACTCTTTTCTTACAGAAAACTATGTAGCCCCCACTATTTTAATAGGACATTCATTGGGTGGGGCTGCTGCAATAATAGCTGCCAACCGCTTACCCAATATACAAGCTGTAATAAGTATTGCGGCCCCATCTTATGCAAGGCATGTAACAAAACATTTTGGAAACCTGGAGGAAACAATTGATAAAAGAGGTTATGCAATGCTTGCTATTGGTGGCAGGCCATTTACAATTAGAAAGCAATTCATAGACGATTTAGAAACCCATCATGTGGAAGATGAAGTGGCGAGGTTAAGAAAACCATTGCTCATATTACATTCGCCACAAGACAAAATTGTAGAAATTGAAAATGCAGCATCCCTCTATCACAAAGCCAAACATCCAAAAAGCTTTATTAGCCTTGATGGTGCAGACCATTTACTTACCAATAAGGATGATGCATTTTATGTGGCAGATGTGATTGGCACCTGGGTAAAACGTTATGTTGCTATTGAAGAAAGCGCCTCATTAAACCAGAAAGATACAAATGGCGAGCAGGTACTTGTTTATCATGAAACGATGGTGCCTTACACCAATCATATCTATACATCATCGCATCATATTATTGGGGATGAGCCCATAGATTTTGGCGGCAATAATTTAGGTGTATCACCTTACGAACTATTAGTTGCTTCTATCGGCTCTTGTACTGCCCTTACCTTAAAACTATATGCACAAAGAAGCAAATGGGATTTACAGGAAGTATTCGTCTATCTCACCTATGCCAAAAAACATGCAGAAGAGATTGGGCTGGATATTGAAGAGATGGGTAAGATTGACCACATCACTAAAAAAATAAAACTGGTAGGTAATCTTACTGAAGAGCAACAATTGAAGTTAAAAGAAATTGCTTCAAAATGCCCGGTGCATAAAACAGTAAGTGGCCCGGTATATTTTACAACACATTTAATAATGGAAAATGAAAACAATTAAATTTAACAGTGCAGACAATGTGGAGGTAACAGCGGATTTATATCAGCATGAGAATAAATCTGCTCCTGTACTATTACTTTGCCACCAGGCAGGATATAGCAGGGGTGAGTATATTGAAACAGCGCCAAAATTGTTATCATTAGGATTTTCTTGTTTAGCACTTGACCAGCGAAGTGGCAACGAAGTAAATGGAGTTCAAAATCAAACTGCTCGTTTTGCACATAGCAAAAATTTCCCATTAAAGTATGTTGATGCGGTGCCAGATATTGAAGCAGGTATCCATTACTTAACACAGCAATTCCCTGCTTCTAAAAAAATCATTTTAGGCAGTTCTTATTCAGCATCGGTTGCATTAGTAATGGCTGCTAAATATGGCGATATATTTTCAGGTGCAATATCTTTTTCACCGGGAGAATATTTTGTGTACGATAAAAAAATTGTATCCGAATGGGCTGCACAAATAACAATTCCTGTATTATGTACCTCATCAAAAGGGGAAGTGCATAGTTGGGAAAAAATATTTAACGCTATACCACATGGGCTGGGTCAGCTATTTATTCCCAAAAATGAAGGACGGCATGGTAGTAAATCACTTTGGGAGGCTACACCCAACTATACAGAATATTGGCATGCGCTTACAATCTTTTTAAACAATCAATCAAATAAATAAAAATGGAAAATCTTAAAAAAGCGTACATCGCAGGTGGCTGTTTCTGGGGTATGGAAGAACTCTTCAGGGTAAGGCCGGGTATTAAGGATACCGAAGTAGGTTATATTGGCGGGCAAAACGAAAACCCTACCTACCGAAATCATCCGGGGCATGCAGAGGGTATTGAACTTACTTACGATGCATCGGTAACAAATTTCAGGGAAATATTAGATTACTTCTTTCGTATTCATAATCCCACAACGGTTAACAGGCAGGGCAATGATATTGGCTCAAGCTATCGTTCTGCTGTCTTTTTTCAGAACGATGAAGAAAAACAAACAGCGGCAGAAATAATAAAAATTGTAGATGACTCAAAGCGTTGGGAAGGCGAAGTAGTAACCACATTGGAGCCCTACTCTACTTTTTGGCCGGCAGAACCAGAGCATCAGGATTATTTGAAGAGAAGGCCTAATGGCTATACCTGCCACTTTGAACGGTTTGGAAGTTTTATTTAATTAGCGTTTTTGTATAAAAATGGATTTACTAAACAAGAATGTACACAAGCTAGCAGGGCTTCTTATTCTAATAGGTCTTACTGCTTGCAGCTTTCAAAATAACAGGGTAATTACAGCAGAAAATATGGAAAAAACAAATCCGCAAAAACAGAATATAGAACTGGGAAAAGTAAGTTGGCACAGGAATTACAAGGATGCTTTGCAAAAAAGTAAAGAAACCGGTAAGCCTGTTTTATTATTTTTTCAGGAAATACCCGGCTGTGCTACTTGCGTTAATTATGGCAGAAATGTTCTCAGCCATCCTTTGATGGTTGATTTAATTGAGAATGAATTTATACCGCTAGCCATATATAACAACCGGCCAGGTAGTGATGCGGAAATTTTAAAACTGTATAATGAACCTTCCTGGAATAATCCGGTGGCACGTTTTGTAGATGAAACGGGGAAAGACATTATTCCCAAACTGGAGGATAACTATGAGCCGGTATCAATGCTTTTTAAAATAAAGGAGACGTTGGCTAATAAAAATATCAAAGAACCGAAATATATTAACCTGCTTGAAAAGGACATTAACCTTTTGTTTGGCTATACAAAAACAAAAATTTATGAAACGCCTTGCTTTTGGTCAGGCGAAACTTCATTAGCACAGCAAAAATCGGTTATCAGTACAGAAGCTGGCTTTGTTGATTCAAAAGAAGTGGTAAAAATTGTATATGACCCAACCATAAGTACAGAAAAGGAACTTGACGAATATGCGAATCAGCAAGGGTTTTATACTATTGAATCTTCAACAGGATTCAGAACTGATAAAGACCCCCAATATTACCTGAAGCAAACAGCATTTCGTTACCTGCCGCTTTCGCCAGCACAGCGTACTAAAATAAACCAGGCAATACCATATGGTGAAAATGTAGAACAATATTTAAGCCCTACACAGTTAGGCTGGTTTAAAAATGATAAGCTGAAAGAATCGGCTGCGCCTGATAATTACACAAAGGACATTATTACCACCTGGGGTAAGCTTAATGAATCTTTACAACAAAAACAGTAGCATAAAAAATTATATAACATGGTTACATACGCAACACTTACACAAGCCATTACTGATTTGAACAAACGGGGCTTTGAATATGATTTCAATTTGCAGGAAAACAGTATTTACTGCCCGGCATTACAAAAGGCATTTGATGCAGAAAACTTTAATGTAGTGGAGTACCACCGTTTTGACGGGGATTCTAACTACGAAGATTTGGCGGAAGCTTTTGCAATAGAAACTACCTGTGGCATAAAAGGGGTGCTTACAGACAGTGCAGGCTATGCTGCAGCATTATCCCCCGCTATCATTGCCAAATTAAAATTCAGGTCATAATATTCTTGAAAATAAAATTTTAAAATAGATACTCAGTATGAAATTATTTGATTCAATAATTATTGGCTCCGGGCAGGCAGGCACTCCATTAGTTTTTTCTTTAGCAGCAAAAGGGAAAAAAGTAGCATTTATCGAAAAAAAGCAAGTAGGCGGCACCTGCCTCAATGTAGGTTGCACACCTACAAAAACCTACGTAGCATCTGCAAGAAGAATGTGGGATTTACAACATGCAGGTGATATGGGGGTAAATTTTGAAGGCAGCTTTACTGCAAATATAAATGCCATAAAAAAACGTAAAGATGACCTGATAGCAAAATCAGTTACTGGCATACGTTCAGGCTTATCAGATAATGAAAACATTACCTTCATTGAAGGGGAAGCTAAGTTTATTTCCAATTACCAGGTTGAAGTAAATGGTGAACAATTAACGGCTCAGCAAATATTTATTAATGTGGGCGGCAGGGCCATTATACCTGAAGAATACCAGGGTATGAATGTGCTTACCAATGAAAACATTTTGGACCTTACTGAATTGCCTGAACATTTAATAATAATAGGCGGCAGTTATATCGGTTTGGAGTTTGGGCAAATGTTCAGGCGTTTTGGCAGCAAGATTACCATTATTGAAAGAGGAGAAAATATTATTAGCCGGGAAGATGAGGAGGTAAGCAAAACCATTCAAACATTTATGGAAGCTGATGGTGTAGAGTTTATTTTAAATGCAACATCAATAGCCCCGGCTTATGACAGCAATACTTATACAGTAACCATAAACAATTCGCAGAAAATTAAAGGCACACATTTGCTCCTCGCTATTGGCAGGTTGCCCAATACTGATTTATTACAGTTGCAAAATACATCCCTGCAAACAGACCAAAGAGGATTTATTACTGTAAACGATTTTTGCCAAACAAGTGTAGAAGGGATTTTTGCTTTGGGCGATTGCAATGGCAAGGGTGCATTTACACATACTGCCTATAACGATTACCAGGTAGTGGAAAATTTTTTATTTGGTGATGGCAGCAGAAAAATATCTGACCGCATTATGACATATGGACTATTTGTTGACCCGCCACTCGGCAGGGCCGGAATGACGAAAAAAGATGCATTAGCCAAAGGTATTAAACTGTTAGAAGGTAAAAGAGAGATGAGTAGAATTGCAAGGGCAAAGGAAAAAGGAGAAACCTATGGCTTTATACAAGTTTTGGTAAACGCTGATACCAATAAAATTATTGGGGCATGTGTGCTGGGTACCGGTGGCGATGAGATAATAACCAGCCTTCTCAACATAATGAGTGCCGGTGTAGATTATACATTAATCAGGGATACGATGGTGCTGCACCCAACCATATCTGAATTAATACCCACAACATTAGAAAATTTAAAGGAGATAAGTTAAAATGCAATTAGAAAGAGAGATATGGATAGCTACAGGGTTAAGAACGCCTTTTGCAAAAGCAGGACAGCAATTAGCCCAATACGATAGCCTCTATTTATCCAGAGAAGTATTGAATGAAATGCACAAAAAGGAAAGCATCAACCCTGATTATGTAATATGGGGTACGGTTATACAAAATGTAAAGTACAGCAATATCGCAAGAGAAGCAGTAATGGATTCTATGCTGGATGAAAAAACTATATCATTCACTACCATCCTGGCCTGTAGCAGTTCTTTAGTTGCTGCTATACAGGCGGCATCTATGATTACAAACCATGAAATTGCAATTGCCGGAGGTGTAGAAAGCCCCAGTAATTTACAGGTTGCAGTTAATGCAAAATTTTCTGCATGGTTAAAAAAATGGAGTACTGCAAAATCTTTTTTTGCAAAACTTAAATTACTTGGCGGTATATTTTCTTTAGGCATTGACTATGTTCCGAGGGTAAACCGCAGTACCGGAAAAAGTATGGGGCAACATGCCCAAATTACCGATTACCGGCTGCATATTTCAAAACAAAAGCAGGATGAATTGGCTGTAGATAGCCATAGGAAATATTTTGCTGCAAAAGAAAAAGGGTTTTATGATGATTTGGTATTTCCAGTTAACAATATTAAAGAAGATAAGATACCCAGAAAAAACACATCGGTGCAATCCATTGCCCATTTAAAACCGGCATTTGACATTGCAGATAAAGGAACAATAACAGCAGGCAATTCATCATTATATACAGATGGCGCTGCCGGAGTATGGGTGGCTGGAAAAAATGCTGTGGGTAAATTAAGCACACCCTATAAGGCAAGATTAATTGATTGGGAAATGGCTGGTGTAAATATTGAGGAAGAAGGAATATTAATGGCTCCCACATTTGCTATACCCCGGCTGTTACATAGGCATGGGTTAAAATATGATGATATAGATATTTGGGAAATACACGAGGCATTTGCTTCACAGGTGTTGGCCACCATTCAAAACTTAGAAGATGCAACCCATCTAAAAAAAGCAGGAACAGATTTTAGTTTTGGAAAATTTCCTATGGAAAAATTAAACCCTAACGGAAGCAGCATTGCCATTGGGCACCCATTTGGTGCCACAGGTGCAAGAATACTTAGCCAGACGGTAAAGTCGCTTCATTTATTGGGCAAAGGAAAAAAAGCAGTAATAAGCGTATGTGCCGATGGGGGCCTGGGTGCTGTAGTGTTAATAGAAAATTGATTAAAGAAATAATAATGCAGGAAAATTTCAGAAAAGATGTGCTTGAAGGGTTAAGCAACAAGCCTCAAAAAAAACTATCATCAAAATATTTTTATGATGCCACAGGCGATGAACTCTTTGTAAAAATAATGGCGCTGCCGGAGTATTATCTCACCAGGGCCGAGATGGATATTTTTCAAGACAAAACCAGTGAACTCATTGCTGCAATGCAGTTAGAAAAGGAGGAAAAATATGATATTATAGAATTGGGAGCAGGAGATGGAACAAAGACAATTCACTTGTTAAGGGAGTTACAGTTACGCAAATTTAGCTTTGAGTATTATCCCGTTGATATTTCTTTAAATGCGTTAGAGGGTTTAGAAAACATGCTTTTAAAAGAGCTGCCTGAACTAAAGGTTAAGCCCATGCACATGGAATATTTTCAGTCATTGAGCAGGCTTAAACAGGATGGTAATAAAAAGATTATTTTATTCCTTGGTTCAAACATCGGGAATATGCCCGATGATGAAGCTACAGAGTTTATTTACCAGTTGGGCGCAAATATGTATCCCGGAGATAAACTTATTTTAGGTGTTGATTTAACAAAACCCAAAGAATTAATATTACCTGCGTATAATGATGCTCAGGGTATAACAGCAGCATTTAACCTTAACCTGCTGCATAGGATAAACAGGGAGTTAGATGGAAATTTTGATGTAAAGGAGTTTGAACATTACCCTGTTTATGATGAAAATGAGGGGATAGCAAAAAGCTATTTACGAAGTAAAAGGTCTCAAGAAGTAAACGTAAGCGGCCATACTTTTTTCTTTACAGAAGGAGAGCTGATACATACAGAAGTATCCAGGAAATATAACGATAGTATTATTAAAAAGATATTATCCAAAACAGATATTACCTGGGTAGAAAAAGTTACAGACAGCAACAATTTGTTTGCTGATTATATACTTCTCAGACATTAGTAATGGAAGAAATTAAGACAGGTATTTTAGGATTGGGTGCTGTTTCAACGCTGCACTACTTAAAAAGGCTTAATGAAGAGTATAGTAAAAAGAAAGGTGGATACAGTACTTTCCCTTCTATTTTAGTAAATGCTGATTTTAATAAAATCAACCCATATCTGCCCAATCAGTTTAAAAAACTTGAAGATGCACTGATGCCATACCTCAATTATTTTGAAGAGGCAGGCGTACTAAATTTGTTGATGCCCAATATCACCATACATGAGACATTGGATAAAATATTGGAACATTCAGTCTTCAGTTTTTCTATTGTACATCCGCTACAGCTAATGGCTGCTCAGTTGCTTCGTCATTCGGTAAAAGAAATATATCTTTTAGGTACAATGTATACAATGGAATCAATGTATATTGCTGATTATTTTAACAAAGCAGGTATTAGCTGCTTGTCAATTAATTCTGAAATAAAACTGATGATTGATAAGTTGAGAACTAAAGTGTATGCAGGTGAGGCAATTGATACAATAGAAACAGAAAAGTATATGACGGCCTGCTTTGGGAGTAAAAAAAAGTTAGTAATAGCATGTACTGAGCTATCTGTGCTATTCTCATTGTTTAAGTCTCTTTCTTTTTATGATATGGCTGAAGAGCAAATCAATTTTCTAATATACACAAAGCAATAAAAATGAACCTTCAGCTTTCCATTACGCAAAGTGTACTGTTGTTCCTCTTTTCCGGGGCAGTAATTTGGTATTTTAGTAACAAGCTTTCGGCTATTGTAGAATTTATTGCAGATGAGTTCAACCTGGGCGATGCTTTTGGTGGTACTATAATGCTTGCCATTGTCACAAACCTTCCCGAAATTGTTATTGTAGTTATAGGTGTTCAAAAAGGTGATACATCATTAGCCTTAGGGAATATTTTGGGTGGCATTGCGATACAGACTGTGTTGCTTGTTTTGTTTGATTTTGCTTCAAGAAAGAATGAAGATAAGCCGCTGTCAACACTTACATCAAACAGAAACTCTATTGCTCAGGGTCTTTTCTTATGTGCTATTTTAGCATTGGTTATTATGGGGTCACGGTTTGATGAAAAATTTGTTATGCAGAATGTCTCCCCTATTGAAGCAATGATATTAGGCTCCTGGATATTAAGCCTTTTCGTTATTAAACAGTGTGAAGCACAAAAGATGCTGCCCAAAATCGAATGTGAAATGATTCATAGAACAAAGCTGACAAAGAAAAGTGCTTTAATACAACTTATAATTGTTGCTCTAATTATTCTGTTTTTTGGTGTACTACTTGCTAATACAGGTGAAAAAATTGCTGCTCATTATAATATATCCGGAGTTGTATTTGGGGCCACCATACTCTCATTAATTACGGCAACACCTGAAATATCAGGTGGCCTGGCTTTTGTAAAACATAAAAGATATCCGCCACTTATCAGTGATATTTTTGGGGGTAATTCTTTTTTGCCTACATTGTTTTTTGTGGCTAATATTTTGGCCGGGAGGTCCATCTTAACAGATGCTCATAATTCAGATATTTATCTAACCTCTCTGTCCATAGTGCTTACGGCAGTTTATCTGCTGGGTATGATAATTCAATCCCCAAAACGAAAATGGGGAATGGGAATTGATTCCTGGATTGCTGTGCTTATTTATATTGGGGGAGTAATCGGATTGTTGTTAATATAAAAATTTAAATATGTTTTGTAAATAACATATCTTCAATGTGATATTAAAAAAATGTCCAATGTTTAAAGTTTATCAATATTTGTAAGATTATAATGACTTTATTAATTTCTGTATCGTTAAATAATTATGTCTTTATTTTATGTTGTAAACTATAATTTAATTTGTTCAAATCTGTAAAAAAATTGTTCGAAATTTGTCTTATTGCCCCGACATAGCAAAAGACTCTTGAGCAATCAAGGGTCTTTTTGCTTTCGGTGAGTGAACAAATTTGCCATGGTGCGACCTACAAAAATAGCCTTCGCAGCAAAAGGCCCTGAAAAACCGTAAACCGGCTACAAGTGATAAAAATCTTATATTTAAGTTGGTTTATTCTTCGCGCATTTAGTCGCTAAACAGGCCCGGATCAGGTAGCAGTTTTTGTACGGATCATTCATCTTTAATTCAGCAACATGATCAGACTACTGCTTTTTGTCCCTGTCTGCCTTATTATTTTCAGTTGCCAGGAATCTGGCGACAAGAAAGAAAAAATGGACATATCAAGCCGCAGCGCCGCCATCGGCTGTGGAACTCCCACTTCGGATAAGGCCTGGTATTCATCCGGCACAAAAGCTCCCCTGCTGGAGGGCCTGGAGGGAGTCGATTTCAACATTACCACTCAAAGCCAGGAGGCGCAGACCTATTTCAACCAGGGCATGATGCTCTCGTATGGGTTTAACCATGCGGAAGCCGCAAGGTCCTTTTATGAAGCATCGCGACTGGACTCCGCCTGCGCGATGGCTTACTGGGGTTTTGCCTTTGTGCTGGGTCCCAATTACAATGCGGGCATGGAAGAGGATAACTATGAGCGGGCCTATGGTGCTATTCAAAAAGCCATGAAACTTATCGGTAATGTAACCGAAAAAGAAAAGGCATTGATCAATGCTTTATCGAAACGTTATACTGCTCAGCCTCCCTCCGACAGGAGTCCACTCGATATCGCCTACGCCAACGCGATGAAAAAAGTGTATGAAACCTATCCCGACGATCCGGATATCAGCGCCCTCTATGCTGAATCGATGATGGATTTACATCCCTGGGATCTGTATGATAAAAAAACCAAAAAGCCCAGGCCCTGGACAGCGGAGATCGTGAACGTACTGGAGAAACTGATGAAACAATTTCCCCGACATCCTGGCGCGCCACACTTCTATATTCATGCCGTGGAGGCTTCCGCCAATCCCGAAAGAGGACTGGCTGCTGCCAATCTCCTGATGACACTGGTCCCGGGTTCAGGACACCTGGTGCACATGCCATCGCATATTTATATCTGGACGGGCGATTATCACCTCGGTTCCCTGGCCAATATGGCCGCTGTAAAATCCGATAGCGCCTACGTAACGGCCTGTCATGCCCAGGGCGCTTATCCCCTCGCCTATTACCCGCATAATTATCATTATTTATCCGCCACAGCCACCTTCGAAGGTAATTCCAAACTCGCCTGGGAAGCGGCCAAAAAAGTGCAGGAGAAAACGGCCCTGGATGTAATGCGGCAACCAGGCTGGGGCACTTTGCAACATTATTACACCGTACCGCTCTTTGTAGCGGTAAAGTTTGCTTATTGGGATAGCCTGTTATCCGTAAAAGACCTCGACACAGCCCTGCTGTATCCCCGCGCCATTCTGCATTATGCGAGGGGGATGGCCTTCCTCGGAAAAAATGACCAGACAAATGCGGAGACCGAACTGGCAGGCCTGAAGAAACTGGCAAAAGATTCCACGCTGCAAACCATGACGATCTGGGATATCAATAGCATGTCGGATATTGTACAGATTGCCGTGCATGTACTGTCCGCGGAAACTTTCATAAACGAAAAAGAATATGATAAAGCCATCAGTGAATACGAAAAAGCTATTGTCATTGAAGACAACCTGAACTACAACGAGCCACCGGATTGGTTCTTTTCGGTACGGCACCATTTGGGCCAGGCCTTGTTGAAAGCCGGTAGATACAGCGATGCAGAAAAGGTGTACCGCGAAGACCTGGCCATCTGGAAAGAAAATGGCTGGGCCCTTCGCGGATTATATGAAGCGCTGACAAAGCAGGGTAAGACCCTGGAAGCGCAAAAGGTGCATATCCGATTTGAAAAAGCCTGGCGTCATGCCGATTTTGATTTGAATACATTAATGAAGCTATAGTCGGGTAATGGATGCTACTGATGCACACTTTAATGTCAAAACTGATACATCCGCCAAAACCAAAAGCGAAGCAAATTTGCCAAAAACAAGCTGATGCCTGAAACCGCACGCTGGTTCGACCGCAAATTTGATTTTTCATTTGAGCCGGATATTCTTCCCGGATTAATAGACCGCCTGGAGGAATTTCCTCCAAAATTGCGCCGCCTGTTTTCTGATTTTCCTCCACAAAAGCTAAGCGAGAAACCGGGTGGTAAATGGTCGGCCCTGGAACAGGTGGGTCACCTGATTGTGCTGGAAGCTTTATGGCAAACCCGTATCCGGGAGTTTTTAGCAGTTGATGGAACCATGAAGGAATTATCCCCGGCCGATCTCAATAACAGGGCTACTGACGAAGGCAATTTCAATAGCCAGCCCCTCAGCCATCTGCTCGATCGTTTTGCAGCCATACGGGCGGTTACCATTGGGATGCTGAGGGAAAAGCCTGTCAATCCCTCACGCGAGTTGTTGCACCCCAGGCTCCAAAAGCCCATGCGGCTGGTGGATCATCTTTTCTTTATGGCCGAGCACGATTCGCACCATGAAAACGCGATCAGGCAATTGGGCGCTTAACGGATGGCCCTCAGGGGCAATTGATCAATTTACCCAATTTACCGTTAACTTCGCCCCTTAATGAAAATCCTCATTAAGCAAGGCCGGATTACGGATCCTTCCTCCCCACATAATGGGGCCGTTACCGATTTATTCATTGATGATGGGCTGATTCAGGGTATTGGCTCCGGTTTAAGCAACGAAGCTGATAAAGTGGTGGACCTGAAAGGCGCCTGCGTATCCCCCGGATGGGTAGACCTGTTCGCCAATTTTGCCGATCCCGGCTATGAGTTCAAAGAGACCCTCGAAACAGGTGCCGCCGCGGCCGCCAAAGGCGGGTTTACGGATGTACTCGTTATTCCCAATACACAACCCTGTGTGCACAGCAAATCCACAGTGGAATATATTGTACAAAAAGCAAGATCGCTGCCCGTAAGCATTCACCCTATCGGCGCTGTTTCGCGCAATACCGAGGGTAAGGAGCTGGCAGAGATGTACGATATGCGCCATAGTGGCGCCCTGGCCTTCAGCGATGGTACCCAGTCTATTCAGTCATCGGGGTTATTGCTCAAAGCCCTGCAATACGTGAAAGCCTTTGAGGGCCTCGTGATACAGGTTCCCGACGACCGCAGCATTAATCCGCACGGACTCATGCACGAGGGCATCATCAGTACCCAACTGGGTTTGCCCGGTAAGCCTTCGCTGGCCGAAGAACTGATGGTGGCCCGCGACATCAAACTCGCCCGCTATGCCGAATCGAGATTGCACTTTACCGGTGTAAGTACCCGCAAGTCCCTGGAATATATTCGCCGCGCCAGGGAGGGAGGCCTGCAGGTAAGCTGTTCCGTAAGCCCGGCTCATCTCCATTTCACAGATAAAGACCTTGTTGGCTACGACAGCAACCTGAAATCCCTTCCACCCTATCGCAGCGAAGACGACCGCGATGCACTACGGGAGGCTATAATGGATGGAACCGTCGATTGCCTGGCCAGCCACCATTTCCCACACGAATACGATAGCAAAGTGCTGGAATTCGAATATGCCAAACCGGGAATGATTGCGCTGGAAACCGCTTTTGCCCTGCTTCGGCAAAGTATTCCGGCCCTCTCAACAGAGCGGCTGGTACAACTGCTGGCGATACAGCCAAGGGAACTTCTGGGGTTGCCCGCCGCCAGCATAAAAACCGGAGAGCGGGCCTGCCTCAGCTTCTTTGATCCGGAAGCTTCCGTTACCTGCACACCGGAATTTTTCCGGAGCAAATCGAAAAACAGCCCTTTTATAGGAAAAACCCTGAAAGGGAAAGTACTGGGAATACTGAACAAAGGACAAATCCATCTCGAATCTTAAAATGACAATGTTGAAAACGACACCACTTACAAAAGGATTTATTACTGGCGGGCTTATTCTGGCAACAATACTCCTGTTTAGCCTTTACAAGATTGAGGCGAGTTCAGGCTCTCAATACCTGGTCTATATCTTCTACGGTGCCGGTGTGGGCTGGACCATACGCGACTACTCGCGAAGCGCAGCCTATACAGGTAAGTTTGGATCCTTATTCAACCAGGGCTTTCGCTGTTTTGTGATTGTCACGTTGATCATGGTAGTTTTCTGGCTAATCTACGTGCTCTCCAACCCTGGATTTGTAGATGATATGGCCTCCTATTACCGGGCCGACCTTGAAAAAATGAAAGAAGTGCTGCCTAATGAAATAGATGAGAAGGTAGCGAACTACCGTAAATCCTTTATGGCTTCGATAGTGTCTTTCACCATATTCCAGTACCTTCTGATGGGTACTATTTTCACACTGGCCTGGTCAATATTCTTTTTACTCCGCAGAAAAAATAAACAATAATGGATATTTCCATTGTCATACCGCTATTTAATGAAGAGGAGTCGCTGCCTGAACTGTCGGCCTGGATTGAACGGGTGGTGACGGAAAACAAGCTCAGCTATGAAATCATATTTGTGGATGACGGCAGCACCGACCGGTCATGGGAAGTAATTTGCCAATTGCGCCAGCAGAATCCACATATCAAAGGAATCAAGTTTCAGCGTAATTATGGGAAATCCGCGGCGCTCAACGAAGGCTTTCGCGCCGCCGCCGGCGAGGTAATCATTACCATGGATGCCGATCTTCAGGACAGTCCCGACGAAATTCCGGATCTGCGCCGCATGATTATTGCGGATGGGTACGACCTGGTGAGCGGGTGGAAAAAGAAACGCTACGATAATAAGCTCACCAAAAACCTGCCCAGCAAGCTCTTCAACGCCGCCGCCCGGCAAATGAGCAAGATCAATTTGCACGACTTTAACTGCGGTTTGAAATCGTATCGTAGAAATGTCGTGAAAAGCATTGAAGTTTATGGCGAAATGCACCGCTATGTACCTGTTTTGGCCAAGTGGGCGGGCTTCCGCAAAATTGGCGAAAAGGTGGTGGAACACCGCCCCCGCAAATACGGTGTTACCAAATTCGGCTGGTCGCGCTTTATCAATGGTTTTTTAGACCTGATGACCATCTTCTTCATGGGAAAATTCGGCAAACGTCCCATGCACTTTTTTGGACTCTGGGGTACAATCTTTTTCCTGATAGGCCTGGCCATATCAGTCTATCTCACGGTATCCAAGATCATCGATTTCAGTTATCCCATTACCAACCGTCCGGGCTTTTACATGGCCCTTACCACGATCATTATTGGCGTGCAATTATTCCTGGCTGGTTTTATAGGTGAGCTGGTATCGCGCAACGCATCGGGTCGTAATTCGTACCTGATCGAAACCAAAGAAGGATTATAATGGCCCGTGTGCTGATCATAGGACCGGGGCATCCGCTTCGTGGGGGACTGGCCAGTTTTAACCAACGCCTGGCCAAAGAATTCATCGATGCCGGTCATTCTTGTGAGATTTATTCCTTCAGTTTACAATATCCCGGTTTTCTTTTCCCGGGTACCACGCAGTATTCTTCCGAACCGGCTCCAGCGGGACTGGTCATTCATTCGGCCATCAATTCAGTTAATCCCATCAACTGGATTCGGGTAGGAAATCGTCTCCGCCGTTTGAAACCCGACCTGATCATCGTTCGGTTCTGGTTACCCTTTATGGGCCCGGCCCTGGGAACCATTCTGCGCAGGGTTAAAAAAAACAGGCACACGCGCGTACTTTGCATCGCCGATAATATTATTCCGCATGAAAAGCGACCAGGTGATAAACTATTTACGCGCTATTTTCTAAAACCCTGCGATGCGTTCATTACGATGAGCAGGAAAGTGATGGATGACCTGGTTGCATTTGGCAACAATAAACCAGCCCGCCAGGTTACTCACCCACTCTACGATAATTTTGGGGAACCGGTGGCAAAGCAGGATGCCCGAGCAAGATTGGGCATTGATACGGGTCAAAAGCTATTGCTGTTTTTTGGCTTTATCCGGAAATACAAGGGGTTGGACCTACTGCTCGAAGCCATGGCCGATCCCCGCATTCGTGAGCAGGGTATAAAATTGCTGGTGGCAGGAGAGTTTTACGAAGAAGAGAAACCCTACCAGGAACTTATCAGGCAACTGGCCATAGAAGACCTGCTGCTGTTGCATACCGATTTTATTCCCGACTCGGAAGTTCGCTATTATTTGTCGGCCGCCGACGCGGTGGTGCAGCCCTATCGCAACGCCACGCAGAGCGGTGTAACGCCGCTGGCCTACCATTTTGAAGTGCCCATGCTGGTGACCAATGTGGGAGGATTACCCGATCTTGTTCCACACAACAAATCGGGTCTGATTGTTGAGCCTAATCCCGCCGCTATAGCCGAGGGTATCCTGGCATTCTTCGCAAGAGGCGGATCTGCCTTTCTACCCTATCTTCGGGAAGAAAAGAAAAAGTATAGCTGGTCGCGCATGCGGGAAACCATTATTGAAACGGCCGGTATCAGCGCATGACCAGCCCGAAAAAATTTCGCGAAAGGAATTATCAATGATTTACAGAAGCAAAGCACCTTTACGAATTGGATTGGCCGGTGGCGGCACCGATGTGAGCCCCTATTGTGACCAGTTTGGAGGAGCCATCCTCAATGCAACGGTTTCGATGTATGCCATGGCAACGATTGAACCCCTCGATGAGCCGGTGATAGAGTTGGTGGCGCTCGACCGCAAGGAGTCGTTGCGCTACGATTGGCAGAAGGAATTACCCATCGATGGCAGGCTCGACCTGCTGAAAGGTGTTTATAATCGTATTCAAAAAGATTATGGAATTGGCCAAAAAGGATTCCGGCTCTCCACATTTGTGGATGCGCCCGCCGGCTCAGGCCTGGGCACTTCCTCGACTCTGGTAGTGGCCATCATTGGCGCATTTACCGAAATGCTTCGCTTGCCCCTTGGCGAATACGACATGGCGCATTATGCTTACGAAATAGAACGATATGATCTGGGGCTGGCAGGTGGGCGTCAGGATCAGTATGCGGCCACCTTTGGTGGTGTCAACTTCATGGAGTTTTATGGAGACGATAAGGTGATCGTGAACCCCCTTCGCATCCGGCAGGAATACCTTTTTGAGCTGGAAAACAATCTGCTCCTGTACTATACATCCACCAGCCGCGAATCGGCGGAGATCATCAAGAAACAAAGCAGGAATGTAAAGGAACAAAAGGGGCAATCCATCGATGCCATGCACCAGCTTAAGGAGCAGGCAAGGCAGATGAAGGAAGCCTTACTGAGAGGTCAGTTGCATGAAGTGGGAGAAATTCTTGATTTTGGCTTTCAGCAAAAAAAGCAAATGGCAGAAGGAATCAGCAATACACTACTGGAAGAGATTTACGAAAGCGCCAAAGCGGCCGGCGCCACCGGCGGAAAAATCTCTGGTGCAGGTGGAGGAGGATTTATGATCTTCTATTGTCCGGGCAACAGCAAGTACCAGGTAATTGAGGAGTTGCAAAAATTTGGCGGCCGCTACCGGCGCTATCAGTTTACCAAGCACGGATTGAAAACCTGGAGTATTTAATGAAGGACGGTGCGTTTCTGTTCCGTAGGGCCATTTAGCCCAATTTTATCTAATTTGCCGGTTTCAGGTTCAACACCCTGAGTTTCTAAACGTATGAAGATCCCCTCCCTCATAAAAGAAAGTATCCATTTACAGCAGTCATTACTGGAGGATGCCGCTTTGCTCGAAAATGTGAATAAGATCGTAGCACTCCTCAGCCAAACATTCCGGGAAGGCCGTCATGTTTATTTTTGCGGAAATGGTGGAAGTGCGGCTGATGCGCAGCACCTGGCAGCCGAATTTTCGGGCCGTTTCTACAAGGACCGGAAAGCACTGCCCGCGGAGGCGCTTCATTGTAATACCTCTTACCTTACGGCCGTCGCCAACGATTATGGTTATGATCATATCTACGCACGCCTGATCGATGGACTGGGAAAATCGGGTGATGTGCTGATCGGTTTGAGCACATCCGGTAACTCGGAAAATGTGATCCGGGCCTTTCAAACGGCCCGCCAGAAAAAGATGATCTGCATAGGCCTCACCGGACAAAGCGGAGGAAAAATGAAAGACCATGCTGATTATCTGATCGCCATACCCAGTACCAATACGCCCCGCATTCAGGAGGCACATATGCTGCTGGGCCATATCATTTGCCAACTGGTGGAAGAAGTCTGTTTTCCTGAATCTTAAATTAAAGGAAATTGTCGCAAAAAGCATCAACGGAAAATCGCATCACCGAAGCGATCGTTTTAGCGGGTGGTTTGGGAACCCGCCTACGGAGCGCCCTACCCGATTTACCCAAGTGCCTGGCACCGGTAGCCGGCAGGCCCTTTCTGTTTTATGTGATCCGCTACCTGCGCAGCCAGGGCATCGAAAGGATTGTTTTTTCGTTGGGTTACAAGCATGAATTGATAGAACGTTATCTGCACGACGAATTTGCGGCCTTAAATTATGATTGTGCCATCGAAGCAGAACCCCTCGGAACCGGAGGTGCGATTCGTATGGCAGCTACGCATTGCCAAACCTCGCAGGTGGTAATCGTAAATGGAGATACCCTTTTTGAAGCGGACATTGCTTCCCTAACAAAACTGCATGTGCAAACGGCTGCCATCTGCAGCCTGGGCTTAAAACCCATGCAGAATTTTGAACGATATGGTTCGGTGGAACAAGACCCCGATGGCCTTGTGCGGGCATTCCGCGAAAAACAACGGACCGCATCGGGTCTGATCAATGCTGGTGTCTATATCCTCCATCGCGAAGCCTTTCTCGCTTCCGGAATTCCGGTAAAGTCATCGTTTGAGAAAGATTTCCTGGAACCCCAGGTAGCGGCAGGTAAAATCGCCGGACTGGCGCAGGATGCTTATTTTATTGATATTGGCATTCCCGAGGATTATGAAAAAGCGAAGAAGGAACTGCAGATGCCAGCACTGTCTCTATCGGATATTGATAAGGAATGGTCCCTGTTTTTGGACCGCGATGGGGTAATCAATGTGGACAAACCAGGCAGTTATATCTTTCAACCCGACGAATTCCGGTTCATGCCCGGCGCTCCTGAACTGTTTCGCCGCTTGAAAGAAAAGTTTCGGTTTACGTTTGTGGTTACCAACCAGCGCGGCGTGGGCCGGCAATTGATGACGGAAGAAATGTTGCAGCAGATTAACGCGAATATGTGCCGCGCCATTGAATCTGCCGGGGGAAAAATAGACGCCGTGTACTATGCCACCGCGCTCAGCGATAAAGACCCGATCCGGAAGCCCAATCCCGGTATGGCGGTACGGGCCCGCAACGATTTCCCGGGCATTCATCCGAATAAATGCCTGATGATTGGCAATAATGTAAGCGATATGCAATTTGGTCGAAATGCGGGCATGTACACCGTATTCCTGACCACCACCAACAAGGAAATATCCCTTCCGCATCCGGATATCGACATGATTTTCGAGGATTTGGCGCAATTTGTGAAAGCTTTGTGAAGGCCAGTAAAATTTAGCGACCGATTTTCCGTTAGCGCTTCGGCCGATGATGCCACTTTAAACCCTTGTTCTTCGTCTAAACAATGTATGAAAAATTTCAGTCTTATTTTATTGTTTTGCCTGGTCCAGGATGCCGCTCAGGCGCAAAAGCTCAATAGCGGCAATTTGAAGCGATTGCAGGATACTGAAGTGAACCTGCGCCTGCTGGCGCGCAAAATGATTACGGATTCGCTACCCGAAGAGCGCATGAAATCGGATAGCGCTTTTACGCGTACGCTGGTACGCGCCCTGCAGGTACCCCATTCATTTGAATATCCCTTTGATTCTGTACAGGGCATTTCCCGCCTGTATGCACCCGACAGCAGTTTCCGCATTTTTACCTGGAACCTGCAGTACAACGAATACTATTCCCGCCAGCGGGGAGCTATACAGGTGCGAACCGGTAATGGAAGTCTCCGCCTCTTCCCCCTTCGCGATTACTCCGAATTTACCCCTAACGCTGCCGACAGCGTGAGAGACGCCAGCCACTGGATTGGTGCTGTGTACTACAACATGATACAAACGGAATTCCGCGGAAAAAAATATTATACGCTATTTGGCCTTGATTTCCATTCCATCCGCAGTAATAAGAAATGGATAGAAGTGTTGCACTTTAATGGTCGAGGCGAGCCCGTATTTGGTGGTCCTTTTTTCCATTACCAAACCGATAGCTTGAAAAAGATACGTTCTGCTTTCCGGGTTGAACTCGAATACAAGAAAGATGCCCGGGTACTCGCCAACTTCATTCCCGACCTGGAAATGATCCTGATTGATCATCTGATTTCAGAAACCAACGAACCGGAAAATCCCTGGACCCTTATACCGGATGGCGATAATGAAGCATTCAAATGGGATAACGGAAAATGGGTGCACATCAATAAGGCCTTCGATTTCAAGATGGATATGGAAGGCGTGGATCCCCTGATGGGTAACCCACCCATGGAAGCCCCGATACTTGATAAAAAGGGGAATCCCAACCAGAAGAAACTGGATGAACAATCCGAAAAAAACAAGAAAAGAATTGAGTGAGTTTTATCCATAAAAGGGCCGGGTACTTACCCGGCCCTTTCCTCTTATTTTCTTCCATGCCCCGGCTCCCATATCAAACGGGTAAACATGCTCAGCCGTTGATTCTCCCTTCGCACGGGTACCCCTGCTACTATTCCGATTAACAGGTTGTCGAATATACCTAAACGCATCTGGGGTCGAATCACCATGTCAAAATCATTCCGTGCCCAGCTCTTGTTGAATTCAACACCAACAAAGTTGCGGGTTCCGGGAATCATGTAGTGAATATTGGAATTCGCCTCATAGGAAAATTGCAACGTATGCTTCGCTTCTTTCTCCATTCGCGGACCCGTATAAATCAGGCTATGCCAGTTATCGCCCCAGCGTTTGGCCGCAATTAAGAAGGGATTGAAGAGATGGCCGCGTACCTGAATTCCCCGCATATCCCTGAACGAAGGCAACAGGAATTCATGAATATATCCCAGCGCAAAGGAGGCCCGCTGTTTTTCCGAAACATGAAAAGTCCATTGGCCCGCCAACTTCAGGCTTTCGAGCCGATTCGACGGAAGGCTATCGGTTGGTCTCCCTTTTTGTGGACTATAAAAAGTAAAGGGAAGTTCCACTTCGAGCCCCAACCGGTCAAGCGGCGCAAACTCGTATTCAATTAGCGCCCCAATGGCATCAAAACCCAGGTTGTCGGTCAATTGCATACCGATATTCCATTCCCGTTCGCCTTTGCGGGCACCCAAATCCCTGATCAGGTCTATGAACAGGGGTTCCGCGTGCAGAATTTTGATGGGCGAACTGCCTGTTTCCACCGATGCAATATAAAGGCTGTCGAGTTGGTTATGGAGCTGTCGAAGACTGTCGTTCTGCTGTGCAAATATCTGGGCACAGGGGCATAGCATGCCCAGGCAAAAAAGTAGTTTTTTCATGAATAAATAACCAGGTGATAAACTAAAATTGTTTCCGGGATTTTCCGGTTGCGGTAAACCGGCCTGGTTATGCGTTGGGAGGCGGAACGGGAATAGAAATAAAGGGTTGTGGACAGGAGTTGTTGGAGTGTATCTGGAAATTGGCGGAGATGGCTGGTATGTTGTTGAGTGCCGGTGGAACTGCGTCTATCCACCAATCGCCGGCTGATTTCTCTTTTTTCAGATCCTTTTCCGGATTGTCTTCTTCCGGCATGGCGTTTTCCATATCCATCAGATCTTCCAGCACCCATTCGGCAATACTCTCCAGTTCGTTATAGTCATCTGCATTTCGCGGCAAAACGATATCCGGCGTATCGAGCATACCGTTCAATATGCCTGCCGATACGAGAACCAGCATGAGCTGAACAAACTTTTTTCGTATGGAAAAAATGGCCGACATAGTCAAGAATCGTATCCTAATCATCCAGCTTCAACACAGCCAGGAAGGCTTCCTGCGGTACTTCAACGTTTCCAATCTGGCGCATGCGCTTTTTACCTTCCTTCTGCTTTTCGAGAAGTTTGCGCTTACGGCTGATATCACCACCGTAACATTTGGCGGTAACGTCCTTGCGCATAGCGGAAATATTTTCACGCGCGATAACCTTGGCGCCAATAGCGGCCTGTATGGCAATCTGGAATTGCTGACGCGGCAGTAGTTCCTTCAGTTTTTCGCAGAGCTTGCGGCCAAATTCCTGGGCCCGGCTGCGATGGATAAGCGCACTCAACGCATCCACCTTGTCGCCATTGAGCAGGATATCCATCTTGGCAATATCACTTTCGCGATAGCCGATCGGGTGGTAATCAAAAGAAGCATAGCCGCGGGTCTGCGACTTCAATTTATCGTAAAAGTCAAATACAATCTCGGTAAGGGGCATCTCAAAAATCAGTTCCACCCGGGTGGTCGTGAGATAACTTTGATTGATGAGAATTCCACGTTTGCCCAGGCAGAGAGTCATGATATTGCCGATATAGTCGGGCTTGGTGATGATCTGCGCTTTGATAAAGGGCTCCTCGATGCTTTCGGTTTTAACCGGATCGGGAAACTCGGTTGGATTGTTAACAATAACCGTTTCACCATTTGTAAGGTGTGCTATAAAACTTACGTTGGGTACTGTTGTAATGACTGTTTGGTCGAATTCGCGCTCCAGTCTTTCCTGGATGATCTCCATGTGGAGCATTCCCAGAAATCCGCATCGGAAACCAAAGCCCAGGGCCTGGCTGGTTTCCAGCTCAAAAGTGAGTGAGGCATCGTTGAGCTGCAACTTATCCATACAATCGCGCAGCTCTTCAAACTCATCTGTATTCACCGGATAAATACCCGCAAATACCATGGGCTTTACTTCTTCAAAACCCTTGATCATTTCGGGTGTAGGGTTATTAGCGAGCGTGATCGTATCCCCCACTTTAACTTCCTTGGCATTTTTGATTCCGGTGATGATGTAGCCAACATCACCCGCCCGCACTTCGCGCTTCTCGGTCATCTTCAACTTGAGGATACCCACTTCCGCGGCCTCGTATTCCTGCCCGGTGGAAACAAATTGTACCAGGTCATTTTTCCGAATAACGCCATTGAGGATTCGATAATAAACGATGATACCGCGAAAACTGTTATACACACTATCAAAGATCAATGCCTGTAGGGGTGCAGTCTCGTCCCCTTCCGGAGCGGGAATTTTCTCCACGATGGCGTCCAGTATGGCGTCCACACCCAGACCCGTACGACCACTGGCCAGCAAAATCTCCTCTGGTTTGCAACCGATGAGTTCAATGATCTGATCTTTCACCTCTTCAATCATCGCCCCGTCCATATCTATCTTGTTGATAACGGGAATGATCTCCAGGTCGTTTTCGATAGCCAGGTAAAGATTGCTGATGGTTTGTGCCTGTATACCCTGTGTGGCATCCACCAGCAGCAGGGCGCCTTCGCAGGCGGCAAGGGCACGGCTCACTTCGTAGCTAAAATCGACGTGACCAGGGGTATCGATCAGGTTCAATATATATTCCTGTCCATCTTTGTGCTTATAATTGATCTGGATGGCGTGGCTCTTAATGGTAATGCCTTTTTCCCTTTCCAGGTCCATATCATCCAGCACCTGATCCATCATATCCCGCTCACTAATGGTATCGGTGCTCTGTAAAAGACGGTCAGCCAGGGTGGATTTACCGTGATCGATATGGGCGATTATGCAAAAATTCCGGATATTCTTCATTGACTTTGGGGGTTGGCCCGGAAGATGCCGGGAACGCGCAAAGGTAGCGAATTCCGGGTGCAAAATAGAGACGGCAGGTGGGGGAATTTGGGGATTTGGGGGATTTGGGGAATTTGGGGATTTGGGGATTTGGTGAATTTGGGGATTTGGGGATTTGGGTTGGTTGCAAGAAGGGAGGGCGTGTGCGATCTGGCACAGTATCAATTTAGAAAGTCGGCAACAAAATTCGAACCTGTTCGCTTTCAAATACACAAATAACCGAATTACCAAATTCTCAAATTTGACAGCAACCAGTTCATTGTAAATGAACAAATACCCACCTAATCGCTTTCCTGCATAGCGATGGCGGGCGCAGCCACAGGGTGCCTGAACTGCGACTGGCAGTCGAAATGCATGGGGCGTTGGCGCAAAAGTTCATAATAACCACGGGGGTCGGCGGCAAGTGCCAGGATATGCCCCAGTTCGTGCGGTAAGGCATCCACCATAAATTGCCCCTTATCCAGCGTAATCAGTACCGCATGTTTTATGCGTTCACCGCCCGGCAAAGTGCAGGATAACTGATCGTTTTGATCGATCTGGAACTGGGTTTGTGCTACCCGGATATCGCCACTTAGCCGACCGGTATGCACCAGCACATGAAGGGGGTGAATATGCCCGAGCTTATCGCGATAAGAAAGCCTTTTTGATAATAACTGCAAGGCCGGGTAATCACTAATAAATCGATGGATCCGGAGTTGGGTATCCTCGGCCCTGACGAGTTGTTTTTGCAGCAATTTTTCGGCCCTGGCCAATTGTCGCAAATGCCTTCCTGCCCCTGGCTTTCCGGACTGGCCTGAAGCAAGATGCTGGTAGGCTTCTGAGCGTTGGTTGGCGAAGAGCAGGTCAACATTGATTAATCCCTGATTTTCCTTCTGAGAGGACAGCCACTGATGGAGCTTCCCCGGAAAGATGCCCGTAAGCAGGCAAAAATAAAAATGTATCATGGCAGCCATTTTGTATCAAATTGCAACCATTCCTTTATTGCGAACTGAAGTTTTCGACCGAAGCCGGAATTCGACCACTTTAACCGCCCTTTCCCGCTCAAAACCGTTGGTGGTGCAGGTAGGTCGTTGGTCGAAATATCGGCGCATACAACAGGTCATTTGCTAACTTTAAGAACAGATGCAGGAGAACCGTTACACACTGATCCGATTCAACCTGGTATTTTGGGGTTGTTATTTCTGCTACGAATGGTTGAGCAACGCGGCCCTTGCCAGTGAGTATTACCGCTATTTCATCAATGCACTGGTAATAGTGCCCATTAGTATGCTGGCTTCTTGGGTGGTAGTACATTTGCTGATACAAAAATTATATTTGCGCGACCATCGCCGGCTGTTTTGGGCGGCGGTCGTATTAAGCTTTGTATGCTTCGCCCTTGTCCGCCGCAGTTTCAACTATTTCTATACCTATCCCCGGTATCACCCCGACTACCTGGAAGGCATGAGTTGGCTGTATTGGCCCAAGATGCTGATAGAAGGCATGAGTGTATTTTTGATAGTTGCCGTTTACGCCATGTTCTATTTTGCCGATCAGTGGCACCGGCAACAAAGAAAGGCACGTGAACTGTTGCAGGCGAAGACGGAAACAGAATTGCAACTCTTAAAATCGCAGGTGCAGCCCCATTTCTTATTCAATACACTCAACAATATCTATTCACAGGCTGTTCGCCAAAAAGACAGTACAGCGGATCCCATCTACCGCTTATCGGGCCTGCTCAGTTATATGCTTTATGATAGCCGTACCAACTGGGTATCGGCCAGCAAGGAGCTGGAATATATCCGCAACTATGTGGAGCTGGAAAGGATGCGCTACCTTGACCGGCTCGATGTATCGGTGAATGTGTACGACAAGCTGGATGATTTTTTGATCAGCCCCCTCCTCTTATTGCCCCTGGTTGAAAACAGTTTCAAACATGGGGTGTACAATGAAACAGGTAGAAGCTGGATTCGGATAGACCTTTCCGTAAAGGACAATTGGCTAACCTTCAAGATAGAGAACAGCCAGGGCGAAAACAAAATATCATCAAACGGAAAAAATGGTTTGGGTCTGGAGAATGTGCGAAAACAACTGTCAATCCTTTATCCCGGGCAGCATGAGTTGAAATACCTGAAAGAAGATGGATCCTACCTTGTGGTACTGAAAGTTAAAAACCAGCCAGATGAAAATTCAATGTCTGATCGCGGATGATGAGCAACCTGCGCGCGACTTGCTGGCCAGTTATATTGGCCGCATGAACGACCTGGAATTGAAGGGTACCTGTACCAATGCCATCGACACATTCAGCCTCCTGCAAAAGGAAAGTATAGACCTTTTATTTCTCGATATTCAAATGCCTCGGATGACCGGGCTTGAACTTATCCGATCGCTGCGTGACAGGCCCCGGATTATCCTCACTACCGCTTATCGTGAGTTTGCCGTGGATGGATTTGAATTGGATGTGCTCGACTATCTCGTAAAACCCATCAGCTTCGATCGCTTTCTGAAATCGCTCGCCAAGTTTAATCAACAGGAATGGCTGAAGCAATCAGGGGATCCGGTTACGGCGGATGACGCTTTCGAAAAAGCCTATCTCTATTTTAAAGTGAACCGCGACCTGGTGAAGATCATGCTGCCCGATATTTTATACATCGAAAGCGACAAGGATTATGTTCGCATCATTACCCGGCAGCAAACCATTCTCACTTATCAGCGTATAGGGTACTTGCAGGAGAAATTACCCGAAAACCGGTTCTTGCGAATCCATAAATCCTATATCGTTGCCGTGGACCATATACAAAGTTGCACGGCCGACACGGTTTGTGTGCAGGGCAAGCACCTGCCCATTGGGCGCAATTACCGGCAGGGGTTTCAGAAACACTTAATGAAAATTTGAGAATTTGTGTATTTGGGAATTTGGGAATTTGGGAACCAGCCGAACGCAACGTACTACGTAGTACGTAATACGTAGTACGTAAAAAAAAGCCGCAGAATTCTGCGGCTTTTTTTTATGCATTGTAATGTAGATTATAACGGGTTCTGCACCACAATGCCCTGTGTAAATTCCAGTTCCGCGCGGGGAATCAGGAACACCCAGTTCTTGGTGCCAGCAGGCTCAAACATCAACTGCGCCAACGACGCGTCGTGGTTACCGCCGTTACGATCAAGCGGCATGTTCAGGCGCTTCAGATCGTAGAAACGGAAACCTTCAGCCCAGAGTTCTACCCGACGCTGGATCAGGATTTCATCGATCAGAGCCTGACCACTATTGGTGCTAAGGGTATAGGCCGGATCACGATTTACAGCCAGCTCATACAATACCTGGCGGGCGTTGGCTTCCTGACCGGGAATACGGGCCAGCGCTTCGGCTTCAATCAGGTACATTTCAGCAGCGCGCATAAATACCATATCGCCGTTGCTATTACCCGGATTAGCCAGGAGAAACTTGCGGGTCATATAGGGGCGACGGGTACCACCAGCTACCAGCGGAAAGCTGGTATTCGCACCCGTAGAATCCCATAATTGTTTCCTGATATCCGTATCAGTGATTTTGGCATAAAGTGGTGCAAAAATACCTTTCGGATTGCCGCGCGTATTGGTGGAGGAAAAATCTCCCAGGTAAGCAAAGAAGGAATAGAAATAAGTGGGATGAATATCGAGGTGCTGAATACCCCACATCCATTCGCGGTTGTTCAGGTCGGAGAAACCATCCAGGTATTCCGCATTGGTCATCAACTGATAACCCTGACGGGCCTCGTTGGCCATCTGTGCGGCCAGTGCCCAGTTCTGCTGGGTCAATGCTACACGCGCTTTCAGACCCTTGGCCACATTCGCGTTCAGGTAAGACTTGTGCGGGCGGCTGATGCCGGTCAACAGGGTGATAGCTTCGTCAAGATCTGCATTGATTTGGGTGTATACTTCTTCCACAGTATTGCGGGGAAGGGCACCGCTGCGAGGCTCCAGCACCAGGGAAACACCCAGGCTGCTGTTGTCGCCACCGGCTACATAACGTTCGCCAAAGAGCTGTACCATCTGGTAATAAGCCCAGGCACGATAAGCATAGGCCTGGCCCTTGATGCGACGCTTGTCTTCCTCAGGTCCAACTGCATTGTCGATATTCGCAATGATCATGTTGGCATTCCCAATAAATACATAATAGAAGCCGTAGTTGTAACGAACCATCGCGCTCAGCTCATTGCGCTGCGCCAGCCAACGATATTCCGCCACAAACCAACCATTGGCCTGGGCAGTCATTACAAAATCTTCACCCAACACATCCATATAGAGCATGTTACCGCTTTGTCCGCCCTCAGCCTGGCGACCATACCACTGCACATAAAGAATACGGTGCATACCATTAATGGCCGCTTCAGCATTCTTGGTGGTGGAAAAAATGGTTTCGGTCGACAATCGTGTGGGCGGTACCACATCGAGGTAGTCTTTTTTACATCCGGTGGAAAGCAGCACGAGGGCTACCAGGGCCAGGATGAGTTTATTTTTCATTACAGTTTTCATCATGTCGTAGTTTAGAAGTTAACACTAATACCAGCAGTCACGATTCTGGCAGGGTTATAATCATCACCTGTGCCGCCAGCAAAGCTATTACCAACAGCCATGCCTTTGCGGGCTGTGAAATAGTAAAGGTTTTCACCACTTACAAATACACGCGCATTGGCCGCTCCAATCTTCGAAATGATGGAAGAAGGCAGGCGATAAGCAACGCTCACATTGTTGATGCCCAGGTAGGAACCTTTGGTTAACCAACGGGTAGACGCTGCGCCAAACTGTGCACTACGCGTTTCATCGAGGCGGGGAACATTGGTGATATCACCAGGCTGCTGCCAACGATTTTTCATATCAACGTGGTAGGTATTGCCATTCAATGTTGTAGACATCAACGCACCATATACACCATCAAAAATGTAACCACCCAACTGATAAGTAAGCGTGAAGTTCAGTTCAAAATTCTTATAAGTCAGGTTATTGATGATGCTACCGTAAACGTCAGGAATAACAGATTTTCCAACATGGCTGAAACGGGCATTGTTGTGATCAATAGTCACCGTATCAATCTGTCCATTGCCTTTATCAATCAGCCTTGTATTAGCCGCGTTGTAGGCATTAACTCCCAGGTAAAGTACTTGTCCATCCGCGGGATCCACTCCATAGAATGTACGGGTAAAGAACTCGTAGCGGTCTTTACCTGCTTCCCATCTGAAGTTACCGGTTTGGATAGTCTGACGCTCTGGAGGCATTTTGACGATCTCATTTTTGTAGCTCGTCGCATTAACAGTCAGATTCCAGTTGAAATCGCGGGTACGTACCAGGTTACCCGTTAACTGAATTTCGATACCATTGTTGCGCATGTTACCCACATTCTGGTCAATAGAGAAGGGACCACCTGGGGTACCACCATTCTGATACGGTTGCGGAACTGCAAAGATCAAACCTGAGCTCTTGCGGATAAAGTATTCAACTGTACCCGACAGACGTCCTTTGAACATAGAGAAGTCAACTCCGAAATCCAGCGGATTCTGTGTTTCCCAAGTGAGAGCGGGGCTTCCCAATTCAGAAAGCAAAACCCCGGGGAAAGTCGCATTGTCGTATCCGATACTATAGCCAGGCTGGAAGGGATAGTTGGAAAGGCCACCAGAGTTACCCACTTTACCGTAGGAAGCACGCACCTTCAACATATCCACCCAACGGAGCTTGAAGAAGTTTTCGCGGTCCACTCTCCAGGCACCACCCACTGACCAGAAATTAGCCCAGCGCACATCCGGAGCAAACTTGGAATTACCGTCACGGCGGGCTGACATGCTCAGGAAATATTTGCTGTCAAAGTCATAATTGATGCTGCTGAAATAGGATTCCACTTTGGCTTCATTCAGCGAGTTAGTCAGCGAGTTGATGGTATTGAAGTTGGAATACATGAACACACCATCAAAGCTTTGACCAATACGCATACCATCCAGACCCCTTGCTTTGTAGTCATAATTCTCATGACCCAGTACCGCACTCACATTATGCAGGTTGAACTTACGATTAAAGTTCAACAACTGGTTAAATGTATAAGAAGTCACTTTGCTGGAAGCCAGGCTCAAACGACCGGCAGGATATCCATCACCCACAATCGGGTTTTGATAAGACTCCCCTTCGGTATTGGTGGCGTCGAAAGAAATATTGGTGGTAAACTTCAACCAGGGAGTGAAAGTAATTTCAGCATTTGCCCTGGCGGAAATAAAGTCGCGTGTTTCATTTTCCAGATTCCATAAGTGTTCGGCAATGGTATGGCGTCCGGAGTTGTAAGGACGGGCATAGCCATATTCGTTACCAAAATCATATTGGGCATTGCCCTGCGCATCCAGTACCAATTCACCCGTGCCGGGTTCACGCAACCAAACAGGATAGATGGGAGCGATATAGCGGGCAAAGTAGAAGGGATTCACAATACCACCGGTAGCGGAATAGTTGAACCTTGTGCGGTTGCCAGCCAGGTTAAAGCCCGACTTGAACCAGCTTGTGGGCTGCACATTCGCAGTTACACGGCCGGTAAATCTTTCCATATCGGAACGAAGGCCCCAGCCACCCTCTTTCAGGTAGTTGAAAGAGGCACTTACATCTGATTTGTCGGAACCAGAAGTGTACACTACACTATATTCATTCCGGGTACCCGTGCGGGTTGCCTGATCCAACCAGTTCAGGTCGTCGGAATACAGGAGTTCAGCATTGGGATTGATTTTTCCATCAAGACCCACAATAGATGTATTACCTACGTTGTAAGGATTATAACCACCCAACACCTGATAAATGTCGCGAAATGCCAGGTTACGGAAGCGTTGGCGTCCTGCATTAGAGCCACTCGTAATCCTGGGCAATGTACCCGATGCAATCATACTCGCGCTATCCAGCGGAGCACCTGTGGGACCATAGTGAATACCATTTCTATAAGATTCCCAGGCAAGTTCAAAATAGTCGCCAGTTCCCACCGTGCTGTATTGCGGGAAGGCAGGGTTACTACGGCCTGATTGTACACGCACCTGCAATGTTTGCTTGCCCCTCTTACCTCTTTTGGTGGTGATCATCACCACGCCATTGGCACCACGTGAGCCATAAAGAGAAGTAGTAGCCGCATCCTTAAGAATCGAGATGGTCTCGATATCATCGGGGTTGATGTTGGAAAATCCGCCATCATAAACCACTCCATCCACCACATAGAGCGGTGCGTTGGAGAGGTTCAGCGAACCAAAACCACGGATTACGATACCGGGACTGGAACCGGGAGCTCCACCCGCCAGGGTTGTTTGCACACCGGGAGCCGCACCTACGATAGCGTTGAGCGGGTTAGAAAGTGGACGATTCTCCAATTGCTTGGCATTGATCTGCGCCGCAGAACCCACGAAATCGGCCTTTTTAACCGAACCATAAGCTACCACGATCACCTCGTCCATATCCGTAGCACTATTGGCCAGGAATACGTCGAGGGTGGTGCTATTGCCGATGGCAATTTCCTTGGTAGCTTTTCCGATGGATGTAAATACCAATGTGGTAGCATTGGCGGGAACCGAGAGAGAGAAGGTGCCATCGGTTTTGGTGGTAGTACCAGAAACCGAGCCTTTAACAAGGACAGAGACGTTGGGAAGCGGAGCGCCGCTTTCATCCGTTACTCTGCCCGAGATTGTTTTCTGTGCCAGCGCCTGCCCGGCAAATAATACCAGGGCTAAGGCTGCGAGTAACAGCTTTCTCATGCAGTGAAGATTGTTTTTGGTTTAAAAAATGTGATTGCCTAATCGGGTTTTCAATAGGTCAACAGGGTTGCAATGTTATTGCAAAGAATAATAATAACAATTCTTTAACCCGGAAAATTTTCAAAATTCCGGCTCTTTTATGTGAACGGTTAAGCAATACCCTGGAAATGGTTCCGTTAAACGAACTGTTCCAAAGGATTAAGGTGAGATGGGAAATGATCAAGCATGCAGACAGGGAAAGTTTCCAAACTGCTGCACGAAAGCGAAAAAAAATTTAGAAAAATTTAACTTTGTGCTGAATAACAATTAATTAATGCAGGAAACTTTCGTACAAAAATGAAAATTGATGGTCCATCAGGTCAGCAATGCTGGCCTATGGCCTGAGATAGCTATTGCCCCGCTCCAGCTTCTGCACCCCCTGCCCTGTCCGGAAAAGAGTTTGTACGAATGATTGTTTCTGATAATTGAGTTTGCGCTTCACCGAAAAATGAAGATGCGGCCGCCAAACCTGACCCGTTGCCCCACTATATCCAATATGTTGACCTTTGCTCACCCTTTCCCCTTTTTTGACGAGGACCCCATTCTTTCGCAAATGCCAGTAACAACCATAGCTCCCATCCTCATGTCGAATCATTATATAGTTGGCTTTGTTCTTGTATTTTTTTCCCAACCCACCCTCATCATGGCTTTCCTGCATTGCAAAAACGATTCCTCCTCTTGCCGCATGTATGGCTGTACCTTCCGGCATTTCAAAATCAAGGGCGGCTATATGGGTATGGGAAAACAAGCCTCCATAACCCTGCACCACCCGGTAACTGGCATCCTGCGCATAAGGCAGTTCGTATACATACGAGTCCGTTTCGGCGTTTACTTCGGTTTCCCAACTATAAAAAACAAAAAGGGCAATTAACAGCAAAACGACCAGTATCAGAATGCCGCGGAGTATCGCTTTGCCCGTACGGAATGCTTTGGCCATAGCAGATAAAGTAAAGAAAGTTTATTCGATTTATCATTTTATAGGTCATATCCCTGACTGAGCAATTTTAAAACCTGCTCCTTTTTCCTCCGCGAAACCTCCACCCGGCTCCCATCCTTCAACAAGAGGTATCCTTCGCGGTCGTACTGTGCCACAAAACGTTTATTGATCAGGTGCGTCCGATGGGTTCTGATAAACTCGCCATAAGGCAGCAGTTCCTCGTATTCTTTCAGCGTGCGGGCCGATACAAATGTTTTTCCGTCGGTAAAATAGAAGCGGGTATAGTTTCTTTCCGCCTGCAGGCGGATAATTTCATCCAGCGCTACATACTGAATATCCGTAACACCCGTGAGCGCGAGTTTTTTTTCTTTGTTGGACAGGTTTTGTATAAAATTCCGATACAGCTCCTCTCCTGCCGGCGCGTAAATGCGCTTCACCTTAAATCGCTCTACCGCCTTTACCAAATCACCCGCATCAATGGGTTTTAGCAAATAATCCAGCGCGCTATATCGAATAGCCTGTATCGCAAACTCATTATAGGCGGTGGTAAATATCACTTCAAAGTCCCATTTCCCGATGCCCGACAACAGATCGAATCCATTCTGCTGTGGCATTTGTATATCAAGGAATAGGATGTCTGGTTCCATTTCATGAATGATGGGTATTGCCTCCTTCACACTGGTGGCATGCCTTACCAGGCTAATTTCGCTGCAATGCTGATTGATCAGCCATTTCAAAAGCTCGATAGATGCGAGCTTGTCGTCCACAATCATAGCTTTTATCATACTTCATCCCGATTATAATAGGGAATAATTACCGTTACACGGGTACCGCCCGCCCTTCCATCTACTTCCTTATCCACTACCTGGATGGCGGCATCCTTACCTGTTTTCTCCTTCAACAGCTCAAGTCGTTCCCGAATGATCGCTGTCGATTTACTTTCATAAGCCATTTGCCCCATTTTCTTTTTTTCCTGTTGCGCCGCAGCTTTTCTTCCAATACCGTTATCCTCCACCACGCACACCAGGTGATCATCCGCGTTTTCCCTAAACTCGATCCTTAGCCGCTTCTCCCCTTCCCGGGGCATGAGTCCATGCCAAATGGCATTCTCTACAAGCGGCTGTATGATCAGGGGGGGGATCAGCACTTCGTCTGCTTCCAGCTCTTCATCAACAATAATTTCGTAGTGAAAACTTTTATCTGAACCCAACTGCTCCAGGCTGATATACATCCCGAGGAGCTGAATTTCCTCTTCCAGTGTGATGACGGACTTATCGGCATATTGTAGTACGGAACGAAGAAAGCGGGAAAATACCGATAGATAGCGGTAGGCTTCGTTGGTTTGCTGCGCCACTATCAGGTGCTGGATGGAGTTGAGCGCGTTAAACAGAAAATGCGGATTCATCTGCAAGCGCAGGTTCATGAATTTGGTAGCCGTGATCTTGGCATTCAGCGACAGTAATTTTTCTTCGGCCTTCTTTAATTCTTCCACCGCCATACTCCGCGATATCTTGGAAGCGCAAATGGAGGCAATACGCTGCAGGGTTTCCAAATGCCTTTGTCGGAAAAAATTCCGCCGGCTATGTTCTGAATCAATAACGCCGATAGTCCTGTTCTGGTGAACGATTGGCACCGCGAGTTCCGACAACCTCGGCTTATCGTCTGCCAGGTATCGCTTGTCACGGGTAGTATCCTTTATTATTTCCGCTTTCCCAACTGCAGCCACATGACCCACTATCGCTTCACCTACGGGGATCTCAATTGGATTCAGAATTTCATAAGCCCTTGTACTCTTGGCGCCATAAGCCGCCTTTTGCACCAGCATTCTTCGATCCTCATCAATGAGGTAAATCACACAATCTTCGAGGCCCAGCCTCGCAATGGCATTCCGGCAAATATCCCAAAGTATGTCTTCCGTACCCGCCTGTTCATAAGCAGAGTGAGCAAAATAATCCACTGCGTCCTGAAAATCTCTTTCCTCCTTCTTTCGCTTACGGTAGTACCATACCAGCCCAACAATGGCTCCCACTCCCAAAAGGGATAAGATCCGAAACCACCACTGCATCCACCAGGGCTTGTTTATTTTAAAGCGCAGCACATTTTTCTGCTCAAACCATTCGGCACCATCCCGGCTAACGGCAATATCAATCGTGTATGAACCCGGTGCCAATTCTCGTAACAATACCCGGTCGTTTTGCCCATTGCTGATCCATTCCGCTTTTTCCGAAAGCCGGTACCGGTAATGCAGCATATATGGTGTGGTAAATTCCGGCGCTGCTATTCTGAATTCAATATTCTTCCGCAAATGGGAAAACTGGATTCGTTCCGACTGCAAATAAAAACTGGAATCGTCGTTCCCAAAACGCGCTGATTCCAGAAGGGGATGCAAGGAGTCGGGTAATTTTCGATCGACATAAGGATTAAGATAATTCAATCCCATTCGACCACCGGCAAATAATAGTCCTCCCTTCGACAGGAACAATCCATTGGAATTGAAAACCCTCACCTGGATATTGTCGGCATTGTCAAATCGACGAAGCTCCGAACTGTTCAGGTCGAGCCGATAGAGTCCCCTGTCAGTACCCAGCCAAACCCGTCCCAGGCTATCCTGCTCCATGCAATAAATAAATCGATTGTCGGGGAAAACATCTACTTTTCGAAACGTCTCGATTCCATTATCATCCACTACCACCTCATATAAACCCCGGGTACCAATTAGTACGCGATTTCGTTTCCATTCCAGCATGGCTGCCACCCGCTTGTCGGGCAATGAATCTCTGAGTGAAAAAATTCGCCGGAATGTATTATCGTTGCAAATAAGGCCATTTGTTCCACCCATCCATATCCTCCCTGCAGAGTCCTGCATGGCCGAGCGCGAAATGCCGGGTATGACCAGGGGCGTTACCTTTGCCTCGAGACTGGTTTGATCTACCACATAGGCCCTTCTTCCACATACCACCAGTATATTTCCGTCCTGCAGGGCGAGCAGTTTCCAGATATATTCCCGTTCCATATTGGCTGCCGTTACGCCGCTAAGCCGGCTGGCCGCCAGCGTTGGTCTCCGGAATCGCCGTTCCCGCATATTGTATATCCATACGCCATTCCCTCCCGTACCCACCCATACCCGGGACTGCTGATAAAGGAGGTATCGGATAGACGGATAGTCGAACTGAAACCCACCGCTGCTGGGGCTGAACGACCGCATGATGCCGTTCTCAACATTTAGCCTTGCCAAACCATTAATCGTCGCTATCCAGATATTTCCATCCGCGTCCTCTGTAAAACCTCGTACATCAATATCGGGCAAACCGTCTTCGGCATAGCGATAGTTCATAATATAGTGGATAGGCGCCTGATAGGGATTAAAGAAGACCAGACCTTCCGCGTGCGACATAAATACATTTCCGGAGGCGTCTTTCAATATATGTCGTACCGACTGATTGTTGCGCAACAACTGACCCCGCGCGTAAAAGACCGGCATACGAAAGCTGGATCGGTTCTGATCGTAGAGAATAAAACCCAGGTTGGAGGATAACAAGAAGCTGTCTTTTCCCAATTCTACGCCTGCACTCATCCGCAGATAGGGTTCATTACGGTTACCGGTTACCAGGCTGGCCTTCCAGGTCGATTTTTGCTTTTGCGAAAAATCGAAGTGGAATGTGCGTGATGAAAAATCGGAGACCAATACCTGGTTGTACGACAGCGCCACCAGGGCGGAAACGTTGATACCGGAAGGCATGGATTCCACCTGCCCGGTTTGGCGATGGAGGCTAAAGAGGCTGTCGGAACCTGAAATAAAGATATAGTCGCGCGAAACAGCGAATATGCGCGTTAAATTTTCAACAGGCGAAATGCGGAAATGACTGTTGGCGATAAAGCATCCCTGCTTTTCGCTCCATTGCTGCAATCCACGGTTGCAGATCAGATAAATATGGCCGCCAGAATTAAATATTGCAAGCGGAACGCGTTCATTATCCTTCAGAAACGGAACGGGCTGGAAACCCGTGAAGTCATTCACAAACCGATAAACCGAAGTTCCCGCAAGCAGCCAAATAGTACCGGTGCTATCTGTAAATATTTGCCGGGCCGATTCGTTGACCGGATAATACCAGCATTGCCTGCCATCGGTTCTTTGCACGGAATTGGAGGAAAGCAGCCAGAGATACCCTTTTGGGTCGCGGGTCATGCTAATGATCTCCGCGCTCAATAATCCTTCCTGATCGGCAATCATCTGCAGATGATAATCCGGCAACTGGGCAAAAAGAGTAGTGGCGAAAGCTATTTTCGCGACTAACAGACTTATATGCCTCCATGCACGCAAAGATTCCAGGGAATTTATAGGTTGTTTAAATATACAATATTCATAACAGTGCGCTCCTTCCCATTACAGCTATAGCATCGTAAAACCCCGTCGTCATGGGGAATTCTGGCCTTCCCATACCTTTTCCTTTAGAATAGTAAAAAGCGCGGTCCAGGCCTCTTCCCATTCCGGGTTCCATTCCCCGGAGAGGGTTAACTCTACTTCAATCAGGAGGCAGTCGCCCACCGCATCATACCATTCGATAGGTATTTTATATGCGCTATGTTTCCGGCCGATATCGCGCAGATCAGGAAAAATATCTTCCAGCCTGTGCAATTTGCCCATCACAAAGTTGAGAACGGCCGCCAGCTTGCACGACTGTTCGTGCAAATCATCGGCAAACCAATGGCGAACCTGGGGCAATTGTACAAACAGGCGCTCATAGAGCGCCTGCGTTAGTCGCCTTGAGTTGGGACGTAGCTGGTCCCATGACTGGCGAAGGATTAAAACCTGCTTATGCGTGAGCGAGCTATGCAAGAGAAACAATTTAGTTCAATGTCTGATGTTTGGCAGCCGACTCCTGCGCGGCAATCATGGCATCCTTTACGAGGGTAAACGCAGCGATCCAAGCCTCCTGCAAAGGTTCGTTCCATTTTTCTCCCAATCCCTCCCGGAGGGTGGCGATCAGGCATTGCCCTACCACCGTGTAGTGCGCAGGTTGTGCACCATATTTCGCATGGCTTTTCCCCAGTTTCTGGATGTCGTTCATAATATCAGCCGGCTTTTCCAGTTTGCCGACCACATAACCGAGCATGACCATCAACTTATCAGCCTGCTCTTCATAATTTTCTTTGAACAGGTGCCGAACACCGGGTGCGGCGTCAAATAATTTTTCGTAGAAATTAAGCCCGGCCTGTTTGGCTACGGGTTTTACCCATTGCCAGGATTCCTGAACCAGGCTTATTTGATCCGTGCGCATATTTCTTGTTTTAATGGAATTATTCAATACCCGAAACTCCCTTCAGAAAAATTTGAGTACACCGGGTTTATTTGGTAAAATCAAAAACCCCAACCGTCTGCCCATTAGCCTGGAATGGCCCTATCATCTTATTGCTGGTCGCATTAATCTTCAAGAATGCTTTGATGCTATTATCAAATTGCGGTAATACCATGGTCAGCAAAAAAGTGGAGTCCACAACAGCCCAGGTTCCTTCCAATTTGAATTCAGGATATGAATCCGCTGTATCCGATTCAAGCAAGTCATAAAAGCGAAGGGTGCCACCGGGTCTTACCAGAATTCCGGCTTTGGTGGATCCGGCGCTATTTGAAAATGTGTACTGCCCCTCCCAGTAGCCTTCCACTGGCAAAGGAGATGCCGGTTCTTCGGGAATGGAATCTTTATCCTTTTGACAGGCCAGCAAAACTCCACACAGTAGCAGTACTACCGAAAAATACCTGAGATGCATTTGAGGAAAAATTAAGGGTTAGGAATGATTTTATCTGCTCAGATATAGATTGCCCTTAGGAACATTATTCCTTTCCCAGGACCCCGTCATCTCCGACTTATCGGCACTTAGTGTGGCGATGGTATTGAATTTAAAGCTACTGGCCTTATAGGTTGTCGTTACGGTTTGCCCGTTCAAAGACCATGAACCATTCACGATTGAAAGTGGATTCAGCTCAGTGGTATCTGTTTTATCACCCAGGTCGTACACCCGCATTTTTCCATTAGGCTGCAGCAACATGGCGATTTTATCCTTGTTGAGAGCGCCGATATACGAATAATTGCCCGACCAATACCCTTCCAGCAATTTTTCCGGAGAAGCTGGCTCATCATCCGAATTACTCTTGGAGCAGGCAGCCGCCAGCAGGGTTGTTGCGAGCAGCAGGGAAAGAATTTTCATTTTCATGATCAATAGTTTAAGGTTAATGATTACTGATTAGATCACGAAAATAGCAGCGGCCTGGTATCACGAAAAGTGTGGCTTACCGAGCGGAGCAAGGCGCTTATCAGGCGGCAATTAAATGGAAGGGAAAAGGGCACCTACAATACCACAAGGGGTGCCCTTACCTTATTAGATTCACTGTGCCCCTTTCTGTTCTGGCGGGCATATCCTGTAATTTATAATGACAGGTCCAAACATAAACGTCGCTGTTTTGATAAATACCGTTCAGGCGACCGTTCCAGCCTCTTGTCGGATCCTCGGAACTAAATACAATCTGGCCCCACCTGTTAAACACCACAAATTTGTATTGGATTATGTCGCCAAAAATAAGTGGGCGAAACTCATCGTTAAGTCCATCCCCGTTAGGCGTAAAAGCTGTAGGCACAAAAAACCCTTCAAGGCATTGCTTGAGTGTGACCAATATGCTATCCCTCCCTATGCAATTTTGATTATCCGTTACTTCCAGCCAGTAAGTACCGGGAGCCGTAACAGTGAGTTCCCTTGCGATACTTCCATTACTCCAACTATAATTTTCAAAATTCATTGTAGGTTGCAACTGAAGCGAGCCATAACTACATATCTGGGTATCAGCAGGCAGAAACCCACTCGGAAGCGGTTGAATTCTTTCAATTGTGGTCGTACCATACCCCCTACAACCATTTCCATCCATCACCTCCACACTGTATGTACCAGGGCTGGATACTTCCACAAAGTCGCCATGCGTACCATCATTCCACGTGTAGTTCGCAAAGTTGCTTCCCGGGGTAAGTATCGCGGTTTCCCCCTCGCAAAGTATGGGGTCATTTGCAAAATGCACCACAGGTAATGGGAAAACCTGATTCACAACAACCGTGTCAGTGGATAGGCAACCTTGCGTAGTGGTGGCCTCGAGAATATAAGTTCCTGCATTCCGTGCAGAAAACTGTTGTGCTCCCGGGCTACTATTCCACGAATAAGACACAAAGCCGGGACCTGCATCAAAGACAACGCTATCGCCCTGGCAAAAACTTGTGTCTGGCCCCAAAAATACGGGCGGCGAAATCGATACCTGAACATGGATAGTGTCGTAGCCAAAGCAACCTGGCGAGGCTTCTACCATTAATGTATAGATTGTGTCAATACCGGGGTTGACAACTATATGTGTGGTGGCGTTCTCAATAATATTATAATTGGGTCCCCAGGCATAACTCAAAAAACCGTCCGGCGCCTCAATCTTCAATGTATCGTTGTTGCACTTGAATCTATCCGGGCCAATAGAAACCGGAACGGGCGGAGCAGCTTCAATCAAAATGGTATCCTTTAGCCAATTCCCACAGGAGTCACTTACCTCTACCCAATATTCTCCGGGTTGTTGCACAACGAAGTTGGAGTCTGTACTTCCATCCTGCCAGCGATACTGAAGGAAGGATGGGCCCGCGCGCAGCGTGAGGCTGTTCTGTAGACATAGCTCTTTATCCTCCCCCAAATCCAGCGGTGGCGTTTTCGATACCGCTTCCACCACTATAGAGTCTTTAACCGGCGAACAACTCAAGGGATTATTTCCATAAATCACAAATCGATCAAACCTTGTGAACCTGACCGTAATGGTAGAATCTGTCTGGTTCACTAACTCAGCCCCTTCCGGTGATTGCCATACGGTTGGTTGTCCACAAGCTTTGTTCTTGTGCGTGCGGTAGGTATAGGTATTCGAAAGGTTGCAGACTTCTACCGGTCCCGTTATCTTGAGATAGCTACAGGAATCAACATAAGTGGGACACATCATTCTGGTTTCAGGATAAAAAGCCTCAATGGGGGCATCGGCACTGAAAACCTGAAAACTGGCCGGAACAGTCGTCATAGTATAATCCAACGATGAACTAAAATGCTGCGTAAACGAAAATAACTCGTCCCCCTGCCTGTAACAATAGCCTGCCGGATTACTTCCGGAAGTATCGATGCTCTTATAGGTAAACTTTACCGTCCAGTTGTCACTCAGAATTCCGGAAGCATATTCGTTGCCAGCAATGGCAATGCCGCTATTTGGTGCTTTTGCCGCAACTGAAAATATGATAGCATTTACGCCCGATGTTGATTCAGCCCAGCGAGGAGTAAAATGGGCGTCTAATCGGGCAATTGTACTGGCATGCGAAATTAGGGGCTGTAGGCTCAGTGAATGCGTTCCAACAGATTGGATATAGAACGAATTTCCTGACTTCACGATCGATGTTTTGCCGGTACTATATGGCCCCACAAACGTAGACGGCGTGTATTCCCTTGCCAACATTTGCGAGTGTTTAATCTCACCAGATGTGTCAACGGCCAAATAGCCTCCTATTGACGCCATATTGGTAACTCCAGTTGGTCCCTGAATAGCCAATACAATCATCGAGTCGGCATCAACCATATTGTTGAGATTCACACTTCCACTTAACCTTTCGTACTTCCGCAACCAAATCCTTTCACCAGTTTCCGAGTCAAATTTTGCCAGAAAGCTAAAGTGATAAGGGTTTGGCTCAATGATAATTTCTCCTGAAAGGTAAATAGCCCCATCTTTATACAACAAGTCCTCGGTGCGACCATAAGCCTCCCCTTGAAAATCCAGGGTTTTTTGCCAGACTATTTCCCCCTGGTCGTTAAGGCGCACTATCGTTCTGGGATTCGTGTACCAGGTATGCAATAGAATGGCAACTCCTCCATCCGGCATGGTAACTATTCCTTTAACCACAAATTGATGCCCATCCGAATTAATGAGGGTTTTTGACCATAATCGTTGCCCCTGCTGGTCAAGTTTGTGCAGAACACTGGATATTTCAAAATATTTTGATACAAAATAGAATGCGCCATCCACAGATTCCAGGGCGTGGGTATTACGAACAAAGGATGAACCGTGAAATACCCGGCCCCATTCAATACAGCCATTTGCGTTTGTCTTAATCGCCAAACCACGCGGATTGTGATCACCGTTATGATATATCCTGTCACCCGACATCAGGTAGCCTCCTGAACTTAGATTGACAAATGATTTAATCTCCTGGGCAGACTGGTTGGTGCCGTAAACCCTCCGTGGATTATCTTGGGCCGAAGGAAAAGTTCCCACACAAAAAATGTGCAGTATTACAGTATCCGCACATTGGCCGTTTCTGGCAATAAGTCTCACAACTGTAAGGCCCGGTTCTATTGTCCAGCCAATGGAGCCGATATTGGGAAAACTCCATCCATTGAAACTAAGCTCATGTTCCGTAGCATTTTCGCTGGCGTTGGTAAAATACAGGCTGGTTTGTCCATATATTATGGTGTCATTGCTGTATGGACTTAATATAGCTTTTACATCACAAGCATTGCCGGATTGTGCACTTAGTGAAATGCACGAGCCTATTAGCGTAATTAGAAGCAGGGAAAAATGTCGAATCATAGCAGTATAAGGCGGCCAACGGCATCAAAATAGCGCAAAATTCTCTGATAAGCAATTTCTCGCGTCCGAAACTTGTTGGTAACAATAATTAATAGGTGGAGGCCAAAACAGGCCTACCCAATCAGATTAAGTCCAGAAGTACCACGTCATGACAGAATACAACGACCAGGGATATACGGTAACGAGATGATTATTAGCCCTTTTAAGGAATCCACTATTTGATGTTTTTTTATAATAACACCCATTACTGAAATAAAGGGAGTGGAGATTTAATTGAATGGAAAATAAAATTAATCCCCGCCTGTAGGTAATTTACTCTGATTGGCTGTCTATAAAGGAATACGACTGCATGCTTATGAAACGACTGCGCTTCCCACAACCCGCTGCCGCCCTGGCAACCTGCCTGCTGATGCCCCATCCGGCACAGAGCTGCCCTGATGAATTTGTGCTTAAATCTTTCCGTGAACGAATTCAGCTCTTGCAATAATCCCCTACATTTAACGACGCACGCATGAGGCCAGACGAATTCCAAATAAAGACATTACAAAACAACATTGCGCATGGTGACCAGCAGGCATTCGCTTCTCTGTTCAGGCTGCTCTATCCGGGTCTATCCAATTTTGCGCTGCAATATGTGCACAGTAAGGAAATAGCCGAAGAAATTACAAACGATGTATTCATTAAACTGTGGAACAGGAAAGAGTACCTCACGGAGATCGATAACCTCTCCACCTACCTGTTTGTGTCTGTAAAAAATCACGCGCTCAATCATCTCAAAAAATATTCTCATCTGCATGTGGCCGTGGAAAATGCCGATGGAGAGAGCAGCCTGGTGAACCGTGATGATCCTGAACAACAACTTGAGTGGAAAGAAATTTCGTTCCGGCTCAGCCAGGCGATCGACAGCCTGCCGGATCAATGTAGAACAGTCTTCAAGCTCATCAAAGAAGATGGATTTCGCTACAAGGAAGTAGCCGAAATACTCGGCATCTCCCCAAGAACAGTAGAAACACAACTCTTCCGGGCTATTAAAAAACTGCAATCCCTCGTAAAACCGATGGCCGTTAAATCGGGCAAAAAGAAGCGTAAGCTGCCCCCATTCCTCCCTGGCCTGCTTTCTATTCTTCCTGTTTTTTATTGAGCTGCTGTAAGGAATCCAGCCCATTTCATTGTCCTTAAAATAATACCGCCAAATTATGCAGATGGATGACAAAAGATTTTCGTTACTGGTAACCCGCAAGCTGGCCGGTGAAGCCAGTGCGGATGAACTCAATGAATTGGCGGCATTGATCCGCAACGATCCTTCCTTAAAAGAAGAATGGGCTCTGCTCCAAAAATACTGGGAGCAGGAAAACCAACAACAAAGCGCCAGCACGGAAACAGCACTGCAAAAAGTACTCCGGCAAATTGGCGCGGACGAAACGGGTACAACCGGTGATCGGACGCCACGCATACGCCCCTTCAACCTTTTTCTTCGAATAGCCGCATCAGTCATTATACTGCTGACCTTATTTATTGGAGGCCACCTTCTTTTCAACCCCAATAAAACAGGTCAGGCCTCCAATGAGCTTGTCCAAAAACTGAATGCCAAGGGTGTAAAAAGCACAATTGCGCTGGCCGATGGCAGCAAAGTGTGGCTGAATGCAGATAGTAAGATTCAATACCCGGTTACATTTATGGGCAATACCCGGGAGGTATGGCTAAACGGAGAAGCTTTCTTCGATATCGAAAAGAACCCGGAAAAACCTTTCATTATTCACCTGGCCAATGGAACCATTCGTGTACTGGGAACCTCCTTTAATGTAAAAGCTTATGATAACGAACAGGTAGTAGAAACCTCCGTGGCAACCGGTAAGGTCGCATTCATTCCCAGGTCAAAGAAAAACAACGAGGCAGATACCATCTTTCTTACCCCCAACAGGAAGGTTATTTATGAGCTGGCCACGGAACAAACCACTACTTCCACTACAGCCAGCGAGGAAGATAAAGCATGGATTGAAGGTAAATTGATCTTCCGCTCCATGTTCCTCGAAGAAATAGCCATCACCCTCGAACGAAATTTTGGGAAAAAAGTCGTTTTCCTCGACCAGGAAACACGGCAGTATCGCCTGACCGGTTCATTCGAGAACAATACCCTCCCGGAAATCATGTATTACCTCGCCAAAACAAAATTTTTCCATTATAAAATTTCAGACGAACAGATTCTTATCTCATCAAGGGAGATTAATTAAACGACCAAAACGATTGCCGCTCATGAAAAATGCAAAACCATCCTGCTCCAGGATCAGCAGGTCATTCAGGAATCATCCCAAAAAATTACTGGCTGGCATCATGCTGCTGACCACCTGCTTCTCCCTGCATGCACAAGTCAGCTTTGCCGGTAACAGGCAGTACATGCAAAAGTCGAACCCGCCAAAGCAGGAGGAACGTGTTACCATCAAAGCAAAGAACGAAAAGCTTTCTTCCGTACTGGCGAAAATTGAAAAGCAGATCGGTTATGTATTTGTCTACTCCGACGATGACGTGAATGCGACCCAACGCATTTCGCTCGATGTAAAGAATGAGCCATTGCCCAGCATCCTGGATGTTCTCTCAAAGATGGCGAATATCAGCGCTGAATTTATCAACGATAAAATAATCCTGCGTGGCAGATCGGGCGGAAAATCCGAAACCCGGGACATCAACGCGCTGCGGGCCTTCACGCAAGGCGACGAACCCTTACAAAACCGCGGAACCATTGAAGACAATATTGTTACCGGCAAAATAACGGATGAAAATGGCCAGGCAATACCCAGCGTAAGTGTTACGGTGAAAGGAACCAGCATCGGCACAACCAGTAATTCAAATGGAAATTATAGTCTTTTGTTGCCCTCCAACCTGAACAATCCTGTTTTGGTATTCTCTATTGTGGGCTTTGAAAACACAGAAGTAGTAGTGAACGGTCGCCAAACCATTAATATTTCGCTGAAGAAAATGGAAACGATACTGGAGGATGTGGTGGTGGTGGGATATGGCACACAACGCCGAAGTTCCGTAACGGGCGCAGTAGACGGCATCTCGAGTAAAGCGATAGAAGGCAGGCCAGTGGCGAATGTTTTGCAGGCCATGCAGGGTGTTTCCCCCAACCTCATCATCCAACAGCGCAATTTTGAGCCAGGCCAGGGCGTGAACCTCAATATCCGTGGACTGGGTACGCTGGGCGATAATACACCGCTGGTAGTAATTGATGGTATTCCCGGAGGTGATATCAACCTGCTTAATCCCAATGATATTGAAAATATCTCTATCCTGAAAGATGCCGGCTCCGCGGCCATCTATGGATCCCGCTCGGCCAATGGTGTCATCCTCATCACGACCCGCAAAGGAAAAAAGAATGAAAAAGCGACCGTACGCTACAATGGTATTTATGGAATCCAGAGTCCGCGGGTAACTTATCAACCCGTTCATGCCTGGGAAAATGCATATTATAAAAATGAATCGCTGGCCAACTCCGGGCTTCAGCCCAGTTTTACACCGGAACAAATCCGTGCTTTCGCTGAAAGGGGCGATGGCGACTGGCGGCTGGACAATATTCTCCGCGATGCGCCTCAACAAACGCATAACCTCAGTATCAGCGGCGGTTCCGATCATTCTACCTACCTGATCAGCCTTGGCTATCTGAACCAGGAAAATAATTTCATAGGCGATGGCCTCGGCTACAAGCGCTATAATGTTCGATTGAACCAGATGACCGAAATCGGGAAACTCAAACTGAATGCCATACTCAGCTATGCCAAAGTAATGGGAAGGGATCATTCCTCCACGGCCAGCACTTTGATTGTAGACGCGGGACGTGTGCCTCTTTACTATTCCTTTACCGACAGCCTTGGCAACTACCTTACCAACCCCGTATCGTCTGAGTTCAATCCCAAAGGTATTCTGGAAAAAGGCGGCTATCGCAGAAACGATAACGATGAAGTATTTGGCAACATCAACGCGGAACTGGCGGTTACGAATGATTTTAAAATCAGGGCTGTTTTTGGAGGTACCATCCGCGCCAACCATGGCTTTGGCAGAAGGCTGCAGATCAATTTTCAGCCAGGCGGTGTGTATGGTAACGATCGCGAAGTGTATGACGACAACTATAAGTCCATATTTACCAACCTGCAGTTTATTGCCGAATACAACAAGTCATTGGGGGAACATTCCTTCAACGCTTTGGTAGGCGGCGCCAATGAATCATTTAAGTCGGAGCAAAACCGGATCACCAAAACGCTGACCGATCCTAACCTGGGTACACCCACCACCGGCACCATCATCAGCGAGAGCGCATCGTACAATGCCAACCAGGGCACCACCGAAACGAGCATCAATTCTGTATTTGGACGGGCCGGCTATAATTTCAGTGGCAAATATTTCGCGGAATTTAATTTCCGCTACGATGGTTCCTCCAAATTCGCGAAGGACAGCCGCTGGGGTTTCTTTCCCTCCGTGGCGGCAGCCTGGCGTGTGAGTGAAGAGTCTTTTCTCGACGGAACCAAGGGCTGGCTGAATGACCTAAAGATCCGTACCTCTTATGGAGTGCTCGGCAATCAGAACGTAAATGCCTATCAATACCAGACCACCTATTTCAATTTCCCCAATGCCTATGGCTTCAATGGTTCACCGGTGGGTGGTGCGGGCTTCCTGCTGGGCAACCCCCAGCTTACCTGGGAAAAAGCCGCTACCCTGAATATTGGGGGCGATGCCATCTTATTCAACCGCCGCCTTGAGATCTCCTATGACTATTTCGACAAAACAACGACGGATATTCTGTATACCCGAAGGGACGTGCCGCAAATTTTTGGAGCAGGCTTTCCCGACTACAACGTAGCCAAAGTGAAAAACAGGGGCTGGGAAGTAAAAGCCACCTACCATCTTCGTGGCAAGGTATTCTCGCATAGCTTTAGCGTGAATGTGGCCGACAACCTGAATGAGCTATTGGCCCTCACCTCCGGCGCCTCAGAGCAGGTGGAAAGAAGGGAGGAATTTGAATTGGTAAGACGGATCGGCCACCCAATCACCGTGTACCAGGGCTATCGCCGCAATGGCTATATCCAGACCCTCGACGATATCAACAACGCGCCCAAATTCGCGGGCAGCACCCTGGTGCCGGGCGATATCCAATTTGTAGACAGGAATAAGGATGGTATTATTGACGACAACGACAAGTTTATACTCGGCAACCCTTTCCCGCGCTATACATTCGGTTTCACCTATACGGCCAACTTCAAGGGCTTTGACCTGCAGGTATTCGTACAGGGTGTAGGAAAAAGAGACGCCATGCTTCGCGGCGAACTGGTGGAACCCTTCCATTTCGGATACGGAGGTACCATGTACCAGCACCAAACAGATTACTGGACGCCCACCAATCCCAATGCAAAGTATCCGCGCCTGGCGGAAGCGGGTTCAGCTTCCAACACCAACAATTATCGCACGGGCTCAGATATCTACCTCTTCGATGCCGCTTATGCGCGCTTAAAGAATGTGCAGATTGGCTATACCATTCCGCCGGCGATCACCATGAAAGCGGGCATCAAGCGGGCCCGATTCTATCTCACCGGTCAAAACCTCATCACGCTCACCAAACTGGATTTCTTTGATCCGGAAATTACCGAGTTTGACAACAATACCGGCTTCAATACCGGGGCCAATAGTGCAAGGGCCTATCCCCTGCCAGTATTTTATGGATTCGGATTAGATGTCACTTTTTGATGAACCACACAACGATACGCTTTATGAAGAATAAAATTATCCTTATCGCCTGCACGCTCGCCCTGGCTTCCTGCAAAAAGCTGGACCTGGCGCCGGTTGACCGATATACGGAACTCACTTTCTGGCAATCTTCGCAAAACGTGAACAATGCGCTGAATAATGTTTACATGAGTATATACTCAAGTCAGCCCTTGTTCTACAACGAAGCCCTGTCAGATAATGCGTTCACAAGGCTTGGCATTAATTCCGGTCAGCCGGATGCGATCGCCAGCGGCAATTTTACGAGTTCGCTGCCCCGCTTTCAGAATGAGTGGGCAGGATATTATGCCGGTATAAAATCCTGTAACCTGTTTCTCGGCAACGTAGACCAGAACACAACGCTTAGCGAGACCCTTAAAAACCGGATGAAGGCGGAAGTGCGATTCATTCGCGCCTGGCATCATTTCAACCTGATGAAATGGTGGGGCGATATTCCCCTGTTGAAACAGGACATTACACCGGATGAAGCAAAAACGATCGCACGCTCACCCAGGGCGGAAGTGCTGGCCTTCATACTGGATGAACTGGATGCAGCCGCCGCCGCATTACCCGTTAATACAGCGTATGGCGATGCGGATAACGGTAGGATCACCAAAGGAGCGGCATTGGCGTTGAAAGCGCGTGCCCTGCTTTACGAAGGGAACCGGATGGCCGAAGTGGTTAGCATTTGCGAACAACTCATCGATAACCAGTCAACAAACGGAACCTACAACCTGGTAGGGAATTACAGCGACCTGTTCAGCAACAATACCGTGAACCGGAAAAATAATGAAACCATCCTGGCCCTGCAATTCGTGCCCAACCTCCGAACCTGGGGCGATTATATTGACTTTGCGCCCATTTCCGCAGGAGCCAGAAGCAACAATCTTTCGCCCACACAGGAACTGGTCAACAGCTATATCATGCGCAATGGAAAACCCATTACTGATGCGGGTTCCGGTTACGATGAAAATAATCCTTATGCCAATCGTGACCCACGCCTGACCGCCACCATCGTTTACGATAATTACCAATGGCAGAATCCCAGCGGAAGTTTCCAGACCATCTATATCAAGCCCGGCTCCGCACCTGCCGGACAAACCGCCAATGAATACAGCCCTGCTGGCCAGGGCACCGCTACAGGTTATTACTGGCGCAAGTACTGGGATCCGCAAAATAATGCGCCAGGTATAAGCTCAGGGCTGAATCTCTACCTGATCCGCTATGCGGAAGTGCTGCTGATGTATGCCGAAGCCAAGAATGCTCTGGGCGACATGACGGCGGATGTATGGAATAAAACCATCCGTCCGATACGGGAAAGAGCTGGATTTACCGATCCGGGTGCCCTGAATTATCCGGGCAATGCGGGCATGACGGATCTCATCCGCAATGAACGCCGGGCTGAATTCGCGATGGAAGGATTCCGGATAGATGATATCCGCCGTTGGAAGATAGCAGAGACTGTACTCAATGGCTGGGCACATGGTGCAAGGTATGGCGACCCGGCTACCGATAATGGCTACCTGCGCGTACAACTCCGGCAGTTTGATCCGCAAAAACATTACCTCTGGCCCATTCCACCTTCTGAACGGGCACTCAACAAAAACCTTACACAGAACAACGGCTACTAACCACTAAAATGATTGCTATGAAATATATGGTAACAAAAACCTTCCTCGCCTTAACGCTGATCAGTGTCCTCTTTACGCAATGTAGTAAGGATGAAAGGGACATCAACATGAACCTGACCGAAGTAACCAACCTCTTCACACCGGTTGATAACGAATCGATCTTGCTGAAACCCGCATCGGGGCAAACGGTGGTATTTGAATGGGAACAGGCCAAAGCGGAAGATGGATCGCTCGTATTGTATGAAGTAGGGTTTGATCAGGAGAATGGCGATTTCAGCCAACCATTCTATAAGATTGTATCCGACAATAAGGGCGTCAATAACCGATTGACCCTCACGCATGGCGACTTGAACCGCATCGCCGAACTGGGTGGTGCCGCCTTCTTTGAGAAGAAGAAATTTAAATGGACCGTATTTGCCTCCAAGGGAACGAATGTAAAAATAGCCAGTATGGCAAAAACACTGGAGCTGGAACGACCCGGAGGATTTGATGTTCTCCCCGGCAACCTCTATCTCACCGGAAGCGCCACGGAAAACGGCGACGTACTGGCCAATGCCCTGCAAATGCGTCAAATAGAACCTGGTGTATTTGAAATATACAGTAAGCTGAAAGCAGGTAGTTACCATTTTGTAGATGGCACCAGCGGCACACCCAAGTCGTACTATATTTTTGACGACAACGGCATCCAGGCGATCGGCATGAATGGCGAAACAGAATTTGCAGGCGCGGAAAAAATAATGAGGATCCGTATGGACTTTAACAACATCAATGCCAGCTACGCGGAGGTGAAGGAAGTGAAGCTCTGGTATTGCGCCGGCAATACTTTCTGGGCAACACTCCCCTATACGAGTAACGGCGTTTGGCGTATAAACGGATTAACCGTGAACTACACCCAAATGCCCTGGGGATTTGAAGAGCGTTACAAATATATGATGGTCATTGATGAAGGAGCCGGCGACAGGGAGCAGTGGTTGAACTCCAACTTTGGCGACCCTCCGGGGCAGGATGGACAATATCCCAGCACCGTTGAATACCGTACCATCAACTTCACAGCCAATAATGGTAGCCAATGGGACTGGGGATGGAAATTTGACCGTAACTATTTACCACAGGGATCCGTGGGTAATTTCTGGGTTTCCCTGCGCGGCAGCGAATCGGCTTACACACAAAATTACGAGAAGTAAAGGCAGTTGTCTGACATCAATTGTAGCAGGCAGCCAACGCTGGCGCCCCTGGCCAGCGTTGCTATTTTCAGAACACAATAATTTCGAGATCATGTTTATCAAAGTCACACACCCGTTGAAGCTAATCGTATTTTGTATATTGACCGTTACCCTGCTTAGCTCCTGTTTGAAAGAAAAGGAAGATACACCTCCCCCACCCGGCACACCCGGAGGCGGCAATCAGATAAGCTACGAATGGGACAAGATTGCCGATTCGGCACAGCTTTCCATGAATTATTTCTGGTCAGCTTCCGAGCGGGTTTATCTCGCCAGCAACACCTCATCGGGCTGGGGCAACTACTGGCCAAATGCACATGCACTGGATATCCTGGTAGACGCATACGAACGAACACCCTCTGCCGCCATCAAAGCGAGAATGGATGACTTGATGACCGGCGTGAGGACGAAAAATGGAAATACCTGGCTGAATTATTATTACGATGATATGGAGTGGATGGCCCTGGCCGCGCTTCGGGCCTATCAGGTTACCGGCGATAATGCTTACAACGACATAGTGCAAACACTTTGGGTCGATATCAAAAACGGATGGAGCACCGAACTGGGTGGTGGAATCTGGTGGCGAAAAGACAATCCTTCCAAAAACACACCCTCTAATATGCCCGCGGCCATCCTGGCTGCCAGGCTGTTCCAGGAATTTGGTAATGCCGATGACCTGGAATGGGCAAAGGACATTTTTACCTGGCAAAAAAACACCCTTTATGAAAACGCCACGGGTTGGGTATATGATAACATTGATAAGAATGGCAACAAAAATCTTACCTGGAAATTTACCTACAACCAGGGCACCTTTCTGGGTGCTGCACTGGAGCTGTTTAAGATTACCGGCAATGCGCAATACAAGACCGATGCCATCACAGCCTGTGATTACGCCGTAGGTTCTGGTCAACTCACCAGCGCAGGCGTCTTAAGAGATGAAGGCGGTGGAGATGGCGGATTATTCAAAGGTGTATTTGTGCGCTATTTCACCCGGCTCATTATTGAGGGCCAGCTTCCCGACAACAAGAAACAAAGCTATATTGCTTTCCTGGTAAAGAATGGGCAAAGCCTCTGGAGCAAGGGTACCAATAAGAACCTGATCCTCTTCAACACAGCATGGGACAGGATGCCGGGGAATAGCACAGACCTTACCACCCAGTTAAGCGGCGTGATGCTGATGGAATCACTGGCAACCCTGAAAGAATTAAATCTCGTTGACTAATATGGCATACAACCCATCACAATTGCCGCCAATCGAATTTTAATCCATAATGAACTCTTCCTATCGTATCCCGGCCTTTATACTGCTGCTGTCCCTGAAGATGTTTCAACCGACATCATCCAATGCGCAGGCAACCGCTAAAGATGGAGTAACGCAATACGTGAACCCCTTTATCGGCACCTATCCGTTGACCGACCCGGCCATCCTGGGCTATAAGCTGCCGGAAGGCTGGCGCTCCTGGGCCGGACTGGTGTATCCCGGTAGTTCGTTGCCCCATGCCATGGTACAACTCAGCCCGATCACGGAATACGGCTCCGGTGCCGGATACGAATACGAAGACACGCTCATTTATGGATTTGCCCACACCAACAAGGGCCATTGGAATCTCTGTAATATTCCCGTGCTTCCCCTTTCTCAAGCGAAGCCCGTGGCAGGTCGGTTTCAATCCCGCTTTTCCCATTCCCGGGAAAGCGCTTCTGCCGCCTACTACCAGGTATATCTTTCAGATTTTGGCGTGGATGTTCGCCTCAGTTCCACCTTACGCTGCGGATACCATCAGTATACATTTGACAATGCTGAAAAGAGGCAATTATTATTCGATCTGGCACGTGCCAACAATCGGGTATCCGACTGGTCCATTGCGCTGGAGGGAAAAAATGTAGTACAGGGATACCAGTTTACCAATGAAGGAAAGATTTTCTTTTATGCCGAGCTCAACACCGAAGTGGAAAGGCTGGAAACAAAAAATGAAAATAAAAAGAATGGGTACGCTATCGTTCATTTCAAAGATGGCAGCAAGGATCCGGTTGAAATGAAAATCGGGCTTTCTTTTGTGAGTATCGAAGGCGCAAAGAGGAACCTGCAGGAAGAAATTGGGCAACGCTCTTTTGAAGAAATACGACAGGCTGGTAACAATACCTGGGAGGAACTGCTCTCCCGGATAAAAGTCAATGGCGGTAACAACAAGCAGCGGGAACTGTTTTATACTTCCCTGTACCGATCATTCCTTTGGCCGGCATTGCGTAGCGATGTGAATGGCGATTATATGGACGCGAAAGACCAACCGGGCACGCTGGATTATCGCTATTATACCGTTCCATCGCTATGGGACACTTACCGGAACAGGGAAGTGCTGTCGGCCATGATGCTGCCCGATATAACCAGGGATATTATCCGGTCGCTAAAGGACATGGGCGATAAGACCGGCTTTATTCCCAGCTTCTTTCATGGCGACCATGCGGCATCGGTAATAGCCGGCTCCGTGGCGCGTGGCATTACCGACTTTGATGTGGAGGGCGCCTATCAACTGTTGTTGAGCAATGCCAATGTGGAAGGCGGTACGCGCCCCCATATCAGTGAGTATATTGAAAAAGGATATATCAGTGATCCCGACGTGGAAAAGCCCTGGGTGGAGACCAAGGGAAAGGCGGGTGTTTCCAAAACGCTCGAATACGCTTACGATGATTATGCCCTGGCACAACTCGCCAAAAGATTGGGCGATACCGCTAATTACCGGATATTGCTGCAACGTTCGCAGAATTATCGAAATGTCTTTGATCCCTCTACCCGCTTCATGCGGGGGCGCCTGCCCGATGGAAGCTGGGTACGAAATTTTAATCCGCAATACCCTTATTACGAATACATGTATCGCGAAGCGAATGCCTGGCAGGTATCGTTCTTTGCGAATCATGATATGAAGGGACTAATTGAATTGTATGGTGGGCCGAAACGCTTTGAAGCAAAGCTGGATTCTTTCTACACCCTTCCCTGGGATCCCAACCATATCGCGCGCAATGTGGAGAGCATGATCGGCCAGTATTGTCATGGCAACCAGCCCGACCATGAAGCGCCATTCGCTTACCACTTCATCGGCAAACCCGGCAAATCGCAAAAAATCATCGATACCATTCTGCATACGTTTTATGGTATTGGTGAAGAGGGGCTGGGACTTTGCGGCATGGACGATGCCGGCGAAATGTCGGCCTGGTATGTATTCGCCGCCCTGGGTCTATATCCCTTCTCTCCTGCCGACGACGACTATATCGTAACCGTTCCGATTTTTGATTCAGTGGAGTGGCAAATGCCTTCGGGTAAGGTTGTCAGGATCATCAAAACAGGAAAGAGCAGAACCTTGAAGGAGATCAAGCTGAATGGCCGTGTAATTAACGGCTATTTTGTGAAACACGATCAGTTGCTGCATGCCGGGGTAATAGAGATGGTGACAGAGTAAGAAAATACAATGTAGAGAGCTATTTACAATACCAGGGAGTCGATAGCCGACTTCCAGATCATATACGCTTCTCCCGTAAGGTGCAGGCCGTCCATTGTATAGCGGTTATTGAGTTCGCCATTCTTTTCCAGAAGCGCGTAAACATCAATATACGTCGCACCCACTTCAGATGCCAGCTTCTTTATCCCCTCGTTGCAACTACGGATGGTACCGTTATACTTACCATGGCTCATGGAAGTGGGGAGAATGGAAGTAATAAAGAGAGATGACCCATAATGCTTCGCCGAGTCGGCAATGGCACGGAATCGTTCCCAAACAAACTCACAGGGTTTACCCATCTTGATATCATTGATGCCCATTTCCACAAAAATCTTTTTCGGTTTGGAACTGAGCAACCAGAATGCCCTCCTGGCAATATGCTGGGCTTCGGTACTACCGATGCCTCTGTTAGCAATATTGAGACTTTTGTAAAGTTCAGTTACAGGGAATCCCTCGGTAATGCTGGTGCCAACAAATACGACGCTGGTAGAATCGACAGGAATATATCGCATCACTGTAGTCCTCGACGAATCCCACATACTATTCCAGTTAGCTTTATTCGTCTCAGATTTTATGTAGCGACGAGTCAGAAATCCTACCAGGAATATATTGGCGGTTAAAGAAAGGATAATTACGGTTTTCCGTATTCTCATTATAGCTTGTTGGCTTTGCCGACAAACATATAATGTTTTTATATAAAAAAATTACGGGTATCCGTAATGAGTAATCTCGCTTATGTGTCGCGTCCTAATTAACGTTGATAATTTTACTTTATCTGTCTAATTGCGGGCGTTGCGACTTCGTTACGTCCGTTGCGGTGAAAACTGCTGCACTCGCAACCATCCCGTTTGAGCAGGAACCCTACGGCAACGGACTTAACGGGTGCGACGAAAGTATCTGAGCAATTGACTTACATTGACCCTATCCCTAAACGATTCCCAGGATCACTGATAACTCTTCCTCATTCCTGCACTTTTCTCCCATTTTGATAAACCGTTTCCGACTTTAGTACTCCGTTTTTATAAACCTTATAAGGTCCATCGTACACACCAGCTTTTAAACTTATTTCATCGGTTAACACGCCGTCCTCATACAACTTGTAAACCCCTTCGCCCAGCCCGTTTTTCATATTGCCTTCCATAGTCAGTTTTCCGTTTTCATCAAAGGTTTTGGCAATTCCGTTTACAGGTATAATGGACTCGGGTTTGCCATTTGCATAGGTAGTGCGTACCGTTTCACTTAATCCTCCCTTATGGTAAGCACGCGAACGGATAAGTTTTCCCGTTGAATCGAAAGACTGCCAGCGACCCTCTGCGAGGTAAAAACTATCGGCGTTCACATACTGGCTAATGCTTTTAGAACTATCCGTTAAAGATGCTTTTATCATTTTAATCAATTCCCCATTTTTATAGGTATGCGAATAGCGCACTGCTTCGGGGGACCCGGCGGGTACGGGCAAATCGTTCGCATCCAGCCATCGCATACCAGGTGTAAATTTCCCGGTAAAACCATCAAGGTGTTTCAAAAACTTTTCGGCGGCAGTTACCATATCGGGGTGTAATGATTTATGTGTATTGTGAACGTTCATTTTCGCATCGGCAATGATATAGAGTGGTGTACTTTGAGAACAATAGAGATACCTTTCAGCCATTTTTTGGTCGACAACAAGGTTGAGAAATTTATTCCAGTCGCGATCGGAATTATCTTTTTTGATTTCCGCATTGAGATCAATTGCATCAGCTTTATCACGTGCAACGATTTGAATCAGTATAGTAACAACGTTGTATTGGTCTGCCAGGCCCTTTTCAACAATCATGTCGAATTGCCGTTTACAATCAATGCAGAAGCTGAACCAGGTAACGATAACGGTTGGCTTACCTGGATGCAATTGGTTTTGCCGGAGATAGGTTTTGAGCGTTGACTTATTACCCGCGGCATCTGTAACCGGCATTTCAGGTACCTGTGTTAATAACGTGGGAACGTTGATTTCCTCTAATCCTGCACCAATGAGCATTTGACCGTTGGCTGGAAGTACAAAAAAACTGCCCAGCAACAAGAGAGCGGCGATTTTCAACATAGAGAATGATTATTTCGCTAAAAATAGAGCCAATTTCCGGATTTATACAAATTATTCCCGGCCTCAAAAACTGGCAAAATGCGTGATTGAGTTTATATATATTTAATTATCTTGTTCCAACATTGGCAATAGCGATCCTACCCAAACTACGAATATCTTTCAATAATTCAGCGGCCCTGTAAATAGACGATTCCATCCGGATGAATGTCTGGCAATACAGTATCCGTTATTTTACTTGTAAGCCACATCGTTCACCACTCTAACAATACTTAAAACGGATCAATGAGAAAGTCAGTTTTCATTCTTTGGGTGCTTCTTTCGTCGTTATGCTCAAAGGCTCAGCAAAAAAATGTGACAAGGATTGTGGGAATGGGTTCCGGAAATGTCTGGTCCCTGGTACAGGATAAACAAGGCTATATGTGGTTTGGCGTGCAGGAAGGGAAAGCCGGACTGTATAAATACAACGGCAGCACGCTCAAATCATATACCCATGATTCCACAAAAGCGAATAGCCTTGCACAAAATAGTGTGAGAGGATTATATGTGGATGACTCAGGCTTTGTATGGATTGCCAGTTACGGAGGTGTAGATCGGTTTGACCCTGAACGGGAGGTTTTTACCAATTTCCGTCATATACCGGGCGATTCCAGCAGTCTCAGTAAAGATTCAGCCACCCACATTGTTGCTGAAAAAAGTGGTAACCTTTGGATTGGGACAAGAAATGGATTGAATTTGCTGGACAGGAAAACGGGAAAGGTAAAACGGTTTTATCATGACCCTAATGACCCCGGCAGCCTTGGAAGTAACAATATTGTCAAAGTTTACATAGACCGGCGGAATCAACTTTGGGTGGGGACTGTGGGCGGTGGGCTTAACCTGTATAACAGGGAGACAGGGAAGTTTCGGCGATTCATGAACAATCCGGCTGACCCAACCAGCCTTCGTTCAAATACGGTGACCGCGATAATGGAGGATAGCAGGGGGTTGATCTGGATAGGAACCCTAGATAACCATCTTCATACTCTCAACAGTTCCAGCTTTACGTTAACCTATTATGCGTATAATACATCTGACCCGGAAGCATTAAGTAGCCCACCCACCTACGCAGGTGGCCTCAACTACATTCCATTTATACTGGAAGATAATAACGGGCTGATTTGGATCGGCTCTTTGTATAGCGGTATAAAAAGATATAACCCTGTTACCGGTAAAGCTGTGCATCTTGGCGGTATGATAACTGGTAATAGGGCGTTTGTGCCGGGAAGCCAGGAAATAGTCGGCTTTAATGAGTCTGCTGCGTTAAGTTGCATACAATCGAGCGATGGGTTAGTTTGGGTGGGCACTACTGCTGGCAATGTTTACAACTTTCCACCGGAAAATAAGCAACTGCCCTATTATCCGCTCAACACCATTGCTGTCAATTCATTTTATAAGGACAAGAAGGGGGCTTTGTGGATCGCGCTTCAGGAAGGATTGGTATATAAACCTGAAAATGGAAAATCGATTACTTACCGTCACAATCCCAAACAACCGAACAGCATTTCGAACAATATCATCAATTCAATTCGCTCCGACAGCAAAGGAAATTTATGGCTGGGCACCGGCGGCGGTGGTGTATCAATGCTTGACCCAACTACCGGAAAATTTACCAACCACCTGTTTTCTGCAAAAGAAAATACCGACTCCAATACAGTCACGCTCATGCATATCGACGGTGATTCCATCCTCTGGGCAGCTTCCACCACCGGATTGAGAAGTATTCACATGAGCTCCGGAGCAGTGAAGAGTTTTTTTAATAATCCCGATGACAAAAACAGCCTGGTATATAACGATGTGTATGTATTTGCAGGTAAGAACAACGACCTATGGGTGGGAACCTCGCGCGGGTTGGACAAACTAGAAAAATCAGAGAACAAATTCACGCACTATCTCCCGGCCCATAGCATATTTGCATTGAAATCAGACCACAAGGGGACTATCTGGGCTGGTACAGAAAAAGGTCTGTACGTGTATAATGCCAATGACGATAATTTTGAGCTCTATGCAGACCCTATCACAGGCATCAAATTGGGAGTAGTGCTTTCCATTGTGGAAGACAGGGAAAAAAATCTCTGGATTGCCTCCACTGAGACGATTTATAAAATCAACTCCGACCGGAATAGATTACAAATTTTGGGTCCGGAAGTTGGAGTGAGAAGAAACGGATTATTGCTGGCCGACAATTATGTAGCTGATGATGGTACTATTTACATGGGCGACGACCATGGGTATTATGCCTTCAAACCCGGCGAAGTTGACATCAAGTCCAACCAGCCCATCTTTTATATTTCTGCATTCAGCATGGGCAATAAAGAAGTACAACCAGGAAAAAACAGCCCCATCGAAGTAGATATTTCGATAGCGAAAGAAATTCAACTTGCTCATAACCAAAACTCCTTTTCCTTTGAATTTACAGCGTTGAACTATAACAGTTCCGAAAATATAAGGTATAGATACCAACTTGAAAATTACGATAGTAGCTGGCAGGACCTGGGTCAGCAAAACAAGGCTTACTTTTTCAATCTTTCTCCAGGTGAATATATTTTGCGGGTACGGGCCGTCAGCAGCACTGGTGCGTGGTCTGAGAAATCCATTTCCGTTTTTATCAGTCAGCCCTGGTGGCAAACCTGGTGGGGCATTTTATTGCTGGTCACTGGCTTGTTGCTCATCATTTCAATAGCAACTTATTATCGCTCGCGGCAGTTGAGGCGACAAAACAAACTGTTAGAAGAAAAGGTAAATCACCGTACGGTGCAATTAAAGACATCTCTTGAAAACCTGAAAGCCACCCAGTCGCAACTGGTACAATCAGAAAAAATGGCCTCGCTCGGCGAGTTAACCGCAGGTATCGCTCATGAAATACAAAACCCTTTGAATTTCATCAATAATTTTGCGGAAATCAACCGCGAGCTGCTGGCGGAAATGCGGGAGGAGTTGGAAAATAATAATATGGATGCCGCAAAAAGCATTGCATTGGATATTGACGCGAATGAAAGCAAAATTTATCATCACGGCAAAAGGGCCGATGGAATAGTTAAGAGCATGCTGCAGCATAGCCGGAGCAGCAACCCAACCAAAGAACCAGTCGACATCAACAAACTCGCCGATGAATATGTGCGGCTGGCCTACCATGGTCTTCGGGCAAAAGACAAATCATTTAACGCGACCATTGATACCCGGCTTGAAGATTCGTTGCCGCCGGTGCAGGCAGTAGCGCAAGACATTGGCCGTGTAATATTAAACCTGTTAACCAATGCCTTTTACGCAGTAAAAGAAAAGAAAAAGCAGGAACCCGCAGGTTATGAACCATTGGTAAGAATCACTACCCGAAGTGTAGAAGATACCATCGAAATTACCGTCACCGATAATGGCAACGGTATTCCGGAAAAAGTAATTGAAAAAATATTTCAACCCTTCTTTACCACCAAACCAACCGGCCAGGGTACCGGATTGGGACTAAGTATGAGTTACGATATTGTAACAAAGGCACACGGAGGCGAACTGAAAGTAACCAGTCGCGAAGGCGAAGGCACAGCATTTACCATTGTTTTGCCCATTAAGTGAAAAAGGCCAAACCGGATCGCCTTAAATAAAAAGGCTGATCAATATTGATCAGCCTTTTAGTGTGGAGCTGAGGGGAGTCGAACCCCTGTCCAAACATATTCTCCAAAAGCTTTCTACATGCTTATTTCATGATTGCTTGTCGGCATGAGGCAGGACATGAACAAACCAACCTCACGCTTAGCTGAATGGGTCTTAGACCATCGTCACAGCCTTCGACGGTCGCATCCTGTTTTATTTTTAAGTCGGCGGCGGGGCTTGGTAACAGAACAACCGGCCCGGCGGCCCAAATGACTACTTAATCACTGATTAGGCAGCCATGGCATACTGAGTATTGCCATTTATAGTTTGAATATTCAGATTTACGAGCTAATTATCCAACGCTCGGCATGCTTACACTTTCAAAGATCTATGCTGTCAAAACCAATGCAGCCCCGGAAGAAATTTGTGAATTTGTGAATTTGATAATTTGGAGAAAGTAATCCATAATAATCAACAAATCCCCAAATTCTCAAATTCCCAAATTCCCAAATCCTCTCTCTCTCACTTTCCCCATCCAAACCAATCATTTCCGTTCGCGTACAACATCAAGGCCAGCAACAATACCATTCCCACCATTTGCGCGTATTCCAGGAACTTTTCGTTGGGCTTCCTTCCGCTCACCATTTCATATAAGGTGAACATTACATGCCCTCCATCCAGCGCCGGTATCGGCAACAGGTTCATGAAGGCCAGGATGATGGACAGGAATGCCGTAAAGGTCCAGAAAGATTCCCAATGCCATACTTTAGCAAAATTGCTGCCAATGGCTTTAAATCCACCCAGGCCCTTATAGCCTCCGGTATTCGGATTCAGGATTTTGCCAAACTGTTCGATATAATAGGTCAATTCCTCGCCCGTTTTGCGCACCCCTGCCGGGAATGCGGCGAAGAATCCATACTTGGTCACATTCAATTTCAGCCAACCCAGGCTATCCATTTGCGGATAATCGCGATAACCATAGGGAACAAATCCCAGCAGGCCGTTGGAATCCACCTGCATCCGGAGGCTAAGTGCCTCGCCACCGCGCAGCACATTCACATTCACCGAATCGCCCTTGCTTTTTTGCAGCACGGCACGAAGCTGATCAAAGAACTCGGTTTGCGTGGAGTCAACCGCCACTATTTTATCATTGGGTCGCAGTCCACCCCTCCAGGCCGAACCGGTATCGGGAATAAATTGCGCCATCACGGGAATACGTGGTTCCACCAGGCTGATGCGTCCCTGCTTCCTGCTTTCAATCAGGTCGCCAATCAATTGTTCCGGCACGGGAATATCAATGATCTTCCCGTCTCTTTCCACCGTCCATTTTTCGTCGGATACAATCATGCGGCGCAGGATCTTTTCAAAATCATTAACAGGCTCCCCATCGATGGAAATAATTTTATCGCCACTTCGCAAACCAATCTTATATAATACACTTGATTCTTCTACCGCGATACCGTATTTCAAAGACTCGGAAGGCACTTTCTTTTCACCCCAGATCATCAATACAAAAGCATAGATCACAAATGCCACCAGCACGTTGACGATGATGCCTCCCAGCATGATGATCAGTCGCTGCCAGGCCGGCTTGCTGCGAAATTCATAGGCTTTGGCGGGTTGCTTCATCGCTTCCTTGTCCATGCTTTCATCAATCATGCCCGATATCTTCACGTAACCACCCAGGGGCAGCCAGCCGATACCATAAACCGTGTCGCCCACTTTCTTTTTCACCAGGGCAAACCAGGGGTCGAAAAACAAAAAGAATTTTTCGACACGGCAGCCAAACCAGCGGGCGGTGATATAGTGACCAAACTCGTGCAGAATAATCAAAATGGACAGCGCCAGCAACAATTGTCCTGCCTGCACCCCTACTCCACCCCAATCAATTTTCAATAAAAACATGCGTAAAAATTATCAGACCGCAAATATCCATAAAACCGGGCAGGTTTCAGGCATTTTCTTCTATGTTTAACGAATTCATTACTACTGCAATTTGATCAGGTCGGCGGCATGTGTGCGGGCAGCGCCGTCGCTTTCAAAATACTCTTCCAGCGTGGGATGCTGGATAAAGGGGATCTTTTGCATGGTTTTCTCGATCACATCGGTCATATCGAGGAAGTTGACCCGGTTGCGCAGAAAGGCGTAAACCGCAATTTCGTTGGCGGCATTCATCACCGCAGGCAGGTTGCCTCCCTTGTCGAGCGCCTCCATGGCAAGGGAAAGGTTGCGGAAGGTGCGCAAATCGGGCTCTTCAAACGTGAGCGTATTGTATTTTCTAAAGTCGAGCCGCGGAAAATTATTCTGTATGCGTTGGGGAAAGGCCAGGCCATACTGGATCGGCAATTTCATATCCGGTAAACCCATCTGTGCCTTCATGCTTCCATCTTCAAACTGCACCATGCTATGTATGATGCTTTGCGGATGCACTACCACCTGTATCTGCGAGGGCTCCAGGTTGAACAACCAGCGGGCTTCAATCATTTCGAGGCCTTTGTTCATCAGGGTGGCAGAATCGATGGATATCTTGGCGCCCATCGACCAGTTGGGATGTTGCAGGGCATGCTCACGCTTCACATTCACCAGGTAATTGGGTTTGCGTCCCAGGAAAGGCCCGCCGGATGCCGTGAGAACAATTTTTTCAATCCGGTTACGTGTCTCGCCCACCAGGCATTGAAATATGGCGCTGTGCTCAGAGTCAACCGGAATAATCGGTACCCGCATTTCCACGGCGGTCTGCATCACAATGTCGCCGGCCACTACCAGGGTTTCCTTATTCGCCAGCGCTACGGGTTTACCGGAGCGAATGGCCTGGAGGGTGGGTTTCAGCCCCGCATACCCTACGATGGCGGCCAGCATCAGGTCATAGCAATCCATGCCCGCGGCTTCTTCGAGGGCTTTTTCACCCGCAAATACTTTGATGTCGGTGGCGGCAAGGGCTTCCTTTACCTTAGTATATTTTTTTTCATCGCCAATCACTACCAGGTTGGGCTGAAACTGGAGGGCCTGCTTAATCAGGAGTTCATCATTATGTTGCGCGGTGAGTATTTCGGCGCTGAAAAGTTCAGGGTTAGCCGCAATCACTTCAAGCGCCTGTGTGCCGATGGATCCGGTGGAGCCGAAAAGGGCGATACGCCTGCGGCCGGATTCGGTTTCTGCCCCGGCGGCAGCTTTCCTGGTTTGAGTATGTTTGGCGCTCATGAAATTTTTTGGAATTCGTTCAAAAGGTAAGACTTTATCGTCGATCGTTTCAGGACTCAACCCAACGCTCCAGGGCATCGGCAATCTTGCGATCATTACTCAGGCGTGGCACTTTGTTTTGTCCGCCCAGCCTGCCTATCGATTTCATATAGTCTATAAATCCGTTCTTGCGCACGGGTGTCAGCTTTAGCGGGCGCAGGATATTACCGGTAATGAGATCGTCGTAGTACACATTTTTACTGCGCAGGTTCTCTTCCAGTTTTTTGGCAAATGCCTGCAAGTCGCCGGGCTTATTCTCAAACTCCACAAACCATTCATGGTAACTCTTGCCCTCGCCTTCGCTTACATAGGGCGCTACAGTGAATTCGGTTACGCGCACATTCTCCGTTTCGGCGGCCTTGAGCATGCTGTATTCCACTTCCTCCCCAATCACGTGTTCGCCAAAGGCTGATATAAAATGCTTGGTTCGGCCGGTAACCACAATCCGATAGGGATTCAACGAAACAAATTTAATCGTATCGCCCAGGTTATAGCCCCATAGTCCCGCGTTGCTGTTGATGATAAGGGCATAATTCTCGCCCAACTTCACCTCATGCAGCGAAAGACGGGTAGGATTTTCGTTATGGATTTCCGAGGCCGGCACAAATTCAAAAAAGATGCCGCTATTGGTATTCAACAAAAGCCCTTCCGCTTTCTGTGAATCCTGGAAAGCGAAAAATCCTTCGCTGGCGGGGAAGAGTTCAATCGTATCGATGGGGCGGCCGATGCTTTCCAGCAGTTTGGCCCGATAAGGTTCAAAGTTCACACCACCCTGTACCATCACGCTGAAATTTGGAAATATTTCCCCCACTTTCTTTCCTTTGCGTCGGATCAGCTCATCGAAATACATCTGCATCCAGGGCGGAATACCCGAGATCAGGGTCATATCTTTTTCAATGGTCTCGTCCACGATTTTTGCCAGCTTGGTTTCCCAATCTTCGATGCAATTGGTTTCGTAAGAAGGCAATTGATTGGTGCGCAGGTAGCGCGGCACATGGTGGTTCACAATCCCACTCAGGCGACCGGTGGGTATGCCTCCTACCCTTTCCAGCTCCGGTGAACCGGAGAGAAAGATCATTTTGCCATTGGCGAAGCGGCTATTGCCGGATTCGGCCATATAGCAGAGCAGCGCATTGCGTGCGGTGTCTATATGATTACCAATACTGTCTTTGGTAATGGGAATATATTTGGTGCCGCTGGTGGTGCCGGAGGTTTTGGCGAAATAAATGGGCTTTCCTTTCCAGAGTACATTGTGGCGACCTTCCTTGATTTGTTCAATATAGGGACGGTACTGTTCGTAGTCGAGAATGGGAATCGCCTGCCTGAATTCCTCGTATTTACCCAGTTTATCCAGTCCCCGCTCCTTGCCATAATCCGTTTTGCGGCCTTCGCGGATCAGCATTTTGAGGATGGCATCCTGGTCGGCCAGGGCGCTGCCTATGCCTTTTCGAATACCTTTATAGATATAAGAGGCAAATGGCTTTGCCAGTATTGATTTGATTTTCAACGACTAATAGTTTTAATACCCCCCAAGAATATGGACCTATCTTTGTTTTTCCCCTGCGGGGAAACCAGGGATTCGCTGCTTATCGAATACCGAGGCAAACAAAGATAAGGAACCCCCTAAAAAGGAGCCGAATTTAAGCGTTATAAAACTTTGAGTACCTGTTTGCCACTTCAATATTTCCCCTTACCTTTGCATCCCTAATTTTAGATTATGATAGCTGTAATAAAAGTTGCCGGTCAGCAATACAAAGTGGAAAAAGACCAGACTCTTTATGTTCCTCATCTTGCTGGCAATGCCGGTGATAAGGTTGACCTGGAAGTGCTGCTGGTTGACGCCGATGGAAAGCTGAGCACGGGCGCCAATGCCGGTGCAAAAGTAAGTGCCGAGATCCTCGAGCACGTAAAAGGTGAAACCGTAATCGCCTACAAGCAGAAAAGAAGGAAAGGATTTCACAAGAAGAAAGGACATCGTACGGCGTATACGAAGATTAAGGTTACAGCAATAGCTTAATTCAAGTTATAAGTTGTAAGTTATAAGTTGTAAGTGGTGCTTGCAGAGAAACGACGACAGGTTGCTGAAAATGTGTTTGCGGGTAACTACTTACACAAAAAACTTAAGACCCAAAACTTAAAACCTAAAACTCAAAACGTAAAACTATATTCTCATGGCACATAAGAAAGGTGAAGGTAGTGTAAAGAACGGCCGCGATTCGCAAAGCAAGCGTCTCGGCGTTAAGATCTTTGGCGGGCAGCCTGCCATTGCCGGCAACATTATCGTTCGCCAGCGCGGTACGGTTTATCATCCCGGTAAAAACGTTGGTGTAGGTAAAGACTACACCCTTTTTGCACTGAGCGATGGTGTGGTAGAATTCCGGAAAGGAAGGAATAATCGCACGTTTGTTTCTGTTAATGCGGCAGAAGCCTGACCGGCGATCTGCCATTTTGTGGAAAAAAAATTTGGGTAGTATAAAATAATTATTATTTTTACTATCGATAACCCATTTTACTAAACATTAAATTCTACAAAATGGCAACTAAAAAGAAAGCCGCTAAAAAAGCTGCTCCCAAGAAAAAAGCAGCTCCCAAGAAAAAAGCAGCCGCTAAGAAAAAAGCAGCTCCTAAGAAAAAAGCAGCTAAGAAGAAAGCAGCAAAAAAGAAATAAGTTTTTATTTCTGAAAAGCATAGAGAGTCCTGGCAAGTTGCCGGGACTTTTCTTTTGCGTGAGGCGTGAATCGTGAGGCGTGAGACGTGAGAGGGATTAGCCTTGTGTAGTGGAAGAGAATGCTGGGATGCTTTACCGCAACGGACGCAACGATATTTATTGGATGCCGAAGGTTTCTAACTGCGCTAAAGTGGGTGACTAGCAACCGAAAAGATATTTTGGCTTTTAATGCAACCGTAGCGATAAATCCGTCGCGCTGCCAGCAGGCAGCAGGCATACAGCCCTCCCCCTCGCCTCACGATTAACGCCTCACGATTCACGCCTCACGCCTCACCAAAAACTTATAACTTACAACCTAAAACCTACTACGTACAACGTACAACTCATGGACAATTCCCAGATTTCCGAACATTTCTCCCTGCTGTCCAAACTGCTCGATATACATGGCGAAAACAGCTTCAAGTCGCGCACATATTCCATCGCCGCCTATAATGTAGACCAGCTCGAGACATCCCTTGCCGCCATGCCCCGGGAATCCATCGCCAGCCTGAAAGGTATGCAGGGAAGCGTGGGACAGAAAGTAGTGGAGCTGCTCGATACCGGAAAACTCACAGCACTGGAGGAATTAATTGCCAGCACACCACCCGGGGTATTGGAGATGCTGCAGGTAAAGGGGATCGGGCCCAAAAAGATTCATAGCATCTGGAAGGAAATGGAAATTGAATCGCTGGGCGAACTACTCTATGCCTGTCATGAAAACCGCCTGACCCGCTACAAAGGTTTTGGTGCCAAAACCCAACAAAATATACAGGAAGGGATTGAATACTATCTGCAGAACCAGGGGCATTTTCTTTATTCGGAAATGGAGGAGCTGTATCCACAGATCCTGGGTTATCTGCAAAAATTGTTTGGAGAAGAAAAGGTGGCTGTTACCGGCGCTTATCGCCGCCAGGAAACAACCCTCGAAGAATTGGCTTTTGAAGTGCAGGCATCCATCGAACAGATCAAACCCAAATTTCAAACCGCACAACCACCCGAGCTGCTCGAAGAAAGCGACGCCAGCATTTTATATAAATTGAAGAATGGGCTCAAGCTACGCCTGCATTACGGAACCGCCCCCCTCCCCCTCCGCTTATTGAGGAGCACCGGCAGCGAGGCCTTTGTGGAGGCATTCCTGCAAAGCTATCCCGTTAATGCCGCAGCCGGAGCTAATGATGATCGGTCCCTTTTCGAAGAGGCGGGAATTGCCTTTATTCCCCCCTGCCTGCGGGAATCAGCCGCCATTATTCAGCATGTAGCCAACAACAACCTGCCCGGGCTGATTCAACCCGAAGATATCCGGGGCATCATCCATAGCCATAGCACCTGGAGCGATGGCCTTCACTCGTTGGAGGAAATGGCCCTGGCCTGCCGCGACAAGGGCTTTGAGTACCTGGTGATTTCCGATCACTCCAAATCGGCCACATATGCCCGCGGACTTAGCGAAGAGCGGATTAGAGACCAGCACAAGGAGATTGACGCGCTCAACCAGCAGCTCGCACCCTTCCGGATCTTCAAGAGCATTGAATGCGATATCCTCAACGATGGCAGCCTCGACTACCCGGACGATATCCTGGCCAGCTTCGACCTGGTAATCGCATCGGTACATAGCAACCTGAAAATGTCGGAAGAGAAGGCGATGGAGCGGTTGTTGCGGGCGATATCGAACCCCTACGTACGGATTCTTGGCCATCCCACCGGCCGCCTCTTACTCAGTAGAAAGGGCTATCCGGTAAACCATGAGAAACTAATTGATGCCTGCGCCGAGAAAGGCGTTGTACTGGAAATTAACGCCCACCCCCGCCGCCTCGACCTCGACTGGCGCTGGATACAACTGGCCGTGAGCAAAGGAGTCATGCTCTCCATCAACCCCGACGCACATAGCATCGAAGGTTTTAATGATATCCGTTATGGCGTACTGGCAGCACAAAAAGGCATGCTGACAAAAGAGAATAATTTGTCGAGCAAAAGCCGGGAGGAATTTGTGGATTTGTTGATTCGGTGATTTGTTGGAGGTTTAAGGTTTAGGGTTTAAGGTTGAAAGTATCAGGTGCTCAAAAAAAAAGTTGACAATTATTACCAGTATCCATTCATCAGCGGATATCTGCGGAAAATCTGCGAAAATCTGCGGGAAACAATTCAGCACTTTCGACAGCTTCAAAGTTCAGAAGCGTTTCCCGCAGATGACCGCAGATTAATGCGCAGATGGACGCAGATTATTTTCTCTAATCAGTTCTACACTTTAACCCCTACTCATCATCTTAAACCCTAAACCTTAAACCCTAAACTATTCAACGTTCTCTTCCAGCGGCAATTCCACATAAAAGCTTGTTCCCACTCCCTTCTCTGTTTCGAACCAAATTTTTCCCTGTGCCTGTTCTACAATACCCTTGCACATCGCCAGGCCCAGGCCGGTGCCGGATGATTTGGTGGTGAAGTTGGGAATGAATATCCGCGACTGCATTTCCTCGGGAATACCGTCGCCATTATCTCTTACCCTCAACTGTATTTTTCCATCCAGCACCCGCTCATCCAGCTCGATACGGCAATATTGTCCTTCACAGGCTTCCACCGCATTGGCCAGCAGGTTGGTGAACAAGCGGTTCATCTGTGTTTTATCGGCGAACAGGCGCACTTCCCGGCTCACGGGTCGCCATACAAACTCGATATTGGGATTGGATTGATAAAGGTCGTGGAGAGACCGCAGCACTTCGTGCAGGTCGAATGATTCAGCATTGGTATAACCGATATTGGCAAACTGCGAAAAGTCGGCCGCAATTTTCGAAAGATGATCAATTTGCTCTACGAGGGTGCGCGCCACATTGCCAGAGAGCTCTTTCACATTGGGCTGATTGCTGTCGATTGCTTTTTGCAGGTATTGAATGCTCAGCTTCATGGGCGTGAGGGGGTTCTTGATTTCGTGTGCTACCTGCCGGGCCATTTCGCGCCAGGCTCCCTCCCTTTCGGTTTTGGCCAATGCCTGCGCTGAATCTTCCAGCTTGGCCACCATCTTGTTGTATTCGGTTACCAGGTCGCCAATTTCATCATCCCGATTCCATACGATGGCTTCGTTCACGCGTCCCAGGTTTACATCCTTCATCTTATCGCTGATAACGGAGAAGGAGCGGGTAATGCGGTTGGTGATAAAGAGGGCGATAAGGCCTGCAATCAGCAGGATAAAGGCATTGAGGTTAATGACCGTAACGATGAAGTTCGATATCTCCTGGTTAAGCTCGGGTTGGGAGGTGAAATAAGGAATGCTCAGGTAGGCAAAGGCCCGCCCCTCCGGATCCCTTACCGGCGCATATACACTGAGATAGGGCAGGTCGGCAATGCTTTCCTGCTGCACGTGCTCTACCTGTTTCAGTCGGCTGAGATGATAATAAGCCACGGGGTGCATCTTCTTGCTGATGATGCCTTTGGCATAAACATCGCGTTCGGAGGTTTCGCGCAAATTCCCATAAAGATCATACACATTCACGTCCACACCATGAATCTCCGACACTTCCTGCACCAGTGAGCCAAGGTCGATGGTATTGATGGAATCGTACAACTCAACCGGACCGTCGATGCCCTGCGATAAGCCGATCCGCTTCTCCATTTCGTTTACGGCTATACTCATGGTGCGGCTCAACCGGTCGCTATTGTTTCGATTATAGCGGGCCTTGAAGAAATTGATCGTGGCGATACCGATAATGATAAAGGAAAATATGCTGATGAAAATGATGGTGCTATGCACCTGGTTGCGGATATTGAAATGAAAGAAGCGCCTGAACTCATTCCAGTCTGATACGGCTTTCAGGATCAGCGACAATATCTGCACCAGGAATACCAGGAAAATGAAAGAGCAGAAAATATAGGAAAACAGCGCGATGGTTTCAATCAAGGTATCGCGCTTGCGGGCTATAATCACTACTTTCTGATTGGCCGCCCGGTACCAAAGTTCATCGTAACCGCCATTGTTATGGCGTTCAAATTCGTTATTCCCCTTCCAAACCCTGTTATCCTCCATTTCCGTGGGGAATGGATAGCGATGCGAGAAATTGTCGGTGAGTTTACCCTTGTTGTAAACGGCATAAAAATAAATGGGCGAATTCTCAGGCGAATTTTCCTTGTACTGCCGGAACAGCTCCGGGTAGATATCGCCGGTACTGAATCGCCGCGGATTGGAAAGTATGAAAAGATAACCCCGCACCTGGCCATCCTCAGAGCGTGCTATGCGCCTGGTGATGTACACAAACTGATCGAAGGAAGTGCCATAATAAAACAGGTCGGGATAAGCGGTCGGTTGCGATTGACGCAGCACAATAGTATTCAGCGCGTCGAATGTGGTCTCATCCTGGTTCCACAGCGGCAGGCCCATCGAATCGTACACAAAAAGCCGGGTATCGAAACTCTCCATGTACAGTTTATAACTCTGGTTGAGAATGCTATCGCGGATCACCAGGCTGGTAGCGCTATCCACAAAACGATGAAAATTACCTTCCAGAAAATCCTCATCCAGGTAATTCAGCGCGATGCTCATCAGTCTTTCGCTGGAGGGGTCCGTTTGCACCGCCAGCTTCTCTGCATAAAACTTTCGCTTTTCCCATTCCGCCTTCCTGTTTTCCGTCAGCATAATAGCGGCAATGGAGATCGAAAATACGGCTATCCAGAAAAGGATGCCCGCAATATTGATCCGGAATCTTGTCAGTATCTCCCCTTCGCGATCAATCAGCCAGGTATAGAGCAGTAGCCAGGCCAGCACGGGTAAATAGAACAATACCGTGGGATCGCCCGAACGGATGCTGAGAAAAACAAGGCCGGAAAAGGCAATGGCGAAATAGACCAGCCATTTGTTTTTACCCAGCACCGGGAAGATGATGCGAAACAAAAGCTGGGTGAAATAGTAGTAGGAAAGAGACAGCGTAGCCAGCACGAAAAATCCTACTACGGTATAGAAATTCAGGCTGAAGAAATTCGTGACATCGAACGACACTTTGGAGTCGGCCACAATACTCCGGATTACCGAAGAGAGGATGAAGCTGGAATAAATCAGCAGGCATACAGCAAACAGGGCCACCGTCCACTTCAGCCATTTTTGCCAACCCACCGTAAGGTCTTTACGCTGATGCACTTTGTACCAACTGAACAATACCATCCAGCAAAAAAATATCGAATTGAGCAGCAGGTCGCCCAGGGATCGCTGCACGATATTGGATCCATAAATCAGCGGATCGAATAGTTCAAATTGCCGCAAATTGAGAACACCCGGAAACAGGTAGGAAACCGCGCGGATGACTAACAAAGCAAGGATCAGGAACAGCATGCCCCTACCCAGCCGGCGGCGAGAAATGCTTTCGGCAAACAGATGCACGGATAGCAGTAGCAGCAACAAACCGCCAAAGCGTAAAAAAATAGTAAGCCGGTCATTCACGACCAGGCCGCTGCTGTTGATCTTGTTCAGGTAAAACAGGGTATTGCCCTGCAGGGAATGAACGGCATAGTTGGTTTCTGTATCGCTGATTACCACCTGCCCATCCACTTCATCGGCATACACAAATTTCTGTGGCAGATAAGCTTTCTCCTGGAAAAATATGGTTTGCACGGGTATGAGGGCATAGGCCATGATGGTTTGCTCATACACCTGCAACATTTTTTTCAGTACCAGGTAATGGCCGTTGGGCAACTGCATGAACTCTTCCATTTCAGGCAGCGCAAAAGTTTCGGCCGGTGGTAGCACCTGCTGGGTGTTCCAGAAATTCAGCGCGAGCGTGCCCGATTCCTTTACTTCATACAAAAAAATGCCATAGTCTTTGTGGATGCTCGCATCAAATTGCTGGCGGCTTTCAGCCTGTCGCATCAATTTTCCAATCAATACGGTATCGGCCAAAAAACGGTCAAAATCCTTTTGCTGGCGATGCAGGTATTTTTCGGCCTTGCTCACTTCCGCTTCGAGCGATGAATGAATGGTCGAGAAGCGGTTGAATACCAGCGAGAGCCCGAAAAGTAACAGGGAAAGGGCAAGCAGGCCCCATTTCAGGACGGTTTTATTTTTCCAGGTCGGGTTCAACTACCGGGTTTCTTTTTTATGCTATTCCAAATGGCATCCATTTCCTGTAAACTCATTTGGGAAAGGTCCTTACCCTGGCCCAGGGCGGCTGATTCCATTTGTGTGAAGCGATGGATGAATTTTTTATTGGTGCGCTCCAGTGCGTTTTCGGCATCTATCTGCAAAAACCGTGCGTAATTGATCAGCGAAAAAAACAGGTCGCCTAATTCTTCTTCCATGCGGCCGGGATCCTGGGTGGAGACCGCTTCCTGTAGTTCCTGTTTTTCCTCTTCCACTTTTTCCCAAACCTGCTCGGCGGTATCCCATTCAAAGCCCACCTGTTTGGCTTTTTCCTGCAGGCGCATGGCTTTCACCATGGCCGGCAAAGAACGGGGCACCCCACCCAGCACCGATTTCTTTCCTTCCATCAGCTTCAGCTTTTCCCAGTTTTTCTTTACATCTTCCTCATCATTCACCTTCACATCACCATAAATATGGGGATGCCTGGCAATCAGCTTTTCGCTGATTCCCTTTATCACATCCTCCAGGTTAAACTGGCCCTGCTCACGACCAATGCGGGAATAAAAAAGAATATGCAGGAGCAAATCACCCAATTCTTCCCTGATGCCCTTCCAGTCATTGTCTGTGATGGCATCCACCAGTTCAAAACTCTCTTCAATGGTCATTTGCCGAAGACTCTGAATGGTTTGCTTCCTGTCCCATGGACATTGCTCACGCAACTCATCCATAATCTGGACCAGGCGAAGAAAGGATTGACTCAGGGATTCAGACATACAATTTGTTTACAGGGTGAATACGGAGAGCAACGTAAATATTACAAACAGGAGTACCATTACGATTAACGCGGAAATATTCAGCAGGAGAAATTTCAAAAAGGTTTTACCCCTGCCTTGTCCATAGAACCGCCGCATACCTTTGTACAGGTAGATCGGAATAGCGAGCACGGTAGCAACGGTCAGCCAGTTCCAGATACCCCATCCACTTAGTTCCTCCAGTTTGTTCCACAGAAATACAAAAAGCAGCAGGAAAAAGCTGAGGATATAGTGGTGTATGGTGAATATTCCATGATCAGCATAATAGAATTCTTTCCGCCGGATATAAAGCCATCGAAGCAGTAGCGCAAAGAATGGCAGGGACACAAAAAGCAGGTAAGGCAGTTTATGCAATAAAATATCCACGAACTTCTGCCAGCTCATGGCAGGATCATACTTATATTTTTCGTTGACGGCAAGGGCCTGTTTATTCCAGAGTCGCTCCAGCCAACCATCCCTTTCATTGGCAGGCAAAACATTTTGCACCGAATCATATTCGGCACGGCTGTGGTAAATCCGGTTAATGGTGGCCATCACAACAAAATCGCGATTGAGCCCCAGCAGGTCGCTGGGTTTAACAGGAAGACTGGTGTCTTTCAACATATTCCTGGCCCGAAGGAGCATCAGCGAGTCGGCGCCCCGATATTCATTCTTATCAATTTTCTGCAATACGGAATCCCTTTCTGCCTGTGTAAGTGGAAAATCATCGGTCAGCTTGATATAGTCGTTGCTGCCCTGGAGACTGAAAAAAACCAGGAAGAAAAATGCCGAGGTGAAAATATACATCCGGATGGGATTCAGGTAGCTGGCCCGTTTACCCTTAATATATTCTTTTGATAAAAAACCCGGTTTGCGCAAAAGAATACGCGTGGTGGAAAAGAATTTGCCATCAAAATGCGTTATATCGTACACAAAGTGGGTGAGCATGGCCCAAAATGTTTCTCTGGGCACTACGTTTTCCTGTCCGCACACATGGCAGTATTTTCCCTGCACAATGGTGCCACAATTGAGACAGTCCTTTTCCTTGCGTTCGGGTATATGCGACATGGGGTGGGTTTTGTGAGAATGCCCGGGCAAATTAAGGATTCATCCGCTTTAAACATTTATTTTTGACGAATATCCATTTATCGAATGAAGACATATACCCTTATCCTGCTCGCCCTCCTGCCTCTGGCTGGTAGCGCGCAATATTTTTACAACGATATTTTCGGCACCCGCGATATAGAAAACCGTATGCGGGCCCTGGTAGATGCCCGGGTGGCATCGGTAAAAGCTATGGGCTACGATGACCGGGGCGCCGCTTCCCGCGATTTTAATGAATGGCAGCAGGTGGATGCTGTGGGCCTGATTTGGTACACCCAAACCCGGAATGGACAGAATATTACCCGGATGGCTTATCGGTTTAACGAAAATGGCCGATTGATATCCCTGTCTGATACAACAGGAGGCATCAGTAGCCAAACGCTTTACCGCTACGACGAAAAAAGCAGGTTGACAGAAATACGCCTCAGCATCCAGGACTCCGCGCAGGAGTTCGGTCAGCAGGAAACCCATAGCTGGATCTATGAAGAGGGGCCCAATCCCGTAAAGATGTACCGGATCCTCAATGAACGCGACAGTACGGAATACCACTTCAAGTCTGATGAAAAGGGCAACCTTATCGAAGAGCAATTATTCCGTCGCAATACAGGTTTTGAAACGGTCTACTATTACTACAACCAGCAAAAGCAGCTCACCGATATTGTCCGCTACAACAAGCGTGCTCGTCGCCTCCTGCCCGATTTTATGTTTGAATACGATGAAGAAGGAAGGGTAGCCCAAAAAATCTCCACCCTCAGCAGCCGCAGCAGCGATTACCTGATCTGGCGCTACGCTTATAACGAAAAGGGGCTGAAGACCCGGGAGGCCCTGTTCAACAAACAAAAAGAACTGACGGGGCGTATTGATTACCTGTACAGCTATTTGCCCTGATTTCGCCCGGAATGGTCAACAATTTGACGCCTGCATTGTCTTGCATCTCTGAACTGGGTCTTTACCGGCCAGTATCGGCCATCGGCCGATGCTAAGATTTATTTAACAGTCTGCCATGTGGCGCAGCCTGCACAGCCGGGTAATTTTGCCGACAACCATCAAAACTGATTTATGAAAAAGGCCCCCGGGCAATTATTACTACTGCTGGCGACAGGTTTGTTCCTTGCCCAGGCCAGTTTCGGACAGGATAAGTACACCATCAGCGGACTGGTGAAGTCGCGCGCCCGCGGCGAATCCCTGATTGGAGCCAGTGTAAGTGGCGGTGGCAGTACCGTTGCCAGTAACGAATACGGCTTCTATTCCCTTACGCTTCCGGCGGGTAGCTACAACTTGCAGGTAAGCGCGATAGGCTTTCAGCCATTCGAGAAAAAAATCGAGCTGCAAGCCGATATCCGACTGGATATTTTATTGGAGGAAGAAGTGAAAAGCCTGGAGGGCGTGGTGGTTACGGCACAGTCAAGAGGTAGAAGCCTTCGCAACCCCCAGATGGGTGTGGAACGACTAAGTACCCGTGAAATCAAAAATATTCCCGTGCTGCTCGGCGAGCGGGATATCCTGAAAACGATTCAACTGCTCCCCGGTATTAAATCGGCCGGCGATGGCAACAGCGGCTTTTATGTACGGGGGGGCGCCGGCGATCAGAACCTGATCCTACTCGATGAAGCCCCTGTATACAATGCTTCGCACCTGCTGGGCTTTTTCAGCACCTTTAATTCTGATGCTGTTAAAGACATGACGGTGTATAAAGCCGGGATGCCCGCTCAATATGGCGGTCGTCTGTCGTCGGTGGTAGACATAAAGATGAACGACGGCAACAACCAGGACTATAATGTGAGTGGCGGCGTGGGATTGATATCAGCCAAGCTGAATGTGGAAGGGCCCATTCAGAAAGACCGTTCTTCCTTCCTGCTCACTGCACGCCGAACCTATGCGGACTTGTTCTTACAATTGTCGAACGATTCCACCATCAATCGCAACAAACTCTATTTCTACGACCTCAATGCGAAAATGAACTACCAGTTGGGCGATCGTGACCGGCTTTATTTATCCGGCTATTTCGGCAAAGACCGGCTGGGTGTGGGTGAAACCTTTGGCATTACCTGGGGCAATGGTACGGGTACTCTTCGCTGGAATCATATTTTCAACAGCAAGCTCTTCAAAAATACTTCGCTCATTTTTAGCAACTACAAATACTTAATTAATATCCGTAGCGGTGGTGATGATTTTGATATTTTTTCGCAGATCCGCGATTGGAACCTGAAACAGGAATACCAGTGGAATGCAGCACCAGGCCACCAGCTTCGATTCGGATTCAATACAATTTACCATACCATCACGCCCGGCGAAGTGGATGCCAAGAACTCCATCAGCATCAACTCAGCGGCCCTTCAAACCCGGTATTCCTGGGAAAATGCGGTGTTCCTGTCAGACAATTGGAAAGTATCGGAAAAGCTGAACCTTACCTATGGTATCCGATTCTCCTCTTTCAGCATTCTGGGTGAGGGCGATTATTTTCAATTGGATGGAGCCGGCAACGTGACGGACACCATGAATTACGCGCGAGGTGAATTTGTGAAAACCTATTTTAATCCCGAACCCCGGGTGGCAGCGAGCTATCTGCTCAATGAGCTGAGCTCGGTTAAAGCCTCTTATGTACGCAATACCCAGAGCCTGCACCTGATTTCGAACTCCACATCAAGCAACCCCACCGATAAATGGATTGCCAGCACCAATATTATCAAACCCGGGATTTCGGACCAGGTTTCTATTGGCTATTACCGCGACCTGGCCGGCCGAAGCTGGGAGCTGAGTGTGGAAACCTATTTCAAAACCATGCAAAACCAGATCGATTATCGCGACGGTGCTGATATCTTTGCCAACAACGACGCCATTGAAACCCAATTGCTTTTTGGCAAGGGCCGCGCTTATGGTCTGGAAATGTTGCTGAAGAAGAAAGCAGGCAAGTTTACCGGCTGGCTGAGCTATACGCTATCTAAAACGGAAAGAAAGATAGAAGGGATTAATGAAGGACGATGGTATAATGCCCGGCAGGACCGAACGCATGATATAGCCATTGTGGCCAGCTATCAGCTTACACCGCGGTGGACCATCTCCGCCAACTGGGTGTTCTATACCGGCGATGCCGTTACTTACCCTGCCGGTAAGTACCGGGTAGACGATCAAACCATTTTCTATTATACCGAAAGAAATGGTTATCGCCTGCCCGATTATCACCGGTTGGATATAGGTGCCACCTGGGAACTGAAAAAGAAGAAGCGCTGGTCGTCGGAGCTAAACTTCAGCATATTTAACGCCTATGGTCGTGAAAACGCATTCGCGATCAATTTCCGTGACAACCCTGACGATCCCAACAAGACAGAAGCGGTGCGCTTTGCACTCTTCAAATTCATTCCTTCCATTTCTTATAATTTCAAATTTTAATCTATGCCTGGTGCAAAGAGTTGGATAGGCCTGCTGATGACCGCACTGCTATTCTCTTCCTGCGAGAAAGTGATTGAGCTGGATTTGAATGAGGCGGAAAAGAAATATGTAATTGAAGCCAACCTGGCCGACGAAGCCGGGTCGGCCCGGGTAGTATTGACGCAGACAAAGAATTTTGACGAAGACAACCAGTTCCCCGGTATCAGTGGCGCAACGGTAAGGATTCGGGAAGAAGGACAGGCCGCCCTGACCTTTACAGAAACTTCCACCGGCGTGTACACCCACCCTACCCTGGCCGCCGTACCGGGGCGAAACTATGAGTTGGAAGTAACCGTGAATGGACAAACATTTGAAGCCAGTTGTCGTACACCACAACCCGTTGAAATGGACACATTGTTCGTCACCGATGAGCTGCTTTTTGGAGAAACCCAGAAGATTGCGAATGTAAAGTTCAGGGATCCCGCAGGCAGGGGGCATAATTACCGCTTTATACAGTACATCAATGATGTAAAAGAAAAGCAGCTCCTGGTGATCAATGACGATTATATTGATGGCCGGGATATAACCTCCAAGTTGTTCTATTTTGCAGATGAGGACGAGGGAGGGATAAAAATCAAGTCGGGTGATAATTTAAGGGTGGAGTTTCAAATGATTGATCAGCCGCTTTATCTCTACTGGTTCAGCCTTTTGCGCAGTTCCACCGGTGGCAGCCAGCAGGCCACACCCGCCAATCCGGTTTCCAATATAAGGGGCGGAGCGCTGGGTTATTTTAGTGCACATGTATCAAGGAGCAGAACGATTACGGTACCGTGAATCGTGAGACGTGAGGCGTGAGGAGAGTTTAAGGTTTAAGGTTTAGGGTTTAAAGTTTAAGGGATATTGTAAACTTTAAACTTTAAACCCTAAACCTTAAACTCAACGAAATACGTATAACGTAAAATTTTTCCTTGAAATTTGATTACATATATCGGGCTCCGGCAACTAACCACAAAAGCACAGCATGCGGCTATTAGCGGCCTTCACCATAGTATTGATTGCCTTCGGGATATACGGTTGCGTGAAGGATCCGCCTGTAGAACCGCCTGTGGAGCCTCCCATAGAGGAGCCGCCCGCCGGTGACCCGGCCTCGCCGCGCCTATCCTACGGCGACAGTATCTTTTATCTTTCAGGCAATATTACCAGCGACTGGGCAGACCCCGTAACAAAACCAGGTTTGTCGGGTTATTTTAAGGCGATTCCGGCGGGTTTGGATATCGACAGTTTGAATGGACGAATCAATTTTGCGCAAAGCGAAACTGGTTTACGCTATAAGATTTATTATGTGTCAACCGCAGGCAACCGGATCGACAGCACTAAAATAGTGCTCTCAGGTATTGACTATCGGGATTCGATCTATGAAATCCGGGCAACTCCCCTCGCTTACGATACGGCATTTCCGGTTTACAATGCACGATTGGAAAATCCACTGCCCTGTCCGGACGATGACGATGATGATGGACCGGGTGATGATGATGACAATCTCTGTGTATTTGATGAAACGGACCTGGATAACGATGGAGATGATGATATTGCCGGAGTGATACAGGAAAAACTGTTGATCGATATCAAACGCGGGTTTATAGACATGGAAGCTTCGTATGAGGCGGGCATATTTGGCAGTAACCCGGTGAGTGGCCTCAGTAAAGATTTTACCATTTATTATCGCTTACGCGATGCGAGCAATATGGCTTTGAATAAGATAACCGTAAGGGTTTATCATTTCCGAACCCGGCAGGAAATTCCACAGGAATTGCTGGATGAAATAGCCATTCGTAAGGGGCTCACCGCGCAGGTAAACAGCCGCGGCAGGTTTAGCCCGCTGCAAAACGGCAGCCTTGTTGGCCGGGATTTCTTTTTTGAATCCCGACCCAAGCGTCCTCCAGTGATAATTATAGTAAGTCAATAAAAGACCGGGGGCTATGCCGGGATTGCTTATCACCCATTTTATGTAAATTGATGAAGCGTTAAATCATCCGGCAACATGCAAACCCTTTCCTGATTGAAACGAAATTTTCTTTTATTCATCCTTCTCCTGTTCTGCTGTCTGCCGCTCACGCCACAGAAAAATGTGGACCCGTCCCGATCGGCCTACGATGACCTTCAGAAAGCCAATCGTCTCTATGCCCTGGAAAATCCCAGCCCGGAAAGCGACAGCCTCGCACTGGCCTTTTTCACGAGCTATATTGAAACAGCTTCCCTGATCAATCCATCTGATTCCCTGCTGGCAGATGCACTGATCAAGTCGGCCAATATCCACCAGGGATATCAACGCTTTTCGACAGCGAACGCACTTTATTTCCAGGCCCTCAACAGGGCCTATCCGCTTCCATTGATCCGGTACGAAGCCTGGCTTTACCTGGGATCGTCACACTATTTCGATGGACGTATTGACAGCGCAAAGTTTTACCTTGAAAAAGCTGCCCATGAAGCGCTGCAAGCGAATAAGAAAATGCGATTACCGGAACAAGACCGATTGTACAATTCACTCGGGGCCATCTATTTTGAAACCGGCAACTATACTCAGGCACTAAACTATTTCCTTTTGGCCAAAACCGTGACGGCACCCGGTGTCATCGGTTATCGCGACCTGATCACCGGGATTGAAAGCAATATCGCCAATTGCTTTATGAAGATGAACCGGCACGATACAGCCATCCGGATTCTGCAAACCCTTGACCCCGGCGCAACGCAGAAGAATATTGTTCGCCAGAATATGGCGCATGCCTGGTTTGAACTGGGCCAATACGATAGCGCCATGCACATCTATGCATCGCTGCCGGATCTTACTGGAAGAAACAGGGTTATTGTTCTCAACAATATTGGACGCATGCAAATGGCAAAAGGTGATTGGCGATTGGCGGAGCGTACACTTGACTCAGCCATCGCCGAAAACAGGATATCCGCCGCATACATTCGCAATAAGGAGGAAGCGCTTACTTATCTCTACCGTGGTGAACTGGCCGCGAAACTGGGACTATTGGAAGAAGCGCTTACCTGGATCAATGAAGGGATTCGAGAATTGCATCCCGGCTTTTCGCCCAGGCACTGGATTGAAAACCCGGAGAACATCAGCCTTTCCACTTCGCCTGTAACACTATTTGGCCTGCTTCAAAAAAAAGCAGAACTCCTCTACGCCGAATCGCAAAAAGCGAAAAAGAAAGAATACCTCCTGGCGGCGATGGATACCTACCTCAAAACCCTGGAGACGGGCATATTTATCCGACTGAATTTTGATAACGACGAGGCTAAACTTTTCTTTAATAATTGGAATAAGTCGCTCTTTGCAGCGGCGTTAAAGGTCGCGTATACCTGCAGCGAATCCGGTTTAAGCTACGCAGATGAAGTGCTACAAATACTGGAAAATTATAAAGGAACCATACTTAGCCAGCACCGGCAAAACCTGCAACTAAAATCGAATGCCATTATTCCGGACAGTATCCGCCTGCGTGAGCAGGAGCTAAAGGAATTGCTGGCTTATTATCTGTCGAGGATCAACCAAAGTAGTACTGAAGCTGAAATTACGGATCTGCAAAAAAAACAACTGGAAGTGCAGGTGGCATTATCGCGCATTCATGGCATATATGAGAACGCCCCGGGTTACCGCCGTCAAAGAAATGAAATCCTCCACGACCAGATTACGGCATCCCGGATGCAGGAAGAGCTTCCATCCGGCGCTACCCTGCTCCATTATTTTCATAGCGACAGCCTGATCTATGTGCTGGCCATATCAAAAAACAGGATAGATATTGCTGAAATGAAGTGGTTGGGACCTATCCGCGATGATCTCAACCTGTATTTACAGTCGCTCAATGATCAAACGGAAGGACAACGATTTGTTGGGCGAAAACAAAGCGAAAATCTTTACGCCGCACTGCTGCAACCGGTTGAAAAGGTGTTCAGGAATTCAAGCCGGCTTTTCATCATTCCGGATGGGCCCTTGTTTCAATTACCTTTTGAATCGCTGAGTACAGGATCGGCCGTCCAGGATTACCTGGTTCACACCTATGAGATCAGTTATCATTATTCGGCAGGCTTGTTGTTTCAACACCCGGGATCGCTTCCGGCAGACTGGAAGAACCTGGATGCTGCCGGCTTCGCTCCCTTTCATTCGGAAAACGAAGTTCTTTCTGATTGGCCCAACCTGCCCCGATCCCTGGAAGAAATTCCCGGGCATTTCAATGTTTTGTATGATAAGGCTGCCATCAAAGATTCTTTCGTCAGTCTGGCCAATCGTTATGCCCTCATTCACCTGGCCACTCATGCCAGCCTGGGAGATGCGCCAGGCCAGCAATTCATTCAATTTTATCCCCTGCAGGGATCAATAGCCAGCCAGCGCTTATATATCCCGGAAATATATAACCTTGATTTACGGCATGCCCGACTCATTATTTTGAGCGCCTGCGAAACCAGTGGAGGAAATCCTATATCCGGCGAAGGATTGCTTAGCCTCTCAAGGGCCTTCATTTACGCGGGTGCGGAAGGCATCATTGCTACTTTATGGAAAACGGAGGATAAGATTGCCAGCTACCTGATGAAAAAACTACATCACTATTTGCAGCGGCAGTATGAACCAGCAAGGGCCTTGCATTTGGCCAAAAGAGACCTGTTGAATGATCCCTCCATTTCGGTACGCTATAAAACCCCCAACTACTGGTCCAATTTTATTTTTGTTGGAAAAGCGGCAGGCCATCCATCGAAGCGCCAATCGCCATTTAGTTGGCTATTGATCCTACCTGCCATTTGTGCGATCCTTTTTGGAATTGGGCTTCTGCTAAAACACAGGAAGACTATTTCAACCAACCCAAACGAATCCTGACCCATCTGCTCACCTGACTATGATAGGTATGCTGAGGATCCTCTGCAATTTTGGTAAACCAGAACCGGGCTTCCACATTTTTCTTCTGGCGGAGCAGCGCTAAACCAAGATAGTATTCCGCTTCATCCTGGTAGAGAGGTCGCGCCTCAGCATCGTTGCGGTCGATTATCGACTGAAATACTTGTTCGGCTTTTGCCGGTTCCGACAATTGCAGCCAGGAATAACCCGCCAGGAACCTGGACCTGTTGTCGGGCTCCGGTAGCCGGGAATAAGTATCCACCACTTCTTTGAAATTCTTCGCCTGAAATTCCTGCAAAAGTTCAGGTAGCGAAGTACCAGCCGCACTGCGTGGCGTATTTACCTCATAGCTAAGGCTGAGCTGATGATACAGCTTGCTGCTGCTGGTTTGCCAATAACTAATTCCCCCTGCCGTGGACAACAGGATAAGAACGGATGCTGCAATCCTGAGCCAAAGTGAAATAACCCTCCTTTTTCGGGTAGATGTTGATGACGACAACATGCTTTGATCCGCCATAAACTCACGGTGAATAGCTTCCACTTCCTGCCTGGCCGACCAACGGATGATGGCTATCCGCGCCGCACGATGCTTTTGCAACTCCGCCTGGGGGTTGCTTACACCGGCTTTTACCAGCTCGTCCACGGCATCAGCATCAGGCAGATTACCTTCCAGCCAGGAATCGAGCAGGCTATCGATGTGTAGATCTTTATTCATATATAATTTTTATGTCGAGTTCCTGAATCAAAGCAGGGTCTTCTGCCACCAGTTCACGCAACTTTTTCATGCATTTGGCTTTTCGATTGCGGAGTACCTGCTCGTTGGCAAAACCAAAGTCGTGGAGGAGATCACGCATTTTTCTGTTTTCATAATATACCCCTCTCAATATCTTCTGGCAGGTGTCGCCCAGTTGAAGCATTATTTGTTGCAGACTCCCCTTGCCTGATGAACTGTTGCCGAATGGCTCGATTGGGGTTGCCATCAGGTCTTCGCCTGCCTGGTAGCGCTGTTCCCTTTCCTGCCTTCTCTTGCGGGAACGCATTTCCGTTAACCAAAGGTTCCTGGCAATGGCCTGCAAAAAAGTACCCGGGCTGCTTTCACCCCTGAAAGTGCCCAGCCTCAATTTTTCCAGGAAGACTATCACAGATTCCTGGAAAATATCGGCGGCATCGGCCCGGGTACCCCCCTGGTTGATGATATGGTTGGTAATGCTTTCCCATTGCGTACGATAAAGCTCCCGGATAGCATCACCGGAATGGATTGATCGCAGGGAATCGAATGATTTCGTATCTCTATTCAAGCCAACTGATTTTCCAGTAAAACGGCCGGATCCAAAACAAGTTTGCAGAAGCCGGGGTTAAATCCCCTAACGATGGCCACGGTTTATCGGGCATCCGCAAATTGGGGCGCCATAACAGAATTGGGGGGCGTAATATCATAAGGTTCCGAAGAAGATTGCGGCACCGGTGCATTCATAAATAGTTTGAGTGCCTCCTCCCTTATCGAATCTACATTCAGAATTCGAACAGTGATCCGCGGCAATGAACCGGATGAACCATCGGTACGCTTCCGTACCTGCACTACTTCCAGGGCTACCAAACCCAGTGTCTCCCCCTTCAAACTGCCATTCAGCGGGCTGTAATTGATGCTAATATCGCTATCGTACACCAGGGCCAAAATTCTTTGACCAACCAACATGCGCAAACCAGTGGCCCGCAAGGGAGTAATATCGGGAATTTTGTCGAGGTATTTTTCAGGATCATCATCCCCGCCACCGAGACCTGGCGCCGCGCGCAAAAAGTTTTCCGTTCCGGTTGACGTTGGCCCGGCCTGTATCCAACTATTGGGAATGGTCTTGATGGCGAACCAGCCCTCATCCCCTACTTCTCCTGAATACAGATCAATTTGCCGGCCAATATTTTGCTGAAAATACCGGAGTGTACTACGCTGATCGAGGCTGGCAAGCTGATCATTTACATCCGTTTCGGAAAAATTATTGGGCGGGTTTCCATTATCAATACTTTCCTCATCAATCAGCAGGAACACGGCTCTATTTGCCTGGCTCCCGTTATCATTGTGCGATTCGCTTTCGGATGAGTCGTCATCACCCAGCAGATCCAAATCGTCCTGGCAGGATACCAGTACCATAGCGGCCAGTAAGGCCGACAATACGCTTACGTTGAGTTTTTTCCAGTTCATAATCACCATTTACATCTTAGTCGCCGCCGTAAGCAAAACGTAACCGGGATGGAGTAGAAAGCAGGTGGAGACGTGAGGCGTGAGGCGTGAGGCGTGAATCGTGAGGCGTGAGGCGTGAGGCGTGAATCGTGAATCGTGAGGCGTGAGGCGTGAGTGTGGTCAATAAAAATCTGCGAAAATCCGCGGGAAAAACTTCCGCACTCTAACCAGTTTCAGAGTTCAGAAGATATCTCCCGCAGATTTAAGCAGACTTTATTCGCAGATGAGCGCAGATAAAAGTATACCGGAAACAGGAGCAATTTCAGTCATAACCTACTCCCTACTCCCTACTCCCTACTACCTACTCCTTACTACCTACTACCTACTCCCTACTCCCTACTCACGCCTCACGCCTCACAATTCACGTTCCTCATTCATACACAAACCCCTCCTTATACTCAAACAAATGCTGCCCGGTCACGGGATTGCGATGCCAGGTACGCAGTTCCGTAGGGTACCCTTCCGAATCGTAGGTATAGGCAAACTGATAAATCTCAGACTGGCTATATGCATTCTGGTAAGTAATTGATTGCGCATTCCGATTGTAGATAGAATGAACAAAAACCTTTTCATCCGGCCAGCCTGTAAACTGGAAGGGATTGATGGCATTGTCATATTGATACAATCCTTCCTGCAGGTTGCCATTATTGCTCGCATAGCGCGTCGACAACATCCGGCCCCGGTCGTAATTGGCCTGGTAATAGTGCAGGAGACTGGTATAGTTACCTTCAATTTCTGCACCCACCTGGTCAACCCTTCGTTGCTGGAAGTTGTTGATCGAAGTAAGATACTGTAAACGAACTTGCGTTATACTGTCGCCTTGCTGAATGCGGATCAAAGTGGGCAGACCATCGGTTCCGTAGGTGAATGTGCTATTCCCGATCACCTGCGACCGTTCATTCTTTCTTACAATGCGCCCAATGCGCTCACCCGCATATTCCGCGTCTTCGGTCATGGCCAGGTAAGGCGAATTATCCGCATGCTTTCTGAAATGCAGGACTTTTTGAATAATCCCCTGTGCCGAATACTGGTATTCCGTTTTAGTTTCGGCAAACCAGTTATTGTTGGTCCAACGATTACCATACACAAACTTCAATCGCTTCGGTTCTGCTTCTGCCTGTATCGTGTAAATGGTGCTGGCCGACAAATCCGCGGCATTCAGGTGCAGTGCAGCCGATCTTCCCCATTTCTGCATACGGAATTCATAGCGAACAGCATTGGGTACCAGGTTAAGTTCCGACACACCGGCAGGAATAGATACGGGAACGATCGCCAGGTTGTTCTGCGCATCCCAGCTATAAATCTGTAAAAGTGCAGATAAACTGTCGTAAACGACATTTCCGATCTTGATCACAGGACGGATACGAATTTTTCTTGTGCCGGGAGGCGGATCATTGGGATCAGCGGGTAACTGGAAGGTTCCATCCGGATAACCATACATGGATTCCTTATCGTTGGCAATGACGGGCAATAATTCCACATCCACAATTTTCAGGCTCGCGGTATTTTGGGAAAAATCAATTGTAAGCGGACGGTTCACCTGCTGTGCTTTGGGAAAGCCGGCCAGCGGAGTGGCATAACGCACCAGTCCCGTTTTGCGAGCGAGTAGAAATTTGTCCAGCTTATAGCTTCCTTTAGGCACCCGTATGCGTGCGCTATAGGTTCCGCCGGAGTCGATGGCGGCCAACTTTTGATTTACCAATACGGGATCATCCTCCGCATTGCGGAGTCCGATAATAAATTCAAGATCGGCCAGTGGTTCCGTAAGATTATTTAATCCGGAAGGTTTGAACTGAAGCGTAAACTCCGTTACGGGAACTGGATCCGTTGGAACCTGCGGTTCCGGTTTGGTTTTGCTGCAGGAAGAGAGCAAAACAGCCATCATTAAGAATGAAAGGAAGAAGTTGCGATACATAAAACTGATTTAACTTGGTTTACCGGCCTGCCTAAACAGGCCTTTGTTGATTTTATGCAAAGCTCTTGGGAAACCATGCTGCCTAAAAGCCAATGATGCATGAAATGGCGGGGAATGGCGATCAATTGCCGAATCCCTGTACAGATTGAAAGAATAATCTATCTAACTGATTACCAAAGACTAAACCGTGTATATTTCCGACACGCCAGTACAACCCATCAACCGTCGGAATGGTCATTCTTCCTTTCATCCCGACCCGTTTTAGAAGCTATTTTTAGAGCACCCGGAAGTGTTCAGGAAATTTGTGTACACGAGTGTGAAGTAACCAGGTAATTGAAAGTAGGGAATAGAAAATGGGGTCTTCCATTCTATATTTATCAGGAATACATACTACTTGAATCTTTCGCCTGAAGTTTGGAAACCCAAGCCTGAAGATCAAACCCATCATAATACAGGCATTTTTTAACGCAACGAGCGCCACGAAGTCGCAAAGAACGCGACGAACTTATTAAAGCAATATAAGGTTTCACCTTACTTATACATTTCTAAATCAAAATAACCGTTGCGTTTTTTGCGAATTCTAATCGCGTGCCTCGCCGTGGCGGGTCCGTTGCGGTAAATGCCTATACATCGCAAATGGCTTTCATCTCTGAAAACGTCAGTCGTATCTGAAATTTTTCAATCGCCCGACCTGGAATCATTCTTCATCAATCAATACACCAACATCTTTGTATCCACATCCAGGCCATCTGTAACATAAAACTTACCACTTAAAACTTACCACTTATAACTTCCAACCCAGTTCTGGCATCATTTTTTCTCTGTTATAAAAAAAAACCATCATGCTTCGATCTCATGGAACGGTAGTCAGTAAAAAACTGGTCTTACGCTTTGTGCTGGAGCATCTTGACTTTCGTAAGCGCTCGCTTTATCTGCAGGAAATCATTCAAATGGGTCGAAAGGAGCCGTGCTGGAGAAGGGCATTGCTGGCTTTTTTTGACACCCCCCTACTACCCATGCCTCCCGGAAAATTCAACTTAAATTAAATTCAGTTTCTATATCAGCCAGGTAAAATTTATTAACAGGTCTTAAACCAACCTTTTTGCGATCAGTCAGAAAAACGAAAAGCACGCAGCAATAAAAATTAAATGCGTGTTGATTCGTTAACCCAAAATTGTATAGCATGAAAACAATCGCAAAAAGATCACTGGCACTGGCACTGGCTGCCAGCATTTCCATCGGCGCAATGGCGCAATTGAATATGCGCGTAACCCAGCAAGCCGAAGCGACCCTTCGTCTGCAACAGCAGCAGCGACTAATGGAACGTTCCGGAGAGTTGGTTCGTCAGCAAGCGAATGCCACGCGGGAGGTTACAGAAAGAACGAAGGCGCAATTGCAGACCAGGGTGCAGAACACTCGATCTAAAGTGAAAGCGGGTGCGGAAGCCGGTGTGGAAAGAACGGCAGAAACCCTGGCAACCACAAGGAACAGCAGCAAAAAAGAAATTCGCCAATTAAAAAGGGAAACACGTAAGCAAAGAAAACTCGAAGCCCGCGCTGCCGCCAATTCTGAAACACAAATCAGCAGGGAACCCGGCAAGGTACGTGGTTCCAGCAATAACCAGGCATCGGGTTCCGTTGAATATTGAGTGCTGAATACGATTATTTAAGGTGCAAGCCCTATCGAAAACAAGAAGGCCCCGCGATGGCGGGGTCTTCCTAATTGCTGAAAACGACATGTCGTTATTGCCAGACTAATTTTTGTGTCAGGTTTTGGGATTTCAGGAGGTAGGTACCGGGCTTTTGTACAGGTAGCGAAATCGTTTGGCCTGGCAAAAGATTCCATTGGCCCAGCAGGCGGCCCTGCATATCAAAGAGAAGGATTGATTGCGAACTGGCATCCAGGGATTGAACCGTCACGGGTCCCCTTGATGGCACGGGCCAGATTCTGACCAGGGGTTTCTCTTCCGCCGACGCGGCCAGCACTACTACAGCGGAAAGATGCGCCTTCCCATCGATATCTACCTGCCGCAACCTGTACAGCAACTTGTCGCTGCCGGCATCCTCGTCGGTGAAGGTATAGTGCCTGGGCTGATCGCTATTACCATCCACCGTGGCGGCAGCCACAAATCCAACTGATTCAAAAACGGTTTGGCTGATCCTTTTCCGCTCAATCACAAAGCCCTTATTCTGCCATTCCTGCCGGGTCGACCAGCGAAGACGGGCTCTTCGCGAATCCAGTCGCAGTACTTCAAGTTGCAAGCCCAGGACCGGGAGGGTAGCATTGAGCGAAAAGTGATGTTGAAAACCCTGCTCCAGCCCGATATTGCCCGCCTGAAAGGGCATCACCGCCAGCTCCCCAATACTCATGTCCAATGTAATACCGGCGCCACTCATCCTGCTTCCACCTGAATTCAGGGTCTGGGGAGTCAATTGCTGGGCATTTGCAAGAATGCAACTTAGGAGTAGACCTATTCCAGCAGCAAATACTTTTATTGCACTTTTCATAAGCCCGGTTTTAATGGATAAGAATGTATCCGATGAATTCGGAATTGAAATCAAGGATCTCAGAGTCTGGATGCCGAATCGCAAAGCCGATATTATAGGTGCCGGGCCACAATTCTCCTGGTACCAGGGTGGGCTTGTCGGCCGAAACAACCTTGATTGTACCTGAAGAGGTTACTGCCTTCTTCGCAGTATTTACGTTGTCGATTGTAGCATAATCAGAGCCGGTGAAGCTAGTTATATATCCCCCATCTCCCTGATAAGCAAGAGAATATCCGACCGCCGTACCATTTCCTGCGTAGCAACCCAGGCTTCCACTGATGGTCGCAACCAGAATATCGCCCTCCTCCAGGGTTACCTGTACTGGTTGAGCCGCCCATGCGAATGCCAGGCTTCCACCATAAACGGGAAGAGGTTCCTGCACATAGCGGATAGACCTGGGTTTCGATTTGGGTAATTCCTTCGCTACCCAGGCGGTACCGTCCCATTGCAGTAAATCACCCACTTCCGGTGTATTGGTATCCACATAATGACCACCGATATTCACGGCATCGATGGCTTTGTTGGCGGCAAAAGCATAGGGTACGGAAACCAGGCTCTGTGTGCCCATTACAATAAAGTTGCCATCGTTATGGATATCCAGTTCCACTTTCAGGCTTTTGGTGGCGCTGCTGTTATTGGTCCAACTAATGCTGCCCAGGTCGCCGCTGCTGCTTTGCGCGCCGGGGCTGCCAATTTGTACAGCGAATACACCCTGCGCGCTGGTCGTTACCTGCCGGGTTTCGGTATAGAGAGAAGGATTCCCCGGCGCGCTGCTCACGATACTGAAGCGTACCGTAATGGTTTGTCCGCTAAGCGCCTCTCCCGCATTGTTGCGGGCAACAGCCTGGTAATTGAAAGCTCCCGGCATTTGCGCCAGCAGGAGTTGAACGCTCAATACAAGAATCAGTAAAGTAAGAATTCGTTTCATGGTTGTAATGGTTAATGGTTTTTGATTTGCGAGCCCAAAAATGAACACAGAATAACCCCCACCCTAATTTATCCGGCCGAAGTGTGGCAGGGAGAGCGTGAGGCGTGAGGCGTGAGGCGTGAGGCGTGAGGCGTGAGACGTGAGGCGTGAGACGTGAGGCGTGAGACGTGAGGCGTGAGACGTGAGGCATGAGACGTGAGGCGTGAATCGAGAGACGTGAATCGTGAGGCGTTAGCCGTGAGCCGTGGAGGCCCGAAGGGCCGACATATACTAGGGTCGTCCGCGAGGGCGACCCTAATGCGTAGCATGAGACGTGAGGCGTGAGGCGTGAGACGTGAGGCGTGAGACGTGAGGCGTGAGGCGTGAGACGTGAGGCGAGAGACGTGAATCGTGAGGCGTTAGCCGTGAGCCGTGGAGGCCCGAAGGGCCGACATATACTAGGGTCGTCCGCGAGGGCGACCCTAA
>CAYMZZ010000001.1:157149-191059 GCA_964395095.1 uncultured Citrobacter sp.
ACTAGGGTCGTCCGCGAGGGCGACCCTAATGCGTAGCATGAGACGTGAGGCGTGAATCGTGAGGCGTTAGCCGTGAGCCGTGAGCCGTGAAGGCCCAAAGGGCCGACATATACTAGGGTCGTCCGCGAGGGCGACCCTAATGCGTAGCATGAGACGTGAGACGTGGAGGCCCGAAGGGCCGACATATACTAGGGTCGTCCGCGAGGGCGACCCTAATGCGTAGCGAGAATCGTGAGGCGTGAATGGAGAATCGTGCATCGCAATTCACCCCACCCTACGGCTCCGCCCCCATATCGCAGGTCTCGGTCGTTCTCCCCTACGCTTCGTGGGCTAATTATTTCGGATTTGCCGTTCCTTGCTTATTTTCAATGCCATGATGCAGGAAAGCATGGCACTATTATTCACCCCTTCAGGTTCGTGTGAGAATAAAAAACGACACGGGCCATTTCCGGCTTTCCTGATCGGCACGCAAACCTACGCCCTCGCCTTTTGCCGCAAAGCGTTTTTTTGCATGGCATTTCTTTCCCTAACCTACCTGCCGCAGGCACAAAATGCCATCAGCTTTCAAAAACTGACTGTGTCGAATGGGTTGAACGACGGGCTCATTATTTCCATCGGCCAGGATAAATATGGCTTCATGTGGTTCGGCACTGTGGGCGGGGTAAACCGTTTCAATGGCCGCGAATTTACCTGGTTTACGCACCAGCCCGGCCAGGTTACCACACCGCTATCAAGTTTTGCCGAAACCATGTCCTACGACAGCTCCGGTCGATTCTGGATTGGTTTTGAAACGGGGCTGATGCAATTCGATGATGCAAAGCAGGAACTGGTGGTAATCCCCGAATTGAATGGTTACCGCATCAATGCCATCAGCGCGATCGACAGCCAACAATTGTATATTGCTTCAAGCCAGGGTTTGTTGCGCTTTCATGCGCCTACAAAAAAAATGGAGAAACTCGCTGAAACCGGTGGCGACAGCCTCTTTCGTGCACATGCGGGAGGCAGAATTTATGATTTGTATAAAAAAGCAGATTGGCTCTATATCGCTGCCGCCGGAGGTCTTTGGAAATATCATCTCTTGTCGGGAAAAGCAATACAAATACCAGTCGAACATCTGAAGGGCAGCCATGTTCGCGCGGTATGTGTGGATCCGGTAGACAATATCTGGCTGGGTACGCATGGAGAGCATGGCATTATCCGCGTAGATCGATCCGGTAAATCGCATAGCTATCAGCGATACCTGCTTGCCCGGCCACAAACCACCATCAATAATATTAATGCCATGCGCGTAGATGGGAGGGGGATTCTGTGGGTGGCTACAACATCGGAAGGTTTACTGCAATACCTGCCCGAAGCCGACAGTTTCCGCCATCATCGCCATCAGCAGGCATTGCCACAAAGCATTTCCGGCGACCTGCAAAGAGCCCTTTTTGTGGACCGCGATGGCCTGATCTGGACAGGAGGTAACAGGGGCGCTAACTTCTTTCATCCCGACAAGCAACTCTTCCAGACCATTTTACCTTTTGACAGGGAACTGGATAAGCGCAACCGTAGTATGGCACGTAGCATTACGGAAGACAGGGATGGCCATCTCTGGATGGCCACTTTCGATGGACTGAGCCGCTATGATATCCGGAATCAAACCTATAAGGAATGGAATAATCAGCCCAATCTACCCAACCGGATCTGGTACAACTCGGTGCGGGGGGTACTTGCCGATAAGGACAATTTTGTGTGGATAGCTACCGGTGCCGGCATCAATCGTCTTCATGCCGGGCAGCAGCAAATGGAATTCATTCCACACGAAAAATTGCCTCGCTGGTTTTATTTCAATGTCAACAGCGACCGCAATGGATGGATCTGGTTTGCCTGCCGCGATGGTGATGGATTTTTTTGGTATGATCCCGCCGACCGATCCTATCATAAACTTAGCGAGCATCCGCAATTGCGGGCGTTCGCCGGCCTTGGAGGCCGCGTGCTCTACCACGACACAAAAGGCCGCTACTGGCTGGGGCTGAATGGCAACGGCCTGGGCTATTATGATCCGCAGAAAGGTATCACCCGTCACTTCCGTACCTCCGACAGTGTGATGGCCATAGCGGGTGACCTGGTCACCGATATTAAGGAAGATAAATTTGGGATCATCTGGATAGCTACCCACTCAGGTCTTACTTCCCTTGATATTGATAACAACAAGACCCATAATTTCAAGCGGGCAGAAGGCTTGCTGAGTAATAGCACTTACAGCATTGCGGTGGATACGATGAATAGGATTTGGGTGGCTACCTCCAGGGGTATTAACCTGATTGAGAATGATCGGGTGAGCATTTCCTCTTTTGATACCAACGATGGACTTCCCACCGATGAATTTTGGGAGCATGCCGGCTTCAGTACGCGCAATGGTGATATTATTTTCCCCTCGGTGAACGGATTTGTACGTTTCAATCCGTTGCGTTACCAATCACGAAAAAGCAGTTTGCCCTTTTACCTCTCCGGCGTTAGCGTTTTCAATAAGCCCTACAAAATAGAGGGGAACTTTGCGGATCTGAAACAACTGGCCTTTGCTTCATCGGAAAATTATTTCACCCTCTCCTTCACTTCGCTCAATTACGAACACCCCGGTCAGAGCTGGTATGCCTATCAGTTAGAAGGTTTTGATAAGGACTGGGTCGTTACCCGGCAACCCGAAGCCCACTATACCAATGTGCCTGGCGGGAACTACCGGTTCCGGTTCAAGTCAAGCAGCGACCCCTCGAACTGGAACGTTCCGGAAAAATACCTTGACATACAGATTGCCACACCCCTGTACCGGCAAATCGGGTTTCAGGCATCCCTATTGTTGCTAACAGCATCAACAGGCTGGTATCTATACCGGCGAAGGAGAAGGAAGCGTGATGAAATGCTTCAGTTACGCAGCAAATCGCAATTGCTGGAAAAGGAAAAAGCGCTGGTAATGTATGAAAGTCTGAAGCAGCAGCTCAATCCGCATTTTCTCTTCAATTCCCTCAGCTCCCTGCGAAGCCTGATCCGGTCCAATCCCCAGGAAGCCGGACAGTTTCTCGATGGCTTGAGCCGTACTTATCGCTATATTCTGCAGAGCAGGGATACTGAAACTGTTTCGCTGGGCGATGAGCTTCGCTTTGCCGAAACCTATCTGCAGTTGCAACTTACCCGTTTCCCCCGCGGGCTGGAATGGAGCAATCGTGTACCAGTCGATCTGCACAGCCTTCGGATAGTGCCGGTTACCATCCAGAACCTGATGGAAAACGCGATAAAGCATAACCGGATCGATCCGGAATCGCCACTCCTGATAGAAGTACTGACAGAAGAGAACAATCTTGTTGTTCGAAACAATATTCAGAAAAAGGAGTTTGTGGAAACCAGCAATCGCCAGGGACTCCGTTACCTGCAAACCCTGTATGGATACATGACCGACCGGCCATTGCGGATTGAAGAGAACGAAAACTATTTTTCCATCTATATCCCATTACTGGAACACTAAAGCCATCAACATGAAAGCCGTTATCATCGAAGATGAGGAACTGATTGCCCGCGACCTGGTGGAGAAACTTCGCGAAGTGGAACCGGAGGTGGAAGTGGTAGAGATACTTCCCAGCCTCAAAACCGCCCGACGCTGGCTGATGCAAAATGCCGAGCCCGATCTTTTTTTTATGGATATCCAGTTATCAGACGGGGTCAGCTTCTCTATTTTTGAAGAATTCAAACTGAATTGCCCCGTTGTGTTTACCACAGCTTATGACGAATATGCCATTCGCGCTTTTCGGGTAAATGGCGTAGACTATCTACTCAAGCCCGTGGAAGCCGAACAATTGAAAGCTGCGGTGGAAAAATGCCGGGTCATTCACCAAAGCAGGCAGCCCTATCCACAGGCGATCCTTGATTTCCTGCAGCAAAGAAACAGCCTTCCGGCTACTAATGGATATAAGCAAAAGTTCATCGCCCAGGCCCGAAATCAATGGGTTCCTGTAAGCACATCAGATATCATGGCTTTTGAAAAAGATACCCTTTTTTATGTCCATACCCGGCAGGGCGAAAAACATATACTGAATTTTGAAAGTATGGAAGATATAGAGCAATTGCTCGACCCACAGCTTTATTATCGCGCTAACCGGCAGTGGATTATTCATGTGGATACAGTAAGGAGCGTAAAGCAGCTCGACAACCTGAAACTGACGGTTCAGCTTCAGCACCCCGCGGGCCGGCAGGTAGATATCAGTCGCGAAAAAGCACCATTATTCAAGAAATGGCTTGATCGATAACGCTTCGGCCTCTCTACACCACGGTTGGTGCGAATAAATTTTTCCCTGGCAGCATCAAACCGCAGCTTTGCATTTGATAAATCAGACTCCATGACGCCTGAAGAAATTGCGCAGATCAAGAAAAGCTGGAAACTCCTTCGCAGTCTCGACCCCTTGCTGGTGGCCGATGTCTTTTACAGCAAACTCTTCAGCCTCTACCCACCCCTGCGCCGGCTTTTTCCCGGGGAAATGGAAGCCCAGTATCGCAAACTGATGGATATGCTGGGTGTGCTGGTGGCACGGCTCGATAATGATAATACTAACGCGACTATTATCGCTGAAATGGGCGCGAGGCACCAGCAATACGGTGCCCGACCTGCGCATTACCGGCATGTGGGCCATGCACTCATCTGGACCCTCCAAAAAGCCCTGGGAACATACGATACCGATCCCTGCCTGCTGGCCTGGAAAAAATGGTATGGGGAACTGGCTTCACAAATGATGAAGCAAACCGACAATCCTGTTCAGAGTTCCGACACTTCAATCACCCGGTAAAATTCCCGGTCGAATATTCGAAAATAGAGCCAACCCGGATAGTAGCGGTACGAAGGCCATATCTGCTTTAGCGAATTCTGCTCGGTGGTATAGGCCGAAAGGGCCTGCTTTTTCTCTTTACCGTATTCCGATATGTCGAATTCAACATCAGGCAATGGCATGCCATTAATACCATGCAGTTTCTTTGCGTGGTGGTACACTTCCATATCCTTCATAATGCCCTCCGATTGTGAGGGAGGAAACACGGACTGATAAATGCGTTGTACGCTGAAGCCCGAGTCGTTCTTATGCTCCCGGCAATACTCAACCACCAGCCTGCTCACCAGGGTATGGTCGGGATGCCCATAGCCCCCGATGCTGTCGTCGAGCGAGAAGATGACCGTCGGGCGATGGAGTTCTATATAATTGGCAATGACCTTACGCATGGAGTCGATCTGAAAATTGAAAGCGAGGCTATCATAGGGAATAGCCATATAGGGTCTTTGCCCCAGGGTGTCGGTTCTTATGTTGAAATCAACGGGATCCACTCCTTCGAGGCCCTGGATCGCGGCCGCTTCCTGAAGGGCTTTTTTACGCAGAGGATTCCGGCGTGCATATTTTTCGCGGTAGATGCCCGCCTGCTGATAGAAGCAGAGCTGTCGAATCTTCCAGCCGGCGCGGGTCCATTGTATAAGGCTGCCGGTACTGCTTACAATATCGTCATCATGCGCCACAATGATCAGGGCCCGCTTATCGGGTGCGCTGGTATAAAAGGTATCTGCAGGATACTTTTCCCGGGCCGATTTCGTTGAAAGAGAGTACAGGTGGGCGCCAATGGCGAGGGCAAGGATGAGCAGTATCGCAAGGATCCACCGCAATAATTTCTTCATGTTGATCAAGATTTAAACGAAACTACAATAGGCGATATTTTCCCTTGTTGTATTATTCGGACATTTTTCCATTTTGGCTTAATTTAACAGATGCCGGTAACCTTCCAAACACAATCCCCTAGCCCATTGCTCAGGCCTTATATACGCCACTACTTAAGTCTTCGTATGGGGGAAATAAAAGGGGCACAGCATTTTTTGTTGCCCGCCAAAACGGAGGAAGGCATTTTCATCAATACCGGGAACGAATCAGCCATCACCCGTGAAGGAAATGCGGGCGGCGAGATTTCCGGCAACCCCTTTTGCTGCAAAATAAGGGGAGCCGTGGCGCAAGCATCGCTGCGTATCCATTTAGCCACTGAATTGGAAATGTTTGTGATCGCTTTTCACCCGGGTGGCTTGCATAAATTTTTTGGACTTCCTGCCACGGAAATCGCCAATGCGTATACTCCCGCGCAATGGGTGCTGGGTGCTGAATGGGAAGAAATGGGAATACGGATACGCGAAACCCGGAGTTTTGCCGAACAGGTTCGAATGGCGGAAAAACAACTGCTAAGTAATTTCCCCGGCATCTGCGATCGGGTTACCTCCATTGAACCGGTAATGGCGCAACTTAAAAATGGCCGATTGCTCCGGGTGGAGGAGATGGCCAGGCTGGCCTGCCTGAGTGAGCGCCAGTTCCGGCGGCGCTTTATTGAGCAGGTGGGCATATCGCCATCCCGTTTTTCCAGTATTTGTCGCTTACAACAAGTAGTGCAGGCGCGCCGGCTCAATCCCCAACAATCCTGGCGTTCCCTCGCATTCGAATGGGGCTATACCGATCAATCGCATTTGCTCAGAGACCTGAAGAACCTGCTCGGCATGCCAGGCTTTAACCAAACGCAGCCACAACATTACCTGTTTGTGGAGGGAACCAGTTATCGGGTGCTGGAAAACAATGGATAGTCAGTGCTGGTATAATTGTAATGGTTAAATGCAAAACTTCGCTTACACTTCTCTACTATCAATTTTGAAGAAAGTTTACAACGCAACGAAGCCGCCCCGGCGAGGCAGGCGCATACAATACGTAAAGTTCGCGACGAGAGGTCTACAGTCAAATATTGTTGCACTTACTCATCGATCATATTCTTTAATAAGATCGTCGCGAACTTTGCGCATTCTTTGCGTCCGTTGCGGTAAAATCATCCAGCGCTTTCAGTACTGTCGCCCATAAAAAACACATCCTTCATACAAACCTGCCCGCCGGGGCGGATTCGAACCAGCACATCCGCCTGCGGCGGACACTACCACCTCAAAGTAGCGCGTCTATCAATTTCGTCACCATGCTTTAAAAACAAATGACCTCCGGTAGCCATTACCGGAGGTCATTTTTTGAATCGTGCCCAAGACTGGATTCGAACCAGCACAGCCTTTCGGCCACTACCACCTCAAAGTAGCGCGTCTACCAATTTCGCCACCTGGGCAGGGGGATGCAAATATAGGATGATTTGATGAATTGCTGATTCATCGCTTCCAAATTATCCGGCCGTTTTGGGAAGGATTATCCGGAAGGTAGTACCCTTGCCAGGCTCTGATTGCCGCACAAATATTTCGCCACGGTGATATTGCACAATGATGCGCTTCGACAGGCTCAACCCCAGGCCCCAGCCTCTTTTTTTGGTGGTAAACCCCGGTTGAAAAACCTGCCGGATATGCTGGGCCGAAATGCCTTTGCCGGTATCCGTCACATCTATCTGAATACGCCCTTCCTTTTCCTGGCGGATATCAATATCAATACTGCCCTTTCCTTCCATGGCATCCAGTGCATTCTTGAGCAGGTTCTCTATAACCCAGTCGAAAAGGGGTGGCGACACCATCGCTTCGAGCCGCTCCTGGCCATGGGTGTGTACGGTCATCTGCACTTTACCCGGCGCCCGCTTGCGGATATAGTCCACCATTTGATAAATGGCGTGTATGATATCAGTAGGCTCCAGTTGCGGGCTGCTGCCGATCTTACCAAAGCGATCTGATACCAGCCGAAGGCGATTTACATCCTTCGACAATTCCGGAATAATTTCCTGGTAACGCGGATCATCGCGCATCACTTCTACCCAGCCCTCCAGCGAGGATACGGGCGTACCCAACTGATGGGCCGTTTCCTTGGCCATACCCGCCCATACCTGGTTCTGTACCGATCGATAGCTTCCCCTTAACGCGAGTACGGTTACCACGATAAATAAACCCACAATCAATAACTGAATCAGCGGATAGTAGCGCACTTCGTTCAGCAATGGAGTGTGACCATAGTAATAATAATTGACCTTGGTACTGTCGATCGGATCCACATATACGATGGGTGGGTTTATTCCACGTAATGATTCCAGTTGTTGCCGGAGATAACCATCTTCGCTGGCCACACGCGTAGAATCCATATTCACGAAATTGGTGATGCTATCCTTTTCATTGGTTTCAATGATCGGTATATCCGTATTATCATTGATGATCTTAAAAGGCAGGCGTATATCTGTAATATCGGGATTGAGCAGGGATTTACTGGCTTCGGCCCATTGCTCCACTTTGATGCGTTCATCGCGGGCGATCTTTTTGGCCAGGTATTGGGAATACACGATGGTACCGCTGACAATGGCGATGGCCACAGCCGCTAAAGCGGTACGCCAGTTGAGCAAATAAGAAAGCATGCCCGAATTTAAGGCCTGCTGACTTACATTTGAACAAAATAATCCCAATTGCCGCCGCTTGTTGCTATCGTAATCCTCAACTGGAATGGACGTAAGGTACTGGAGCAGTTTCTGCCTTCGGTATTAAGGAGCAGCTATCCCCATTATCAGGTAGTGCTGGCCGATAATGCCAGTACGGATGATTCCTGTGCCTGGGTAGCGCAGCAGTATCCGCAGGTACGCATAATAGCGATGGAACAAAACCGGGGCTATGCTGGGGGGTACAACAGGGCCTTGCAGGATATTGCGGCTGATTATTATGTATTGCTCAATTCGGATGTGGAAGTGCAGCCGGGCTGGCTGGAGCCCATGATCCGGCTCATGGAAGCCGATCCGCAGATTGCAGCCTGCCAGCCACGCATTCTTTCCTATACGGAGCGCGACCAGTTTGAATATGCCGGCGCTGCAGGGGGCTGGCTCGATGCCTGGGGCTACCCCTTTTGTCGGGGCCGGGTATTTGATACGGTAGAGAAAGACCTGGGCCAGTATAACGATAGCCGCCCTGTTTTCTGGGCCAGCGGTGCCGCCTTGCTCATAAGGTCCCGTTGCTTTCATGAAATGCGGGGATTCGATCCTTATTTTTTTGCGCACCAGGAAGAAATTGACCTCTGCTGGCGCCTGCAACACGCCGGCCATAAAATTTATGTGGAACCTGCCAGCATCGTGTACCACCTGGGAGGTGGCACTTTACCACAAGGAAACCCGCGCAAGACCTATCTCAATTTCCGCAACAACCTGATCATGCTGTGGAAAAACCTGCCAGCAGGTGAACGTTTCTGGAAGGTCCCCATCCGGTATTGCCTCGATGGCCTGGCAGCCTGGAAAGAACTCATTGGAGGAAAACCGCGCTTGTTCTGGGCTATCGTGAAAGCCCATCTGCACGTAATGGGCTGGTGGCTCTTTCATCGGAAAAAAAGCCCCTACCCCGCTCAAAAAACAAAGCAACTTCAGGGACAATACAAGGGCTTGTTGCCCTGGCAGTATTTTGGAAAGAAGATAAGAACGTTTAAGGAGCTGGCACCAGGGAGTGGAAAGTAGGGAGTAGATAGTAGGGAGTAGGGAGTAGATAGTAGGGAGTAGAAAGTCGGAAAAATAAATGTATACGTACCATTTCCCAAATCAACTTACTACTTACTACTTACAACTTACTACTTACTACGTAAAACGTACAACTTTTCACTTTTCTTCCCTATTTTTGCCCCCGAAAACAAATTCCCATGAGCGCAGCCAATCAAGAATTCCAGGAAGAACTGAAAAAAGTACAGGATCGCGATTTTACCCATAACTGGGTTTCCTCATCGGCCTTTATTTTCTACCTGAGCGTGGCCTGTATTGTAGCATTTGCTTTTGGCGGATGTTATAAATTATATACCAAGCGTTACGAAAAGCCCAAAGTGACGATCCAGGAGAGTTCGCTCTACACACCGAAGTACAAATAATTTTTTTTAGAAAAATTTTTTTGCAATTGGGCAATCGCCTATTTTTGCAACCCCTTCGTTCTTTGTGTGTTGAACGAGAAAAGCGGAAGTAGCTCATTTGGTAGAGCACGACCTTGCCAAGGTCGGGGTGGCCGGTTCGAGCCCGGTCTTCCGCTCAAAAACTCCCGCCATAGCGGGAGTTTTTTATTTCTAAAAGTCTATTGCCCTGGTGGTGAAATTGGTAGACACGCAGGACTTAAAATCCTGTTCGCAGCAATGCGAGTGCGGGTTCAACTCCCGCCTGGGGCACAGTTTTTTGAGTTTATAGTTATAAGTTTAAAGTTTTAAGTTTTGGTGTATCGTTATACCAATGAATAGTTAGGTAGAACCATTTGCAGCTATATAGCGGAAAAAGGTAATGCCAAATAATTCTACAAAAACTTATAACCTATAACTTACAACTTAATACTCCCCTAATGCCTACCAACATCAAATGCCCCGACTGCAATCACGAGTTTCCTCTCGAAGCGGCTTTGAATGATGAATTGCGCGAAGCCATTGAAAAGGAGAAACAGGAGCTTCGGCAGAAAATGACCGAACACCTGCGCAAAAAAGACGAAGAGATACAGCGGCGCGAAAAGGAATTCAAAGACCTGCTGCAACGCCGCGAACAGGAGATTCAGAAAGAAGCCGAAGAACAACTCCGCAAACGCATAGCTTCCGATTTTGAACATAAGCTGCAACTACTGCAGGAACAAAACAAAGAGAACGAAGAAAAACTGAAGGAATCGCGCCGCAAAGAAACAGAATTCATGCGCCTGGAGCAGGACCTGAGAAATAAAGAAGCGGAGATGGAACTGACTGTGCAAAAACAGTTGCAACAGGAGCGTGAAAAACTTTCGGAAGATATCCGAAAGATCGAAGAACAGAAGATAGCGGTGAAAGAAACCGAATTCCTGATGCGCGTGAAAGAACTGGAAAAGCAATTGGAAGATCAAAAGAAGCTGGCCGATGAAATGAAGCGGAAAGCGGAACAGGGATCCTCACAATTGCAGGGTGAAGTGCAGGAACTGGCGTTGGAAGATATGCTGCGGGCAGCATTCCCTTTCGATCAGATAGAGGAAGTGGGCAAAGGGGTGAGAGGCGCTGATTGCATTCAAACAGTACGCAATGCCAATGGTGCCGAATGCGGAAAAATCATCTTTGAAAGCAAGCGCACCCGCGAGTTTAGTAACGACTGGATCGAAAAGCTTCGCGCCGACCTGCGCAGCCAGGGGGCTGATGTCGCCGTTATAGTTACCCAAACCTTTCCCAAAGACATGGATCGCTTTGGCGAAAAGAATGGCGTTTGGATCTGCTCTTTCGCCGAAGTAAAATCCGTTGTGTATATGCTTCGCGAAGGATTGATTAAAGTGTCTACCGCTCTAAAGACACAGGAAAACAGTGGCGACAAAATGCGAATGCTTTACCACTATCTTACCAGCACCGAATTCTCCGAGCAATGGCGTGCCATACGCGAAGGATTCATGAGCATGCGGCTTTCGATTCAGAAAGAAAGAGATGCCATGGAAAAAATCTGGAAAGCCCGCGAAAAACAACTCGAAAAAGTGCTGCTCAACGCCGCCCATATCCGCGGCTCCATCGAAGGCATAGCGGGACTGGAAGAAGTGAATTTGCGTTTGCTGGAAGACGAGGAAGAGTAATTTGTTGATTTGTTTATTTGTTTATTCGTTGAACCGATTAAGGTTTAGGGTTTAAGATTATTGCAAGGAAGGGAGTTGGAAATTGGTTGAAAAAAAATTCTGCAGATATACGCAGATAAATGATTCCTGCTGAAAAGTACTATACACGACCCAAACTTTAAACCTTAAACCCTAAACCTTAAACGGTTCAACGAATCAACAAATAATCCTTTCAACACACAAACGAAAGCACCACATCGCCCACCATTTTCGATGCTATCTCCAATTGCTGCCCTGTGGGTTGAAAATGGCAAATAAGACTATCCATATCTTTTCCGCGGAACAGAGGCATGTCTTCCCGGAAATCCAGTTTTCCCAGGCCATACCATTTGAAAACCGCTTCTTTGGCGCTCCAGAGGCGGGTGAGCATTTCCAGTTCGGATTCGCCCTGCAGTGTCGGAAACCGGGCCACCTCCTCTTCTTTAAGAAATTTGTAGCGGATGCGTCGCAGTTTTTCCACCGGCATCTCAATGTCGATACCCACTCTTTGGAACCGGCTCACGATAGCTGCCGCATAGTCGCCACAATGCGAAATGGAGAAATGCAACTGTTCGTCTTTAAGATAGGGCTTTCGGGTGTCCGCAATCTCAATGAGCTCATAGGGAAAAGCGGGAAACAGGTATTGCAGAAGAAAGCGGCCGGCCAGGTGCTGCATGCGCTTATGCGGATGCGTCACTTCGCGATGCAGGGGCACATTGCCGCGGAAAAAGGCTTCGTTCTCCTCTATTTTCCAGATACCAAGACGGGTGGTTTCGTTGATTTGATGTTGAAAAAAAACAGGCATATGCGCATGGGCTCCGTACACGAAGTACGATATTTGAGCCTGTTCAAAAAAATTGAATCAACTCCGTATTTATGATCTTATCAGACAGCCGCATACTGGAAGAGATAGAAAAGGGCACAATCGTGCTTAAACCCTACAACCGCGAATGCCTGGGCAGCAATTCCTATGATGTGCACCTCGGTAAATGGCTGGCCACATACCGCGAACATATTCTGGATGCGAAAAAGCATAATTCGATCGAATATTTCGAAATTCCGGAGGAAGGATTCGTTCTATACCCCCATATCTTTTACCTGGGCGTAACGGAAGAATATACCGAAACCCATGCCCATGTTCCCTTTCTCGAGGGCAAATCGAGCACCGGAAGGCTGGGTATTGATATTCATGCCACTGCGGGCAAAGGCGATGTAGGCTTCTGTGGCCACTGGACCCTGGAGATATCGGTAAAACAACCGGTAAAAGTATACAAAGGCATGCCCGTTGGCCAATTGATTTATTTCCCGGTTGACGGAGAAATTGCTATCAAATACAACGAAAAGAAAAATGCGAAATACTCCGGACAACCGGATAAGCCGGTGGAGAGTATGATGTGGAAGAATGTGTTTTGAGTAGTACTTTATACGTTGGGTTTAGGGTTTAAAGTTTAAGGTTTAAGACATATTGCTTTCAACTTTAAACCTTAAACTTTAAACTCTAATTCATCGCCCAAATCGTATAATTCAAAATCGCTGCAAAGCTTACCCAGCTTATATATGGAACAAGCAACCATGCGGCTACTCTGTTCAGGCGGGCGAAGGCGAAAATGGTAAGCAGGATGCTTATCCATAAAAGAACGATTTCCACGAAAGCCAACCCGGGCTGGTGCATGCGGAAAAACAGGAACGACCAGGTGAAATTCAGCGCGAGCTGAACAAGATATAGTGACAGCGCGGTCCGGCGGTGGGCCGAGGGCGGTTTGATCCAGATTAAGTAACAGGCTATCCCCATCAATATATAGAGGCTTGTCCACACCGGTGCAAATAACCAGTCGGGAGGATTCCATGCTGGGCGATTCAACAGCCGATACCAACCTTCAATTTCAGGCCGCGTGAAAAAGCTGGCGGTATAGCCCACCAGCAATGGCAATGCAATAGACAGGATGAGTTTCCAGGTTTTGCTCATAAAGGATCTTTTGTCGTTAAAAACATTTCTTATCAGGGGTACTTCCGATAGTAAGCAATCAACCAGGCCACCACTTCATTATAGGTTTCCTTACCGGCGGGTTGATTATTCGCTTTCAGGTAATAGCCATAACCCCACATGATGGCCGTCTCCAATGGATTGCGATGGCGGCGGTAAAACTGACGGTATTCGTCGAAGTCTTTTTTAACCAGCGGCTCAAGCGACCGGTAATACTTGCCGGCGAGGGCCGTATCGCGCCGGCTCATTTCCCGGATGGCATAATTGTACATATCAAAATACATAGAATAGCGGACAAAGCTGTGCGGCGATACCCGGCATGCCAGGAAGGCCACAAAATTGGCTTCGTTTTCCCGGGCATAACCGAGCTGATGGGCAATTTCGTGTGTGGTTACAAAGGGCTGAACCACCATCGGCACCGTCGTATTCACCTGTGCTTCGCCGGAAAATGGATTATAATAACCCTGAAAACCCAGGTAGTTGCCCAGGTAACTAAAAAGCGATGGCTTTACGGATTGCGACTGGTACTGCAGAAAGGGATAGCTGCGGGCCAGCACTTCATAGGAGTCTGTAGCCTGCTTAAAAAGCAGCTTTTTCCTGTGCAGTTCCATACGGTCGGCCGGGACCTGCTCACGCGCCAGGCCGTTCAGGGAATCCTGCAATCGCCCCATCAGCGCATCCAGCTCTTCCACGCCATAGGGTTTTACCTCCAGTTGAAGCTGGTTTGAAATTCCCTGGCGGTTATAATTCAACCCCCATAATAGGTTGAAAAAAACATATACGAAGAGAAAGAAAAATATCCCCTGCTGCATGCCCGCCACCAGGTATGCCCGGTTGAACTGGCGACGCCAGATGGTGCGAGCCAGGTTGAAGGTTTTGTAAAGAATAATGAGTACCAGAAAGCCATAGAAAAGATCACCCAGGCTAAAGGGCAGCCATCCGAAAATGACCCGCTGAACCCTGGCAATCAATGGATAAAGACCATTGGTATAGTTGTGCTCCACCCATTCGGGATACCAGGATGCCCATTTGATGAGGATGGTGAGCAGAATGAGCAGGATCCAGCTCCAGCTTTTCATGATGGCGTTGAAGAGACGGGTTAGCAGCTTTTGCACCAATACATTAGTTTTAAATCAATTCTGAATCAGGCCGTTAAATTATGGACTTGGCCCGAAAATAATCCGAATTCTTCCCAAATTTTTCCGCTAAATCCCCTACCTTTGCCAACTCTTTAAAAAGTCGCGTTATGGGCTACCGTCGGGAATATGAGATAGCTTTCGTGGGACTGAAGCCCGGCGTCCATGAATATAACTACGCGATTGGAGATAAGTTCTTTGAGGCTTTTCAACAACAGGATTTTCGCAATTGCAAAGCCCAGGTAAAACTATCGCTGGATAAAAAAACCAGCTTCATGCAGCTCAAGTTCGAAATCGGGGGCAGCCTGGAAGTTACCTGCGACCGTTGCAATAATCCCCTGCCTTTTGAACTTTGGGACGAATTCTCCATGACCGTAAAGATGGTGGAAGAGCCTGAACTGATGAATGAGCAGGAAGATGACCCGGATGTATACTATATCAGCCGGGGCGAAAGTCATCTGGATGTGGCCGACTGGATTTATGAATTCATCAACCTGAGCATACCCATGCAAAAGACTTGTCAGTTTGAAAAAATGGACGGGCCTTATTGTAATCCCAGGGCGCTCGATATTTTGAAGAAACTGGAATCCAGCGAAGAAAAGCCAAAAGAGAATCCAATCTGGAAAGGATTGGAAAAATTTAAGGGCCTTGAATAGGTCCGTCAAAAAAGTAGAACTGTATTCTGAAATAGATTAATTGTTAAGTTATGCCAAATCCCAAACGCCGACACAGTCAGCAACGCAGCGCCAAGCGCCGGACCCATTATAAGGCAAGCTCCTCCACCCTGTCAACCGACAGCAGCACGGGAGAACTGCATCTGCGTCACCGTGCGCACGTGAGCGAAGGAAAGCTGTACTATAAAGGCAAGCTGGTGGCTGAGCAGTCGCCCGTGAAAAAGTAAGTCGCAACCCATTCTTTCGTTTCGGGTTTCGTTAAATAGATTCCAAGCTGGCAGGACCCTGTTCTGCCGGATTGGAATTTTTTTATGCCCGTCAGGCTATTCATTTTCCTCATAAGTTTCGCGCAGCTATTCCAATCTCATTTCCTAATTTGCAGGTGCAGAATGGAATAGTTGACGGTAAGGAAATCATGAATTAAATTTTGCAAGGACATGTTGACCATTGGCATAGACATGATGGGGGGCGACTATGCCCCATTGGAAGCGGTAAAAGGGATGAGTGCCTATTTAAAGGATGCCGTACCGGATGTGAAGCTGTTGATGATAGGCGATGAAGCAGCCTTGCGACCGCTTGCCCAGGAATACCTGGCCGGCATGAGCTCCTATGATATAGTGCACGCCAGCGAAGTAATTGGCATGCATGAGCATCCTACCCGTGCGCTGAAAGAAAAACCCCATTCGTCTATCAGCCTCGGTTTTCAACAACTCGCTACGGGCAGTATCGACGCATTTATCAGCGCCGGAAATACCGGAGCCATGTTGGTGGGAACACTATTCAGCATAAAAGCAATAGAAGGCATCATAAGACCCACCATTTCCACCATAATACCCATGCAAAATGGTGGTACAGGGCTCTTGCTGGATGTGGGCCTGAATGCGGATTGCAAACCGGAGCAACTGAATCAGTTTGCGGTAATGGGCTCTGTATATGCACGCGAGATATTAGGCATTGAAAAGCCAAGGGTAGGTTTGCTGAATGTGGGAGAAGAAGAGGGCAAGGGCAATCTGCTGGCCCAGGCCACTTATCCCCTGCTCAAGGAGAATCCCCACATTCATTTTATCGGGAATATTGAAGGTCGTGATGTTTTCCAAAACAAGGCCGATGTGATGGTTTGTGAAGGTTTTACCGGCAATATCATTTTGAAGATGGCCGAATCGCTTTACGATATCAGCCGGGCCCAGCAAATTGAAAACGCGTATTTCGAGCGATTTAATTTTGAGAACTATGGTGGCACACCGGTGTTGGGTGTCGCCAAACCGGTTATCATTGGCCATGGCATATCAGGGGCCACCGCTTTTCGAAATATGATTGCTGTGGCGGAGAAAATGTTGCGAACGAATGTGTTGAAGGAAATGGCGGGGAAGTTTTGAGTTTTAAGTTAAAAGTTATAAGTTTTAAGTTATAAGTTGTATGTAATTAGTCTATATACTACATATATGTATTTAAGTATAATCCCATCAAGCTGGTATCGAAACGCAATCGATAACTTATAACTTACAACTTAAAACTTACAACTTACAACTTAAAGCTCTCACCATCGACCCACTATCCATACTGCGACGCGAACTGGAGAATAATTTCGGACGGAAAGTGTTTTCCTCCCGCGATTGTCTGCAACTGGTGGAAGATATTCATCAGAAAACCGGTTATTCTGTAAATGGCAATACGCTTCGCCGGTTCTTTGGACTGGTACACACGCCTTATAATCCCTCACCTTCCACTATTAGCATTTTCCTTAAATATTGCGGCTTTGGATCGATGGAGGATTTGATCCGCATCCGCACAGCCCCTGCAGAAACAAAAGCGCCGGGCGAAGATTCGGTCATGCATTTTTTGATCGGCCTCTATCGTCATATGCCGGTAACGGAAGGGCATAATCCCACGGCCGAGTCAGTAGTGGAGCAAACGGCCCTTTTCCTGGAAAATAATCCTTCGCTGGCCGAGCGGTTTCATCGTGAAATTTCACGCACTGAGGCGGGGCGATATTACTATTTTGAGATGTCGGTGAATATGGACCACCTGCAGGGATTTTATGGGGACGGGCTATTTTATTATCAGCAGGCAAGCCAGACGAATGAAGAACGCCTTTTTGCCCATTCCCTTCAAGTGTTGCGGTATTGGCTGGCCGATGAGCCCGAACAACTCGAAAATCATATGCAGGCCCTGGGCGAATTGCGCATATCCGGCAATTGTCCATCACATATACTGGGTCGCTGGATGGCCGCCCGTATTTTTCATGCGCAGCTCCATAAGGAGCCCATCGAACCCATATTGGCGGATGCCACCAAGTACCACGTGTCGCTGCTGGCCGGAAGCCGCAATATTCCGATACCTACTTATCCCGACTTTGAACTGGCGATTTGTGAAGCGCTGGTGCTGACCGGCCAATTTGAAGAGGCGGCCGAATACATCCGCAGGGGTAAATCCCTGCTGAGCTTTTCGAGCCGGGCCCAAAGCTTATTCCCCTTTCAGCTTTGGGAGTATATTATAAGAAGCCGGATGAACCCGGCACGCAGAACCATACCGGGTACAAGCAGCGCCGCTGAACCGGTTCCCAACAGCGTATTAACCCGTAAATACCAACATTTGCTGCTGCTTGCCCTTTCCCGAAAAACCGAACGAGAAAAAAAACATCTGGATATACTTGCTTCGGAAACAGGATTTTTTACCTTTGGGAGACCGAAAAAAAGGCCGAAAAAAGCCGGCCGCCCATTCTGAACAAAAAAGAACAATTCTGTTCCGTAATATTACTATAGTTTAGTGGGGCAATTCTATACTATCCTTCCTATTGAAGTCCGCCCTAACCTTGTAGCATCAGCTTCCAATTCTTCTGAAACGAGCATCTCGTAGTAGCACCTATTAGCACCTGATTAGAGCAAAATCTGGCTGGTATGCCATTTTTGTAAATGAAACAACTGGTTTCATAACTATACCTTTTATGTTAAGAAAACTAAACTGTAAATCTGTACTTTTTGAATTTTCGCTATTGTCAATTTTCCTGGTAATGTTCAGTTCCTGTATCAATACCCGCAAAGCGAAATATTTTCCTGATGCTTTAGACGGCACCATCGCTACCAATACACCCATCCCGGAAGCGGTGATTCAGCAAAACGATATCCTTAGTATTACCATTAGCAGTCCGAACGAGGAGGCTTCTGCCATTCTAAACACAGAGCCTGCCCGTGGAACGGAAGGTATCGCCACCTCAGCTACCCTGGGTGGTGGTGCAGGCTACCTGGTTGGTGTGGATGGCAGCGTTCAACTTCCCTTGCTGGGCCCCATCAAGGCTGCGGGATTAACCAAGGAAGAACTGCAGAAAAACATCGTCAGAATTATCCTGGAAAAAAAGTTATTGGTGGAGCCTTTGGTGAGTATCCGGTTCATGAACTTCCGCGTAACCGTACTGGGAGAAGTGAACCGCCCTTCTGTGGTAAGCGTGCCCAATGAAAAAATATCGCTGCTGGAGGCCATAGGCCTGGCAGGCGATATCACCATATATGGAAAAAAGGAAAATGTGATGGTGATTCGAGAAGACGGAGGCCGTAAAACCATCACCCGATTAAACCTGAACTCGAATGAAATATTCACCTCGCCGTATTATTATCTGCGCTCCAACGACATTGTATACGTGGAGCCGAATAAAGCGAAGGTGGCCAGCGCGGGCAGGTCTAATCAGTGGCTACCCATTCTGTTCAGCGGCTTGTCGCTGGCAGCAATTGTGGCAGACCGCGTTATTCAATAAGTCAGATATTTAAATTATGTCAGCACCCTTAAATAAATCAGCTACCAAGGAAAGCAAGTCGCTTGTAGGCGCCATACTTTTCAAGTATTTCCCCTATTGGCCCCTGTTTATCTTTTGTATCATCGCCTGCCTTTTCGCGGCCTGGTTTTACCTGCGCACTACCGCGCCCCAATACGAGGTTACCGCCTCCATCATGTTGAAGGAAGAGAAGGAAACCCGCGGAGAAGACGTTATCAACTCCTTTAACCAGGTAGAAGGAAAGAAAGTGGTAGACAATGAGATTGAGATACTCAAGTCGAACGCCCTCATGACCGATGTGGTGAAGAACCTTGGGCTCTATGCTTCCTTTTTTGAAAGCGATGACCTGATCCCCAAGTCGGCCTATACCAGTTCACCGATCAAAGTGGAAGCCATTTTCCCGGAAAAGATTGGCATCGCACCCAAAATTGAGTTCAGTTATAACGAAAAAGACAGTACTGTTTCTATCGCAGGTCAAAAATACCCCATCGAACAGCCGGTTGAAACACCCTGGGGACTACTCAATTTCCGTCTCAACGATAAGAAAACGCATAACCCCGAGAAGCCCCTTTATTTTTCTCTCAATACGGTGCGCAACGTGGTTTCCGGCCTGCGCGGCAGTTTCCGTACAACCGCCCCTTCCAAACTCACTACGGTGATCGTTTTGAAGATCAAGGATACGGATCCCCGTCGTGGCGAGGATATCCTCAACGAATTGGTTTCCGTTTATAACGAAGCCAACCTGGCTGAGAAAAACCGCCTCGCCTCCAGCGCGTCCGACTTTATCACCGAACGATTGGCAGTAGTGGAAAAGGAATTGTTTGATATTGAAAAGAGGGCCCAATCCTTCAAAGCTTCCCGCGGAGCGGTAGATATTAGTACACAGGGACAATTGTACCTTAAGAATATTACCGAGAATGACCAGAAGCTGGCGGAAGTAAATAACCAGCTCAGCGTGCTGGGCGATGTGGAAGAGTATGTGAAGAAAAAAGAAATTGCGGCGGAAGGTGGGGTTTTGCCCGTAGGCGTAAAGGACCCCGCAATCAGCAGCCTGGTAACCAAGCTCTATGAGGAAGAGTTGAATTATGAGAAACTGAAAAAGACAACGGGTGAAAACCATCCTTCGTTAATGGCTATCCGCGACCGCATCAATAAGATGAAGCCCGGTATCCTGGAGGGAATTCGCAATCAGCGGAATGGGCTTGAAACCACCCGGTTGAATCTGCAGGGTACCAATAGCATGTACCAGGGTCAGCTTCAGGGCATACCCCAGGTGGAACGTGAGCTGATCGATATTAACCGGCAGCAGGCCATCAAAAGCAATCTCTACGCTTACCTGGAACAAAAGAAAACTGAAAGTGACCTTACCCTGAAACAAAACCTGATTGATACCCGGATTGTGGATAATGCACAAGCCACCACCGAACCGGTTTCGCCCAAGGGAAAACTCATCTACCTGGTATCCTTCATCTTTGCGATGGCTATACCTGCCGGTCTGATTTCCCTGAAGGAATTGTTGAATCGTAAAGTATTGTACCGTCACGAAATTGAAAATCTCACGAACGCGCCCATCATTGGCGAAATAAGTCTCGACAAATCCAAGGATCCCCTGGTGATCCAGGAAGGAAAGCGCACATTTATTGCTGAGCAGTTCCGCCGCATGCGCACATCTATTGGCTATGTGGGTGGCAATGCCGGTAAGAAAAGAATTCTGGTTACTTCCACCATCTCCGGAGAAGGAAAAAGTTTTATCGCCCTCAACCTGGCACAGAGCATCGCCCTTACGGGCAAGAAAGTGGTGCTGGTGGAATTTGACCTGGCCAATCCTTCCATGAGCGCCAAACTGAATGTGAATTATGAAACGGGCGCCAGTAATTACCTGGAGGGAGATTGCGAGCCGGAGGAAATTATTCGCCGGACTGCAGTGAACGATAACCTGTTCTTCCTGCCAGCGGGGCCCCTGCCCGAGAGCCCTTCGGAATTGCTGATGAGCGATCGCACCAAAGAACTGCTGAAATACCTCGACGACGTATTTGATGTGGTAGTGGTAGACTCGGCACCTGCCAGCCTCCTGTCGGATGCCTATGTGCTTTCGCCCTTGTGCGACCTCACCCTCTATGTGGTGAAACATAAGTATACACCCAAGACGTTCCTGGAACGCCTCGATGAAGACACTTCGGGCAACCAGTTGCAGAACATGCGTATTGTCTTCAACGGCATCCGCTCGCGTGGCTTCACTAAAAATGGTTATGGCTACGGATATGGCTATGGATATATCCATAATACCGCTTATGGGAAGAAAACGAAAACCAAAAAAAATTATCAATCCAAAGTATGATGATAGGCCCCGGGTGAGGCCTTAAACTACCCCAACTATATAAAGACCGTACCTCTGAATACCTCGATTGTCAAGCTGTCATCTCTGTAACCTAAAAAACTAACCATCATGAACATGACGACGACAAAGCAGTGGTATGCGCTCTACACAAGACCCAGATGGGAAAAAAGAGTGGCTGAAACGCTGGAAAAGAAAAAATGGGAGAGCTATTGCCCCCTCAACAGGACAGGGCGTAACTGGAGCGACCGGAAAAGGCCGCACTATGAACCATTGTTCTGCTCGCTGGTATTTGTATATGCCTCCCCTGCCGACCATGCCAAAATCCGGGAAGTGGATGGTGTGGTTAACTTTATACACTGGCTGAATCAACCTGCCGTTATACGTCCGGAAGAAATTGACACCATTCGCAAATTCCTCAAGGAATACGAACACGTAACATTGGAAAAAGCGTCTGTAAACCTGGATGAACGCGTTCGAATCATCAATGGACCCCTGATGATGTGGGAAGGAAAAATTGTGCAGATTCGCACCAATATGGTGAAGATCATGCTGCCTTCCCTGGGTTATTCCCTGGTAGCAGAAATTCCCGGAAATGTGGAAGAACCTGTACGCCCGCTTGCTGAGCTTAATAAGAGGGCCGTATAATTTCCCCCTGGTTTTTTTGATTGTAGCGAAACGATTGGCCGCCTGCAAGTCCGTCTTTGCGGGAATGGCTATTGTTTTACATAAACAGAACCCGAAACCCGATCCGGCCCTGAACTTAATGGCTGAATGAATAACTGTACCTGATTGATCCGTGTAAAGAAAATATTGTCGGCAGATATTGTAAAAGTGTCTTCACTCAGCGCACTGTCCACCGTCATCAAAATGATGACGGGCATGGTGAGCATGAAGGTGGTAGCGCTTGCCATAGGCCCCGTGGGCGTTGCCCTGCTGGGCCAGCTCAATAATTTCTCCACCATGGTATTGGGACTATCCAATGGGGGCATTAATGCAGGCATTACCAAATTCACCGCAGAATACAGCCAGTCGCCCCGACGTTACAACCTGTTTCTCGGAACAGGCTTCTGGATAACGCTGGTACTTTCCATTATAACGGGAATTGTGCTGGCAGCAGGAGCAGGCTATTTTGCCAGGCTTATTCTAAAGGATGAATCGTACCGGTATGTTTTCTACGTTTTTGGCGCTACGGTGATTCTATATGCCCTGAATGCCTTGTTGATATCGGTGATGAACGGTTTTCGGGAATTCAGGAAATTTACCATTGCCAATATCATCGCCAGCATTACCGGCCTGGTCTTTGCCGTGGTACTGGCCACGCTTTATCATATTCCCGGGGCGTTGATTGGGGTTATCAGCTACCAATCGGTCGTGTTTTTCATCACGCTCATACTGGTATCAAGGGCGCCCTGGTTTCGCTGGCGCGAATTTACCCGGCAATTCAGTAAATCTGCCGCCCGGAAACTGAGCCATTTTTCTTTAATGGCCATCGTGAGTGCCTTGCTGATGCCGGCCGCCCAACTCATTGTTCGCGATTACATCGGTCACCACGGGGCCGGAGGCGACGCAGGTTTGCGGGAAGCAGGCCTTTGGGAAGCCGTAAACAAGATCAGCATCATGTACCTGATGGTGGTAACCACATCACTGGGCGTTTATTATCTTCCCAAACTTACCGAGCTCAAAACGGATTATTCGCTTCGCAAAGAGGTATTTACAGTATACAAACTGCTAATTCCCTTCTTATTGTTTGCATCGTTGTTTATTTTCTTCGCAAAGTCATTTATCATTCAAATTCTATACTCAGCGGAGTTTATGGATATGGAGAAGTTTTTCATCTGGCAATTACCCGGTGATATCTTTAAAATGTCGGGCTGGGTGCTGGGTTATATCATGATCGCGCGTAGTATGACACGTACCTATGTAATCATGGAATTTATCAGCGCAGGTGCACAGGTTGGGTTCAGTATACTTTTTATCAACCTGTTTGGAAGTATTGGTGGTTCCATTGGCTATAGCACCGGACACCTGCTCTACTTTCTGATTATGTTTATCCTGTTCCGCAATTTATTTTTCTTACCCGCCAGCCAAAGAATCTGACCTATGTCGCAGCCCCTGGTCTCTGTCATAATGCCCGTTTACAACGCGGAAGCCTTCCTGCAGGAAGCGATCAACAGCGTGCTGCAACAAAGCTACCGAAACTGGGAACTAATACTCATCAATGACGGTAGCGTTGATGGCAGCAAGGCAATTTGTGAGGCGCAGGAAGATTCCCGGATTATTTACCTGGAGAATGAACAAAACCAGGGAGTACTACGATCGCGCAATATTGCACTCCGGCACGCTAAAGGCGATTATATTGCCTGGCTGGACAGCGATGATATTGCATTGCCAGAAAAGTTCGCCAGGCAAGTGAATTTCCTGGAAGCGAATTCCGACTATGTAATGTGTGGCACTCTGCACCAGGATATCGACGGCCAAGGAAAGATTCTTCGAAAATGGCTATTCCCCACAGAAGACCGCGACCTGCGCAGTTTTCTTTTATTGGTGAATTGTTTCTGCAATAGCAGCACCATGGTAAGAGGTGACCTGATGCGTGAACTAAAGTTTGCAGAAACTTTCGAGGTAGCCGAAGATTATGAACTTTGGTACCGATGCGCACAAAGGGGTAAGCTGGCTAATATACCCGAGTTCCTCACCCTTTATCGTGTACATGGCAATAATATCAGCATCACCAAAAAAGGGAAGATGTTTGCCATAGTGAAAACGCTGGCCAACCGAATCCTACAAGATGCCGGCATTGAGTTCAGCGAAGAGGATCTGGAGTTGCATAACCGGCTATTGAGCTTCGATGGCGTGTATTTTAGGGAAGGTGACCGCATGGAAGCGCTGGAAAACTGGATTCTTCGCCTTTATGTTCAGCTAACCATTAAAAATACTTATAATAATTTATTACTTTTCGCCCTGCTGGCCGAGCGCTGGCAGGTAATATGTATGCAAAACCGGCTGTACGGAAAGCTGATTAAAAACCATGTTCTTTCCCGGCATCCCGCGAAATATTACTCGGTATTGTGGCAAAAAGCTACCCGACAGCCCATACGCTACTAAAAAATAAGTTCGCCCTGTGATCGCAATTCTACTATTAGGAGCAATTATCTATGGCTATATGCTGGCAATGAAGCCGCATTTAGTAGCGATCCTTTTTTTCACTATTACCATCGCCGACGTCAACTTTGAAATGGGCGGGCTACCATTGAATATCCGTGCGATCATCGGTTTAAGTTTATTCGCCCGCACTTTTGTTTCAGGCAAGGTGTATGGCGACCCCGGCTTTTTCATGAATCCTAAATCATGGCTGATCATCGTTTTCACACTGTATGCGATTATCATTACGGCTTTTCACGACCTGCTCAATGCCGACGTAATCAAAACAGCAGCACTCACGCTAATATCCATGTACTGCGGTTGGTATTATTTCTTTCAGAAGGGCAATATGAGCTATCTGCGAACCGCACTAATTATTGCAGGATTTATCTGTTTCTTCGACCTGGTATTCACCTACGGCTATTACGGTTCTTTCCCCGTTCAGAGAATTTACCAATTCTTGCTTAAAGTACCCATTCCCGTTGACGAAAAAGGGGAGTTCGTAGAAGTGATCAACCACAATTTCTATGGCCTGATATGTGGAATGTGTTTCGTTTATCTCATCAATGAATTCATCAACAAGGAAGTGACCAGCAAATTTGTATTACCCATCCTGCTGGTTATGTTCCTGGGTGTGCTGATGAGCACCAGTCGTAGCACCCTGTTGGGGATCATCATTATCTCCGTATTTCTGATCTTCCGCGAACTAAAGCACCGGGAAAGGGCGAAAAAAGCTTATATGCTTATCAGCATGGCCATAGGTATCGTATTTGTATGCCTGTTTCTTTTCACTACCCTACAATCTTATTTGAATGTAGACAGTGAGTTTATGGAAAGGATCATGTTTCGTTTGGTAGATGAACCAATTGCTGTTCTCAACAAACATCTGGGGATGAACTATAACGTGCAATCCCTGGAAGCAATGGACTGGAGGGAAGAAGCTTCGAAGGATGCCTTTAATGCCTGGCTCAACCTCCCTTTCCACGAACAGATTTTTGGTATTGGCTATTGGGGGTTTGTGGTACGCGATTTGGGTCATAGCAACCTCCCCCCCCATAATGGTATCCTGTTCCTGGTTTTCGATTCCGGACTGATTGGCCTTACCATGTATTTTTTCCTGGTGTTTACTGTAATTCGACGCTCTCTGGTGATCAATACCGTTATTCCTCCCCTGGTAACTACGCTCTTGTTTATAGTATTTTATTGCCTGGGGCAAAACGGGGAATTAACATCAAGTATCACCTTCCTGTTTATCATCTCCCTGATTGCCGAAAACGAGCAATTGATGGGATTATTAAGAAACAAACATGGGCATGTGCAACCAGCCTGAACCTTTGAAATCCGCAACCCTTTGCAATTATGAACCAGAAAAAAATTGTTTATATAACGCCGGCTTTACCTGTTGGGGGTGCAGAAAGATTTCTGATTTCTGTTTCGGGTGAACTCATTCCCTGGACTCTCCGGCAATGCGTAATCAGTTTGAGTGAAGTGAATACGCTGGAATCAGAAATCTATCCGGGTGTACAGTTCCTGGCATGGCCGCGCCGCTCCAGGTTTGACCTGGGCCCGGTGCGTAAGTTGCGTAAACTACTCAAGGAAGAAAAGCCTGATATCGTTTTTTGTATCAACTTTTTTTCTTACTTCATATTCCGCATATCGGCATTTGGAATCCGGAAAAAACCCAGAACCATAATTAGCTACCATAGCACCCGCCACCTTACTAAAAAAGAACATTGGTTGCACCACCTATATGCGAGAATAGTGAAGAAGAATGATGAAATCGTCTGTGTTTCCCGGCGTCAGGCGGATTATACAGCCCGCACTTATGCCATTCCGCAAAAGAGATTCAACGTAATTCTCAACTGCGTGGATACAGATTATTGGCTGCCTTACCGGGACAACACCCAAAGGTTAAAGATTCGGGAAGAATTGGGTATTCCTGCCAATGCACCCGTCATCATATTAACGGCGGCTTTTCGACCTGAAAAAAATCACCTCGGTGCCATACGTGCGCTGAACTTGCTGCATACGCAACATCAGATGCAGGCATATTTGCTTTTTGTTGGTGATGGCGTGATGCGCCCAAAGATAGAAGCACTCCTGGAGGAATTGAAATTGACAGAGTATGTGAAGATGACTGGGTTGCAACGAAAAGTCCTCCCCTATTACCAGGCTGCTGATTTATTCACACTCGTTTCCAAAAGTGTAGAGACTTTTTCCATCGCCGCACTGGAAGCCATGTCATGCGGGCTTCCGCTGATTTTGACGAACGTGGGTGGAGCCGAAGAAATGGTGAGTCCCGGAGTGAACGGATTCCTGACAGGCGAGGAAGAATCGGAAATTGCTATGGGATGGCTCAAAGGAATTCAAGGCAATTTTGACCGTCACCAGATACACGATTATGCGGTGAAGCATTTTCGTAAGGAAATAATGACACAGGCCTATAAATCATTAATGAAATTGCCCTGATGAAAGTGTTGCAAATAAATAGCGGTCATTATCGTCGCGGCGGTGCAGATGTGGTTTACCTGAACACCACCGATCTGTTGCGCGAAAAAGGACATGAGGTTTCCTGCTTCAGCATGAAAGATGAAAAAAATCTTCCTGCCAAAGAAGAGAACATGTTTGCGGAAAATATGGATCTGCGAAATGCGGGAGCCTGGCAAAAAATAAAAGCCGCACCTTCCTTCATCCATAATCGCGATGCGGCAGCCAAATTGAATGCATTGCTTACAGCGGTCAAGCCCGATATAGCGCATATTCACCTGTACCTCGGCAAACTCAGTTCCTCCATTCTGCCCGTATTGCGGCGCCACCGGGTACCCGTCGTTTTCTCGGTTCACGACTACCGCTTTATTTGCCCGGCTTACCTGTTTCTTGACGGAAATAACCAGGTTTGCGAAAAATGCAAATCAGGCTTCTACCTGAACTGCACCTTGAAAAAATGTTCGGAAGGCAATTTGTTGCAGAGCCTGCTATTGAGTGTTGACGCGTATTATCGAAAGTACCGGATCAACCCTATCCGGTATGCAGAGCAATTTATTTTTGTGAGTGATTTCATTCGCCAAAAACATATAGAATTTAACCCCGCCTATCAGGCAAAAGCCAGTTTGTTGTATAATTTTGTGCCCGGACTGGAAAAAGTGAACCCTGTACATACTAAGGGCGACTATTTCCTGTTTTATGGCAGGTTATCGCGTGAAAAGGGTGTTGACACCCTTATCCAGGCCGCAAAGCAGGCGGGAATACGATTGAAGCTGGCTGGAACTGGTTCTTTATCAGAGAAGTACAGCTCCAATCCTGATTCCCGGATTGAATTTCTTGGTCATCAGACCGGTGCGGCCCTCTGGAAATTAGTCAGCCAGGCCAGCTTTGTGCTGGTTCCTTCGGAGTGGTACGAAAACAACCCGCTCACTATATTAGAGGCTTATGGTCTGGGCAAGCCCGTTATCGGCTCCCGGATTGGCGGCATTCCTGAAATTGTGCAGGATGGACAAACCGGATTCCTGTTTGAACCCGGGAATACGAACGAGCTGGCAGAGCGGCTGCGTAAAGCCAATGATATGAACGATACCGATTATCAACGCATGTCGATGTCGGCCCGTCGGTTTGCCAATCGAACCTTTGATCCGGAGACACATTATCAACAGCTCATCAAAATATATACAGAAACCATACAAGCATTCAACAACTAACTAAAAAAAAGAATAATGAAGAAGAAAATCTACATGGCCGGTTCCGGTGGTATGTTGGGAGAAGCATTTTACCGTGTGTTTAAAGATGAATTTGACTTGAAGTGTACAGACAAAGATGTGAATACCGACTGGCTGAGTTTCCTGGATTTCAGGGATTATGAAAAATATAAGGCCGATGTGGAAGCATTTAAGCCCGATTATCTCTTTCATCTCGGCGCTTATACGGACCTGGAGTTTTGTGAGCTGAATGTAGATGACACTTATGCCACCAATACCCTGGCGGTAGAGAATGCCGTTTATATCGCCAATCAGCTCCAAATTCCGCTGCTGTATATCAGTACGGCCGGGATTTTTGGCGGGGAAAAAGAATCCTACGACGACTGGGATACTCCTAATCCATTGGGACATTATGCGCGTAGCAAGTATATGGGAGAGCGCTATGTAGTGGAACATGCCGACCGCTATATCGTATGTCGCGCCGGCTGGATGATGGGCGGTGGCCCCGGAAAAGACAAAAAATTCATCAGCAAACTGATCCGTCAGTTAGTAGATGGTAAACGCGAACTGCATATCGTGGACGATAAGGATGGCACACCAACCTATACGGTTGACTTTGCCCGAAATGTGAAATTGCTGATGGAAAAAGAATATTGGGGGCTTTACAATCTCGTGTGCAAGGGACAGACCAGCCGTATGGAAGTGGCCGAGGAACTGTTGCAAGTGTTGGGTCTCGATGGTAAGGTGAAACTGAACAGCGTAAGCTCAGACTATTTTAAGGATACCTATTTCGCACAACGCCCCGCTTGTGAGCGCCTCGTGAATAAGAAGCTCGATATTCGTGGCCTGAATGTGATGCGTGATTGGCGCATAGCCCTTAAGGAGTATATCGCTACCTATTATGCTGACTTTCTCAAAGGAAAATTCTGATGTCCAGCAATAAAATGCGTATCGCCTCATTCGGGTTCCGGTCAATTCCTCCCTCCAGCGGATCAGCAGGTGCAGACAAGTTCGCGGTAGAATTTTTGCCGCGCCTGGCCGAGCGTGGCTACCAGGTAACCGGCTACAACCGGATTTATCCGGGTCAAACAAAAGGGGCTGATCAATACCGGGGTGTTCGGGTGGTGTATTTTAAAACAATACCCAAATCGGGAATCGATTCCATCATTCACGGCATCAAGGTAACCTGGCATATCCTTACGCGTAATACGGCCAATATTGTTCATATCCAGGGCAACAATGCCTTGTTTGCTTTTATTCTGAAGATTTTTGGAAAGAAGGTAATCCTTAGTATTGACGGAACGGAGTTTGAGCGGGAAAAATGGTCCTGGTTTATGCGCAAGCTGGTATTGGCCAATGCCTACCTGGCTGTTTGGTCCTGCAAGTATATTGCCATCGACAATATCTTCACCCGAGAGCTTTTTGAGAAAAAATTCAAGAAGAAGTTCGACTTTATCTCTTTCGGCGCGGAAATCCGTGATGTAAAGGATACGGATATCCTAAGCAAACTCGGTTTACAGCGCGGTGAATATTTCCTGTTCGTCGGCCGCTTTATTCCCGACAAGGGATTACAATACCTGATTCCCGCTTTCGAGAAACTGGCTACCAATAAGAAACTGGTGCTGGTGGGCGGCTCTCCCAATCCCAGTGAGTTTGAAGAAAACCTGAAGAAGACCAATGATCCGAGAATTATTTTCGCAGGCTTCATTTATGGCGATGATACGGTGACGCTGATGAAGAATTCCTATGTATATATTCAACCATCGGATATCGAAGGTCTTTCGCCGGTGGTATTGTCGGTAATGGGACTTGGTACGCCGCTTATTTGCAGCGACATAAAGGAAAATCTTTACCTGGTACAGGACGAAGCCATCACTTTTCGTAAGTCGGATACGGATGATCTGCGCAGTAAAATGCAGCAATCGCTCGAGGAAAGGGAGAAGCACCTCGCGCTGGCTGCCAACGCGAAGCAACGAATCCTGAAAGAATATTCCTGGGAAACCATCACAGACCAGTACATCGAATTGTTTGAAAATAGTTTACAAAAAAAATAATCATGTTGAAAGTTGTTTTGATAGGAGCCGGGAAAATGGGCATCTCGCATTTGTCGATTTTGGGTGCCCATGCCGAGGTGGAAGTTACCGGGGTATGTGATACCTCCAAAATGGTGAATGACTTCCTCACCCGCTATGGAAAGTTCAACTGCTTCACCGACTACCAGAAAATGCTTTCACAGGTAGAAGCGGATGCGGCCTTTGTTGCGGTTCCCACCAAATTCCATTACCCCATCATCAAGGATTTATTGCAGAAGGGATTGCATGTGTTTGCGGAAAAGCCATTCTGCCTTACGGTGGAGCAGGGTGAAGAACTGGTAAAGCTGGCCGCCACCCAAAAACGGGTGACGCAGGTGGGTTACCACAATAAATTTGTGGGCACTTTCCGTGAAGTGAAGAAACTGGTGGACAGTGGTGCCATTGGCGACATCTACCATTTTACCGGCGAAGCATACGGACCGGTAGTTACCCGTAAAAAACAGGATACCTGGCGAAGTGATCCCGGAGAAGGGGGCGGTTGCCTGCTCGACTATGCCTCCCACGTGATCGACCTGCTGAATGGCATTCTTTCACCCGTAGTGGCATCTAAAGGAACCTTGTTGAAATCCGTTTACAGCAACCAGGTGGAAGATGCGGTTTATTCTCTGTTGGAATTGAAGTCGGGTGTAAGCGGCGTACTGCAGGTAAACTGGAGCGATGAAACACACCGCAAAATGACCACGTCGGTTACCCTGATGGGTACGCGTGGAAAGATCATTTCTGATGCCAACGAACTCAAAGTATTTCTGAAAGGACCGGAATTTCCCGAAGGTTACACCAAAGGCTGGAACATCAAATATATCACGGAACTTACTGCAGAAGTAGACTTTTACCTGCGGGGCGAAGAATACTCCGCTCAGGTTGACCATTTCGTAAAAGCATGCCTGGGCAAAGTGCCGAACGATACCAACACATTTGAAAGCGCCTGGCTTACCGACAGGGCGATTTCCATTATCAAACAAAGTTCAAAATAACCAAGATGGAGAGAATTCTGTTCGGCGATAACCAGTTTTTCGCCGTAAATCATATTTCAGATGAAAAGTCGAGGGCACAGTCGATCAAATTCAAGGACGACCAGGCCATCATCCGCACCCTTGACTATGCCATGGAATCAGGGTCACATACGTTTATGTGCACAACGCATGACCGGATAGCGAATATTTGCGAGTTCATCCGCAACAATCCGCAGAAATATACGGATTACAAGATATTCCCCTGTATGCCTTATGCGCACAAATATGCGAATGCCGTTACAGAACTGGGCATTGCCGGAACTTTAAAGCAATATGTTCCCGGTAATTTCTTTGGCTCCCTTTTCAAAGGCGGGGTCGCTTATCTTTCCAAAGACTATATGTCGATCATGGAATTACTGGTCGACGCTGAGATGAAAATGTTTAAAGGCATTCCCACCCCCGTAATCTTTCTTCAAAACGTAATTACTGACCTGCTGCTGGGTTTGCGCGCAGGTGAGGTATTCCTCGCCTTTCATAATTATGTGAAGAAAAAATACAACGCGGAAGCGGGCTTCATCACCATGAATATGCCGCGTTTGCTGGACGTGCTGGAGTCAGTAGGCATCGAAAACCCGATTATTTGTTCTTCAATCAACAAAGTTGCGTTTCGGATGTCGGGAGGCAAAGATCTCTATGAAAAAACACTGGCTACCCGGAAAGTTCGAGCCATAGCCATGCAAGTGCTGGGCGGAGGTGCCATTTCTCCGCGCGAAGCTATCGAATACGTGTGCAGCCTTCCCAATATTGAATCCATCCTCTTCGGCGCTTCCTCCAGGGGAAATATCCAGGAGACGATGAATCTAATCCGGGAGTTCGATAGTAAGAAGAGTTGAGTTTTATGAAGACGTATTACGTAATACGTTTTACGTAATACGTAATACGTTGTAGGTTTAGGGTTTAAAGTTTAGGGTTTAAGGTTTATAGATTTTGAAGTTTGCTTATCCGGGTGAAAATTTAGTAAACTAAAAAAACCCGGACTTTAAACTCTAAACCTTAAACCTTAAACCCTAAACCTATAACGTATTACGTATAACGTACAACGTAAAAATCCTACAGTTTCACAAATCGCAACAACTTCCTTTCCTTCTCCCCCATTACCAGCTCCAGATTATACATGCCCGCTTTCAGCGATTGAATGGATATCCGGGTCTGGAAACGATTGGCATTTTTGTCAAAGCTCATGACGGGCATAACGCGCTCACCAGCCATGTTGTAAACGGCAATACGTAATTTTCCGGTGAAATCATCATCCAGTTGCACCTGAACCTGGTCGCTCGCGGGATTCGGGTATAAGGTCGCCTTCAACGTGTTGATGGAAGTTTCTTCCGGAGCAATTTTAGCCGCCACTATCTCAGCAGGCTCCGCCTGCTGGTTCGTTTCAGGAGTGGCTGCAGCTTCCGCTTCCCTGCCCTGGTACCTCGAAGTACGCGTACGGCGCTGGCGCATCACATATACTACCACCGTACTTTGAGCAGTTGCACCCTTATCATCTGTAACAGTGAGGCGGAAACGATACTCCCCTGCCCTTTCCAGATTCCAGATATTCACGATAGGCTGGCTGGTGCTGTTAAATCTTGCCCTGCGTGGACCCGAAACCTGAAACCACTCGTATTTCACGATCCTGCCATCCGGATCATAAGAGCGGCTACCGTCGAGTGTGGCGCTGCTGCTGGGCAGGTAAATGGTTTGATCAGCACCCGCACGGGCTACCGGCGGTTGGTTGGCTGTATTGTTTACATTGTCTTTTACAACAACCCTTACAGTAGCCGATGCAGTAGATCCCAGGTTGTCGGTAACGGTCAACTGAAACACATATTCTCCTACAGCCAGGTGACTGGCAAAACCCACCACCTTATCGGTTTCGGTAAGATAAGCATTATTAGGTCCGCTTACCTGGCTCCATTGATAACGTACTATAGTGCCATCAGAATCATAACTTGCCATTCCGTTAAGGGGCGCGAGATCATCAGGCTTCACCACGGTTTGGTTGGCTCCTGCATGAGCTACCGGGGCCTGGTTACTAATCGCATTCACGGTCACCTTTACGGTATCGGTATCGGTGGCACCATCGTTATCTGTTACTGTCAATGAGAAATAATAGATCCCTTGCTGGAGATTGCTTACCAATGCCGTTACGGCTGAACTCACAGCTATAGTCGCCTGCGCGGGTCCACTTACCTGCTTCCACAAATAACCGGTAAAGGTACCATTGGCATCTGCACTGGCAGCGCCGGTAAGCGTAACACTGTTCACAGGTAGGGTAATCACCACATCCGCACCAGCATTGGCACTGGGGGCTGTGTTTACTGCGGTCACTACCGTCACTGTTACCTGATCAGTAGCTGTAGCTCCTAAATTATCCGTTACCGTGAGGCGGTAGCTATACACACCCTGCAGCAAATTACTCACGGTAATATTCGCGGTTGTGGTGCTCGAGAGTGTAGAGGTAGAAGGACCACTGATCTGCTGCCAGAGATAGCTGGCGATAGTGCCATCGGCATCCGATGAGCCGCTGCCATTCAGCGAAGCTGAGTTGG
>CAYMZZ010000001.1:191159-194453 GCA_964395095.1 uncultured Citrobacter sp.
CGGCAAAGTGATGCTACGATCCGCGCCCGCATTGGCCACAGGGGCCTGGTTGGCGGCTGCATTCACGGTTACGCGAACAGTATCATTAGCAGTAAGACCTCCATTATCAGTTACCCGAAGGCGGTAGCTATACACACCCTGCAGCAGATTACTCACGGTAATATTCGCGGTTGTGGTGCTCGAGAGTGTGGAAGTAGAAGGACCACTGATCTGCTGCCAGAGATAGCTCGCGATAGTGCCATCGGCATCCGATGAGCCGCTGCCATTCAGCGAAGCTGAGTTGGTCGGCAAAGTGATGCTACGATCCGCGCCCGCATTGGCCACAGGGGCCTGGTTGGCGCTGCCACTGCCTGTGCTAACCGTGATGGAACGAAGGTTATAACTGCCATCCGCATTTCTTCCTGCGATGGCGAGGGGCATGGGTTGGCGAAATCCTTTAGGGTCGCGCACCTTAACCGTGAGCGTGTAGTTACCCGCAGGAACGGAAGAAGGCAATGTAATATTATCGGTATGCGAAGTAGCATTGCTTTGCGGAAGGAACATTTTTATTTGAAAAGAGGAGGAAGCGGACCATACGGCCGTGCCGCCGCTGTTCTTCATTTCATACTGCACATCCCAATCTTCATAAGTTTGCGTGATACCTGTATTTTTCCAAAGCAGGTTTATACCAAATGATGTTCCGGTGCTTATAGTCGAGGGTACATTTCCCCCTTCCAGAATGATACGATAGCCGGCAGCTTTAGATGCCGCGCGGATATTGGGGTTAATGGTGGAATTGGGAGAGAAATTACCATTGCCAAATGACACCGCGCGATAGCGTCTTACCTGGTTTTCCAGGTCGGCATAATTGGCATTACAGCAGGGCTCACCCACAATCGGCGCATACTTCCAACGGTTCATGATGGCGGTATCGAGGCGCATACCATTCACCGTTATGGTATTTTGATCGGTGTAAGAACGAAGGTAGGCATCTGTTGCACCCCAGTTGTCGCGGCGCCAACCCAATAAGCCCCAACCATTGCGCCGGGTCAGTGCATGATAAGCTACTTCAGGAGGATTCATGGTGTTGCCAAGGCGGTTGCCGTCGAATGCCGATACCAGCATCACCAGCGGAAAGCTGGGGAATCCATCTATATGTGTATCAATAATTCTGTTTAAGGAGGTAGTTGTAGCACGCGTACCGGCAGGGTACTGGCTCATATTATCCACGATAGTATAGCTATGCCACTCGCCAAAAGCGCCATAACCTCGTACATCAATATAGTTGATCACATCACGGTAAGCCACCCCATTATAGGAACCGGTCATGATGTGGTTATTGATGGCCTGATGCAAAGCCAGCAGTCGCGTTATATAGGATTCGCTATTCCAGTTGGGTACCCAGGCACCATTGCTTGCGCGCCAGTCCCTAACGGGCTCAGCCTGCATCAGGTTATGCAGGTACTGCGGATACACGGAATAGCCACCATCATAATTCAGACGATGTGGTGAAACCGCATCCGGATAATGCGTCATGATACCAAAGCTGAATTTTTGGCCTTTGCTGATGGCATCATTTATTTCCTGGTCAAATTTCGTCCAGATGTACTGGCCCTGTGCACCTTCGAGCATCGACCAACTGAAACGGTAATATTTATCCAGTCGTCGGGTATTGCTACCCTCCACCGGAATATTTACCAGATTCTGGTCATTCCATTGCTCAGCACCTCCACCGGGTCGGTTCAAATCGGGATCGGAGAACGGAATAACGTTAAAACTAAGATTGGAAGTTTGGGCCGTAAGTCCCAAAACAAGTAAGCAGGCGACGGTTAAAAGAGCGCCCGCTTTGCGTAGATCATACAGGCGGATCAGCCTGTATGAAAAAAGTGGTCTTTTCATGGATACTTAGAATTTTAATCTTAAAGTTGTTCTAAAGTTTTCCAAATACCCTGCCGCTTATCGTTGACGAAATGCAAGATCAGTTGATCCCCGTCAACGTAAAATTACATGTGTCGTTTACAGCAAGCATTAAGATGAATCATAACATCTAACTCGTGTTTAAATCACCTCTTATTACAAACAAAAAAATCGAAATATAACAAGGCATTCCGAAGTTGCGGTTATCCACGGATTCATTGAATTATCAACAGCATAATTGTTGATTATCATCAATACAAATTACTGGCTACGCATTCCCTTGCTTCTTCAACCCTGTAAGCTTGCCGTATTTCCATAAAAAGAAAGATGCCAGGCGAAAATTTCGCCTGGCATCTTTGCTGAAATGAACCGGGAAGAATCTCCGGTTTTATCGTTTGAGGAGTTTTGTAGTTAAGCGTTTCCGCGCATTCACCATAATCGTTTCTACTACATAAGTACCCGGGCGAAGCTGTGCAATATTCAACTGCACCGTAAACGCACCCTGGGGTTTGTCGGTGATCACAGGTGGCATGGCAATCTTACCGCTCATATCATAGATATTCACACGAATCACTCCTTCATTGTCAAACAAAATGCGGAGATTGGTTTGATCGGTAGCCGGATTGGGATAAAGCGCCAGTGTTTGGCCAAATCCATGGAAATTATCCACCACCGAAACCCTCACCGTATCGGTATCAGTAGCGCCGCTGTTGTCGCGTACCGTAAGCAGGTATTCATAATCACCTGCTGGCATGCCGGCGATAGTAATCACGGCTGTAGTGGTGCTTGAGAAGTTGGTAGTTCCCGGCCCACTCAACTGACGCCATACATAAGCTACTATGGAACCGTCAGGATCATAGGAATCCGATCCGTCGAGAGTTGTTGAATTCGACACCAATGTAATGGATTGATCATCGCCGGCATCCGCAACCGGAGCTTCGTTGGGTCGGGGGTTAACGGTAACCTGCACGTTGGCACTGGCAACGGCATTGCTGTTGTCGCGTACCGTTAATCGGAATACATATATACCCTGTTGCAGATTACTTACCGTAATATTGGCCGTATTGCTGGCCGAAAGTGTTGCCGTGGAAGGTCCGCTCACCTGCTGCCAGAGATAGCTGCTGATAGTACCATCGGGATCTGTAGATCCCGTTCCCACCAACGATGTGCTGTTTACAGGCAGCGTGATCACGCGGTTGGGGCCGGCATTGGCTACAGGCGCCTGGTTAGGTCGGGGATTCACAATTACCGTCACCTCATCGGTATCTGTAGCATTGCTATTGTCGCGCACGGTAAGACGGAATACATAAGTACCCTGTTGCAGATTGCTCACCGTAATAGTGGCGGTATTGGTAGCCGAGAGTGTAGCGGTAGAAGGACCGCTCACCTGCTGCCACA
>CAYMZZ010000001.1:194553-317677 GCA_964395095.1 uncultured Citrobacter sp.
TGCCATCCGGGTCACTGGAACCAGTACCCACCAGGCTGGCCGAATTGGTCGGCAGTGTTATGGTCCGGTCGGGACCGGCACTGGCCACCGGAGGCTGGTTGGTTGGCGTAGCGGCGTTTACGATCACCGAAACTTCATCCGTATCCGTCGCATTAGCATTGTCGCGCACGGTAAGACGGAATACATAAGTGCCCTGCTGCAAATTGCTCACCGTAATAGTAGCGGTATTGGTAGCCGAGAGTGTAGCGGTAGAAGGACCGCTCACCTGCTGCCACAAATAGCTGCTGATGGTGCCATCCGGGTCACTGGAACCAGTACCCACCAGGCTGGCCGAATTGGTCGGCAGGGTGATTGTGCGGTCAGGTCCGGCACTGGCCACCGGAGGCTGGTTGGCTGGCGTAGCGGCATTTACTGTAATAGTCACATCATCAGTGGCAGTGGCGCCATCATTATCCGTAACAGTCAGCCGAAAATTATAAGTACCCTGCTGCATATTGCTCACGGTTATGCTGGCCGCTGTCGTAGACGACAAAGTAGCGGTTGACGGGCCATTCAATTGCTGCCACTGGTAGCTCGCGATGGTACCGTCGGGATCGCTGGATCCACCAGCATTGAGTGTGGCGCTATTGACAGGTAAAGTAATGCTAATGTTATTGCCGGCATTGGCTACCGGAGCCTGGTTAGGAGCAGCATTGACCGTCACCGTTACAGTGGCACTGGCGGTAAGGCCACCATTATCGGTTACCGTTAACCGGTAAGTATAAGTGCCCTGCTGCAAATTACTAACTGTAATATTGGCGGCTGTTGTAGAGGACAATGTAGAGTTGGAGGGCCCATTGGTTTGTTGCCACTGGTAGCTGGCAATGGTGCCGTCCGGGTCGCTGGAGTTGGTGCCTGATAATTGAACGCTGTTCGTAGGCAGGGTGATCGTTTGGTTGGTACCCGCGTTTGCCACCGGGGGCTGATTGGGTACGGCATTACCCGTGGTAACCGTAAGCGTCCTCAATGTATAGCTTCCGTCGGTGTTACGCCCCTGGATAGCCAAAGGCATGGGCTGGCGGAATCCATCAAAATCACGAACCTTGACCGTAAGCGTGTAGGTGCCTGCGGCAACAGAGCCCGGCAGGGTCACATTATCTGTATGGGAGCGTGCGCTCGTCTCCGGCAGAAACATTTTCAATTTGAATGACGATACGCTGGACCACACGGCAGTGCCTGAACTGTTCTTCAATTCATATAATACATCCCAGTCTTCATAGGTTTGCGTGATACCCACATTTCTCCAAAGCAGGTTAATGCCAAAGGCATTGCCCGTGCTTACACTTGCGGGAACATTGCCGCCTTCGAGTATGATACGGTAACCGGCCGCTTTGGAAGCTGCGCGAATATTGGGGTTGATGGTTGAGTTAGGGGAAAAGTTTCCATTACCAAATGATACCGCGCGATAGCGACGCACCTGGTTTTCCAGGTCGGCATAGTTGGCATTACAGCAGGGCTCACCCACTATCGGAGCGTATCTCCAGCGATTCATGATGGCTGTATCGAGACGCATGCCATTTACTGTAATGGTATTTTGATCGGTGTACCAACGCAGGTAAGTATCGGTAGCACCCCAGTTGTCGCGACGCCAGCCCAGGGGGCCATAATTATTACGACGCGTAAGAGCATGATAGGCCACTTCGGGCGGGTTCATGGTATTTCCGAGGCGGTTACAGTCGAATGCCGACACCAGCATTACCAATGGGAAGCTGGGAAAAGCATCTACGTGGGTATCGATAATTCGGTTGAGCGAAGTAGTGGTGGCACGGGTACCAGCGGGGTACTGGCTCATCACATCCACAATAGTATAGCTATGCCACTCTCCATAAGCTCCATAACCACGCACATCTATATAGTTGATCACATCGCGATAGGCAACTCCATTATAGGAGGTGGTCATGATGTGGTTATTGATAGCTTCATGGAGAGCCTGCATACGGGTTATGTAGGCTTCGCTATTCCAGTTGGGCACCCATGCTCCATTACTGGCACGCCAGTCTTTAACCGGTTCTGCCTGCATCAGGTTGTGCAAGTATTGGGGGTAAACGGCATATCCACCGTCATAATTAAGACGGTGCGGCGAAACGGCATCCGGGTAATGCGTCATGATGCCAAAGCTGAACTTTTGCCCTTTGCTGATCGCATCATTGATTTCCTGGTCAAAGCGGGTCCAGAGGTACTGCCCCTGGGCTCCTTCAAGCATCGACCAGCTAAACCGGTAATATTTATCCAGCCTTCGGGTATTAGTGCCGTCGAGCGGGATATTGACCAGGTTCTGGTCATTCCATTGTTCAGCTCCTCCACCCGGACGGTTCAAATCAGGATCGGAAAAAGGAATGACGTTAAAGCTTAAGTTGGAAGTTTGTGACTGGCCTGCAAAAGGAACCATCCACAAGAGCGCCGCACACAGGTAGGGTACAGCTTTGCTGCTAACCGAGTAAAGTTGTTTCATAGATATTGGCCTTTTCAACAGTTATGACATTTGCGAGTATGTCAAGAATTGTTTCTAATCAATCCAATTAAAAGAAAATCCTATGACCAATTTAGCAAGCCCTTTGCCAAAAATGAAGTATACACACATGTGTGAATAAAATATGCCGAAATACGCGTACAAACCGAAGAATTGAATAGTAGGATTGCGATGAGAATATGCTTTTTGTTGCGTTAGATCAATTTTCTGAAAATTTAGGAAATGGTCCCAGTCATCAGGTTCGGGAAACCTTCAACGCAAACGGCCGGGTTTGCTCATACCGGCTCAACTATACTGTAAATCAGGCTCTTTTCCGGGTAGTGGTTTTCCATTAGCAAATTCAATACTTATTTACGAACTTTGAATGCCATTAAAACCCATGAACCAAAGACTAGCTAATCTCCTCCGTATCAGCTTCGTTATCCTCGATCTGGTGGTGCTGAACCTTGTGTTCATCATCTGCCTCTATGTATTCAAGGATTACCTTTCCGCAGAAAAAGAAGTACAATACACTTATTTGTGGTTTTTTTCCAACGCAGCCTGGGTGCTGGCAAGCTGGACCAGCAGTATTTATCACGACCATTATATTTATTCTTTCGAAAAATTCGCCAAACGCACCGTTTCCGCCTATGCCTATTTTCTCGGCATCTGCATGCTTTACCTGTTTTTCAACAAGGAAGCGGATATTTCCCGGCTTTTCCTGATCAGCGTACTCTCCTCCTTTGCCATTTGCCTGCTGATTAACCGGATCCTGCACCTCGCCCTACACAATTTCTTCCAGAGTAAGCACCATATTGTTCGAAAGGTGATGATTATTGGGTATAACGACCGGGCCAAGAAACTGGCTGAATACCTGGAACAGGAGCCGGTAAAAACGGAGATCGTTGGTTTTTTTGAAGAGCCCGAAAACGTGACGGAGCTTTCCCGGTATCCGATTATTGGCGGAATGGACGATATCATAGAAACTTCCAAGCAATACAAGGTCACCGAAATATTCTCCACCATCGCGCCAGAGCAACAAACCGGAATATATAAGCTGATGACTCAGGCCGACCAGGCCTGCATCCGCTTTCGGATTATTCCCGACCTCAGCCATTTTATCCGCAAGCCGGTACATATCGATTACCTGAACGACCTGCCCGTACTCTCCCTTCGCAAGGAACCGCTCGATGATGTGGGCAATCGCATTAAGAAACGTTTGTACGATATTGTGGTCAGCTCCCTGGTCATATTATTTATACTATCCTGGCTGGTACCCATCATCTCCCTGCTCATCCTGCTTGAATCGCGCGGCCCCATTTTCTTTGTGCAGGAACGCAGCGGCAAAGGCGGTAAACCCTTCAAGTGCATCAAGTTCCGCACCATGCGCATGAATAAGGATGCGAATGAAAAGCAGGCTACCAAAAACGATTCGCGTATCACCGCCCTGGGCAGCTTTCTCCGCAAAACCAGTTTGGATGAAATGCCCCAGTTTATCAATGTATTTCTCAGCGACATGAGCGTGGTAGGTCCCCGGCCTCACATGCTCAAGCATACAGACGATTACTCCAAACTACTCAATCACTATATGATCCGCCACTTCCTGAAACCCGGCATCACGGGCTGGGCACAGATTCATGGATACCGGGGCGAGATCAAAATGTTTGAAGACATCAATAACCGTATCGAGTACGACATCTGGTATCTCGAAAACTGGAGCCTCTGGCTCGATACGCGCATCATTCTGATGACCGCGTTTAATGTGGCGAAAGGAGAGAAAAACGCGTACTGAACCAATTTGTTTATTGGAGAATTTGAAAATTTGATTTAGTCAGGCTGTAAACTTGTAGCCTTAATCTTTACCCAAATACACCAATTATCAAATTCGCAAATTAACAGTTCATTCTTCCCATCCCCCAATTCATGCACTCCCCCATTTTCGCAGCTATTGCGCCATGTTACCTTGCCGGGCAAACGGACTTATATGCAAAAATGGATTTGGACCCTCGCCCTCGCCCTGCTGGCCAGCGCCCCGGCAAACGCACAATTAGGCAAACTGCTGAAAAAAGCCAAGGACAAGACACAGCAGCGAATAGATCAGAAAGTGGACGAGTCGATGGACCGCACGCTCGATAAAGCTGAAGGAAAGGATACGCCTGCCGCCAAATCCGGTGGTGATAAAAAAGAGGCTGATGAGCCGGAAGAATCCGACAGCAAATCAAAGCCGGAAGAACAGACCATCAGCAATTTCAAGCGATTTGATTTTATACCGGGCGACTCCATTTTGTATGCCGATGATTTTGCAGAAGACCTGTTGGGTGAATTGCCGCTTAACTGGAATACCAGCGGTACAGGCGAAGTTTCCACCCTCGATGGCATTCCTGGAAAATGGCTGCGTATGCATAAGCAATTCAGCTACCTGAGCGCCAACCAAAAAACTTTCGGCGAAAACTTCACGGTAGAATTTGACCTGGTGCTGCAGCTCAAAAACAATGGCTGGATCTATCCTGAATTTGAAGTGGCTTTACTATCCTCCGGCGATCGCCCCAATAGCGACAATCTATTCCTGAAGAGAATTTCGGACTTCGCGTATGTGATGGCCACTATCAATCCTGCGGAAGGTGGCAGAACTAATGTGAAACTCTATTCCCTGACCGAAAACCGCACCCACTATTCCAGCGACCCGAGAGAGGCTGGCATTATAGAAAAATTCTATTTCCGTCCGCTACATATCTCCATCCAGGTACAAAAAGAACGATTCCGGATGTGGGTCAACAGTGAAAAAGTGTTTGATGCGCCCCGCGCAGTGCCTACCAGCCATCTACTCAATCAACTTTACTTCCAGGTGGGCAGTACCAATTATCCTGAAGACAAATACGCTGTTTTCGTCAGCAATATCAAGGTGGCTACCGGAAGGCCCGATACCCGGCACAAACTGATGGAAGAGGGACGTTTTTCCACCACGGGTATATTGTTCGATTTCCAAAGCGCCGTCATCAAGCCCGAATCATACGCAGTGATCAAAGAAATTGCAGGTGTGCTCCAGCAATTCCCCGCCGCGCGTATCAAGGTATTGGGACATACTTCCGCCGATGGCGACGATAAGGCCAATATGGAACTTTCGCAAAAGCGGGCCATGGCAGTAAAGGATTTATTGGTCAGCGAATTTAAGATAGATGGCAGCCGCATTGAATCGGAAGGCATGGGTGAAACCCAACCCATTGCCGACAATAAGACCAAAGAAGGCAAGATGGCGAATCGCAGGGTTGAGTTTGTAAAACTTTAAGCATTCGAAAAGCTTCTTCACATGTGGTTCAACTGGATGCTCATCGGAATACTTTCAACGGCCCTTAGCCTGGGTACGGGTACTGGCGAAATCAACAACAGTATTGTCGTTAACGACAGTACCGATATTCGACATGTATCGCTACTGACCAGCCGCCTGATACCTGAAGGCAATGGTATGGCCCGGTTGAAACTGGGTTATTCCACAAAGGGCCGGCTGATAGAAGCCTGGTATTTCCCTGGCCGCAGCAGTGAAAGAGCACTCATCCTGGCGGGCATGCATGGTTCGGAGCTTTCGGCCATTGATGTGGCGGAGCGGCTGGTGGCAGAGTTGATGGACGGTGTGCAACCCTACTTCTCTGTTTTGATTATCCCCTGCCTGTTTCCAGATAATGCGGCCCTCGCACTTCAATACCCTACCGAACTGGGTTCGGTGAAAAATATTGGCCGCTACTCCTGCATTAATGCTACGGACCCCAACCGGCAAATGCCAGGTCCGGGCAGCGCCTACGATGCCAGTACGGGAATTGATTACCTGGGCAGGAGAATTGAAAAGGAAAATCAGCTCTTGCTGGAATTAATACAGGTCTATAAACCCACACGCATTGCTAACCTTCATGCTATTCGTGATACCAGGCGTGGTGGCATTTATGCCGATCCCCGCACCAACCACCTGGGCATTGCCCTGGGATTTGAAAAGGATAGTGTGCTCGCTATTGAAATGGCCAAAACCGCCTGGCAAAATGGAGCTGGCATGCAGGGTAATGGCTTGCCCCACAAAGCCAATACCCTGTACTATCGCGACCCGGTAGCTGTTCCGGCTGGTCATTTTCAGCCGCGAAGTTTTTCCGGCTCCCTGGGCCGACTGCAAAGAGGAAAGGGTATCACGCTGGGCACCTGGGCCAGTACGGCCATCGCCCTCGAAGAAGAAGAAAGCCTTAATCGGGAAGCCATCACCATCATCACGGCTGAGTTTCCGGGTAGCCGCCGACCGCAGGATTATATGGAGGATAGCCAAAGAAGAAGCTGCGAATTGCAGGCCGATGCATTTGTAAAATCATTACGTTCCGTATTTCTGGAAGACCGGGTTTTGATTCATCAGGAAGAACTGATCAGGCGCTCTGCCCAGGTAGCACTACAGCATTCAAACCAATAAAATTATCCAGATGGAAATTAAGTTAATCTATTTCGTTACCTTACTGCTCTATTCGGCCGTCATCAGCCAGAGTTTTTTCTACATCCTGGCGATGGCGCGGGTGAGCAAAAGCATGCGGGCTCAATCCTATATTGAAGCCAGGCAGTTGCTCGATAAAAGTCTTCGTCAGCGCCTCTCCGTACTTTATTATGCAACTTTGCTGGCAGGAATCTTATTGGTAGCTTTTACCATAACCAACCCCCATGGATTCCTTTTTTTCAGCGCCGTTTTTTCCCTGATGGCATTGATCGCTGATATCCTGCTTATCCTGAAAGGAAATATTCCCCTAAACAAAACTATCAATAGCTGGTCGCCCAGCCGCTATCCCGAAAACTGGAGCGAATATCGTTCGAAATGGTTAGCCGTTTATCGCAGCAGGCAGATCATCAATCTGTCGGGTTTTGTGGTACTGGTAGCCGGATTTGTTTTCGGTCGTTAATGAAGTCATCTAAACCAACAAATATATCAACATGAAAAAAGTAACCATCATCACGGCGCTATCAGCCCTGTTCTCGGTGCTTCTGGTGTATGCCTGCCAGAGTCCTTCCGCTTCCAATGGCACTACTGAAATCAGTGCCGACAGCCTGGTAAAACGCGGCTCTTACCTCGTAAACGCTATGGGTTGCGATGACTGCCATACCCAGATGATAATGGGTCCCAAAGGTCCAGAGCCAGACATGGCCAATCGTTTTGCCGGTCACCTGGCTTCCAACAAGCTTGGTCCCATCGACACCAGCATACTCAGTAAAGGCTGGATGCTCTTCAGTTTGAACATGACAGCTACGTATGGTCCCTGGGGTATTTCATACTCCGCTAACCTGACCCCATCCGCAACGGGTATTGGCAACTGGACCGAAGATCAATTCCTTTATGCCATTCGCAATGGCAAGTACAAAGGCATGAAAGAGGGCCGTCCCCTGATGCCACCCATGCCCTGGTTTATGTACAAGAACCTTTCGGATACGGATCTTAAAGCCATTTTCGCTTATTTGAAAACCCAGAAGCCAGTGGATAATGTGGTGCCGGCATGGGTGCCCATTTCCGAGGTTAAATAATCGGAATATCAATTTTCGCAGCCTGCTGGTTATTACCCGGCAGGCTGCATTTTTCTCCATCAAATTCATCAACCATTCATCATGAAAGCGCTATTGCGTGGTTCCATTCTACTGCTGGGTGCAGGCGTATTGATTTGGATGGCCATCCATGCCGGCCTGGATCACCAAAAATGCCGGCAATGCGATAAAGGCTGGGAAGATCAAGCCCACACCGCCATGAAGGACCGGTAGAAGAGATGGGAGTCGGCTTTACGAATGGCTGACCAGCCTACCTGGCCAGGGAAGCTAGGACCAAACGACAGGTTTTTGCCGTACATAGCTGTCTTTCTCCAATACATCGAGCATGAAGCCAGCCAGATCGCTACGGCGGATGGTGATGCGGGGTTTTATACTATTGTCGAGGGCAACATGCACCTTTTTTCCCCCTTTCCCATTCAGCAAGCCAACCGGTCGCACGGCCGTCCACCGCAGGTTGGAGGCCTCGGCCAACTGTTCCTGTTTTTCATGGTCCTGATAAGCTACGCCAATATTGCTGTGCTCAATAAACCAGCGGAACCAGGCCGGGATATCGCGCCGAGTTTCGGCCACGCCCCAGGCGGAGGTAAAAACGATTCTGTTGATATGGTGCTGGGGAGCCAGCCGAAGTATCCGCTCCATGGTTGCGGATAAAAAATCAGCCGGCGTTCGAAGGGCCGACCAGGGGAAATCCGATTTACGGGAGATATTTAACGCACTCAGGATAGCCACACAGTTCTGCATGGCTTTATTCAGGGCCTGTTCATCGGCCGGTGAGCCTTCGTATATTTCGAGTTGAGGATGGGAAAAAGAAAAGCGCGCGGGTTGCCGCACAAGGACATTCACCCGCCAGCCACGCTGCAGGGCCTGCCGGCACAATTCTTTACCGGTACGGCCACTGGCGCCAAGAATCAGGATTTTCTCCGACATAAATTACCATTTTCCAATGGAGCAATTTAATCAAAGAATTCCATGTATGTTTTGATCGCGGAGCCGGTCCGCCCATTTTTCGCGCAACCACATGGCGAGAAAAATCCAGGTTAAGTGTTTCATATAACTGTTATTTATTCATTAAGCTAATTCGGCTTCTGACAGGGCATCCAGCATCTTCCTGAACCGGTTGGCCGGCAATTCCTGCTTCGCTATATCAAATAGGGCCTGAAAAACTTCGGGAGGCGCTTTCTGCTCCACCTGTTTCAGCCAGTAAATAATTTCCGCGTCATTCAATCCGCGCATCATGCATTCATTAAATGTTTGCATGAATGCTGCCGGCATTTCCCGGATGATGCGGGCGGTTATTTCGTGCAGTTCCTCATCCGGGTAATAGCGCCAGATCAGAGGGTTCAGGCAGTCCTCTTCCTTCGCCATATGTTCCAGGTTAAAAGCATGGAATTTGGTGTAGGCTGATTGTATCATGCGGCCCACTTCCTGCTTCTCCCTGGTGGTTTCAGCGCCACGGTACAGCAGCATGGATTGCTGCAACAGATCGGCCAGCATATGATCCTTCACATGCTCCTGCTCAAAAGCATCCGCCACGGAGGGCTCGTAGGAGGCAATCAGGGGGAAAATATAATAGTCCTCCGTATGGGCATGTCGCTCAAATAGCCGCAGCACTTTCTGCAGCGATTCCATAACCCTGCCGGTTTCATCGGATCGGCTAAAATCAGTACGCTGCAGGTCGAGAGCCGTTTCATGCAAAAGGGAACGTAATCCCTGGTGCACCTGGTGAAACAAATTATATCGCATGGCTGGCAAAGAAGATTTATGATTCACAAAATCAGTATTAGATCCAGCACAAATTTCATCCGCAGGCAGCGGACAGGAAAGGGCCTTGAGTATTAGTTGTGATTTTTAATGGGTGAAATGTAACCGTTTGCTTCCCGGGGCGCCAATTGGTGCCAACCTCTGCACAATTCATCCGGGAAATTCGCAGTTCATCCCTCCATTCCTGCAATTTGATACAGCAATGGTTATATTTGAAACCAGAAGCGCATAACAGTGCAGCACAAACCACTTTTCTTCCTGATTGGCCTGTTCATTTTTTTACCATTCCTGCATGCGCAGGATGTAAGGCAGTATTCCTTTACCCATTACGGCGCCGCCGAAGGGTTGATCAGCAACGAAGCCCGCGCGGTATTGCACGACGATGATGGCTTTGTATGGGTGGGTACCAACAATGGCCTGCAGCGATACGACGGATCCCGCTTTATCACCTTCAAGCACGACCCCGAAAATCCCAACAGCATTGCCGCCAACATGGTGCATCAGTTGCTAAAGGATAATGAGCGGAACATCTGGGTACTCAGTGGCGACGGAAAAGTGAGTTTGCTCAACCCGCGACGCATGGTGTTTAAGCAGGTGCCCGTCAGGTTCAGAAATGGCAACCATCAACTGGCTACTAAAAAACTGGTCCGCGACGACAAGGGTAATGTATTCCTGATAGCGGCCAACCTCGAGTTCATTACCTGGAACAAAGAGAGTGGCGAATTCAAACCCGAAAATAATCCCTTCCGCATTCCCGGTGAAAGAAGGCCGCTGGATATCACCTATCAGGCCAGCACGGGCAAATACTGGATCGCTACACACCTTGGGCTGGTTATTTACAATAGCAAAAGTTTACAGTACAGCTATGCTGGCAATAATGCGGAACAGGAACCTATTCTGTTCCGGCACGACAGTTATGCAGCTTATAACTTATTTATCGATCGCGATCAGCGATTGTGGTACGATGTGTGGGGGCCTGGCCACCCCTATATCAATTGCTTTGATCTGAAAAAAGGCATTTCCGTATTATACCAGTACGAATTTGTGGATATCATCAGGAGCTATTACGAAACCCATGGCTATATGCAGCAAAGAGACGGATCTATCTGGATCCGGGGCCTGGGCGTTTTTGCCAAATTCCTGGAAAATGAAAAACGATTTCAACTGGTGTACAATGGCTATGTAAATGAACAGAGCATCGTGTATGAAGAACTGAGTTCGTTTTGCGAAGACAATGACAACAATGTTTGGCTCACCACCAGCAATAACGGGCTATATCGCTTCGCCCCATCGGAACAATATTTTACCAATGTGCGCCATTTGCATCCCGTAACCCGGCTCCCCGGCAAGGGAGGCATACTTTCTTTCCTGGAACTGCCGGGAGGTGATATACTGGCGTCCTCATGGGGTGATGGTCTTTTCCGATACGACTCGGCCCTGCACGAAAAGCCGCTCTCGCTTCCGGGTATTCCTGACAAGGCAAGTCCTACCGTTTGGGATCTCGAAATGAGCCACGATGGTAAAACTATCTGGATGGGTATTCAACCCGGAATTGGTAAATATAGCCTGCCAACAAAAACCTACACACATTATGATCCCGCGATATTAACGCACCGTACGGTACGGCAGCTTGAAGAGGACGATGCAGGTAATCTTTGGATTGGGATGCAGGCCTATGGCGTTTTTAAATGGGACGCGAAGAAAGGAAACCGCCGATTTGAAGAGGGAATTGTTGAAATAAAGGAAATTCCAAAAGCCTCAATAGGCAGTATATTCATCGATAGTAAAGGTTTTATTTGGGTGGCCAGTATTGGCCACGGGGTATACGTAATTGATCCCGATACCGACAAACCCGTAATGCATCTGCCAGCCACCGATGAGGAGGGCCGGGCTACTTCCATGGTACATGTACATCATGTAATGGAATATGACGATACCACCATGGTACTGGCCGGGGGTTCTTATCTCAATATTTTCAATCGAATCAGTAAGAATATCCGGGCAATTGGTAACGAGAACATCATTTCGGGCTCCATCACATCCACACAAAAAGACCGGAAAAGCGGATACCTCTGGGCATCGAGTACACAGGGCTTATACCGGGTGAATATCTTCAATCGCATTTTTGTTCATTTCGACCGGCTGGATGGCATCTCCGACGACCGTTTCCTGATCGCGTCCAACTATCGCCTATCCGATGGAAGAATGCTTTTTGGCGCCGACAACCAGTTCACCGTTTTTCAACCCGGCGAAGTTCGGATCAATAATATGGCACCACCCGTAAGCATCACGGGCTTTCGCGTTTTTGACCGTAACCTGCTGGTCGATTCGCTGCTGCAATTAAAACGCGTGGAATTGTCGCCCAAGCAAAACTCCCTGACCATTGATTTTTCGGGATTGAGCTATAATGGCGCTTACCTGATCCGTTATAAACTGGATGGGTTGGATGAAGACTGGCGGGTAGCTGATAAATCGAACCAGGCCGTATACACCTATCTGCCACCAGGCAATTATACCTTCATGGCGCGCAGCGAAGATGCCGACGGCAACATGTCGGTGCATGTAACGGAAATGGCCATCAAGGTCTATCCCCATTTCTGGCAAACCTGGTGGTTCTATGGCTTATTGCTGCTCTTCGGCGCCAGCCTGCTCTACTGGATCGATCGCGAACGTATCAGAAGAATGAACGAACTGCAAAGGGTTCGTTCCGAAATTGCCAATAACCTGCATGCCGATGTAACCACCACCCTTAGCAATATCAACCTGCTGGGTGAAATGGCCAAGATAAAAGCCGACAAGGATATTGACAGAAGTAAGGAATTCATCGACCAGATCAGCGCCAAGAGCCATAATATGATCATTGCCATGGATGATATCCTGTGGAGCATTGACCCGGCCAACGATAGCATGGACAAAACCGTGTTGCGTATGATGGAGTTTACCGATGCCCTCCGCAACCGCCATGCCGCCAATATTGAACTCATCGTTGACAAAAAAGTGCAATCACTGAAACTGGATATGATGACAAGGCATGAGTTCTTTCTCATCTTTAAAGAAGGATTACGACTGATTGTACAATACGCCGGCGGAAGAAATTCCCTGGTTCAGATAGACTATTTCCGCCATAGACTCTCCTTGAAACTACAGGACAGTACCGCCAAACTGGATGAAAATTTAGAAGAAATAGAAGGACTGATACGCCAAATAAATGAAAGGGCGAATTCCCTGAAAGGAGAAGCGGATATTCAGTACGACAGGAATGGAATTGCGATAGTGGTGCTTGTGTAGGTTGTAAGTTTTAAGTTATAAGTTATAAGTTTTAAGGTGAATATAGTTGTTGGATTAGATTTCAATGCAACATATTACTTACAACTTAAAACTTATAACTTACAACATAAAACTTCCCCTCCCCCATCACTTCCCCATCCACTTTTTAAAATCCGTCACTTTTTCACGACTAACTATTGACTCTTTATCAACGGCGGGTTTCAGGTGCAGCAAAAGCCTGTTGCCAAAATAATCATGAATCTGGTCCACGCTGTTAACGGATATAAAGAAGGAACGGCTGATACGAAAATATTTCTGCGGGTCCAGCATTTCTTCCAGCTCGTCCATGGTATAGTCTACCACGAACTTGCGGTTGTCGTAGGTCTTGAAAAAATTAAGCCGACCGTCGCTAAAGAAATACGCGATCTCATCTGTATCGATTGACACGAGCTTTTGCGCATGGCGTACCAGGAAGCGTTTGCGGTACTCGCGCGGCTGCAATTTCTGCTGCAATTCTTTCACCAGGCTGTCGATACTAACGGCCGGTGCCGGCTGGTTGCCTTGCTGATAAATATTTTTCAGATTGCCCAGCTTTTCCAAAGCCGCAGCCAGGTCTTCTTTCTGAATGGGCTTCAGCAGGTAATCCACACTATTTACCTTAAATGCCTTCAGGGCATATTCATCGTAGGAAGTGGTAAATATTACCGGCGACTGAATGGCCACCCGGTTGAAGATCTCAAAACTCTGGCCATCGCTCAACTCAATATCCATCAGGATGAGGTCCGGTGCCGGATTATCCTGCAACCAGTTTACCGCCGCGATTATGCTGTCGGCAACCCCTACCACTTCCGCTTCAGGATCCACAGAAGCCAGGGTTTTGGTTATTTTTTTCACTGCGAGATCTTCGTCTTCTACGATAAAAACTTTCATGTGCCGGTGGTTTATATTTATACAATGAATTTAGTTCCTTTTTTCTCATCCAGCGTACTGGCCCAGTCACGCCCCAGGTTGCTATCCCATATCAGCGGGAGAACGACGGTGAAGCTTCGCCCGTCTTCCATTACCTGGAATCCCCGCTGACGGAGCAATTCATACTTGGTCCGGATATTGTCGAGTCCAATGCGGTTGGAGGGGCCCTTTTTGGTCCTTCGTTGCAGATTGTTACTGACCACCAGCCGGTTGGCCGCAGTGGTGAATATGTCAATCATCAGGGGTTTATTTTTCGACAATACATTATGCTTTACCGCATTTTCAACCAGCAATTGCAGGCTTAGCGAAGGCAGCAAATAATGATTGTATCGCTTATCGATTTCCAGTTGAAATTGTACGGCTTCTCCATGCCTGGTTTTCAAAAGCTTGAAATAGGATTCAATAAAATTCAACTCGTTTTGCAGGGTGGAGAGGCTGCTCTCATTGTTGCGTAAGAGGTAGCGATATACTTTGCTCAACTCATTGAGGAAGGAATCGGCCCGTTGAGGATCCTCCACAATCAGCGACGATAATGTATTGAAGCAATTAAACAGAAAATGGGGATTGACCTGGCTCTTCAATACATCGAACTCCTGTTGCAGCGACATTTGCTGCAGTATCTCCCTTTCGGCCAGGTTTTCCTTATACTTTTCCATCAGGTACATGGCCTCCCATAGCGTAAGGAAGATCAGGTTCACCGCAAACCCGAGAAACAAGCCTTCTTTCAGGTCTTCGTTGGTCATCGAATAACCCAGAATATTCAGTCTGTCAAACAGGAGGAAAATCAGCAAAACGGCCGGCGACATGACCAGCACCACCACGAGACTTTTCAGAAAAACCCGCTTACGGCTCTGGGTAATTTCCGGATAACGGCTTTGAATCATGTGGTCGTATAAAACATGGCCATACCAGGTCATAAGGCCCAGTACCCATAGTAGCGGAAAGGCATAAAGCCAGACCCGGTAGTCTTCAAACACACGCTCGCCATAAAGGATATGATTGAGGGCCAATCCTATTAATGGCATTGCCAGTAGAAAGGAATACCATTGCACCCTTGTAGCCCTGGCCAATAATTTCATCCCGTTACCTCCTCTGTTTGGGTGATGAATGGTAATCGGATCTTGCGCAATCCTTCCTCTTCCTTTATCTCAATGGGCGGCTGGTTCATCAACTGGTATTTCTTCACCAGGTTATCTACTCCCGCTTCGTGATCGAAGGGCTCTGTCATTAGTTTGCGTTGAATATTATTGCTGACCACCAAAGCGCCACCCCTTACCGATTCTATGCGAATGACAAGGGGGCTCTCCCGGCTGATCCGGTTCTGAAAGATGGCATTCTCCACGATCACCTGCAGGCTGAGTGGCGGAATATGTTTTTCCATGTCCCCGGGCCAGAGATCAATTTCACAGGCGATGGCTTCATTGTACCGGGCTTTCAATAGTGCAAAATAAGATTGAATAAACTGAAGTTCTGTTTGAAGCGGAACCAATGACTCTTCTTCATTCCGCAACATATACCGGTACACTTTGCTCATCTCATCGAGAAAGCGCTCCGCCTGTTCGGTATCTTCCTGAATCAATCCCGACAGGGAATTCAGGCTATTGAATAATACGTGCGGATTGATCTGGCTTTTCAGACCCATCAATTGGCCCTGCTTGTAGTTTCGTTTGAGTTGCTCGGTTTCCTTGAGCCCCGTTTTCCAGCGCTCCAGCACGTTCAATGCTTCATTTAAGAAGCTGAGAAATATACAGATAAGCCCTGTGAAGATAAAGGCCCAGGTAAACTTGTTTTCATACATACTATCGATCAGGCCCATGAATCGATAAATAGAAAATAAAGCTACCAATACCAGAGCGGAAAGCAGCAGAAAGACCATTACCTGGATAAGTACCCGCCTGATAAAGTCTTCATCTGAAGGGAAGCGATTGCGTAGAAGGGCTATGATGCGGATACAAACGAGAAAAACGGCGGTCATTACCAGCAGACTTACCAGGGTACCGATCAGTCCGGTTCGCCAGGATGTAAAATACGGGCGTCCAAATATGATCCAGTTCAGCAGAATGGTGAATGGTACGATACCCAGCCAAAGTAGGGGCAGGTTTTTTTTGATATGTCCGGCGCTAATTATCATTTGCCTATCAGCAATTTACAGTCTTTTTGTCATACCACTAAGCGGGTATTTATGGGTTGGGGAATTGATGGAATGAATTGGGGAAAGACAGGGGTGAACTGCCTCCCCCCCTGTCCCCCGCCCCCGGAGGGGGTTTGCGGGGCGGTTACGCAATTCAACCGTTGAAAATCGCAAATCATGACGAGGCCGGTTGGCTGCGGCAGCAACAAGGAGCAGATTTGTACAAAAAACGACCCACTTAAAAATCAAGTAACATGAAATTGAATCTGACCACCATCGGCAGGAGTCTGCTCGCGAGCCTGGTACTCCTAATCGCCCTATTTGGCTTCTCGGCCTACAAGGCCAAAACCGCCTCGGATGAAATCTGGAAGACCCTCGGGATTTCCAAACAATCGGGCATGAATAATATCAAATCCAGCTTCATGTACGGATACCTGCAGCACTATGGTGCCCGCAATATCAAAAATATAGCTGTAGGCAACAGGGCCGCTGTGGCGAAAGATTTGCTGGAGTTCACCAAATCCTATGTACAGGGTAGCGAATTTAAACAGCACTACGAAAAGGAACGCAAACTATCCATGCCCGAAGCCCCCAATAAGAAGCCTCTTCGCAGCATAGAGGAAATCCAAAAGGAAGAGATTGCCAAAACAGAAAAGTCCATTCGTGATACCGAAAAGAGCATGAAGGAACTGGGTGGCGAAATCGCCAAAAGCCTGAAGCCATTGGTGGATCAGATGAAACAAACCCTGAAGGATTACCAGAACCCCAACCATGATACTTTTCGTTATATAGCCATGGGTGAAAAGATGCAACAGGAAGATGCTGAGAAGCGCTACCAGGAAGACCTGAAGCGATGGAAACAAGATTTTCCGGAGAATATCAACCTCTTCATCGCCGACAAACTGAAGAAGATGCTGCTCGAAACAGAAGGGATCGACTACAATGCCCAACTGGTAGAAAAATATGGTAAAAAAAGATTCGTGAACCCCGCCTATGAGGGCAAGGGAACCAGTTGGAAACAGGGCTTCCGTGCAGGGAAGGAAGTGACGGAAATGGCGAGAAGTTTTGCGAAGGAGTGGTTGGGGGAGTTGTGAGGATAAAGTTGTAAGTTTTAAGTTGTAAGTTATAAGTTAATACCTTGAATTGGTAAATTTAGAGTAGCAGAGATTGATTTTTTATAGGTATGGTGATTCAAAAAAAGTCTTTCATTATGCCTGTCATTTCATTCAATAAAGTAACGTAGATTGTACTTTATACTTATAACTTACAACTTATAACTTACAACTTACAACTTACAACTTAAAACTCAACCATTGCTTTCCCGCCTCTTACTCCTAACCCTTCTCCTGCTAACGTACGAAGCCACCCAGGCACAGCCGAGCCTGCTGCGTGCCATGCGGCGAATTGGTTTGCAGGATGGGCTGGCCGAGTTGAGGGTGAAAAGGATTTTCCAGGACAGCAAAGGACTAATCTGGCTGAATACAGTGGATGGGTTTCAGCGATTTGACGGCCGCCGTTTCATGACACTCAATTATGGAGCCGGTGAAAATGGCGAACAGATCGCTTCGGGCATCATGAACTTTGGCATTGATGAAGACCCGAATGGCCATATCTGGTCAGTAACAGAACATGAGGGACCATTGGCCTATGATACCCGAAAAGGACAACTGATCCGGCTCGACCTTGCCAAGCTTCAAAAGACACAGCTTCGCACACATGCTATCCGCAGCACCCGCAATGGAGAGGTGTACGCGAGCAGCATAGGCGGACTCTTGCGTGTAAAAAATTTTCAGGCAACACCCGTGCCGATGGAAGCAGCCATCCGGCAAAATCCCGACCGTTTGAACACGAGGGATATTGTTTCCGACAAGAATGGAATATTGTGGATAGCCAGCTCTGCTGGCTTTCTGCGCTTTGATCCACAAAAAGACGAATGGCATTATCCAGGTAAAAATCCGGGGCAACTTGCCATACTTGATCAAACAAACTCCATTTCCGCCATTCTGCTCGACGAGCATGAACAGATATGGTACAGTACCTGGAACCATATTCGGTCTGCCGGAGACCGGTATTTATACCGTTACCAAATTGTTCAAAATAAGCTTGACAGTGTTCTCCTTCCTGCCGCGCCCCTGAACGGAAATGAATTCTACAATTTACCCGACGCGATGCTGAGCGACAGAAAGGGTAATATCCTGATCGCATCCCAGGGCGGTCGGTTATTTCATTACGATCAGGCCATGCAATGGAAAGCCAGTTATGCCGGCGTGGTGATCGGAGACGACAAGATTGAATTTGAAACCATCAGCAGCCTCTATTGCGACCGTGACGGAAATATTTGGTTGGGCTGCCAGGATGGACTCTTTCTTTTTCCAGCCCTGGCCGGAGGGCCGCAACGCTCCCTTTCCCTGGATCCACCCGAGTTTGCCTGGCAATACCATTTCACCAGGCTAAAACATGGCAATAATGACGATGTCGTTATCAACACCCTGGGCGCGCCACTCCGGCACTGGAAAACCGCAGTCCCGGGCCTCACCAGCATTTCAAAATCGCCCGTACAGGGTAAATGGAAAAACTATCAGTCCTGGCTCGCGCGCCGGGGCGATAACCATTATTTCTGTCCCTGGTTCAGCGATGAAATCATTCGATGGAATAGCCGAAACGGTCAATACCACTCCTTTCTGCCGGCCGGTCGCCTGGGCCACCTTGCCGTAAAAGCTCTCCCACTGCCCAATGGACTACTGCTGCTGGGTCGTCGCCATTTATTCCGATGTGATAGTACTGGTACCATACTGGACAGTCTTTCACTCAGCAGTGAGCAGGCGCCGATCGTACACTGGAATATCGACAGTGCCGGTCAGGTGTTGGCCATCGATCAACAATCCGCTATTTACCGAATACATACCGGCCAAAAGCTGCTGTGGGAAAAAATAGGCGCTGTCGCATTGAGGGGAGATAATTTCCGTATTGCTGTTTTCGACAGGCATATTGTTGTAGGCACCCATTACCAGGGGCTGGCGATCCTCGATAGCGCCGGTAAGATGATAAGGCAGCTCACCCGACGAGAGGGATTGCTATCCAACAATATCGAAGATCTGTTCCTCGATCAGGAAGGAACCCTTTGGATCAAAACGCCGGTGGGTTTCAACTTTTTGCCCTCGGTAGAAGAGCCCGAAGCACTTTCAGTTTCGGAATTGGACAAAAGATTCAATGATTATATCGAAGCCGAATATGATGGTGATAAGGGGTTTTATTTACTCTACCGCGACAAGATAGAACAGGTTTTCCCGGTTTCCATTCGCACCCAATCCCGCCCTCCATTTGTGTTGACGGGACTGAGAACAGGCAACCAGATCCGACATCCCGATCCAGAAAATACGTTGGTGCTCAACTGGAACGAAAATGAGTTGGACCTTGAATTTGCAGCCCTTGATTATTTGCGCGCCCCCATGATCCAATACCGGTATTCCCTGGGCGGCAACTGGAATTATCTGGGCAATGAAGGTCGGATCTTTCTGCCCAGCCTCAAGCCGGGCAGGTATCAATTGCAGGTAGCCTACAGGCAACCGAATGGGGACTGGACGGAGCAACCACTGCAATTTAATTTTCAGATTCGCGCTCCCTTTTGGAACCGGCCCTGGTTTATCATCCTGGCCACTTTGCTGGCGCTCTCGCCCTTCCTGATCTGGTGGTGGCGCAAGAACCAGGAACAGCGAAAGATTGCGCAGATACGCTGGCAGTTGTCGCGCGACCTGCACGATGATGTGGGTAGTACGCTCAGCAGCATCGGCATCTATAGCAGTGTGCTGGCCAATCGCTTGAAGGATGAAAAAGAATTATCGATCTTGCAGGATATACGGGAAAAAGCGAGTGGCACCATCCAGGAAATGGCCGATATTGTTTGGGCCATACAGCCGGAAAACGATAAGCTGCATAATTTCCTGCAGCGTTTCCGCAGTTATGCCATACCCTTATTGGAAAACAGCGGCATCCGAATTGAATGGAACGATCAATCAGCGGCACATGCACTCACCCTGCCGATGCTGCAAAGACGCAACCTCTTCCTGGTATGCAAGGAAGCCCTGACGAATACGCTGAAATATGCCGAAGCAAAGATGTTTCGGTTTGATTGTTATACAGAAGGAAGCCGATTGCTGATCCATATCGAAGATGACGGCAAAGGTTTTTTAGAGGCAGGGCTTAAGCGACAAAACGGACTCAGCAATATGCGACAGCGCATCAGGGAAATAGGCGGACAAATACTCATACAAAGCCGGCCCGGAGAAGGCACCCGCATTGAAATAAGGCTTGGTTAAAACTACAATGAATGCAGCATGATCCCCATCGCCATTTTTGAAAATAATGATGCGTACCGGCAGAGCCTCGAACTCTTCTTTGAAGAATTTCCCGGCATTGAAGTGAGAGGCAGTTTTGCCGATGGGTTGGATGCATCGGCCAAACTCAGGAACCTGGATCTTCAACTGGTGCTCATGGATATTGATATGCCCGGTGCAAACGGCATTGAAGCGACCAGAGCTATCAAAAAAGAATTCCCCGACCTGCTCGTGCTGATACTTACTGTTTTTGACGACAACAACCGTGTATTTGATGCCATCCGTGCCGGCGCCGATGGCTATTTGCTCAAAAGCGCATCGGCCCACGATATTGTAAAGGGCATACAGGATACAGTAGATGGCGGATCGCCGATGACACCCGTGGTAGCCCGCAAGGTTTTGCGCTTCTTCTCCGGGCAACCGGCTACCGGCGAAAAGACCCCACCCAACCCCACACTAACAGAAAAGGAAAAAATGGTACTGGCGCGATTGGTGGAAGGTGATAGCTACAAGATGATTGCCGAATACCTGGGATTAAGCATTGATACCGTTCGTTTTCATATCCGCAATATTTACAACAAACTGCATGTCAACAGTGCCACTGAAGCCGTTAGCCTCGCCCTCCGCAAGCGGATGATATAGCTCCCCTACATGATCATGTGTTCCCTGGCACTTACTATTCCAGCATCTTTACAATAGAACCGGAACCTGATCAAATACCATTACCCATGAACCTTATACATCCTCTCGGTGCCATCACTCTGGCACTGGCAACTATTGCCATTTTCAGTTGCAATAATTCATCCAGCAGTCCCAACGAAGCCAATAAGCCGGAGCCAGTGCCGGAGCCCGACGCCGAAGCCTCCATTCCCATTCCAAAAACAGATCCCGGTACGGCTGTTGCCGACCTGGATTGTGCGGCCCTGCTTACAGCAGCCATGATAGAGGAGGCCTGCCAGGCCAGCGGCATCCAGGAACGCGTTACTTCCGTAGAAAGAAAAGGCAGTAATTGCAATCGCAGCTATGGTATGAAGAATGCCTGGGGCGATGAATTGATCTTTATTGTGAGCCCCAAGAAAGATGCAGCGGGTGCCGCAGCAGCGCTCGGCTACATGAAAAAAGACAATGCAGATAACGGATTGAATGCCGTTGCCGGTATAGGTGATGGCGCCATCGCCTTATCCTTCAAAGATAAACTCAGTGGCCGCCAGCAGGAACAATTGATCTTTCATAAAAATAATCTGTTGATTGAACTGAAGGCCGTGGAAAGCCGGAGTGCCAAAACGCCCTGTCCCTGTTATAATGCCGGCCAGTTGCAGGCTTTGGCAAAACAGATCGTTGAAAAGATTCCATGATGCGCAGCACCTTGCTATTTATAGTGCTGACTATTGTTGCCTGCAACAATAGCACCGAGCAGCCCAAAGCACAACCTGGAAATGAAGCCGGGGCAAAATCGGTGAGCCCCCAACAGGCACCCGCACAAAATATTGCTCCGGGAAAAGAATCCGCCAAACCTGCAGAACCCGGGAGCTATACCCCCTACCATGATCTGCCAGCGGAAGTGAAAGACTATATCACTTTGCAGGAAGATTCCCGTTTTTACCTCGATGCCCTCAAGCAATTTGATAAGTTGAGTCCCACTTATCTGGAGCAGCTTTATGGCCAGCCGGTTAATTCGGTAGAGGAATTGCAGATGCTGATGCGACAAAAGCTGATCGACCAGCGAAAGGCCTCGGGCATGAAGGTATCCCAGGCCGATATCCCCACCGAATGGGCCGTACCCGAGCAACGAATTGCGAATAGTAAAGACGCCGACTATGTGTATATATACGGCGATATGGACAATATGGGCTATGGCTGGCCGAAGGGCTATGATCCATTCTCAGGCGAAAGTACCAAACCACATGGTTTCCCTTTTGTGCCGGAACGCGACGATCCGCCAGGTACCGACCGCATAATGGTAAATTCCGGCTACAATTACCCCAGCAAGGAAAAAAAATTCAAACGCGAGAAATCTGACGGCTATACCACCAGCACACGCCGACCGGAGAATACACCGGAAACACTGCGATTGAAGCCGGCGATAGGTGATCGCAAGATTGAAACGGTGATGCTGCAATTATTTGTCGACGATTTTCAGGCGCCCTCCTTCTCCTCCCGGTTCAAGTGCTATCTCAATGGCCAGGAAGCCCCTTTTATTTCCAATATGCTCAATGAACTAAAACAGGGCGGACCTATTGGCAAAATGATCAGCATTCAGTTATTGCCGGAATACTGGCCGCTGTTAAAGGAAGAATACCTGGAAATATTTATCGATAGCCCGGAAACGCCCAGGGGCGACGGATTCGCCATCGACTTTGTTCGCGTATTGGTGAATCCCCGTAATATTCCAAGGTCCGGCATTAGCGGAAAAGTTACGGATGCGAAAACCCGGCAACCACTCGCCAACGCATTGATAAAGGTATCCGGTGCTCAACAAATACGAACGGATGAAAAAGGGCAATACCAGATGGATGGCATACCCTGTGGCATGATTGTGGTGCAGGCGGCGCTCGCGGGTTATAAAGGCGCATCGGCCAGCACCGATCTGCTGCAAAACAAAAATGCGGTTGTGAATTTGAAACTGGAACCGGAAACCGACCAAACCCTGCAGGAGCAGTTGGACAATAAAGGTAAAGTGGAACTCTACGGTATATATTTCGATACGGATAAGGCGACCATCAAACCGGAATCGTTACCAACCCTCAAAAGATTACTGGGGCTGATACGACAGAATCCAGGCCGGGCCCTGGAAATTGGCGGGCATACCGATTCGGAAGGAGATGCCAACTATAATGACAAGCTTTCGCAAGACCGGGCGGAATCCGTACTAAAATGGCTAAAAGACAATAAGGCCGAAACAAGTAAACTGAAAACCAAAGGTTATGGCGAATCGCTACCCGTGGCCGATAATGCCACGGAAGCCGGACGGGCCCTGAACCGACGCGTTGAAATCAAAACCCTTTAAGCTGATTCAATATGAAAATGAAGCCTCATCAGTACCTCCTGCTCCTGCTCTTTTTTTCACTTGTTGCCTGCAACAACGAATCAAAATCAGAACCATCATCGGAGTCCGGACCAGACGGTGCAGAAAACAGTGCCAGGACCGAACCACCACCCAGCCAGCCGAATAGAGAAGACAACTCGCTGATCCCTTACCAAATGGTGGCTGAGCGAATTAGCCCGGAAGCCAGGGGGACATATATGCCCAATACCGACTCAGTAGCCTCCCTGGGGTTTATGTTTGACAGGAAGTCGGTTCCCTCCCTTATGCTACAATTACAACCGCAGCGCGATACAGCCAAGCTGGGGCGCATGATACAGGCATTCATCTATAATCCTGATCTTCTACAGGAATTTGATGCCGGCGATCATGCATTGATATTACAAACCAAATCGACCCCCAACAGCAATTATACCATCGTGTTTCGGGTAAAGCATCATTTCTGCACGATCGTTTCCACAAATAATTCGGATGCCAGCCCCGAATCAGGTCTTCTTTACAATAAAGAAGCCCTGATGCAACTGGCCCGCGACTGGGCCCTTCATCTTTCAAAACTGGAATCATGAAAACCCCCATTATTGGCCGATTTACCATTATCTGCATCCTGTTATTCAGTCTTGTACCGACGCTGCATGCACAGCCGTTTACCCTCGACAAAAAAATTAAGCCGGTAAAGCTTCAATTAAAGGACTACAAGGATTGGGAAGGCGCCAAAGCGATTGGCGGGTATGGAAAAGCCAACCTGGAGGCAGATTACTACTTCGTAAAGGGTGCTTCCATGTTTCAACCCATCGATGTGTTCCTGATAGCACCGGATGGCGTGGATATGCAGATCGAACTGGTAAAGAACAATTGGGAAGACGTTCAGAAGAAAACCTCTACTGCCGAAGCGGAAGATGGTATCGCCAACCTGAAAGTGCGTACTTATGGTGATTTTGGCATTCGTGTTGTTGCCAACAAGGACTCAGAAGAAGAGTATCAGTTGCTGGTATTGGCTTCGCCAGAGGTAAAGAAAGCGCTACCCTCTCCTTTTGTAGCAGCATCCAAAAAAGAAAAAGCAACCAGGGAAGAGAAAACCGATACAGAGAATACCACTACGGAAAATAAAGATCAAAAACAATCCGGTAGTCTTGTCTGGATCCTGGGGATTGTGGTGCTGGTTTTGCTGGTTCTGGTTTTCGTACTCCTTCGGAAAAAAGGGAAAGCCGCCCTCCTGCTATTATTCCTTCTTCCTCAATTGGGTGCCCCTCTCGCAGGATACTCGCGCGGACGTGGCGGCAATGTGGATTGGGAAAAACTGGAAAAAATGGTGAAAGCCGAAAACCTGGAAAAACTGCACGAGCGAATTAAGAAACTCAAAGAAGCCATGACCAGCACCAAGGATTTGTTGGAACAATATTTTGGCATGGGCGAATGCATGACCATGCCGATGCCCCCCGGCATGCCCGATGTTCCTTCCTTTTGTCCAGATGATGAGCAGATCGCCATACAACTGGATGCCCAAAACTGCGCCGGATGCTTTACGGAAGCCCGGGAAAAATTCAATAGTGTCCGCTATAACCTGGAGCAATTGCGGATTATTTACAAATGCACCAAGGATTTCAGCAAAAAGGCCATTGCCTTTGGCGACAACACCTCCGGAGTACACGCCGTAACCGGACTTACCTGGCAGGCCGAAAAGGCCAAGATTGAAGGATCGGTGAAGCGGCTGGAGGAAGCCTATGATAAAAAATATGCAGAGCTCCTGGAAAAATTACAGGAAAGCATGATAGCGCTCGCCGTATGCGAAGAACAGTTTGGAACCCCGGATTGGTACGACCGTTACGGTTATATGTTCTATGAATTTGTGAAAGAAAAATATAAGCGTAGCGGGGATTAATGACCCGGCCGGTTATTTCTTTGTCGAACAGACTTATAAACTCGGATACCGGTCATAATGAGCAATACCAGGGCCAGCAGGGTAAGCATGCCCCACCAAAAATTGACGGCACTCTTGAGCACCACCAGGAACACGATGGCAAAGAGGAGGATGGTGGGCACTTCGTTCCAGGCGCGTAATTGCTGTCCCGAGTAGCGGAAAATACCCCGGCTTTGTTGCGCATAGATTTTCTGCAACGAGAACATATACGCATACAGCAAGGCCACCAAGGCCAGCTTCACCCAAAGCCAGTTATCGAGTGGATAATTCCAAACCAGGCGGATACCGAGTATGAATGTTATGATAGCGGATGGCCAGGTAATGCCATAGAGGAGACGGCGGCTCATTACACTGTATTGACCCAACAGAATCTTTTTCGCTCCTTCATTTTCCAGGCTACTGGCTTCCGCAGCGTACACCATGATTCGTGGCAGGTAAAACAGCCCCGCAAACCAGGTGACCACAAAAATGATATGCAGCGCTTTGAAATAGAGAAATGACATAGGCTTACATATTAGCCAGAAACTCACGGGTGGCTTCCAGCGTAAGATCAATATCGGCCTGCTGTAGGGCATGGCAGAGGAACCAGCTTTCGAAAGCCGATGGCGGCAGGTAGATTCCCCGGCTCAGGCAGTGATGGAAATAGCGGTTAAAGAGCTCGTTCCGCGCAGCGGCCGCCGTGCTAAAATTGATCACTTCGGCCTCCGAAAAATGCAGGCTGATCATGCTGCCTACCCGGTTGATGCATACCGGTACGCCTTTTTCGCTGAAGCAATCCCGAAGTCCGGCTTCCAGTTGGGCGCCGAGTGATTCAAGGTTCCTGTAAACCGCCTTTGTCGTATGCAACATCTTCAGCAATGTAAAACCCGCGCGCATAGCCAGGGGATTACCGCTCAGGGTGCCAGCCTGGTACACTTTACCCACAGGCGCTACCATTTGCATAATCTCTTTTCTGCCACCATAGGCGCCCACTGGCAAACCACCACCAATCACTTTTCCGTAGGTAACCAGGTCGGCTACTATTCCATATTTTTCCTGTGCCCCGCCAGGAGCCAGCCGAAAGCCGGTCATCACTTCGTCGAAAATCAACACTATGCCCTCCCGGTCGCAAATATGCCGGAGCCCTTCCAGAAATCCGGGTACAGGTAGCACACAGCCCATGTTGCCGGCGACAGGCTCCAGTATAATGGCGGCAATTTCGCCCGCATGCAGCGTCACCAGTTTCTCCACCGCTTCCAAATCATTATATGGAGCCGAAATGGTATCTACCGATGCGCCTGAGGTAACGCCGGGCACCGTCTGAATACCCAATGTAGCCACACCACTACCCGCATTCACCAGAAACGCATCAGCATGGCCATGATAACATCCTTCAAACTTGATAAACTTGTTTCGGCCGGTATAGCCTCGCGCCAGTCGTATGGCGCTCATGCAGGCTTCGGTGCCGCTATTCACCATGCGGATCATTTCTACCGAAGGCACCATCTGGCGAATGAGTTCGGCCATCTCCACTTCGAGCAGCGTAGGTGCGCCAAAGCTCAGCGAATTTCGCATCTGCTCCTGCAAGGCGTTTAGAACGGGCGGAAATGCATGACCCATGATCATGGGGCCCCAGCTATTGATATAATCAATGTACTGGTTGCCGTCTTCGTCAACCAGGTATTGCCCATGTGCCGAGCGTATAAACAAAGGCGTACCTCCTACCGACCGAAAGGCCCGCACGGGCGAATTCACTCCGCCGGGAATGGAAGATTGCGCCCTTTCAAAGTATTGCTGACTTAGTTGCGTTTTCATGCGTTCAATAATTTTGCGCAGTCTTTGGCGAAATAGCTGGCTATAAGGTCGGCTCCCGCCCGTTTGATGGACGTAAGCGTTTCCAGCATGGCGTTTTCCTCCTGCAGCCAACCCTTTTCCGCGGCCGCTTTTATCATGGCATATTCGCCACTTACCTGGTAGGCCGCGATGGGCAATGTAGACATTTCCCGTATTTCCCGGATGATATCGAGATAAGCTAATGCCGGCTTTACCATCATAATATCGGCGCCCTCCTCCATATCCTGCATTGCTTCGAGCAGGGCTTCGCGTCGGTTGGCAGGATTCATCTGATAGGTTGTCTTGTCGCCAAATCCCGGAGCGCTATCCAGCGCATCCCGAAAAGGACCATAGAAACAGGAGGCATATTTCGCCGTATAGCTAAGAATCCCCGTTTGATGAAAGCCATCCGCTTCCAGCGCCTGCCGAATAGCTCCCACCCTTCCGTCCATCATATCGCTGGGCGCCACAAAATCGACCCCGGCACGTGCATGGCTTACACTCATGGCCGCCAGTACTTCCACTGTCGCATCATTCAGTATTTCTGTTCCCTGCACAATGCCATCATGGCCATAAGAGGAATAGGGATCCAGTGCAACATCCGACATAATGCAGATATCCGGCACCCATTCGCGAATGGCACGAATGCTTCGCTGCATAAGGCCATTTTCATTCAGGGCCTCCCTTCCTGTATTGTCTTTAGCAGCATCTTCACATTTGGCAAATAGCAAAACAGAGCGCAGACCCAGCGCCCATAGTTCTTCTACTTCTTTCTTTACCTCGTCGAGGCTAAGCCGGAAATAACCCGGCATGGAATCGATAGGCACGCGCTGGTCTTTCCCTTCCACAATAAACAAAGGCACTATAAAATCGGCCGGCGAAAGCTGCGTTTCGGCCAGCATGGCGCGAATGGCTGGCGATTTGCGGTTTATTCTGTTGCGACGAAACATGGGAGTATAAATTTGGGGATTGGGGAATTTGGGAATTTGGGGATTTGCGAATTTGGGGATTTGGCGACTTATACGAATTCTCAAATATTCCAAATTCCCAAATTTTCAAATTCTCAAATTGACTCCGTCCATTCTCTCGGTTTTCTACATACATTCAGCAATGACTCTTCTTCACTTCCTGGTTCAGGTTGATAATCATATACAAATCTAACCCTTGGCGGCAAACTCATCAGTATGCTTTCGGTGCGGCCATTGGTGCGAATGCCAAACAGGGTACCCCGATCGTGAAGCAGGTTAAACTCTGTATATCTTCCCCTCCGGATTTCCTGCCAGTACTGCTGAGCCTCGGTATAGGGCTTATCCTTGTTGGCCACGGCAAGGGGAAGATAAGCTGGTAAAAAAGCTTCACTACAGTCGCGGGCGAAGCCCAGGTAAAATCGATCCGCTTCTTCCCTATCCGGCGCCAGCCCGTCAAAAAAAATACCCCCCACTCCCCTGGTTTCCTCCCCACGATGGTGATTGGCGAAATAGCGGTCGCATTCCGCCTTGTATCTGGGATAAAGTTCTGCCCCATACGGATCACAGGCCTGCTTCAGGGTACGGTGAAAATGCCGCACCTCCTCCGGCACCAGGTAGTACGGAGTAAGGTCTGCCCCGCCGCCCAGCCAATTGCGAATGACTTTACCATCTGCATCATACAATTCAAAGTAACGAAAATTGGCGTGTACGGTAGGTATATGCGGATTGCGCGGATGAATGACAAGGGAGATCCCTGTGGCAAAGAATTGATCGCCCTGCAATTTCAGCTCCCGCCGCATAATGTCGGTAACAGCACCATGCACTTCACTTACGTTCACTCCGCCCTTTTCCCATACGGCTCCTTCCATTATCACCCGGGTATCGCCACCACCACCTCCGGGCCGCTCCCATTTATCGGATTTGAATTTGGCCTGCCCGTCGATCTCTTCCAAAGACGTACAGATTCGCTGTTGCAGGTCTTTGATATGCGCCACAAACCAGGGGCGTATGGGCTCATGCATCCCGATGGTTGAATTATTTTCCATAAGCTTTTACGGCATCTACAAAAGCACGGGCATGATCGACCGGAATGCTGGGAATAATGCCATGTCCCAGGTTAACGATCAACCTGTCTTTACCAAAATCATTAATCATTCTGTGCACATCCTGTTGAATAACTGAAACCGGATTCAACAGTTTTACAGGATCATAATTACCCTGCAGGGTAACGCCCGATCCTGCCATCTGGCGCGCCACGGCCGGCGTTTGTCCCCAGTCGACCCCCAGTGCGGATGTACCGGTTGCTTTCAATTCAGGCAGGCTATGCCAAACTCCTTTGGCGAAAACAATAACGGGAATCTGATCCCGCAGGGCCTCCACGATCTGGCGAATATAAGGCAATGCGAGGCGGGAGAAATCTTCCTTATCGAGCAAGCCGGCCCAGCTATCAAAAACCTGGATGCAATGCACACCCGCTTTCACCTGACGCTTCAGGTATTCGATGGTTACGGTGGTTATCTTTTGCAGCAATCTGGCCGCCTCCGCAGGTTGCGTATAACAAAATGCCTTGGTCTTCTCAAAAGTCTTACTGCCCTTGCCTTCCACCATATAGCAAAGTATGGTCCAGGGTGCACCTGCAAACCCTATCAGGGGCACTCGACCAGCCAGACCCTGAAGCGTGGCCTCAATAGCACCGTACACATAGCTCAAACGCTCCGGCGCGGTCTCCACATCCAGCCTGTCGATATCTGCGGCATCCTGAATGGCGCCGGGCAATACCGGGCCTTTGCCCTCTTCCATGCGCACTTCCATTCCCATGGCTTGTGGTACTACCAGGATATCGCTAAACAAAATGGCGGCATCGGGTCCAATAATATCAATGGGCTGCAACGTGATTTCGGCCGCCAGTTCCGGTGTTTGCACACGGGTAAAAAAATCATACTTCGCCCGCAGTACCTGGTATTCTGGCAAATAACGCCCGGCCTGCCGCATCATCCAAACTGGCGGACGCTCAACCGTTTCACCTTTTAATGCTTTTAACAACAAGTCGTTCTTCAACATATTCTATTTTTTATTTTTCGTCGGTTTCTTATCTGGTATGGTTCGCACTTTATTCTCCTTCTTCCCATCGGTCAGGCAGTCGTAGGCCTTTTGCAGCACGGCGCGGGTTTCATGTGTAGCGGCTACCAGCACCGGGTTGGCCGTAAAGTCGCGTACGGTAGCAGCCGTTGTTTCGCCTATACAAATACAGGGCACCGATGCCCGCAGAATATTGGTTTGAAAAAAAGCCTCTGCGGCACTGGGACTAAAAAACAAAACCGCATCGTACACGAAATCAACCGGCCTTGGATAGATCAGCGTTTTATAAAGCTGCACTTCCTGCAATGGAATACCATGCTGCTTCATGGCTTCGGGCAAATCATTGCGCCGTCGATTGCCACAGAAGAAGCTGATGCCCTGCAGATCATTTTGGCTGACTATCAGTTGCGACAGCTCACGTGCATTTCGCGCGGCCAGCAGCGATGCTTCCAGGTTTAAACGCATTACTTCGCGCATGGTTTCGCCCTGCAGGCAAAAAATTTGCCGGATGATGGGCTTATGGGAAATTTCAGCGAGCCGGTCGGCAAAAAAGCGCACTGCATTGGCACTGGTAAAAGCGATGGCAGGAAAGGAATTGGCTATTTGTTCGTCAATCAGCTCCGACAGAATGGGGCTGATCTGGATAAAGGGAATATCCTTCAGCAAAAACCCGCGTTGCTGCGCCTCTGCTGCGAAATCGGGACTCAGGCTTCGGGTAGATAATATGGTGGGCCTGTCGCTCATGTGGCCAAAAGCTGTGCAGCACCTTCTTTTTGCATCCAGTCTGCCGCAATGGCAGCCAGCTTACCAAATTCAGACGCAGGTAATGTCCAACTGTTTTCCAGGGAAGCCGTGCCGTTGGGAGCGGTAATATTCGCCCGGATGGAAGCGTTGTTATTGTCGACAACAGCAATGGCGGAAATGGGCAGCGAGCATCCGCCCTGCATGAGCCGCAGGAATTCACGCTCTACCTGGGCCGCCCTGAAGCTCGCTTCATCGTGGAGCAGGGCTGCTTTGGAAAGAGTGAGACCGTCGTTGTCGCGGCAAACAATACCGATAATACCCTGGGAGGGAGCCGGCACCATCCAGTTGAGCCGGAGCCAGGGACCGGTATCTGCTTCGGTAAGTCCGAGTCGCTGCAAGCCGGCTTCGGCCAGGATGATGGCATCCATTCCCTGTTCGTTCATTTTGCGGATTCGTGTGGGTACATTACCCCGCAGCACGTCGAACTTTGCCTGTGGATACCGATAGGCCCATTGTGCCCTGCGCCGGATGCTGCTGGTGCCCAGCAGATGCGCACTGCCTGACACAATCTTCTGACGTGCTTCTTCATCCCGGCAGATCAACATATCGAAATGCGATGCCCGGGGCAATACAGCCGCCAGTACCAGCCCCTGCGCCATCCGGGTAGGTACGTCCTTCAGTGAATGCACGGCCAAATCTATTTCTCCATTTAAAAGTGCCGTATCCAGTTCCCGCGTAAAGATGCCCTGGATGCCCATTTCATAAAGAGGAACATGCAGTACTTTATCGCCTTCGCTCTTGCAGGAATGAATTTCGGTGGGGACCTGTTGTTCCGACAAAATCTTTTCTACCATGGTCGCCTGGGCCATGGCCAGCCGACTATCGCGGGTGCCAATTCGGATCATAATCTTATCTATTGCTGGTTTCCACGCCCAGGAATGAATTGATGGCATTGATGAATGCGCATCCCTTTTCCTTTTCATAACGCAAACTCATGGCCAGGTCGCCAATGGTCTTGTTTACGTACTGATCTCTTTGCTTTGCAGCCTGTACATCCGAAAGTACCGGATTATTGTCGATCAGGTGGTATAATTTTTTGCGTACATCCTGTATCAGCAGGGAATGACGGTAATGCGATAGCCATTCGCGGAATTCGCGGACAAAGCCACCCAGGATCTGCCGGGCTTCTTCTATCTGATCCTGCCGCTGACGCAAAGTGTGCTGTAATGACTGCGACACTTCATCAACCCCCACATACCGTACAGACTCGCGCTCCCGTATAGCCGGATGTACATTGCTGGGAACGGAGAGGTCGATGATTATTTTTTGATCCGCGCTTGTAAGAAATTCTTCCCCCATCAAATACTGATCCGACTGGGTGCACATCACGATTACGGAAGCCTGATCTACGGCCTTGTGCAATTGCTCAAAGGGCAGGAAATCAACTCCCAATTCGCCAGCCAGTTCCATCGCTTTTTCGATGGTTCTGTTTACCAGTGTGAGGGAGGCTTCTGGCATATATTCCACAATATTGCGGGCCACACTTTTACCCAGGGAGCCGGCGCCCAATGTCAGGATTTTCGGTTGGGCCGGCAGCTCAATTCCGCGGAGCCATTCGATCACGGCATAGGAAACCGAAACCGTGCCGGTGCTGATCCGCGTTTGCGTACGCACAGCCTTTGATGCCTGCAGGGCTGTATTGAGTGTACGGTGCATGATGGGCCCCAGCAGATCGTATTTGCGTGAGCGTGCCATGGCTACCCGAATCTGGCCGGCTATTTCATAGTCGCCGATAATCTGCGACTGCAAACCTGTTGAAACTTCAAAGAGATATTGAAGGGCTTCCTCGCCCCGCTTCACAAAGCCATATTGTTGAAAAAGTTCAGGATCGGCTTTTATATGTCGCAGATAAAGCCCGGTCATCTCCCTTTCATCGCCTGCATAACCATACATTTCAGACCGGTTGCAGGTGCAAAGAATCATCAGGCTCCGAATATCCGCCGCCGATGCTTCCGACAACAACAAAGCCTGTTGCTCCTCACTCAAACTGAAAAGGCTGCGGATAGCTTCGGGAGCCTCTTTATGGCTCACACCCACCACGCAGAACCGTGACAGCATATATTCGGGATGATGCGACATCTGGCAGATCATAATTTCTAAACCAGTGCAAAATTCGTTGCTTTGAGGCATAAATTGTCATTCCTGCGTAAAAGGATAGGATCCTGACAAACCTTTTACATTTCTGCCGGTAGTTTTGCCGGAACTAATACAAACATTCATGCAAACCGCCATATTGTTGATGAACCTGGGTTCGCCAGATAGTGCCACCGCCAAAGACCTGAAGCCCTATTTAACTGAATTCCTGATGGATGAGCGGGTAATTGACCTGCCCAAAATTCCGCGTACCCTGTTGGTTAAAGGAATCATTGTGCCTTTTCGCTCGGGCAAAAGTGCCAAGAAATACCAAAGCATCTGGACTAACGAAGGTTCGCCTTTGATTTTGCATACCCTTGCCTTGCAAAAGGAATTGGAGAAAAAAAGGTCAGAGCCGATCTATATCTGCATGCGATATGGAAATCCATCCACAGCGGAAGTGCTGAAACAAATGCACAAGGATCATCCCGATTTGAAAGAGATCGTCCTGGTGCCGCTTTATCCGCATTATGCGATGAGTAGTTATGAAACGGCGGTAGTGCAGGTAGAGGAATTACATCGGGCAGCGAAATATGGCAGCCGGCTCAATACGGTTCCACCCTACTACGATTACCCTGCCTATATCAGGGCGCTGGTGGCCACCGTACAGCCTTACCTGAATCGTCCCTTCGATCATATTCTGTTTAGTTACCATGGCGTACCGGAGAGGCATATCCGCAAATCGGATTGTACCGGATCACATTGCCTCAAATCACCGGATTGTTGCCAGGTGGCTTCCGAAGCACACGCGCAGTGCTATCGGCACCAGGTGATTCGTACCACCGAACTGGTGGCAAAGGAACTGGGTTTGGCGCCATCCAGCTATAGTTATTCCTTCCAAAGCCGACTGGGCAGCGATGCCTGGCTGAAGCCCTATACCGCAGCGCAGTTAAAAGCTTTCCCCTCGCAGGGTATCAAAAACCTGTTGGTACTTTGCCCCGCATTTGTAAGCGATTGCCTCGAAACCCTCGAGGAAATTGCTGAAGAAGGAAAGGAGGACTTCATCAAGGCTGGTGGTCAGGACTTTCACATGATACCTGCGCTGAATGAAGAACCACTCTGGATAGATTGTTTAATGGAATTAATAGACCGCCAAAAAGCAGTCAATTAAAACCAAAAATCATAGTCAGACTTATCCAGTGTGGTATAGCGTGGCAAATAATAGGTGCGATAAGACTGGTATCCTTTATCCCAGTATTGCTTGATTTCGCGAACAGGAATATCGTCGCTCCAAAGCAATAGTTGGTCTTTGATACCGGAGCCTTTGGTGAATACCACATAAGTGGTGGATTTCTCCTTTGCCAGACTCGTTATATAATAACCCTTTTTGGCGAAGGCATCCACCTGCTCCTGATCCCATTCATTATAATCAAACTCCTCTACCACCTGATCGTCGTAATCCATCCGTCGAACAGATACGAGCCATTTATCATCGCCAAAAGCGGCATGGGTGATAAACTTTTTCTCCTTCCAATATTTCTCAATGGAAGAATAGGGGAAACGGGAATTAGTTACGGCAACACCTTGTGCGTTTCTTCCCATATCTGTGGCAATAAAGGACCATTTACCCTGCCCATACGACGCGGTCGTAATATTGCGGCCGTCTTTGTAAAACTCCTTCACTTTCTCCCACATCTGGTCATTATTGTATTTATGATGTATACCTGATTGCCAGGGAGTAGAAAATTTCGACATAATAATAAAATATTCCAGCTTATCAGTGTTCTGTGCCACATCATAATACCGATAGCCTTGCGCGAACTTATCCTTCAGTGCCGCATCGTTCAGGTCATCACCTCTGTACCAAAATTGCTCGCCTGTTTTCAGACCTTTGGTAAAAAGGAGTAACCAGCGACCCGTGGGAAGCTTCTTGGCATTCTTGTCAATAAAAAAAGCTTTTTCGCCCAGCATCACTTCGGCTTCGCCAGACTTGAAAGAACCTACTTTGTTATAGATGGCGGGTATTACCAATTTGCTTTGCCGGTTGATAAAGCCCCATCTTCCGCCGATTTTTACTGCCGCCAGGTCCTCTTTGAAATATTCGGCCGCCTCATATTGCAGAGGAATCACCACTTCCCCACGCGTATTGACAAAGCCATAGCGGTTATCCTTCTTCACGCGTGCCATTCCATTTACAAAACTGGCACCATCTGAATACTCAAAGGGAATTTTTACACGGCCTTTCTCGTCAACATAGCCGAACAGCATTTCATTATTCGCTGATTTTTGGCCAGCCAATGACAGTCCATCAAAAGGATAGTAAAGATTGTCAAATTCGTGTGGAATGACGGTTTTTCCTTTGTCGGTAATCATCCCCCATTTGCCATTTTTCTTAGCAGGTGAAATACCATTTTCAAAACCATACATCAATTCTTCATACTCCAGAGGCACTACCACTTTTCCCTGCTTATTGATGTAGCCGAATTTCTTCTTATCAAGAGAAACTTTTGCCAGCCCCTCATCAAAATCGCCGGCTTCGGCATATACAAGGTCAATTACTTCCCGTTTCTTTTCATCGATATATCCAAACTTGCCTTTGTATTCTACCCGGCAAAGTCCTTCTTCATATCCGTATTCTTTGTCATAAGGGCTATCGCTGGTTTGGGCGGATACGGACAGAACGGCCAAAGCAGCGGCAATCAGAGCTATGAGTTTCATGACGCCAAAATAGAAATGATTTGGCAAATATGAAAGCAAAAACCAAAGCGAATTGAACTGCTTTCTAAATATATAAGAGAAAAACCCTACACATTACAAAAATCTCTTAGCTAATTCATCATAAATGAGTATTCGCTCATTACTGGCGCCTTTTTCGTCGAATATCTTTTCCCATGTATTCAATGGCTCCCAAATACAAGTCCCTTTTCCACGTTCATCCGGTAGATTAAAACTGATTTCATTCACTTCCCGTTTCAGCGCTGAATATTCGACCAGTATCAGGTCTTTGTTGTAGCGCTTCACCAGATCGGTAAGATTATGTTCCAGGTCGGCCAGCGTTCCATGCCATTTGGGATAATAAGATTGACCGATTACATCGAAATGTACGCCGCGGGCCAGCATGTGATCAATAAAGAAAACGGATTCATGGTGCTGACCACCCAGCGCCACGTGCAGCATCATCTGTACGGTGGGATCCACTTCCTTTACAGCGGCGGTGCCGGCAGCAATCAGTTGGGCGGTCTGGTCCACATACATCACATTTCCTTCGGGCCATACCAGCCCATGATTGATTTCGTTGCCAACCTGTACCATATCGGGCGTGGTACCCTGTGCCTTCAGTGCCAGCATCACCCTTCTTGTATATTGATACAAGGAATCCTTTAATGCTTCAAACGACAACCCCTCCCATGCTTTTGGCTTGAACTGCTTGCCGGGATCGGCCCAATAGTCGCTATAGTGGAAGTCGAGCAATAGCTTCAAACCCGCCTGCTTCACCCTTTTAGCCATCCGAAGGGTATGATCCAGATCGCAAAAACCCCTGCCGGGTGAATAGCCGCCTTCCCTCGCGGGGCTGTGAAAAATCCGAAGCCGGATATAGTTAAATCCATGATCTTTCAAAATGGCGATGGCGTCTTTCTCCTCACCTTTATCGGAAAATCGGATTCCCCTCGCTTCCAGTTGAGGTAGAAAAGAAATATCGGCGCCCAACATTTTGTCTACAGGTCTTGGCTTTGCCGCTTCGCCTTTCAGTTCATATTTCGGGTCAATTGTGACGGTTTGCGCCGAAACTGCGCTAACTGCAACAATATCGGTTCCCGCCGTTCGCAATCCCGCTGCCTTCGCTTCCAGCTTAATGATGCCGGCACTATCGCCTGCTTGTACAATCAACTGGCATTTGCCATTAAACAGACTGCGTTGCCAGGCACCATCCATGCATTGATCGGGTTCGTGGCTGGAAGGATCCCCATTCCCCACCCCGATAATTTTCGCGTCGCCTTCCAGGTAAAAGCGGATACGATTGTCGGCATCGGGCACTTCATTTCCATTTTCATCCACCACGCTTATATTGATTACCGATACGTCGCGCCCATCGGCCAGCAGGGTAGTCTTGTAGGGCGTCATTACCAGTTCTACCGGTCTTCCGGTGGTTTGCACCATGGTATGTAACCGTTTTCCCTTTTTCCATCCGATGGCTTCCAGTTTACCGGGTTCATAGGTTACCATCCATTCAAGGTGACTGTTGCGTTGCATAGTCTTCATGCCCAGGCTTTTTCCATTCAATACCAGCTCCACGCTATCGGCGTTGCTGTTTACCCATACTTTTACGGTCTGCCCTCTTTTATCGGGCCAGTTCCAATGGGGCGATATATGCAACACATCCTTATCGGTCCACCAGCTTTGATAATAGTAATAGATATTTTTGGGAAAGCCGCACATATCCATAATACCGAAATGGGAGTTGATATTGGGCCATCGGAAGGGTGTGGGTTCGCCCCGGTAATCAAAACCAGTCCACACAAACCCACCAAGCCAGTAATCATGGGGCGCAGCCAGCGACCACCAGGCTTCGGCGGTACTCGCCCACCAGGGTGCGGTAATATCCTGGTCGGGCAAATAAGCCCTCACTGAATCCACTTCCAGTATACCCCGGGTGGTGACCGTGCTACCCATTTCGGTGCCCAGTATGGGCTGATGGGGATGATCCCGATGATAATCCGCCACGGCAAACTGGCGATAATTGAAACTTCGTACCGGGATCACTTCATTGATGCCGTTAAAAACATTGGGTAAATCTGCCGCATAGGTTGCCGTACGGCTGGGATCCCACTGACTTAGCTTTCGCAAAAAGGTTTCCGCAATTCGCTTGCCCTGCGTATTGGTATGTATCCAGCCTTCTTCATTCCCGATCACCCACATGAATACCGATGTGCGGCTACGGTCGCGGCGAACCAGCCTTTCAAACTGATCCATGTATTCCGCTCCGCTATTCAGTAATCGCTGTTCGCTGAGCACGAGCATACCCAGGCTATCGCATGCATCCAGTAATTCGGGCGTGGGCGCATTATGACTGGCCCTGTAAGCATTGCTTCCCAGATTTTTCAGGAGACTGATGCGATAATAGTGTAAATAATCGGGCAGGGCCGAACCCAGACCCGCATGATCCTGGTGGTTATTGGTGCCTTTTATTTTGATATGTTTTCCGTTTAGAAAAACGCCATTGGTCTTTACCTCTATTGTTCGAAATCCAAAACGCAAAACCTGCCGGTCTGTCAACTTCCCCTTTTGCCTTATCTCCACCACTACGCGATGGAGATAAGGATCCTCCACCGACCATCGCCTCGGATTATCCAAGCTAATGATTTGAATGGCCCGTTTTTTCTCCTCCGGCGAAAGACGCAGGCTCATTGATTTTGCCGTCGCCACCGGCTTTCCTGTCCTGTCTGTTACATAACTGCTTACGGTAATATCCGACGATTCCGTATCCGCATTTATTAGTTCCGTTTCTACCGACAGAGTTGCCTTGTTGCCACTGAAACTTGCATGGGCATATACGCCATGCGTGGCAATATGGGTGTTGGGATAGCTATTGAGCCAAACATGCCGGTAAATACCTGCCCCCTCATAAAACCAACCTTCGTACTGGGTGGCATCCACGCGAACCACGATCAGGTTATCCCGATCGAAATGCAGAAAGTCGGTGATATCGTACTCAACACCCACATAGCCGCTCTTATTATTTCCCAGGTAAAATCCATTCACCCAGAATTCCGCATCGCGGAAAACACCATCAAATTGCAATTGAAATCGCCTGCCTGAGTCGGCACGGTTTACTGTAAATCGTTTGCGATACCAGCCGATACTGGTTTCCGGAAAAAGCCCGCCTACCGGTTTGTAGCCGTGGCTGGTCAGGTCCGGGTTATCTACCTGCACAAAGGGTAATTCCACCGCCCAGTCGTGTGGCAGATCCAGGCTTCTCCAACTACTATCGTTGAAGCGCGCGTCCATAGCCGTGCCGGCCACGCCTCCCGATTTGCTAAAAACGGTACGGATCCCATAATTGAAATCCTTTTCCGGGTTGGCCGAATGTCCAAATGAAAAACGCCAGCCGCGATCGAGCAACAAGCGCTGTCTCTGTCCGGAAACAGAGCTATTGCATATTAAATGGAAACAAAGAAGAATAAAAAAAATGCGCATGATGTTCATCATTTGAGGTCTGGAAAAATCAATGGGAAGCTGCCAGGCGGATCCAGGCGATTTCAATACTGATATCCCTTTTTGCCAGGGAAGGATGAAGGGGTAAAGTTTGCAATTGCAGTTGCTCCATATCCTTCCAGCGAAATACGGGAGCTGTTTCGGAAGAATTAAAATATAAGGGCTGAAAGCCCGGATAGGGCCTTGGCAGGAGCAGGGCTTCTGCTTTCTGTAATTCAGCGATAGGCACAACCAGTTCCTGCCAGTCTGGCCCCGCCTGAACGGTGGCCGCAAATGCCGTTCCCCATTTATTGACCAGGGCCAGTCGCAAATCGCTTTTATCCGCTCCGGTTACCCGCACTCGCAGGCGAAGCTCACCCTGATTAAATATTTCACCGATGTTGTTAACAATATTTCCGATATACTGCTGCATGCCCATTACCTCCTCATCGCCCAGGTCATTAATCCGGAGTTGGTAAAAGAGGTCTCCACTATGCGTACCCGAAACAAAAGCGGATTGAAAACCCCTGCGCCAATTGGGTGTGAGAAATATCCGGTCGTGCTGAGAAGGATGAAAAATATCGATGGACGCATCCGCCCGGCGAACCGGCAATGGGTAATAGTCGGAGTCAAAAGCATCCCATGCATGGGGGTTTTCGGTACTGTTACCGGGATAGGACTGGAACTGCCCGTTTTTTTGCAGAATGAAGCGATACCGGATTTCGCCGTCCTGCACCCATTCGGCGGGCAGTTCGGCCTTATACACAAAGCCATTGGCCTTCATCTCAAGCATCCGTCCCCTCCCCCAACCTTTTCGGCTGATCTCCACCTGTACCCTATCAGGCACCCACCCATGGATGGTTGCCTGCAAAGGGAGTGGCTGTCCGGCTGTCGCAAAAACCGGGGGCTCATGCTGAAAATGTTTTTCCAGCTTGGTGGCCGGGGGCGCTACAAATTCCCGCAGACCTATAATGCCATTCACCCGCAAACCAACGGTATCGGTTTCAAGGCCTTTTCGCCGCAGCAGATATACGCCTGGCTCTACGGGGAACCTATTGCTGTTGGCGACAATTTCATTCTTATTTCCGGCGGATAGTGATTCTACAGTAAAGTCAGCACCCAGTTCTTCCAGCCTGATGGTAATGGTTTGCTGTTGCCATGCTATACCTGTAACCGGTTTCCGCGGTGACGTTTTTTCGAATGGATCCTGCAAGGGCAGGGCATCGGGCATCAGCTCAAGGCGCCAAATACCCTCGTTCAGCTTATCGAGAAAATAAGCGCCACTGCCGGTATAGTTGACAAGACTGCTACTACCCACGCCAGCGATATGCTGCAATGCCGATGGATTCGCGGGTTGCGATCCTGTGCTGTTGGAATAATAAAATTTTTCGGGCGTATTCATTTCGCTCAACTGTCGATCGTAACTCACGGTGAAGGCATCAAAGCTGCTATCGGCCGGATAAGTCCCATAATTTTTGCCCCGGGGAATTTGGGTAAATGCTTCCGCGGCTATCATCAGGCTAATGGCTTTCGATGGTGTATAGGCGAGGTTCAGGTAATGGGTCTGGTACTCCGTATTTACCTGCGCCATGCCCAGGGGATCATAGGCAAACTGTGTGGCCCATTGAAAACCCGCCTCCCGAAAGGCTTTGGCCATGAAGGGATACATATAGCTACCCGCGATATCGGCCGCGTCGAATTCATACACCATTAACGCTTTGTTGCGAAAAGCGGGCACTGTATCGCGAAAAGGAATTTTGTACCGGTCCACGTGCATCAGGGTATTACCCTGCAGGGTGGCGCCACTTACCAACCCCGCAGGATACCACTGAAAACTGACACCCTGCACATCAGCCTTCGCTACCGCATCGCTATAGAAAGGCCCCTGTGCGATATTGTAAAAAACAGGCTTCCGCCAACCTGTACCCCGAATGGCTTTCGCCAACCGGTTGATATAGTGTGTGACACCCGCCTTAGGGCCGCTATGTGCGGGCTCATTGTTAATCTCTACGGCAATAATGTCGGGATCGTCCTGGTAGCGCAGGCCGGTATAAGGATTCACATGCTGAAAAAATTGCCGCAAATAATTTTCCTGTGCGCGTATGGCGGTATCGTTGGTCGTGAGCTTGCCTCTCCCGAAATACCGGGAAAAACCGGGAGTGGCTTCATCGCGTTCCGGATAGCCATTCCCCCAAAATGCAATGGGGGTGATGATGCTGCGGATATTTCTTTTCTTCAATTCCGCCAACAAAAAATCGAACAAACGCAGATGCTCATTTTCCAGGAGGTTGCCGGCAGTATCGGAAATTTCCGTATCCCACACATGCACACGAAATGCCTGAAGACCTAATCGGGCAAAATGATACACATCATTCCGAATGGCCTGTTCCAGGTCAATACCCAATTCTTTTTGCGCGCGATAGGCATGCGCAAATGGCGTGGTATAGTTGACTCCAAAGAAGGATGCTTCCTGCTTTCCTTTGGTATAGCGCATCACACCATCTTTGTCTACATAAACCAGCGCACCTGATTTTTGTGCCATTGAATGAGAAACTGCGAAAAATATCGCCATACTTAACCATAGCCCTTTCCTCATGTCGTTGATTTATTCTGTTTATTAATTGGCAAATGCCTCCATGGCCACCGTGGGTCGGCCATTGTTGTCGAAAGCGCCAAGTGTATAACCCTTCCAATTGCCGTAACATTGCGGCTCCCAATACAATACGCCCAGTCCTTTATTGCCGGTTACGGATTGGGTCTTGTTGATCAGGTCGCTGATAAAAGCCCTGCAATTAGCAGCATCGTCCCAGGGCATGCCTATTTCCACCACCATCACTTCCTTGTTAAAGCGACTCACCATATCGTTCATATTGGCCAGGCATTGCTGATTGGCGACTGCCCAGCCGGCAGAAACATAGGAAGGATATAGCGACATCCCGATCACATCAAACTGGGCGCCCTGTGCCAACAAGCCGCCGATATTCCACTGGAAAAGACTATTGTCCCAACCATTGGACACGTGTACAATCACTTTGGTCGTCGGAAATACAGATTTAACAGCAGTATATCCCGCATTCACCAGTTGCGCATAATTTGCCATATTGGTGGATGCCCTTCCATCGGGCCAAAGCATGCCATCATTGGTTTCGTTACCCACCTGCACCCACTTGGGTGTGATGCCGGCTGTTTTTAATTGCTGGAGCAGATCGGTAGTATGATCGGCCAGGGCCTGCTTTAATTCCGAAAAATTCATACCGGCCCAGGCTGCAGGCTTATTTTGTTTTCCGGGATCCGCCCATGAATCGCTGTAATGGAAATTGATCATGATATCGAGGCCCAGGTTTTTGGCCCGGGTGGCTTTCTGTAGCACATCGGTGGCATTATTATAAGCCGGATTGGGATTCACCCATACCCTTAGCCTTACGCTGTTAAGGCCCAGGGATTTCATCAGCGCCATACATTCCATTTGGGTGCCCGCCGCCGTATAAAATTTAAGTCCGGCATCTTCCATCTCCGTGAGCCAGCTCAGGTCAGCGCCTCTCGCAAATTCAGTGGCCGGGGGATCAGGATCAGGATCCGGATCAGGGTCTTGTTTTTTAGAACAACTGGTGAGCAGCAGACCCGCCCATAGAAAAAACAGGGAAGAGAATATGGTACGATTCATGATCATTGAATGCTAAAGGTATAATTTCCATTGCCGCCACTCAAATCCAGAATAACCGTGTAGCTACCGGTTCCCGGAGCAGGTATATTGCTTCCCGCCCAATTAGGTGGACCCGCGAAAATCAATTTGCCGGAACCATCCACTTTATAGCTGATGTCGTATCCGCCATTGCAGGTGAAAACAAAGGAATTGCCCGCGGAAAAGTTGACATTGCTCGCGATCAGCTTATGCGTTACCGGATCGTAGGTCATGGGTGTGGCCGATGTGCTCCAGCCATTATGATCGCCCGACAAAAAGAATTGTACGGGTGTATAATTAATAGTCAGGGCGTTGATGTCGGCATTAATCTTCATGTAATTGGGAGCAGGCGTTAGCCAGAGATTACCCGCGCTGCCTGCCGCCATGGTGGTGCTGCTGGTACCCCAGCCATACTCTACCCCACTGCTGGTGCTAAGCAATTTGAATGCGTCGCCTCCCCAGCCATCCGCGTTCGGCAGGTACACATAGCCTTCGTATTTGCTGCTGAAATCGGGAGAACTGAGCACAAATCCCGGCGTGCGGGTATTGGGTGTAACCCAGCCATTGCCCCCTCTTACCAGCAACGCGGGAAACTGTACCACATAGGTAGTTATGTTCAGTGTTACTACATCTGAGTAATCGAATACCGAATCACTCAACGAAGAACGTACCCTGATCTCGAGGCTGCCACTGGTGCCGGGATCAATACCCATTCCGATTGCCAGGTCATTCAACACGGCACCGGTATAGGTATAACTGCGATCGGTGCCCATATTGATCTTTTGCGCGCCGGCAAAATTGCTGCCCGACGCGGCTATTTCCAACTGATAGTTGATGGCAGCACTAAAACCATAATCGGCTTCAGTCCAACTGATGGTTTGCACATTATCCGAAGCTGTTGCCGCCGATAACACTATAGTCGACGCAGAGAGCGATACAACCGGGGCCGCGCCCTTCAGCATAATGGTTTGAGGCAGGTCTTTACTACAGGCGGTCAGGAAAAGGGCCGCCAGCATCATATATATGCCCTTATAAATATTTTGTTTCATAGTATGCAAGTTTAGATGCGTTAATAACCCTGGTTTTGAATCAGATTGGGATTACCGGAGAGATCCGTGGTGGGTAAGGGGAAAATTTTATACCGGGCGTCAACGGAGCGTCCTTCGGCGATGCCACCCTTCCAGGCCCAGAGATAGTTGGCCGTTACAAATTTATTATGCCGGATAAGGTCGGTTCGGCGATGCGCCTCATAATACAGTTCCCTTCCACGTTCATCGAGTAGAAAATCGAGGGTGAGCTGACCGGCGGTGATATTGCCGGAAACATTACCATCATAAGCGCGCGTACGAATGGCATTCACATAAGTCAGGGCTGTCCCACTACTTCCACCTGTGCCGCCACGCAATACCGCTTCGGCATAGATCAGGTAAATTTCCGCGAAGCGGAATAAGGGGAAGTCAATATCCGTCCAGTTACCATTGGGATCCGCATTCGGTGCCAACTGACCCGTACGGGTATAGTTGCGGTACTTATGCGATGAGTAACCATCCGTGCCCGTATACAGATTTTCCATCACGAGGTTTTGACCCTGTGTATAAAACTGTGGCCGCCTATCTGTATTACCCGAAGGGTCGGGAAAAAGGCCCACAAACTGATGCGTATGACGAAGCCCGCCCCAGTTGCCACTGGTACCGGAAATGCTTCCCGGCACCGCCGCCGGTCCATGCGCGAGATAAGTGGTACCCCCCCAGTTTTGCGTATAGCGCGCATCGTAGGCGATCGTGAAAATATTTTCATCGGTATTCAAATGGTTGTCGGCAATGGTGAGATTCCGGTAATTGGGATGCAGGCCATAACCAGCATCGATCACCTTATTGCAATAAGTAATGGCATCGGTATAGCGGGCCGTACCGGTGTACACTTCCGCATTCAGGTAAACCCTGGCTAATAAGGCCCAGGCAGCCGCCTGGTCGGCACGACCATATTCATTACTGCGGGCCGGCATCAACTCCGTTTCAATCGCCTTCAGTTCCGACTCTACATAATTGAAGAGATCAGCCCGCGAAATCTGGGGAGGCAGTCCCGTCGCGATGGGACTGTTCTCATCCACAAAAGGCGGATTCGCATAAAGGTCCATCAAAACCCAATACTGAAAGGCGCGCAGAAACCGGGCTTCGGCTTTGTAGAAACGAATGGCTTCCGCGTCAGCGCCGCTAATACCCCGGCTACTCAATTTATCGTCTGCAGATTGGCGAATAAAATCATTGGCCAGCGTAATTTGGTAAAAAGAGCGATAATAGAGACCGGCGATAATGGGATTATTGGCCGACCATGCCATTTCTTTCAAACCTCGAATACCGGCATCATTCTGCCAGGTCCAGGCGGCTTCATCGGTCGTCAACTCCTGCAGGTTCCAAAACAGGCGCAGGAAATCGGAATTACCCTCATCGGCAATAATCTGCGGCGAAATATCGGGATTGCCGGCACCACCCGCATTACCGGTAAGTGCAAACGCACCATATACTTTGGCCAGCGATTGCTTATACCCCAGCGGGGTGCTGTACACAGCATCTGCCGTTATATCGTTGGTGGGAACCAGGTCCAGTTTCTTGGTACAGGCGGCTATTACCAACAGGGGCAGCCACACAAACAGTTTCCGGAATTTATTCAGCATATTTCTTGCTTTTAATGTGATCATTGTTGTATTCATTAGAAATCGATCGCAGCACCCAACGTAAATATGCGCGGACGCGGATACAGGCTATTATCGATACCGGAACTGATTTCCGGATCGAGGCCCTTGTATTGGGTTATCACAAACACATTTTGGACACTGGCACTCAGGCGCAGACTGGCCTCGCTGCGGAAAACGCGGCCGGCGTCAAAACCAAGCGACAGGTTGTCCATACGGAGGAAAGAAGCATTGGAGATAAAATGATCGCTCAGCAGGTTGTTGCTGTTGCCGCCAAATCGCGTATCCAGGTAATTGGCCGATGCGTTGTAGAGCACATAGTTCCCCAATATCTGGTTCAGATTACCCGTATTGCTATGTACGTTGTTGTACATATAATTACCCAGGCTACTACGCAGCACCGTGGATAAAGACCATTTTTTATAGCTCAGGTTGGTGCTGAAGCCCATCCAAACCTCGGGTACCGCGCTCTTGCTCTTCACCAGGTCGTCCTGATTGATGATGCCATCTTCGTTCACATCTACAAATACATTTTCCAGCGGCATGCCCTTATCGTCGTACACCTGCTGATACAGGTTGAATGTATTACGGCTAAAGCCAACCTGTTGTATTTGCGCAAAGCCACCGCCAATACCGCCCGCAATGCCACCGGCCAGTATGCCGCGGTAATTGGGATCGTTGGGCACTACCGTGAGGTTGGTGATCCGGTTGCGGTTATACGTAATATTAAAGCCGGCATCCCAGTTCAGGTCTTTTTTCTGGATCACGGATGCATTGATGCTGAATTCAACACCACGGTTTTCCATATTGCCTACGTTGGCAATAAAGAACGCGTCGAAATTGGTACCTGCCGGCTGCGGAATCAGGTTGAGCAGGTCACTGGTTTTCTTCAGGTAAAAATCAATACTGCCATTGATCCGGTTATTCAGGAAACCATAATCCAACGCGATATTGGCGGTACTGGTCTCCTCCCATTTTATATTGGGATTAAAGGCACCGGGGCGGTACATCTGGTAATAGGTATCGCCAAACTGGTAAGTGGCGTTGGGCGAACTCAACCCATAAAACGACAGGAAGTCGTAATCATTGATACCATCCTGCTGACCGGTGATACCATAGCCAAGGCGCAGTTTGAGGTCGGAAACAAACCGGCTATTGCGCAGAAAGGATTCTTCTTTCAGCTTCCATGCCAGCGCCACCGAAGGGAACCAGCCCCACTTGTTTTCGGGCCCGAAGCGTGAACTCCCATCCCGGCGGAGGGTGGCGGTTAACAGGTATTTATCCTGCAGGGTATAATTCAGCCGGCCAAAATAGGAAAGCAGGGTATGTTCCGGCTTATTGAAAGGAAAGGCCGGATCCGAATTGGGATATTTTTCGCCCCGCGCATTATAACTGGCGTAAAAATATTGTTTGCTCAGGAAATTGTTGTACGAATAGCCGGCTGTTACATCTACGCGGCTCCGTAAGGCGCGGATCTCCTTGTTGTAATTCAGGTAAAAGTCAAAGACGGTATTGGTGCGGGTGGTTTTGTAGCGGTTGTTTTGACCGCCAGCTCCGCCCGCCACATAATCGGAGGCGGCGCTATCGGAAACAAAAACGGTACCCTGCCCATTCGCCAGATCATAGCCAATATTCATATTGGCCCTGAGTTCGGGCAAAAAATGAAAACGATAATCGAACTGAATATTACCAATCAGCCGTTGCGGATCGCTCTTATCGAGCCGCTGCATGAGCAAACCCACCGGGTTGCGACTTACCAGGTTTACCAAACCTGTATTCGTGCTGGGGTCCAGCCACTCGAAAAATCCGCCGAAGCGATCGCCCACTTTATCGGAATAAACCGGTTGCGTGGGATCGAAACTCACCGCCGTGCCGATGGCGCCCTGGTTGGCAAAGCGATTCTTTTGAACACTCGCCTTGAGGTTGAGGTCAATCTTCAAATGATTCTGGAAAAACACAGGACTCAGCATCAATGCGGCCGACATGCGTTGCATATTGTCGGTACGGAGAATACCATTCTGATGCGCATACCCGAGTGAAAAACGATAAGGAAGTTTCCGGATTCCACCACTGATGCTGATATTATTGTCCGTTGAAAGAGCGGTTTGATATATTTCATCCTGCCAGTCGGTATTCGCATCACCCAACATGGCTATTTTATCGGGAGTGCCATACTGATTTACGATCTGGCGAAATTCATCGGCATTCAAAACATCCACTTTATTCGACAATACCGAAACGGAATTCTGGGTGCTGAAGTTGATACGAAGTTTACCACCCGTACCCTTCTTGGTGGTGATAAGGATAACGCCATTGGCGGCACGGGTACCATAAATAGCGGCAGCGGATGCATCCTTTAGCACCGTGAAGGATTCAATATCGTTGGGGTTGATAAATCCCAAAGGATTGGAAGAACCCGATATACCGCCGGTTTGTAGCGGTACCCCGTCAACCACAATCAGCGGATCGTTGCTGGCGCGCAGGGAAGAGCCTCCGCGAATACGAATGGTGCTGCCAGAGCCGGGTCGTCCGCCATTGGATACGATCGACACACCCGCCACTTTTCCCGCAATCATTTGCTCAGGTGTGGATATCTGCCCCCGTTGAAAATCCTTTTCCGAAACGGTGGCCACGGCTCCGGTAAGGTCCTTCTTTCTGGCGCTACCATAACCAATTACCACCACCTCTTCCAGGCTGGCCTGCGCCAACTCCAGGCGAATGCTAAGGGATGAAGCTGCCCCCGCTTTTTGTTGAAGGCTCAAGTAGCCCACATGGGAAAAGGATAACCAATCATCAGGCCCCACCGAAGGCAGGGTAAACTCTCCCGCCTCGTTGGTGCTGGTAGCGGTTGACTTGTCTTTTACAGTTACCACTACTCCCGACAGGGGTTGTCCACTGGCATCCACCACTTTCCCGGTGATGGTACGGGTTTGCGCCTGGGCCAGTTGCAGTAGCGACAACATGGCAGCGAGCAGAATGGCGGGGCGCCATCTTTTTTTCATTTTCATATAACAAGCAGTTTTGTTGGGGATCCGTCTTTTGCGGTTCCTTTCCAAATCTACCTTAATCATCGCCCAGCCATTTATTCAATCATTCATTCCTTTGTTTCGATTATTCTTTTTTTCTGATTTACTGATTGACAATGATTTGAAAACAAAAATGACCTGGCTGCACTGCCACCCGGATGGCTTTAAATTCCTAATTTTATCGCTGTTGCCCCGCATGCTTCGCCATTCACTCACCATACTGGTAATAGTAATACTGCTTGCGCCATACCCATCAGGCGCACAGCCCGCCAATATTGCATTCAAGCATATCGGTATTGAACAAGGCCTCAGCAACAGCACCATAGAAAGCATTTTTCAGGACAGCCGTGGTTTTATCTGGCTGGGAACCCGCGACGGACTAAATCGTTTTGACGGTCACCAGTTCCAGGTATTCCGGCACCAGCCGGGCGACAGCAATAGTATCACCGATAATTATATTACCAGCATCCGCGAAGATGGGGATGGTCAGCTTTGGATTGGTACGATGAATGGTTTGAGCCGATTCAATCCGAAACTCAACCAGTTCAAAAGATTCAGGCACCAGGATAATAAAGCGGGTAGCCTTGGCCATAATCATATCAGCGCCATCCATATCGACCGAAGGGGCCGATTGTGGATCAGTAGTTTTGGAGGAGGAATCTACCGTCTGGATAGAACGCTGCAACAATTTGTCAAAATACCGACACTGCGCCAGGCAAATAAAGCGGCGATAGAGAATTTTGTGCATACCCTTTTTGAAGACAGCCACGGAAACTTATGGGCCGGAACCGAATCGGGCTTATATAAATATGACGAAAGCTCACAGGAATTTGGGCAGGAAGAATCCATAGCCAGGAAGGAAGGGAAATACCTGGCTATCCGGAGCATCGCGGAAGATAACCGGGGTTATCTCCTTTTAGGCACCGACAACAATGGTCTCCTGCAATACCACGCCAGGTATCGTACACAGGACTGGTTTGTGCATGCGCCCACTCAACCACGGTCTATCAGTAGCAATTTGCTACGCGCCGTGCTGGTGACCAGTGCAGGCACAATATGGACAGGTACAGTGAATGGCGGCCTCGATTACTATGACCCGATTCGCCAACAGTTTTTTAATTACCAATATCAGCCGGAGGATCCGGCAAGCCTGAGCCAGCGTACCGTATCGGCCCTGTGTGAAGACAGGCAGGGTAATATCTGGATAGGTACCCACCGGGGAGGATTAAATCTGTATATGCCGGGTGCGCAAAAATTCCGCTTATTCCGGCAAAAACCGGATAAGAACAGCCTGAGCTATAACGACGTGAAAGCATTTTGTGAAGACCGACAGGGCCGGATCTGGATCGGCACAGATGGCGGAGGGTTAAACCTCTTTGACAAGAAGAATAAAAGTTTTCAGCATTTCAGGAATGACCCCTTTGATGTGAGCAGCCTGGGATCAAATGAAGTGATTGGCATAATGGAAGACCGGGCGGGTCTGTTATGGGTCGGAACCTGGGGAGGCGGTCTTTGTAAACTCGCCCCAGACAGCAGGCAATTCACCCGCTATGCCGGACCCTCTTATATACAAACAATTTATGAAGACAGTAAGGGTCGATTTTGGGTCGCTACCTATTACGATGGATTATGGTTATTCGACAGGAGTAGTGGAAGCTTTACCCGTGTGCATAGAAGCAGCTCAGGAAAATCTGTTGTTGCTGGCAACAATATCCTGTCAATAGCCGAAGACCGGGCCGGGAATCTCTGGTTTGGCACCGATGATGGCGGGCTGAATCGGCTGGACGCCCATACCGGTGAATTCTCGCATTATTTCCACCTGGAAGAAAAAAAACCTGATCTCCGCGTTTTGATGGTCGATAGCCGCGGGCAGCTTTGGGTGGGTCAGGCCGGACTGTATCGATTTGATGCGGCAACCAACCTCTTCAGCCTGTTCATGACAGAAAAAGTGTGGAGAACCGTTTTTGTGAAGGGTATTGTAGAAGACAACGAAGGTTTTTTGTGGGTATCCAGTTCAAACGGCGTATTCCGACTGGATGTGGCCAGCAAAAGTTATCGGAGTTTCAATACAGTAGATGGCTTGCAGGGCCAGGAATTTGAAGCAAATGCCAGCCTGCGTACCCGCGATGGGGAGATCTACTTCGGGGGAGTGAACGGATTCAATAGTTTTTATCCAAACGAAATAGGGCAAAACGAATTCATTCCACCGGTTTACATCACGGAGTTCACTATTGAAAATAATGCCATAGCGGGAGGCCCGGAAAATAAAAAAATAAAGCAGGATATCAGCTTTACGGAAACGATAGAGCTCAGTTACCGGGAAGCCACTTTTTCATTCAGCTTTGCCGCACTCAACTTCACCTCGGCGGAAAATAACCAGTATTCCTATATGCTGGAGAACTGGGATCGCGACTGGATAGATGCGGGCAGTGAGAAAAAGGCGGCTTATACCAATGTGAGCCCTGGCGTGTACAGCTTCCGGGTGAGGGCCTCCAACAACGATGGATTATGGAATGAGGCGGGGAGACAGGTTCGCATCATCATCCATCCACCATTCTGGCAAACCTGGTGGTTTCGCATACTGGTTGCCGCCGCACTGATTACGGCGGGCTATTATTTCTATCGGTTTCGCCGGCGAATTCAACTGGAAAGATTTGAGGAGGCCAAGCGTGAGCAACTGCACCAAATGCAGCTACAGTTTTTTACGAATATCTCACATGAGTTTCGCACCCCACTCTCGCTGATCCTGGGTCCGGTTGAAAAACTGATCAGGGAAAATCCTGAAGCGGCAAACCAACACGCTTACCAGGTAATACAGCGCAATGCCAACCGTTTGCTGCAACTGATCAATGAACTCATGGAGTTTCGTAAAGCGGAGGCCGGCGCCTTAAAGCTACAGGTCATGAGGGGCAGCCTTCGCCATTTTGTAGAGGAAATCGCGGATGAGTTCAGCGAACTGGCGACGGAGAAAAATATCCGCTTCAGCACTAAAATTATAGCGCAACCCCAGGAAACCTGGTTTGACCGCCAGGTATTGGAAAAGATTATTATCAACCTGCTCAGTAATTCGTTCAAATACACACCAGACAATGGCGAAATCAGGCTGGATATATTCGACTCATTCGACCATTTTAAACCCTCCTTCCGCAATGAATTGAAACTGGAATCCTATCCGCGCAAAGGCGCATTTCTTTACTTCAGAATCGCCGACAATGGTATTGGTATTTCCGGCGATTCCATAGCGCATCTTTTTGAACGCTATTACCGGGTTTCCGAAGCGCATATGGGTTCAGGCATCGGGCTGGCATTTGTAAAAACGCTAACACAACTCCATCGCGGAAATATCTATGTATATAGCGAGCGGGACAAAGGCACGGAATTTATAGTGGCTATTCCCGTTGGACCGGACCAATATGCCGCGCACGAAAAGTGGACCATCGCTGCAAACCCTGATTCCGACACATCGGATACAAAACCTGAATTGGCTGCTTTGAGCCAAACCTATCCCTTGTCGCCAACAGCACGCATCTCCGATTCCGCGAACCTGCCACTCATCCTCATTGCCGATGACCATGAGGAGCTCAGGGGATTTCTGAAAGAGAGCCTCGAAGGCGAATTTCATGTGATGGAATCCGCCAATGGCCGGCAGGCGCTGAACATTTGCCAGGAATACTTCCCTGATATTGTTATCAGCGACATCATGATGCCGGAAATGGATGGAATAGAATTTTGTCGGGCTTTGAAAGGAAATGATGATTTGTCGCATATACCCTTTATACTGCTTACGGCCCGAAGCAGTATGGAAGCAAGGCTGGAAGGCGCCGGAAGTGGTGCCGACCATTATTTCGCCAAACCGGTGAACACAGAGTTGCTCATCTTTACCGTCAGGAATGTTCTCGCCCAGAAGCAAAAACTGCGCGAGCGCTATCGCCGCGACCAGCACGCAGAGCTGCGTGAACTGGCACATACGCACAAAGACCGGGAATTTATGGATGAGTTGTTGCGCATTATCGAGCAACACCTCTCCTCCCCCGATATGGATGTCGATTTTATATGCGCACAGGTGGGCATGAGCCGCACCAAGCTCTACCATAAAGTGAAAAATATTACGGGGCAGTCCATCGGCGATTTTATCCGCAGCCACCGCCTGCGGCATGCGGCCAGGCTCATGACGGAAACTGAGCTTTCCCTTACAGACATTATGTATAATGTGGGCATTCAAACCCAATCCTATTTCTCCAAGGCCTTTAAGCAGGAATTCGGCAAAACCCCAACGCAGTTCCTGAAGGAGTTGGAAACAGGTAGAATGGGCAGGGAATCCGGCCAATGAACCGCAGCGGGGAAACCAATAGTGCACCAACCTTATATTTTACTCCCCGGCTTTTGAATTACCCCTAACTTTATACACAAATTACCCGTTTGCAAACCCTTACCATTTTCCAGGTAGACGCCTTTACAAATAAAGTATTCAGTGGCAATCCGGCGGCCGTATGTCCTTTACAACAATGGCTTCCTGAAGAGCTTATGCAGAAAATTGCCCTGGAGAATAATCTGGCGGAAACGGCATTTTTTGTGGCAAACCATAATCAGTACGACATCCGTTGGTTTACCCCAACTGTGGAAGTAGACCTTTGTGGACATGCCACGCTGGCTTCCGCTTATCTACTTTTCCATGAACTGGGATTGAAAGAAAATGAAGTAACCTTTTATTCGCACCGAAGCGGTCCGCTTCATGTAAAGCGGGAAGCGGATTGGCTGGCCATGAATTTTCCCACCGACACAATTGGGTCGGTGCCACTGACCAACCAATTGGAAGCCTGCTTTGACATTTGTCCGCAAGAAGCTTATCGTGGAAAGACAGACTACCTGCTCGTATTCGATACTGAGGACGACATCCGAACTTTGGAGCCCGCACTGGACCGCATTAGCCGGCTTGATGCCCGCGGAGTGATCGTTACCGCACCGGGCGATGAAGTGGATTTTGTTTCCCGTTTTTTTGGCCCCGCAGTTGGAGTTCCGGAAGATCCGGTCACCGGATCGGCTCATACCAGCCTCCTGCCCTATTGGGCGCAACGCCTCGGTAAAAACGAGCTCAGTGCCAAACAATTATCGGCAAGAGGGGGAAATATCCGCTGCAAATACCTGGGAGAAAGAGTGGAAATTGCCGGCCAGGGCCAACTTTACCTGAAGGGAGAGATTTACCTTTAGTAATATTTGAGTATATTAGCAACGACAACAGAAGTATCACAAGACCGGGAATATTGTCGGCCACTTAACCTATCCCACATGAAACAATTCACTTGTGTTCTCTTACTGGCGCTATTTTGTACAGCCTGTTTCAAAGACAATGTTGATGAGTATGAACAGTTGGAGCTTCCGGCAAAAACACAAAGCGGGCTACACACATTTGGCTTTCTTCTCAATGATGAAGTTTGGGTGAACTTTGGAGAAAGATGCACAATTGTTCCCTCTCAATGCCGGGAAAACCTTGAAGGAATTTATTTCGAATCGGATGGGGATATCCAAATCAGGGCCGATAGGGTTCTTCGCGACAACAACCAGTTCGTAAGCAATGCCTCGATCGACATTAACCTGAAAACCGCCTTTCGTGGTGTGGGGTCATACAGCGCAGCACTTAATGATTTGAACACTGTCAGTTATAACATCACAGTTGATTCATCTTATATACTTCCCGAGAACAACCCGAATTTTATTATCAATATCACCCGGCTGGACCTGGATGCTAAAATTCTTTCGGGAGAATTTTCTGGAACACTTTTCTTTCGGGATGATTTATCCAATCAATCTACTTCTGCCACCGATTCCATTCGAATTGAAAATGGCCGCTTCGATATTCTATTGAAGTAGTACGGAACCTGCCTGATCTGTAGGATCAAATGGCGCTCATTCTTCAGGCAGTCAGCCGCAACACAAGCAGGCCGGTAATGATGGCCAGGCTGAAACTGATCAGGGTGCCAATTAGCAGGTATTCCGTTTTACGCTCGGTGCGATCCGAATCCGCAAAGCGTATTACTCCTTTTGCTGCGATCAACAAGCCAATCGCTTCATACTGGCCTTGCAAAACCAGGACAAAGATGATCAGCCGTTCGATGATGCCGATCCACTTACCGGCGTGCTGCAGGGCACCTGTTTTATCCACGGCCTGGCTCCACTTGCGGGTAAGTTGGCCCACGAGTATTCCGCTGGGATAGCTAAGGAATACCAGGGCGGTTATGGCCATCAGCAGGTGGGTATTGGAACTGTACTGTTGCCAAAGTTGTACCAGGGAATCCAGGTCGAAGAAACTGATCCACCAGCAGCAGAGGATTACCAGGAGGTGCAGCGCCTGATCAATTAAAAAGAATCGGGTCTCTTCCGGTTGGTAGGCTTTCCATCCATCAATTACGGTATGCGTAACCAGAATTACGAGTGCTACCCAGGCATAGGCCCAGCCAATAAATAACCAGGCTACCGCCGCGGTAATGGCCGTGTGCAGGTACAGGTATTGGGAGCGGAACCGTAATCGTTTTCGCTCCTGCACCCATCGCCTGGGTTGCAGAAAAAAATCCGTCAGCAGGTGGGCGAGTATCAGTTTGGTAAGCCAGATTGTTGCCATGTTTATGCCATTATTTCAATTAGACCTTCATATTTTGCCAATAGCACCTGTAATTCCTGCCAGCCAATCGCGAGCGTGTGCTTATGAATGGTAGAAGGTGATTTTCGGAGGCGGCTGGCCACCTGCTTTTGGTTATCCCCTTTGAGTAATTCTGCCATTACTGTAGCCTGTCTGCCAGTCAGATTCTTAAAGAGGTAATCGATAAATACGGCCATCACATCAAACGCATAGTTGGCTTTGGTATCAGGGCTACTGATGGCCAGCCTGGCTCCTTGTTTTTCCAGGGAATCAAAGGTTCTTCCGGAAAGCACAAAAGCTTCGTCGGTGGCAGTATTCAATTTCGTTACCCGGGGGCGAATCTTCCCAATACCGATAGCGATGCGCAGATCGCTGTTGCCGGCAATCTTACGCGCTTCGCAACGGCACAATAAAGCCAGTCGTAAAGCTTCCGCCGGATCCCGGGCGACAGCCTGGAAGCTATCGCCACGAAAGAATTCATGTTTATGATTATCCAGCAGATCGGCAAACTTCAACCGTAGCTTACGCGCAGCCGCGGATGACAGGGAGCTGGAATTCACAATATCGGCGGTGATGACGGCACCAGGAGGCATAGGCGATTTCTATTCAATAAAAATAGGTAAAATCCTATTATTTCCAAAATTCGACTAAAAAGGCGAATTTTTAGATAATTCGACTAAAAAGGCGAATTTTTAAATAATTCGACTAAAAAGGCGAATTCTGAAAATAGCGTGTTCCCATTCTTAAGGCTGGATCCGCGTCTCACTCGTTGAATGAGCGTGCAGGAGTACCGACCGGCAAGGCCGAATGCGACCGTAAAATAAAATTTTGCGTAGCCAAATAACTACATATATTTGTAGCCAAATGACTACACAATGAAACGCCGACGTGACCCCTTCCAGGCCATCGCGGATCCCAGCAGGCGGGCCATCCTGGTATTGCTCGCATCACAATCCATGACAGCCGGCGCCATCGCTGCGCAATTCAATACAGCCAGGCCCACCATTTCTAAACACCTGCAAATATTGACGGAATGCGAGTTGCTGCAGCAGGAACAGGCAGGCAGGGAAGTGCACTACCATATAAATGCGAGGGGCATGAAGGAGATCGCTGAGTTTATAGAACCCTTCCGGAAAATGTGGGACAACCGCTTCAATAAACTGGAAAGCATCATGAAAAAATACAAAACCAAATAATCGTCAGCCATGGAACCCAAAACCAAAGTTATTGCCGAAGAAGGACGGCATGATATACTCATACAACGCGATTTCGAATTGCCCGTGGAATTGCTCTATGTAGCCCATACGGACCCGGAACTCTTCGGGCAATGGATGTCGCATGAATACGGCACGACCCGGATGGTGAAATTTGAATGCAGAAACCATGGCGGCTGGCGCTTTGAAACTATCGACCCGGAGGGGAATCTCCTGTTCGCCGCCAATGGCGTAATACATGAATTGGTCGTCAACCAACGGATAGTGAGAACATTCGAAATGGAAAATACTGCATTTGCGGCGCAACTTGAATTTTTGGAATTTGAGCCGATCGATAAAGACCGCAGCCGACTGACCATGCTACAGCTCTTCAAATCAATTGAGCTTCGGGATCAACTGCTCAAGATGCCTTTTGCCCATGGGCTCAACATGGCGCATGATCGCCTGGAGTCCGTTATTAAACAACTAAGAAAAAACCAAGATTGATATGACCCGCACCCACAAAATTATCTACTGGATAACCACGATATGGCTTGTCATTGGTATGACCTCTACCGGAATCGTACAACTTCTAAAGATGGAAGGGGAAGTGACCAATTTTCAACAACTGGGTTATCCGCTTTACCTGCTCAGTATCCTTGGCATAGCCAAACTCCTGGGTGTAGTGGTAGTTTTAGTGCCGAAACTGCCCACGCTTAAGGAATGGGCTTATGCCGGATTTTTCTTCGCTATGGCAGGAGCCATTATTTCGCATCTTGTTTCTGGACATTGGGGCATTGAACTGTTTGGCCCTTCCCTGCTGTTGTTACTCACGATCCTATCCTGGTATTTTCGCCCAGCTATACGGCGAAGCTGAAAGGCATAGTTACAGGCAAAGCATTCAAAGCCTTTTGTTTTGTGATCCCGCTGGGACTCGAACCCAGGGCCCTCCCGATTAAAATCGGGATGCTCTACCCTTCAAGATCAACAAATCCGCATAACCGATTTCAAAGGCTTCATAAAATTAAAAAAGCCGCTTCAAATTCGAAGCGACTTCTGTGATCCCGCTGGGACTCGAACCCAGGGCCCATACATTAAAAGTGTATTGCTCTACCAACTGAGCTACGGAATCAAAATCTACCTTTTGGCGTCAATCATTCAAACGGGGTGCAAAAATAAGGGCAAAGATTTTTCGCTCCAAAAAAAACTCGAAGATTTACAAAATTCGTTTTAGCCCGGCTTTCCTATTATCTCCTTGATTTCAAATAAGCTATTTGCCAATTTTTGAAGTAGGTTTGCGCCTATAAGCTTTATACTATGGCATCTTTTTTTGAGAACAAGGTTGTGGTGGTAACCGGTGGAACCGATGGAATCGGCAAAGCCCTGGTGGACCAACTCCTGCGCGCGGGCGCCAAAGTGGCTACCTGTGGACGAAACCATGATAAAATCTACCACCTGCAGTCGGCCTATCCTTCCTTCCCCCTCCATACCATGGTGGCTGATGTAAGCAGCGAAAATGATTGCCGGCGCTTTATGGAAACTACCCTCAAAGTGTATGGTGGCATCGATATCCTGATCAATAATGCGGGCATCAGCATGCGCGCCCTGTTGAAAGACGCCGATATGGATGTACTTCGTAAAGTGATGGACATTAACTTCTTCGGCAGCGTTTACTGCACCAAATATGCCCTTTCCTCCCTGATTGAAAGAAAAGGTACCATCGTGGGCGTATCGTCTATTGCCGGCTACCGGGGCCTGCCCGGCCGCAGCGCCTACTCCGCCAGCAAATATGCCCTCCAGGGCTGGCTCGAAGCCATTAAAACAGAATTGCTCGACGAAGGCGTACATGTGATGTGGGTGAGCCCTGGATTTACCACCAGCAATATCCGCCAGGCCGCCCTGAATAAAGATGGCGCATCGCATGGCGAAACTCCCATGGACGAAAGCAAAATGATGAGCGCCGAAGAATGCGCCGAACGCATCCTGACCGCCATTCGAAAAAAGAAAAGGACATTGGTGATGACGTTCACCGGCAAAAGAACCGTTTTTCTCAACAAATTTTTCCCGGGCCTGGCAGATAAATTGGTCCATAAATTCTTTTTCAAAGACGGGCAGCTTATCAAATAAAGTCCCTTCCAAAACGCTGAACTTATAACTTATAACTTAAAACTTCAAACTCCCTCATTGGCCCTCATCACGCTCACATCCGATATTGGTCCACAGGATTATCTGGTAGCCGCCATCAAGGCACAGCTATTGCAAGTGGATCCGGATAGTCAGATTGTAGATGTTTCGCACAATATCCCCCCCTTCAACGCGCCGCATGCGGCTTATATCTGCCGAAGCGCATTCCGCAATTTCCCTGACTTTACCTATCACATGGTATTGGTCAACCTGTTTGAGAAAAAGCCGGAGCAACTCTTGCTGGCCTTTCATCAGAATCAATACATCCTTTGTGCCGACAATGGACTGCTGCACATGATTCTGGAAGAAAGACCTGACCTGGTGATTGGCATACCCCTGGAAAAATCGGCCAGCAAGAACACGATTTACTGTGTACGCGTGATGGCACAAATCATCCATCAACTGGTCAATGGCGACCCCATTCAGCAGATCGGCAATCCTGATCCGCAATACCTTGAAAAAAACCACCTGCGCCCCCTGCTCGATAATAACTGGATCGAAGGCCAGATTATCTTCATTGACAATTTCGAAAATGTAGTGGTCAACATCCGCCGCGAACAATTTGAGAGCCAGCGCCGCGGTCGCAGCTTTCGGATCGTATTCAAACGCGATGAAGTAATTGAACGCATCAGCGAATCCTATGCCGACGTGAACCCCGGTGAAAAACTGGCCCTCTTCAATAGCGCAGGTTATCTGGAAATTGCCATCAATAAGGGCAATGCCGCGGGACTTTTTGGTTTAAAGGGTTATTCCGAAAAAAATGCACAATCGGCCAGTTATCTCCAAAACCAGCTTTTTTACCAAACTGTAAGGGTCTATTTCGAATAGCAAGGCGGGCATATCCGATTGCGTTAAAAGCAACCGTTTCCCTATTTTTGCTTGCCCCCTAAAATCGGGCGAAAATTAATCGGGTATGAATTTCAGAAAAGTCAATAACCTCACCGGATGGGTCGTTTTTTTGATATCCCTGGCCACCTATATGCTAACTCGGGAAGCACGTGGCAGCCTTTGGGATTGTGGAGAGTTTGTAGCCACTGCTAAAAACCTTGGCCTGCCCCACCCTCCGGGAGCCCCGGTATTCACCCTTTTGGGACGCTTCTTTATTATCCTTTTTGGCGATGATCCCCTCACCGCTGCAAGCGCGGTGAACTTTATGAGCGCGCTCGCCAGTGCGGTGACCATCCTTTTCCTTTTCTGGACCATCACCCACTTTGCCCGCAAGATGTTTGTCAGCGCTGGTGAAGAACTGACCGCCTCCCAAATATTTACCGTTATGGTGGCAGGTGCCGTGGGCGCCCTTGCCTATAATTTCAGCGACTCTTTCTGGTATAGCGCCGTGGAAGGCGAAGTATATGCCCTTTCATCTTTCTTTACTGCACTCGTGTTTTGGGCAATACTGAAATGGGAACATGCCGACGAGCATGCCGGCGACGACCAGGAAGCCCGCGTACGTAGCGACCGCTGGATCATCTTCCTGTTTTTCATGATGGGTCTGTCGATAGGTGTGCACTTGCTCAACCTGCTTACCATACCCGCCATCGTGATGGTGTATTATTATCGCCGCTATCAACCTACCAAATGGGGAGCCATAATCGCGTTCCTGATCGGTTGTTTGATTGTAGGATTGATGCAGGTCACCATCATTCAATATTCCATGAAGGCTGCGGGCCTCTTCGACCTGTTTTTTGTGAACTCGGTTGGACTGCCGCTGTTTGTAGGGTTTGGGCTATATTTCGTGGCTTTTGCCGCAGTGATTATCTGGGGCTTACGCCTGAAGGCAGCCAAATTCAACCAAACCACGGCCATTCTTTGGTTCCTTTCATTCCTGGCGCTCTCGCTGTTGCCCTTCTTTATGGCACCCGGCAGCTCGGGAGGCTCCATGCTGGGGAAATTCCTGCTGGTGGCCATCCTCGCCGGTGCTTTGGGTTATTTCTTTAAACCCACCGCCCTTCGCGTTCTCAAGCTGGCGCTTTGGTCCTATGCGTTCGTGATGCTGGGTTACTCCCTCTACTTCACGGCCATGATACGCTCCAATGCCAACCCCACCATTGATATGAACAATGTGGACAACCCGATGAACCTGGTGTACTACCTGAGCCGTGAACAGTACGGCAGCGCGCCACTGGTATTCGGTCCGCATTTCGCTGCTGTTCCTAACGACATCGTAGAGAAAGAAATGCGCTATGCCCGTGTGGGTGATAAATATGAACCCATCGGTCGCCAGCGCGAGTATAGTTACCCGCTTTCCGAGCAACAACTTTTCCCCCGTATTTGGGATCCCAGCGAAGACCAGGGTCATGCCCGTTTCTATGCCAACTGGCTGGGTCTTGGGCAGGATCGGCAGACGGGCAAATACGAAGCCCCCAGTTATGCTGACAACTTCGAATGGTTCTTTACCTACCAGATGGACCTGATGTACTGGCGTTATTTCATGTGGAATTTTGCAGGCAAGCAAAACGATGTGCAGGGCCTCGGCAACGTACGCGACGGGAACTGGATTTCGGGTATTTCAATCATGGACAACGCGCGATTGGGCGATCAGTCGCAACTGCCCGAGAGCCTGCAAAACAATAAAGCCAACAATAAACTATACATGCTACCCTTTGTGCTGGGCATATTGGGTTGCGTGTACCAGTATATCCGCAACCGGAAAGACTGGATCGTGAGCTTCCTGCTCTTCTTCTTTACGGGAATTGCCATTGTACTTTACCTGAACCAGCCGGGTAATCAGCCCCGCGAACGCGACTATGCCTATGTGGGTTCATTCTATGCCTTCGCCATCTGGATCGGGCTATCGGTGGTGGCATTCGTTCGGTTGGCACGCGACCTTGCCGATAAAATGAGCTTCCAGCAAACCCTGGCTTATGGCTCGGCTTTAACCTTTACGATAACCGCCTTCAGCTCACTCAACGCTAATGGGCCAGGCAATACCCTTATACCCTGCCTGGTGGCTACAGCGCTATTTGCCGCCATCACCGCAGGAGGCAGTTTGCTGCTGCGCGCCCTTTCGGGTGGAGGAAGGAACAACGGAATCCTCAACCTGGGGGCAGCCATACTCTGCATGGCCGTGCCGGTATTGATGGCCCAGCAGGAATGGGATGACCATGACCGTAGCCAGAAAACCCTGGCGCCGGATCTGGCCCGCGATTACCTGGAAAGCTGTGCACCCAATGCCATCATTTTCACTTTTGGCGATAATGATACCTATCCGCTCTGGTACGCACAGGAAGTGGAAGCTGTGCGCAAGGATATTCGAATCATCAACAACAGCCTGCTTGGTATCGACTGGTATATCGACCAGTTGCGCTACAAAGTGAACGATGCGGAAGCCGTGGACCTGTTCTGGGGACCTGAGAAAACAAGGGGCAACAACCGGAACTTTGTTGTTCACGACCCCAAACGCTTTAATCAGAATATATTCGAGAACCTGACCAAGGTAATGGAATATATAGGCAGCGATGACCCCAATAAGATGAATAATAGCCGCGGCGAGCCCTTGCCCTCTTATCCCGTAACAAAAGTATATGTGGACGTGAACCCTGAAGTTGTACGGGCAAATGGTACGGTAAATCCGGAAGACAGTATCATCAGCCCCATGCGCTTCGAAATTCCCAAAACCACCATGTACAAGAATGACCTTGTCATTCTCAACATCATCGCTGCAAATCAGTGGGAAAGGCCCATCTATTTCACATCGCCCTTTGGCGAGCTCGGATTTGGCCAGTACCTCCGCAAGGATGGCATGGCCTACAGGCTGGTGCCGGTGCAAATGAAAGCACCGCAACAAAACTGGGTGATTGAAAGAAGCCTCGACTCGCTGAGCCGCACCCTGCGCGTAGGCCTGGGTGGCCCTTCCATTCGCGATAATAACGAAGCGGTTATGTATCAAAACCTGATGGAAGATTTCCGATTCGGAGGCGCCAATAAAAAAGGGGTTTATTTCGACGAAGAAAACAGGCGACACCTGCTCAATATCAGGGCCGTGTATGCGGAAGCAGCCGGCAATATGGCTGATAATGGTCAAAAAGAAAAAGCCCTTCAATTGCTGGCCAAAGCGGAAGAAGGCATTGATCCGGAAAATCTCCCCTATGGTTATGTGAGCCGCTATAGTTCCCATAACCAAACGGGCCTGCAATACCTCGAAGCTGCCTATAAGGCGGGCAATCGGGAACTGGCTGAGAAAATCAGGCAGGGTGTGCGTAAAGACCTGGAGCAGCAACAGGCATATTATAATTACCTGAAGATGGAGAAGCCGGAAGCATTCGTTGGAACGCTTGAAGGAACAGAGGCCTTCCTTAACCAGATTATGCTGGTAGTGCTGGAGGATATTGAGCGTGCATACGGAGCTACCCAACCCGCCAGCTCCACCCAGGAGGGCGGCGGCGGAACCATTGAAAACAAGCCCGACAGCCTCCCGTAAGTCATTAATCTTCCTTTCTCAACCTACCATAGAAAAGCAAGGCGGCCAATTGGCCGCCTTGCTTTTCTATGGTAGCTCAGAACCATTACCGGAACCCATTGTTACAATAGTTGTAATTTCGACTTGTATGCGTGGTTTCCATTTTTCCCGATTCGATCCCAACGAACAGGGCCAGAGCAAATTTGACCAGTTGCTCAACCTGTTTCTACAACTCATCAACTACACCAGTGGCGATGTATCCGAAGCCCTGTCGTGGCTGAATGAGCTGGATAAGCAGTATGGGCTAACCGATGATGAATATGGTATGGGAGACTTTATAGAGGATCTTCGTGAAAAAGGCTATATCACCGACGACAACGAAAAGGGAGAAATCAAGATTACTCCCCGAACAGAGCAAAGCATTCGCAAAAAGAGTCTGGAAGAGATATTTGGCAAGCTGAAGAAAACGAAACAGGGCGATCATCATAGTTTTAAACCGGGCCAGGGCGACGAGCCCAATTCCGATACCCGACAGTTTCAGTTTGGCGATATGCTGGAGCAGATTGATTTTACCGAGTCGATCCGCACCGCGCAGATCAATCACGGGGTTGATAGTTTTCAAATGCAGGAAGATGACCTGAGCATCAGGGAAACTGACTTCAAAGCACAGACTTCCACGGTATTGATGATTGATATTTCGCATTCGATGATTCTGTATGGAGAGGATCGGATAACACCGGCCAAGAAAGTGGCGATGGCGCTGAGCGAGCTTATCAAAACAAAGTATCCCAAAGACACACTCGATATTGTCGTATTCGGCAATGATGCCTGGCCCATTGAGGTAAAGGACCTGCCCTATCTGCAAGTGGGTCCCTATCATACCAATACCGTCGCCGGGCTGGAACTGGCCATGGATATCCTTCGCAGAAGGAAAAATCCGAATAAGCAGATTTTCATGATTACGGATGGCAAACCCACCTGCCTGAAAATTGGTAAGCGTTATTACAAAAACAGTTTCGGCCTTGACCGAAAAGTGGTGAATCGCTGCATGAACCTGGCAGCACAATGCAAGAAGCTGCGCATCCCCATTACCACTTTCATGATCGCCACCGACCCATACCTGCAGCGTTTTGTACAGGAGTTTACCGAAACCAACCAGGGCAAGGCCTTCTTTGCATCGCTCGATAAGCTTGGCGCCTTTATCTTCCGGGATTTTGAATCGGGCAAGCGGAAAACAATTTATTAAACAGATTTGATAGCCGATACCTTAGACAGCAACCGTGTATGAAAAAAATCGCAACCTTAGGTGAACTGAAAAAATCCGGATACAGGAGCCAAAGCATCCGGGAAGAAATTCGCAAGAACCTTATTGACCGTTTGAAAAGGCAGGAACCTACTTTCCAGGGAATTGTGGGCTATGAAGACACCGTGATTCCCGATGTGGAACGGGCGCTTCTCAGCAAACACAATATCCTGTTTCTTGGCTTACGAGGACAAGCCAAGACCCGCATGGCGCGGCAAATGACGGAGCTGCTCGATGAATATATTCCTGTTATTGCCGGCAGCGACATTAACGAAGACCCGCTGAACCCTATTTCACGCTATGCACAGGAATTGATCGCTGAAAAAGGCGACAATACGCCCATTGAATGGCTGCACCGCAGCGAACGATATGGGGAGAAGCTGGCCACACCCGATGTGAGCGTGGCGGATCTTATTGGCGATATCGACCCCATTAAAGCAGCCAACCTCAAATTAAGCTTTGCCGATGACCGGGTCATCCACTACGGCATAATTCCACGAAGCAACCGTGGCATTTTCGTCATCAATGAGCTTCCCGACCTGCAGGCCCGCATTCAGGTGGCTTTGTTTAATATTCTCGAAGAAGGGGATATACAAATCCGTGGCTTCAAATTGCGTTTGCCACTCGATATTCTTTTTGTATTTACAGCCAACCCGGAAGATTATACCAACCGCGGTTCAATAGTGACGCCGCTAAAAGACCGGATCCAGAGTCAGATTTTGACCCACTATCCCAAATCGCTGGAGGAAGCGCTGGAAATTACCAGCCAGGAAGCAGCTCTCGAAAAAGAACAACAGGCGATGGTGGAGGTGAGCGACCTGGTGAAAAGATTGATCGAACAAATAGCCTTTGAAGCAAGGGCCAGCGAATTTGTAGATAAGAAAAGCGGTGTAAGCGCGCGCCTGACGATCTCCGCGTATGAAAATGCCGTGAGTGCCGCCGAACGTCGCGCAATTTTAAACAACGAAAAGAAAACACAGGTCTGGATTGCCGACCTGGCCGGCATTATTCCTTCCATCACCGGAAAAATTGAACTGGTATACGAAGGCGAACAGGAAGGCCCCTACCAGGTGGCGATGAACCTGGTAGACAAAGCCATCCGCAGCCAGTTCATTCAATATTTTCCCAACCCGGATATGATCAAGAAGCGCCGGGCCAGCGGAAAAGCAACCGTACAGGAAAAAGAAGACAATCCTTACCGGGCCATCAGCGCCTGGTTCGATAAGGGCAATCAGCTCAATCTGAGTTTTAATACCCGCGACAAAGACAAAATAGTACAGCTTTACCAGGTAGAGGGCTTACATGCCCTGGTGAAGCGCTATTTCCCGAAAGCCAACGAAAACCAGTCGGCCCTCCTGATGGAATTTGTATTGCATGGCCTCGCGGCCTATTCGCTGATCAGCAAAAAAATCTTTGAAAGCAAGATAGAATTCAAAGACCTGATAGGAAGCATGATGAACCTGGGAAGGGAGGAGGATTTTGAAGGGGAATTTGATGAGGAAGCGTGATCAGTGAGTAGTTAGTAGGGAGTAGTAAGTTGGGAGTAGTGAGTTGAAAAGAATCCGTTCCAATAGGAGGCGATGAATTGAAAATTGGCTTCAGAGAAAAATCTGCCAACTAAATTCAGCGTGTGTGTGGCACTTGATTGCCAACTCACCACTTACCACCTACATATCCCTACTTACCACTCCCTACTCACTACTCACGCCTCACGCCACATTCACTTCCCTCTCCAGCTCCACCCCAAATTTCTCCATTACCGAATCGCTGATTCGTTGGGCGAGTGAGAGAATTTCTTTTCCGGTCGCATTGCCATAATTGACGAGTACCAGGGCTTGTTGTGCATGACAACCCGCGTCGCCCTCCCGATATCCCTTCCAGCCACATTGCTCAATCAGCCAGCCGGCAGCCAGCTTCCAGGTGCCATCTTCGTTGGGATAGGCTACCATATTGGGGAAGGTTTGTTTCAGTTTTTCAAAAACATCTCCGGGCACGCTGGGATTCTTAAAAAATGAACCCGCATTCCCCGTTTTTTTCGGATCGGGCAATTTGCTTTCCCTGATCCTGATTACCGCATCGGCAACTACCCGGATGCTAAGTTCCTGCACTCCCATTTTTTCCAATTCCTGCTGGATGGCTCCATAGCTGATATGGTATTCCGGCTTCCGCTTTAACCGGAATCGAACTTTGGTGATGATAAACTGATCCTTCCATTTTCCTTTGAACACACTTTCCCGATAGCCAAAGGCACAATCAGCGGCATCAAAGCGCTCCGTTTTGCGTTCGCCCCGATGCCAGGCCTCGAGATCGTAGAAGCAATCCTTCAATTCCACACCATAGGCCCCGATATTTTGCATCGGCGCCGCACCCACAGAACCGGGAATCAGGGAAAGATTTTCCAGACCCGCCCAACCCTGCTCGATACAATATTGCACAAAGCCATGCCAGTTTTCGCCGGCACCAACACTCACTATAAACCCATCCTCCGATTCCGACTCCAGGCTTATACCTTTTATCTGGTTATGAAAAACCCAACCGGGCAAATCCCGCGTCAAAAGGATATTGCTGCCACCACCCAATACCAGGTCGGGTTGAACAATCTGACCCGGAAACGCGTATTCCGCAAGGGCGTTCAGGTTTTCTACGCTTTGAAACAAGGCAAAATAACGAGCCTGCACGTCGATACCGAAACTGTTATGGGGCTTCAACGGGTAATTTTCCTGAAATTGCATATATTCAAAAATAACTATTTAAACATTCAAGCCACCGAATATGCAAGCGCTGCAATACGCCGTTTTGGGAGGAACCGGTTTGATTGGTCGGGAATTAATAGCACTGCTGGCGGATGATCCTTCAGTTGCCGGCGTTCGGATGCTGGTCAGAAGGCCTCTGGTTTCGCCCCATCCGAAAGTGGAAGTAAAGCTGGTGGATTTTGCGGATGCCGAGTCGGTGAAGCTGGCGATAGACGGTTGCGAAGCGGTTTTTTGCGCCATCGGTACCACGCAAAAAAAGGTGAAGGGTAATAAGGAAGCGTATAAAAAAATTGATTTCGATATCCCCGTCAGGGCGGCAAGGGTATGCCATGAAATTGGTTGCCGAAAGTTTCTATTGGTATCGGCTGTGGGCGCCAACAGCAAAAGCGGCAATTTCTACCTGCGTCTGAAAGGTCATGTCGAAGACGCCATCAGCCTGGAGCCATTTGCTTCCGTTCATTTCTTTCAACCATCGCTGCTATTGGGTAACCGGGAAGAAAAAAGGTGGGTGGAAAAGATGGCCGGCAAGACCCTTCCCCTTCTGGCCCCATTGATGATGGGCTCATTCAGTAAATACCGTCCCATCCAGGCCCATCAGGTGGCCATGGCCATGATAAAAGCCGCAAAATCGCCGGCGCTGGGTGTGCATAGGTATCAATTTCGGGAGATGGTGGATAGTAAGTTGTAAGTAGTAAGTAGTAAGTTGTTGGTTTTTTTGTATTGATAGGAAATAGGGGAATTGGCAGAGATTACACTGCATCCACGTCGGGAAGGATTACTACAGACCTGTATCGTTTCTCCTGGTGGAGGATGGCGATTTGCTCCAACAGATCTTTCTTACATTGCTGCAACAACTTTTGATCGCGCGGTAATTTCAACAGTAATTCCATCAAAAAAAGGTTTCGAACCCGGTTTACCACCGGCTCGCCCGGACCGATGATATATGGTCCATACCGGTTCTGCAAAGCATCGGCATATTGCCGGGCCGCCTGCTGCGCTATTTCCCGAAAACGATGACGAAAGGAAATATGAATGGTGCGTGTATAGGGCGGATATCCGAATTGTTTCCGCTTGGGTAATTCTTCTTCAAAGAGCTTCTTAAAATCATGGCGCTGTACGTGCAGGAGTACTGGATGGCTGGGCTGGGTGGTTTGAATTAGCACGCGGCCCTTCTCCCCCTTTCTACCGGCACGGCCACTTACCTGCTCCATCAATTGAAATGCCCGCTCATGCACCCTGAAGTCCGCGAAATGCAGCAAACCATCCGCATCCAGGATACCTACCAGCCCCACATGATCAAAATCGAGCCCTTTCACCACCATTTGCGTACCTACCAGGATATCGATACGTTGCTGTTCGAAAAGTTGTATCAACGCATCATGGGCCTGCTTCCCTCTTACGCTGTCGATATCCATGCGGGCCACTTTGGCTGTTGGAAATGTTTCCTGCAACAACTCCTCAATCTTTTCCGTACCAAAATTTTTCTGCGTAAACTGATGATTTCCGCAAGCCGCACAGGTATGCACCGGCGGGTAGGTGCTACCGCAATAATGGCAATGAAGCTTATTGCTCAGCTTATGATAAGTGAGCGATACATCGCAATAGCGACATTGCGGAATCCAGCCACAAACCATACATACCTGGTAGGGCGAATATCCCCTTCGGTTCTGAAACAGGATTACCTGTTTATTGGCCGCCATAGTATGGTTGATGCCTTCGGTTAATGCCGGCGACAAGATGGGTTTCTCCCGGTCTTTTCGTTCAATTTTGCGGGTATCAATGATTTCAATACCCGGCAGGTCAATCTCACCAAATCGCTCATTCAATTCAACGAGGCCATACTTGCCATTTACGGCGTTGTAATAAGATTCAAAGGAGGGAGTGGCGCTGCCCAAAACGGTTTTGGCGCCAAACAGTGAGGCATAATAAATGGCGGCATCACGGCCATGGTAGCGCGGCGCGGGCTCTTGTTGCTTAAAAGATGCGTCATGTTCTTCATCACAAATGATCAGCGACAAATCCTGGAAAGGCAGGAAGAGCGCTGACCTGGCGCCTAACACGATTTTCAGCTCACCGCTTTTCACCTTATTCCAGATTTCCACCCTTTCGTTGTGCGAAAACCGGGAATGATATATGCCGATATAACCGCCAAAATGTTTTTGCAGACGACGGATTACCTGTGAGGTGAGCGCAATTTCGGGGAGCAGAAATAATACCTGTTTGCCCTTGCGCACTTCCTCCGCCATCAGTCGCACATAAAGCTGTGTTTTGCCACTCGATGTAACCCCATGCAAGAGGCAAACCGCCTTCTCCTTCATTTGTGCCAGCAGCGACTGATAGGCTTTTTCCTGCGCATCCGACAAAGTGAAATCAATGTTTACATGAGGAGGCAGCATCCGGATACGATCCACATTCCTTTTCTCCACCAGCAGAATACCCTTATCCACCAGGCCCTTCACCTGCGCATCGCTGGCACCCGACTTTTTGAGAAGGGCCGCTTTGGTTACCTCGCCTTCTGTCCGCGTTATATGAAGGAAAGCCAGCAACAGCTCCATCTGTTTTTCCGCCCGGCGTAGTTTGGGGTCCTCATTGAGCAATGCCTCCAGCCTGCTTTCGTCCAGGTAATCAGGGTGAAGCTGAATATAGGTCTCCTTCTTGGGCGAATAGGTCTGCTTCAGTGCTTCCCAGATATAGCAGACTTTTTTCAGGATGAGGCGGTTGATTACCGGGTACACATGGGCAGAATCCAGAATTTGCTGCACTTCAGTAAGCCGTAATTCTTTTTTGATCAGTAGTGCCTCTGCCACCAGGTATTCGTCATGGTCAAGTTCAGAAAAGTTGTCGCCAAATTCTTCATTAAACACCACGATGGATTCACTGCTCAGTTTGAAATGGGCAGGCAGGGCTGCTGCCATCACCTCTCCCTCACTGCACATATAATAGGATGCGATCCATTCCCAAAGCTTTAGCTGCTCCTCATGCAAAACCGGCTCCACATCGAGGAGGTTCAGAATGGGTTTGGTATCTACCCATTCCGGCGCTTGTGTGCTGATGTTTTTAACAACACCAGCGTATTTTTTTGACTTTCCCAGGTTCACCTCTACCCGGCATCCGGGTCGGATTCGTTCCAGCATTTCCACCGGTACTTCCCAGGTATAATTCCGGGGAAGCATGAGAGGTATGATGACTTCGGCGTAATGCATGAATGGATAGAATGTGTTTTCTTCGATTAATATCCCAATCGGGTGGGCAAATTTAGCTAAATCCAGCCGGGCGGCATCTATTCAGAAACCGGGATATCGTCCCGGATCCAACTGGCCTGCCATTCCCGAAGGGCTTTCTCCATGATGGCAGCGGTTGTCGCTTTCAATTGCGGGAGTTCGCTCAGGGATAGCCCGTCCACGGGTATTTCATCGAGGTAAAGTATTCGGCTGATTCCCGGGTTTAGGGAAAATATGGAGCGGTAATGCATCCGGTCGAATGTATCGAGAAATAATACCGGCTTGATGGGTGTTTGTGTTTCCAGGGCGATCCGAAAGGCGCCGTCATAAAACTCCAGTAAAGGCTTTCCGCTGGTATTAAAAGTGCCCTCCGGAAAAACCAGCACGGAAATTCCTTTCCGGATCACTGATTTTAGTACGCGGATGCTACGTGCCCGGTTTTCGGCACTGCTTCTATCCACCGTTACGATCGCATTCCGATAGATATAACCGAAGATGGGCACTTTCGCCATTTCCACTTTTCCCAAAGCGCGTATCGGTTGCCGGTAGGCCTTCACCAATACAGCCGAATCGAGATAGGAAATATGGTTGCTGACAAAAATATAGGAACGGGACCGGTCGTGTGGGGACAGATAAATTTTCTTATGGAAAATAAAAATGAGCGGGAACCAGATATCTGCCCACAAACTACAAAGCCGATACACCAGGTTGCCCCCGCGGATTCGGCCAAAAAGGCTGGCGAGGATGACGAATGGAAAAACCAGCAGCATAATTCCCACAAAAAGAATCATGGCGTAAACGCTATAGAAAAAACCAGCGATCTTTTTGACTAAATGCATCCGGCCAGCTATTTATTACGGTCATCGCCCGGACAATCACAGGCCCAGTCGGTGTCGAGATCAATACAGGTAACTACTTTGGTTTTAAAATCGCATTGGGCAAATACAATCCGCACTCGTTGCCGATCACGGGTTGTGCCTTCCAGCGCGTAAGTGGGACAGGGTCGGTCTTTCACATCGCTTTTCTTGTAATTGATTTTTCCATCGCGCATAATCTCTTCCACCTCAGCCTGGCTAATGCGCCGGCATTGCATACGACATTTCGCATGAGCCGTATATTCAAGAAAGGAAGTGCGTCGATCGAATCCGCGGTTGCGATTGACCTTATCCTCAGCGGTTTTGCGCGTGGTAGTAGTGGTTGTAGGATTATTGGAATCCTCCCTTTGTTGCTGCCAGCGGCGTACAAAGAACAGCAGCAGACCCAGGGCTACAACGAGAATGAATACAAAACGGGGTGACTTCAAGACGCGAATTTTGTTGCGCCAAAAATAGGCTTTATTGTTGCAGGAGCAAATCAGATCAGCCAGCCGGATGAAGCCAGCGCAGGAATTCTTCGCGGCTGATCATGCGGGCACCCATGCTTTCGAGATAAGGTGTATAAACCTGGCAGTCTACCAATTCCACCCCCTCAGATTTTAGATGACGAAGTAATTGGATAAAGGCATAGCGGGATGCATTGGAATGGTAGCTAAACATACTCTCCCCAAAGAATACTTTTCCCATACGAATACCATAGAGCCCACCCACCAGTTGACCCTCCTTCCATACTTCGGCACTGATGGCGTATCCCATTTCGTGAAGTTGAGTAAAAGATCGTTCCACTTCATCAGTTATCCAGGTACCATCCTGCCCCATGCGGGGAATGGTTTTGCAGGCATGGATCACATCGCGAAAAGCTTTGTTGATGCTAAATTCGAAAAAAGATTTGTTGAGCAGTGATCGAACTGATTTACTGATGCGGATTTCATCGGGAAAGAGTACAAAGCGGGGATGGGGACTCCACCAGAGGATATGATCACCTTCGTACCAGGGAAATATGCCCTGGCGGTAAGCCAGTAAAAGACGCTCTGTGCTCAGGTCGCCGCCAATAGCCAGCAGGCCATCGGGATCCGCTAAATGTACCGGGGGAAAATAGAGTTCCTTATCCAATGCGAAAATCGACATGGTTGATAAGGCTATAGGTTAACTAACTGGCAAGCGTCTCTACCGTGGCGCCAATGCCACGGTCGGTGATGGCATCGCACATGGTTTTCATTTCTTCATACTCGCCTTTTTTCACCGCGCATTTTCCTTTAAAATGGATAAGCAGGGAACATTGTTCCGCCTGCTCGGGTGTGTGACCACATACTTCCACGAGGGTTTCAATCACCCAATCGAAAGTATTGACCTCATCATTCCACACAATAAGGCTGCATCCCTCATCCTCGATGGTGAGCAGATCCGTTTCTTCGTTTTCCCTGGTAAGTATTTGGTTCCTGGTGGAAGCCATTCTGCAAATGCTTTGCTCAAAAATAGCAATTCTCCCGATTTTGTGAAAGCGTAAATTACGGATGACGCCCGCGCAGGTGGCGATTGGGCAGGAAACCGCTTGAATTTTGGAATATATTCATTTGTTTGCTACTGATAATCAGCCGCAAATTAGAAAATTCGGCGATTTGTGAATTTGAGAGATTTCTGGGTTCGGGAAGGAGTTATCGCACAAGTGTCAATAGGATGTAAATGACCATGGCGAATACATATTGACAGATACCAAACCTCCACGTCGCCTTAATTTCCCGCTTTGTCGGGATTGTCCCACTATGGTCGACCGAAAATCCATTAATTGCAGCCTCATCAAAATTTATTGCCATGACCTTAATGAATCCTTATCTCAATTTCGACGGTAATTGCCACGAAGCATTCCAGTTTTACAAAACGGTATTTGGAGGAGATCTAAATGATCTGCATCACATGTCTTCCGCTCCGGGTATGGAGGGTATTACGGAGGAAGAAAAAAATCGGGTACTGCATGTATCGCTTAAGGTGAGCGAGCATTGCACCCTGATGGGTTCTGATATCCTTCCCTCGTATGGCCAGAAACTGATACAGGGAAATAATGCCTATATATCACTCCACCCCGACAATAAGCAGGAAGCCGACCGCCTGTTCAATGGCCTCAGCGCCGGTGGCGAAGTGGAAATGCCGCTGGCGGATCAGTTTTGGGGCGACTATTTTGGGAGCCTCAAAGACAAGTTTGGCGTTTGCTGGATGATTAATTACCATGCAGCCAATTAAAGCCGAAAAAAATTTGGACAGATAGCTAACAGCCTTATCTTTGCACTCCCAAAGGAAAAAAGGGAGTTTAGCTCAGCTGGTTCAGAGCATCTGCCTTACAAGCAGAGGGTCGGCGGTTCGATCCCGTCAACTCCCACAAAATCCCCGGTTATGCCGGGGATTTTGCGTTTATCGATGGCAAGGATTTTGAAAGGGAGTTTATCCGCCTCTGGCGGAATATGCCTTACAAGCAGAGGGGCGCGCTCCGCCGAAGGCGAGTCGGCGGTTCGATCCCGTCAATATGATGGTATTGTGCCCGAAAGGGGCCCCTGGAATAAACCTACTTCCTACTTACTACTTCCTACTTACCACTTACTACTCCGTACAACCCGCAAGCCCATTTGCGGCAATCACTCTTTTTACAGGTCATCGCCCAACTTATTTTCGTCCTGTTCATTTGCAGAACCTTAACCATTGCCTTATTCTGCAGTAAGCCCGGGTTTCGACCCGGGTTTTATATTTTATATATACCCTCACGGATGGCGTAGACTACAATACCTGCTGCGTTTCGCACACCCATTTTTTCCTGGATCCGCTGCCGGATGCCTTCCACGGTGCGCAGGCTAAGGCCCATTTCTGCGGCAATCTCCTTGCTGGCCTGTTCGCGGCAGATGCGGTGAATGACTTCCAGTTCCTTTTCACTAAAACTGTTATCCGGTGCGGGCCCTGCCGGCCGGTGGCGACTTCGGGCGATCATGGAAGCCATACGTGCCGTAGTACCGGCACAATAATATGTACCCCCCTCTCTGACGGTGCGAATGGCTTCCAGGATTTCCAGTTTGGACGAATTTTTTAAAAGATAACCCTGTGCTCCCGCTTCGAGCATGTCCACAATCAGGTTCTCTTCATCAAACATCGAAAAAGCGATCACTCCCAGGGTAGGCATTTCCTGCAAAAGTATTCGGGTTGCCTCCACCCCATCCATCACTGGCATCTTAATATCCGTAATTACGATATCCGGTTGCAGCGCACGACATATATCGAGCAACTCCCTGCCGTCCGATGCCTCACCGGCCAGGGTAATATTACCGGCCTTGGCCAGCATGGTATGAAACCCTTCACGCAATAACTCATGATCATCGGCCACCACCACGCGGATGGGCTTGTAGGTGTAGAGAGACATGGGAGTGCTAGTTTGTTTATTTGTTGATTTGTTGATTTGTAGAAAGGCTTGGATAAGTACAAATCGTTTTTAAGTTCAAAAAATGGTTAACAGCTTTTACGCAAATCAATCCTTCTGCGTAAATCTGCGCAACAATCCGCGAAAATCTGCGGGAAATGCTTTGGCACGATATACCATTTCAAAGTGCCGGAAATATTTCGCGCAGATTCCGCAGATTTTATTCGCTGATTTTTACCCCTACTGATCTAACACTCCCCACTTACTACTTACTACTTACTACTTACTACTCCAACTGGTACTTCCACCACATACACCGTCCCTTTCCCGGGCATTGTTTCCAAAAACATCCTGCCCCCTATCAGTTCCGTTCGGTTGAGGAGATTGTGCAGCCCATAGCTGTGAGACCGGGTGGCGGCTTCCTGTTGGTTGAAACCAATGCCATTATCTTTTGTTTCGAGACGAAGAAAATCCACTTCGTTGCTCAGGCGAATGCTCAACTCCGTCGCTTGTGAATGCTTGAGGGTATTGCCCAAAATTTCCTGGCAAATGCGATAAAGGTTGGTGCTTGTTTCAGGCCCCAGCTCCGGGAGCTCAGTCAGTTCCAGTTTGATGTGCAGTCCCCGGGTACCCTGAAATTCATCGATCAGGGCTTTGAGTGCCGGTGCCAGCCCCTTTTTCATCAACACGGCCGGCATCAGGTTATTGCTGATGGCCCGCAGGCGATTGAGCAACTGGCTCATATTTTCCTGCACCTTATCGAGCGTGGCGCGGTCAATGTCGGATAAAGCATCAATACTATTGAGTTTCAACTTGATGCCTGCTACTACAGGGCCTATTTCATCGTGCATATCCTCTGCCAGGCGACGACGTTCCTTCTCGAGGGTATGAATTTCAGCCGCCACTTTTTCCTGGAAAAGGCGACGGCTTCGCCGGTGCTGCCGGATCAGCGAGTAACTGTAAAAAATCAGCAGCACTAAAAGTACAGCGACCGTAATCAATATGGCAAGATAAAGGGATCTTTCCTGGGCATGCATAATATGGCTATGGCATAGTTAATATTACAAAGACTATTGGCAAAATAGTGCAAATAACCAACGGCTTTAGAAAAATTCAGGGAGACGTGATAACCATAAAACCAAAAGGAATTCACGATGGTTGCCACGGAGAAGTAAAGAATAAAGGAAAAACAAATAATCAGGTAAGGGCTTCGGATAAGATTGCCCCGTTCTGCGGCCAGTCGCCAGCTAAGGCATTTAATGCTTACCAAAAGAATCACCAACGCATAAATGACATTAAAATAACTGGCGTATGCTTCAAAGCGATCGAACAGCAGGAACTCAATACACCAAAGTAATAACAAAACCGCATTAATCCACCAGAATGCTTTTCGTCCAATCACCCGCCAGCGCCACATCAACCAAAGTATCAGGCTAAACTCGGCGATGCTGTACACGTTGGCGGAATAGGCCGTAAGTGCACGTGGATAAAAATAGATGCGCGTAATAATTTCGGTAGCAAATGCTACCCAGCACAAATAAATAAAGGGATGAAAAACCCGGTCCACTTTCCGGTATCGAAAAACTCCCAGGATGGCGGCCAGGGCGATACTAAAGGCGGAAATTAGTCCCACGATTTCGACCATACGCTATAAAGCCGGGTTTAGTGGGCAAATAGGTGGACAGGTTGTTCCCTTTTCAACAATATCAGTATACACTGTATTTTCATCCAATTCGTCTTCTCGGGGGGTAATGATGTCATGTCCTTCCTGGTCGATGGCCACGGCGATCAGCCGCACCTGCAGGTCAGGCATCATGCCGTAGTAGAACCGCAGTCCGGCACACCCGGGCTTGGCGAGCAGGGTATCAAAAGCTGCGCGGTCGAATGTTTCGGACAATACCAGGATATTCCGCTGTTGATATTCCTGCTTCAGGATGCCCTCCCGGTCATTTTTATAGCGGGTGGTCATGGCTTTGGCTTCCGTAAGGCTGATAAAGTGGCTCATGGTCGTGGCTTTTTTAGGTGGAGTAATTCCCGCAAGATGCACTAAAATACCGCCGGTGACTCCCGTATTACTACGCAGGCCGGGTACGGGATACCCGCAAATGTAGGGGATACTGTTTAAAACAATCGCTATCCTCGCTGAGCATTACCATACATAAAAAAAGGGAACAGCCGGAATGACTGTTCCCTTTGCAAATAATTGCCGTGTATGTTCCGGGCAAAATTTACTTTATTCCTACCATCACACCCGACATTTGCTGGGTGGGATTGAACCATTCAAAGCTGTCTTCATCGAGAAGAACGATTTGCACGTCGGTGCTGCCACTTCCCCAACTCATACGGTAAGAAGTACTATCAGATCCAATAAACTGCCAGGTCATTTTATTATGGGGCGCGGTGGGTCCTTCCAACTCATCAAATGCGCCGTTCTGCCAGAACAATGCCCTGGTGTTATTATGGTTTTGCGTGTTGCCACTGCCGCCACGCTGATATACCAGCGTACCGTTTTTGTGCGATGTCGCGTTGATATACACTTCGGTATACGTCCATTGCTTACCCGTCAGCAATTCCATTTGAGTAGGTTCTGCTTCCGGTGGCGTTACCGGGGGATCATCTTCATCTTTGGTACAACCAAACATTACAAGGGAAAGGGACAAGGCCAGGAAAGTATGCTTCATGATTATGCGTTTAGAATTGCAATATAATTGTATGATCTCAAAAACGCCAGCATTTAACGAAAAATTGCTTTTGAAAGCAAATATTGGCAACAGCAATACAGCAGATCTCCAGCTCCACTACTTTGTTGCCTTAGGCAAAGCTTCACTAAAAATCAATCTATCAGTTTCTTATAAAAAGGTACGGTATATATATAACATTTATACCGCATGTAAGTAAAATGCCAGACCCTATTCATTCCTGTTCGGGAAACAGTCTTCTGGCTGCCTATCCAAATTAAGGGATACCGTAAATTACCGTCTGTTCGCTTCGTGAATAATCGATAAACAGGTTAATAAGGAAACGCCGATAATAATGTAAGTTTTCATCAAAGTCAATTTATAGAGGCAGAATGCACTGAGAAAAATACAGGAACTGAAATTATGAAAAGAAGAGGTATTCATCACATTCACTAACGGCGCGCCCACCGGCGGCGAGGCAGATTCGAACCGCTGTACGCCCCGCCCGGGCGGGGCTGCCTAGCCACACAGCAAAACCTAAAGACAGCAACGAACATTCAACCCTAAACTTTCAACCCTAAACTACAAAAGCCGGTTCCGCTAAAAGCGGAACCGGCTTTTGTATCGAGGTCCCTAGCGGATTCGAACCGCTGTACGAGCTTTTGCAGAGCTCTGCCTAGCCACTCGGCCAAAGGACCTTTTCTAAAAGAAAGGCTGGCAAAAATAGGATATTTTCGCTGAAATAAAAGAAAGATTGCCATGGCCCGCATCGCTGAATCGGAACTGATCATCAACGCCCGGGGTGCCGTTTACCACCTCGACCTGCGGCCGGAGGAACTGGCCGGCACCGTCATCACCGTAGGCGACCCCGACCGGGTAGCCGAAGTCAGCAAATACTTCGACCGGATTGAGCACCGCTCCCAACACCGCGAGTTCATCAGCCATACCGGCCATGTGGGCCGCAAAAGAATTACCGTGCTTTCTTCCGGTATCGGTCCCGACAATATCGATATTGTTCTCAATGAGCTCGACGCGCTGGCCAATATTGATTTTGCAACCCGCACCGTAAAACCCCGGCTAAGCCCCCTGCAAATTATCCGGCTGGGAACTTCGGGGTCGCTGCAGGCCGATATTCCCGTAGATAGCTTCGTGGCCAGCACCCACGGACTGGGAATTGATAATCTTCTGCATTTTTACCGGCACGAACAAACCGAGGAAGACAATCTGCTCCTGCAATCCTTTATCGCCCATACGCAGATTACGGGCCCCATGAGTCAGCCTTATATTCATGGCGCTTCCTCCCATTTGCTCAAACATTTTGTGGAAGGTTTTCACCAGGGTATCACGGTTACCTGTCCGGGCTTCTATGGTCCGCAGGGCCGGGTACTGCGGTTAGGCGTGCAAAATCCCGGACTAATTAACCGGCTCACTGATTTCCGCTTTGGCCCTCACCGCATTAGCAATTTTGAGATGGAAACTTCCGCCATTTATGGCCTCGGTAAATTGCTGGGGCACCAGTGCCTGGCGCTGAACGCCATTGTTGCCAACCGGGTGAACCAAACTTTTTCCAAAGACGGAAAGGCGGCTGTGGAGGGGTTGATCAAAAAATTCATCGAAAAAGTGGAAAAGCTCTGAGCCTTTATGGCCCGATGGACGTTTACCCCGCCGGATTGCCTTAATTTTGCTGGCTCCGGAAAAATTATGCGTATCGAATTTGTAAAATACCAGGGTACAGGAAACGACTTTGTAATTGTGGACAACCGCGATGGTCGTTATAATGGCATTGATGAAGACCGCATCCGTCGTATCTGCGACCGCCGCTTTGGCGTGGGCGCCGATGGTTTCATGCTGTTGAATACGCGCGAGGGATATGACTTTGAAATGCGCTACCATAATGCGGACGGGCGCGAAGGCAGCATGTGTGGCAATGGCGGGCGCTGTATTGTGAAGTTTGCCTACCACCTGGGTATTCATCGCCAGGAATATCGCTTTATGGCCATCGATGGTGAACATGAGGCCGAAATTGATATGGAAGGGATGGTAAGCCTGCGCATGAAAGATGTGGACCGTATCCGCAAAGTACATGGCGATTTTGTACTCGACACCGGCTCTCCCCACTATGTGAAACTGGTGAACGATGTAATGGACCTCGATGTGTATAAAAAAGGCCGCGATATACGCTATAGCAAAACCTATGAGCAGGAAGGCATCAACGTCAACTTTGTAGAGCAGGCCGGTGACCACGAAATTATAGTCCGCACTTATGAGCGGGGAGTGGAAGATGAAACCTATTCCTGCGGCACCGGCGTTACAGCATCGGCACTGGTATGCTACCATAATGAAAATGGCTACAACGAAGTGCAGGTGAGAACGCTGGGCGGGTCGCTGAGCGTGGAGTTTGACCGGCTGGATGAGGAAAAATATATCAATATCTGGCTAAGCGGACCCGCCGAAAAAGTGTTCGAAGGCATCATTCCATAAATCAACCCCATCAACGATTGATCCAGTATTTCCGCAATATCGACCACCGCACAGTGGAAGTAGACAAACACCAGGAAGCGGCCTGGATCAATGTGCTTCCCCCTCTGAAGCAGGAGGAATTTTCGGAATTGTCGAACGGTTTGGAAATCCCCATCGATTTCCTGACCGACTCCCTTGATATAGATGAGCGCAGCCGCTTTGAAAAGGAAGACAATGTAAAGCTGATCGTCATCAAGACGCCCACCGAGAATAACTCCTTCAACGACAGCGATGCCTATTATATCACCATTCCCATCTGTATTATTCTAACGCATAACCAGATTGTAACGGTGAATTCGTTTGAAAATACCGCCATCAAGAAATTCCTGAATACTTTTCAGAACCGGAATGCCGATAAGAAGAATATGATGGTGTTGAAGGTATTTGAGAAAGTGGTGCAGAACTTCATGGAACACCTCAAGGAAATCAACCAGCGAAGGAATGTGTTTGAGCAGAAGCTCTATGACTCAAGCCGGAATGAGTACCTGCTGGAGCTGATGCGGATCCAGAAAAGCCTGGTTTATTTTGTTACCGCGCTTCGCTCGAATGAACTCTTGTTTATGAAGCTGGAGCGGACCAATTTTTTGGGCTTGAATGAGGAAGAACGAGAAATTTTGGATGACCTGATAGTCGACAATTCGCAGGCCCTCGAAATGGCCAATATCTACGCGAATATCCTCAGCAGCACCCTGGATGCTTTTGCCAGCATCATCGCGAATAACCAGAACCAGGTATTGAAAAGACTGTCGGTAATTACCATTGTACTCACTTTCCCCGTGTTGATCGCCAGTATTTTTGGCATGAATGTTCCCAATGGATTTGAAAATTCCTCTTATGCCTTTTACCTGGTAGTATTGTTGTCGCTGGTGATTGCCCTGGTAATCGGCTGGTTATTCCTCCGCAAAAAAATAATCTGACCCCTCTCATGCAAAGTATAACAATCCGGGTTTATGGCATTTTATTATCAGAAGAATACAAAGTGCTGGTTAGTGATGAATATATCCGGGGAGGATATTATACCAAATTTCCGGGTGGCGGGCTGGAGCCGGGTGAAGGTACCCGGGATTGCCTGAAGCGTGAGTTTAGGGAAGAAATGAACCTGGCCGTGGAAGTGAGGGATCATATCTATACTACCGATTTTTATCAGCCTTCCGCGTTTCGGCCCAATCAACAGATTATTTCCATTTATTATTATGTGCAGCCGCTGGAGCCGATTGCGGTGCCCTTGCGCGAGAAAGAATTTGACTTTGACGAGCAGCAACTGGAGGCCTACCGGCAAACGGGTGAAACGGAAACTTTCCGCTTCATCGATTGGATTCATTTTTCAGAACATTCCGTTACCCTGCCCATCGATAAGCTGGTAGCACGCATGATAAAAGAGGCCCGCCCCTGAAAATGCGACGGACCAGTACCCTTTTGCTTTCCCCCGACAAAAGATGCCAGCGTAAAGCTGATAAGTTCTGGCCAGCAGGGCAATAGGTAGATCTACGTAACTTATGCACAGCTTAGGCACAAAAAAAGGAAGGGATAGAAATCCCTTCCGGACAGTTTAGAAACTGCCATGAGAAAGCTCTTTTGCAATGACGGCTGGATGCCTGGCCGTTTGGAGTGGCGGTGAAAAAGCTGGCCGCAAAACCATCATCGAAAAAGAGCAGCCTTACGGCTGCCCGGCTCAAAAAGAGACCCTAACCAAAATGGCGCTGCTCCGGTGGCGTATCGGTCAGGACGGGGTTCATGGATGATAACAACTTCTTTTGCTCCTGCACAAATAACTGAATGCGTGCCTCCAATTCCTTCTTACATCCTTCGCCAAAAGAAAATTTCTTGCCTTCGAGCGTAATGCCTTCCTTGTCGTAGGAAACAATACGGTGTATGGGAACGATGGTGCCGCGATTGATTCTCGTAAACATATTTTCAGGCAGCATTCTTATGCACTGTTTCATGGTCATGGGTGTGAGATAGGTACCTACCTCAGTGTATATCTTGATATAATTAGCCAGAGATTCCACATAGATAATCTCCAGGATATTGATCCGGACATTCTTCCTGCCTACTCGGATAAACACATAGGGCTGAATCAACATGGTCATAGGCGGTTAAGGTTAGTAAATGCTCGTGCCGATCCTGTAGCTTTTACAGTCAGCTTTAACAATAAGTATGACGCGGTTTAATTTGCAGGAAAAAGTCTATGCCTCTCCTTCACTATTCAGGTTGAGTGACGTGGGCTGCGATGTGTGCGGGATGATTTTCAGTAGCAATTTAGACCATGAATTTACTTAAAATAATTTCCAGTACACGAAAGCCACGAACAAAATGATCAACCACCACTACTACCGGACAAAGCCGGTTTTCGTCCTTCTCGCCAATAAGGGGGGATGGTGGAAACCACCCCCCACAGGGTATTACAAGAAACAGATCGCCAGTTGCAATTCTCCGATTTAAACAAGGGGGGAAGCAAAAACCTCCCCCGGCCTAAGAGAATATTCCGCACAGGGCTGTGGTGAAAACCGGGTCCAAGATAGAAGAACAAACGGTTGTTTTAGAGAACATTACACAGGAGCATGCACTAAGATGATAAAGCCGCAAAACAAGGGGAAGAAGCGGGTTTTGCGGGTGTGGATATTTGCTATACCACCTCCATCAATTCGGTATACCGGAGATGCAGCGGAGAAAAAGCAGCACCTGGCGGGGTCATTCGCGGCAAAATGCAAATGGCTTATATTGCCGCCTGTTATGGATTCCATTACCCAAATAGCCCTGGGTGCCTGCGTGGCCGATGCTTATTTCAAGAAGGGATTTGGTAAAAAAGCCATGCTTTGGGGCGCTATGGCCCAGAGCTTACCCGATATAGATTTTATCGCCGGCTTCTGGATGGGCACTGCGGAAGAATTGCTGGCGCATCGCGGCTTTACCCACTCCATTCTTTTCGCCCTGCTGATGAGTCCTGCCCTGGCCCTGCTTGCCTTCCAGGTGCACCGCCCACGAAATATTACCTTCCGGAGCTGGGTATATTTTTTCCTGATTGAAATTGGCCTGCATCTGTTTCTGGATGGTTTCAATAATTATGGCGTAGGCTGGCTCGAACCGTTCAGCCACCAGCGCTTTTCTATTAATGCCATCTATGTTGCCGATCCATTTTTCTCCCTCATGCCCATCATCGCGGCAATCGTGCTTTGGCGAAAATCAGCTTTTGATCCGCGGCGCCGTCGCTGGTGGAAACTGGGCCTGCTGGTTCCCGCCATCTATTTACTTTACTGCGGGCTCAACAAATGGAAAATAGACCGCGAAACCAGGCAGATACTGGCCCGCCAGGAGATTCCCTATACCCGCTACTTCACCACCCCCGCCCCGCTCAACAACTGGCTCTGGTACGTGGTTGCCGGCAACGACAGCGGCTATCATGTTGGATTCCGTTCTGTATTCGATTCCAAAAAAGAAATACAATTTCAATATTTTCCCCGCAACGATCAATTATTGCAGCCCGTACTAAACCACGAAGACCTGCACCGGTTGATCCGCTTCTCGCAAAATTTCTACACCATTGAAAAATGGAGAGACACCCTTGTGTTCAATGACCTTCGCTTTGGGCAAATTACAGGCTGGGATTCACCACGCGGACATTTTGTGTTTCATTACTACCTGCAACACCCCGATTCCCTGTCGCTCGACAATGACCTGGTAGTGCAGCGGGGAAGGTTTGAAAACTGGAACTGGCAAACGGCGGGAGCGTTGTTTAGGAGAATTTGGGGAAATTAAGCGACGTTGTACGTAATACGTTTTACGTTATACGTTTTACGTTATGCAGGGGGTTTAAGGTTTAGTGTTTAAAGTTTAATTTAAATTCCGCTATTTCGATAAGCTATCCGTTAGCAGTAATAAGCTTAAATATTGAAAATGTCCTGCACTGTTTAAAAGATGAACATAGATATTGCCGAAAGCCAAACTTTACCTCCAATCACATAAATCAATACAACAAAAAACACCTTAAACCCTAAACCCTAAACTCTAAACCCCAAACCTCCCCCACCGTAAAACGTACTACGTATTCCTTTCCCCAAACGCCCAGCGCAAAAACGGTTTCATCGCTTTTCCCCAGGTTGGGATATCATGTTTGCCTTCCGGCATTTCGAGGTAGTGAATATCTTTTGGTTGTTGATAGCCCTTTTTCGTCAATTCGGCCATCAGATCCAATGTATCATCAATAGAATCGATGATCCCATTATGGTTTCGGTCGTTGGTTTCATCCTTATTACCGCTTTGAAAAAAGAAGCGCAGGCCGGGTTGATAGTGTCCCTGCCGAATCACCTGTTGCATGATGCGGTGCTTATCATCTTCATAAGCCGGATCATCCTGATCGAGGCTCCGCCACCAAAGTGATCCGGAGAAAACGCCGGCAATACTGAATAAGGCGGGATGATTCCAAACAATATCGAGGGCGCTGAGTCCGCCCAGTGAGAACCCCGCAAATGCGGTTTCTTTAAAGGCTGGCACCTGGTAATCGCGATGGATGGAAGGCAACAGTTCCTGGCGAATGAATTCGGTATAAGCGGTAGCCAAAGCCCCCCGCCCCAGGTAATCCGGCTGTCCCGCCACTCCGTACTCCATTTTGCGGGCTTCACCGGCATGAATACCAGCCACCAGTACCGGACTAATCTGCCGCGCTGTATATAATTCCCGGAGTATAGAAGTGAATTCCATTTCTTCCAGGTTCTGACCATCGTTCAACAATAACAAGCGGAGAGAAGCCGGATCATCCACAGGACCGGGCAGGTAAAAATCTATCTCTACAGGTCTTTGCAGAAATTCAGATGGAAGGGTTTTTCTCTCAGTCAGTATCTTCAGCAGTTGCTCAGCGGGCATACCGCCAAAAATAGGAAAAAGCCTTACTATTAGTATCAATCCCGGAAAGCTCCTTCAAAACGAATCTATTTTGTGGACGCGTGCAAGGGAAGGCCGGCCAGTCTATGCATTATTTGTTTATATGGGGTCGAAAAAATAAATTTGGAGAGTATCCTGCAGATTCGTTGGCGGGGCAAATTCTACACCAAAACAACCAAGTATGAAAAAGATTGGAATCTTACACGGCAAAGAGCGCTCTTTTCCCGAAGCATTTGTAGCCCGCGTCAACAGCAAACAGGTTCCGGGAATCGTGGCCGAGCCGGTAAAGATTGATAAAGCCATGCAGGGTGAATTCAGCGGCTATTCGGTGATCATTGACCGGATCTCGCAAGACGTTCCCTTCTATCGCACCTGGCTCAAGAACGCCGCGCTCACCGGCACGGCTGTTATTAATAACCCCTTCTGGTGGAGTGCCGATGATAAATACTTCAACAATTGCCTGATGACCCAACTGGGTGTGCCCGTGCCCAAAACAGCCATATTGCCTTCGCGCGACCTGCCCGACGATACCAGTGACGACTCCTTTAGCAACCTGGCCTATCCGCTCGATTGGGATACGATATTCCGCTACGTAGGATTTCCCGCTTATATGAAACCCTTTGCCGGTGGCGGCTGGAAGCACGTGTATAAGCTGAGAAGCCCTGAAGAGTTCTTTCAAAAACATAGCGAAACCGGCCAACTGGTGATGCTGTTGCAGGAAGAAATAGTTTTCACCGAATATTATCGTTGCTATTGTATTGGCGGTAAACACGTGCGCATTATGCCTTACGAACCCCGCAATCCCCATCACCTGCGCTATGTGGCGGAGTTTAGCCCCAGTGCCGAACGCCTGCAGCAGATGCATGATATTGTTTTACGCATCAACCAATACCTCGGTTATGATTTCAATACCGTGGAACTGGCTGTTCGTGATGGCATCCCTTATGCCATTGACTTCTGCAATCCGGCACCGGATGCGGAGCGCAGCAGCGTAGGAGAAGAAAATTTTGAATGGGTGGTGGAAACAGCCGCGAACTATGCCATTGAAAAAGCGCTGGCCAATGAGGGCAAAGGCGACCAGCTTACCTGGGGCGAATACGTTAAAAGAGCCGCCAATAAAGCACCACTAAGTTGAGTAACCCTGATAAATAGATTGCCGCCCCTTCGGAAAAATAAAACTCGCCTTACCATTAATTAAAACCGGAAACTAAACCAAGACCCTCCCCTTTCATGACATTAAATTACAAAAGCTTCACACTCGGTGTGGAAGAAGAATACATGGTGCTGGACCCGACAACCAAAGAGTTGAAAAGCCATGAGCAGAAAATTGTGCAGGAGGGCCAGAAAGTGATTCGTGATAAAGTGAAGGCCGAAATGCACCAGGCCGTGGTGGAAGTGGGTACGGATATCTGTGCCGACGCCGACGAAGCTTTCACGGATGTGGCCACTTTGCGCAAGACCATTCATGACATTGCCGAATCGCTGGGGTTGGCCATGGGTGCATCAGGCACGCATCCTTTCAGTCACTGGGAAAGCCAGTTGATTACCGACCATATCCGTTACAATGAAATTGTGAACGAGCTGCAGGAAGCCGCCCGTAGCAACCTGATCTTTGGGCTGCACGTGCACGTAGGGATGGAAAGCCGGGAAATGGCGAATCATATCGCTAATTCCACCCGCTACTTTCTCCCACACGTTTTTGCGCTCAGCACCAATTCGCCCTTTTGGGAAGGACGAATGACGGGTTACAGGTCGTTTCGTACCAAAGTTTTCGACAAATTCCCACGCACCGGTATTCCTGATGCTTTTGAAAGCATCGAAGCCTATGACAATTATGTGAAGCTGCTGATCAAAACCAATTGCATCGACAACGCGAAAAAGATCTGGTGGGACCTGCGTGTGCATCCTTTCTTCAATACCGTTGAGTTCAGGATATGCGATATACCGATGACGGTTGACGAAACCATCGCGCTGGCTTCCCTGTTCCAGGCGCTTTGCGCCAGAATTTATATGCTGCGATCAAAGAATCTCAACTTTATCCAATATTCCCGCGCCTTGCTGAACGAAAACAAGTGGCGGGCCAGTCGCTACGGGGTAGATGGTTTTTTGATTGATTTTGGCAAGGAAGAGGAAGTGAATACCCGTGCGCTGATCTATGAGCTGCTCGATTTTGTGGACCCTGTGCTCGACCACCTGGGCTCCAGGCATCGGGTAGCTTATGTGCACAAAATACTGGAGAATGGCACCGGTGCCGATCGGCAATTGGCCGTATTTGAGCAGGATCGAAATCTGGCATCGGTGGTTAATTATATACAATCACAGTTTTTGGCCGGCATAGCACCATAAACCCAGGCGGGTTTATCAACTGGTTTTCATTTTTTGCAAGCACTGCAAACAATACTGGCCCTTGTTATGGGCATTGCCACTATTGTTGTTCTCAGCAACCGCTTCCGGATGCCCGCATTTTTCAGCCTGCTGATCGCCAGTGTAATCGTTGCGCTTTGCCTCTGGATGCCGGCATCGGTCGCCTTGCAGAGCATGAAGACCGGCTTTGGTGAAACCCTGCAATCCCTGGGATGGCTGGTGATAGCCGGCACAGGACTGGGCCTATTCCTCGAAGCCAGTGGTGCCGCAAGGGTGATGGCGCAAAGCATTCTGAAAGTTTTTGGCCAGAAAAGGGCTTCGCTCTCGATGGCCGGTACCGGGTACCTGGTGGGCCTGCCGGTTTTCTGCGACGCGGGCTTTATGGTGTTGAATGGGCTCAATCCTTCCATTGCCAAAAGATCGGGAACCCCGATGCTCAGCCTGTCACTGGCACTGGCCAGTGGCTTGTATATTGTGCATTGCCTTATCCCGCCCCATCCGGGTGCAGCCGCCGCTGCCGCCACTATGGGAGCCGACTTTGGAAAGCTTACGGTCATTGGGATGCTGGTGGCTATACCTCCGCTTCTGCTGGCACATGGATGGGCCCGGAGAGCCGGCAAAAAATGGGGCGCCAACCTGCAACCATCAAATCAGCCAACGGATGCGCCCCTTCCAACCCAATTACCCGGTTTCTGGCAGGCTTTTCTTCCGGTGCTCGTTCCGCTCCTATTGATTGCCGGTCGTTCCATTCTCCTCAGCCAGGGCAAAGAAGCCTCCGCCTGGCAGGTGATTCTATTCCTGGGCGATCCCGTGCCGGCTCTTTTCCTGGGCCTCGGACTTGCCGCTTTCTTCTCCAAAAAGCAAGTTTCCCGTGGGCAGATGATTCAGATACTGGAAAAAACAATTGAAAAAGCCGGGCCCGTGATTTTGGTAACCGGCGCGGGTGGCGCTTTTGGCGCGCTTTTATCGCAGGCGCAGTTAAGCGATCAATTGATGGCTGTGCCCGGTGCATCACAATGGGGATTACTATTGCCTTTTCTGATGGCTGCCGTGCTAAAAACCGCGCAGGGCTCTTCTACCGTGGCCATGATCAGCGCCGCAGGCATTGTATTACCCCTGCTACCCCTGTTGGGCCTTGATACGGAGAATGGGCGCATACTTACCACACTGGCCATGGGCGCGGGAAGCATGATGCTCTCACACGCGAATGATTCCTACTTCTGGGTGATTGCCCGATTTGCCAATATTCCCGTATCCATCATGTGGCGCAGCTTCACGGTTTGTAGTATAATCCTCTCGACGGGAAGCCTGCTGATGATCCTTCTGCTGTCAATTTTTCTATTCTAATCATCTTCGCCAATATGAACGATTGTTCATGAACATTAAATTTTGTTAACACAGCCTCCCATTCATCCATTTATTTGAATATGGCTGCAACGATTGGCAATAGTTTTGTGTCAGAGCCTCGAACATTAACCAACCTTATTGTATGAAAAAGTGGATGATTGCACTGGCCGTGTCGGTATTCGTCATGGCCTGTGAGAAGGACAGCAACAAATGTACTTCTGAATCGGAAAAAAGTTTTGACCTCACTGGCTTTACCAAAGTAGAAGCGGGTGGCGATTTCAGGCTGAAGATTGAAAAAGGAAATCAATTCGCGATACTGGCGAAGGGATGCGCCGACGACCTGGAAGACCTGCAACTGGAAATCGCTAACCTGGGTACACTCGAAATTAATTACACGAGGTACGACAAGAACCGCGGCACAACAGAAATTATCATTTCGATGCCACAGTTGAATAGTGTAATTCTTTCCGGAGCCGCATTTGCCAAAGTGGATGGCTTTGCGGGCCAGGCCTCCGTAATCAGGCATGTGATGTCGGGTGTGGCGGAATGCGAAGTAAATGGTACCGGGGTAAATGCCCAGTTTGAGCTATCCGGCACCAGCTCGCTCCATATCAGCGGTTTTACCCAAAGCCTTTATGGAACTATTTCGGGAAATGCACGCTTGCATGGTTATGGAACCGAAGCCACAGAAGTGGATATATCTGCATCCGGAACAGCCCGGGCTTATGTGAAGCCATTGCAGGTAATTTATGCGGAGGCATCGGGTGAAAGCCGGGTATTTTACCGCGGAAATCCCAGCGGCACCCATTTTTCCCAGAGCGGAAATGGTAAAGTGATTCACGATTAATGGTTCACATTAACCGCTTTTGGCAACCGTAATCCCTGTTCACACAAGTGAATAACCCACTCATTTGGCCTGATGCGCAAAACAGACAGGCTGAATGAGTGTTTTTTTTTTAAATCTCCTTCTGAATAATCTACGTATATACTGGGGATTACAGGTGTCAATGGTTAACTTTGCTGAGTCCGATACCTATCGTTCGAAAACGTACCCTTATGATCCGCAACCCCCAAAAGTTGCTATTCTTTCTCATTCTCTCCATCGTGGTATGGCATCTGCCTCTTAAAGGGCAGCAGGCCGTAACGGGTGTGGTGACGGATTACCAGGGATATTGGAAAACGGCCATTGGTCAAATCAATGCGCTCAAGCCGCAAAACAGTCACAATCTCCTCGCATTTACTTACAACAATATTCAGTATTCCACGGGCGTGAACGATGGCGCATTAAGTGCGCAGGGAGAAAACTTTGTGGCGGGCGATTTCTGGTGCCTGCCCATCGCTGATATTTCCGGGAATATCAACAGCAACACCAAAGTGGGGCTCGGCCAACTATACGATGGCGTGCACAATGGCGCCAGTAATCCTGCACCCGACCGGGATGTGATCTCCTACTTGACAGATGGCATCAAAGGATTGAATATCGGCACTTGTATAGCAAACCTTCCTGCTGGCACCTTGAGTTTTTTTATCAGCAATATTAAACCCGCTCAAATCGGTGATGGCATTCCGGATATTTTGGTAACCCAGGTTGCCGACCCCAGCAGTTCATTCGACCGGTATGCGTTCACCAACGATCAGGGCGAGGTAATCGGCGTGTCGAAAGATATTGTCTTTACCAACATCACCCCTGTGGCCACCTGGACGGCGGATTTTTATGAGGCCAGCCAAAACCCGATGGTGCTGACCAGCGGCTTTACCAATACCGACCGGCCGATGCGACTCTGGGCCGCGGACCTGTCCGATTTTGGCATAAATCAGCAGAACTTTTCGCAAATACAGCGATTTCAAATCACGCTTTCGGGTAATAGCGATGTGGCATTTGCCGCTTACAACAACAACACTTTTACCATCAACTCGAACGTGCTGCCGGTAAACTGGAAAAAATTTGAAGGCCGATTGTTGGGACAACAGGCGAAGCTGACCTGGGAGACCGCTTCTGAATCCCATTCGGATTACTTCGTGGTGGAAAAAAAGCGCGGAGCCGGTTCATTCGAAGAAATTGGCCGCTTGCCTGCTGCCGGCAATAGCAGCGGACTGCGTCAATACCATTTCGAGGATCCGCAAGCAACAGAGGCTTTCCAGCTTTACCGCCTTCGGCTTATTGACCGGGATGGCCGGTCGCATACCAGTCGTGCCATCGCGCTTCGGCAAACACAAGTCGATAAAAATCCTGTGCTTTATCCCAATCCGACGAGTGATCAACTCATGATCAGGCATGATCATCCCATAATGGGGATGATCCACATCTATAACACTTCCGGCCATTTGCTCCTGCAACATAAGCCCGCTATGGGACAAAACTTCACGCAATTGAATATCGGCGCTTTGCCGGCTGGCATTTATCAATTGCAATACCCAGGCCATGCAGGACCAGTGCGGCTTCAGTTTATCAAGCAATAGTCGGTAAGCAACAAAATTTGCCGGATAACTAAACTTTTCAGCAACTTTGCTGTTCTAAGCCTTTCCTTCACCAAATCCATCACACATGAAATATCTGCAACAGGCAGGCATTGCATTAGCCTTTACATCCCTTACGCTGATAGCCTGCAATAGTGGCGACAAGCCCGCTGAAGAAACCAATTCTGAAACGGCAAGCGGTCCTAAAATGAAAGAAGAATCCATACAATACCAAAGTGGCGATATAACCATGAATGGGTATATCGTGTACGACGAATCGCAGGAAGGTCCCCGACCCGCCGTATTTGTTATACATGAATGGTGGGGAATGAACGATTATGCGAAGAGCCGTGCGCGCGACCTGGCAAAGCTGGGTTATGTAGCCATGGCCATTGATCTTTATGGCAATGGCGTTACGGCTGATAATCCCAAAGACGCGGATTCCCTCGCCAGACCCTTCTATAGTGATCCTGCCTTGCTGCAGGCACGTTTTGATGCGGCAGCCGCCAGGCTGAAAACCCTGCCACAGGTGGATGCCAGCAAACTCGGCGCCATCGGTTATTGCTTTGGTGGCGCGATGGTGCTGAATCTGGCACGGCTTGGTGAGGACCTCAAGGGTGTGGTAAGTTTTCATGGCAACCTGCTGGGCGTACCACTGGATACCAGCAAGCTGAAAGCGAATATCCTGGTATGCCATGGAAATGTGGATCCCTTTGTTCCCACCACTGAAGTGCAAAAATTCATCAGGGAAATGGAAGCGGCGGGAGTACCCTACGAGTTTAAGTCGTACGAGAATGCCACGCACGCATTTACCAACCCCAATGCCACCGCCATGGGCGAAAAATTTCAGTTGCCCATTCGCTATGATGCAGCGGCTGATTCCGCTTCATGGAGTGATATGAAAAAATTCTTCAGTTCCGTATTTTAATCGCATCCTCCCGGCAAATGGCTAAAATTAAATGACCCTCACGCCAAGGTGTGAGGGTCATTTAATTTTATTGACGTAACTTTCGTTGACTCAAAACCATTGCAAATGCCCCTACTCATTGTGATTGGCCTCATCGTTTTGCTGGCCTTTTGGCTGGTAAGCCTTTACAACCGGCTTGTTCGCCTGCGAAACCGCCGCGAAAATGCTTTTGCCGACATTGACGTGCAGCTTCGTCAGCGCCACGACCTGGTGCCCCAACTCGTGGAAACCGTAAAAGGCTATGCCACGCACGAAAAGGACCTGCTGCTCAAAGTAACTGAAGCCCGCAGCCTGGCGATGCAGGCCCGCAGTATTGATGATAAGATTGCCGCCGAACAGCAACTAACCGCAGCCTTACAAGGTTTGAAAGTGCAGGTAGAAGCTTATCCCGACCTCAAAGCCAATCAGAATTTCCTGCAATTGCAGGAAGAACTCAGCGATATTGAAAATAAACTGGCCGCTGCACGTCGCTTCTTCAACGGTGCTACTACCGAGTACAATAATGCCGTTGAATCCTTCCCCGGCAACCTGGTAGCCCGGAATTTTGGCTTCAAGCGGGAACTGTTCTTTGACCTGGGCGATGATACCCGACGCCGGATGGAAGAACCGCCCCGCATCAGTTTCTGATTTAAATTATCCCGTCCGGGCAGATGGAATATATAGGACTGGATCGGCAGATCCGCAGAAATAACGCGAATTCGATCATCCTACTGATCGCGTTCCCTGTGCTGCTGCTGGGCATGACCTACCTTTTCGTGTACCTGGCGTTTAGCCATGATGCCGTTGAAAGCAATAGACTTTTTTGGCAGTACCTTCCCTATGTGCTGGCTGGCACGGGTATCTGGTTTCTTATTGCATGGATGTTGCATGCCTTTATGATCAGGACGGCAACCGGCAGCCGCCCGCTGAACCGGATGGAAAACAAACGGGTTTACAACCTGCTTGAAAACCTTTGTATCGCACAGGGAATGGTCATGCCGAAGCTATATGTTATTCACGACAACTCCCTGAATGCCTTTGCCAGCGGATTGAATCAGCGTAGCTTTTCCATCTCTGTTTCGCAGGGCTTACTGGAAAAATTGGATGATGAGGAATTGGAAGGGGTGCTGGCCCATGAGCTGGCGCATATCCGCAACCGCGATGTGCGGGTACTGATCATCTCCATAATTTTCGTCGGCATCTTTGCTTTCCTCGCCGAAGTGGCTTTCCGCAGCCTTCGCTTCAGTGGCCGGCGCAGCAGCAATCGCGACTCAAAGGGCAGCGGCGCCATTATCCTGATTGCCATCGTTATTACGGCCATCGCCTACCTCATTTCGCTGCTTCTACGTTTTGGCATCAGTCGTAAACGGGAATACCTGGCCGATGCGGCCGCCGCCGATATGACCAAAAGACCCGGCGCCCTGGCTTCTGCACTCCGGAAATTGTCGGCCGACCCCTATATAGAAGCCGTGGAAAGCCGCGATATAGCGCAGCTATTTATTCAAAACCCTAAACCTTCTGCACATAAATCCGCATCATGGGATAATATGTTCGCCACCCACCCTCCCATCGAAAAAAGGATTGCGCTTCTGGAACAATTTGTATAGCGCATCGTTTATCCAGCAATTACCCAGTATGTTTCGAAAACTCATTCTTCTATTCGCTTTTTGGTCCCTTCTACCCGAGTTGCCTGCACAGGAAAGAGAAAGGAGCTGGCTTCGTCGCTTTGTGGAGCGATCCCTGGCCGACACCTCCGCTCCCGGGCAACGAAGCCTGCGGGCCTATCCTACCCTTGCCTATGCACCGGAAACCAGTTTTGAAATCGGTTTGGCATCCCTGCTGCTTTACCAGCCCCGTGGGGATACCACTAATCGACTCAGCGAAATCAATGCCTTCAGCTTTGTAACGGTGAACGGACAGTATGGAATATGGATTGATAACGCGCTTTACACCCACCAGGACAAATGGTTCTTCCTCGGACGTACGCGCTGGCAGCGATTTCCACTGCTCTATTATGGGGTTGGCCCATCCAGTTCCGGAAAAGATGCAGCTGTTGTTGACGGCAACTACCTCCTGCTGCGCCACCGGATCCTGAAAAAAATACGACCAAACCTGTTTGCGGGTTTTGAATTTGATTACCAGAAATTATACCGTAGCCGCTTCGAAAATCGCGAAACAGAACCCTTGCCCTTTCCGGAGGGTGCCAACGGAAGCGACAACCTGGGCCTTGGCGCCGCACTGGTTTATGATAACCGCCATAATGCGCTGAATGTACGCAAAGGGCTGTTTGTAGAACTTGCCTACCTCCGCTATAATGATAAATTTCTGAGTGACTATGATTTTCATTCTGTAAACCTCGATCTGCGTTCATTTCACGATATGGGTAACCAGCAGGTGCTGGCCTGGCAGGTGTATGGACAGTTCCTGAAAGGCACCGTCCCCTTTAATCAGATGTCGTTGCTGGGCGGCGATATGATGATGCGCGGTTACTACCAGGGACGCTATCGCGACCGGAATCAATTGAGTGCACAGGTTGAATACCGTTTTCTTCCCCTGCCCTTCAGCCGCCGCTTTGGGGCTGTTGTTTTCGGCGGCATGGGTACCGTGGCGCCCTCGGTGGATGACTTCAGAGCTAAATATGCCCGGTTCACCGCAGGTGCCGGGGTACGCTATTTACTGTTCCGGAAGCGCGATATTTTTATCCGGCTCGATGTGGGCTTTACACGCGAAGGACCCGGCTTCTACCTCTACACGGGCGAAGCATTCTGAAAGGATCACCCAATCAGGTCTTTAGAATCTTGTGCCCAGGTAATGTGGCAGCATCGCCCGCCAGGTGGGCCAGTCGTGCGTCCACTCGGTACCCCATATATCCAGTTCGTACCAGATACCCTTGTCGTAAAGGATACGCGCAAAACGACCACTGGCACCGGGATCCTCATAACTTCCGCTTCCGGATAGAATATGAATATGTTTGCTGCTCCGGATTTGCTCCAGTATATGATGATCGGTGAGATTGGGTAAATAATGTTCGGGGCTGTTGAAATATACATTATCGTCATAATGCCCCTTCGTATATTCCATCAGGTTGTAAACGCCACTCATGGCAATTACGCCATTGATAATATCCGGTCTTTTCAAAAATAGATTCATGCTGTGTAAAGCACCAAATGAAGCGCCGCAGGTAATGATGGGCGTTTCCCAACTGGAGGTATTGCGGATGAAGGGAACCACTTCCTCATGCACGTATTGATTCCATTGCTGATGACGGGCTGATTTATGAAAGGGCTCAGCAGAAGGATTCATCCAGCTCTCGTTATTAATGGAATCAATGGAATAAACTTTCACGCGACCCGCCTCAATAAACGGCGCCAGGCTATCGATCAATTGAAAACGTTCATACTCGAGATAGTCGGCAGCGGCTGTTGGAATCAACAATAAAGCAAAGCCATAATTGCCATAAGTGGCTACCGGCATCTCTTTTTGTAGGGCGGGACTGAACCAATGGGTTAATGTTCTTTTCATTCCAATTCTTTGGCTAAATATATTTTTAAATCAACAACTTTCCCGTTTTCAGTCTATGGCGGCTGAAATTAGTGGAAAGACTTTGATAAATATCAAATAATCGGCAATTAGCTTGGTTTTGCGCTTACGTAGAACTACCTTAGTTTTTGGTATTTTTACGGTCACAAAAATGTGAACAGAGGGCAAATGCGACAAAGGGGCTGATGAGGCTCAACCTTAGTCGTTGATAATCCGTTACTTATAAGAACGCACTCTCCATCATGTATCCAACCCGTTGATTTTCGGAATTTTAGACAGAAAAATCTGGAATACAGCAGTTTGGAATATTGGCCGGTATTAACCGATTTTTATAGTACAAAACAAGAACAAGCACAAGTTCACACACATGGAGAAACAGATTCGGGTCATCCTGGTGGATGACCATCAGGTGGTGCGTGATTCCTGGAAATTTTTGCTCGACCGAAACCCACGCTTCACCATTATTGGCCAATGTAAAGACGGCCAGGAAGCTATTGCCAAGGCACTGGAACTAAGACCTGACGTCATGCTGATGGATATCAATATGACGCCTGTCAACGGTTTTGAGGCCACAACGGCTATAGTGGCCAAAGCTCCTGAAATCAGGATTATTGGTGTTTCGGCCAACAACCATCCCAGTTACGCGCAAAAGATCCTTGCCCTGGGTGGCTGGGGTTTTGTTACGAAGAGCTCACCCTTTGATGAGCTGATGGGTGCCATTGAAAAGGTATTTGATGGCGAGAAATATATTTGCAAGGAAGTGGCACGCGATGCCTGATTAATCAGCCCTGGCCGAACAGCCATTCCTGCAGATTTTCCCTCCCGGAATACCCGGTTCCTGCTTACCTTTGCGGCCGTTACGGCATGTTTTGCATGCCTGTTAAATCGTATCTACCCGCATGGCAATCAGTAAGAATTTTGAGCACCAGACCGCAGAGGAAAAATGGTACCGGCACTGGCTTGACAAAGGTTTTTTCCATAGCACACCCGACGAGCGGGAGGCCTATACCGTCGTGATCCCCCCACCCAATGTAACCGGTGTGTTGCATATGGGTCATTGCCTCAACAATACCATTCAGGACATATTGGTGCGTCGCGCCCGGCTTCAGGGCAAAAATGCCTGTTGGGTTCCGGGTACTGACCATGCTTCCATAGCTACCGAGGCCAAAGTGGTACAAATGCTGCGCGAAAAAGGCATTGCCAAATCTTCGCTGAGCCGGGAAGCTTTTCTGGAGCATGCCTGGGAATGGAAAGAAAAATATGGCGGCATCATTCTTCAACAACTAAAGAAACTGGGTTGCAGCCTCGACTGGGACCGCACCAGCTTCACCATGGATCCTGATTACTACGAATCGGTGATTCGTGTTTTTGTAACCCTGTATGAGAAGGGCTATATCTACCGCGGCAAGCGGATGATCAACTGGGATGTAAAAGCCCTTACCGCCCTGAGCGATGAGGAAGTGATACGCCGGGAGACCACACAGTCACTCTACCATCTCCGTTATGCCATCGAAGGGTCCGATGAATATATTACCATCGCCACGGTGCGTCCGGAAACCATCATGGGTGATACCGCCATTTGCGTGCATCCCAACGACATCCGTTACCAGCACCTGGTAGGCCGAAAAGCGATTGTACCCCTGATCAACCGTCCCATCCCCATCATAGCCGACGATTATGTGGCTATGGAATTTGGCACCGGTGCGCTCAAGGTAACTCCCGCACATGATATGAACGATTACCAGTTGGGCGAAAAGCATGGGCTGGGAATCATTGATATCTTTAACGACAACGGTACACTCAACGAATCGGCTCAGATACTGGTGGGTGAAGAACGCTTTGCCGCCCGCAAACAGATTGTGCCCATGCTGGAAGCGGCGGGTCACCTGGTGAAAACCGAGCCGTATACCAGCGAAGTGGGCTATTCTGAGCGTACCGATGCCGTGGTAGAGCCACGCCTGAGCCTGCAATGGTGGGTGCGCATGAAAGAACTGGCAGGACCCGCGCTGCAGGCGGTGGAGTCGGAAGAAATCCGCTTTTACCCCGGTAAGTTTCGCAACCTCTACCGGCACTGGATGGAAAATATCCGTGACTGGTGTATTAGCCGCCAACTTTGGTGGGGGCATCGCATTCCTGCCTGGTACGATGGGGATGGGCAATTTGTGGTGGCTGAAAACGAAGAACAGGCACTGCTTCGCTATCGCGAAAAATATGGCAGGGATGCTGTATTGAAACAGGATGAAGACTGTCTCGACACCTGGTTCAGCTCCTGGCTCTGGCCATTTGAAGTATTCAAAGGACTCAGCCAACCCGATAATAAAGACGTAAACTATTATTACCCGACCAATACGCTCGTAACAGCGCCGGAAATCATTTTCTTCTGGGTAGCGCGTATGATTATGGCCGGCTATGAATTCCAGGGCAAGAAGCCTTTTAGCGAAGTTTATTTCACCGGTATTGTGCGCGACAAGATCGGCCGGAAGATGAGCAAACAGTTGGGCAACTCTCCCGACCTGCTGGCCCTTATTGACCAATATGGCGCCGACGCCGTGCGCTTTGGCATACTGATCGCCTCCCCGGCCGGCAACGACCTGATGTGGGATGAAGCCAGCAACGAACAGGGGCTTCATTTCAACAACAAAATGTGGAATGCCCTGAAGCTGGTGAAAATATGGGAAGCTCGCCGCGCCCCTGCGCAACCCGAAGCACCCCAATTTGCCGTGCAATGGTTTGAGCAGCGCCTGCATCAGGCACGACAACAATTGGATACCCTCTTCAAAGAATTTCGCCTGAGCGAAGCGCTTAAAACAATTTATTCCCTGATCTGGGATGATTTCTGTAGCTGGTATCTCGAATGGGTAAAACCCGGATACGAACAACCCATCGATTCCTCCATTTATGAAAGCACAGTAGGATTCTTCGAAGAACTGATGCAACTGCTGCATCCCTTTATGCCCTTTATTACCGAAGAAATTTATCACCAGCTCCGGGAGCGCAGCGAAAACCCTGACCTGACCATCAGCCGCTACCCTCAAACAAAACCGGCGGATGAAAAGATTTTGCAAAAAGCGGAGTTCCTCAAGGAAGTGATCAGCAGTATCCGCGACGCACGCACACGCGCCCAATTGAAACCCAAAGACAGTATTAAACTCTTTATCCAAAGCGCGGATGAAAGTAAATATGCGGAAACCGGTGGCATACTCTGCCGCCAGGTAAATGCCAGCGAATGGCAATTCGTAAAGGAAGCACCTGCCAACTGCATCAACCTGGTTGTTCAAAAAGACAGTTTTTACCTGGATACACCCGTGAAACAGGATAGCGCCGCGCAAAAAGAAGAACTGGAAAAAGACCGACAGTACTTCCTCGGCTTTCTCGCCAGCGTGGACAAAAAGCTCAACAATGAAAAATTCGTTCAGAATGCCAGACCGGAAGTAGTGGAAAACGAAAGGAAAAAGAGGGCAGATGCGCTGGAAAAGCTGAAAGCGATTGAGGAAGTTTTAAGTAGTAAGTTGTAAGTTTTAAGTTGTGAGTTTGGTTTAGGGTTTAGGGTTTAAGGGAAAAGTAATGAACACCATTCAACTCTAAACTTTAAACTCTAAACTTTAAACCCTAAACCAAACGTACAACGTAAAACGTATAACGTAATACGTAATACGTCTCTTCATCGCGGAATAATCGATACCGGCAGCACAATCTCCACCACCGTTGCCCCGGTTTGCCCGGAAACAAAATCACGATTGAGCAAATGACTTACCCTTAGTCCGAAACTAAGCTCATACTGATTCCACCATTTGGTATCGAAAAAAAGTTCGCCACCTACGCTGTTTTGAAAACTGAGGGGTCGCTTGTTTACATCAAAAGCCTTGGCATAATCGTAAAAGGCATTGGCCCGCAGGCGTTGGAGATAAAATATATTTCCAAAACCCCAGTCGGGATAAAGCAGGGGAAAATGGTAATTACTTCTAATGCCATAGATCCTCGCAAAATAGGCTGCAATATAGCCGCGTGAATAGGGAAACCGGTTGGCAAAGCGCACATCCTGTGTACCGGTTTCCTGCCAGGCAAAATTGAAAATCAGGTTATGGGTATTGGCTAAACCTGGCAGGTACACCGCCGCCGTACCAAGAAACTGACGGCTGCTGTAATTGGTAACCGCGTGCCGGAATTGCAGCGATAAAGCATAGCCGAGCCGCGGATAAATATGCTGCACCGCCGATTCTACCTGCTCACTCAGGCTGATATAATGCTGCATGTATAAAAACCGGGTGTTCCCCAGCGAATCCTTATAAAAATCCCTGTTAAACTCCTGGTTGAAGAATAAATTACTGCCTGCGGTAAAACTGCGATAGGTTTGTTTGCGGGCCCAGCTCAAAGGTACACTCAGGCCAATCCGGGTATCCATTTGATCCCAGGTACGCACACGATTACCAATAGTTTGCTGGCGGCCAAAGGTATACTGTGTGCCGAGGTTAAGATGCGTAAACCATTTACCATAAACGGCACTTAAACCTGCGGCGCTGGTGCGTTCATTTTCATTGTACAAGTAATACACCTGGGTCTCCAGGGTATTCAACACGTTTTGTCCATACAGGGAGAAGGTAAACTCCGGATCTTCATAATAAGGCCTCCAGCTATGGAAATTTAAAAGCCTTGTGCCTTTGCGGTAGGGTTTGTCTTCAAACTGCCGGGGAACCAGTTTATCGGGTAAATAGCTTTCTGTCGCATTGGCCTGCGCCACGGGGTAAGAAATGGCCAGGCGCTGCAGCAAAATTTCAGGTATGGGTTTCCATCGTGTTTCTGCCAGATTTGCCTGTTGCAGTTGAAACCCATCCGCGGTAAAGGCCGACCAGCTAATCTTGCCGTTGGCAACATTTACCTGATAGTTCCCCAGTTCCCAGCGACTGTCCATTTCTTCTATATCCCCTCCGCCTGCCGGCACCCGAAAAAGATTATCCAGCCCGCCATAGCTGGCGGAGAAATAGATATAGCCTCCCTCCAGGCAGGGATAACCCAACACATTGAAAGAAGCCGGCGTAAGGTAGTATAGTCCCGAGCCATCGGCACGCATCCTTGCCAGGGCCATGCGGCCGCTTTTATCGCGGAGCGCAGCCACCAGGCTGTCTTCGCCCAGAAATTTGGGATCGGTATACACCAGCACATCCGCATGCGATATGCGGTTTAGTACTTCGCCGCTGACCACATCCAGAATATGCAATTCACTGATTCCTGATTTGTTGTTCTCCACAGCAACCACCTTATTGCCGGAAGGGGAAATATCCGGCGTAAAGTACTTACTCTTACGGGTAAGGGTGGTTTGTTCGCGGGTTTCAATATCAAAGATTCGTATCACGCTGTAATCGCGCCAGCCCCAGCGGTGATCCGATTCATAAGCCGCGTACACTACCTTGCCATTGCGATAACTGAACTGGTCGCTGATGGCAATATCGCGGATGCGCAACCACTGTTCGCCTTGGCTGTCGCGCAGGTAAAATGTGGGACGGCGATCATTGGCTTTCTTCAAATAGATCAGGCTATCGGGCGATACGGAATAAGGAAAGAGATAATTGGTCAGTACTTTTTGGTTGAGGGGCATCAGGGGATAAGGCCCGGCTTCAGCATTTTCCATATCCTTACCGAGTTCCGTGGCTATTGCCTGGTAATGTTGCCGTGCATTCTGCAAAAACTGCCGATAGCCAATCCCGGCATGCCGCTTCACCGCTTTTTGAAAGGGATAGAAGAGTCCTTTAAAGGCGGAAGCATCGCGGGTTACTTTTCCCCAAAATTCAGGCCCGTATTTTTCATATCCATAATTTACCAGGAGGTATCCCAGCCGGTAATGATCCGGCACATAGTCTTTGAGCGAACCATTCCGCAATTTCATCCAGCTATAGTTTTTCTGTCCTTTCCACACTGCGGGATAGGCGCTGAAAAATCGTGGCAGCCGCCCCCTGCCCTGGTTGCTGAGAATGGTTTCGGTATGTACGGCATCGCCTTCATAAAACCAATCCGGAATGGAAGCATTAATGGCGAGGGCATATCCTTCTTCGCCAAACAAGCCCTTCATCAGCCGGCTCGCCCCGTTATTAAAATTGTTGAACTGTTGTACATGCCGATATTCATGCAGGGCCAATTGATCTGGCCAACCCACAGAACCCTGGGCGAAATTGTCGGGTGCCGGGGTTAGGTAAAACTCGGAGCGAAAAGGCCCCAACCCCACATAACCATTGGCTACCGTAGTTTCGTTTTGCAGCACCACATTAACCTTGCGAAGCCTGTTGCCCAGCGAAAGGGGTTGCCTGGACGCCTGGTTATGCAATATGCTGGCCACCCTGCGTGCCTGGCTGTCGAGCCCCTGCGGATAAATTACCCGCGCCGTGTCGGTATCCAACTGCCGCCATCGAACCTCCGGCGGAGTTGCGCCAAATCGCTGGGCATTCCCATTTTTTGGAAATGCTGCAAACAACATCAGCAAAAATAAGATCCAATGCTTTCGATAGCTACCCGGATTCCACTGCATGAAGATATTTTTATGACTTTCAGACTGAAAAAACTCAGTCTTCCTTATAAATCATCGTCACTCTCTTCCCGCCTTCTTTTACAAATCCCCGGTACATGCCGGAGGTGCAGAACGGAAGGGCGATATTGCCGTCTTTGTCCACCGCAATCAGGCCTCCGTCGCCGCCCAGCGCGGGCAGCCTTTTCATCACCATCTCGTCGGCGGCAGTTTTGAGATCCGTTTTCCCAAATTCCATCATATCGCTGATCGACTTGGCCATCACGAGGCGTATAAAGAATTCGCCCCATCCGGTAGCGCTAATGGCCACCGTTTGATTATTCGCATAAGTGCCGGCACCAATAATGGGCGCATCGCCGATTCTTCCGTATTTCTTATTCATCATACCGCCGGTACTGGTGGCCGCGGCCAGGTTGCCCTTTTTGTCGAGAGCCACTGCACCCACCGTTCCAAACTTATCATCGTGCCAGCTCTGCAATACCTGCTGACGGATTATGGCCGTTTCGCGCAGCAGTTCCATACGCTCTGCGGCATCCGTGGTTTCGGCCAGCAGGGCATCCATTTCGCGCAGTTGGCGCTGTAACTCTTCCACATCAACCGGCAAAGATCGCTGCAGGTTCATCGCTCCCGATTTATTTTTCAACTCCTGTAAGGAATCGCGTTCTTTGGCCCTTTGCAAACCACGCCACCTGCTTTCCGTACGGAAAAAAGAAGGATCCACGATCTCCAGACCCTGCTGCGCAGCAAACTGCTCCGCACCTTTACCCGCCATCATCACGTGCGGACTCTTTTCCATAACGGCACGGGCGGCGCTAATGGGATGCCTAACTACCGTAATGCCCGCTACCGAACCCGCCGCCAGGTTGCGGCCATCCATAATGGCGGCATCCAGTTCGTTTTTGCCTTCACTGGTAAATACCGCCCCTCTTCCGGCGTTGAAAAGCGGGTTATCTTCCATATACCTGACAGCGGCCTCCACCGCATCCAGGGCAGATCCGCCTTTTTGCAGGATCGCCTCACCCAGCGCCAGCGCTGAATCCAACGCCATTTTATAGGCCTTTTCACGATCCGGGGTCATTTGCGATTTCAAAATGGTACCCGCACCACCATGTATCACCAGCACATAATCCCGCTCTCCGGCGCCCTGCGCCCAAATACAGAGGGGTAAGAAAAAGAAAAGTGAAAAAATGACAAGCAGTTTCTTCATGTTATCAATTTTGAGCAATTTACCAAAGCATTTGACAAACAGGCACTTTATTTGCCATCAGATAGTTATCTGTTAATTTTGCACCATTAAATTACGGCGGCTGAGGAAATTCAAGAAAATATTACTCTGGTTCTTTCTTACCCTGTTTGTTCTGCTGATAGCGGTCTGGATATTTGTCCAAAGTCCGGCAGGTCAAAACTGGTTGAGTCAAAAAATTACAGCCCGCCTTTCCCGTGACCTGAATACGAAAATTAAGGTAGACAGGGTTGACCTCTCGCTTTTCAACCGGGTTTCGCTGAAAGGAGTATTGGTGGAAGACCGGCAAAAAGACACGGTTCTGTACGCAGGATCGTTGAATATGCGCATCACCGACTGGTTTTTTCTTAAAGACAAGATTGAGCTAAAATATGTGGGTCTTGACAATGCCCTGATTCGCCTGCAAAGGGATGATTCCGTATGGCGCCACCAATTCATTCTTGACTATTTCGCAGGACCTTCCACCGGCACTTCCAAAAAAGGCGGCACGCAACTCAATCTGCGCAGGGTTCAACTGTCTAATGTGCGGTTAGAGAAAAAAGATGCCTGGATGGGCCAGGATATGCTGGTTGCTTTGGGGGCATTGGACCTGGATGCCCATGCAATTCTGTTTGACCGAAAGTTTATCGCGATCCGCTCGCTGGTAATAGACCGGCCGGATGTGCAGTTGTATGAATACACACGTAAGCGTCCGCGCAACCCTGGCACATCGAATGCCGTGGTCAACAACAGCAGCCTCGACAGTTTGCTGCAATGGAATGCAGCCGGATGGGTAATGCAAACAGATTTATTGGAACTAAAGGATGGGCGATTTCGGGTTGATAAGGCCGATACGGGACCCGCACTGGAAGGGTTCGACGGAAGGCATATCGATTTTACCGCCATCAATACGAAACTGCGCGATATAGAATGGAATAAAGATACCATTACGGCGAGGCTGAATCTTAGCACAAAAGAAAGAAGCGGATTTGAAGTAAAGCAAATGCAGGCCCTGGTGAAACTGACACCCCAGGAAATGGCCTTCCGTGAAATGGAGATTCGTACCAACAATAGCATTATCCGTGATTATTACCGGATGAGCTATGATGATTTTTCCGACATGGGGGATTATATCCATGCCGTGAATATGCAGGCCTCCTTTGTAAATTCTGAAATCGACAGCGACGATATCGCCTATTTCGCCCCTGCCCTCAGCAACTGGAAAAAGACTATTGTGCTGAATGGAAGTGTGCGTGGCACTGTGGATGATATGGTGGGCAAAGGGCTGGAAGTAAAGGCGGGTGAGAATACTTACCTGAATGGAGATATCAGCCTGACCGGGCTGCCCGCCATCAATCAGACTTTTATCGATTTTCGGGCCAATGAATTTCGAACTACTTATGCCAGCGCGGTAACCATCGTGCCAGCCATTGGGCGAGTACAAAGTCCCGATCTCCGCAAGTTGGGCTACCTCCGCTTCAAGGGAAGCTTTACCGGTTTTATTCGCGACTTTGTAACCTTTGGTACCATTCAAACAAACCTGGGCAATGTGCAAACCGACCTTAATATGAAGCTGCCGCAGGGTAAGGCCCCGGTGTATTCGGGAACCCTGGGAACAGAATATTTCCGGTTGGGTGAGTTTCTGAATGATGACCAAATAGGTGCCGTAGCACTGAAGGGCACCGTGAAAGGACGAGGCTTCGGCATGTCGGAGCGCAACGCGGAAGTAGATGGCAACATACTGTTTGCCGAGTACAACGGCTATCGCTACAATAATATCCAAATGAAAGGGAAGCTCGATAAACGCCTTTTTGAAGGCGATGCTTCCATCAACGATCCGGAAATTTCGCTGGCCCTGAATGGCCTGATCGACTTTAACCAGGAAGTGCCGGTATTTGACTTTGAAGCGGATGTGGAGAACGCCAACCTGCAAAAACTAAATCTGACAAGGGATGCTATCCGCTTTAGCGGGATGGTGCGCCTGAACCTGAGCGGCGACAATATTGACAATTTCCTGGGGCGTGCCGAAATTGTCAATGCTTCGCTGAGTCGCAATGAGCAGCCCCTCCCCTTCGACTCGCTGGTGCTGTCTTCCACGCTCGAAAATGGGGTAAAAACGATCCGGCTGCGGTCGAATGAACTGGAAGGTAGTATTACCGGAGAATTCTCCATTCGCGACCTGCCCGATGCAGTACGTCTTTACCTGAACAAATATTATCCGGCTTACATAAAACCCCCGAAATATATTCCCGAAAACGAGGTTTTTGATTTTGATATCACCACTTATTATGTGGATGATTATATTCAACTCATCGATAGTAATCTCTACGGTTTCAACAACAGCCATATCACCGGCCGGCTCGATACCCGAAAGAATAACCTGAAACTGGAAGCGAATATTCCGCAGTTCAAATGGGATACCTACAATTTCGATGATGTAAAGATATCCGCGGATGGTGGCCGCGACAGCCTGACCCTGCTGGGTGGCGCCAGTAATATCCGCATCAGCGACAGCCTCAATATACCCCTGGCCCTTTTCCGTATTGACGCCAGCAAGGATATTTCGAATGTGAAAATTTACACCGGCGCCAACCAGGCCATCAACCAGGCCAATATCAATGGCAAAGTGATGACCTACCAAAATGGGGTGCGCATCGAATTTGATTCTTCTACCTTCAATATCAATGGCAAGTCGTGGGTTATAGAAGACGAGGGCGAGCTTGAATTCCGGACCAATATGCCGGCCAGTGGTCAATTGGTACTGAAAGAAAGCAACCAGGAGATCCGCATACGCACCCAACCTGCGGAGACCGGTGACTGGAATGACCTGTTGGTGGAATTGAAGAAAGTGAACCTGGGAGATATCGCTCCCTTCCTGCTGCCTCGAAACCGGCTGGAGGGTTTGTTGTCGGGAAATATAACCATCGAAGACCCGGTGAATAACCCCCTGGTAACTGCGAAAGATATCAGGGCCGAATCATTGCGCCTCGATAATGATTCAATCGGCAATGCCGACGCGGAGCTCAAATATGATGGCAAACAACAGTTACTGACAGCCACCGGTAAAACCGAAAGCGAGGAAAACAACCTTAGTTTCGATCTCAGGATTCATACTGGATCCAGGGAAATGCAGGAAAAAAACCTGATTCGCCTGCAGGCCCGAACATACCCCCTCAGCATCCTGGAACGATTCCTGGGTGGGCTGTTCACGGATTTGCAGGGTTATGTGACGGGTAATTTCGACCTGGAAGGTCCGCTTGACCAGATCAGTGTGCAGGGTAAAGGGCGCCTGCAGAATGCCGGTTTGCGTGTGATCTTTACCCAGTGTTTCTATGAAATTGAAGATACGGAGCTGGAGTTGAAGGAAAATGAAATTGACCTGAATGGCATCGTGCTCCGGGATCCCAAAACCGGCAATCCGGTTTATCTCCGTGGTTCCATTCAGCATGAGGCATTCAGGAATATGTTCTTCGACCTCACGGTGGGCACGCTGAAGCCCAATACCATTGGCGCCGCCAACAACCTGCCCGTGCAATTGCTGCAAACCTCGCAACTGGACAATAAACAGTTTTACGGACAGGTAAAGGGAACGGGATCCTTTTCGCTCATCGGCCCGCAAAACGATCTCTATATGAAGATCGATGCTATCGCGAGTACCACCGATAGCAGCAGCGTCACCATCCCATCTTCGCGAAGCCGGGAATCGGGCATCGCGGATTTCCTGGTGGAAAGAACTTATGGCCGCGAAATGGTGGATAGCAGTTTCCGTGTTGCCGGCAACAATATCACTTACGACGTAGACATCACCGCCAATCCCATGGTAACGGTGAAAGTAATTCTTGACGAGCTCACAGGCGATAAGATTGAAGGAAAGGGCTCCGGCTCACTCAATATCCGCTCCGGCACCAACGAAAAGCTTTCGATGCGCGGAAGATTTGATATCGAAGAAGGAAGCTATCTGTTCACCTTCCAGTCATTCTTCAAAAAACCCTTCGAGCTGCGCAAAGGATCGGAGAACTTTATCAACTGGAATGGCGACCCCTATGCGGCACAAATACAGTTTGAAGCACTTTACACCGCCGAGAATGTGAGCTTTGCACCGCTGGCCGATTTGCTGACCACACAATCCGAATATTCGCGGCACCGCGAAGATGTGTATGTGGTAGCCAATCTTCATGGCGATCTCTTTCAACCGGAATTTGATTTCAGGCTGGAGTTCCCGCCGAATGGCAGGGCCAGCCGCGACTTTTCCATATCCACTGCCATTCAGCAAATTGAAAAGAACCCGAACGAAATCAACAGGCAGGTCACCTACCTGATCGTATTCAACAGCTTTGCACCACCCGACTACTCACCCACTACCGGACTGAGTACGGCCATCGGTGAATTTACCAATACGACCATATCGAGTATTTCGGGACTCTTCTTCAATGAGATCAACCGCAAACTCAACAGCGAATTATCGAAAATCCTGAATACGGATAATATCAGCATCAATTTCAGCGGCTCGGTATATAACCGCAACCTGCTCAATAGTGCCAGCAGCAATGGTATAGGGTTCAATCAAACGAACTTCAACGTGAATGTGCCCATCTCCATGTTTAAGGACCGTTTTGTGGTTACGCTTGGCAGCACTTTGGATGTGCCATTGCAATCGACCATTCAGCAAAACGTGCAATTCCTGCCCGATGTAACCGCAGAATGGCTGATCAATGAAAGCGGCACCATCCGCGCCAGTTTCTTCTACCGTCAAAACCTCGACTACCTCACCAGCAGCAGTTCAGGTGCCGCTCGTACGAAAAGAACAGGCGCCAGTATAGCGTATAGAAAAGAATTTGATACGCTGGGGGAATTTTTTAAAGGGAAGAAGAAGGAGAAGAAGTGAGTGGGGAGTGTAAGTTTTAAGTTGTAAGTTTTAAGTTTTAAGTTTTAAGTTGAAGGGCTTTTTAATTGAAAGTTGAATCTTACATACCTTACTTCGGAATATATTCAACTTAAAACCTATAACTTAAAACTTAAAACTTACCACTTGCCCCTCACAACTCATGCCCCAACTTACTCTTCTTCGTAGCCAAATATTTTTCGTTATGCGGATTGGAATCGCAGATGATGGGGATATTTTCTACAATTTCGAGGCCATAGCCAATTAAGCCCACGCGCTTGCGGGGATTATTGCTCATGAGGCGGAGTTTGGTCACATTCAGGTGTCGGAGAATTTGCGCACCCACGCCATAGTCGCGTTGATCCATCTGGAAGCCAAGGTGCAGGTTTGCTTCCACGGTATCCATCCCTTCTTCCTGGAGGCGATAGGCTTTTAGTTTATTGAGCAGGCCGATGCCACGGCCTTCCTGGTTCATATATAATATGACGCCGCGGCCTTCTTCCTGCACCATCTCCATGGCTTTATGCAATTGATCGCCACAATCGCAGCGAAGCGAGCCAAGGATGTCGCCGGTAAAGCAGGAGGAGTGTACGCGTACCATCAGGGGTTCGTCTTTTTCCCATTCGCCTTTGATGAGGGCCAGGTGTTCGTTGCTGCTGCTTTTTTCTTTGAAGGCCACCAGTTTGAAATCGCCAAAGCGGGTGGGCATATCTACCCTCACAATTTCCTCAATGAGTGAGTCGCGCTTGATACGGTATTCTATCAGGTCCCCAATGGATATCAGTTTGAAATCGAACTTGCGCGCCACTTCTATGAGCTCAGGTAGCCGGGCCATGCTGCCATCATCGTTCATAATTTCTACCAGCACTCCGCCATAGGGAGGGGGAAATCCTGCCAGCCTTGCCAGATCAACCGAAGCTTCGGTATGGCCAGCCCTGCGTAAAACCCCACCCTTTTTAGCCCGCAGGGGAAAGATATGTCCGGGTCGGCCCAGGTCGGCGGGATTCACTTCCGGGTCAATCAGCGCCTGAATGGTTTTGGAGCGGTCATGTGCGGAGATGCCCGTGGTGCAACCATGCCCCAGCAGATCGACCGATACGGTAAATGCCGTTTCGTGCAGGGCTGTATTGTTGCTCACCATCAGGTCGAGACCCAACGCATCGCAATGATCCTCAGGCAATGGCACACAAATCAACCCCCTCCCGTGCTTGGTCATAAAGTTCACCAGTTCCGGTGTCACATTGGCCGCCGCCGTCACAAAATCACCTTCATTTTCCCGGTCTTCATCGTCCACCACCACCACCAGTTTCCCCGCTTTTATATCCTGGATCGCCTCATCTATAGAGTGAAACATATCATTCAAAATTTACGCAAAGGTATGAACAATTCATCCGCTTTAAAAGTTGTATGCGCCTGGGCCCAAATGGCCGTAGCACAAAGATTTGCGGGCATAACGATTGTTAATATTTTGAACATTTTAGGATGCGAAATATTCCCTTTCTTTGCAACACAATCACGTAAACTAAACTATATGCTTAAGAGAATTATGTTCCTTATGGCTGTCCTATTGACGGCCGGCGGCGTGTATGCTCAGGTTACTACCAGTAGCTTGAGCGGCGTGACCCGGAATGCATCGGGCGAAGAACTGGCTGGTGCCAGCATTTCGGCCATTCACCTGCCTTCTGGCACCCGCTACTCCGCCATTTCTTCTACCGGGGGTCGCTTCTTTATCCCCAACATGCGCCCCGGAGGTCCTTATCGTGTGGAAGTCAGCTTTGTCGGCTTCAAAACGCAGACCTTTAACGAAGTGTACCTTAAGCTTGCCGAAGATTTCCTTTTAGATGCCACGCTGGGTACTACCGAAGAAACCCTGACCAATGTAGTAATTACTGCCGCTGGTCGCCGGAACCCCATCCTGAATTCAGGTCGCACCGGAGCGATGACCAACATCAATCGTCGTGATGTGGAGCGCCTGCCTTCTATCAGCCGTAGCATCAACGATCTTACCCGTTTGACTCCGCAGTCGAATGGCGCGTCTGTTGCCGGTGGTAACTATCGCCAAAACAACTTTACGATCGATGGCGCCGATTTCAACAACAGCTTTGGTATTGGTACCAACCTGCCGGCGGGTGGCGCACCCATTTCGCTGGATGCCATCGATGAAATCGCTGTTAGCATCAGCCCCTTCGATATTCGCCAGTCGGGCTTTATTGGTAGTGCGATCAATGCAGTAACCCGCTCTGGTACCAACCAGTTTCAGGGTTCGGTTTATCGCTACTGGCGTTCCGAAAAACAACAGGGTGGTAAAGTAAATAAAGAAGAGATCAGCCGTCCCGCTTTCGATTTCGAACAAATCGGTTTCCGTATCGGTGGTCCGATCATTAAGAATAAGCTTTTCTTTTTCATGAACTATGAAACAGAAAACCAGCCGGATCCCATTCAGACCCTCGTAGCCGCTACTCCATCCAATCCATTTGGACAAAATAATCCCAATGTGGCCCGCCCCACTGCGGCAGAAATGGATGCCATCAGCCAGTACCTGCTGAATACCTATGGCTATGCGACTGGTCCTTACGACAACTATTCCACCGAGCAAAAGCGTACCAAGATCATGGCCCGCCTCGACTGGAATATTAACACCAAACATCGGATGAATATCCGCTATAGCCAGGTGGAAGGCAGCTCACCCAATGCACCCAGTGGTTCTACCAGCGGTTCAGGATTCTTCTTCCCCAGCAATGGCGGCCGCAACAACAGTGCGAACACGCACCTGTTCTTCCGCAATTCATCTTATCGCCAGGGCGCCAATTTCTATTCACTGGCATTTGAGCTGAACTCTCAACTGGGCCGCAAATTTTCCAATGTGTTGCGTGCCACCTATACTTACCAGAACGACTCCCGCGAGTCGGATAGTGATATATTCCCCCTGGTAGATATCCTGAAAGACGGAACGGCTTTCACCACTTTTGGCTATGAGCCTTTCTCTTATGGCAACCTCCGTCAGGTGAAAATGTACAACATCACCGATAACCTTACCTATACTGCGGGCAATCACACTCTGACAGCCGGTTTCCAGGCTGAGTTTAGCAAAACCCTCAACGGGTTCCAGCGCTTTGGTACTGGTTATTATGTGTATGAATCCTGGGATGATTTTGTTTCAGCGGCCGACCCTAACCCTGCCAACCGGGTTAACCCGTTGAACTATGCCATCACCTACTCTCTTTCCGAAGGTTATGAGCAGGCATTCCCCACATTCCGTTTTGCACAGTACAGTCTTTACCTGCAGGATGAGTGGGCAGTGAACAAGAAATTCCGACTGACCTATGGTTTGCGGGCCGACCTGCCCACTTACCCCGATGTATCGGAAGTAAGAGAGCATCCGCTGGTATCGCAGCTTACTTTCGCCGGTGGCCGCAAAATCAATACCGGTCAATTGCCGAAGAAAAATATATTGCTGTCGCCACGCGTAGGATTTAACTATGATGTGTATGGCGACCGCTCCCTGCAACTGCGTGGTGGTACCGGTATCTTTACCGGCCGCGTGCCCTTTGTGTGGATCGTAAGTCAGGTAGGTGATGCGGGTATGTTGCAGGTTACACAATCCTGGAGTGGACAGGGCACCGTTCCCGGTCCTTTCAATCCTGATCCCCGGGCTTATCTGCCAGCTACACCTCCGCAGGCAGGTACCGTTATCCCCGGCACCATCAGTGCCCTGGATCCCAATTTCAAATTCCCGTCTACCTGGAAGTCGAGCCTGGGCCTCGATACCAAACTGGGTTGGGGAACGATCTTCACACTGGAAGCGATCTATAACCGCGATATCCGCACCACCATTTTCGAGAATGCGAACCTGGTGAACCCTGCGAGACTGGGTGTTTCCGGATATCCCGACAATCGCAACATGTACCCCACCAGCAACAACACGCGCTTCATCAACCCGCTGAACAATCAGGGACAGGCTTCTGCCACCGGAACTCAGGCGCTCAACACGATTGTGTTGCGCAATGGTAACCGTGGGCATTATTTCTCTATCAGTGGAGCGTTGACCAAGCAGTTCGACAAAGGATTTACCGCTTCAATCGCTTACACAAAATCCTTTGCCAACAACCTGTATGATGGTGGCGGCGACCAGCCCTTCAGTGCCTTCACGGGTACACGCCAGTATGACGGTACCAACAATCCTGAGCTTAGCTATGCCGATTATATCGTACCGGATCGTATCAACGCGATGGTATCTTATCGTAAGGAATATTTCAAGCACCTGGGTACTACCATTTCTGTATTCTATAATGGCGAGTCGCAAGGACGCTTCTCTTATACCTATGGCGCCGATTTCAACCGCGATGGTATCAATGGCAACGACCTGATTTATGTGCCAAGGAATCCTTCTGAAATCACTTTTGTACCGAAGACGGTGAATGGCGTTACTTATTCGGCCCAGGAACAAAGTGATCTGTTCTTTGCCTATATCGAGCAGGACAAATATCTCCGCAGCCGGAAAGGCCAGTACGCTCAACGTAACGGCGGCCTCTTCCCCTGGCGCAACCAGGTGGATGTGCGCATCATGCAGGATCTGTTCACCAATATCGGCAAGAACAAGAATACCCTGCAGTTCAGCATCGATATCTTCAATTTCGGTAACCTGCTCAACAGCGGTTGGAGCACGGTGAAAACCCTGAACAATGGAGCGATTCTGGTACCCACCAACCAAAACAGCCTGGTACCCGGCGGAAACGTAAGACCCACTTTCCAACTGGCTACCGACCGTTCCGGTTTGGCGACTACCACCTTCCGCGACAACGCGAGCATCACGTCCACTTATTATATGCAGTTTGGACTCAGGTATCTTTTCAACTAAGAACCGCTGTTCCGATAAAAAAATCCCCCGCTGTTAGCGGGGGATTTTTTTTACCAGCGATAGAATTGCAGGTTTTTGAAACGCCAGTCAGGGGTTTCAAGGGCCTTGCCCTGCTGCGGCTGATACCAGGCCGTGATCTCCGCCAATCGGGGGTTGCGCACGATGTGCATCTCTTGGGCGGGCATATAACTTTGCGCCAGCAGGATCTGCTGCTCACCATCTGCATTGGATACAGCATCCATTACAATCATGGCATGACCGGGAAAACCACCTTCCACGATCACATCGCCCGGCATAATAGTGGTTCCCAACCGCAGCGGTCTTAATTGCTTTTGAAGCGAATAGGTTCCCGCATACACAAATACAAATTCAAGCCATTCGAGCAGGGATTGCCGGGTATAGGAAGATCGGCTACCCGTTTCATAGGCCTGCAGGCTGTTAGCTTTCAGCCGGTACCGCGTTCCCCTGCACCAGTCGGTATATTTCAGCATTTGCATGCTGGTACTGAGAAACTGGATAGAATCATAAGCGGCCTTATCAAAAAAATACTCGGCCCGCAGCCGCATGATGGCATCGGCACATTGCTGCAGGTTCTTATTCCCTACCGACATGTCGAGAACAGCATAATGACCAGTTTGATCCTGTTTCAGCGTTCCATCATAAAGCCGAACCCGGTTATCCTTCTTCAGGTTTCTGCTGCCGAGCCAATCCGCAAAAGAACCGGCATCGCGATCCACCCGAACAAAACCATTTGGAACCGGTATGGATCTCACATCCTTAAACGGCGATAGAACCGGATTAGCAGGTTCGCTTCCGGCACAGGCGATAAATAAGAGTAGTAACAGAAAGGAATAAACAAGCAAAGCGGAAAAGCGCAGCATGGCCATTGGGTTTATGGAAGCTTGAGACACAGGCCGGGAACAATTGCATAAGAAATTCTGTTAAAGAAAAGTTTAGAGTTGGAAGTAGTAAGTTTTAAGTTTTAAGTTGTAAGTTTTAAGAAGAAAGGATAAGTTTATATTAGAAATCTCTTTTTAAGAGCCCTTTTAGCTACCCACTACTCAAAACTTACTACTTACTACTTACTACTCCCTACTTACTACTTACAACTTATCTTCGCAAATATGAAAATGGACATCGAATTCAACCGGAATGAGGACCTGATGCGGCAGGCTTTGCGACGCAGGGCTCAATTGCTGGAGAAGATTATGGAAGCCGGCGGGAAAAAGTCGGTGGCGAAACAGCATGAAAAAAATAAGCTCACGGCTCGCGAAAGGATCAGCTACCTCATTGATGCAGATAAACCCTTTATTGAATTGGGCGCTTTTGCCGGCTTTGAAATGTATGAAGAGCAGGGCGGATGCCCGGCAGGCGGCACCGTGGCTGGGATGGGTTATATCAGTGGCCGGCAGGCTTTAATTGTAGCCAATGACCAGACCGTGAAAGCGGGTGCCTGGTTCCCGATCACGGGCAAGAAAAACCTGCGCCTGCAGGAGATAGCGATGGAAAACCATTTACCGATTGTGTACCTGGTAGACAGTGCCGGCGTTTTCCTGCCCATGCAGGACGAAATATTTCCGGATAAGGAACATTTTGGCCGTGTTTTTCGCAACAACGCGCGCATGAGCGCGATGGGCATTACGCAGATTGCCGCCGTAATGGGAGCCTGTGTGGCGGGAGGGGCTTATCTGCCCATCATGAGCGATGAAACGCTGATGGTGGAAAATAACGGATCCATTTTCCTGGCCGGGCCTTACCTGGTAAAAGCCGCTATAGGGGAAGACATTGATACGGAAACCCTGGGCGGAGCCGATACCCATAATGCCATATCGGGCATCGCCGACTACAAATTCAGTACCGAACAGGAATGCCTCGATCATGTGAAAAAGATATTTGCCATGTTGGGCGAACCCCGCAAAGCGGGATTTGATCGCATGGCGCCAAAAGCGCCTTCCAAAAATCCGGAAGAAATCTATGGCATGTTTCCGTTCGAAGGCAAGCCCTATGATATGGTGGAGCTTATTGAGCGTATAGTGGATGCCCATACAGACGGATCGCGCAGCAGTTTTGTACAGTTCAAGGAAGAATATGGCAAAAGTATTATTTGCGGATACGCAAGAATAGAAGGCTGGGCCGTAGGCATTGTAGCCAACCAGCGCAAGATGGTGAAGAACCGAAAAGGGGAAATGCAAATGGGCGGTGTCATCTACAACGATAGCGCCGATAAAGCCGCCCGCTTTATACTCAATTGCAATCAGAAAAAAATACCGCTTGTATTTCTGCAGGATGTTACCGGCTTTATGGTAGGCAGCCGCAGCGAGCACTCCGGCATCATTAAAGACGGTGCCAAACTGGTAAACGCAGTGGCTAATTCCGTAGTCCCAAAATTCACTATTGTCGTTGGCAACAGCTATGGAGCCGGCAACTATGCCATGTGTGGCAAAGCCTATGATCCCCGATTCATTTATGCATGGCCTTCGGCAAAGATTGCAGTGATGGGTGGAGAACAGGCCGCGAAAACCCTTCTGCAGATTCAGGTGGCCGGTATGAAGGCCAAAGGAAAAGAAGTGAGCGCCGAAGAAGAAAACCGCCTGCTTAATGAAATCAAGTCGCGCTACGACGCGCAAACTTCGCCCTATTACGCCGCGGCACGCCTTTGGGTAGATGATATTATTGATCCCATGCAAACGAGGCTGGTAATTGCCGAAGGCATTGCCGCCGCCAACCATAATCCCGATATCCCTGAACTGAAACTGGGCGTTTTTCAAACCTGAACCCCATGAATATTACCATGTACACCGACGGCTCCTCGCGCGGCAATCCCGGCCCGGGTGGTTATGGCACGATCCTGATGGCCGATAAAAATCGGAAAGAACTATCGGCCGGCTATAAACTCACCACTAACAATCGCATGGAACTGATGGCCGTGATAGCCGGACTGGAAGCACTCAAAAAGCCGGGCATGAAGGTGGCCGTGTATTCCGACAGTAAATACGTGGTGGATGCCGTGGAAAAAGGTTGGTTGCGCAAATGGATCCAAACCCATTTTGCGGGTGGCAAAAAAAATAAAGACCTCTGGATGCGCTTTCATCGTCTTGCGCAGCAGCATGAGGTTCGATTTCGCTGGGTAAAGGGCCATGCCGACAACCCCTTCAATAACCGATGTGATGAGCTGGCTACTACCGCCGCCGATGGGCATCATTTACTCGACGATGAGGGATATTTGGCAGAGAATAGCATGCATAAATAATGAAGACACTTGTTTCCTGGAGTGCAGGCAAGGATTCCTGTTACGCACTCATGTTGGCAAAGCAGCAAGGCTATGAGCCTGGCGTATTGCTCAATGTAATGAACGAAAGCGGCCAGCGTAGCCGCTCGCATGGCTTACCCGAATGGCTATTGCGTAAGCAGGCCGGGATGATGGGATTACCCCTTCACCTGATCGCCAGCTCCTGGAACGATTATGAAAGAAATTTTGTCGCCGCGCTGAAGCACCTGAAACAACAATACACATTAACCCATGCTGTTTTTGGCGACATCGACCTGCAGGCCCATCGCGACTGGGAAGAAAAGGTAACAGCCGAGGCGGGGTTGACAGCCCTTCTTCCATTATGGCAAAAAGATCGAAAAGCCCTGCTTTTGCAGATGCTGGAGGCCGGCATTGAAACCATGATCGTTAGTTGCAACGCCATCATGGGCCCTTCCTATCCTGGAAGGATCCTGAAACCCGCCATCATTCCCGAGCTTGAGGCACTGGGGATAGACCCCTGTGGCGAAAATGGTGAATTCCATACCGTAGTGCTCAATTGCCCCCTATTCAGCGAAAAAATTGAAGTTCAGCCGATCGGCCGACAGGAACACGAAGGGTACTGGTTCCTCGAGCTGGCCCCCTGATGCCCTATTTCCGCTCAATTGAGTCAACCTATTCGGCCGTTCATCCTTCCTAACGATTCCACGGCCGCTCCTTATGCTACCTTGTGCCGCAAAATGCGGCGCCCTTTTTTTTGCACGCAATGGGGGTAAAGCCTCCGTGGGTTGTTATGTACAAAAGAAGATCGATTGGGGGCGGCCGTACATCGAACAATTAGTTTGGAACCAACCGGAATGGATTTGGCGGAACAGGCGTTAGCCGGACTGCTCGCGCAGCAGGATGAAATGGCTTTCGAGCGCGTCTTTAAGGAACACTTTAAGTCGCTGCACGCCTATGCCTGCACTATTCTCAACGACGAAGCCAATGCTGAAGAAATGGTGCAGCAGGTATTTTTCAAACTATGGGATCGTGCGGCTCATTTACAAATTGCCGGCAGCGTGACCGCCTACCTCTATCGCTCAGTATATAATGAGTGTCTTAATTTCCTGAAGCATCAGAAAGTAAGAGCCCGGCATCAGCTACATGTAGCGTACCGGGCAAAGCAGAGTGAACGCCGTGCCAATGAGATTTATACCGATCCCGATCTCGTGAAGCGAATCCGGGAAGCGCTGGAAAGCCTGCCCGAACAATGTCGCACCATCTTCCAGATGAGCCGCTTTGAAGATCTGAAATACCGGGAAATTGCCGACCGCCTGCAGTTGTCGGTAAAAACAGTGGAAAATCAGATGGGTAAAGCCCTGCGCCTGATGCGCGCCAAACTGATTGAATTTATGAGCCTCTTACTCTTTATTATAAACCATTAAGAACTGCCACCTGAATCAGAACGAGTACCATATCGATGATATATTGCTGGTGAAATACCTGCTCAACGAAGCCAGTGAACCGGAGCAAAAGCAAGTAAGCCAATGGCTGAAAGCGGATGGTGCCAATCAGCGCTATTTTGATGAGCTGGCAAAAATATGGCAGAAAAGCCGCGAGCTGGCGGCCTCCAGCGAGGTAGATGTAAACGCCGCCTGGAACCGTTTCCGCAGCCGCGTACAGGTGAAAGAAACAGCTAAACCGGGTGCCACAGGAATCTTTCGCCGCTTCTGGAGGGCCGCGGCGGCCGTTTTACTGTTGCTGGCTATCGGAACCGGCGCCTGGTGGTGGACGCAACGCGGTCCAAAAGTGGAAATGATCAGTTTTACCACCCAAAACCTGGCCTTATCCGATACGCTGCCCGACGGGTCGGTTGTCGCGCTCAACAAGGGATCCCAACTGCAGTACCCCACGAAGTTTGAAAAGAGCCAACGAACCGTGCATTTAAATGGGGAAGGATTCTTCTCCGTTCAACCCGATACAAATCGCCCCTTTCTGATTAAGACAGGTGAAGTTACCATCACGGTATTGGGCACCTCCTTCAACGTGAAAGAACAAAACGGGTGGGTGGAAGTGGTAGTGGAAACCGGTAAAGTGCGGGTGCAAAAAGCCGATGAGTTTTTAATATTATCCGCCGGACAAAGAGTAATCGTTAGCGATAGTACCAACTGGACAAGCGCCCCTTTGCCACAGGAAGACCAACTGCACCAATACTATCGCACCCGAAGCTTTGTGTGTGATAATACGCCACTCTGGCGCCTGGCCGAAGTGTTGCAGGAAGCATATGCCATTGAAATTGTATTCGCTAATCCGGCCTTGCGAGACCTTCGATGGGATGTAACGATAGAAAACGAATCGCTGGAGCAGGTGCTGAACCTGATACAGGCCACTTTTGATATTACCATTGAACGGGAAGGCGACCGTGTTATATTCCGATAATCACAGACGATGAAGAATTTAGTTTACCGCAGTCTTTTGGCAATGCTACTATTTCATTTCGCTTCACCCCTGGCAGCGCAGGATCTGCTTTCGCGTACCATCAGCCTGCAGGTGAAGCAGCAAAGACTGGATCATGTGCTGGAGATCATCAGCAACCAGGCTAATTTTTATTTTTCTTATAATTCGAGGCTGGTACGAAAAGACAGCCTCGTAGATGTGGCCGTTAGCAACCAACCCGTTCGCAAGGTACTCCATCAATTGTTTGGGGTCGGATACGAATTCCGCGAAAGCGGGCAATACCTGATCATTCGCCGGGCCCCGATCAACATCCATATTGTTACGCGAAAAGCGGTGAAAGAAGATCGTTTCTATGCCGTAAGCGGCTATGTGTACGATGCATCTACCGGCATACCGCTTTATAATGCCAGTGTGTATGAAAAACAATTGCTCAGTGGCGGCCTCACGAACACGGATGGCCATTTTCGCTTACGCCTGAAGTCGGGCCGTGCCAACCAGGCCACCATTACAGTAAGTAAAGAATTTTATGAAGACCGCAGCGTGGTCATCGAAACCAAACACGACCAGGAGCTGCAACTGACGCTTCAGCCCTTTGAAGCGCCCGACCAAACGGTTATCGTTTCGCCCGATGATTACCTGGTAGACACCAGTTCGGCCCCCGAACCCCCAACAGTGCCTAGACCCGCTTTGCCTGATAGTGCCACCGTACAAAAAACAAGACTGGGAAGCCTCCTGCTTTCCGCAAGTCAAAAAGTACAAAGCCTGAACCTGAAACATTTCTTCACCAGCCGTCCCTTCCAGGTATCGGTTGTACCCGGTGTGAGTACGCATGGGAAATTAGGCTCACAGGTAATCAATAATTTCTCCCTCAATATATTCGGCGGATTTACTGCCGGAACCAATGGTGCTGAAATCGGTGGCCTTTTCAATATCAACCAGAAAAATGTTCAATACTTCCAGGCTGCCGGCGTATTCAATATTGTCGGAGGCAGCATGAAGGGTATGCAGGTAGGCGGGGTAACCAACCTGGTATTGGGTCCCGTAGCGGGGTTCCAGTCATCCGGTGTTGGCAACTATGTGCGTGGGAATTTAACTGGTATGCAGGTGGGCGGGGTTTATAATCATGTTACCGATAGTATGCGCGGTTTCCAGGTAGCGGGCGTTGGCAATTTCGTCCGAAAATCAAGCGCCGGTGTGCAGGTGGCGGGCGTTATCAATATCAGTAACGACGAAAGCAGAGGTGTGCAAATAGCCGGTGTATTCAACTATACGAGAAAACTGAAAGGCGTGCAGTTTGGATTAATAAATATCGCGGACTCATCAGATGGCTACAGCATTGGCCTGATCAATATTATCCTGAAAGGCTACCACAAGCTGAGCTTATCCAGCAATGAACTGATGTGGTATAACGTAGCTTTCAAAACCGGTAGCCGCAAATTCTATAGTATACTGATGGCCGGCATGCACCCCGAAAAAGACCAGAAGCTTTACGCCTTTGGCTATGGACTGGGCACCGAACAATACCTGGTTCGAAAAAAATGGCTGAGCCTGAACCCGGAAATTAGCTCACAATATCTCTATCGTGGCAGTTGGGATTATCTCAACCTGCTCAACCGGGCACAACTGAATATTGGCTTTCATATAGGAAAGCATTTCGCCATTTATGGCGGGCCCGCCTATTCCGTCTTTGTTTCCGATCAGAAAAATCCGGTTGATGGATACCAGTTTCCATTACCACAAAAAGGCAAGACCTATTCCTACAGCGACCGTGTGAGCGGTTGGCTGGGATGGAATGTGGGCATTCATATATTTTAACAGCAAAATCTGGCAAACAGCATAGGGGTCTTACCAGGCTTAGTTGTTATGCATGCAAAGGCGCAAAAATTCAGCAGCGCCGAAGATGTATAACCTGAGTAAAGAAATTCCCGTCATGCAAACAAAAACCTTATCCATTCTAGCATTCCTTATCCTGTTCATGTTGAATACAACAATTGCCCAGAACCCTGCCGGAGTAATCCGCGGTACGGTTACCGACCAGGTATCCGGCCTTCCGCTGGGCGGGGCCACTGTTACCCTGGTCAACGAAAACCTGTCATTGTTCACCGACAGCGCTGGCCAGTTCCGATTTGTTGATTTACCCTTGCGCAGCTATCGCATTTCTATCAGTTATGCCGGCTACAATTCGGTGCAGCTCGAAGCGGTTAGCGTTCAGTCGGGCAAGGAATTGGTGCTCAGCTTGCCGATGGAAACCGCCATTCGCATGGAAGCGGAAGTGCGCCTAAAAACGCGCAGCCGACGCAATCAACCCATCAACGACATGAGTCTCGTGAGTGCCAGAGCGTTTACGGTAGAAGAAACGCAGAAATATGCCGCAGCCGTCAACGACCCATTACGCATGGCCACGGCATTCCCCGGTGTGATGTCGGCCGATGATGGTATGAACCAGATCATCATTCGCGGCAACTCCCCCACGGGTTTGCTTTGGCGCATGGAGGGCATGGATATTCCCAACCCCAACCATTTCAGCAATGCAGGCGCCACGGGTGGCGGCATCAGCATTCTGAGTGCACAGCTACTGGCCAACTCGGATTTTGTTACAGGCGCCTTTGCCCCTGAATACGGCAACGCGTTAAGCGGGGTATTTGATCTGAAACTGCGCAAAGGCAACAATGAAAAAAAAGAATATACCGTACAGGCGGGTGTGCTGGGCCTCAACCTTGCGGCAGAGGGACCCTTCTCCAAAAAATACAAGGGTTCATACCTGGTCAACTATCGCTATTCCACGCTTAACCTGTTGAATAAAGTAGGCATCCTGCCAGATGAGTCTTCCACCAATTTCCAGGACCTGAGTTATCATCTTTACCTGCCCGCCGGTAAAGCGGGCCACTTCACGGTCTTTGGCTTTGCCGGGCTCAGCAAAGATCGTGACCGGGTGGAGGCCGACAGCAATACCTGGAAAGAGCGGTCGGACCGGTCGCAATCAGAGTTTGTTTCCAATACCGCCTATACGGCCCTAACCCATCAGCTCAGCCTCAGCAACCGCGCCCGCCTGGAATCCGGTATCGGCTATGCCATCACTCGCAACGGATTTGATGAAGACCTGATGGACTATGACTATAACCTGCAAAAAAACTTTCGCGACCGCTACCTTACCCGCAAATGGAATATCAAATCTGCGATCCATTACCGGATCAATCCACAATGGCAATTGCAGGCAGGTGGGCAGGCTACGCGCATCTCCTTAAACTATTATCAATTGATGGCCGAACATGAAGGATTTCCTTTGGAAGAACGCATCAACAGCCGCGAACAAACTTATACCCAGCAGGCTTTCGTGCAGGCAAGATCAAGGTTGTCGCAAACAATAACCCTTACCGGAGGTCTGCATTACCTACGCTTATCCCTTAACGGAACAGACGCCATAGATCCGCGGCTGGCTTTGCGCTGGCAGTTGAATGAGCGATCAACGCTGGGGCTTGCCTATGGTTTACATAGCCAGATGCAGCCGCTGGGCGTATATTTTGCACAAGCCAGCGATGGGCAGGGTGGTACCACGATGGTGAACCGTAACCTGGATTTCACGCGTTCGCACCATTTTGTCGCCAGCTATCAGTATCGTTTAAACACAGCCTGGCTCCTGAAAGCAGAAGCCTATTACCAGCAGCTTTTCCAGGTGCCGGTTGGAATTAAATCGGGCTCCCGCTTCAGCACCCTCAATATTCTCGACGATTTTATCAGCGACCCGCTGGCCAATAGCGGTAAAGGCCGCAACTATGGGCTCGAGCTTTCGGCCGAGCGCTATTTGCGAAACCAGTTTTATTTCCTGTTTAGCCAGTCAGTTTATCAATCCAAATACACCGCACAGGATGGCGTGGAGCGCAATACGCGGTTCAATGGCAACTATATTTCCACGCTGGTAATGGGTCGCGATTTTGTGTCTTATCGCGGAACCCGCAAATGGGGGATCAATCTCAAAACGGTATTGGCTGGTGGGCAAAGAACCACACCCATCGATCATGCGGCCTCGCAGGCGGCCGGCTATACCGTATTCGACGAAGACCGATCCTATTCTCTACAAAACCCGGCTTATTTCCGTACCGACCTTCGACTGAGCATTCAATGGAACCGAAGCCGCCAAAGCTCCACCCTGTCGCTGGATATTCAAAATGTCAGCAATCGGCTGAATGTGTTTGCGCAGTGGTATGATCCGGATAAGGGAGAAGTGGTGACGCTTTATCAGTCGGGACTGATACCGGTATTGAATTGGAAGATAGAGTTCTGACGCGTGAGGCGTGAGACGTGAGGCGTGAGGCGTGAGACGTGAGGCGTGAGGCGTGAGACGTGAGGCGTGAGGCGTGAGGCGTGAGACGGCTTAGATAAATATCCTAAACATCCAAATACCCAAATACACAAATACACAAATACTCAAATACACAAATTCACAAATTCACATATACCCAAATACACAAATACCCAAATAC
>CAYMZZ010000001.1:317777-438386 GCA_964395095.1 uncultured Citrobacter sp.
CAAATACACAAATTCACAAATTCACATATACCCAAATACACAAATACCCAAATACACAAATACCCAAATTCACAAATTCACAAATCAAAAAACACTATTTCCATGAATCATTTCCTGAAAATTCTCCCTTTCGCCGCAATCGCTCTTCTGTTTCTTAGCTCCTGTGAAAAAGTAGTTGGCGAAGGGCCGGTTGTAACACAGGAACGTGTGTACAGCGATTTTAATTCAGTAGAAGTCAACATCAGTGGCAACCTGATCTATTCCCGCGGAAATGAATACAAGCTGGTGCTGCATGCCCAGCAAAATATTCTCGATATTATACAAACCCGGGTAGAAGGCAATGAGCTGCTGATAAAGTTTCGTGATGGAAAAAATGTGCGTGCACATGAGGAGATCGACATAGAGCTGGTTACTCCGGATCTAAACCGAATGAAGCTGGCAGGCTCTGCCAATGTGAAACTGGAGGGACCGGTAGAAGCCGATAATCTCGAACTTCGCCTCAGCGGCTCGGGGAATATTATTGCTGAAGAACTCGATATCAGCGGAGAGCTTTACGGCCACCTGTCTGGATCCGGCAATATCGAAATTCAATCGGGGCAGGCAAATTCTACCCGATTCCGGCTGAGTGGAAGTGGTAATATTACTGCCGACCAGGTGGTTGCCGCCAACAGCAATGCCGAAATAAGCGGATCCGGCAATATCCGCCTGCAGGCAACGGGCCAGCTAAGCGCTAAGATTTCGGGAAGTGGTTCCATCTTTTACAGAGGCACACCCCAGGTAAGCGTGCAGATAAGCGGCTCTGGTTCCGTGAGAGCCCTATAGGGAAACATAACAGACCGATCCCGCACCAAACCCTTCTCACTAACATCTACTTCTGTAAATAGAAAAGGGCAGCTTAGCTGCCCTTTTCTATTTACAGAAGTAGATTATGCCAGTTTGAGATCGAGCTTGCGATACATCAACAGGTTATAAACGATAAGGATGGAAGGCAGAAAAACCAGGGTACCCAACAAAGCATTTTTATAGAATGGAATCGCGGCAACATAGCATTGCATGAGTCCGGAAAAATCTTTGCTATACAGTACACCCTCACTGCCCAGCCATACGCCAAAGTTGGAGATCAGGTAGAAAGCGGTGGGAGCCGCCAGTGCGCCCAGAAGAATGGAGCCATAGTTGCGACCCTTGAGCAACCAGCCGATCATAGTTGCTGCCAACAACATCAGGTACACTTTCCACTGACCAGCATAGATGCCGGCATAGTCAAACTCATTGTTGAGATATAAAACATGAATGACCAGATCGCTTACCAGCAAAGCGGCAAGGGGTAACAGGAATGAATAGTTTTTACGACGGAAAATCATACCCGAAAACAAAGCTATGGCTATCACGGGAGAAAATCCGGAAAAAGCGATATCAGCACCAAACTGGTACTTGCACCAGGTAGTGAGGGTTACGAGCAATAATCCAAAAAGAAGGAAACGACCTGAAGATTTCATCTGTATATACTTAAAAAGATTCAACAAAGCGCGGCAAATCCATTCATACGTCCGTTAGCTTTTGGCCGCTGGGCAAAAATAGCTGAATTGCGCCAAAACTCCGGCCGATTTATTCACTTATCCACAGGCACCGCAGCTTTATATAAAACGCTGTCTTTAATTGCCCTCAACCGGGCAGGGCTGCCGGGCAATTGTATGGCCGCGGGGCTGCCGGGATGGAGCGACACCTCCGCTTCGCCCTGCTCCATTTTTGCCTCGCCATGGGTCAGCAGGTAAATTTCAGGCGCCAGCACTTCCCAGTCGAAGCTTTCGCCAGCCTTCAGGGTCAGGCTGCTTAGTTCAAAATCGGGGGCCGGTGTTTTGTATACCCGAAGGGGGCCCGTTCGCTCGCCTTCCAGTATACGGGGTTCGGTAGCTTCGCAGCGTGTATGCTTCAGTAATTCCGCTACGTCAATATGCTTGGTCGTTAACCCACCCCGCAAAACATTATCGGAACTGGCCATGATCTCAATATTCTGCCCTTCCAGGTAAGCATGGGGCACCCCGGCATCCTGAAAGATGGCCTGCCCGGCCTGGAGATACACAAGGTTGAACAGGTAAACAGAAAAAATGCCCCTGTCTACCCTACCCGGTCGGTTAAAAGTGATGGCGGCCCGGGCTGCCCAAAAGTCGGGATGCATTTTATCTAACCTTTCTGCCTGGTACAGCGGTATGATTTCTTCCAGTATCGGCTGCAAGCGCTGATTCACGTCCTCCTGCGCCATCTCCATCACGTATTGATAGAGCCCGCGGTAGCTTCCCTGGTCATACACCGGGAGCAGGAATTGCAATGCCTGCTTTTCCTGCAAAATAGCTTTCAACGATGCTTCAGGCCTGAAACCATGCAATAACCAAAATGGTCCCTGGGCCACGGCCAGCTCAGGTTTATGGTTCGCGTCTTTATAATTACGATGGGGTGCTGTAAGCGGAATACCCTTTTTGTTCTCTTCGGCAAAATCGGCTTCGGCCGCAGCTTTGGCTGGATGCACCTGTATGGAAAGCATATCCCTGACGTCAAGGGCTTTGAACAGATAAGGCAACTGGCCAAACCGGTCAAGCACCCACTTGCCCAGTTTCGTTGGTGCATCGCTGGCCAGAAAGTCGCGGAGGAGTTCTTCGCGCCCATCCGGATATTGCAGGCGACAATCGGCCTGGGGATGTACACCCAGCCAGTATTCCGCAAAGGGCTTTTGCGGTACCTGATCCAGGTGCAAAAGAGAGGGTATAAACTCGCGGCCGCCCCAGTCATAGTGTTTCACGGTTCCTTTCAAAGCCATAATGCCTGCCATAATTTTCTTAATTTTAAGCGCTGTAAAGATAAGAGGATGGAAACGCATTTGGATACCGGACGTACCGGCGAGGAGAAAGCCGCCAACTGGCTGCAAAAAAAGGGATACGATATTCTGCACCGCAACTGGCGCTATTCCTATTATGAAATTGACATCATTGCCCGCTACAAGGGCAGGCTGCATTTTGTGGAAGTGAAATGTCGTAATGCCGGCAGCATCGGATTACCTGAAGACAGCGTATCAAAGAAAAAGTTTCGCCGCCTGCAAAAAGCAGCCGACGCCTACCTGCACCTGCACCCGCAAAATCCCTGGATACAATATGATATCCTCGCCATCACCCTGCAGCCGAGTGGGGAGGATGAGTATTTTTTGCTGGAAGACGTGTATCTCTAATTTGAAGATTTGTTTATTCGGTTATTTGTATTTCGTGATTTTTTTTGACGATCCGTTAACCTATCTTCTGCCCAACAGTTCAACAAACAAATCAACAAATCAACAAATAAACAAATCAACAAATTACATCCCTGTCGCTTCCATCATTTTCTCCACAATCCGGTAGGTTGCCGGGCAATACTCCACATTCTGTTTATGCACATGCACATAGTCTTTCATCTTCTTCGGCAGGTGTGGGAATCCGGCGCAATCGGCCGGGCGAATTTCGTAGATGCTGCATTTGTTGTCGCGCAGGTTTAAAAACTGGCAGGGCTGTTTACGATTCATCCAATCGCCGGTGCTGCGCTCTTTATAAAGCCATTTTTCGCGAAAGTCTTCGGGTGTTTGACCAAAATGAGCCGCTATCCGTTTCACATCCGCATTGGTGAAGGTAGGGGTCATGGTCTTGCAACAATTCGCACAACTCAGGCAGTCCACTTCTTCCCACACTTCTTTCTCCAGGGCATGAGTCAATTTCTCCAATCCACGGGGCGGATTCTTTTCGATTTTCGTAAGAAATCTGCGCATCCGGCTCTTATTATGCCGGACTTTTTGCTTGAAGGAACGAATATTTATGGGGGTCTTTTTTGGCATGGGCCGAAGATAAGGGATTTTGAAAGTTGTAAGTGGTAAGTGGTAAGTTTTAAGTAGTAATTTGGGACTGGTATGCATAGGGTAAATTTGTGGATGGCAAATCATATATAACATTGAACTACTTGTTAAGAAATAAGATAATGTACCTAATTTTTCCCCTAACTACTTACAACTTAAAACTTACAACTTAAAACGCCAAACGCCCCAATCATTCCTTATTTTCGCCCCTCAACAAATCAATTAATATGAGAATAGTACTCGTGCTGATCCTGGCTCTTTCGCTGGCCTGGGGATTCAGTTCCTGTAAATCGGCTGATGGACCGGTATTGCTTTGTGATACGATTTGCCTTCAGGATACGATGATGTTTAAAAACACATCGCACCCGCTGCAGCCCTTTGTGTACCTGTCGGCCTCCAACTGCATGCCCGACACCCTGGCCCGCGGTTATGAGGGACTGGGTGGCACCCGCAAGATCCGTTTCTCCGACCTGGTCAGCAATTCCCTGTTGCGCCTGAATCCTGAGAAAGTGCGGGGGTTTGTGGGTGATACCAGCAATGCTTACCTGCTCTTCAACGATTGTGTGACGGGCCGGGGCTATTCTATCAAAATGGCTTTCCGCCCGGGTGGCAGCGTGGGTATCCGTTCCGGAGCCATCAATAACCTGGATCCCAAGTTCTATCTCGATGAAAACCTGATGGCTTATACCGACCGGGGAAATATCTTTATAGAAGACATGAACACCGGTAAAGAAGCCATGATGACATTTGGCGAGATCGTGGAGATCGATTACGATTATATTCACGAGTACATCGATAGTGTGAATGTAACCAAGGATCGTGTATGGGCCCGCGTGAAGCTGGCCGAAGGCTGGAAAGACCTCGAGAAAAAGATCGAATTCAAATAATTCCCCTGAATAGAAAAAACCAGCGCAGCCACTGAGTGGCCCGCGCTGGTTTTTTTATGTACCTTACGAAGAGAAGATGCCTATGTGGGACAGTTATAAAAAAGGCTACAAAGCCTGGCTGCAATTAGAAAAATCCCTTTCCGATCATTCGGTTGAAGCCTATTTGCGCGACCTCGACAAGCTGAGCTCCTGGCTCCTGCTCACCCAGCAACCCAAGGATCCTTCTGCCATAACCTTAAACGACCTGCAAGCCTTTATTCAATGGATTGTAGAGATGAACCTCTCGCCTACTTCGCAGGCCAGGATCATTTCGGGCATCAAATCTTTTTATCGCTATTGCCTGCTCGAAAAAATTTGCCACAGCGACCCCAGCAGCTTGCTCGATGCCCCAAAACTTAAACGCCGCCTCCCCGATATCCTGTCTTTTGAAGAAATTGAATCGATCATCGAGCAAATCGACCGCAGCAAACCAGAAGGCATGCGCAACAGGGCGATTCTCGAAACCCTTTATAGCTGCGGACTTCGGGTAAGCGAACTGGTCGGCCTTCGTATTTCACAGCTCTACCTCGATGTGGGCTTTATCCGTGTTGTTGGTAAAGGCAACAAGGAACGTCTGGTGCCGATCGGAAAAGAGGCGAGCAAGCATATCCGGCTTTATAAAGACCAGGTACGCGTGCACCAGCCGGTCAAGCCCGGGTCGGAAGATGTATTGTTCCTCAATCAGAGAGGTACGGGGCTTTCGCGGGTCATGATTTTCCTGATGATCAAAGACCTGGTGCAGAAAGCCGGTATCCGCAAAATCGTATCGCCCCATAGTTTCCGCCATTCTTTCGCCACCCACCTGATAGAGGGCGGCGCCGACTTGCGCGCCGTACAGGAAATGCTGGGACACGAAAGCATCACCACCACCGAAATCTATACCCATCTCGACCGCGAATTCCTGCGCAGGACGCTCGATAATTTTCATCCGGCTTTTCGCAGAAGTTAGCTACTGCACCAAAACGCGCGATTCCCAACTCCTGCTTCCATTCTTTTCCCTGATCCGAAACACATAATAACCACTCGCCGTCATGGGCATTTGCAACGCAAAGGGTCCGGAGAATTTATCGGCCAGTCGCTGGCCTGCTAAAATGCGACGACCATCGAGGCTGCTCAAATCATAATAAAAATCATCCCGTAGGGAATCGGGCAATACCACATGGAAAATGCCTCCCACAGGAACCGGATTGGGAAAAACTTTCATTAGTAAATCCTGATTAGCTTTATTCAGGGAATTATTACCTATTGAATCTTTTTTGTCCTCTACGGGCTTTCCCGAAAAAAATCCACCCATCATCACTACTATCTCACCCGCCAATGCCCGGTCATCCTCCTCAAACACGATATCCCCGACCAATATCTCTGATTGGGAGGAATATCCTATCGGAACATTCTTGGTCATAAAGCCAATTGCGCTGAAAGCCAATTCCAGCTTTTGGCCAGGCTGAACCGGAATTTCGAGTTTAAAGCAGCCTGCCGGATCTGCCAATGTGCCTATTGTCGTTCCCGATACCGTTATGGAAGCTCCCGGAAAGGGAATCATCTTGTTGTCCAAAACCCGGCCCGTGAGCCTAACTCTATTGACTATTCCGGATGGCTTGCTGGTATCGATATCGGATGGCATCTTATTATATGCTTCTACCGGCGCTTTCACCATGAATGCACCTTGCGCTTTTACCTCCCGTCCGGCCAAAAAAGCGGGTATGGCCACGGTAAAGAAATAACGCAACCAGGGCAGTCCATGACGAGGTGCTTCGAGAGTGCGGTTCAATTGGCCGGCTCGAAAGCGCCCGCAATGCGAACCCTTATTCCGGGTTTTCAGAACTTCCAATAATTGCCGGTCGTTCATCTGCGTAAAATCAAAAACGGTTTTCTGACAGGAAGCACAGAATCTGCCTTTTTCAGCCGGCGTCATTTCAGCCCAATTCTCATGGCAGGGCTGCGGAATTTTTACCTGAACTGACTTACCCATATAGCTGCTTTTTTTTGTTTAAGTGATTCCATTAATCGAAACCGCATGAAAGCGGGGCGGGATTAAGACGTAATACGTTTTACGTTATACGTTATACGTTCTTCGCAACAGATACGACAAAGGCATTTACTCTACAATTATTCTAGATAATTAGCGATTATTCTTCCTCTGCGCAAATCTGCGTTCCATATCTGCGAAAATCTGCGGGAAAACTCTCTTGTACTTTGAGCAGATTGAAAGTGCGGAAGCGTTTCCCGCAGATTTTAGCAGATTTTTGACGCAGATCGACGCAGATGTTTTCATGAAAATAACAAACACGAATCCTGCTCAATCTTTATGGTATACGTATAACGTACAACGTACAACGTACTACTTCCTCGCCATCGCTCCTGCGGCTTCCACCAATCGAATAAATTCCGCGCGATAACCTTCTTCATCCTTGCCGCGTGCAGAACGTGCCAGCTTAATTACCTGGTCAAAGCTCGATTCAGCCCTGAACTGCGAACCACGCAACAACATGCCCATCTCCGCTACTGCAGCCGCAAAACGAAAATTGTCTGAAGTTTTATCCCAGGCAAGCGGATCGGTGTCCACTATTTTTTGCAGAAGCTGGCTCTTATCGCCATCCGGTTGCTTATAGCGAAACTTGATGGTAAGCCATTCATCCTTCGCTTTCTTATCCGATTGATTCTTGCCCGATTGATACTTCAGGGGATCCACATTCCGCAACCAGGGTGATTCCACTCCGGTTGGAATAATTTCATACAGGGCGGTCACGGTATGGCCACTGCCCAGTTCACCCGCATCTTTCTTATCGTCATTAAAGTCTTCGCTGGCCAGCATCCGGTTTTCATAACCAATCAGCCGATAGCCCTGAACAATGGCAGGATTGAACTCAATCTGCAACTTTACATCTTTGGCAATGGTAAAAAGGGTACCGCCAAACTCCGTTACCAGTACTTTGCGGGCTTCGCTAAGTCCATCCACATAGGCGTGATTGCCATTGCCTTTATTGGCCAGCTTCTGCATCTTATTGTCTTTGTAATTGCCCATGCCATATCCCAAAACGGTGAGGAATACACCCGATTCTCTTTCCTTTTCTATCAATTTTTCCATGGCAGCATCGCTACTCTCCCCCACATTAAAATCACCATCGGTGCACAGAATTACCCGGTTGTTCCCCTCCCGCACAAAATTTTTACGGGCAAGCTCGTAGGCCATACGAATACCCGCGCCCCCGGCTGTGGAGCCGCCTGCTTCCAGCTTGTCGAGCGCCTCCACTATTTTGCCTTTATCCCGTCCTGTTGTCGGCTCCAACACCACTCCGGCAGCGCCGGCATATACCACAATGCCTACCCGGTCCTGCGGGCGGAGCTGATCCACCAACATCTTCAGCGATGCTTTTACCAGGGGCAATTTATTGTCCATGCTCATGGAACCCGACACATCAATCAGGAATACCAGGTTAGATGGGGGCAGGTTTTCGGTGGGAGTTTTTTTGCCCTGCAAGCCAATTAGCAGCAACTTGTGCCGGGGATTCCAGGGCGCTTCGCTCATTTCGGTATGAATAGCGAAAGGATGTTCCGAATCGGGAGCAGCATAATCGTATTTGAAATAGTTGATCATCTCCTCTATGCGCACCGAACCGGCTGGTGGCAATTGTCCCAGGTTGAGAAAGCGCCGAACATTGCTATAGGAAGCCGCATCCACATCGATACTGAAAGTAGACAAGGGATGATCCACGGGCTTTTGAAAGGGATTCTCTACAATGCCATCATAATCCTCTGTATTGAAGGGAACCATCAATGAATCGCGGGTACCATATCGGTTGCCTCCGGATAATTGATCAGGCCTGTACACCTGATAATTGGTTCCTATCGTAGCTGGTGCCGGCTGGTAGGAAGAAGTTTTAGCCTCCATACGACGCGCACTGCCAACTATTGCCTTCCTTTTCCTTTGCCCATAGCCGATCACCACCACTTCGCTCAAATCTGAAGTACTGGCCTGCATGATCACATCAATAGTAGTCCGATTGCTAATCTCCACCTCCAGATTATTGAATCCAACGGAGTTAAACGAAAGTTTCCCCTTCAGGGATGGGACCTTGATGCTGTATTTGCCATCTGCTCCGGAAGTACTCCCGATCGGGCCATTGTTGTACGATATGTTTACATGGGCGATAGCATTTCCCTGCGCATCCGTTACCTTACCGGTAATGGTATGGCTTGTTTTCACATAAAAGGCCATCAGCAGCAATAGAGCTGGCAGCAAGGCCCAGGTTATTTTTTTCATATGCTTTTTTTGAAGGGATGCAGCCCGCGAAAAAAATGCACAAAAAAAATGATAAAGCTTTTTGGGTGGTCATGTTTTACGATGCGGCTTAGCCAAACTATTGCTATTTTTATGCTGTGTCGGCCAAACCCCAACCCGTATATCAGCAGTTGAGTGACCATGAATTGGTTGCACTTTACCAGGAAGCTGGGGATATGGAAATTTTAGGCACCCTTTATGAGCGGTATATGGACCTGGTATATGGTGTATGCCTGCAGTATTACAAGGAGCCGGAACGCGCCAAGGATAGTGTGATGCAGATATTTGAAGAGCTGGTGGAAAAACTCAAAAAACACCAGGTGGAACATTTCAGGGCCTGGCTGCATCGCGTCGCTAAAAATCACTGCCTGATGCAGTTGCGGACACCACGTAACCTGAAAACCGTGGAATTTAACCTGGAGATTGTGCAAAGCGAGGAAAACGGGCATCTGAATGGCATACTGGAGAAAGAAGCACAATTGAAGCTGCTGGAAGACTGTATGGGCACGCTGCCATCGGAACAAAAAGAAAGCATCCGGCTATTTTATTTGCAGGGTCTTTCCTACCAGGAAGTGGCGGCACAAACCGGGTTGGAATGGAATAAAGTGCGGAGTCATATACAGAACGGCAGAAGAAACCTGAAAAACTGTATGGACAAAACAGAAAAGGAAGAAGACTGATATATATAATTATACTATAGCAAAACAGCATTGAACAGCCAGATGATGGAAGGGCAGGAAAATAAAAAGCATTATACCGCAGTGGATATTGAAAAATACCACAAGGGGCAGCTTACGCCCGCAGAGATGCATGCCCTGGAAAAAGCAGCGCTCGACGATCCTTTTCTGGCGGAAGCAATGGAAGGTTATGCTCACCTGCATCAACCCGTGGAGGCCGACCTGGCGGAGTTGCGTGCGAGGTTGCGCGAAAGAGTAGAATCGAAAGGCTGCGCTCCACTGGTGCCCATTCCCGGAAGCGAAAAATCAGGACGCAGCCCCTGGTGGAGGGCTGCGGCGGCCGCCATCCTGCTCGGTGCCCTGGGTTGGGGCATTTATCAATGGGGATTTTCAGAAGGCCAAACGCCAATTGCGAAGAAAACAGAAGAAAAGAATTCGGATATTAGGAAATTTGAGAATTTGGGGGATTCGGGGAAGCCGGAGAAAAATTCGGAAATTGGGAAATTGGGGAATTTGGGGGATTCTGGGAATGCAGGGAGTAATTCGGAAATTAGAAAATTGGGGAATTTGGGGGACTCCTCCAAAATCGGGAAAGAGCCTGCATCATCCAAAGGAACTACAATTGAGGCTAAAGAAAAGACTGATATCGCAAGCGACAATAGTGAAAGAAGGGGGCAGCAACCTCAACCTGTTAGCGGCGCCGCTGCACCGCCCGCTCCCCTTGCATCGGAAGAGGTTGCAGCACAAAAAGAATTAAAAGAGGCTGAGGCGAAAAAATTGGAGGACAATAAATCCATAGCGGCCAGGGCCCTTTCCCGGAAAACAAGTGCCGCAGAGCCGCCGGCCACTGCCGCTGACAGGGATTCTGTTGCCCCCTACCTCTACGAAGTAGCCAGCCGCAACGCCCAATCAAACCGGCAGGATTTTGTGCAACGCAATCAGCAACGCAATTACCATATTTTCCGTGGGAAAGTGTTGGATGCAGATAAGCAGCCCCTGCCCTTTGCCAATATCACGAATATATCAGACCAGGTAGGCACTTACGCTGATGCCAATGGAAATTTTGTTTTGATTTCCGAAGACAGTACCATGAATGTGCAGGTAAGGTCTATTGGCTTTCTCAACAATACCGTTACGCTGAAGCCCAAAGAAACGGGCAATCTGATCAATCTTTCAGAAGACCAGAGCCTGCGCACCAGGGTGTTGGATACAACATACCGCGTTTTGAACCTCGCACGCCTCAATAACCTGAAGCATGAAGAACCAGAACCCATAGATGGCTGGCAGAAATACGATACCTATGTGGCCAACAACCTGCAAATACCCGACGATCTTCGCCCTAAGCTACCACCTGCTCCCACAGTGGAACTGAGCTTTGAAGTAGATAAGATGGGCCAACCCGTCAATATCCGCGTGATAAGATCGCTTTGCAGCGAATGCGACGCGGAAGCTATCCGCCTCATTCGTGACGGACCTCGCTGGAAACCCACCAGAAAAGGACGCAAAACAAGGGTAACACTAAGTTTTTAATATTTCTGATTTTTTTGAACCGGGCAAGGCTACCTTTGTTGCTACAACAAAATATCTTGCTATGAAAAGATTATTCCTGGCCACGCTCACGATGAGCCTGGCATTGATGACCGAAGCACAACTGAGAACTCCCGCCCCCAGTCCGGCGCAAACCGTAAAGCAGGACTTTGCGCTCTCTTCCATCGAACTGTCGTATTCCCGTCCGGGTATCAAAGGCCGAAAATTATACGTGGATCTGGCGCCTGCCGGCAAAGTATGGCGCACCGGTGCCAATAATGCCACCACCCTCACTTTTGGCGAAGAAGTAACCATTGGCGGTGTAAAAGTACCCGCTGGCAAGTACGGCCTGTTGTCGATCCCCGACCGCAAATCATGGATACTGATCATCAGCAAACAAACCAATGTAACCAGCCCCGCCGCCTACAAGGCAGAAATGGATGTGGTGCGGATTCCGGTTGCCGTTACCAAAACAAAAACCATGACGGAAACTTTCACGATTCAATTTGCGAACGTGAAACCCGAAAGCTGCGAACTGCAATTGCTGTGGGATAAGTCGATGGTGAGCCTGCCCATCACTGCGGATATCGATACCCGCATCATGGCCGATATCGACAAAGCCATGAAGGCGGAAAAGCCTCCTTATTTCCAGGCCGCCATGTATTATATGGAGAACGGAAAAGACCTGAACCAGGCACTCGATTGGTTCAACAAAGCCGTGGAAGTTCAACCCGATGCATTCTGGGTACAACACCAATGGGCAAATTGCCTGGCCAAACTGGGTAAAAAAGAAGAAGCCACAGCCGCCGCCAAACGCTCCCGCGAATTAGCGGAAAAAGCACAGAACGCGGATTATGTGAAGCTGAATGATGATTTGCTGAAGAAACTGAGCAAATAGGGACTATTTGTTTATTTGTTGATTTGTTGATTCGTTGATTTGTTTAGGGTTTGGGAATAGAAAGGTCGGATTTCGGAAGCATAGTTCTCCTGAAGGTATATCCCTACAATTGTCTCCCAAATTTGCCCGTTACACTTAACAAATCAACGAATCAACAAATCAACGAATAAACGAATCAACGAATCAACAAATCACCGCTTCACTCCCATCGCTGCCCAGCTAAACAGCCAAACCGCTATGGCTCCAACGGCGTTGAGCCAGAGAAAGCCCAGGCCTATCACGTCATATTCCGACAGCACAAAGAGGGTAACCACCAGTATTTCGGCGAGTATGGCGCCAACGAAAACGGCTTTGCCGTTGATCTTTTTGGCATAGAAAGCCACCAGGAAAATGCCAAGTATCGTTCCATAAAACAGTGAGCCCAGTATATTCACCGCTTCTATCAGGCTATTGCCGATATTGGAAGCAAACATGGCTACTCCTATACAAAACAATCCCCAACCAAAGCTGTACCATTTTGAAACCCGGTAATCTCTTTCCGGATCTTCGGGCTGCTTCTTCCATCGCTTATGAAAATCAACTACGGTACTCGAGGCCAGCGAGTTCAAAGCCGCCGCTATGCTTCCCCAGGAGGCGAGAAAGATAATGGCGATGAGTAAGCCCACCAGCCCAACCGGCAGGTAGTCCACTACAAAACGGATAAAGATATAATTGGTATCGTTGTCGTCGCCGCCATTCAGCTTCACCAGCCCCTTGATGGAACTGCGCACACTATCGGCACTTTTGTGCAGAAGGGCCAGTTGGTCAAGAGATGCCTCGTTTGGCGACTGCGAATAATCGGCCAGCAATGTTTCGCGACTCTGCTGAATACCGGCCATCTTCTGTTCAAATACCGCCAGCGAATCCCGGTATGGAGAAGCTTCCAGCCTATCCAGTTCCTTTTGGTTGAAAAAAGCGGGTGCCTGGTGAAACTGGTAGAATGCCAGCACCAGTACACCAAGCAACAGAATCAGGAACTGCATTGGCACTTTTACAATGCCATTCATCAATAAGCCCAAACGGCTTTCGGTTTCAGAACGTGCCGTGAGATAGCGCCCCACCTGCGACTGATCGGTGCCAAAATAGGAAAGTGCCAAAAAGAAACCGCCAATTACGCCACTGATGATATTGTATTTGTCGCTCCAGTCGAAACCATTTTCCGTAAAGCCGGTGGTGATCACGTTAAACTTGCCCAGCTTTCCCCCCACTTCCAGGGCATCCGAAAACCCCAACTGACCCGGCAGGTTCGAGACCATATAGTAGCCGGCGATGAAGAGACCGATGAAGATGATGAACAATTGCAGGCGTTGCGTATAAGCTACGGCCCGGGCGCCGCCCGATACCGTGTACACGATGAGCAGGCCACCCATCAGCAGGTTGGTGAGATAAATATTCCAGCCCAGCAGCGTGGACAAAATAATGCTCGGGGCGAAAATGCTGATACCGGTGCTCAATCCCCTTTGCAGAAGAAAAAGAAAGGAAGCCAGCGTGCGCGTTCTCCCATCAAATCGGTTCTCGAGGAATTCGTAAGCTGTGTAGATTTTTAACCGATGGAATACCGGGACAAATGTGATGCAAATAACAATAGCCGCTATTGGGAGTCCGAAATAATATTGCACAAAGCGCATGCCATCGGTATAGGCCTGTCCCGGCGCAGCCAAAAAGGTAACCGCGGATGCCTGGGTGCCCATAATGCTCAGTAATACCAGCCACCAGGGCATACTTCGGTTCGACAGAAAATAACCATCGAGGTTGCGCGTGGTGCGGCTTTTATAGATTCCATAGCTGATAATGGCCGTGAGGGTCAGCACCAGCACTATCCAGTCGAGTTGGTTCATGAAAATGATCGGGTAAGCCAGTTAAAAAAAATGATCTCCACGACCAGGAACAGGATCACAAACCAATACCATCCCCGCCAGGACCGGAACAGGGGTATTTTATCTTTTTTGTCGGTATGCATGGCAATTATCGTTTATTAAACCGGCTCCATCCCAACAACACGATCACGCCGCCAATGATCAGACCCAGGAGTATCCCCAACCTTACCCGCCTGATCATAATACCGAGGATCAGGCCCAATATGATGGCAAAAATAAAAGCCATCTCTCCCCTGCGGATTACTGGTTTCGACATGAATAAAGTATGGTTGATTGTTTACAGGGAATAAATTTTATTAGTTGGCTTTGGTTTTATTGTTCGATTCAATCAGGTTGGCCATGAGCCGGTATGCTCCGGGCACACCTGCCGGCAATTGCCGGAAAAAAACCAAACCTGTATAGATGAACATTCCCTTCCCGTATTCGGCCCTGATGAGGGCGCCATCATGTGGCGGTTCATTTGGATCCTGCATACGGAGGAGTGGTTCAAAATAAAGCATATGCCAGTTGCCTGCATGATAAATGCTTCGCTCCTGAATCCACCCCTCAAAATCGGATGCATGGATCCGGTTAGGGTTGTTGAATAAGGCATCATTGGGCAACAATATTTCTACGGGCGACTTTTCGTTGGTAACCCGGTCGCGCGAAATATCGAATTCATAAGGAGCGATCCTGGCCCGCACCGGCCCTATCTGGCTGCTGGTATTATACTGCACAATCAGCCGGCCACCCGCCTGCACATATTGCATCAAACGCTCATAATGATCATTCATCCAGTCGTTGGTATTATAAGCCCTGATACCCGTAATGATGGCATCAAACTGGCTCAGTTCCATTTGGGCCAGCTCCCGGTTGCCCAGCAGTACCAGTTGATACCCCATCAGCTCCAAAGCCTGCGGCACTTTATCGCCCGCACCAGTGATATAACCGATCTTTTTCCTGCCCGTTTTCAGATTCAGGCTAAGCAGGTTGGCCTCGGCACGCGGAAAATAGATAATATGGGGTATATGATCGTATTGAATTTCCTTGCGATAATGCCGGAATACGCGGCCCTGCCGATCGGTGGCCTGTAACCCAATCTGTTCTTTCAGCGATAAAGAATCCTTGCTGCCAACACGCCGGAAAAAAGTACTGGCTTCGTTGCGCGTGTACCCGCTGAACTGAAAAGCATTCAGCGAGGAAGACCACTGCCTGCTATGCAGAAACTGAATCTGATAATCTACGGAGTCTTTTCGATTGCTCTGAAACTGCACGCGCACCTGTGTGGCAGAATCCATCCTTTGCAGGTAGTTTTCCTGGCTAAATTGTAATTCCATGGCTGGCAATACCGCCAATGGCTGGTATTGCTCCCCCTTAACGGGGTCGGTATATTTATATAATAAAGGTCTTTTGATTTCCAACGAAATATCCCCTATCCGCACACGATAGGTAACCGTCCAGGCGGGGTCCACATCGGGTTGCCCGATCTTTTGCAGGTCTTTCACCACAAATGATCCCTCTTCCATGGGCTCGGCCAACCAGTAGGGCTGCGTGAAGGGGTGGTTGGCGGGAACAACAATACGCTTGCTAAAGTCGAAAGGCTTATTCACCGCAAGCGATCGGTAAAAACTGGTATCATAGCCATCTACGGTTACTTTTTCCAATTGCCATTCATCGGAAAGGCGGCTGATCAGCGAAAATTGCAGCAGCAGCGAATCGCCGGGAACCGCCGCGGGCACCCGCGCAAAAGCTTCTGCATAAAAACCGCTGCATTGTATTAGAAGCTCTCTGATTTCTTTCAGCTTCTGATCCTTCCAGTAACCCCGATCCAACGCATTCACCTGATGGTAAAGCTTTACCAGCCCGGGTATCAGCTTTTCCGGATGCAGGGGTTCAAAACTTTTCAAAAGAGCTTCAATCTGTGCCGGTATTTTTTCAGCCCCGGCTACACGTTGCCAGCTCGTATTCACCCCATCCATCAGGTCCTTAACCGGTGCCTTGCCCTGCGTGGTGGCAAACCACTCATAGGTTTCGCCCCGTGAAGAGGCTACCCCAAAGCCCTGGCTCTTGTGCTGGCTGCGGCTTTCCGCCGCTATTTCGCCATTGCTACGGCCCAGGGAAGGGTTGTAGCCACCGACATCTACCTTAAACTGATCATCGCGGATGGTATTTACATTACCAAAACTGAAAGTATTCCAAAGCACGCGTTTTACCTGCCAGGGCTCCACATATTTCAATTGTTCGGGAAAGCGTTTGGGATCGGCAGCCGCCGCATAAGCTTCGTTGGCCAGGATGGCGGATGACGTATGATGGCCATGCCCGCCCTCTCCTGTAGTCGGAAAACGGGTTATCACTATATCGGGCCTAAACTTTCGAATGACCCAAACAACGTCGTGGAGTATTTTCTCCCGATTCCATTTTTCGAGGGTTTCTTCCGGACTCTTGGAATAACCAAAATCGAAGGCACGGGAAAAGAATTGCTCGCCACCATCGAGGCGCCGGGCCGCCAGCAATTCCTGTGTGCGGATGAGTCCCAGTTCCACTCCCTGCTCATCACCAATCAGGTTTTGACCACCGTCGCCACGGGTTAGGGAAAGATACCCTGTGCGGTACAATTTCTCGCGCGACAAATAGGTGATCAGCCTTGTGTTTTCATCGTCGGGGTGCGCGGCTACATATAGCACGGTACCCAGCACTTTCAGTTTGCGCAAACCTTCCAGAATCTCTCCCGAACTAAAACTTTCGCGATATTGGGCCTGCAAGCTGGAAATAGAGCCCATATATACAGCCATCAAAAGAATAGACCGGTAAATCTGCTTCATTCCAATTGATTGTTTGGCGAATATAAATGGATGTGGTCAAAACATTTCCGTCTTTCACGTATTTTGCTGCTTGAAATCAACATTCTATAAATCTTTTAACATAAATGAAAAAGAATTACTGGATCATTCTGTCCATGCTCCTGGCCTTTTCCTGCAAAAGCCCGGCGCCTTCTTCTCAACTTTCGTATGATGCCTATAATTATGAAGTAAGCAAAAGGGCGCTCAGCGAAAAGGGGGCGGTGGTTTCGGCACATCCCCTGGCAACGCGCGCGGGAATTGAAATGTTGAAGAAAGGCGGCAATGCGGTAGACGCGGCCATTGCAGTACAACTCGCCCTGGCCGTGGTGTATCCAGCCGCCGGCAATATAGGTGGCGGCGGATTTATGGTGGCCCGACTTTCGGATGGAAAGCTGGTAACCATCGACTATCGGGAAAAAGCGCCCCTGAAATCGCATCGCGATATGTATATCGACAGTACGGGTACGGCTCGTACCGACTGGAGCCAGGATGGGCATTTGGCCTCGGGTGTGCCGGGCACCGTTGCCGGATTATTTGAATCGGCCCAATATGGCAAACTGAAATTTGAAGAACTGATTGAACCCGCCATTGCTCTCGCCGAACATGGATTCACCCTTTTGGAAAGCGAGGCCAATTCGCTGAACCGGCTGCAGGAAGGCTTACAACAATTCAACAGTATGCCTTCTGCTTTCCTGAAAGCCGAAGGTTGGAAAAAAGGCGATACCCTGGTGCAAAAAGACCTGGCCGCAACCCTGCGTCGCATACGCGATAAGGGTGCCGCGGGATTCTATGAGGGAGAAACGGCCAAACTGATTGTGGAAGAAATGCAGCGGGGAAAAGGACTGATCAGTTACGAGGACCTGAAGGCCTATAAAGCCACTCCGCGAGAGCCACATGTTTTTTCCTATAAAGGCTATAAGGTAGTTGGTATGCCCATGCCCAGCAGCGGAGGTTTACTCTTGCAGCAAATGATGCAGATGCTGCACGGAAAAGATATTGCCTCCATGGGTTTTCATTCGCCGGAAGCCGTGCAATTGATGATTGAAGCCGAAAGAAGGGCTTATGCCGATCGCGCTAAATATATGGGCGATGCGGATTTCTACCCTGTTCCCGTTAAGGAATTAACCGACAGCCTTTATCTCGCTCGGCGTATGCAGGATTTTATACCGGGCAGGGCTGGCGACAGTCGCCTGATTCAACCGGGTGTTGTAAACGGCAAGGAATCGGAAGAAACCACGCATTTGAGCGTGGTGGATGCCGAGGGCAATGCGGTAGCCGTTACTACTACCCTCAATAATGGCTATGGCAGCCTCACCGTGGTAGGCGGCGCGGGTTTCTTTTTGAATAATGAGATGGACGACTTCAGCATCAAACCCGGCGTACCCAATATGTACGGGGCAATAGGCGGTGAAGCCAATGCTATAGAACCCGGAAAAAGGATGCTCAGCTCCATGACGCCAACTATTGTTTTACGCGACAACAAGCCCTATATCGTTACCGGCACACCGGGCGGCACCACTATTCCCACTTCCGTCTTTCAAACCCTGCTGAATGTACTGGAATTTGGCTTGAGCCCGGAAGCGGCGGTAAACCAGCCCAAGTTTCATCACCAATGGCTGCCCGATACCGTTTTGCTGGAACGCGATTTCCCTGAATCCACCGCCGAAAAGTTGCGTGGAATGGGCTATAAAACCCTGCAGCGTGGCGCTATTGGCCGAACAGAACTGATCATCATACACCCGGATGGCAAAATTGAAGCCATTGCCGATAAAAGAGGCGATGATCATGCCGAAGGTCTTTAACGAATTCCTAATTGCTGATAGGTTAATGTTATAAATGTATCGAAATGAATTCACCTTCATTCCTTTCTTCCTGCATCGCACGCATCCGCTATTACAAACAACTGGCCGATCAAAGTTTTGCGCAATTGAAAGAAGCCGATTTTCACTACCGCGCTTCCGATGTCGACAACAGCATTGCCGTAATTATACAGCACATGTCGGGTAATATGCTCAGCCGCTTTACCGATTTTTTAACCAGCGATGGAGAAAAGCCCTGGCGTAACCGCGACCAGGAATTTGAAGAAAGGGGGCTTGGCCAGTCGGAATTGATGGAGGCCTGGAATAAGGGATGGGATCGTTTTTTGGGAACTTTGAATTCCCTGGAAGAGGCAGACCTTGATAAAGAAGTACAGATCAGGGGAGAAAAGCTGCGGGTGATGGATGCCATCATTCGCCAGATGGCGCATTATCCTTACCATATTGGGCAGATCGTGCATATTGCCCGGCAAATCAGGGGAGAAGAATGGCAACCCCTCTCCATTCCCCGGGGTGGATCGCTTGACTATAATCAACAACCCGGTAGCAAGGATCCCGGGCTGGGCAGGTAAAGCTTGGAATTTCAGGCTTATTTTATTTTCTTTACGCCCTGATCCCACCCCGTACCTGCCAACATGGTATGTCCGCCGGTCGCTCCTGTGTTATTACACCCCTGATTTACAGCTATTTTGCCACCAAACGAACCGGTCAGTCCGGCCCATAACACTTATGAATCTTCGTTCCATCATTTGTATTTTATTCCTGGCTTCTCAACCAGGTTGGGCCCAGGCCCAAAGTAGTTTTGGCATTTTTGCCGGACCACAGGCTACCAGCGCCAAATACACGCAAGATGGCCAAAAACAGGAAACCTCCTCCAAGTATGGGTTTCAGTTGGGAGCGGGTTGGAAAATCCCTTTCGACAACCAATTATATTTCACCCCCACCGCCTTTTATAGCATGAAGGGATATAAGGTGGATCTCACGAGCCCGGCTTTCCCCCCCGACCCGGAAGCCGTGAATAATGATCTTCGGATGCACAGTCTTGAGCTGGCTTTCCTGCTGCAATATGACCTGGGGAAAGCAGCCAATCACTTCTTTATCAAGGCAGGACCATCCCTCGACTTTCAAATCATGGGAAAAGAAAAGTTTGAATTGAAGAATGGTTCCCGGCGTGAACAAGACCTGGTATTTGGATTTGGCGAATATGGACGCTATGCGGCCAGTTTTCTTTTTCAACTGGGATATGAAACACCATCGGGTTTATTTGTGTACGGACAGTATACCCATGGCGTGGGAAGTTTCAACAATGCAGATGGCGGACCCAAAATTTTGCACAGAGGATTAGGTATTTCGCTCGGCTATTATTTTAATAAGAAAAAGATTGTACTGGATACACGCAATCGTCAATAAATCGCTGTTTATTGAAATACAATAGCCTACGCAATTTCCGGGTAAATAATTATAGGCCGTGACAATTTTCAAAGAACTTGTGCTGCATAAGAAACGCATTAAAATCCACCTGTTTTTCCACAAATAAAAAAAAGACGATTTGCTTGTTTCATGAATTGAAGTATCTTTATCCCCTGACCCACTGGATATGCAAAGGGTGTTCTTCATACACCCCATCAAATATCTCCCGGGCTATGGCTTAGGTTTATGCTATAACCCAATATCCTCCACAAGATCAAGTTGGCCTTAATATCCTGAATTTCCAATTCAGTAACTTATTCGTATACCAATCCAAACAAAGAAAATGGTCGGGATTCTAATGACGTGTACCTATCGGAAGCAAGTATTCGTATGCCTTATCTTATCGCTGATGTTCTTAACGGCATCAGCACAAAACGCCATTGTAACAGAGAACGCTCTGGCAGGCAGTCCCAAATCAGAATGGGACGTGAATGGCGCCGGCGACCTCAGCATTCAGGGTTTTGCCACCGACATTAGCGTAAACAAGGGCAATCGTATCCATTTCAAAATTGATACCGATGCCAGCAATTATACCATTACCATTTACCGCCTCGGTTATTATGGTGGACTGGGCGCCCGCAACTGGGGCTCAGGCGTCATTACAGCCAGCTTGCCCCAAATCCAGCCCGATCCCATCGAAGATCCGGTTACCGGTATTGTCGACTGCGGCAACTGGGCTGAATCCGGATACTGGGATGTGCCCGCCAATGCGGTGTCAGGATACTATATCGCGCTCTTGCGCCGTACGGATAACAATGGCAAAAGCCATATTCCCTTTATTGTGCGGGACGATGCCAGCACGGCTGATATATTCTTTCAGGCATCCGACGCTACCTGGCAGGCGTATAACGCTTATGGCGGCAACAGCCTTTATATAGGCACTACTTCTTTTCCTAATGGTCATGCCGTTAAGGTAAGTTACAACCGTCCATTTGTAACTCGCGACGGAGGCGGTGGCGGAGGAGCGGAAGAAGACTGGATTTTCAATGCCGAATACCCCATGATCCGGTTCCTGGAGCGAAATGGCTATGATATCGCGTACACCACCAACCTTGATATGGCACGCGATGGATCAAAGATCCTGCAGCATAAAGTATTTCTTTCCGTTGGGCATGATGAATACTGGTCGGCCGAGCAGCGCACTGCCGTGGAAAACGCCCGCGCTGCTGGTGTTCATCTCGCATTTTTCAGCGGCAATGAAGTGTACTGGAAAACCCGCTGGGAGAATAGTGTCGATGGTAACAACACCCCCTACCGCACCCTGGTTTGCTATAAAGAAGGTGACCTCGGCGAGATCTTCTGTGGCAATAAATGTGACCCCAGTCCTGTATGGACGGGTTTGTGGCGTACACCCAGCGGAGAAGGTTTTGGAGGTAACAATCCCGAGAACTCTCTAACCGGACAAATCGGCTGGGATTTATTTACTACTTCCCTGCGTGTGCCATCCACCTATCGCAACCTGCGTTTCTGGCGTAATACCTCTGTGGCCAGTTTGGGTGGAGAAGCTGAAAAAGTATTCCCGGATGGAACGCTTGGTTATGAGCTGGACTTTGAGCAATCGACTTATGCCTCCAGTTATCCGGCTGGTCGCATTCGGCTTTCCCGTACCAATGTAAACGGTAAAATTCATAAGCTTTCCCTCTATCGCCACAGCAGTGGTGCACTGGTATTTGGTGCCGGCACCGTGCAATGGTCATGGGGGCTCGATGGTGTCCATGACCGGGGTGACGAAGACCCGGATCCGGATATGCAGCAGGCCACCATCAACCTGCTGGCCGATATGGGTGTGCAACCCGAAACCCTGATGGCTGGAATGGTGGCGGCAACGCAAAGCACAGATAACACGAAGCCAATTTCCATCATCACCACGCCGCTGGAAGGAGCGACCATTCCCGTAAATCAAGCCATTACCATCCAGGGCACAGCCTCCGATAACGCACAGGTAGCAACCGTCGAACTCTCGCTGGATGGTGGTGCAACCTGGCGGGTAGTAGCCGAAGGTAATTCGAACTGGCAATTTGCCTGGACGCCCAGCACGCAGGGTCCGGTTGTGATTAAAGTAAGGGCCGTAGATGATTCGGGTAATATAGAAGACGAAGGCACCGCCCCCGCTGCTAATGCCGTGAATGTAACGGTTGGGCCTCCCGCACCCCCCAATTGCCCCTGTTCGGTATTTGAAACCTCCCAATCGCCGGCTCTCACCAACCAGCAGGATGCAGGTGCGGAGAACGGAATCGTATTGGGTATGCGTTTCAAATCGAATGTAGATGGATTTATCAATGCCATCCGCTTCTATAAAAGCAGCCTCGATGTGGGCACCCATACGGGTAAGATCTGGTCTGATAATGGAACCCTCCTTGCCGAAGTGACTTTCGCAAGCGAACCCGCCACCGGATGGGTTGAACAGGCACTGGATGTGCCCGTCGCGATTACCGCCAATACATTATATGTGGTTTCCTACCATAGTCAGCAAGGTTTCTATTCCAAAACCAATGACTATTTCAGCGTGGAGATTCTAAATGGCCCGCTAACCGCAACAAAAGACGGGCCACCCAACGGCTCCAATGGCGTATACCTCTATAATGCCAACCATAATTTCCCAACGGAAAGTTTTCAGGCAGACAACTACTGGGTTGATGTCGTATTCAACACCACCGCCGGCCCTGATGTGGATCCCCCGGGTATCAGCAGTACGAAGCCCATTCATGAATCCACCAACTTTGCGGTAACCGGAAGCCTCACCGTTCGCTTCGACGAGCCGATGGATGTAGCTACCCTTAGCAGCAGTACGCTGGAATTGCGTGATGCAGCTAACTCCCCTGTTGCCACTACCGTAAGCTATAATGCCGGTACTCGCACGGCAACCGTTACACCCGGTGCAAGCCTGACTTATAGTTCCGTTTACAGTCTCACCATCAAGTCTGGTGTTTCCGGTGTGAAAGATCTGGCCGGTAATGAGCTGGCGGCCGATTCCGTGATTAGTTTCTCCACAGTAGATCCGCCGCCGGGTAATCCTGGTGAAGGTCCGGGTGGTCCGATCCTGGTGGTGCACAGCGCCGCCAATCCCTTCAGCCGCTTCACCGCTGAGATCCTGCGCGCCGAAGGTCTCAATGAATTTAATGTACTCGATATCTCGGCCGTGGATGCCAACGTGTTGCTGAATTATGATGTGGTCATCCTGGGAGAAGTGGCGGTAGATGCCGCTCAAGCTACCCTGTTTAGTGATTTCGTAGATGCCGGCGGAACCTTTATCGCCTTCAAACCGGACAGTGATCTGGAAACCCTGCTGGGTATCACCAACGCGGGTGGCTCACTTTCCGACCAATACCTGCTTATCAATACCGGACATCCCATGGGAGATGGACTGGTGAATGAAACTATACAATTCCACAGTGCCGCCAATCAGTATAACCTGAATGGCGCTGTCAGCCTGGCAACGCTTTATTCTAATGCCTCCACGGCAACCGCTTTCCCGGCCGTCACCCTTCGCGAAGTGGGCGCCAATGGTGGTAAAGCCGTGGCCTTTGCTTACGATTTGCCTAAATCTATCGTGTACACCCGCCAGGGCAATCCTGCCTGGGCCGGCCAAAAACGCGATGGCACCAGTGGCCCCATCCGCTCCGATGATATGTTCTTCGGCACTAATGGCGATCCCGACTGGATTGATTTCAATAAAGTGGCCATACCTCAGGCAGATGAACAGCAACGCTTGCTGAGCAATATTATCATCAAGGGTAATCTTCACCGCAAGCCCCTGCCTAAATTCTGGTTCCTGCCACAAGACTTTAAGGCCGCCGTGGTGATGACGGGTGATGACCATCTGAATGATGGCACAACCGGGCGTTTTGAAATTCAAAAAACGCTGGGACCCAACACACAGCAAGATGTAAAAGACTGGAAAGCTGTTCGCAGTACTTCCTATATTTTCAATAATACGCCCATCACCGACAGCGAAGCGGCCGCATTTGAAGCGCTGGGATTTGAGATCGCTTTGCACCCCGACACAGATTGCGCCAACTGGGATGAATCCAGTCTGAATGGCTTCTTCAGTGCACAGATACCTCAACTGTTGAGCCAGTTGCCCAGTATTTCGGCACCGGTCACCAACCGTACGCATTGCCTTACCTGGAGCGATTGGGCGAGTCAACCCAAGGTTTCGGAACAAAACGGAATCCGTCTCGATGTAAACTATTATTACTGGCCTGCCGCCTGGGTGCAAAACCGTCCGGGTATGTTCACCGGCTCTGGAATGCCCATGCGCTTCGCCGACCTGGATGGCTCGCTGATAGATGTGTACCAGGTAGCCACTCAGTTGACCGATGAATCGGGCATCGACTATAGCCTGCATATCAATTCCCTGCTCGATAAAGCCCTCGGTGCAGAAGGATATTATGGTGTGTTCTGTGCCAATATGCATACCGACTCGGCACAGCATATCGGATCCACCACCATCATCAATGCCGCTTTGGCCAGAGGGGTACCGGTAATTTCCGCCCGCCAGATGCTCAATTGGCTCGACGGACGCAACGGCTCATCCTTCAGCAACCTAAGCTGGAATGCGAATGAGCTGAGCTTTACCATCAATGCGCTGATCAATGCTTATAAGATGCGCGCCATGCTGCCCCTGCTTTCAGAAGACGGTATACTGACGGCCCTTACCCGCGACGGCCAGCCCGCTACCTATACCGTACAGACCATCAAGGGTACACAATACGCCTTCTTCGATGCGACCAATGGTAACTATGTGGCCACTTATGCTGCCGTGCAGTTTGCCAATATCAATGGGAGTGTTACCTTGCAGGGTCGTCCGGCCGCTCCGAACGCCCAGTGGGAAGTACCCGTAACGGTGGATATTTATGCCAATGGCAATAACTCCACTCCTGCTTACACCTATAACGTAACCACGGATCAGAGCGGCAACTTCACAATCTCCAATATTCCCGCAGGCACCTATACCGTTGCCGTGAAAAATGCGCATACCCTGAAACGTGTACTGGCCGACCAGGTACTTGTTGCCGGCAACAATGCCCTGAACTTTGGTACGCTGCGGGAAGGGGATGTAACCAATAATAATGTAATCAATTTGTCAGACCTGGGCCTCCTTATTTCGAGCTATAATAAGATACTGGGAGATCCGGCATACGTACCAAATGCGGATTTGAATGGCAACGGAGTGGTGAACCTGGCAGACCTTGGACTTTTGATCAGTAATTACAATCAAATCGGACAGAACCCCTAAATAGAAAACAAAGTGTTAACAACCAAACTAATCACCAAAATGAGACATATGAAAAGAGATGCAAGCCACGCCCTTTCATTTATTGAAAAGGCTATGCAACCGATTCGTAGAGGTGTCGCCCTTTTTGTCGTCTTACTGACTGCTTTATCTATTAAGGCACAGGACGTCGTAAACATCGGCTTTAATCCTTCCATATCAAATGTGTCGGTTAACCAAACTTTCACCGTAGATGTTGCAGTGGATGTTGTAAGCGGAACTTTGAGCGGCATCGACGCTTACGTAAATTTTGACCCCACTTACCTGGAGGTGGTATCAATACCTACCGTTCCGGCCGGTACCTCTGCTTCGCTGCCGAATGAAACAGTGCCGTTTCAATCTGTTGCCTTTATGAATTCCAATGGACAGATAGATCATGGTCGATTTACTCTTAGTCCAACGGGTCACCCAAATGCGGATTTTGTGTTGTTCACGATTCAATTCCGTGCCATTGCTATTCCACCCGGGGGCTTCACCACCCTTGAGTTCAGCACGGTCATTGGTCGGGAAACAAATGCAGTGGAAGGAACAAGCCCCGATATTATGGATCAGATTAATAACGGAACGGTGAATATTGCCGCTGCTTGTACGCCTCCTACTGCTACTCTGGTAGCTACACCTACCTGTAACGGTCAAAGTTTTGACATAGTGTTGGATGCCGCTACGGGTACAGCACCATTCGACCTGGTTATTGATGGTGTAACATATAATAACATCAATGTAGGTGGAACCATCACCACCATTAATCCTCCCAACGAAACACTTTGGAACCCTGCAGTGACTCCCGCTGTTGTTAATTCTAATGATGGGGGTCCTATTGAGGTTGGCACCAAATTCACAGCCGCTGTAAACGGGTACGTGAAAGGTGTTCGCATGTATATTAATAACACCGCCACAGGAACCTTTCGTGGTAAATTATATGAATTTGGTTCAGCCACGCTTTTGGGCAGCGCTTTTTTTACTATTACAAGTAGTGGCTGGCAGGAAGTGCTCTTTAGCAGCCCAGTAGCTATTACAGCGGGCACCACTTACCTGGTTACCTGCTATTCTGATGCTGGTTTTTATTCAGTAACGGATGAGTATTTCAACGCATTTAGCCTGGTAAGCGGCAACCTGACAGCGCCTGCCGGCATCGGCGGAACAAGCAATTCAAGTAATGGGGTGTACTTCTTTGGTGGCGAAGGCTTCCCTAACGCCTCCTACCAAAACTCCAGCTATTTTGTGGATCCCATTTTCACGGCAGGCCAATTCAGCTACGAACTCACCAGCATTACTGGTGATGATGGCTGTAACGCCACCGGTAGCCTGCAAACGCTAAATGTATCTTCGCCCCAGTGCTCTACCCTCCCAGTGAGCCTGTTGAGCCTTTCCGCTTCTGCTGAAGGCAGCAACCGTATTGTGCTGAAATGGGCTACCAGCAGTGAGCAAAACAACAAGGGTTTTGAGATCATGCGCAGCCTCGATGGCCGCAGCAACTGGCAGTCGATTGGATTCGTAAATGGCGCCGGCGACAGCGAAACCCGCAAAGACTACAGCTATACCGACAATAACCTGGTAGCCCGCCGCTACTATTATCAACTGAAACAAATTGATTTCGACGGTCGCTACAAATACACTGCCGTTGTTTCCGCTAACCTGGGTGGCAAGGAAGGTTTCGCCCTTGAGCAAAACTTCCCCAACCCCTTCAAGAGCCAGGAAACCACTATCCGCTTCACCCTACCCCGTCGCGCACAGGTGCAGTTGATCGTGTATGATATGAATGGCCGCGTAGTGAAGACGCTGGTAAATGGCACACGTGATGCGGGAACGCACGCGATTCCGTTCCAGGACAATTCACTGCCCACTGGCATTTATTTCTATAAGCTCAGTGCCGATGGATTCAGTGATGTGAAGAAAATGACCGTGCGATAAGAAGGACTTTTCCGAGAGTAACCAATAGAGAACCGCCCTCTGGAGTCCAGGGGGCGTTCTTGTTTTTACTTAAACCTTATTTGAAACCAGACATGATGTGGAAAGCCATTCTCTTCATCTTATTGCTATTCCTCGCAGCCTGTGGCGGCACCCAGGAAATTCAATACCCGGGCAATCTCCGTTTTTTCCCGATCGAAGCCCATCATGAACTGCGTGCACCCGGCAGAGGCGTTGAGCAATGGCATGATCAGAACACTTTCCCACAGAGCTATGCAAACGACAGCGCCACTTATTCACCTGACAAATATTATCGCTTTAGCTGGAGCCAACTGGAGAAAGGACCGGGCGAATATGACTGGACGATCTTTGACCAGGAAATACAGGATGCCATTCGCAACCGACAGTCTTTCAGCTTTGGCATCATGCCCACCTGTCCCTCCTGTACCGATGATGGCAAGAGCATCCCACTGGAAGGGAAAATCGCCTCTTATCCTGCCTACCTGCATGAACAAATGCAGGCAGAGGCGGTAAAGGATTGGGTGAGCCCGATTTCCGAGATGTGGGTGCCCAACTGGAACAGCCCCGCCTATCTCGCCGCGCTGGACCGATTGAACCTCGCCATCGCCGAACACCTGAATAACCAAAGCTTTCAAGGCATCCGTTACCGCGATGTCGTTCGCTATATCGACCTGAGAGGCTATGGGAGTTTTGGCGAATGGCATGAAGCGTCAATCGTGAACACGATGAGCGATCATCCTGAAGGAACCCGCGCCAGTACAGCGACCCTGCGAAGGATCGTCAACAGCCACCTGCAGGCTTTTCAACCCTACCGGCTGGTAGCCCTGCTGGGAAGCCTTGATGGGGGCCTGTTGCGCAATACGATGGTACCTCCTGAAATTGGTTATATGATACTCCGGGCCAAAACGGAAAAAGGCTTACTCGGTATCCGGCGCGACAACTGGGGATCCACCGACGATTATATCCGGCAGTACATGGAGCGGCATCCGGTGGTACACCAGGGTCTTTCGTTTGCCGATGCCATTCGTGAACGATGGAAAACAGCGCCGATTGTGGGGGAGCCCATTCATGATGCCGCATACCGCAACGGTTGTTCCATGGGCGACCTGGAAAACCAGGTGCGCACTTACCATGCCAGTTCATTTGGCAACGGGAATTTTGCCCTGCCCGGCGACCCCTGTCTCGCCACACAGGTACGTGCCGCTACCCTCGCTGCCGGTTTTCGCATCGCACCGGTAGCCGGAACCGTAGATTCCGCTATTGTCGCTGGCAACAATCTCACCATAAAACTCTTTTGGCAAAACCGGGGTGTTGCACCCGCCTATGACCCCTGGCAACTTCACTACCAGTTGCACGAACTGCGCAGCGACAGCCTTTTTTTGGAAATGCCTTCTCCCTTTAACCCTGCTGCCTTATTGCCGTCGGATACAGCGATTCAACATACCGACCAACTGACCTTACCCGCCAGTTTGCCGGCTGGCAACTATAACCTGAAAATTTCGCTGCGCGATCCGAAAGGCTATTTCCCTCCCCTGCCCCTGGCCATACAGGGACGGCAGTCCGACGGATCCTATACCCTTCGAACGGTTGAGGTTTCGCAACCACGCTGATCGTATCTTTGCCCTATGGCAGAAGACCTTCAAATCGTTACCGGCTCCAAAGCCGAGCAATACCAATCGCTGATTCCCCAAATTACCGGCCTCCTGCAGGGAGAACCCGACCTGGTGGCCAACCTGGCCAATGTAAGCGCCGCCCTCAAAGAACAGTTCGGCTGGTTCTGGGTAGGGTTTTACCTGGTGAAGAACGATGAACTGGTGCTGGGCCCTTTCCAGGGTCCCGTGGCCTGCACCCGCATCCGGAAAGGCCGTGGCGTATGCGGTAGCAGTTGGGCCCAGGAAAAAACCCTGATTGTGCCCGATGTGGAAAAATTTCCGGGACATATCGCCTGCAGCAGCCTTTCCAAATCCGAAATCGTAGTACCCATCATCCGAAACGGACAGGTGCTGGGTGTGCTGGATGTGGACAGTGATGAGCTGGACCAGTTTGACCTAACGGATCAGCAATACCTGGAACAGATACTCCAACTCATTCCCTTCTAATAAACATGCCCACCTTCACCCTACACATCACCGGTAAAGTGCAGGGCGTATTCTATCGCCAATCGGCCAGGGACAAAGCCCGTGAACTGGGGTTGAAGGGACAAACCTGGAACAATGAAGATGGCTCGGTAACTATTGTCGTAAACGGCAACAACCCTGAACTTGACACCTTTTTTGAATGGTGCCGGCAGGGTCCTCCGCGTGCACAGGTGTTATCCGTGGACATAAAAGAATCGGCGGATCAGGATTTTTTCGATTTCCGGATTATCCGTTGATCGAAGCCTGCAGGTTCTGCAGCATGTCGCGCGTCATGGCGGCCAGATCATATTCTTCTTTCCAGCCCCAGTCGCCGCGGGCCACGCTATCATCAATACTCTGCGGCCAGCTATTGGCGATTTGTTGCCGGTAATCGGGCGCATAGCTCATGCTGAAACCGGGAATATGATGTTTGATTTCAGCCCCGATCTCCTTCGGAGAAAAACTCATGCCCGAGATATTGTACGATGTGCGGATCGATACTTTTTCGGCCGGCGCTTCCATCAATTCAATGGTGGCCCTTATGGCATCGGGCATATACATCATGGGCAGGTAGGTATCCTCCTGCAGAAAGCATTCATACTGCTTGTGCTCCAGGGCCTCGTGGAAAATTTCCACGGCATAGTCGGTGGTGCCACCACCCGGCGCCGATTTCCAGGAGATCAAACCGGGATAGCGAAGGCTGCGCACATCCACCCCATAGCGATGATAATAATAGTTGCACCAAAACTCACCCGCATACTTGCTGATGCCATAAACCGTACTGGGTTCAATGATGGTTTGCTGGGGGCAATTTCTTTTGGGTGAGCTGGGGCCAAATACAGCGATGGAGGATGGCCAATACACTTTGTGCAATTGCTCCTCCCGGGCAATATCCAGCACATTCAGGAGTCCCTGCATGTTCAGGTGCCAGGCCAAACCCGGATTCTTTTCGCCCGTAGCGGACAGAATCGCCGCCAGCAGGTATATCTGCGTAATGTTCTGGCGAATTACCTGCACGTGCAGCATCTCCTTATTCATCACATCAAGGCTCACATAGGGACCCGTCCCCTCCAGCAAGGGGTTTTGTTCACGCAGGTCGGAAGCAATCACATTCTGATTGCCGTATATTTTTCGAAGGGCGAGTGTCAGTTCCACTCCAATCTGACCACTGGCGCCTATCACAAGTATCTTGTCTTTTTGCATGACGCAAAGAAAGGAAAAAACAATATACCACCGAATAGTAAAGCCCCCATTAACAATCCGCTACGGACTTCGCGCGGGTTCTGGTATAATCGTTAATTTTGTTGCTCGTAATTCAGCACTTCTATCAAATTAAACATTTCCGATGTCCCCTTTCCTCCAAAAGCTTTTCGCCGGGCAGTCCTACGATGCCCAGTCATTTTTCCTCATTGCCGGCCCCTGTGTGGTAGAATCGGAGGACCTGATCATGGAAGTAGCGGAGAAAGTATCGGCCTCCTGCCGTGAGTTGGGTATTCCCTATGTGTTCAAATCCTCCTACCGCAAGGCCAACCGCACCAGCGCAGGTTCTTTTACGGGAATTGGTGATGAAAAAGCCCTGGCTCTTGTGCAGAAAGTTGGACAAACATTCTCCCTGCCCACCACATCCGATATTCATGCCCATGAAGAGGCAGCCGTTGCCGCGAAATATGTGGACATTCTGCAAATACCCGCCTTTCTATGTCGCCAGACCGACCTTTTGCAGGCGGCCGCAGCTACTGGCAAAGTGGTGAACGTGAAAAAGGGTCAGTTCCTGAGCGGACCCGCCATGAAGTTTGCGGTGGAAAAGATAAAGCAGGCGGGCAACGAAAATATCATACTGACGGAGCGGGGAACCACTTTTGGCTACCAGGACCTCGTGGTCGATTTCCGGAATATTCCCTGGATGAAAGAACATGGTTGTCCGGTGGTGATGGACGTTACCCACTCGCTGCAGCAACCCAACCAAACCAGTGGTGTCACCGGCGGCAACCCCCAGCTAATAGGCACCATCGCCAAAGCCGCCATAGCTACCGGAGCAGATGGACTCTTCATTGAAACCCATCCCAACCCCGCCAGGGCACTCAGCGACGGAGCGAATATGTTGCAACTGGATTTATTGCCTGCATTGCTGGAGCAATTGGTGAAGCTGCGGAAGGCAATTTATTAAGTTGTAAGTTGTAAGTTTTAAGTTGTAAGTTGTAATTCCCAATTAAGTTTCAATTATAACTTAAGACTTACTACTTACTACTTACAACTTACAACTTACTACTTACTACTTACTACTTACAACTCATCTCAAATCCACTTCTTCTACTCCCGGATACTTCGCTTTATTGAATACAAACACATCATCCGCTATCGGCTGATTCGTCTTCATGCTGGTAACGGTATAGATATAGCGATTGCCGCCGTTTTCCAGGACGCGGGTGCTATAGATTGTTTTCGCGGCCTTATCGATCATCAGGTACACTTTGTGAAAGGCCTTTCCTTTATCGGAAGGAGTCATTTCTATTTCCTGCAGGGTGCGGCCGGCTACTTTCTTTTCGCCGTTCATAACGGAGTAAAAATCCTTGTCGTAGAAATTGGTGAAAAGCTTCTGCGGCGTAATCATACCACTGGCTTCGTCGAGCGTGGAAATGGTTACTTCATTGATGCTCTTGTCGTAGTTCCAAACGGTTTTACCATCGCTGAAAATCTCCTGTCCCGCAAAGCTCACTTTATAGCGCGTTCCTTTCATCCAAACAGTACCGGTTTTGGTGCCCATTTCCTTTCCATTGGCATCCTCTACCTTATAGCTGAAATTTGCCTGCACCGTTTTAAAGGTTTTGAATTTGGCGCTCACTGCTTTCAATACCGCTGTAGCTTCCGGATCATTTTTAGTCGGGTTGGTCTGGGCCAGTGCGGGTACTGCGAGTAGGGTTAGAATTACGAAGTTGTAAAATGCTTTCATTTGCCTGCTTTGTCGATGAATAATTTTCTGATTTATGGTTTCTATGCCTGTTCTTGCGATGAATCCGGTTTATTTTTCACGGCTGCTTTGCGTTACCATTCTGAGACTGCACGAGGGGTAACCGGGTTGCAAATGTGAACAATATTTAACAGCTAAAACGCCTATCCCGATGATCGAAATCAAGAAATCGGGATTTTAATTTCATTCTTTTGTTAACCAAGGCTTTGTAAATGCTGTTCCAGGTCCATTTCGGTCTTGATCAGTACATCCCTGGCCTTGCTACCCTGGCTGGGGCCTACAATGCCCGCAGCTTCCAGTTGGTCCATCAAACGTCCCGCGCGATTGTACCCCAGTTTCATGCGGCGTTGCAATAAGGAAGTAGACCCTTGCTGACTTTGCACGATAAGCCTGGCCGCATCTTCAAACATGCTGTCGCGGTTGCTCATATCAAATTCCTTGCCCTCCAGCTCTTTCTCATCAATATATTCCGGCAGCATAAATGCCATGGGATAACCTCTTTGTTCCGAGATAAAATCTACCACATTCTCCACTTCCGGTGTATCCACAAATGCGCATTGCAGGCGAATGATTTCGCCATTGTGCGAGATCAGCATATCGCCCTTGCCTATCAACTGCTCGGCGCCACCGGTATCGAGGATGGTGCGGGAATCGATCTTCGACGAAACCTTAAACGCAATACGCGCGGGGAAGTTGGCCTTGATGGTACCCGTGATGATATTGACCGAAGGCCGCTGGGTAGCGATGATCAGGTGAATACCGATGGCACGTGCCAGTTGCGCGAGGCGGGCGATAGGCATTTCCACTTCCTTTCCCGCCGTCATGATCAGATCGGCAAACTCATCAATCACCAGCACAATAAAGGGCAGGTATTGATGACCTTTTTGCGGATTCAGTTTACGCTTAACAAATTTTTCGTTGTACTCTTTGATATTACGCGCACCAGCTTCCTTGAGCAGGTCGTAGCGGTTATCCATTTCTATGCAAAGCGCATTGAGCGTATGCACCACTTTCTTGGTATCGGTAATTATCGCGTCTTCTTCACCGGGCAATTTGGCCAGGAAATGGCGCTCAATATGCCGGTAAATACTTAACTCCACTTTTTTGGGGTCAATCAGCACAAATTTTAGCTGCGATGGATGTTTCTTGTACAACAAGGAAACCAGTATCGCATTCAGTCCAACCGATTTACCCTGTCCTGTTGCCCCCGCCATCAGCAGGTGCGGCATACTGGCCAGGTCAACGATATAATTCTCGTTATCGATCTTCTTACCCACCGCGATAGGCAAGCTAAAATTGTTATGCTGGAATTTTTCCGAAGCAAGCAGGGTTTTCATGCTCACAACGGTTTTTTTAACGTTGGGAACTTCAATGCCAATCGTTCCCTTACCGGGAATGGGCGCAATGATACGGATACCAAGTGCAGCGAGGCTCAGGGCAATATCGTCTTCCAGGTTTTTGATACGCGAGATACGTACACCCGCCGCGGGTACAATTTCATAGAGCGTGACCGTTGGTCCCACGGTGGCGCTGATCTTTTGTATTTCGATGGAGTAGTTGCGCAGCGTGGCGATGATCTGGTCTTTATTCTTCTCCAGCTCCGCCGGATCCTGAATGATCTTTTCACTGCCATGTGCTTCCAGCAGGTTCAGACCCGGATATTTATAATCGCGCAGATCAAGCGTAGGCTCATAAGGAGGCAGGTTTTCAATAGCGCTGGTTTCCCCTTCTTCGGTTTCATCCACTTCATCGGGAACGGTCTTAATCTCCAACTGCAACCCATCCGGATCGGGTGCTGCGGGTTTTTCCACGGGAGCAGCGGGCTCCACCACCCAGTCATTGATGGTTTTTTCCTCGTGCTGATGATAAAGGTCATTCACAATCTCCTGCTCCGGCATCGGCGTAAGAGCAGATAGTTCCTCATCCTCCTCCACCGGATCCTTTTCAATCAGTTTCATCTCATGCGCAGGCTTCTCTTCTTCAATGATCAGCCTGGGCGCTTTGTTCTTTCCACCCATATCGTTGGCGACAACAAGCTCTTCTTCTTCTTCTTCTTCCTCCTCCTCCATTTCTTCCATCGCCGCCTCTTCACTATCCGGCTTCGGTGCCACCTGTTTGGCGGGCAGGTTAAAGGCCGGGTTGAATTGCCAGATGATATAGGCGAACCCGATCACCAGCAACAGGGCGGCCGTACCAAAATCGCCCAGCGCCCCGGTGAGCCAGTCGCTGATCATATTCCCCACACCCCCACCAAAACGAAATTCGAAGCTGGCGAAAACAAAGGATAACGACACCGAAAGCACCAGTAAACCAATGGTCACGTATTTGAGGTTTTTCCAGATGGAAAACACTTTGCGGCTAAAAAGGAGATTTACCCCAGATACGAAAAAGAAAGTACAGATCAGGAGGGAGGCGATGCCAAAGCCTTTATAGATAAAGAAATGGGAAACGACGGCCCCCAGCCTTCCGAGCAGGTTGGTCACTTTTACCTCTGTGTCGAAGAGGATGCTGGCCCCCCGGGCTACCTCGGTCTGGTCTTCTTTCCAGGTAAAGAAATAGGAAATAAAGGCAATGAGCAGATAAATGGATACCAGCAGGGATAGCGCACCCAGTATCTTCCAGGTACGTTCATCTCGGGCCAGTTTCTGCCAGTCGATCCGCTCTTCGGTTTCGGGCTTAAATCCCTTTGTCCCGGTTTTGGAGCCGGCTTTGCGGCCCCCACGGGTGCCAGCTTTTTTCTGCTTGGTGGGCATATTGGCAAAGATAGGAATTGTGAAAAACTGTCGCGCTTATTCGTTGAATACCCGCAAAGTAGTAGGGTATTTGCGTAAAAAGCCGATAGGGAAATTGTACATTTGAGCCTATTGCCGAAACCTGCAGACCCATGGCCTCATTTCCAAAATTATTGCTGACGCTGCTGCTGGCCTGCTGGCTCGCTGTGGCACCTGCCCAGGAATCGGCCCCCCTTCCCTATTTCGATATCAGCCAGATCCAACTGGCTGTACAGCCTTCCGCCTTGAACCGCAACCTGGCTATGGCCTATATTCATCCGGAAGAAAATATCGAAAAATTATATGGAAACCTGACCATGCAGCATGGGGTTATTCACCCCGGCTATATTCCACTCGACCGGATACCGGAAAAAATAATCCTGCGCTTCAATATCTGTAATACCGACGATACCATACGATCGGTCTGGTTCTTTCCCGGCTTCTATTTCCCGGAAGTAACCCTATTCCGGGTCATCAACCGGACCCAACTGGAAAGAATTCCCGACATCCTGCCCAGGAAACTCGGCGAAATCAGTTACCGGCAGGTCAAATTACAACCGGGCGACTCCCTGCAGATATTGGCCCAGCTATCGCCGATCCGCACCCATCTCAACCAGATAAAGCCCAGACTTATCGCGCCGGCATATTTGCCTACATTCATTGTTGCACTCGACAATACCAATATCGAATCAAAGATCTTCACCTATGTATTCTGCGGATTGCTGCTGATGATGATCCTGTTTTCGATGGCCAATTATTTCCTGGGTCGCAACCTCGAATTTCTTTATTATTCGGGCTATGCCTTTCTCATCTGCGTTATGCTTTTCATCAAAGGCATTTACAGTTATCATACCAGCCATTTTGGCTTTTTCCAGGAAGGCTATCTCGATTTCATCATGCAAAGCACGGGCACGCTCTTTTATATGCGCTTCATGCAGAAATACCTCAATACGCGCAAAGAGCATCCCTTTCTGCAAAAGCTCTACGATGTTGGGGTCGTCATGCTATTGCTGGCTATGCTGGCTTTCACTTATGCGCATTACTTCACTTACAATTTCCTGCTCGAAAACTACCTGGAAAATATTACCAAGGGCCTGCTCCTCATCATGGTCTTTATCTTCCTGGTGTATAGCGTCCGTCGCTGGGATGATCGTTTGCTGCGGTACCTGTTCTGGGGCAATTTCAGCCTCTTTATATTCTCCCTGTTCTCCCTGCTCATGCTCACGGGCACCATCGCGGCCTACAAGCTGCCTTCCATTTTTGGCAGCTCTGTTTTTTATTATGAGATGGGCATATTGCTGGAGCTGATATTCTTCCTGATGGGCCTCAACTATAAGAACCGTCGCCAACTGGTAGCCCAGGCCCGGGAAAGGGAAAGGCTGAAAGCCGAAAATATGATGGCAGCCTACGAGCGCGAAATTGCCGTGTATAAAGGGCAGCAGGAAGAGCGGCAACGCATTTCGGCCGATATGCACGACGAGTTGGGCTCGGGTATGACGGCCATCCGGCTGATGAGTGAGATTGCGCGCAATAAGATGAAGGAAAATACCCCGGTGGAAATAGAAAAGATTTCGCGATCGGCTGATGAAGTGCTCAACAAGATGAACGCGATTATCTGGAGTATGAACAGCGGTAATGATACAGTAGACAATCTGGTTTCCTATATCCGCTCCTATGCGCTCGAATACTTTGAAGGCACTTCCATCACCTGCAAAATTCTGACGCCGGAAAATATCAATCAGCGCGAATTAACGGGCGACAAACGCCGCAACCTTTTCCTGTGTGTGAAAGAAAGCCTGCACAATGTAATCAAGCATTCGAGGGCTTCGGAGGTGCGCATTTATTTTGTTACCGATGATGTGCTCACCATACGCATCGTGGATAATGGTGTGGGTATTGACCTGGCCAACCTGCGCCAGTTTGGTAATGGATTGAAGAATATTGCCAAGCGGATGGAAAGCATTGGCGGTACCTATCAAATTGAAAACAATGGTGGCACCGTTACCACCCTTCGCCTGAAGCTTGAAATTACTTAGCCGGCTTCATTCATCTTCCAGCAGGTTTGCTCAATCCGAGCGCGAGGCATACCCAACCCAGGATAAAGAATATACCGCCTATGGGCGTAATGATGCCAATGCCCTGCAAGCCTACCTGCTCGGTAGCTTTAATGGCCGTTAATAAATACAGTGATCCCGAAAACAGGCATATACCCGTAAGGAATGCATATCCCGCGCGGTTTAACCATCTACCGGGAAATTTTTCATACAAGATTGCTGTTGCCAGCAACGCAAATACATGGTAAAACTGGTAACGCACCCCTGTTTCAAAGCTTGATACCGTTTCGGGGGGAACCAATTTCTTCAGACCATGGGCGCCAAAAGCACCCAAAGCCACGGCGATGGCAGCCAGCCACACGGCTGTGCGTAAAAATCTTTTATGCATGAAAAATCATTTCAATCATTCGATCCATCGGTAAATCGTCATCTTCAATTTTTACCCGGGACTGCTCGTAATAGATGCGTCTGTCTGAAAATTTTTTGCTGATGAAAGCTTTTAACTGGTCGTCACTCAAATCGCGAAGCAAGGGCCGTTCCGCTTTTTCCTTCAGGAGGCGGTCATACAACACGGGCATGGATGTATTCAGCCAAACCGTGGTACCCTGGCTGTTCATATATTCCACATTGTTGAAATAGCAGGGCGTTCCACCACCACAAGCCATCACAAAGCTGCTATGGCTTTCGGTAATGATGTGCAATACTTCTTTTTCTTTCAAACGAAAATACTCTTCACCCTGCTCCCGGAAAATATCATTAATCGACTTGCCTTCGGTATTTACGATTTGTGCATCCAGGTCAAAAAATGGGATTCCCAGCTTCGCGCTCAACTGCTGGCCGCGAAAAGATTTGCCGGAGCCCATAAATCCTACCAGGAAAATCTTCATTATTTAAATGCGTTGAAACCGGTTATGTCCATGCCTGTTATGAGCAGGTGTATATCATGGGTGCCTTCGTAAGTGATCACGCTCTCGAGGTTCATCATATGGCGCATCACCGGGTATTCGCCGGTAATACCCATACCACCCAGCATTTGCCGGGCATCCCTGCATATTTGCGTGGCTACCTCGCAGGCATTGCGCTTGGCCATACTCACTTGCTGCGGATTTGCTTTACCCTGATCCATCAGCACCGCGAGGCGCCAGTTGAGCAATTGCGCCTTGGTAATCTCCGTGAGCATTTCCGCCAGCTTTTTCTGCTGAAGCTGGAAGGCGCCAATAGGCTTGCCAAACTGTTCCCTTTCTTTGGAATAGCGAAGGGCGGTATCATAGCAATCCATGGCCGCCCCTATGGCACCCCAGGCAATACCAAAGCGGGCTTTGGTAAGGCAACCCAGGGGACCTTTCAGCCCCTTGATATTGGGAAAAACATTCGCCTTGGGAACCTTTACATTATCGAATACGAGTTCGCCCGTGGCCGAGGCCCGCAAACTCCATTTGCCATGCGTAGTGGGTGTGCTAAACCCTTCCATGCCTCTTTCCAGAATTACACCCTGCACTTCACCCGCTTCGTTTCTGGCCCATACCACCGCCACCTGCGCAAAGGGAGCATTACTGATCCACATTTTGGCGCCATTCAAAATCACATGATCGCCGGCATCGCGGATATTGGTGAGCATGCTGCCGGGATCACTGCCATGATTGGGCTCCGTCAACCCAAAACATCCCAACCATTCACCCGATGCCAGTTTAGGCAAATATTTTTTTCGTTGTTCCTCGCTGCCATAAGCATAAATGGGATACATAACCAGGGAACCCTGTACCGAAGCAGTGGAACGTACTCCGCTATCGCCACGTTCCAGTTCCTGCATCATAAGTCCATAAGAAACATAATCAAGTCCGCCGCCACCATAGGCCGCAGGAATGGTAGGACCAAACACACCCAGGTCGCCCATCTGCTTTACGATTTGCTCCGGGAACTCCGCACGCTGCGCATAATCCTCAATGATGGGAGAAATTTCTTTCTTCACATACTGTCGAACCGTTTCGCGAATCATCTTCTGCTCCTCGGTCAACAATTCGTCTAACTGAAAATAATCAGGACTGGTAAAAAGATCCGTACGAGCGGCCATGGCAATGTTTTAGGTTTAAGTGCAAAGATATGGAGGGAAATTTTTGATTTGCTGATTTGTTGATTTGCTGATTTGTTTAAGGTTTGGACCTTAAACAAATCCTCAAATAACCGAATTACCGAATCAACAAATACTTCTCCATCTCGTTCTTCATTTTTTCCGCTTCTGCCGCTGCTTTTTCGGCGAAGTCTTTTTCGGAAGAGGCATAGATGATGGCGCGGCTGGCATTGACCAGTAAGCCGGCATCTATGTTGAGTGCGCGACGTGATATTTCCTCAAGGCTGCCACCCTGCGCGCCCACACCGGGTACCAGGAAAAAATGATCGGGACAGATACGCCGGATATTATCAAACTCAGCAGCCTGGGTAGCGCCTACTACAAACATGAGGTTATCGGGGCTACCCCAACCCGACACGGTTTCCAGTACTTCCTCATACAAATAGCGCGCGGGTTTTAAGGGGGTCGCTTCCAACTTCTTCATTTCAAAATCCGCCGCACCGGGGTTAGACGTAAGACCCAGTACAATGGCCCATTTATCGGGGTGCTGCAGAAAAGGCTTTACACTGTCAGCTCCCATATAAGGTGCCACGGTAATGGCATCGAATGGTAATTGTTCGAAAAAAGCCCTTGCATACTGGTCGGCAGTATTACCTATATCGCCCCGCTTGGCATCGGCTATGGTAAAATGGGAATCACCAATATACCGCACGGTTGCGTCCATCAGCTTCCAGCCATCAATTCCCAGGGCCTCATAAAACGCGGTATTGATTTTGTAGGCAACGGCATAGGGTCGTGTGGCGTCAATAATGGCTTTATTGAATTCCCACATGCCATCCACATCCCGATTCAGATGTGCAGGCAGTTTACTGATATCCGTGTCGAGTCCCACGCATAAATAAGAGGATCGCTGAAAAATGAGTTCACGAAGCTGTTGCCGGTTCATGCCGCAAATATACGGCAGTAGCGTGGTGCTTGCGGGTTCTGTGGCGATAAGGGGTGCAGGCCTAATTATTTATTGCACCACAAATTTCATTTTCAGACTGGTTCCGTCGCTGCGACGGCTGGTGAGCAGGTACACACCCGGTTTCAGGCGGCTGATATCCAATTGCTGTACGCCACTGCTGATGCGCACCTGCAGGCTGCGCAGTCCCTGCATATTGGTTACAAAAAGGGTGTGGCCAATCCAGCGGGGATCATAAGCCAGGTCAACCGTGATTTGTCCTCGTGCCGGGTTGGGATAGATCACCGGCTTGAGCCAGCGCGGAGGCTGCTGCCCTACCGGAATCTCCTGCTGTGTGGGCGGAAGCAGCCCTTTCGAAGTAAGCAGGCTTTCGCGGAATCCACCGGGCTCAAACAAGGCGCGCATACGGTCTTTCTGCCCCAGGGTGAAAAGGTTTATGCAGGCATCGTTGGTGAGGTCCATATAGTTCATATACATGTCGCCGGCAGCATTGTTACCGCAGGACCGGCGAATGCCATCGGGGCAACCGTTGGTAAACCCGGCCTGCTTTGGTGTATCGTCTACCCAGTCGTCGCCACAATAATCATCGCCCCAAATATGCCGAAGACCCAGCCAGTGCCCCACTTCATGCACGGCCACTTTGCCTTCGCCAAAGCTGGACGAGTTGTTGGTGCCAACAATACCATAATTCAATACCAACCCGTCTTTTTTCGGATCCCCACCCGGAAAGCTCGCATACCCCAGGGCGCGGCGCAAACTACAGACCCATATATTCAGGTATTGGCCGGCATCCCAGGCATCGGCTCCCATTTCAGCGGCGAATTTCATCTTATCATTTGCATCCCAGGCCTGAATGGGGGTGTATTGGCGTACAATACCCGAAGTGGCACGACGCTGCGGATCGGAAACCGCCAGTTTAAATTCGATTTCGCAATCGGCCACCAGCGCTTTGAAACGTTCCGGTGTGTTAGCCGTGTCGGCGCCCATTCGGCGAAATGATTCATTCAGGATCCGCACCTGATCATGTATCCTTTCATCGGGGATGTTCTGTGTCGCCTCATGATAGAGCACATGAAAGACCACGGGGATTACAATGACCGATTTGCCCTCTCCACGCGATTGCAGTGAGGAGGGCTTATTTTTTTGAAGGGCAATGAAATTTTCTATCGATTGATAGGCGCTATTCAGGGAGGGATCCAGTAAGATTTGATCCTGCTGGTATTGACTCGTACTACAATGGGATTGCGCTTCCGCTCGGTACAGAAATGCCAGGATGAATAGAATGCCGGTGAATACACGCTTCATTGGGACAAATAATTGGTACGTGAAGCATGGCTGAATTAACCTGCCATGAGTATTCAAGCGGCATTGGAAGCGTATGGGTAAATCAAAAAAGGAATCTTGAACGGCTGTTCGGGGGATACGATTTTGAGAAGGGCCCGATGGGCGGGCAACGCTCAAATATATAACATTTTCTGAAAGCTGCCGGATTTTTTCCATCGTAAAAATACGAAGCCGTATTTTGCAGGGATCTTTAACAACTGATTACGCCTCAGGCGACTATTTTTGCAGGCATGATGAAGCATTTCCAACAACTTTTGGCCCTCACGGCGCTGGCGATACTGGTATTTGCCTGCAATGGACCCGACCAACCCGCTGAGCCTGGTATATCCGCTGCTAAAGGCCCCCGGACCATGACCTTTTCCATCCTGAATACCTATCCCCATGATACAGCCTATTATACCCAGGGATTGGAGTTCTACCAGGGAAAATTATATGAGGGAACAGGCTCGGGCAGTGCGGCTGGTTCGTTTCTGATGGAAATCGATCATGAAACGGGTAAGGCCAATCGCAAGATCGCGCTGGATAAGGAGCTTTTTGGCGAAGGGATCAGCATATTGAATGATACGGTTTACCAGCTTACCTGGCAGAACAAGAAAGCATTTGCATACCAGGTGCACGACTTTAGAAGAATTGCCGAATACAGCATCAACCACGAAGGTTGGGGACTTACCAATAATGGCAAGGAATTGATTGCTTCGGACGGTTCTTCCAAACTTTATTACTATGAGCCCGGCAGTTTCCGGCTCCTGCGTACACAGTCGATTACCGAAGCGGGCGCGCTTTCCTATAATCTCAACGAACTGGAATATGTGAATGGCTTTATTTATGCCAATCAATACCAGTTTCCCTATATCTTCAAAATTGATCCCGGTAGCGGCACCGTGGTGGCCAAAGCCGATCTCACCGACCTCTGGAATCGCGTAAAGACCCTGAAACCGGATGTAGACGTGCCGAATGGTATTGCCTACGACAGCAGCAGGAAAACTTTTTTCATCACGGGCAAATTGTGGCCGGAAATGTATGAGGTGCAGTTTTCGGAGTGAGCAGTTTTGAGTAGTAAGTTGTAAGTTTTAAGTTGTAAGTATCTGGCCAACTATTATTTATCATGTTGTCGGGTACAAAAATACCTACCCTATTCAAAGATGAGTGAATGTAGATCCTGAAGCAACACTTAATACTTACAACTTAAAACTTAAAACTTCCGTAATACGTAAACAATCGAACTCGCCCCCAGCCTTCCCGCTTTCCAATTACTCCTCAACCCCTGCCAAAGCGACGAGAGCCATCGATTTGAACCCGTCATGTGCTGGTAACTTAGCAGGGATACATAGAAGCTGTCGAAAATCATGGGCAATTGCGCTTCAATTTTCAAGCCATGCTGTGTGGCGAGCGTGTGCATACTGGCCGGCGAGAAATGGTAGAGGTGGCGGGGCACATCATAAGCCGCCCAGTTTTCTCCAAAATGCCTGGCATCTGCCGATGTATAATTCGGAACGGCTATAAAAACGACGCCTTGCGGTTTAATTAATCCTGCCAGCCTTGCCATATATTCCTGTAAGGCATGTACATGCTCCAGTACATGCCAGAGTGTGATGGCGTCGAATTGGGCATCGGTTAACTGGAACAGGACACTGGTATCGTCTAAAACAATATTATGTTCCTGTAAAGCCACAGCCCTCGCGTCCTCATCCGGCTCCAGTCCCCGCACCTTCCAGCCATGGTCTTTCATTGCCGCTACAAATGCGCCGGATCCGGCTCCAATATCCAGCAGGTCTGCCTGGCGACTGCCTGTCCATCGCTCAATCCATTTCCTTTTCTTTACAAGAGTGCGCTTACGTACCTGGTGGTAAAGCCAGTTTATCAATCCCTTCCGGGTATTGCTGTGTGAAACATAAGCGTCGGATTTGTAATAAGGAGCTATCTCGCCCGGTCCCGGTATATCCTGCGTTAGCCGAAGGGTACATCCGCCGCATTCTACCACAGGAAATGATTCCCCACTAACCAAATTATCTTTTACCTGGAAAATGGGCATCAACCGATCGGAACCGCAAATGGGACAATGGGAATAGTGAAGCATGGCAGTAAGAAGTGAGTGGGGAGTAGTTAGTAGGGGTTGAGAGTTTAAGGTTTAGGGTTTAAAGTTTAGGGGAAGTAGATTGGGTATAGTATTTTCCAATCAGAGATATGAATCAAAAGATCCAAAGCCATCAAGAGCGGTAACCTTAAACTCTAAATTCACGCCTCACGCCTCACGGCTCACGGTTTCGCTCCATTTCCTATCGCTTCCACCACTACTCCTTTGCTGGAAAAATAAAATCCGATCAGTATAACCAGGATAACAAGCAGCACAAGGGCTACAGCCCAGTATACATCTTTTTTTATGGGTGTCGTCTGGAAGTATTCGCGCATTTCTTCGGCAGTTCTTTCCGATTCGCCCACTCGCACCTGGTGTTCTGCTTTTTCGCGCAGCACCCTTTCCGCAGGCACAGGCTCTCCGTCGGGCATCTGCTCAAAGGCAGGTGTAAATGCTATACCCGAACCCAGCGCTTTTTTCCATTCACCTATCCCCTCCCAGATAAGTGTTTCGCCTTTTTGCAATCTTTCGCGCAGTTCAAACACAAAATTATTGTAGCGCATAATGGCTTCACGATCCGGAATGGCGAGGGCTGAAGAAAGACAGTCAAAAAAACGTCTCGGAGGCTGGCTATTCGATTCATCAAAGGCGAGGCAATAACCCGGCGGATTGATCTGGCGATTGGCCACATCAATAGAAGCCGGCTTTCGCTCAAGCCGCAAGGTACCTATACCGGGCATATTTAGTTCATGATGCAGGAACAGGTATTTTCTTAACTCACCGTACATGTCAGGGTTTTTGATCAAACGAAAATACGATTCCGCCCACTAAATTGAATCCATACACGGGATACTGGTTCCACCGCTGGTATTCTTTGTTAAAGATATTATTGAACTGCGTCCAGAGATTGATATTGCGTGTTACGCGGAATTCGAGACCGGCGTTCAGGTCAAAAGCACCGCTCAATTTTCCATCCGTACCATCGGCACGAAGGTACCTGGGTCCACTCCAGGCAAACAGATCACTCTTGAGCCAGAGGTCTTTAATGATGCGAAGGCTCATCGAGGTGTTCAACTCAAGAGGCAGCATGCCCCAGGCCTTTTGCTGACCCTGCAAGCCGGTAAACTGGTTAAACTGAAGGTTGGCGATTACACTAAACTTCTCTTCCACGGTATAACCCAACTCTCCTCCCAGGTTCAACACATTGATGCGATCGGCATACACCACGTTGAAAGACTTGCCATCGGTACCGGCTACCGTATCGTTCACAAACAATGGCTGATTATTCAGGCGATTGAATCCCACTTTCGCGCTATAGGAGAAATGATCGCCCACCGACCCTTTGAACCCGGCAAAGCGCTCTTCGATCCAGGTATTGCGTAACTCACCCGGCGCCCATAACCAGGGGTTCTGCGAAGCGAGGTATTGGTAACTGGTTTTGCGTACATAGCCCGTCCAGCCCGCATGAAAGGTGAACCGGCTGTCGTCGGTACCCACTTCAGCGAGGATATTGGGAAACATTTTGAACTCGCTATTGTCCCAACTGGGCCGGATACCACCCTGCAAACGCAGGTTGGTACTTTTATAGGTAACCGAAGGCGACAGAAACCAAACGGTATTATTAATGGCAGAAGCCTTGTCGGGAGAGTATCGGGTTAAGTCGAATGTAAGCCCCAGGTTAACGCTGAAATCCTGGCCTACTGTTTTTTCCAGCGGCAGATTCAGTACAGTATTGCTCTCGCTGTTCTTCAGATGGTCATTGAAAATATCAAAACGAAGATTGGGTGCGTAGTGGAGTCCAAAACCCGTAGGCTCCAGGTTACGCAGTCCCGCGTTTACACTAATGGTGGAAAAACGCTGCCGCAGACTGTCGTCCGGAAAGGTCAGGGTTTCCGGCATATACCCGTATTTGTAGGTTCGGTCCTGCCGCATCCCTATACCCCCTGTTATCTCGTGATTATTCGCCGTTTTGTAAAATCCGGATGCCCTCACCTGGGTATTTGTAAAGTCCTGGTACTCCCGCTTTCCCTGCGATGAAACATGCCGGGCATACAGATTAATGCCGGCCGTGTTTCCATCTCCAAATGAAAATCCGGCCTGTACATACGGTGTTTTCAAACTTCCAAAACCCGCTTTAATATAATTGTTGTTGTCGAAAGCAACAGATGTATCTATCTGCATCGCCAATGGCTTTAAGGAGCCGGGCTGGTAAGCGAAAAGCAGGTTGGGATTGGGTATATCGTAGTTCAGCCGCGGTCTGGTAGTATCGGCCGTAGGCGGCATGGCGTTGAAATTGATCTTGGCCGGCTCCATCAGCGTGGGCTTAAAACTCGAGGTAATATCCACCGAGCGGGTGGTATCCTTGCGCTGACCCTGCGCTGGGCCCGCCATCAGCAATCCACAGATGGCCAGAACCGGATAAATGCTTTGCTTCATAATTGTTGTATGCATAGGATGCTCAGCGTATTCGTTTATTAAGGATTTTCCACTTTACTGTCACGGCTTTCTGCTTCTTTTACCTGATTAAGCCTGGCTTCCGCTTCCGCACGCAGGGTTGGCTCCAGGGTATTGTCCACAATACTCTGGAAAGTTGCTTTGGCGTTGAAATAATCTTTCTGGCGGAAATAAATATCACCCAGCAACAGGTAGGCCCTGATCACCCAGAAATCGTAGCTGCCCGATTTGTTGATCACTTCAAAAGCCGACTTCTCCGCATCGCCGAGTCGGTTAAGTTCGAAAAAGCAGTTGGCTATTTCATAGCGCGCTTCGGCCGCCAATGCCGCTTTGTTGATACTGACCACCGACTTAAAGCTGGCAATAGCCTGATCGCAGCGGCCGTTTACCTGATGCGATTTCCCAATGGTCATATTCGCCAGGCTCTTGTCGTCGGCATTACTACCCTTGGCCGCTGTCAACTCGGTGGCATTCTCCATGGCTTCCGTCCACTTCGCCTGCTGATACTGGCTGCGCAGCAATCCACGCATCGCTTCAAGTCGATTGTCCTGCGTGCTCGCTTCTTTCTTCAACTGCTGAAAATAGGATTCCGCTTTGGCATAATCCTTTATTTCGAAGAAATAAATTCTGGCTGCTGCCAGTATCGCACGTTCGGCATACTTATTCGGTGCCTGCCGCGCCACGGGTTCATATCCCGCCAGCGCATTCTGCCATTCCTTTCGGGTATGATAAATATCGGCCAGGTAGAAATTGGCATCGATAGCATAAGCGCCATTGGGGAATTTCTGCAGGTAATTCCGTAGCGCGCTCTGTGCCGCCGTGGCATTACCATTGATCAATTGCGTTTCAGCGGCCGCATAAGTCAGGGAGTCTTCTGCATTCACACTGATGGGCTTGCCTACTGAGCGCATAAATGCGGCATATTCATCGGGCCTGCCCTGATCTACATAAATTCCGCGAACATTATACAATGCATCTTGTGCCTCCGTTGAGTTGGGGTATTGATTCACCAACAGTTTGTACTGGTCCAGCGCACCCTGATTATTGTTCAGGTTGTAATAGGCTGTGCCTAACTTCAGATGTGCCTCGGGCTTATAACTGGCATTGCCGCCATTTTGAATTACTTTCTGCAAATAGGGAATGGCTTCGCTAAACTGTTCGTCCGACATATAGGTCTTGGCGATCTCCATATTGGCGTCCATCACCAGGGGCGACTGGGGAAATTTCCGCACCATCGTACTCAGCAGGTTGATCTTTTCCTTCACGCTGCGAATACCCGCTATCCTGGCGCTTTGAAAAGTGGCATAATCCTCATCGGGCCAACTAAAGCGGATGGCATTATCGTACATGCTTCGGGCCCTGGTGAAATTTCTTTCCATGAAAAAACAGTCGGCCAGGCGCAGGTAGGCATCCTGGGTCAACTCGTCGCTGCTTAATGATGCATTGCGCGACAAGGGTTCGAAAAAGGTTCTTGCCACGGCATAGTTTTCTTTTTCCATATAACAATACCCCAGGTTGTAACGGGCCGTATTGATATTGGCTTCCCCGCTGGTTGGCGCCCCGCCGCTGAGGTATGCATTATAGTGCTTTATCGCATCATCCAGCTCCTGCATATTGTAAGCGATCTCCCCCTTCCAGAAATTCACCAGGGGCAATACCGCTCCGTTATTAGGATCTTTCAGTGCTTTATCCAGCAAATCATCGGCTTCATACAATTGATTATCGTTGATATACTCCGTGGCGCGTCCGTACAAAATCCGGGGATACAAACGCTTCGCATTGGGTGTCGGATTCTTCATCCCCTCCAGCACACTAAGTGCTTCGCGATAATTATTGGTATTGGTCAGCACGGCCACCAACAGGTCCTTGGCTTCTGCATCATACGTGGAGTTGGGATAGGTGCTGAGGAAATTGCGCAAACTATTGAGCGACTCATCCTGGTAGCCGAGCTCATACGATAATTTGGCATATTGAAACCGCGATACTTCCTGTTGCTTCTTATCACTGCTATTGCTTGCGCAAAACAGGAAGGCATTTCGCGCATTGGCTTTTTGCCCGGTTTTCAAATAGGCATCACCCAACAGGTACATGGCGCTTTGGCTCAGCGAATCTTCTTTTCCACTCAACTGCTTAAATCCTTCAATGGCTTTCTCCAGGTTATTGGCCTGGTAATAAGAGTACGATAATTCATAAAGATCCTCGCGGCGCACTTTGTCGGAACGCTTCACATAGTCTTCCAGATAGGGCAGCGCCTTTCCATACTCCTTTCGTTCAAAATAGGCATGGCCGATCATCTGCTTCATCTCCATATCATAGTACTGCGCATTATTGCTTTTGATCTTGGCCTCGGCATATTGCAGCGCTTCATCCTTTTTATCCTGGATATAATAGATCTGGGCTATATAATAAGGTACAACTGCGGCGTATTCTTTCTCATTTTCCACTATGCGGAAACTGGCGAGGGCTTCGCCGTATTGCTTATCGCGAAAGGATAGAAACCCGTAATAATAATTGGCCGCAAGGTAATTGGGGTCTTCCGGGTTGGAACGAATCGTATTGAAAAGCGGCTTGGCCTGTGCGAATTTCTGTAAGGTGAAATAAGAATAGCCCTGGTGAAACTTCATGGTGGCTATATCCGCATTGCCCAGGTTCGCAATATTGGCCAGCTCATAATGGTCGGCGGCTCGTTTAAAATCAGAATGTCGGAAATAAAATTCTCCGAGATGGTAATTCATCATCTGCACACGCGCCGTATTCTTTTCCAGGTCGATATAATCGATCGCTTCCTGTTCGGCTCGCGCTTCATCCTGCATGAGGGCGCAGGCGATGGCATAATACTGAATTTCCTGGCTTACCACCGGCTGGTTGGCCAGATGGGTTTCCCGCAAGGATTGCCTCAGCTCCCTGAATAATGGGTAGGCCAGGCTGTACTGGCGATTCTGAAAATATCCCTTGGCTTCCTTAAACTGCGTTTGGGGATCGGAATAAAAACGGGTTTGCTGGGCATGGGTGAACCCAAAGCCCAACAGGCCGAATGCCAGTAACAATTGATTTTTCATGAAACTTGTCCTTTAACCGTTGAGGGATAAACGATGCGAATATTCAAATTATTTCTTCGGTAGCCAAATAGCATTCCAAACAGGTGTGGATAAGTGCCATTTAACGAAAGGTTTAACATTTTATTCATTATCAGAGCGCTTACAGGTTTTAAAATTTCTTTCAGTATCATTGCAGTCAAATTTCCACACCAATGAAAAGACTGTTTACCATCCGTTATACCGATAATGGTATAACCCTTTCCATGTTGATCCTTCGCGTGGCACTGGGACTCATGATGATTCCCCACGGATACAATAAGCTGATCCGCTTTGCAGCAAGGTCCTCCACTTTTGCCGATCCATTTCATATCGGCAGCAGCACATCCATGGCGTTGGCCATATTCGCTGAATTTTTCTGTGCGGTGTTTATTATCCTGGGGCTTTTCACGCGACTGGCCTGCATACCTTTAATTATTGCCATGAGTGTGGCCCTTTTCTATTCGCACGGAGGCCAAATATTTACGGAAGGTGAAAAGGCTGGGCTTTACCTGGCAGGTTTTATCGCTATTCTTTTTGCTGGCCCCGGTAAGGTTTCCCTGGATAAATTAATTTCGGGAAAATAAATTCGACGCAGGAAACTGTTTGTCATCTTCCTAAATTATCCGCCGCATGTTTGAAGCTGAAACTCATATACGCGTTCGCTATGCCGAAACCGATCAGATGGGCGTGGTGTACCACAGTCATTTCTTCCAGTATTTTGAGGTAGGCCGCGCCGAATCGATCCGGCAATTGGGTTTTACCTATGCAGATATGGAAAAAATGGGCGTGATTATGCCCGTAGTGGAAGTGCAATGCCGCTACCTGCGGCCGGCCCGGTACGATGACCTGCTGACGGTGCGCGTACAATTAAAAGAACTCCCGGTGCATCATAAAATTGAGTTTCACCAGGAGCTGCTGAATGAAGGCGGAGAGCTGCTGGCCAGCGGCAAAGTCATCCTTTATTTCATGGAAGCTAAAACCCAGAAGAGAACCGTGATGCCGGAACAATTGCGGAAGCAGTTGGCGCCCTATTTTGCCTAAATTTATCCTATGGATCAAAACCAATGGGAAGCCGGGCCCATCAGCGAACCGGCTGCCTATCCCCCTAAATTTATCAAGCCGAAGCCTGAGCCTTCCAGTATCTGGATCCGCTCGGCCACCAGCCTGGCGCTATACCTGATTATCGGTTTTTACTTTTTTCGAAGCCTTGAAATGCTTATGTTGATAACAACAATTGTTATCCTGCACGAGCTGGGCCATTTCGCGGCCATGAAAATATTTCGTTACAATGATCTGGGTATTTTCTTCATCCCCCTGCTGGGCGCCTATGTTTCGGGTACCAAGCGCGAGGTTTCGCAGCGCGAGTCGGCCATCATTCTGCTGGCAGGGCCGCTGCCGGGTATGATTATTGGCGCCCTCTTTTATTTTCTGTACCAGCAGGATCCCAGCCGCTCCATCGGTTTTCTGTCGTTTGAAGTAATTGGCCTGGCATTTTTATTCCTCAACCTCATCAACCTATTGCCCATTTATCCGCTCGATGGCGGACAATTGCTGAACCGGGTTTATCTCGACGAAGAAAGCTGGATGAGCAAGGTTTTTCAGTGGTTGTCGATCGCGGCATTGGTATGGGTGGCTCTTTATGGATTCAGTGTGCCCGTTTATCCCCTGCTAATTTTTCCGGCCATGCTGGCCCTGCGCCAGTTCGGTGATCGCAAAATTCAACAGGTGGAAAAAGAAATTGAACTGCAGGAAATTGATCTGAACTATTCCTATGCAGATCTGCCAGACGAGAACTATTGGAAAACCCGGAAAATATTAATTGAACAACATCCCTCGTTTAAAGGATTGGATCCGGGTCCGCCTTATGCTTACGATGCCAGGGAAGAAAAGATCATGCAGATGATTGAAAGCCTGCTGCATCGGCATCTGTTGCAGGATATGACACGGGTGGGTAAGGTTTTGCTCCTGCTGATTTGGTTGGCCGCGCTCAGCAGTCCCTGGTGGCTCGATGTGGGTACGCATTTCCTGCAACGATTTGGTATTGTGATTTGATGTTTAATTCACCTTTAAACCAGCTCCGAAAGGCCTCACGATTCACGCCTCACGCCTCACGATTCACGCCTCACGCTGCCCTCCTCACTTCATCACATCCAGCACCCTGTACATTTTCCCCACAAGGGATGAGGAACTGCCGGTATAATTATTGACAATAATGGCAAATATGTATTCTTTGCCATCTTTTTTGGAACGATGGTATCCGCAAAAACCTTTTACGCCGCCAATGGTTCCGGATTTCATCTTCATACCGTTGTAAACCGGAAAGCCTTCGAAATAATCTGCAAACCAACTTTGCCTGCCCGCATAAAACAGTGCTTTGGCAAGCGCTTCGGTGGTTACCCGGTTTTGCGGGGAGAGGCCGGACCCGTCCTGCATTCGTAACGCATTGGAGTCAATTCCCTGCGTTGCCCAAAACCGCCGCATTACCGCGAGCCCGGCGTCGGTTGACCAATTGCCCGCCTTATGCTCACCCATCGTTTTTACCAATGCTTCGCCATAAAGGTTGATGCTCTTGCGAAGAAACCAATACGATAAGGAATCCAAAGCCGGTGAACGGAACCGCGCCAGGATAGTATAGTTGGGATCGGCTTTACGAATTATTGCAAGCATGTTTGTACCGGATAAGCCTTCCGCATACAATTTTGCGCCCAGTTGCCCGGCAAAATACCGGTCGCCATCCTGCACCGAGCCACTGATGGAGAAGCGATTTTCATTCACGGGAATGGTTCCCTTTAGCAGATGCGCGCCGCCACTTAAAGGAGGATAGATATAGGCATTGTCGCCCGTGCCGGCAGCGGCGGAACTCAGCTTATTTTGAATGGATTGAATTTCCGAAGGCAAATCCTGCATGTTGATAACAGCAACAGGCTCTCCCACGCTGTTCCCTGAACGCAGCAAGATATCGTACTGATTCTCGCGCCAGGTGCAGCGGGTGGCCGGCGCGCCATAATAATTACCCAGGTCCTGAACGATCCAGCCATCCTGGCTTACCATTGAGTCGATGCCCGGCACCTGCAGCATCAGCAATCCGGCATCGACCTGCCTGATATTTCGGGCTTTAAGCGAATCCACAATCGAAGCCAGAATAAAATCGGCCCCTGTGCCGGCAAAGCGGGGACTGCCCCAACTGGGGTCGCCACTGGCAAGAACGGCAAGCTGATACGTATCGGATCCGGGCGTAGCGGGCTGAAAGCCTATCGAATTCTGATAGCGAAACTCGGGACCCAGTAAGGCAAATGCCGCGGCTGCCGTCACCACCTTTTGCGTGGAAGCCGGGGCCAGGCCCTGGCGGGAATTTTTGGCAAAGACCAGCCGGCCCGATTGCCGCTCCATTACATAGAGCGAATGAGAGGCATAACGCAACTGCGGGTCCTTTTCAAAATTGGCATAAGCCGCCTGCAGCCGGGCGGCCACCGTTTGGGATAAAGTGGATTGTGCTGTTGTCAGCAACAACAGGATTATCAACAGGAAGGAACCAGGAAATCTTTTGATCATTTGTACATATTTTGAATAAGAGCGCCATCCACATTACTGCCGTAAACCTAATTTTTTTGTACGGAAATTTCCGCCTCATTATGTTAAAGCCTGCAGGAACAGGGCCTTTAATCAGAATTTGTTTGCCAGGCAAACAAAATATCCGGCCAACTGTTGCTGAGGGAGCTAAATTTGTGTTGCCTGAATGCTTGGGGCTTCAGCGCCATTCTTAATTTAAAGAACATGCTTTTTGCTTCTATCATAACCATAGGTGATGAATTGTTGATAGGTCAAACCATCGATACCAACAGCGCCTTTATTGCACAGGAATTGAATAAGCTCGGGATCTGGGTACGCCGCAGGATAGCCGTGGGCGACGATGCGGTAGAGATACGTGCCGCACTGGATGAGGAGGGACGCCATTCGCAACTGGTGATACTAACGGGAGGCCTGGGGCCTACGGCCGATGATATTACCAAACCCCTGCTATGTGGTTATTTTGGTGGGCAGATGGTGGTGAATGAAGCCGTGCGCCAGCACGTAATCTATCTGTTTGAAAAAGTTTACCGACGCCCGGGACCCATCCTGGAACGCAATCTGCGGCAGGCCGAAGTGCCCGATGTGGCAACAGTACTGCATAACGAGCGCGGATCCGCACCGGGCATGTGGTTCGAAAAGGAAGGCACCATCTTTATTTCCCTTCCCGGTGTGCCCCATGAAATGAAAGGGCTGATGCTGCAGGAAGTACTGCCAAGGCTGCAACAGCATTTTGTGATGCCGGCCATCGTGCACCGCACCGCTTTTACCGCCGGACAGGGAGAGTCCATGATTGCCGAGAAACTAATGGACTTTGAGGCCAAACTACCTGCCCATATCAAACTGGCTTACCTGCCCAGTTATGGAATGGTGAAATTGCGGTTGACTGCCACGGGCACCGACAGAGCCGCAGTGGAGCAGGAAGTGGACCTCTACTTTCAGGAATTGCTGGAGCGGGTAAAAAATGTACTGGTGAGCGACCAGGATGAGGGCCTCGAAATTGTAATTGGTAAAATCCTGAAACAAAAAAGAATGACCCTCGCCACGGCCGAGAGCTGTACGGGAGGTACCATCGCCCAACTGATCACCAGTGTACCCGGCTCCTCCGCTTACTTCAAAGGCAGTATTGTAAGCTATGCAAACGAGGCCAAGGAAAATTTATTACATGTCGGGAACGACACCCTTAAGAATTTTGGTGCGGTGAGCGAACAAACCGTTCGCGAAATGGTGAAGGGCGCCCTGGCAGCCCTGCACACCGATTTTGCCATCGCCAGCTCAGGCATCATGGGGCCGGATGGGGGCAGCGCCGAGAAACCGGTAGGCACGGTTTGGCTGGCGGCGGGCAATGCCAACCAGGTGGAAACCCTTCAGTTGCATTTGCGCTTCGATCGGCAACGGAATATCCATATAGCCGCAGGCCAGGCGCTGAACCTCCTGCGAAAATTCATTTTGACTAACGCTTGATAGTATCTATTTGCCTCAATTCCTTACCTTTGGCGCGCCGATAATCTTTTCCAGGTTCGCCGCCATGCAGGTAGGCAACCGGTAGACATTTGGCCTTAACTATCTAAAAATTGACCAATTATGGCGGTTGTAGACCTGATCATGCCGAAACTGGGCGAAAGCATTATGGAAGCCACCATCCTGAAGTGGCATAAGCAAGCCGGCGATCCGGTAAAACTGGACGAAACTGTTTTGGAAATTGCTACAGATAAGGTAGACAGTGAAGTACCCAGCACGGCTGAAGGGGTGATCAAGGAAATTTTGTTTAAGGTAGATGATGTGGTGCCGATCGGATCGGTGATTGCACGCATAAGTACGGAAGCGGAAGTAAGTGAAGCTACTTCAGCGCCGGCACCCGCTCCGGCTGCCGCCATTGCCCCAGCCGCTCCGGCAGCGCCGGCCGTAGCAGCGCCTGCAACGGCACCGGTTGCTACCGGTACTGCTGTTGCTGCCAGCAACAATAGCTCGAATGGTCAGGCTGGTCGTTTCTATTCACCACTCGTACTGAATATTGCCGCCAGCGAAGGGATTAGCATGAGTGAACTGGAGAATATTCCCGGCAATGGCCTGGATGGTCGGGTTACCAAGAAAGACATCCTCGCTTATGTAGCCAACCGCCAAAACCGACCCAGCCCGGCCAGCACGCCGGCTTCCGGTAGCGCCACATCGCAGGCACCCGCCATTCAGGAAAAAGAACTCACCACAACTTATGCCGGCAATGTGGAGATCATGGAAATGGATCGTATGCGCCGACTCATCGCCGACCATATGGTGAAGAGCAAGCAAACAAGCCCGCACGTTACCAGCTTCACCGAGGCCGATGTAACCAATTTGGTTCTCTGGCGTGAAAAAGTGAAGAAGGATTTTGAAAAAAGAGAAGGCGTCAAAATCACCTTCACGCCGCTATTTATTGAAGCCATTGTGAAATGCATCAAGAAGTTCCCGCTGATCAATTGTTCATTGGATGGACAGAAGATAATTCTTAAAAAAGATATAAATATCGGCATGGCTACTGCCCTTCCGAGTGGCAACCTGATCGTTCCCGTTATTAAGAATGCAGACCAGCTTAACCTGGTAGGTTTAAGCAAACAGGTAAATACCCTCGCCGATAATGCGAGGCAGGGTAAGCTGAAAGCCGATGATACACAGGGCGGAACATTCACCCTAACTAATGTGGGTACTTTTGGAAGCCTGATGGGAACGCCTATTATCAATCAACCTCAGGTGGCCATTCTCGCTGTAGGAGCCATCAAGAAAAGACCCGTTGTAATTGAAACCGATCAGGGCGACAGCATCGCAATCCGTCATATGATGTATCTTAGCATGAGTTACGATCACCGCATCGTAGATGGAAGCCTTGGCGCTACTTTCCTCACAGCCGTTGCAAAAGAGCTGGAGAATTTCAATAGCGAGAGGGATTATTAATCAAAAAATTGCTGGTTCGACGATCGATCATGAGAATTTTTCTGTTAGTCATAAGTCTGCTAACGGCAGGCTTTGCCTTTAGTCAAAAGTCCCATTTTGGTTCCTGGAATGTTATTAATACGAGAATAACCCTTGGCCCGCGCTGGGAAGCTTTCAACGAACTGCAACTTCGTTCCCAATCGTTCTACCGCGACCATTTCTATCATGAAGTGAAGGGCGGTATTTCATTTTACCTCAACAAGAACTTCTCTTTTCTGGTAGGTACAGGTAAATACCATACCTATAGCGACCCCGGCAGTTTCACCAAGCCGGTAACGGCCAACGAAACCCGGTTCTGGCAACAGCTTACGATGAATAATTACCTGCGGAAAATGAAGTTCGAGCACCGGTATCGGGTAGAACAACGCTGGTTTAAAACCGGCTATCGCAACCGCTTCCGATACCGGCTCAATATGGCCGTGCCCCTGGGTACGTCGAAAAAGATTGGCGCCAAGATCCCCTATTTCTCTTCCTTCAATGAAATATTCCTGACGAATAAGGCCCCCTATTTTGAAAGAAACCGATTCTTTGTAGGCTTTGGATACCAGTTCAATTCCACTTTTGGCCTGCAGCCAGGCTATGTATATCAGTATGACTACAGGAACAATGTAGGGCATGGAAAGCATTTCTTCCAACTTACACTCAATATTGATATCGACGGCGACAAGAGTCCCTACGAAAAAATACCCGGGAATATCGACTAACCGGAGTATAAAATTGGCTTCAGGCGGTTAAAACTTCCTGCGCTCAAAAACCCATTTGCCGGCTTCCTTACGCAGCACGAATAGATTATCGTATTCTGACTCATCCAGGTCGCCCGGTATGCTTTTCTCGCCCGTAATGCCGTTCACGATATCATCCACCGTATTGGAATGGCCGGTAATAAGGACGGTTCCGGTATGGAGGCTTCGCAGGGCTTCTACCAGCTTCTGCGTGCTATCGGGGCGGGGCGAATATATCTGAATTTCCAGACCAGACTGCTCGGCCACTTTGGCTACCGTAGCCCTGGTGCGGCGGTAAGCTGTGCTATAAATGGCGCTCATGGAGGTCCCCTTCAACAATTCTGCCAGCCTGGCCGCACGCTGCATGCCCGCTTCCGACAGATCGGGATCGCGCTGCATCATTTGATCAGCATCGGCCGCAACAACCTGCTTTTCCGCATGCCTCACAACATATATGGTTTGCGCCCGGGCTGAAAAAGCGGCCAGGCAAAACAAAAGGAATATCATTCTCATATGCAGCATTTTTAACAACCCAAATATAAACCCTGCTTGGAATTATTCAGTCTTTTTAATAAATTAGGAATGGCATTTAGCGGCCCGAGGCCGTAAAGCCTTTCGTCCTAGTAAAACTAAATGAGCTAAGGCATGAAAAAATTATCCGAAACCTGGTTCGCCGAAGGCTATATCGACTTCGAGCTCAAAAAGTACACCCTCCTCGCCTATCTGCAGGAAGTGGGCAAATATTTCGACGAAAACAAGCTCTATCCCCAACTGGCCGATGTAGTGTTTCACTACAATAACCTGGTGGCTTTCCGTGAGAACAAAAAATTCTTACAGGAGCATTTTCCCAAAAAACTGACCGGTTTGCAAATGGAAAAGCTGCAACTGCTCTATGAGCAGATGATTGAGGATACGGAACTGATGCAGGAACTGGAAGAAATTATTCACTATGCCACCGATAACCTCAAAGCCACCCTGCAAACCGGTGCCAGCATCTATGAGTTTGTGGAAGATACTTTGCAGATCATTCCTATCGGCCTTGTTCCGCTCGACACCATGGAAGGCTATTTCTTCCTGCGCAGCGGTCACACCCGGCAAATGCAGGTATATCACTACCGTCTCTCCATATTCGAAAAGCACGATGAGAAATACCGCAGTATCAAGACGGCCTTTCTCGACGAACGCCGCTTTGGGATTTCGCATACCTATGAATCCCTGAAATCGGAACTGATCCGCCATCGGAGCGACCTGCCCAATCCTGCTGTATATGCGGTGGAGACTAACCTGCAATTCCCCATCGACGAAACATTGCTTCCCGTGGCAAAAAGGAGGCTGGTGAAATTTATTACAGAACAGGCGGCGTGAGGAGACGTAATACGTTTTACGTATTACGTATTACGTTGAGGGTTTAAAGTTTAAGGTTTAAGGAGGGAGTAAATTTTCTACTTCCAACTTAAACCTTAAACTTTAAACCCTCAACACTATACTTCTCTTTCCTCTTATTCCACAATCTCCAATCCCCAATCCCTTCCCTTATCTACGGCAGGTACACCTTCCGTTATCCATTTGGCGGGTTTGGCTCCTTTCAGTAGCCAGTCAAAGAATTGCTGCTGACGGATCTGGATATCTTTCCGGTTTTTGCGTTGCACCAGGTTATGCGCTTCGCCATTATAGTTGAGCATCCACACTTTCTTGCCCAGGCGGCGCATGCCGGTAAACAGTTCTATGCCCTGGTACCAGGGTACGGCACCATCGGCATCGTTGGCCATAATCACCATCGGTGTTTTCACCTTGGGTAGATGAAACAGTGGTGAACTTTCTATATAGAGCTCTGGCTTTTCCCAAAGAGTAGCTCCAATACGGCTCTGCGTTTTTTCATATTGAAACTGGCGGTTAGCACCACTTTCCCAACGGATACCACCATAGGCGCTGGTCATATTCGCCACGGGCGCTCCCGACCAGGCTGCCGCATATTCATTGGTCATGGTAATCAACTGCGCCACCTGTATGCCTCCCCAGCTTTGTCCCTGTATCCCGATTTTTTGCGCATCCACCCATTTATTTTTGGCCAGCGCACGGGTACCACTTACTATATAATCATAAGCGCTCTTCGCCGGATGACCAATCGTGTACCGGATATCCGGTGCAAATACCAGGTAGCCACGGCTAACAAAGAATGAGATATTCAAACGACTCGGCGTGGGCGATGGCGCCTGATAAGAATAAAGCCCATCCGACAAACGCTCATAGAAATAAGCGATCATGGGATATTTCTTGTTGGGGTCAAAATCTTCCGGCTTGTACAGTATACCTTCCGATGGCTTTCCGGAAAAAGTAGTCCATTTTACCAACTCGGCTGTTCCCCAGTTATACTCTTTTTGCTGCGGATTGCTATAAGAGAGGCGTCGTTCGAGGCCCTGGTCGCCATAACCCTGATGGATGCGGCGCTCATCCCCATTCACCAATCTGCGCATATACAGATCGGTGGGCAATTCAAAGGTTTCTTTGGTATAGAGATAAACAGGCGCCTTCTTCGCCAGTTGCAAAGCTTCGATGCTGTAAGGGCCACTCACCAATTGGCGAAGCGACCAGGCTGTATCAAGATTGCCAAAAACAAAAGCCATCTCTTTGGTCTTTTCATCGAAACGACGGAAATGAACCAGTTGGCCCGGCTTCAGACCGCGCTCTTCCGGATCCACACGCTGGTAGCGAAAACTGAGTTTGGATTTACGGCCAATCTCCGTCATGTTGCGGGGGGCAAACTGACCGCGGGGATCTACTTTCCAGATATCGTAGCGATCATAGATATACATTACGTCTTCCGACTCATGCCAACCCATGATTCCATAAGGGTTGGGCTCCGATGGCGAATCATGCTCCTCGTTGTGCAAGGGAGTGGGTATGCGCACGCTGATGTTTTTCACAGCATTACCATCCCATATAAAATACTCCTTGCTGGCATACTCATACCAGGCCATATACTGGCCGGAGGGAGAAATCCATCCCGGGTTGGCGAATCCATACAAATCTTTTTTGATCAACTTACGCATGCCCGTCTTCAGGTCAATGCTGTAAAGATCCTTTTTGGTATTGGCCGTCCACTGCGATTCTACCCTTTTGCCATAGTCGGTAATGGCGTAGGCAATATCACCATCCCCTTCCTGCGTGGGATACACGCCGGGAATCTCCTTGGTCTCCAGTTGCAGGAGTCTTTTCGGATCCAGGTCTACCATAGCCAGGAAGCTTTGGCGCAGATCACGGTTCAAGCGGGCCAATTGCTGCGTTTGCAGATAGTCGTCATTATAGTGCCAGATATCCAGTTTCACCAGGTCCATTTCCACCAGGCTGGTGTCTTTGGGTGGCTCAATGGGGGCCGTTCCCAGGAAAAGGCGTTTGCCTGATTTGCTGAAATACACATTGCCGTTTTCACTAACGGTCATGCCTATGGGCATGCCTTCGCTGGTCTTATCAACCAGCATGCTGGCTGAATCCGCTCCTTCCTGAAAATACCAGAGCTTATAAAATTTCTGCAGTTCTTTGGGCTTGGCATCACGCTCGGCAACAAAAGCGAGTTGACGGCCATCTTCCGAAAAAGCAAACTGTTTGAAATCATTTCCTCCACGCGCAATGGTATCGGCATATAATTTCCGCAGGTCAAAAATCATTACCAGCGGCAGGCTGGTGGAATCGCGAGCCTGACGTGCCTGCTGAACCAGGAGTTTGGTACCTTTTTTATCAAACTGATAACTCAGCACTCTTTCGAATCTGAATTGCTGACCATTACCCAGTTTTTGCAATACCAGTTCGGAGCCGGCCTCGCCGCCCCGACCATTTTCTTCATCGCCATCTGCGTCATCGGCAAAATAGCTATCCATCCCTTCGTCCGATCCGCGTTTCTTCTTGCGTGGCTGCGCAGTTTCGATTACCTGTGTGAGCGAATCAATCACTTTCTGCAGGCTATCGGTCATTTTTTTGGGGTCGGCAGCTCTGGCTGGCCTTGCCGGCGGTTTGGGCAGCGGCTTTTCAAGCTGATAAGCCAGCCATCCAAAACTATCATCCGGTGTGCGAAAGCTTTGTACTCTTTCTTTTTTCCAGACGCTGTCTTTCCCCAACCATAAGATGGCCAGTGAATCCTTGGGCATTTCATCTGGTCTTTTCTTTTTGATGCGGGCTTCCCGGGTATCGGCATAAGGCGCGCGTATGCGACAGATCAGGAATTGATTGTCGGCCGTGATGGTAGCCGAATAACCGCGGGGAATTTCTTTGTAATAACTGGAATCGGCTGAACGTACGATCAGGCGATTGTCGCCTTCCTGTACGTTGATGGAAAAGGCGATCCACTGGCCATCGGGGCTAATGGTTCTTTCCCCGATCGACTCCCAGGAATCGTAAACAGAATGATCTAGAGGTTTCTTTTGTGCGTGGAGGCTGAGGCTCCCAAGCATGAGCAGGACTAAGATTGCTTTTCTCATGAGCAGTGGTTGTGTTTGGAATGCTGTCGTTGATTTTTCGTTTTATTTTGGCTGCAAACGGGTATGTATTCTTCTCAACATATACCAGTGAGCGAGCAATACGAGCAATATGATGATAAAACCCAGGTAGAACCAGCGGCTCAGATCATGATTTTCCTGATAAACGGCAAATGCCAGCAGGATACCATAAATGGGTTCCAGGTTATAGGTAAGGTTTACGGTGAAGGCCGACAGTTTTTTCAGCGCCTGTGCCGACAACTGAAAAGCGAATACCGAGCATCCCCATGAAAGTACCAGCAGCCATCCCCAATCGCTCAGGCTGGGCCAGGGATTGGCAACCGGTACCCACATCAGGTAAAAGGGCAGGATCAGTGAAAGACAGACCAGGCCCCCCGTTTGCTGCCAGGCCAGCAGGGTTTCCACATTAATTCGTCGCAAAAGCTGGCGGTTGAAGATAGGAAACAATGCGCCTAAAAATGCGGAAATTATACCAACAATAATCCCTGTTTGATAATCGGTATCGAAATGAAAAATAAGGGCGATGGCCCCGATGGTGATTAGGCCCAGTAATACTTCAATGCGATTGATGCGCACCCGCTCCAGCAAAGGTTCCAGCAATGCCGTAAAAAAACCGATAGAAGAAAAGCACACCAGGGCCACCGACACATTGGCGTACTTGATAGAGCCATAAAAACTCAACCAGTGCAGGGCCGCTACAAAACCCACGCCGGTAATGGAAAGAATGTCGCGAACGGCAATACGCTCCAGCTTCCGGGTTACCCAAAACAAAATCCACATACTGAGGGCGGTGATGGCCAGGCGATACCACACGATCCAGGCCTCGTTGAGATGGATCAATCTTCCCAGGATTCCAGTAAACCCGGCCAGGAAAACGGCGATATGCAATTGAATGAAAGCCTTACGCATGCAGGGGCCTAAGTTATTTCAACTTGGGTGAAAAAAGTAAAATCGATAAGGGGAAAAGACCGGCGCCTTATTTGGTTTCGGCCATTACTTCTGATTGATGCAGGTGTGGAAGGGAATTATTCCCCTGCTTTTTAACCCGCCGGCGATAATTGGTGAAGAGGCTGTGCCAACGCAGTTTGAGTACCCCAAGAATGCCCTCCTTTACAATGCCCTTGTTCATTTTGGATTGGCCGAATGTACGGTCCTGGAAAATGATGGGTACTTCCTTGATTCGAAAACCCAGCTTCCAACTGGCAAATTTCATTTCGATCTGGAATGCATAACCGGTAAAGCGGATCTCTTCGAGATTCATCGTTTCCAGCACCTTTTTGCGGTAGCATACAAATCCTGCAGTGGGATCCTTCACCGGCATCCAGGTGATTAATCTTGTATACAGCGAAGCACCTTTCGAAAGCGCAATACGGTTGCCGGGCCAGTTTACCACACCCCCTCCCTTCACATAGCGGGAACCAATTGCCAGGTCGGCGCCTTCATATTTGCAGGCATGATACAAACGGATTAGATCGGAGGGATTATGCGAAAAGTCGGCGTCCATCTCAAAAATGAACTGATAATGATTGGCGAGCGCCCATTTAAAACCCAGGATATAGGCCGTACCAAGACCCTGCTTGCCGGAACGCTCTTCGAGGAAAAGCTGCCCGGGAAATTTATGCTGTAGCTCTTTTACCAGGCCGGCCGTACCATCGGGTGAGCCATCATCGATGACTAATACGTGAAAACCTTCGCGCAGGTTGAATATGGCATGCAGGATATTGCTGATATTCTCCCTTTCGTTATAGGTTGGTATGATGACTAGTTTTTCCACTGGAATGTAGATCGGCAAGTGACGAATTTACGATAAATCGCAAGAGTTACCCTGTTAAAATTCTGCACAGCCCATCCACATCCGGGTTATGCTTTCCTGAGCATGGTGCGGGTGTAAATTTCAGTCAGTTTTTGTTTGGTATGTTGGGGGAAATCGCCCTTCATCATCCAATCATAATACTGAGGCTCAGCTTTTAACACCTCTGAAACCGGACGACCCTTAAACTTGCCAAAATTGAAAACCTCCACGCCATTTTCCATCACAAAGCGACGTGCGAAATCCACAATAGCTTCATCGCCGATGGCTTTAAGGATGGAATCGACAGAATTGCCCAAAACAGGGTAGCGTTCGGTTTGTGCCAGCAAAATCTCATAAGTGGCCTGCGCATCGGCTTCCGCACTATGTGCACCGTCGAGGTTTTTCTGGCAGTAGAATTTATAGGCAGCGCTCAACGTGCGTTGCTCCATTTGATGAAAGATCTTCTGCACATCCACCAGCTTGCGTCCCTTCATATCAAAATCCACTTCCACGCGCAGAAATTCTTCCACCAGCAGGGGAATATCGAACCGGTTACTGTTGTAGCCGGCAATATCGCAACCATCGAGGGTTTGCTTCAACTCGTTGGCCACCTGCCTGAATGTAGGCGCGTCCTTCACCATTTCGTCGGTAATGCCATGGATATCGCTCGATGCCTGGGGGATGGGCATTTCGGGGTTCAGTAGTTTGCGCTTCACCGTACGGGTAGCATCCGGTAATATCTTCACGATGGCAATTTCCACAATACGGTCCGTTCCCAGGTTAATTCCCGTGGTTTCCAGATCGATAATGGCGAGAGGTTTTGTAAGCTTCAGCATCAGAACAGTAGTTTCACTTAAAAAATGTGGGTAAAGGTAGCCTTTTTCGGTAAGGGAGAATGGAATTAGACTCCACTCTATCTCGTTCGATGCAGACTTTTGAAAATATTTGTACGATATTTGCGTTGTATAGAAAAAATACGCAAAAGCATGAAAAAGTTCGCATGGGCAGCCGTTGCTGTCTCTTTTCTGGCCATCCTCTTTACGTCCTGCTCCAGTTCACGTAAAAGTGGCTGCCCCAACAATCCCCAGGGCAATTATCGCTTCAGAGGTTGAGGCTGACAACACCTGTTTGTCCGGATCTCAAATGGATGGGATCAGAGGCCTTTGGCGTTGATAAAATTGACCAAAGCCGCCGTATTTTTCAATTTTAACTTTTTGAGAACATTATAGCGGTGCACTTCCACTGTTTTCAGCGAGATGTCCAATTGCTGGGCAATTTCCTTGGATGACAGGCCCTCCTTGATCAGCTTGATGATATCCAGCTCACGACGGGAAAGATTATTCAGATCGCCTTCCTCGCCGGTTTCATCCAGTTCCTGCTGGGCCAGGATATTTTTCACTTCCTCGCAGATATATTTCTTCCCATTGCGTACTTCGATGATAGCTGCAATCATTTCCTCTTTGGAGGAGTTCTTGGTTACATATCCCATGGCCCCCAATTGCAGCATGCGTTTGGCATAGGCGGGCATGGTATGCATGGATACCGCAATAATGCGCGACTCTGGAGATATTTTGTGGATCTGTTTGGTGGCATCAAACCCGTTTACGGGCGACATGTTTACATCCATCAGGATGATATTGGGCCTTTTCTCCCGGGCAATTTCAATCGCCTCCTCTCCGGAACTTGTTTCACCTATGACAAGAAAACGTGGGTCACTATTCAGGATAAATGACCAGGAATCACGGATCAATTTGTGGTCATCTACCAACAGGATTGTAATTTTTTCCATCTGGAAATGGGGCTTTTACTTTTTTTGCTAAGGCTTATTAGCATATAATTTACGCAAAAAAACTTATTTTAAACTAAATAAAAATGTAAACATATACACAAGAGCCTGTAAAATAAGTAGATATACTTAGATCTTGTATTTATCTATTTTGAATCACGCCATCGCTTATTTTTTGAAACTAAACACCCCGCCAGCCATCAGCCACCTGCCTGGCATGGATGCCCCCAGGAGGTCGCTATAGGTTCGGTCGAAAAGGTTATCGGCCTGCACAAAAAGCTGCAACTTTTTCTTCCAGGCAAAATAACCCAATCGCATGTTGAGAACAGCATACTCTTTGCTGAGCTCCGCATTGATGCCGGGTGCCGACTGGGGATTGCGAAACTTGTAAATTCCATTCACACTTATCAGCAAATCGCCTGCGCGGTACTCCGCAAAGAAATTCCCCAGCCAACGCGCATGGCTCGATATATAAAAGCTGGGGCTGGCGTCGCTGCTCCTGCTTTGCAACCATACCCATCCCATTCCCGCGTAAAGCATTTGCTTTTCGCTGATTTGTTTATTGTATTGAATATCCCACTCCACCCCCGTTGTATTCACTTCGGCAATATTGCGGGCCAGCGCGTAGGTACCGCCGGGAACCAGGTTATCCTGGCGTGGCATTTCCGCGTAGGGAGTAATGACATAATCGATCAGGCGACGATGAAGGCGCTGAAAAAAGCTGGCGGAAAGGCGAAGCGATTTGCCCTGGAAAAAATCGGCACCAGCCTCATAGCTGAATGAGCGCTCGGCAGCCAGATCGGGATTGCCCATACGGCTACCCGATCCTGCCACGGGCTTATTGTAATTATTGAATCGCTCCGTAAAATCAGCGTCGCGAATGGTTTTGCCGGCACTGGCCCTCAATTGCCATTTACTGCGGCGATAAGAAAGATTGATTTGTGGAATCCATTCAGCCCCGGAGCGCTCATTGTATTCGAGACGAAGGGCCGGATGAAAACTAAAATAATCGCCGACCGACTGATGCCAGAGCAGGAACAAGCCGCCCTGCGCCACTTCATGATTTCCCCGATCGTTGGAGCGAATCTGCTTATTGATCATTTGCATGCCGCCAATAAGGGTGGTGTTCGGGCTGAGCCGGTATTCGTCCATCAATGTCGCCTGCAACATACTACTCTTATTCGCATTCGCGATAGACGACTTATTGAAAATAAAGTCATCCGTTACATGTTTGTAGCCGGCATCCAGGCTGATGCGGTGCTTATTGTGCTGATAAACGGCACGGGCCTGTGTCCACCAGGTAGCTACCTGCTCAGTAGCGGTATCGCTCAGGAAAGTGGTATAGAAATTTTGCGCGGCGAAATCGCGGTTGTCGTAACCGGCACGTACCGATACCTGCCATTTGTCGCCCGCAAAGCGGGTAAGTGAAAGCGTAGCGGTATTATTGTGCAGGTATCCCCTTGTGCCCCTTTGCAATCTTCCTTTTGTATTGTTGCTTAGCCATCCCAGGCCCAGGGCGGTTTGGCCATTCTGATAAAATCCACCTGCCTGGGCGTGGAGCAACTCATATTCGCCCCCCTTTACCTGTGCCGACCATTCGGATGACTTATGCTGCTTGCGTGCCGCAAAGGTTTTGGTGATGACGTGTACAACACCACCCACTGCTTCGGATCCATAAATGGCGCTGGAAGCTCCTTTCAGAATTTCCACCCGCTCTATTTCAGATGGCACAATGGGTATATAACTACTGAAATGCCCGGTATTGGGATCATTGATCCTTACTCCGTCGAGCAAAACAAGTACCTGTTGAAAAGTACCGCCGCGCAGCACGATATCGCTTTGTGAGCCCATGGGGCCACGCATCTGTACTTCCATGCCCGGGAGATAACGCAACAACTCGTCGAGCGACTGAATGGGAAACTGCGTAAAAGCTTCCCCGCGGAAACTGATGATGTTGCGGCCGGTACGTGAACTGTTATACGGCTGAATGGAACCGGTAACCGTTACCGGATCCAGCACCTGGTTTTCGTCCTGGGCCAGCATCTGCAGTGAACTCAGCAGGCACAGGCCGATCAATCGCATTTTCATGGCGCAAATATTCGGGATGGCAACGAATAAAACAAATTCGTAAGACGGGGAATCACTTATGCCGGTTTTTTAACACTGCCGTGACATTCTCGAGCCCATAGCCCTTGGCCTGCAAAAGCACCAGGTAATGGAACAAAAGATCGGCTGCTTCATTTAAAAAGCGGCTTTCGTCATTATCTTTTGCTTCAATCACCAGTTCTATGGCCTCTTCTCCCACCTTCTGGGCAACGGCATTAATGCCTTTGCGGAATAGCGATGAAGTATAGGATTCGCCACTGCGGTCTTCATAGCGCTGCCGGATAACGTTGGAGAGCGTTTGCAAAAAATCTCCTTCATTGCTTTCATCAAAGCAGGTGGCGGCGCCGGTATGGCAAACGGGTCCTTCCGGCCTTGCTTTTACCAGCAGGGTATCGGCATCACAGTCTACTGCCATGGACGTATAATGAAGGTAATGCCCACTGGTTTCGCCCTTGGTCCATAATTGCTGGCGGCTGCGGCTGAAGAAGGTTACTTTGCCGCTTTCGATGGTTTTCTGCATGGCCTCCTCGTTCATAAAGCCCAGCATCAGCACTACGCGCGTGTTCGCATCCTGAACAATGGCCGGCACCAATCCGTCGGCATATTTGGAAAAATCAATTGTAGGGGTCATAGTCGTACTGGTATGTGTTGTTGTGAAAGATATCTTTTCAGGTCAGGAATATTTACTTCCCGAAAATGAAATATGCTGGCGGCCAGTGCGGCATCGGCACCGGCTACGCGAAACACTTCTTCAAAATGCTCGGGCTTGCCGCCACCTCCGCTGGCTATAACCGGTACAGGGAGGCTTCGGCTCAACCTGCCCGTGATATCAAGCGCGAAACCCGCCTTGGTGCCATCATGGTTCATGGATGTGAGCAGGATTTCTCCGGCGCCTCTCTCCACCGCCTCGCGGGCCCAGTCTTCACAGCGCCTGTCTGTCCTGATCCGGCCACCATTCAGGTATACATACCAGTCAGCGTCCTCCTCCTGTCTTACATCAATTGCGAGTACCACGCACTGGCTCCCAAACTCCGCTGCCAGCTCAGAAATGAGTTCGGGCCGGCGAAAAGCGGCGGAATTGATCGAAATTTTGTCGGCTCCATTCTCCAGCAAAACAGAAACATCTTCCACCGAACTGATGCCACCGCCAACGGTGAAGGGAATATTTACCTGGTGCGCCACCCGATTTACCAGCTCCACCAGGGTCTTACGGCGCTCATGGGTAGCTGTGATGTCGAGAAAAACAAGTTCATCCGCACCCTGGGCGGCATAGATGGCCGCCAGCTCCACCGGATCACCGGCATCGCGCAACTGAACGAAATTGGTGCCCTTGACGGTACGACCATCCTTAATATCGAGACAGGGTATGATGCGCTTAGTGAGCATTCTCCATAAATTTTTTAAGTTCCGTCAGCGAAATCCGGTTTTCATAGATGGCTTTGCCGACAATAGCGGCCGAGCAGGGCAGAGAGGCAAGCGCTTCCAGATCGGCCAGGGAGGATACGCCGCCGCTGGCTATGAAATAAAGATGGGGATAGCGGGCCACAATCTCCCGGTAAAGGTCAAGCGAAGGACCCGCCAAACGGCCATCCATTGCTATATCGGTACAAAATACCTGTTCAATTCCCTGCGAAGTATAGTCGTCGAGGAATTCAAAAATATCCCTGCCCGCCGATTCCGTCCATCCATGTATGGCAATCTCCCGGTCTTTTACATCTGCCCCCAGCAGGAATCGTTGGGCGCCAAACACGTTCATCCAGCGTAAAAGTTCGTCCCGGTTCTTTACCGCCACACTCCCTACCGTGGCAAAGCGGGCACCCGAATCAAACACAATCTGCAGGTCCTTTTCGGTATTGAGGCCACCGCCAAAGTCAATCACCAGCTCCGTGCGTGCTGCGAGTGTTTCCAGCACTTTCCAGTTTTTGACGGCCCTTGCTTTCGCGCCATCCAGGTCAACCAGGTGCAGGCGACTGAGTCCTGCATCCTGAAACTGCAAGGCCACTTCGAGGGGGTTTTCATTGTATATTTTCTTTTGCGCATAATCGCCCTGCGTAAGCCTTACACATTTGCCTTCAATAATATCTATAGCCGGAATTATTTCCATGATCAGCTTTAATTGTTTAGAGATTCAAAAAGTTTTGAAGCAGGCGCTCCCCTGCCGCCGCGCTTTTCTCAGGGTGAAACTGTACGCCATAAAAATTATTGCTGTGCAAGGCGCTGCTGAAAGGAACGATATAGCTGGTTTCGGCCAGGGTATCCTTTCCCAGGTTGGCAAAATAAGAGTGCACAAAATAGAAGTAAGCGGGTTGCTCCAGGCCTTCAAATAAAGGGCTGCCGGACTTACCCTCTACCAGGTTCCAGCCAATCTGGGGCACTTTCAGGTGGCCGCTAAAGCGCTGCACTTTATTGTCGAAAACAGCAATACAGTCGGTATCGCCTTCTTCACTATGGCGGCAGAGTAGTTGCATCCCCAGGCAAATGCCCAGTACGGGCTGCCGCAGGTTGCGGATTACTTCGTCCAGCTTACGTTCACGCAGGTAACGCATGGCCGATGCGGCTTCCCCCACACCGGGAAAAATGACTTTATCGGCTGCCATCAGCTTTTCCGCGTCATCGGTTACTGCTGCCTGCACACCCAACCGCTCCATCGCGAAGAGTACCGATTGAATATTGCCTGCGTTATATTTTACAATAGCTACCATGAAATTTGATTGTATCCTGTGGTGATCAAAGCGTTCCCTTGGTACTTGGGAGGTAATTGGAAAAGGGATCCTTTTTTACCGCCATCCTGATAGCCTTTGCAAAGGCTTTGAAGATGGCTTCAATCTTATGATGCTCATTATCGCCCCGGCATTGAATATGCAGGTTGCAACGTGCCGCATCGCTGAATGATTTAAAAAAATGAAAAAACATTTCGGTGGGCATTTCGCCGATCTTTTCTCTCCTGAATTCCGCTTCCCACACTATCCAGGGCCTTCCCCCAAAATCAATCAACACTTTGGCATCGGCTTCGTCCATCGGAAGGGCGAAACCATAGCGTTCCATACCACGCTTGTCGGCGAGCGCCAGCGCAAATGCTTCGCCCAACGCCAGCCCGGTATCTTCAATACTATGGTGTTCATCAATATGCAGGTCACCCTTGCATTCAATGTGGAGGTCCAACTTGCCGTGCCGGGCAATCTGCTCCAGCATGTGATCGAAAAATCCGATGCCGGTATGAATGCTGGCTTTTCCAGCACCATCAGCATTCAGTTCCACCCGAATATCGGTTTCATTGGTTTTGCGATGATGTGTTACTTTGCGCTGCCCGTCCTTCAAGAACTGAAAAATCTCCTGCCAGTCGGCAGTAGCCAGCACGATCACATCTGCATATTCCATCTCCTGCTCTTGGGTTAAGGGAAGATGCGGCGAACGAATCAAGATTCCCTTCACCCCCATCCTGCGCGCCAGCTCCATATCCGTCCAGCGATCGCCTACCATATAAGAGCGCGACAAATCATAGTTTGGATTGTTGATCAGATGATTGAGCAAAGCAGTTCCCGGCTTCCGCGTGGGCAGATTTTCCCACTCATAACTTTTATCGATATGTACTTCATCAAAATCAAATCCTTCACCGGAAAGTGTTTGCAGCATCAGGTCCTGATAGGGATAGAAATCATCATCGGGAAAAGCATCGGTTCCCAGCCCATCCTGGTTGCTGATGAGTACCTTGTAAAAGTCCAGCTCACGAGCCACCCGGCCCAAGGCGCTGATGGAGCCGGGCATGAAGCGGATCTTGCTGATATGATCCAATTGAAAATCCGGAGGGTGTTCACGAAAAATGACGCCGTCGCGGTCGAGGAAGAGTATGGGCTGCATAGAAGTTGTAAGTTGTAAGTTTTAAGTTGTTTGTTTTTTGTTGCGTTTTGAGTTTAAGGCTGATGTGGCTGGAAGTCTTTGCATTCTGTACTTACCATAAAAAAAATGTCAATATACTATCAGTTACCTTAAACGTTAAACCCAAAACCTTAATTCCAAAGCAATACGTATAAAGTATCTCACGATTCACGCCTCACGCTTCACGTTCTGCCATTCCGCCAGCGCATCCACCAATTCCGTATTCTCTTTCTCCGTTCCAATCGTGATTCTTAAACAGTCCTCACACAATTCAACCCGGCTTCTGTCGCGCACAACAATTCCCTTTGTCAGCAGGTATTGGTACACGGCGGTGGCCGCTGGCATTTTGACCAGGATAAAATTCGCATCGCTGGGATATACCTTTTGCACCATGGGCATACGGGCAAATACGCCGGCCAGGGCTTCGCGCATGGCCACAATTTCACGAATCATATCGTTCACCATGCCCACTTCCTCCAAAGCCTGCAGCGCCAGTTCCTGCGTAACCTGGTTGATATTGTAAGGTGGCTTGATCTTGTTGAGCCAGTTTATCAACTCGGGTGAACCAAATGCCATTCCCAACCGAAGCGCCGCCATACCCCAGGCCTTGCTGAAAGTTTGCAGTACTACCAGGTTGCCATATTCCGACAACTGTGCCAGCAATGAACGCTGGCGGGCAAAATTGATATAGGCTTCATCCACCACTACCAACCCTTCAAAATTATTCAGCAACAATTCCACGTCCTCATAGTGCATGCTGTTGCCGGTGGGATTATTGGGCGAGCAAAGCCAGATCAGTTTGGTATGGGGCTTCACCGCATCGAGTATGCCGGCCGTATTCAGTTGAAAATCGGGCAGCAGCGGTACCTTGATGAGTTGTACATCATTGATGGCGGCGCTCACTTCATACATGCCATAGGTGGGCGGACAAATAATGGCACTGTCTTTGCCCGGCTCGCAGAAGCAACGATAGAGCAGGTCGATACATTCATCGCTCCCATTGCCCAGGAAAATAGACTGGGGTGCTACCTGCTTCACTGCGGCTATCGCCTCTTTCAGTTTTCGCTGGTAGGGATCCGGGTAGCGGTTATACCATTTCAGCAATGGGGTGCCCAGGCTGTTTTCATTGGCATCGAGGAATACCTGTGCCTCCCCGCTAAATTCATCGCGGGCAGAACTATAGGGTTTGATGTTTCGTAATGATGGCCGGACCAGTGTAGTCAAATCAAACATATTGGCAGATAATTTTATTTTATTGCAAGCGAATTTCTACAGCCCTGGCATGGGCATCCAGCCCTTCGGCCATAGCCATGCAGGTAACGGTGGCCGCAATACCGGCCAGGCCTTCCGGCGTTAATTGCTGATAGGTAATTTTCTTGACGAAGCTGTCCACGCTTACACCACTATAGGCACGGGCAAACCCATTGGTGGGAAGCGTATGGTTGGTGCCCGACGCATAGTCGCCCACCGACTCTGGTGAAAAGTGACCCAGGAATACAGAGCCAGCATTGCGAATGCGATCGCCCCATTTTTCCGGTTCAGCGCAGGCGATGATCAGGTGCTCCGCCGCATATTCGTTCACCAGGGCCAGCAGTTCATCCTCATCGGTACAAACCACGGCTTTGCTATTCGCGAGTGCGAGTTCGGCCATTTCGCGGCGGGGAAGCTGCCGGAGCTGTGCTGCCAACTCATCGGCGACCTTTGGCGGCAGGGAAGGATCAGTTGTTGCCAGCAACACCTGGCTATCGGCTCCGTGCTCGGCCTGCGAAAGCAGATCAGCCGCCACCCATGCCGGATTTGCCTTGTTGTCGGCTAAAACACAAACCTCACTAGGGCCCGCTGGCATATCAATAGCGGTACCCTGTAATTGCGCCAATTGTTTGGCGCAGGTAACGTACTGGTTTCCGGGACCAAAAATCTTATCTACGCGGGGTATGGACTCCGTTCCATAAGTGAATGCGCCAATGGCCTGTGCCCCACCCAGCTTATATATTTCGGTAATTCCCGCCACTTCGGCGGCGAAAAGGATGGCGGGATTGACCAAACCATCGCGGGAAGGAGGAGTGCAAAGCACAATTCGCTGGCAACCCGCCAGTCGGGCAGGTATACCCAGCATCAACACCGTTGAAAAAAGCGGTGCCGTGCCGCCGGGGATATAAAGCCCAACCCGGTCGATGGCAACGGACCGACGCCAGCAGCGGATACCTTTTGCGGTTTCTACCGGTACTTCTTCCTTCACCTGAGCCGCATGAAAGCGGCGAATATTTTCCGCTGCCGCCTCAATGGCCTGGCGTAATGCTACGGGTACAAATGCTTTCGCCTCTTTCTTTTCATGGTCCGACACGCGAAAATCCTCCAGGCTCACGCCATCAAACTGGAGGGTAAATTCCCGCAATGCCGCATCACCTTTATCGCGTACGGCCTGCATAACCCCGCGTACTTTATTTTCGAGGTTGCCGGGATCCAGAACCGGTCTTTTTAGTATTTCCGGCCATTGCTTAGTATCCGGATTCAGCAATACTTTCATTTCTCAATTCCTTTTACCATTTTGTTGAATAAAGCCTTCAGGTTGCTATCTATTCCTTAAACAATCATTTTTTCAATCGGCACTACCAGTATTCCTTCGGCACCCGCATCTTTCAATTGTTCAATGATATTCCAAAAATCATTTTCATTCAGTACGCTGTGTACGCTGCTCCAGCCTGAAGTGGCCAGGGGCAATACGGTGGGGCTCTTCATACCCGGCAATAAGGCAATGATCTGTTCAAGTTTTTCATTCGGCGCGTTCAGCAGAATATATTTATTATTCTTCGCCTTTTTTACTGCACGAATCCGGAACAACAGACTCTGCAGGATTTTGTTTTTGTCCTCAGCCAGCCGGGGATTGCGGATGAGCACAGCTTGTGAATGCAGGATGGTTTCTGCTTCCTTTAGTCCATTGGTCAGCAAAGTGGAACCACTGCTCACCAGGTCGCAGATGGCTTCAGCCAACCCGATACCCGGCGCTATCTCCACACTTCCACTGATCTCGTGAATTTCGGCTTCAATCTTCTTCTCCTTTAGCCACTCACTCAGGATGACGGGATAGCTGGTCGCGATGCGTTTTCCCTGCAGCGCCTCGCGGGAATAGCTTTCGTTGCGACCTACCGCCAACGATAAACGACACTTGCCAAAGCCCAGCAATTCCATCAACTCCACTTCTTTCTTTTTTTCAAAAACCACATTTTCTCCCACAATACCTATATCGGCTACCGCGTCCTCCACGTATTGTGGAATATCGTCGTCGCGCAGAAAATACACTTCGAGTGGGAAATTACCCGCGGCCGACTTCAATTTATTGGCACCATTGGATATTTCGATACCACATTCTTTGAGCAAACGCATGGAGTCTTCGTGCAAGCGACCTGATTTCTGAATGGCGATCTTTAAATTCATACAAACTCTGTTTCAGATAAAAAGAAAGGGCTTACCCTTGGTAAGCCCCTGTCCGGTGAATATGTTAAATAATTACATAATACCATCCCTGCTTACCCTATTGGGATAAGATGATGATGGTGAATATGTGTGAATTGACGCATTTTTTTGTTTGACCCCGCAAAAATAGCCTGCTTTTCCTAACCAAAAAATTTTATTTACGCTAAATGGGGATAAAATACCCCCTATGTGGTATTGCACGGATCAGAAATGCATATTATTATTGCAATGGTTTTTCATAGGATATTGGATTTTAAAAACGGGGCTGGATTTCTATCCTGGCCCTTTTTTATTTTACTTGCATCCAGCCTGGCCCATCTTTCAGGGCCTAAAAAGCATACATTTTTGCAGTACTGATTTATCTGCGAAAATCTGCGGAACAAATCTGCGGAAATCTGCGGGAAATCACTCCTGAACTTTGAAAAGGTTTAAAGCGCTGATGCGTTTCCCGCTGATTTGCGCAGATTACAACGCAGATTTCTGCAGATTTTTTTCTCCACCCAATTTTCAATGCCCAATTTTCCAAACCATTTACTACCCCCACACTCCTCCTTTTCATCGCTTCACTCCTTTTTTCTGTGGATTCAATCCCCGGTATTTGCCGGGATAATTGCCGCATTGTTCTGCCCTTATCTTATCACCTAAACTACACAACTATGTGGACCCCAAAAATCAGAACAGGAAAAAGACTGCTGCCTGTTTACCTGCTGTTGCTGGTAAGCTTTTTATTCACCGCCTGTCAGAAAAATATGGACCGGGAAGTGCCGGCCACGGAATTCGACAATGAGCAGGAACTGGTTGGCGTGGCCAGAGAACTGGAGCGCAGCGCCGCTGCCAATGCCGAACAGGAAGGAACCGGTCTGGGTTTTTCCGACGAATCGGAAGACCAGGGCCGCCGTCAGCAGCAAACCATTGTTGAAATCGCTATTGGTAATCCTAATTTCTCCAGCCTGGTAGCTGCCGTGGTTAAGTGCGGACTGGTGGATGCACTGGCCAATCCCAATGCAAGTCTCACCGTATTCGCTCCTACCAATGCTGCTTTCGCGCAATTGCCGGCGCCATTCAATTCGGCTGCCAGTATTGGTGCTATCAGCGATGCCGGGCAAATCGATTTTCTACGGAACGTATTATTGTACCATGTAGTGGGCGCTCGCGTGTTCAGCTACCAGATCAGCAATGGTCGTAGCAGTGCCGCCACCCTCAAACCCGCCCGCTCTTCGAACGATAATACCGTTTATTTCTCCAAAACATTCAACCTGATCCGGATCAATGGCCGCACCGATGTGATTGCCGCCAATATCAAAGCGAAAAACGGCGTTATTCATGCGATCAACAAAGTATTGTTGTTCCCGACAAACAATATTGCAGAGATTGCTATTGCCGATCCTAACTTTTCAAGCCTGGTGGCCGCACTGGTAAAGACAAATCTGGCAGGTGTATTCAACGGTTCGGGCGATTTTACCGTCTTCGCTCCCACCAATGCAGCATTTGCCAAGCTGCCGGCACCCTTTAACAGCGCCAATAACATCAGCGCCATCAACGATCCGGCGCAGATTGACGCTTTAGCCAATATTCTGAAATACCATGTAATAGGTAGCCGCTATTTCAATTGGGATTTGGGTGTCCTGAAAAAGATTCCGACGCTTGCTGCCGGTTCCGATAATAAGGTTACTACTATCCTGGGTTATAATATAGGATGGGTGAGAGCCAACTCCAGTAACTATTTCAACCCCACCGCGCCCGGCGATATACTGGCTACCAACGGTGTGATTCATGTAATTGGTAATGTACTGCTGCCCCGCTAATCCATAATCCCCGATCAACATACATTGCTGACCTATAAAAATCAACCCCGCTCAATGAGCGGGGTTGATTTTTATAGATTATTCCAGCATACCATCTTCTTTCCACTTTTTGAAGACGGCAATAGTAGCGTCATCCAGTTTTGTTTTTTTGAAAGGCATAAATCCTTTTTGATCAGGATTCAGTTCAATACGCCGAATAATTTCGTCTATATCTTCCTTTACGTTGGCATAAACATCATAAGCTTTCTTCTTGCCACCTTTGGAGGGCACATGGCAGGGTGTGCAATAGGATTGCACCACTGTGCTGATCTCATTACTGTAAGTAGACTTGCTGGCGGTTGATGCAGCCGCTTTTCGGGATGATCCACAATGGATCATCAGCAAAGAAAATGTGAGGATGCCCATCGGCACCAAAATTTTTTTCATGTCAGTTGGTTTGAAAAACCAATGTATGAAAAAAAGGGATGCCCCGGGCGGATTTCCTGCAGGCTATTTCATACCGGTATGGGCTGAAGGTTTCAGGCCTTGAGCAAATACAGGTAGAAGCCAAATGCCAGTACAAACAACAGGAAGCGGATGGCTTTGGTGATGCGACTGGTTCTGATCATGGTAAAGGATTTTGATGCAAGTTAGCATGGCCGTATATCAGAATCAATCGTATTTTATCTCGTAAAAACCGGGCATTTTACAGCAGTTCCATTACATTTGGCCAAAGCCTTTTTATGAAATGGATGGCGGTCCTATTGATTTTCACAGTGTTGCCGGGATGCGCTACCCGACAAGGGTCGGATGCGGAAAATACGATGGCCGGCCCGGGCCCGGCTACTACCCCGCCACCCATTGCACTCGATACGCGCACGGCCTGCCTGCTCGCGCAAATGGCTTATTGCGCGGATCCTCAGGCAAGGCTCGACAGCTTTTTGCCGGGCTGGAAAATAGTCTGGCACCCCGCCAGGGTCAACAGCAATCATGCATGGCTGGCCACTGATGGCACACAATGGGCGGTGGCCTTCCGGGGCTCCTTGATGGATATTAGCTGGGAAGCACTGGATAACTGGATCAACCAGGACCTGAATATCCTGACACAGGTAGCCTGGCCATACGGTACAAATCCGTCGTCCCGCATCAGCCAGGGTGCACATCTTGCTTTTCAAAATCTGCTGGCCCTGAAAGATACCGTTACAGGCAGCAACCTGTTCGATTTTCTGAAGGAGAAGTTGCCGGCCGGCAGCCCCCTGTTGCTCACCGGTCATAGCCTGGGTGGCAGCCTCGCCACCGTCTTTGCCGCTTATTTACATCATGAATTGGAAAATCAAGAGCCATCGATTTTGCTCACCAGTTTTGGAGCCCCTGCATTCGCCAATGAAAGTTTTGTTGTTGAATTCAACAAGTGGTTCCCCGAGGCAGTAAGGGTGGAGTCACGGGGCGACCTGGTTACGCGATTTCCAAACGCAGATCGGGTAAAAGCCTTCGCTGCCAATTGTCGTCCCCTGCCGCCAGCCGATTCGGTGATTGTAAATTATCGGGGTGTGCAGGCAAATTTGCGGGAAGCGATGGAGATGATGGCATTTGGCATTTCGTTATTGGAACTCAGCCAGGGAAGCGCTTACCAGCAAATTGCTGCAAAGGGTCATATAATAGATATCGAGCCGGCAAAGAAGCCGGCAATGCCCGGGATAGAAGCCTGGTTTGACGGGGCCCGTTACCAGCACGGCATTGCGCAATACGCGATGGCTCTGGATGTACCGGTTATTGTTTGCCCCTGATACCACTCCCCCTTTTTGGTTATTGCATCTAATTGCCCGCTGCATAATTTTGCGGCCGCATGCTGTCGGCCGGTATTTCTACATATCGAAAAGCTTACTCGGGCTTATCCCGTTCCACCTGGTTGCTATCCCTGATCATGCTGATCAACCGGAGCGGAACGATGGTAGTGCCCTTTATGACCCTTTACCTCACCAGTCCGGAAGTGGGCTATAGCGTTAGCCAGGCGGGGTTCGTATTCGGGCTATTTGGCGCCGGTGCATTTGTGGGTGCCTGGTTTGGAGGTAAGCTCACCGACCGCATTGGCTATTATCCCGTGCAAATGGCTACCCTGCTGGGCGGTGGCTGTTTGTTTATCCTGCTGGGGCAGATGCATAGTTATTCGATGATCTGCCTGTTTACTTTCCTGGTCAGTTTTGTGAATGAAGCGTTTCGTCCGGCCAACAGTACGGCTATTGTTTTTTACAGCAAGCCCGAAAACCGTACGCGGTCTTATGCATTGAACAGGTTGGCCGTAAACCTGGGCTGGGCGTTGGGTAGCGTTACCGGTGGCGCGCTGGCTGAGATCAATTATGAATTATTATTCTGGGTTGATGGCTTTACCAATATCGGGGCGGCCCTGCTCATGTGGGCATTTATACCACCGGTTTCAAAATCCAGGCAAAATGCCGCTGAAGTGGATGCAAAGCCGGCGCTACCTGCGCATAAGGACAAATCATTTATCCTGTTCATTGTCATCACCGGATTTTTCGCCTGTTGCTTTTTTCAGGTATTTACCAATCTGCCGGTACATTTCCGAAACAACCTGCATTTCTCCGAAGCCTTTATTGGTATGCTGATGGCCGTTAATGGCCTGCTAATCGCCCTGATTGAAATGGTGCTGGTGTATAAGTTGGAGGGGAAACGAAATAATTTACTTTACATCACCACTGGAGTAACCTTGGTGGGGATGGGCTTTTTGTTGTTGCAGATAACATGGTTGCCCGCACTGATGAGTTTTGCCATGATCGTGCTCATCACCCTGGGCGAAATAATGGCCATGCCCTTTATGAACAGTTACTGGATAAGCAGGGCACAGCCTTCCAATCGCGGTCAGTATGCGGGCCTTTATACCATGGCCTGGTCAGCAGCACAAACGTTGGGGCCCATGCTGGGTGCCCAGGTGGCGGATCGTTGGGGCTTCTCCTATCTTTTCTGGATGATTTCTTTAATATGTATCCTGGCCGCCTTTCTTTTTCACCGTATGCGGCAAAGCCAGGCAAATCATCCGGAAATAGCGCAGCAGGCTGCCTAAATTGTAACAGAAAGGTAAGATTGATCACGGTGCACTTGCCCCAGCTTTCTTACATTTGTTCAAATTAGTTGTCATGCTCCGAATTCTCACTCTTCTTTTTGTTTGTTTATTGCTTTTACAACAGCCTGCATTCAGTCAAACGCAGAAACTGGCACGCCCCAAGCTGGTGGTAGGTCTGATGATTGATCAGATGCGCTGGGATTTTTTGTATCGGTATTATGATCGATATGGCAATGGTGGCTTTAAGCGAATCCTGAATGAAGGATTCAGCAATGAAAACACATTTATCCCCTATGCGCAAACCGTTACCGCTGCAGGCCATGCTACCGTTTATACAGGCACCACTCCTGCCATTCATGGTATAATGGGTAACGAATGGTTTGAAAAAAGCCTGGGACGCGATATGTACTGCACCAGCGACGATAGCGTGAAAGTGGTGGGAGGCGCGGATAAAGCCGCCCCGCAAAGTCCGAAGAATCTTTGGACCAGCACCATCTGTGATGAGTTGAAGCTGGCCACGAATTTTAAATCAAAAGTATTGGGCATCGCCATCAAGGACCGGGGAGGAATTTTGCCCGCCGGCCATAGTGCGGATGCCGCTTACTGGTATGATTCGAAAACCGGCAATTGGGTGTCGAGCACATTTTATATGGATCAGTTACCCGACTGGGTAAACCGCTTCAATAATCGCCGGGTGGTTGACTCGCTGTATAAGTTGAACTGGAATACGCTCTACCCTATCAATACCTATGTACAGAGCGATAAAGATGAAAACCGCTATGAAGGGAAGTACGGTCATGAAAAAGCACCGGTATTCCCCCATGAGCTGGCATCGCTCGCAGGAAAAAATTTTGGAACCATTTCTGCCACTCCACATGGCAATACCTTCACACTCGCGTTTGCCCGGGAAGCGATGGAGGCTGAAAAAATGGGAGCCGATGACATCACTGATTTTCTGGCATTAAGCCTCAGTTCACCTGATTATATTGGCCATCAGTTTGGGCCCAATTCCATTGAAGTGGAAGACACCTATCTGCGGCTGGATCGTGAACTGGCGGCTTTTCTCAATTACCTGGATCGCAAGGTAGGAAAAGGTCAATACCTGTTTTTTCTGACCGCCGATCATGCTGTAGCCCATAACCCCAATTACCTGAACGACCGTCGCTTTCCCGCTTCTTATGTAGGCCGTAATCTCACCCGTGATTTGGGAAAAGCCTTGTTCGATAAGTTTCAGGTGCAAAACCTTGTTATTGCCAACAGCAACTATCAGCTTTACCTGAACGACGCTGTGATTGACAGTGCCGATCTTGATAAAAGCGATGTAAAGGAATTTATTATTGAACAACTCAACAAAGATGAGGGCATCCTGATCGCCTTTGATAACGAGGAGATCAGCGAAGTGAACCTGCCCATGGAAGTGCGGGAACGATTTCTGAACGGTTATAACCACAAGCGCGGAGGCGATATTCAGATGGTACTGAAACCGGGTAGCCTGTTTGGTTCACCTAATGGCACCGGCACTACCCATGGTTCCTGGTATCCCTACGACTCCCATATTCCCTTGCTTTGGATGGGCTGGGGAATTAAACAGGGGAAAAGCAATATTACCCGTTACATGACCGATATTGCTCCCACCATTGCCGCCATCCTGCGTATACAAATGCCCAATGGCGCCATCGGACAACCCATTACAGAAGCCATAAAATAATAAGATGGAATTACAATCAAAATTTGAACAGGCCGTAGCCGATAGCAAGACCCTGAGTGAAAAACCCGGCAACGATGTATTGCTGAAACTTTATTCGCTCTACAAGCAGGCCAGTGAAGGCGATGTGAATACTGAAGCGCCATCCAATCCCTTCGACTTCGTGGGCAAGGCCAAGCACGAAGCCTGGTCATCGCTCAAAGGAAAGACAAAGGAAGCGGCTATGCAGGAGTATATTGATCTGGTGCAGGGGCTGAAAGGATGAGAGAGAGAGAATTTGGGGATTTGGGAATTTGAGAATTTGAGAATTGGGGGAATTGGGGAACCTGACGGCAGGTTTGGGTGATGATGGGTAAATGATTCCTTATGATATTTAAGATAAAGGCAGCCTAAACGGCTGCCTTTATCTTAAATATCATAATCTCAATAATCCATGTCAATCTGAAACAATCAGCAAAAAACTCGAAACACCCATCATTAAATCCTTACCCACAAACCTGCATGTCGGCAGGCAGGACCACAAATTCTCAAATACACAAATTCTCAAATCCTGTTCTAGTTTTGCTGCCCCTGCAGATTTCTAAAATCCACACTCACCAGCTTGCTTACGCCGGGCTCCTGCATGGTTACGCCATAAATTACATCCACGGTACTCATGGTCATCTTGTTGTGCGTAACAATGATGAACTGTGAGTTGTCGCTGAACTGACGGATCATATTGGTAAACTTGCCTACGTTGGCATCGTCGAGCGGGGCGTCCACCTCATCGAGGATACAGAAGGGCGCGGGTTTTATCAGGTAGATCGCAAACAGCAGCGCGGTGGCGGTAAGGGTTCGCTCTCCCCCACTCAACTGCGTGAGTGAAGTAGGTCGTTTGCCTTTGGGACGAGCCACCACATCGATACCGGTTTCGGCGAGGTTGTCGGGGTTCTCAAGCACCAGGTCGCAATGATCGTCTTCGGTAAACAGGGTCTTGAATACTTTGATGAAGTTTTCCTTTACCCGGTTGAAAGTTTCGAGAAACTTCTGGTTAGCGGTAGCTTCTACTTCCTCTATCGTTTTCAACAGGCTGTCCTTGGCATTCACCAGGTCATTCTTCTGCTCCACGATAAACTCGTAGCGTTTTTTCATTTCGGTAAATGCTTCTACCGCAGTGGGGTTTACATCGCCCAGGTTTTCCAGCCGCTTCTTCATACGATCGGCCTTCTCCTGCAATTCTTCGAGGCTGGTTTCCGTGCTGCGGGCCTGGTCCAGTATATCTTCCAGTTTAATCCGAAACTCCACATCGAGGCGCTCCTTGGTACCTGCCAACTGCAGCTTCAGTTCGTTGAGCTTGTCTTTGATGGCGGCCAGCAAATGTTCTACCTGCTCCTTTTCCTTCACCTTATGCCGCAGCGCGCTTTCCTTCTCGCTGAGCTGGTTGCGCTGGTTATAATACGATTGATCTGCTTCGTTCAACACCTGCTGGTCAGCTTCACGACGACGCACCATCTCCAGCAATGCCTCTTCCATTTCCGTCAACTGCGCCTGGCTTTGCTCAATGCTGGCGGATGTGTCGGAAAGACTGGTGGTATTCGCTTCTATTTGTTGCTTCAGGTCGCTGAGTTGATTGCGTTTAAATTCCAGTTCCTGTTTCAACGCATTGATCTTGCTCTGCTGACGGGTTACCTGAAGGTTGAACTCGTTGTATTGTTGTGTGGCTTCATTAAAACCCGATTCAGCCTGGCGGAATGACTCTTCCGACTCTTCCATACGGCTTGAAAAGGCCTGCAACTGTTCCGTAAATCCGGCCAACTGATTGCGTACGCCTTCTACTGATGCCTGGGTCTGCACTACCTGGTGGTTCAATTCCTCCAGGCGCTCCAGGCTGCTGGTCTGCATCGAGTGCAGGTTCTCCAGCTTATTGTGCAGGGAGAATACCTGGTTGGTCAGTTGTTGTATTTCCCGTTCTGTTTCACGCACGGCGGTTTCGCGCAGGTCTTCATTGAAGGCGATTACTTCGTTATGCCGTTCCTGGATCTGCGCACGCAGCTTTTCCACTACGGCTTCCTGGGCCATAATATCCTGCTGCAGTTTTTCCAGGTTTTTGGCCCGACCGATCTTTTTTCCTTCAATCAACCCTACACTACCCCCGGTAAGTGAGTATTTGCCTTTTACATATTTACCATGCTTCTCAATCACCACGAAGCCGTTACTGTTTTTCAGCGCGTCTTCATTGTCGGCGATATATACATTGCCCAGCAACTGCTCGGCCAGCTTGCGATAGGATTCTTCCACTTCTACCACACTCATGGCGCTGATGGCGCCGGCCAGTGTATGACTGCTGGCAGGTGTGGCCGCTTCATTCAACTTATCGAGCAGGAAGAAATTAGCCTTGCCTTTTTTGTGCGCATCCAGGAGGTGCACGGCCTGCAAACCTTCTTCGAGGTTGTTAACGACATAATAGCTGAGGTAAGGCTCCAGCACATTTTCCAGTGCTGTACGGTATTCTTCCTTTACATAGAGAATGTCGGAAAGTATCGGCGCGGTGTAATTCCATTCTTTATTATTGTGCAGGAATTTCACGCTGTCGGGATAACCTTCCATGCTATCGATCATGCTTTTCAGCAGATCGTGTTCGTTTTTGCGGGCATCCAGCTTGCGGGTTTCCTCGGCTAACTGGTTGCGCAGCTCTTCGAGCAGGGATTGGGTTTGCAGAATCTGCTCACGGGTATTTTCCTGGTGGCGCTGGAGTTGCTCCAGGTCCACTTTTTTAATTTCCAGTTCTTTTTCACGCAGCAGGCGCTCCTCATCCAGTTGGTGACGCTGCGAGTCGCGCTGCGCTCTTTCCTCTTCAATCTGGTGGATGGCACGCTGCAGGTTCTGCACACTGGTATCGGCAACGGCAACCCGCTTTTCGGCATCAAACTGGCTGCGTTGTACCTGCTGGTATTCGCCGCGCAACTGATCGAGCTCCTGCCGCTTTTCGTCGAGCACTTCTCTCTTGGCGGCCGCGTCGTTGCCAAATTGCTGCAATTGCTCACTCAGCCCTTCCAGAGCAGAAGACTCTTCCTGGAGCTGCAGTTCGGTAAAAGCAATGCTCTCATCAATGCCCTTTAACTGACCTTCCGCTTTTTGCAGAAACTCCTGCAGGTTTTGTTCCCGCTCACGCAGGTACTCAAGACGCTGCGCTGCCAGGTTCTTATCATTCTCACGGGTGCGTACCTGCTGCAACAGTTCATTGAAAGCATGCTGCATGCTTTGGAGCGCGCGTTCTTTTTCAATAAAGGAAAGCTTCTCCTGCTCGAGATTGGCTTCTTCATTGGCGATCTCCGCTTCCATGCGGATCTTCTTGTCCGTCTCCAGGTCGTGCTGCTCGTTCAGTTCCTTATAGGTAAGGTTAAATCCTTCCAGAGCGGCTTTCGCCAGCTCTATACTGATCTCGCGATAGTCTTTTTTGATCTCGTGATATTTCTCGGCTTTTTTGGCCTGCGATTCCAGGGCCTTCAACTGGTTGTTGATTTCGAAAAGAAGGTCTTCAATACGAGCCAGATCCTGTTCCGTAGCATCCAGTTTGGCTTTGGCTTCCTTCTTACGCGTTTTGTAGATGGAGATACCCGCAGCCTGCTCCAGCATGCGGCGGCGGCTGTTGTCTTTGTCCTTAATCAGATCATCCACCATACCCAGTTCAATGATCGCATAGCTATCGGTGCTCACGCCCGTATCCATAAATAGGTTCTGGATATCTTTCAGGCGGCACTGCACATCATTGAGGCGGTATTCCGATTCACCACTTTTGTAAAACTTACGGGTGATGGTAACGGTGCTGAATTCGGTGGGCAGCAGATTTTTGGTGTTTTCAAAGGTCAGGCTCACTTCGGCGAGGCCCGAAGCGGAGCGGGTCTTTGACCCGTTGAATACCAGGCTGTCGAGATTCTCACTCCGAAGCTGGCTAATCTTTTGTTCGCCAATCACCCAGCGGATACTATCCACAATATTGGATTTACCGCATCCATTGGGTCCCACAATGCCTGTGATATTATCATCAAAGTTTACAACCGTCTTATCGGCAAAACTCTTGAATCCCTTGATTTCGAGGCTCTTTAATCTCACTTGTTTGAATTTTAAGTCAGACGGCGAATTTAGGCGAAAAGCGGATAGCTTCACGGAACGGCCTCAGGCATTTATTCACAAATGTTGAAAAGAAATCGCGATCCGACAGAACCTTCCAGCGCTTAGTCAAGGGGTTTGTATTCCACCAAAAAGGGAACAGCCAGATAATCATCCATTTTAAGGCGCAATGCCTGTTGGGAGAGCTCCACAATTTTGAGGGGCGTGCCGCTGATGGTTAATTGATTTTGCAGCAGATTTAATTGCCATATAAAATGAGTGCTGGCGGTATCGGTTAAGCATCGTTCGTCGTTTTCGTCGGTGCGGCCGGTTCCCTCAGCAAAAAACCGGACGGTATTGTCCTGTTGACAGGCCAGCAATGTATTCTCATTGGGTTCTATGCGGCCTGAACTGTCATCATCAAATCCGGCAGCTTCCAGCTCCCAGGGATGGGCCACGAGCAGTGCAGCGGGACCGGCGGGTGGAGGTGGAAAATCGCCGTCCGATTTTGCGGAGCTGCAGGCCGTCAAAATCAGTAGCGCGAAGATCAGCAGCATTCCTGATCCCTGGTATTTTGATGAGGGATGCTTCATACATTGAAATTTGCCGCAATATCATCCCAAATGTTTTGAACGCCAATCACATAATCTGTGTTTTCGATCCCCAATTCCGGTTAGAAAACGGGAATACCGTATATCTACGATCGCCAGAAACGCCGAAAAAAGTTTTGGCAGTAAATAGGCGAAAATCTTGACAAGCTCGAATTCAGGTGTATCTTTGCTGCACCTTCTTATACATCCTTTGTAAGATCACAAAAGTATCCGTCCCCTCGCGGACGCCATTATCCCGCGGAACCACTTCATCTTTATTCCGTAACTAAAACTTTTGTGTATGAAAAGGACAAATTCTACTTTAAAAAATGAAAATTGGGTTGCTACCATGGTGATTGCTGCGGTATTTCTGATTACCGGAGCCATTACGTTGATTGCCATGTATGTTGGGTAAGTGGTAGGTTTTAAGTTGTAAGTTTTAAGTTGTAAGTGGGCGTTGCTTTATGGTTGACCCGCTAAGGGTAATTTCTTGCTTCGTGAATACCATTCAACTTAGAACTTAAAACTTACAACTTACAACTTCACAATTTGTTAACTGCCGGTGGAAAACCCGAAAATATCAAAAGCGGGTTCCCTTTTCATGTCGATAAGTTCATTACATTTACAAAAAAGAGCACATGAAAATATTTGTTGCCGGCCTTCCTTACGACCTTGATGATGCTGAATTGGAGGAAATCTTCGAAAAATTCGGCACCATTGTTTCTGCCAAGGTGGTCATGGACCGGGAGACTGGCAAGAGCAAGGGTTTTGGCTTTGTTGAAATGGCCAATGAATCGGAGGCACGCGAAGCCATCGAAAACCTGAATGATATTTCCCTCGGCAAGAAACCCCTTGTGGTGAAAGCGGCCGATGAGCGTGGTCCGGGTGGTGGAAGCGGTGGTGGCGGTGGTTTTAACCGTCCCAGTGGCGGTGGTGGCGGATTCCGCGACAGACGGCCTGGTGGAGGTGGCGGTGGATTCAATCGCCCCGGCGGTAATTTCCGCGACAGGTACCGCTAGCCGTTATTGTCGCTAACAACATTACACTTTTTTTTCGCAGGAAGCGGGGCGCGTCGCGTCTCTTTCCTGCGCTTTCTTTTCACCCCTAAATACTGCAGTTAAATGGCAAAGATCAACATCGCCGTGGTGGGTACCGGCTTTATTGGACCCGCGCATATTGAAGCCCTACGGCGCCTGCCCAACCTCGAAGTAACCGCCTTATGTGAAGCCACTCCGGAACTGGCGCGTGAAAAAGCCGACCTGCTGGGCATACCCCGTGCCTCCAGTTTTGAAGAAATGCTGACCATGAAAGATATACAGGCGGTGCATATCTGTACGCCCAATTTCCTGCATTTCCCGCAATCCAAAGCCGCCCTGCTGGCGGGCAAACATGTGGTATGTGAAAAGCCGTTGAGCAAAGACCTGAAAGAAGCGGAAGAACTGGTAAAGCTGGCCGCCGAAACCGGTTTGGTCAATGCCGTTCACTTCAACCTTCGCTATTACCCCCTGGTGCGACAGATGAAGACCATGCGCGAAAAGGGCGACCTTGGAGATATATACGCCGTGCTGGGCTCTTACCTGCAAGACTGGCTATTCTATGCAACGGATTATAACTGGCGCCTTGAACCCGACAAGTCGGGCGATTCGCGCGCTATCGCCGATATAGGTTCGCACCTGATGGATATTCTTGAATACATCACCGGCTTGCGCACAGTGGAAGTACTGGCCGATTTCAATACCATTCATAAGACGCGCAAAAAGCCGCTGAAACCGGTGGAAACCTATTCCGGCAAAATGCTGAAGCCGGAGGATTATGCGGATGTACCAATCATCACGGAAGACCATGCCAGTGTGCTGTTGCGTTTTGATAATGGGGCCAAAGGCAGCATCACCGTATCGCAGGTATCTGCAGGAAGAAAGAATCAATTGAAGCTGGAACTCTCTGGTTCCCGAAAATCTTTTGCCTGGAATTCCGAATCACCCAACGAATTGTGGATCGGAAACCGCGACAGCGCCAATGAATCGCTGATGCGCGACCCCTCCCTTGCTTATCCCGAAGCGCGGGCCATCATGAGCTTCCCCGGTGGTCATAACGAAGGGTTCCCCGATACATCGAAGCAATTGTTCCGCGAAGTGTACCGTGCAGTGGCGGAAGGCAAACAACCGGCAAAGCCCGACTATCCCAGCTTTGCGGATGGCTATCGTGAGTTGCTGATCTGCGAGCGCATTCTCGAGAGCCATCGCAGCCAGCAATGGACAAAAATCTAAGTCAAGACCTTCATTGATCCTGATCTCACCTCCAACTTAAATGACAAAGTCATTTAAGTTGGAGGTCTATTGTTTTTAACAACATCAGTGTGGCATGGCAGTTTTCGATATAGCGGGTAAGGTCTACTTTCTCAAAGGTATCGGAGGTTTTGTGATAGTCGGGATGGTCTTCCACGCCCAGGTACAGAAATGGAATTCCCGCTTTATGAAAGGCGGCATGGTCGCTCTGGTAGGTCCAGTCTTCACCCGACACTGCTCCATCATGTCCCATCAGCAAATGCACGGAAGTGCCATTTTGAACGGATTCGATCCAATCCGCCGCTTCGGGGCGAAAGCGCACCCCACAAACAAATAATTCATTCTTATCGCTACGGGCCAGCATATCGAGGTTCAGGTTGAAGATGACGCTGGCCTGCGTATTTGCGCCCTTCAGGGTTTCAAGTAGGGCATAAGCCCCTTCGAGGCCGGTTTCTTCCCGATCGAGCAGGGCTACCAGCACACTGTGCCGGGGCGGATTGGCTTGCAGATATCGGGCCATCGCGAGCGCGGCAGCCGTACCGCTCGCATTATCATCCGCGCCGGCAAAATAGGCGCCTTCCCTTTTTCCCAGGTGATCGTAGTGAGCGGTCAATACAATATATTGATCCGGGAATTCGCTGCCCCTGATCAGTGTGGCTATATTTTTTCCTTCGGTAAACCCGTTCAGTGATCGTCCGGTGAATGTATGCACGATGCCGTTGGTGACACTATCTGCCTGCAGGTTTCGCAGCCTTTGCTCTATGCGGGCCATCGCCAGGGCATGACCCGGCGTCCCGGGCCGGCGACCTTCACATTCCGGCGAAGAGAGGTAGGCCAGGTCGGTTACAATCTGCACACTGTCCAATACCCGATCGGCTGCCCGCAGGCTGCGCGACTGTAATGATTTGCGCTGCTCTTCCAGCGAAGGATAGGGTCCCTGGCCTGTTTGGGCGGCCGAGTCGGATTGTTTGCAGGCGGTTAAACAAACAAGAAAACTGCCGGCAAGGAAAAGCGTTTTGTAGTTGGGTTTCATTTTACAAATGTAAAGAGGAAGGGGAGGAAATTGAGGATTTGGGAATTTGAGAATTTGGCAATTTGGAAAAACCCAAATTCTCAAATTATTCTCGCGCGGCTACTCCGGCAGGTGACGCGGTTTCTTGCTGTAGCCGGGCATACCTGATTTCTTCGGCTTTGCCATATACTTTCAATATGGCATTACGGATCCGCGGCCATTCAAATTGTGCCAGTCGGTGTGCACGGCCGGGAATCATTTCTACCTCGAAAAAAGGGGCATTCACCAGATGTTGCCGGGCAAAGCCCGCATTGCTGGTATCCACAATATCATCGTTCTCACCCTGCAGGTACATCACGGGAATATCAATCTTTTTCCATAAAGGCAGCATTTTTTCCAATTCCTTTTTGTGGTGTACTTTTTCGGTATTGGCCGACCGGAATATCCGGGGAATAAACCAGCGGATGGCGGGGCTTTCAATCAAGTGCGTGAACCAGAAATAGACTTCCCGGCCAGGCCCCAGCGCCGGGCCGGTGAGCACTAACCCATCTACCAGACCCGGGTTATCCATCGCGATACGGCAGGCTATGGCCGCACCAAAGGAGCCTCCTGCAATAATCACAGGATGAGTGGCTTTATGCAAGCTATCGATCAGGGGGCGGATCATGGCGGCCTGCTTTTCAATAGATGGTTCGGGGTCGCCCAGACCCGAAAACCCATAACCAGGCCGATCCGGCGCCAGCACTTTGAAGTTTTTGTAGATAGCGCTATCGGCATAGCGGCCACTGTAATAACTCATGCTTCCTGGCGAACCATGCAATAGCACCAGGGTGGGCAAACTATCATCGCCCACACTGGTATAACGAATGCTTCGTCCCTGGGTTTCATAGTAGCCTACCCTGCCATCAATGCCTCTTTGGCGGAATGTTGCTTTGAGTTCTTCATCCGTCTTACGAAACTGCACATAGTGATCAAATACAAAACAGGCAATGATAAAAAGCAGGAGTAAAACCAGCGTTACACGCAGGGTGCGCCTTAGCCATCGGTACTTTCGGATGGGTTTCTTCATATAAGCCTTCAACAAAATTAGGACCTGAATGGTTGCTTCCTACAACGCATAAACGGGGCTATGCCCCGTTTATGCGTTGTAGGTATATAAGATCAGGATGAATTATTACATCAGTTATCTCACCAGTTTAAAGTCAACACGCCTGTTGGCCGCACGGCCCTTGGAGGTTTTGTTGTCTTCGATGGGTTGTGTTTGGCCAAAACCGGCAGCGGTCAACCGGTCTTCGCTGATTCCTTTTTTCACCAGGTAGTCTTTAACGGCATTCGCACGCTTTTCAGAAAGTGACTGGTTAAAGGCTGCCTGGCCGGTATTGTCGGTATGGCCTTCAATGCTGATACGGAAATCGGGATGCTCGTTGAGGATAACGACCAGCTTGTCAAGTTCCTTTGTTGCTGTAGTCAACAAGCGGGTGCTGCCGGTGGCAAACTGAATGCTTTTTGCATTAAAATTATATTCTTCCAGTTTGGGGCATCCGTTATTTTCTTTCAGACCTTTTTCATTCGGGCACCAGTCGTCTTTATCGAGGATGCCATCACCGTCGGTATCCACCAGGGGACAACCCTGATTGCTGGCAGGACCGGCTTCGGTTATGCAACGATCTTCTTCATCGTTTACGCCATCTTTATCCGTATCCGGAATGGGACAACCGCCATAGCGGGGCAAACCAGCCTGTTGCGGGCATTTGTCCAGTTCATCGTTGATGCCGTCTTTATCCGTGTCGGGAACCGGGCAACCATTATATTTTTCCAATCCGGGAACGGTAGGACATTTATCGAGGCTGTCGATGATGCCATCTTTATCCGTATCGGCAGGAGGTGTGGGGGGCAGGGGCTTCAGTTCCGGCTGCTTAAAATTGCCTACCCTGCCGGCGATACCAAACTGGTGCATGAAATGGTAATTCACCGTTTCGGTGGTTACCGGCACACGATACTGCGAAGTAACAAACAGGTGTGCATCATCAAAAAGGTTCACCTTCATACCCAGGCCGGTTGGGATAAAGGCGCCAAAATATTTGCCGCCATAAACACTGGCGCCGATACCGGCGATCAGGTAAGGCTGCACCCAAAATCTTTCTGAAACCATTTTCAGGTTTACCGATGCATCGGTTTCAATCAGAATCCTGTCGGAAGCAAAAAACTTATCAGGAAGGGGGTAGCGTACAAAAGAAAATGCCGCGGTTCCGGCAAAATCAATATGCTTATGCAATCCCTTAAAATAGCTGACGGCAAATCCAGGCGTCATTTGCTTGGGTTTTGCCCATTGTTTTTTTGACAATACGGAGGAAAGGGAAGTAGTGCGAATCAGGTTAGCGGTTTCAAAATCATTCAGAAAAAAACTAACGCCCACTGCTGCGGGCCTTATTTCGTTATTCTGTGCAAAACCCGCCGGCAAGAGGAATCCCAGGGCCAGGAGAACGGCTAGAATCTTCTTCATAAAGAGATAGTTTGGTTAGATGCTTAACAAAAATAAAGGGTCTGCCTTATTTCGTGAAATAAATTATTACCCTCATATTCACGTATTTGCGGGCAATTTGTTCAAAGGAAAGCAAAAAAAATCCGAACGCCTGTTATTTGCGGGTATAGTGGCGGGCCTGGAGCATTTTATCCTCTCCATAAATATCGTCGTAGAAAACGATTTTCCCATTACGGGCTTCGGAGGTATAATACCGGATATACACGGGCAGGCGGTTACGGACCGCAATATGTTTTTTTACTTTTTGATTCAACCAGCTACGAATGGAATCCTCCATTACCGAGGGTCGGCCGTCGGGCCGCATGCCATGATCCCTGCGAATGATATTGTAAGCCAGTTTATCCCAGGCTTCCACCCGCACACAGCCGTGGCTGAGCGAACGCATCTCGCGGGCAAAAAGATAGCGCTGGTTGGTATCGTGCAGATACACGGCGTATTTATTGGGGAAATTAAACTTCAAAATTCCGAGCGCATTATCATCCCCGCTACCCTGCACTACTTTGTACGGAAGGCCCTTACTGTATTTATTCCATTCCACTGTATGAGGATCCACTTCATTACCATCCTTATCAATAAGGCTGAATCCTTTTTTGGCGAGATAGTTAGAATCCTTTCTGACGGATGGGATAATTTCTTTAACGATGATGCTGTTGGGAACGGTCCATTGCGGATAGGTGATCAATTCGGAAATAGCGCTGGTCAACTGAGGGGTGCGGGTGGCCGACTTTCCGCATATAATCTTTGATTCAATATGCACCGAATCCCCATCGTGCAGATACATATTATAACCGGGTATGTTGACCCACACATATCGATTCGGCATGGAATCGGGCAGGTGTTTGTATTTATCAAGGGTGATGGCAATGCGCGCAAAACGATCCTGGTCCGTGGTATTTAATACCCGCACGGTTCCTTCACCGGCTACCCCATCCACGGTTAATTGATGGTCTTTCTGAAATTGCTTTACCGCGGCTACTATTGTGAGCGAATCGAAACGGGCCGTATCATGCGGCAAATAACCTCCTTCGTGCAGGCGGGTTTGCAAAGCCAAACGAAATGATTCTCCCGATTTTGGAGAAGGTACCTGCGTAAATGGTTTATCCTTCATTTGTCGTACAAATGCAGGCAGGGCATCAATGAGTGCCTGGTAACCGGGATGGGTAGGTTCAATGCCATGAAAGGCCGGCGTAAGCGATTGTGTTTTGCGAACTGCGGCCAGCCTTTGCGTGAAAAAATCAACGGGCAGCAGGCTATCCTTGCGGGCGGAGAGACTGTCTTTGGGCAGGCGACCCCATTTCAGGTCGTGCAGAATCCGGAAGAAAGCATCGGAGAGCAGGATATCGGCCTTCGCCCAACGAACGGCATCGAGCCGGGCGCCCCTCGTGAGCGTATCGGCTTCCATGTCTTCCCTCAAAACTTGCAGGGTTGCGTGGTGATAGTTTGCAGGAAACAGACCCTTGTAACGGGCATTTTCGATGAACTGATAAAGTGAATCTGCCGCTGGCTGCCAGTCTGCGGCCGCCGTCCACACTGATTTATATTGAAAGTCGCTGTAATAGCTGCTCAACTCTTTGGCATATTCCAATTGGCTGCTGTCGGCCCAGGGCGATTCGCCCTTGTCGAGGAGATCGAGGGCCTGCCGGATATGTTCCGCTGTTTTTTTCGCCAGTTCCTCCGCAGTCACCGCCATATCGGGTTTCGATTCCGACCCGCCGGCTTCACCGCAGGAACTCATCAGCAGAATAATTCCGGAACTGATAATTGAAAAGGCCAATAATGCTGGGCGGGGATAAGGCATGTGATGGGGTTGAAGAAGTACCCGCAAATTAACAAAAAAGGCTGGGATGAAGAAACCGGCACAATGGCGTCGCCTATTCATTGCCCTGGGTATTCCCCTCTTCCCTGACCATGGGCTCCACCATCAGCACCGCGTCGAGGTTGATGGGCCCATAGATATGAGGATAAGTGTCCTGCGATCCCGACGACCATTCCTGGATGTACTGGCTCTTGAGTTTGTCGGTATCAATCACCAGTTTCACCAATCTTGTCTGCGTAGCGAAATAGCGCTGCAGCACCCCTTCCACCTGGTAAGCTTCACTACAATGAATAAACCCCTCTTCTTTCAGCGACCGGGCTTCAAAAGCATCGCCTGCCAACGCGCTTTCCCATTCTTCTGCGCTGGTAATATGATAGATAATCGGCATAAACCAATGGTAATTTAAAATTTAGTATTGTCGTTTACAACAGCAGGTATTTTACCCGAAATCATGAACAGGTCGAGCAAGGCTACCGCCACAGCGGCTTCCACTATTACCGGTGCACGCAGGGCCACACAAAGATCGTGGCGGCCGCGCACGGCAAAGTCTTCCAGTTGTCCGGTATCCCAGTTCAGGCTGTTTTGCCCCTTGGGCGTGGAGGCAGTGGGTTTGATGGCCAGGCGGCAAACCAGCTCATTGCCGTTGCTGATGCCGCCCACCACACCACCGGCATGATTGGTACGGGTGGCGCCTTCCTGGTTAAGTATGGCATCATTGTGCTCGGATCCGAACATACGCGCTGCGGCCAGGCCCGACCCAAACTCCACCGCTTTCACCGCCGGTATGGCAAATAAGATATGCGCGAGTACCGATTCCACCGAATCAAAGAAGGGTTCACCCAATCCTATGGGCAATCCCTGCACCCTGCATTCCACCAGTCCTCCCACCGAATCTTTGGCATCGATGGCTTTTTGCAGGCCTTTTTCAGGATCACTTTCCCCGCCAATTTCCACCACGCGGGCATCTATCTGAATAGAAGCGGAGTATCCTTTCAATATTTTTTTCGCGATGGCGCCGGCGGCAACCAGCCCTGTGGTGAGCCGGGCGCTGAAATGCCCACCACCCCGGTAATCTTCGTTGCCTCCGTATTTGTGGTGCGCTACAAAATCGGCATGGCCCGGCCGTGGTATGCTGCGCTGCTTGTCGTAATCGCTACTGCGCGTATTCTGGTTCTCAAAATAGATCATGATGGGTGCGCCGGTGCTGCGACCGTTGAATACCCCCGATTTCAAAAAAGGGAAATCCGCTTCCTGCCGGGGTGTGGTCCCCTTTTGCTTTCCTCCCTTGCGACGCTCCAGGTCGGGTAGCATGTCGTCGGCATCGAGTGGCAACCCGGCCGGACATCCATCTATGACGATGCCAACCGATTCGCCATGCGATTCGCCAAAAATATGCAGCCGGAATATCCTGCCAAATGAGTTCATAGTATTACTGGTTCAAATCTTTAATAGATGGTAGGGAGATACGGCTTGCCTCCAGCTTTGCCTGAAGCTGTCGGAGATGATCATAAAAATCGGGATAGGATTTATTCACCGCCTCCGCTTCTTCAATATGCACCGGTCCTTTGGCCCGAAGCGCCGCTACCGCACAGGCCATGGCTATCCGATGATCGTGACGCGAATGCACTATGGCTTCTGCTAACTGCTTCACCCCGTGTATGCGCATCAGGTCGCCATCGAGTTCCACCTTCACGCCCATCTTGCCAAATTCTTCCTGCAGGGTAAGTCCCCGATTACTCTCTTTATGTTGCAGGCGCGATACGCCTTTGATCAGGCTTATCCCTTCACAGGCCGAAGCCAGCGCCACCAGCGGAGGAAAGAGATCAGGACAATCGGTAGCGTCGAACTCAAATGCTGTTAACGACACCGGATGCAAATCAATCTGTTTTCCATCCATCGCGATGGCCGCACCTGCTTTCATCAATGCGTTGGTGACGGCGCGGTCGGCTTGCGTGGAACCCAGATCAAGCCCCCTGACAGTGATGGGCCCCGCAATAGCTCCTGCCACCAGCAAAAAAGCTCCACCACTCCAATCGCCTTCCACGGTGTACCTCACCAGATCGGGCGCTGTATCCTGTTTTCCGGCATGAAAGATAAAGGATTCGTAACGGTTATTTTCCGGCATCCACATGCCAAAGCGCTGCATCACGTCGAGGGTCAGGTCGATATAAGGTTTGCTTTTCAGGTCATTCACCCGAAGCGTCACGGTTTGTGAAATCTCCCCTTCGCGCATGAAAGCGGCACTAAACGACATTAGCAAACCTGTCAGAAATTGCGAGCTGAGGCTACCATCCACTTCCAGGTCGCGGGCCTTCAGGGGGCCCTGTATGTGCAGGGGTAGGCGGCCAGCCTGGCTGTTGATGCTAACGCCGAGGCGGGGAAGAATCCTGTCAAAAAAATCCATCGGTCGCTGCAGCAGGCTGCCGGATCCATTGATCGTTAATGGCAGGTCGCTGAGTGCGCAAATGGGGGTAAACATGCGGATGCTGAGGCCGCTTTCCCCGCAGTTCACTTCTGACGCATTAGGCCTTATGCCCCTGCTGCTGATGCGAAGGGCATCCTGTTCTTTCTCCACCACCGCCCCAAGGCGCTGAATGATGTCGAGCGCAGCAAGGTCATCGTTGCTGTGACCAGGCTGATAAATCAGGCTGCTCCCCTCATGCAGCAGCGAAGCGGCACAAGCGCGTTGCATCGAACTCTTGGATGCGGGTGCCTGCACAATGCCCTGCAGCTTTCCGGGATGTATGATGATGTTCATGAAAAATTCAGGTTTATGGTATATCCAAAATTAATCGGGTCAGATCCTTTAAGGAGAGATTACGCGATGTACCCTTTCCTATTTTCTCGAGCAGGATATAATGCAGCGAACTTCGCTCCCTTTTCTTATCCATCCGAAGAACTTCCGCGGCATGGCGACGGTCAAAATCCATGCTCACCGGCAACCCGTACTGTTCAATCGTTTTGATAACCTGCTCCGTCTTTTTGAAACCCAGCAACTGCGCGGACATTTTGCTCGCAAATGCCATTCCGATAGCTACGGCTTCTCCATGCATCAGGGCATACTGGTTTTCGAGGGCATGCCCAAGTGTATGTCCAAAGTTCAGCAACCGCCGATCGCCCTGCTCGGTTTCATCTTTTTGTACCACCCTTGCCTTCAATAAGGCATTACGCTGTACGAGGGCGCTGATGGCGGATGTTTTTTTCTGGTAATACGAAAGATCCTGCGCCTGCAGTTCCCGGAACATGGTCGCGTCCTTTATACAGGCATGCTTGATTATTTCGGCAAAACCATTGCGCCATTCCTTCTCTGGAAGCGACTTCAGCAGCGACAGATCATGCAGGATGAATGCCGGCTGGCGGATAACACCCACCATATTTTTGTACACCCCCACATCAATCCCGTTCTTCCCGCCAATAGAAGCATCTACCAGCGCCAGCAGGCTGCTGGGCACAAAACCAAAACGAATACCACGCATGTATACCGAAGCCACATAGCCAGTAATGTCGGTAACAACACCTCCCCCAATGCCCACCAGGGTGGTTTTGCGATCCGCCTCCAGTTCAATCAACTGCTGGATGATGGTATCAACCGTGGCCTGCACTTTCTGCTCCTCCCCTGCTTTCAGCACTATCAACTTCCAGCCCGCGAATTTGGAGGCATGGGCCTCAAAAACATGCTCATCAGTAATCAACACCGAATAGCGCGGATCCGCAATCTTTTTTAATTGCGCCATTTTTGCCGAAAAATAGAAATCCGTGCGACCGGAGGGGAAAGAGATGGTTTTCTTGTGCATAACTCTTTAGAGTTGTAAGTTTTAAGTTTTAGGTTTTAAGTAGAATGTTTTTGGGAAAGCTGTATTTCATGACCGTGCGTTTAGACGCAGATTGACGCAGAAATTATCATCCAACATCCGCACGCTCTTGCCCTTCATTCTGTCCACTTACAACTTAAAACTTACTACTTACAACTTTCTTCACTTACGAATCAAGTATCTTTTTCTGATGATTAATGCTCTCCATATGCACTGCGTCAAAATACCGGGTAATGAATTCGCGGCTCAGTCCTAGTTTATCGGCTTTGAGCATGGCTTTTTCAATGATCTCATTCCAGCGGTTGGTTTGCAGGATGGTGATATTATTCGCTTTCTTATACTGACCGATCTGTTCCGCAATTTTCATACGACGACCTAGTATTTGCATCAGTTCATCGTCGAGATGATTGATTTGCTGGCGCAATTTTTCCAGGGCCGCGTGATATTCCTCCGAGTTCACATCTTCTTTCCGCCAGATAATGGTATCGAGCATTTCTTTCAATACTTCGGGTGTAATCTGTTGCTTGGCATCGCTCCAGGCATTGTCGGGATCGATATGGCTTTCAATCATCAGTCCGTCGAAGTCGAGGTCGATGGCTTTTTGCATCACTTCGAGCAGGATATCCCTGCGGCCACAGATATGCGAGGGGTCGTTGATGATGGGCATACCCGGATGCTTCAGTTTCATATCGATGGCCAGGTGCCACATGGGCGCATTCCGGAATTCGGTATTGCCATAGCTGGAAAAACCGCGATGAATTAAACCGATCTGCTTAATGCCGGCACGGGCCACGCGCTCCACCGCTCCTGACCAAAGTTCCAGGTCGGGATTGATGGGGTTCTTGATCAATACGGGCACATCCACACCGCGCAGGGCATCGGCCACTTCCTGTACGCTAAAGGGATTTACGGTAGTACGTGCGCCAATCCACAACACATCCACATCAAAAGTGAGGGCGTCCTGCACCTGCTTGCCGGTTGCAACTTCCACGGTAGTCGGGAGGCCCGTCAGCTTTTTTGCCTGTTGCAGCCAGGGCAAACCTTTGGCGCCAATGCCTTCAAACATGCCGGGTTTGGTACGCGGCTTCCAGATGCCGGCACGCAACATATCTACTTTTCCGGTGGCGGCCAGCCTTTGCGCGGTGGCCAGCACCTGTTCTTCTGTTTCGGCACTACAGGGCCCGCTGATGATCAGGGGTCTTTTTTCCCAGGCCGCCTGTGTGGCGCTGGTTGCCGCTGTTTCTGCTGTTTGCATATTACTTATTGGGGGTTAAAGTTATTTATTTATCAACCAAGAATTCTTTTAATACCATTTGCCTGGTCCATCAGTTGTCGCAGCCCTTCCTGATCCTCGTTACGGATCAGTTCCCGAAACCGCTGCAACTGTTCTATATGTTCATCCAGTACGTCGAGCACATTCTCGCGGTTTTGCAGAAAGATGGGTACCCACATGGAGGGATTGCTCTTGGCCAGCCTCACCGTACTTTCAAAGCCTGCCGAGGCCATCTCAAATATTGCCTGGTCTTCCTGTTCTTTCGCCAGTACCGTATTGGCCAGTGCGAATGATGTGATATGCGAGATATGGCTCACATAAGCCGCATGCAGATCATGGGCAGCGGCTTCCATCTCGAGCAGGTGCATCCCTATTTTCTGGTACATATTTTTGGTCCATTCCAGGGCATCGGCATCGGTATCGCCTGTATTACAAAGCACCACCGCCTTATTGGCATAAGCATCCGGGCGGGCAGCGGATGGACCGCTGTACTCGGTTCCCCACATGGGATGGGTGGCCACATAGCGGCCGCGACGGGGATGCGTGCGAACGGCCTCTATCAATTGCGACTTGGTAGATCCAAGGTCGAGCAATATGTGGCGGTCAATTTTATCGAGCAGCAATGGCAGCAGATCCCGGGCCTGGTCAACCGGAATGGCCAATACCAGTACCTCCGCTTCCTCAATGGCCTGCTCCAGCGATACCATCGCATCCACCAGTTCTTTTTCCAGCGCCAGGCGCGCATGATCGGGGTTGTTGTCCACACCAATAATGCGGGTGCTGAGCTTTTTTTCGTGCAAGCGCAAAGCAAGCGAGCCGCCAATCAGCCCCACTCCCACTATAGCGATTACTTTTCGTTGCGTTGTCATTTCTTTATCTCACTGATTTTTTTCAATGCTTTTTCCAATACACTTACCGAACTGCAAAGGCTGACCCGGATATAGCGGTTACCCGCTGATCCAAAAATCCCGCCGGGCGTAATGAATACGCCGGCTTTGTAAAGGATTTCATCGCTGAGCACATACCCGTCTTTGTATCCCGTGGGAACCGAGGCCCACACAAACATGCCGCTTTGATCGGTAGGGAAGTCGCATCCCAGGTACTGCAATAAACGGTACACCGTTTCCCTTCTTTGCCGGTACACTTCGTTCAACCCATCGTGCCAGTCCTTTCCCAGTTTCAACGCTTCAATGGCCGCCATCTGCACGGGCAAAAACATGCCGCTGTCCATATTCGACTTAAAGCGCAGCACTTCGGCAATACGACCTCCCGCCCCACAGAGCATGCCCACCCGCCAGCCGGCCATATTGTGGCTCTTGCTCAGCGAATTCAATTCCAGCACATAACCACCCGCTCCCTCTACCGATAGAATACTTTGCGGCTGATCGTTGAGGATAAAGCTGTAAGGATTGTCGTTTACAACAAGTATATGGTGTTTGCGCGCGAAAGCCACCAGCTCCTCGAACATTTCCCTGTCGGCCGCCTGCCCCGTAGGCATGTGCGGATAGTTCACAAACATCAGTTTCACTTTCGACAGGCCCTTTTTGGCAATCCGGTCGAGATCGGGACGGTACTGGTTCTTTTCCTTCAATTTATATTCTACCGGCTTGCCACCCGCGAGTTTTACCGCGGCGCTATAAGTGGGATAACCGGGATTGGGCACCAGTACTTCATCGCCTTTATCGAGATAGGTCATACAGATATGCATGATCCCTTCTTTGCTACCGAGCAGCGGCAGGATATCGGTTTCGGGATCCAGCGACACATTGTACCAGTTGAGGTACCAGGCGGCCATGGACTCGCGCAGGGCGGCAATTCCCTTGTACCCCTGGTAGGCATGACTGCTTTCCCGGGCGCTACATTCCTGCAGGGCACGAATTACGTCGGGATGCGGGGGCAGGTCCGGACTTCCGATTCCCAGGTTCAATATCTCCCGACCCGATTGGCGCAACTGCTCTATCTCCCGCAGTTTCTGCGAGAAATAGTATTCGCCGATGCCGTCGAGGCGCTTTGAAACAATCATTAAGTGATAAGTTTTAAGTTGTAGGTTTTAGGTTATTTGCCGCGTTCGCCTCTTTTGTACACCCCATATACTTTCATTTCCTCTACATAGGGGCCGATGGCTTTCAGCACCTCATCAAACTGATCCCTGCTGTCGAATTCCATATCCACATGAAAGCCATATTTAAAATCCGTTCCCGGAATGGGGCAGCTCTGGAGTTTACTGAGGTTGATGCCGTTTTCGGCGATCCGGTTCAGCACTTTTGCCAGGCTTCCCTGTGAGTTGTCGGTATGAAAATATACCGAAGCCTTATCGGCATCCGGTATGGTTATATCTGATGCTTCGGGCGACAACAATAAAAATCGCGTATAATTTTGCTTGAGGGTATGGATATTGGGCGCCACTATTTCGAGGCCATACAATTCCGCGGCCAGCTTGCTGGCGATGGCGGCAATATGCCGGCTTTGGCGCTGCTGAATATGTTTTGCGCTCAGCGCCGTATCATCGGTTTCCACCAGTTTCCATTTTTGCTTGTCGAGGAACTCATAGCATTGTTGCAAGGCCATGGTATGGGAATGCACTTCGCGAATATCATCGAGCGATACGCCGGGATTCACCATCAGGTTTTGCCGGATCTGCAGGTACACTTCGCCGGTCACCCGCAATTTGCTTTTGTGCAGCAGGTTGTAGTTGGCGAGGATGCTGCCTGCTATAGAATTCTCAATCGCCATCACGCCGCCACCGCTACGGGAGGAGTCGGATGCTGTTAGCACCACTTCGCGAAAGGTATCGCATGGAATCACCTGCACCTGCCTGCCAAAGAAATGCCGGGCGGCCACCTGGTGAAAGCTACCTTCGTATCCCTGTATGGCGATGGGTGCCGCTGAAGCTTCACCCAACTTATTGCCCGCCTGTGCGCCCGATTTCATCATTCTGTTTATTAATTGACAAACCTTTGTTAAGCATGTTGTATAAAACAAGAATCCCGACCACCTGGCCGGGATTCTTTATCTTGATCTCTTATTTGTTCATTTGAGTTTCAATCAAAGCATTCCCGGCCTCTTTCCAAAAAAGAAGTAATAAAAATAAAATCCGAAAAATGCTTTGTGTTGATTCATTACCTCACAAATATAATGCGTCGTCGATTTCCAAAAAAATAAATTATCCTTATTTACGCTTGCCGCCTGTTTGCGCGTCATTCATCCGGATCTTTCTGCCCTTGAAATTTTTTCCATCGATCGCCTTCATCATCTTACGGGCCGCGCCGGCTTCCACTTCTACCCAGCTATTCATCTCGCGCATATCAATCCGTCCCAGCGCATCCTTTGAAAGATCGCTCATATCGAGAATGAATTGCAGAAAGCTGGCTTTGTAAAAGCCATCCTTGGTTCCAAGATTCACAAACAATCGTTGGTAATTTCCTTCGCCGCTAAATGATCTTCCTTTGGTATCTCTTGTTGTCGTTCGCTCCATGCGGCTACCTTTTTCGCCCTTGCGGTCTTCGCGAAGGTTGAGGTCGGCAGCATTCTCATAATATTTCAGGAAGCGGTCAAACTCGAGTGCGGCCACGCGCTGCAATATCTCTTCCTTGTCTACCTCGGCAAATTTCTCGCGCAAAGCCGGCAGATAGGTTTCGTATTCACCATGACTGATATCGGCCTGCAACATCTTGTCGATAAAATGGAAGAATTGTTTACGACAAACATCCTTTCCGCTCGGGATATCCATTTTATGAAAGCGGGTACTCACCAGCTTTTCTATTTGACGAATACGGAATGATTCGCGGGGTGTAACGATGGACAGGGATATCCCGCTACGTCCTGCACGGCCGGTACGGCCACTCCGGTGGGTATATACTTCGGTATCATCCGGCAATTCGTAATTGATCACGTGAGAGATACCCTGCACGTCGATGCCCCGGGCGGCTACATCGGTGGCAATCAGCAACTGGATGCTTTTTTCGCGAAAGCGACCCATTACTTTATCGCGCTGGCCCTGGGTAAGGTCGCCATGCAAGGCTTCTATATCATACCCTTCGCGTATCAGTTGCTCGGTAATGGATTGTGCATCGGCCTTGGTACGGGTAAAGATGATACCATAGATACCCGGATTGAAATCGATGATACGTTTCAGGGTTTCGTACCGGTTTACGTGCTGGGTAACATAATACTGGTGATCAATATTTACATTCCCCTCATTCACCTTACCAATGGTTACCTCGAAAGGTTTTTCCATATAGCGCTTGCTTACCTGGCGTATCTCCGGCGGCATGGTGGCGCTGAATAGCCAGGTGCTTTGGCGGTTGGGCGTATTTTTCAGGATGAATTCGATATCATCTTTGAAGCCCATGTTGAGCATTTCATCGGCCTCATCGAGTACCACATATTCAATCTGCTCGAGGTTAATGGCTTTTCGTTCAATCAGGTCGATCAGGCGACCCGGGGTAGCCACCACAATATGGGTACCTTTGCGCAGGTCGCGGATCTGCTCGCTGATGGAAGTACCTCCGTACACGGCGGTAATACCCATGGCAGGCTTTTTGGGTTTGAATTTCTGCAGGTCGTTGCTGATTTGCAGGCAGAGCTCCCGGGTGGGGCATATAATCAGCGCCTGCGGATGGCGTTCTTCCTTGCGGATCAGTTGTAGCAGGGGCAGGCCAAAAGCGGCGGTTTTGCCGGTGCCGGTTTGAGCCAGGCCCACAAAATCGCGGGTACCCTGCAAGAGCACGGGTATGGCTTTTTCCTGGATGGGGGTGGGTTGTGTAAATCCTAATTGTTGCACAGACTGCAGGAGCCCTTCTTCGAGGCCCAGCGTGGCAAATGTTTGTTCGGTCATAATCAAATTTGGTATCGGGAAAGGCGGCAAAGGTAGGCTTTTGTTCACGGTAACCGGGAGAAATAGTGATCCCCGCTCACAAAAAAAGCCACTCTGCACCTGGCAGAGCGGCCCTTATCTAGCTTTATCCTGATTAATTACTGTTTTGCAGTAGTGTCAGTAGCAGCAGCGCCTGTAGTGTCAACAGGAGCAGTAGTTGTATCAACGGGAGCAGGAGCAGGAGCAGGAGCTTCTGTTGTAGTGGTATCACCACCTTCAGTTTTTTCTCCTTCGTTGTTACAGGCTACAAAACCCAGGCTGGCAACTGCCAATACGATGAAAAGCTTTTTCATTGAGTGTGTTTTTTTGAATTTGTTGATGAAATATTTCAACCTTAATACCCAAAACGGGAAAAGGTAACCCAGAAATTTTAATTTTTTTTTCGGACTGGCAGCGGGTTACTATTTTTAAAAAAAAGTATTAAACAAAGGCGAGTGAAACCCGAGGACAACGAAAAGAACCTATTGACAGGCCTGGCACGCAACGAAAAAGCAGCGGTAGAACAGATCTATAAGGATAACTATGGATTGATTCAGTCGCTGATAATCAACAACAACGGCAGTGTAGACGATGCCCGCGACGTGTTTCAGGAAGCCATGATCGTATTGTATGAAAAGACCCGCTCCGGCACCCTGGAGCTCAATTGCCAGATCCGCACCTATCTCTATTCCGTGGCCCGGCGTATCTGGTTAAAAAAATTGCAGCAACAAAGCCGGTACACCGGCGACCTGAATACGAACGAAAACCTGGTACCGGTTGAAGACGACCTGGAAGAGCACCAGCGGAGGGACCAGGAATTTGGCATGATGGAAACAGCGATACTGGGGCTGGGGGAACCCTGCCGGGGATTGCTGGAGGCATTTTACCTGCACCGGAAAAATATGCAGGAGATCGCCCGGGATTTTGGCTATACCAACGCGGAAAACGCCAAGACCCAGAAGTATAAATGCCTGATGCGGTTGAAGAAATTGTTTTTTACGCACTATAAAAACGGGAATCGTGATGAATGAGCAAAAAGATTTAGCGATGCTGGACGCGGTGGAAAGGTATATCCGCGGCGAAATGGGGCCTGATGAGCGACTGCAATTCGAAAGCCTTCGCAAAACAAATAGTGAAGTGGATCAACTGGTGGTGGAGCATACCCTGTTTCTGCAGCAGATGAACCGCTTTGCCGAATGGCAGCAGTTCAAAACCGGTATTCATACCATTCATACAGAGTTGGCCGAAACGGGCGATATCCGCGCCGACCGGCCCAGTGGCAAGGCGCGATTGGTGTATTTGTGGACCCGCTATCGCCGTGTGGCTGCCATCGCTGCCAGCATCGCGATATTAACCACACTTGCCTTCAGCTCCATTGTATGGCGTTTCACCCCACCCCCTGCCAGTAACGATGATGTGCAGCAACTGGTGCGCACCATCCAGGCACAGGATCAGAAGGTGAATGAATTGAAAAAAGATATTGATCGCGTAAAAGATACTTTGCTGCGCTCGGAAGCAACCGCCTTCGAAGCCAAAACAGGCGGTACAGGATTTTTGATTGATGGCAATGGCCTCATGGTGACCAACGCGCATATCGTACAGAAATCAAAAAATATTCGTGTCGTTAACTCGAAGGGCAAGCAGTTCAAAGCATTTGTAGTGAGGCTGGATGTAAACCGCGACGTGGCCATCATCCGCATCGATGACCCGCAATACAAGACGGTCAGCTCCCTACCCTATGGAATACGAAATTCTGCCTCCAAACTGGCTGAGCCCGTATTCACGCTGGGTTATCCCCGCGAAGAAATTGTGTATGGCGAAGGTTACCTGAGTGCACGCACCGGTTTCCAGGGCGATACACTGAGCTGCCAGATTACCGTTCCCGCCAACCCCGGTAATAGCGGTGGCCCGGTATTCAACTCAATGGGTGAAGTAATCGGTATCCTCACTTCGCGTGAAACCAATACACAGGGCGCCGTTTTCGCCGTTCAGTCGAAATATATTTACGACGCTATCAAGGAACTAAAGGAAAATAAGATTTACGCCAACGTAAAACTTTCCGCCCGCTCCTCCATCGCTCGCCTGAATAAGCTGCAGCAGGTAGAGCGCATTCAGGAATATATTTTTATGGTGAAGGGTGATTAATCTTTTTTGCGTGAATGCGCCGAAGGCGCATTCACGCAAAAAAGGTAATTGCCGGCTGGTTGCGGGGGCTACCGCCATCCTGCCGCTTCGCGGCGGAATGAGATGTAGACATCTCTATCGTCTAAATCCCTACAATTACCTACGTGCCCACTACTTCCTACTCACTGCTCCCTACTCCCTACTCCCTACTCACTACTCACTACTCACTACTCACTACTCACCACTCCCTACTCACGCCTCACGCCTCACGATTCACGCCTCACGCCCACAGCCTCTCCGGATACTCGCCTTTCGCAATCAACGCTTGCAGGCTTTCTTCCACAAAGGGCGCATCTTCTTTATAGGTTACACCAAACCAGTTGGAGGTGGTCGGAATTACTTCCACTCTTCCGCCTTCTTTGATGAAGCGGTCGGCTACGATGGGAATGAAGAATTCGGACTTGAGTTCCTGACCGTGTTGCTGCAGGAATTCGCGGAAAAGTTGCAGGGTGTAGGAAAAGAAACTCGGATCAAAGCACCAGAAATTCATGGAAACACGGGTATCTAATCCCAGTTCCCGGGGTTCCAGCTTATCGTCTACTAAAATTTTCCCTTCTTTCTTCGCGATATTGATCCGTTCGGTAATGGCCACCAGGTTACCGAGGTTGTCGAGCGTGCATACACCACGGTTTACCGTTCCATGTTCGGAAAGGGTGCGCAGCAGGTCGTAACCAATGATGGCGTAATTTTTGGGGTTGCAGTCGCGAATCAGAAATTCGGCCGCACGCTGAAACGCATTGTAACCATAAAAATCATCGGCATTGATGACGGCGAAGGGTTCATTGACCAGGTCAACCGCACTCAATACCGCATGCGCGGTGCCCCAGGGCTTTTGCCGGTCGACAGGATATTCATACCCTTCTGTAAACGCATTCATTTCCTGGTAAGCATAGGCCGTTTTAACACGGTCTTTCAGCTTGGGTTCAAAGATGGCTTTAAAGTCGTCTGCAAACTCACGACGAATCACAAACACAATTTTACCAAAGCCGGCACGAATGGCATCATAGATGGAATAGTCCATAATGGTTTCGCCACCGGGACCAAATCCCTGGATTTGTTTCATACTGCCATAACGGGATGCCATGCCGGCCGCCAGAATCACTAATGTTGGTTGCATACGCTTTAATTTGCGGCACAAAATAAAGTAAATTCGCTAAGGCGCATAGCATTTATGAACGCATTTCTTACGGAATCATCCATTCCCCTGCAGAATATCTCTCCGCATTATCCGCAAGTGCAATGCGTGGATGTATTGCGACTCGACCTCCTGCATCCCGTCATCTCGGGCAACAAGTGGTTTAAACTGCGGCATTATCTCGCCGAAGCAACAGAACAAAGAAAATCAACGATTGTAACCATGGGTGGAGCCTGGTCGAACCACCTTGTGGCGACGGCCGCGGCCTGCGCGCAAATGGGCTTCCGTTGCATCGGTGTGGTGAGAGGAGAAGAACCTCGCCAGTATTCCCACACTTTACTGAAAGCAAAAGAGCTGAAGATGGAACTCATCTTCCTCACCCGCGAAGAATTTGACCGGGGAGAACCGCACGAAAAATGGAGGGATCCTGATCATTATTTTATTCCGGCAGGAGGATTTGGTGAAAAAGGCGCACAGGGCGCAGCAGGCATCCTCGACATACCGGAAAAGAAATACGATTTTATCGCCTGCGCCGTGGGCACTGGCACTACCCTGGCCGGACTCATCTGCCACGCTTGTCGCACACAACAACTATTGGGGATATCCGCCCTGAAGGGACATGCGGAACTGGAGGAAAATATTCAACAACTGTGTAAAACAAGTTTCAACAACTGGACCTTGCTGCGCGATTTTCATTTTGGGGGCTACGCACGTTATGATGCAACTTTAATCCGGTTCATGAATGAATTTTACGCGGAAACCGGCATTCCTTCGGATTTTGTGTACACCGGCAAACTTTTTTACGCCATCCATACGTTATTGCAGCAAGGCTATTTTCCGGCAGCAGCCAGCGTACTGCTCATCCATAGCGGTGGATTACAGGGTAACAATTCCTTAGCCAAAGGAGTATTGGCATTCTGATTCCTGCGCTGCCTGTTGTATATTTGGACTTACCATACCATGAAAAGAAAAAAGATCCTTTACCTGGCCATATTATTCGGTGTATCCTTTCCTGCCATTGCCCAGGATACACTCCCCAATTTTTCCCTACGCAATATTGGCGACAAGCGCATTGTGATTGGATGGGTGCACAATTTTCAAAATGTGCGTCAAATCAATATCCAGCGCTCTTTCGATAGCCTCAAAAATTTCAAAACCATCCTGGCCGTAGCCGATCCCAGCAGTCCTGAAAATGGATATGTAGATACCAAAGCACAAAACGACCGGATGTTTTACCGTATCTATATCCAGCTCGATAAGGGCGTATTTTTCTTCAGCGAATCGAAACGACCGGTATGGGATACGGCAGGGCTTACGGCCGCGCGACTGCAGAAGCAACAAAACAATAAGAGCGTCTTCATCCCCAATTTCGCCGATTCAACACAACAGCCACCGGTATTGGGCAATGATAATCGTCCACGCTCTGATCGCTGGATTCCATCCAAATACATTTTCACCAATAATAACGGCTATATAAAAGTGAATCTTCCCGATGCGGAAATCAAAAAATACAGCATCAAAGTATTTACCCTCGAAGATGAATTGCTTTTTGAATTGAAAAACTTACCGCGCCAGGAGTTTCAACTGGACAAAGCCAATTTTTATCAGTCGGGCTGGTTCAAGTTTGAACTCTATGAAAACGGAGAACTAAAAGAAAAGAATAAATTTTTTCTACCGAAAGAGTTTTAGTTGCCGGCGTCCCAGGGTTGCAGCGAAACCTGGAACACTTCTTCAAAATGAGCAGCTAGTTTCTCTTTTACTTCCTTCATATCTACTTCCCTTCCCAGTTCGCGTGCCAGTGAAGTGACCTGCTTATCGGGTATGCCACAGGGCACAATCATATTGAAATAATCCAGGTTGGTATTTACATTCAGAGCAAAGCCATGCATGGTAACCCATCGGCTGCTACGTACACCGATGGCGCAGATCTTACGTTCCCTGCCTTTCTGGTCGGGGTCGAGCCACACACCGGTTTCACCGGCAGAGCGGTCGCCTTTGAGGCCATAATCCGCCAGGGTTCTGATCACCACTTCCTCCACCTGGCGCAGATACTTACCGATATCGGTATAGAACCTTTCGAGGTCAAGTATGGGATAGCCTACCAGTTGGCCAGGACCATGAAAAGTAATATCGCCACCCCGGTTCGTCCGAAAATATTCAATGCCCATTCGCTTCAAATGCTCTTCACTCATGAGCACATTTTCCGGATTGCCGCTTTTGCCGAGAGTGAATACGGGGGGATGCTCCACAAATAGCAGGTAGTGGGTGGTATTAGCCTCTACCACCCATTGATTTTCGGTTGCCAGTCTTTTTTCCGCCTTAATGGCGAGGTTTTGTTGCAACAAAGTTTCCTGGTAATCCCAGGCATCTTTATAGGAAACCACTCCCAAATCACGAAATAATACTTCCTGCATCATGCTGAAACGATTTTCCGGGCGGGGCATAGCCCACCCGCTGCGGCCATCGGCAAAATTAGCAACAAATAACAAACAACTACCTTTGCGCCAAATTGCAGGCGAAAATGGATCAGGCTTATCAACCGCAGGAGGAAAAAGAACTGGAAACGCAGGAGGGCAGTGAAGAACTATATGAACGGTTCAGCTTTCGTACCGATAAGGGCCAGGAGCCACTCCGGATCGACAAATACCTGATGAACCGGATTGAGGGCGCCACCCGCAACAAATTGCAAAAGGCGATCAACCTGGGTATGGTGCTGGTAAATGGCAAGCCCGTGCGGCCCAACTATAAGGTGAAAGGACAGGAAGACATACTGGTGTATAGCGATATGAGCCCGGAAGATACCGATGTAGTGCCGGAGAAGATGGATCTCAACATCGTGTTTGAAGACAGCTCCCTGATGGTGATCAATAAGCCCGCCGGCATGGTTGTGCACCCCGGCAGCGGCAATTATACCGGCACCCTGCTCAATGGCGTAGCCTGGTATTTGCAACAACAACAGCCCGGAATTTCGGAAGAAAGCCTGCCCCGGTTTGGGCTGGTGCACCGGATCGACAAAAATACCAGTGGCCTGCTGGTATTGGCCAAGACCGACCGCGCCATGCGCCACCTGGCCAAACAATTTTATGATCATACCATCCAGCGGCAATACATGGCCCTGGTATGGGGCGATGTTGAGGCCGACAAGGGGACCATTGTCGCCCATGTAGGCCGCCATTTGCGTTTTCGTAAATTATTTGAAGCCTATCCCGAAGGGGATCATGGGAAAGAAGCCATCACGCACTACGAGGTACTGGAAAGACTGGGATACGTGACCCTGGTGCAATGCGTGCTGGAAACAGGGCGCACCCACCAGATAAGGGTGCACATGAAGCATATTGGTCACCCCCTGTTCAGCGACGACTTTTATGGTGGCGACAAGATTATGAAAGGAACCGTATTCGCCAAATACAAACAATTTGTGGAGAACTGCTTCGCCATTTGTCCGCGACAGGCCCTGCATGCCCGCACCCTGGGGTTTACCCATCCTGAAACCAACGAGCCGGTCAATTTTGAAGCGCCGGTACCGGACGATATGCGTAGCCTCATTGAAAAATGGCGCAACTATGTAGCCGGCACCGGCTACAAGACTTCCTGATCAGGGTTGATTGAATTCGGAGAGGGTAGCCGTGAACACGGCTCTTTCCCTTGGTTTGAAAGCCACATCCCAATTGCCTTTGTACCGAAGTGTGCGGGGCACCAGCAAGCCACCGAAATGGGTGAGCTCTACTTCCATAAATACATCGAAATCATATACACCCGCATTATAGCTCATGTGGTAATTGCGGGCCATTACTTCCATGGTTTTGGCATGAAACCAGGTGGTCATTTCATCGATCACAATTTTATCGCGCTGGCCCGAGCGCAATGCCTCTTTGGCCGTTACTTTAAAAATATAACAGGGTTGCTGGTTATAATCGGTATAGTCGATAGAAAAATCATAAAGCTCCGCCGTGGCCGGATCAAATGGATCAATCTTTCGGTCGCTCATCAGGGGTATGCCGGGAATACGCTTGCCGGGATTGAAAAACAGCAGCTTCAGTTGCTCCTTATGTTTGGCCATGCCGCGCTTCCCTTTTGGCGAGAAGCGGGTACCGGCTACAATATTATCCTCCCCGCAAATTTTTCCCTGCGTAAAAAACAGGCTTGCATATAATTCGGCGGTGTAATAGTTGTAGCCCCCCCTGCTATCATAGAAATCGCCGGTTGTCGTTTCCTGCAACAACTCCATCGTCCTGCAATCCTTATCGCGCAGTTGCCGGGTTTTGCTGAGCAGGGATGCTTTCTGACGTCCCTTTTTGTCGAGCAGGCGAATATCGTTGAAGGAAGTGAAGCCCAGTATGCGAAGATTGCGGAAAGCTTTGTAGAACGTGGTGTCGTTGCGTACCCGCTCTATAAATTTCGGCACATTAATATCGGTGCGCAGCACCACTTCACTCAGCGAAATCATCCGGGAAATACGGTCCATCTCCAGGGAATCGGGCTCCTGGCCCTCAGCAGCGGGCGAAAACACCAGCAACGCGGCCAGCAGCATGAGCAACCGCCAGGGCCTATTTGTCGGGAAACAACATTTTGTAGTCCACATGCACCTTTCCTTTGGAAATATCATTGAGCTTACCCTTTATCAGTTTTCGCTTGAAAGGCGACATATAATCGATGAAGAGTTTACCCTCGATATGATCGTACTCATGCAGGATCACCCTCGCGGTAAGCCCGGTAAACTGTTCCTCCTTCTCTTCAAAATTTTCGTTGCAATAGCGAAGGGTTACCGTTTCGTTTCGGGTAACATCTTCCCTTATTCGGGGTATGCTGAGGCAGCCCTCGTTGTAGAGCCATTCATCGCCATCCAGCTCCACGATCCGCGCATTGATGAATACGCCTTTGGTTCCCGGCGCATCTGCATACTCCTTCATTTCTTTTTCATCCATGCTGGCAAACATCTGCTGCGAATCGATGACAAACAGGCGAATGGGTCGGTTTACCTGGGGAGCGGCCAGGCCTACTCCACTGCTGGCGTACATGGTTTCCCACATATCCTCAATCAGCTTTTCCAGACCCGGATAATCCTTGTTAATCTCCTCTCCCATTTTGCGAAGGACAGGATGGCCGTATGCAACAATTGGCAAAGTCATAATATTCCTGGCGATAATGATCGGCAAATTTAGCTGATAATTCGCAAAAGGCCTCAAGCCTTGCTTTGCAGGTATTCCTGCAGCAGAATAGTAGCGGCAATTTCATCAATCAGGCCCTTCTGCCGGCGTTGCTGCTTCTTGAGCCCCATTTCGAGCATGGCATCTTTTGCCATTTTGGAGCTGTAGCGTTCGTCCACACGCTGTATGGGTATATGCGGAAAATGCTTCTCAAATGCTTTTACGAATTTGTCGACCAGCGCTGTGGCATCCGTGGGCGAATCGTCGAGATTGCGTGGGTCACCAATAATGATTCTTTCCACCTGCTCCCGAGCGAGGTACTCGCGCAAAAAGGGCATCAGGCGCATGGTTTCCACTGTGGCCAGCCCCGTGGCGATAATCTGCAATGGGTCGGTAACGGCAATGCCGGTTCGCTTGAGGCCGTAATCGATGCTGAGGATGCGGGGCAAGGGAGTTGTAGGTTTTAAGTTGTAAGTTTTAAGTTTTACGTTTTACGTAATACGTTCATGAGGGTGATGTGGGTACTCAAAATTTTCACAATACATCGCCCACTCATTTCAACAAATCAACAAATCAACGATTAAACGAATAAACAATTCAACGAATCAACAAATCCACTATCGCCAGGGCTGCAAATACGACCGACGCTATTCCATTCGCTGTCATAAAAGCCAAATTCACTTTACGCAGGTCATGGGGTTTTACTATTGACTGCTGGTAAATCAGCATGCCCGTGAACACGGCCGCGGCCACCCAATAGAGGATGCTGAAGCCTCCGAGCCAGCCGGCAAGGATGACAAAAAGCGCACTGCCTGCATGCAATACCCTCGATACCCGAAGCGCATCGGCCTTACCCAGCCAGGCGGGCATGGAATACAATTTCTCTGAACGGTCAAATTCTTCATCCTGCAGGGCATAGATAATATCGAACCCACTCACCCAGCAAATCACCGCAAAGGAAAACAAGAGCGGCAGCAGGTGAAACTCGCCAGTAACCGCCAGAAATGCACCGATTGGCGCCAACGACAAGCCCACCCCCAATACCAAATGGCAAAGCGGCGTGAACCGCTTGGTATAACTATACCCCAGCACCACGGCAAGCGCTACCGGCGACAGATAAAAACAAAGCCGGTTGATGAAAAAAGTGGTGATGATAAAGAGCAGCGAACTGATTATCGTAAACCAGAGTACGTTCTCCGCCCTCAAAATGCCGGAAGGGATTTCGCGGATCGCGGTGCGTGGATTCTTCGCGTCAAAATGCCGGTCGAGATAGCGGTTGAAAGCCATGGCCGCGCTGCGCGCAAACAGCATGCAGAGGATGACGAGGAGTAGGAGGAGGGCGGTTTGGTTTGAGATGTTGATTCGAGAATTTGAGAATTTGAGGATTGGCGAATTTGGGTGGGTGTTTGGGCTTTCTGATGCATACATAACGCCCAGGGCGAAGCCTATCAACGCGAAGGGCATCGCGAAAATGGTATGCGAAAACTTGATGAGGCTAAGATAATTTTTGACTGTTTGCATATCAGGAGCCGGCATTTTGAGACTGGAGCGCGAAACTGCGTACTCTTTCCCAGAGCACCACACCAGCCGCTGTGGCAATATTAAGGGAATGTTTCATGCCAAACTGCGGGATTTCTATACAACCATCACAAAGGGTAATGGTTGACGATTCCACCCCTGTTACTTCGTTGCCAAACACAAAAGCGATAGGACCTTTTTCGAGATCATTGATTTTCTGCAGAGGCATACTTTTCTCCGCCTGTTCTACGGCATACACCCGGTAACCCAGTTGGCGGATGGCTTCAATCGCCTCTGTACTGGTGTGAAAATGCTGCCAGTCTACCGACTCCTCCGCACCCAGGGCCGTTTTGCGAATTTCTTTATGCGGGGGTTTGGCCGAATAGCCAATAATATAGATCGCCTGCACCAGGAATGCATCGGCCGTACGAAATACGCTGCCCACATTGTAGGCGCTGCGGATATTTTCCAATACCACTATTACGGGATGCTTTGCCGCCTGCTTCACTTCCTCAACCGATTTGCGGCCCAGCTCGGCCATGCTCAATTTGCGCATGGCGCAAAATTAGCAAATGAATGCCTGAAAATTCTTCCGGCCTTATCATTCAAAGCGAAGCTTTTGAAAGAAGGCCGGAAGAACGCGGGAGTAGCTTACTTCATATTGATGATACGTTTCCCCTTGGGATACTTAATGGTATAGCTGAAACGTAGCGACCTGCTTTCGCCAGGCTTGAGCTGCAGCTTCCAGGTAAGTACACCTACTTCCTCATTAAAGGCGGCCCCGCCATCATCCTCCAGCTTCACTTCCACTTCCTTGATCTGGCTCAACGGAATCTGGTCCTTCACCAGGGCATTCACTTCGGTGAGCTTGGTATTCTTCACCTTTATTTCAAAGGTGAATGTCTGCCGCTGATAACCTCCTGATGATTTCAGGCTGCTCAACTCCTTCACTGTGCTACGCTTTACCTGCAAGCGCTTATCCTTACCCAGCGACAGATTCAGGGTATCGGCGGTACTGTTGGGGTCAATTACCGACTTTCCTATATACGTATCATCCATAATGATATTCGCATCACCCGGCAGCAGATCCAGGTTTTGCCAATCAGCAACTTCTGCCAGCAGATAGGCTTCCTGCTCCAGACGGGGTATGGCATAGTTTTTCAATACCGTCTGTATTTCCTCTTCACGGATATTGACGGCATGGAGTTCGCCATCGCCCGTGATATCGTAGGGCAGATCGATTTCAAAATTGGTATTCAGTTGCCCTTGCTGCAAAGTGGTGAAATCTTCGAGGGTATAGGGCCGGGAGGTATCAGCATACTCCTCCTGAAAACTTGCATTTCCCCTTACAATCACCACCTCATTCAGTGCTGCATCCTTATCAAAACTCTGAATGACATTGCGGTTGAGATTCATGCCTGGCGCCCTTCCCTGCAATTGATTGTATAATTGCGGAACATGTAATTGCAGGTACCAGGGCGATAATACCGGTGCCGATACCCCGAAATTGGGTGTGCCCGTGCTCAGGACTAATTTGGTATTCTTCCAGTCTACACCGCTGGTTTGACTAATGGATGCTTTATACACCAACTGCACTTTATTGGTCTGCGAGTTGACGCGCACATCATAGCTGGGTGTCCATCCCGCACGGGAAGTATAATAACTGAGCGTGAAGGGCATCTCGCCAGCTTTCTTACCTTTTATCTGCAAGATCACGCGTCCATAAGGTTTGGGAGCCAGGGGTGATTTTTCCTGAAGTGCCCTTATTTTTTCCCGAACGCCGGCCTGTGCCAACTGGTTCCGGTTTTTTTGCTGATGCAGGGAAAAAATTTCAGTGCGGCCTTTTTCAATTCTTTCGTTGTAGTAATCAACAAGACGCAAAACTTCGGCGCTGCGCACACTGTTGGGAGCGGAACCATCGAGGGCCATTTCAATTAATTTGCCGGTCGATTTCAGGGTCTCCTCCTCAATCTTCTCGCGGTTTTCGAGCCGGCTCCAACTGGTTTTTAACCGCTCCAGGCTGTCTTCCCAAAACAACCAATCCTTCGATTTGGCAATGATAGGCGCCGGCGGCGCAAACACTTCGAATCGTTGGGAAAGGATGGCAATATCAGCCGGCAGGCTCACCTGCAGGCTTTGGAGATCAACGGATGTACTGAGCTGGTCGAGTACCAGGAAGCGCGTATCGGCCTTAATGCCGGCTTTAGCATTATGGGAAAGTTCCGCACCATAGCCAAAATAAACGGTGGCCTTTTGAATGGGAGCCTTGACCCATACGGTATCCTCAGCCGCTACGGCGGCGGGAACTATGCCCATACAAAAAATAAGAAGACTTCGCATATAGATGGAGTTTTCAACAGGATTCGTAAAACAGAGCAGTTACATAAACAGTTCCTTATTTTTGTCGCTATCCGGATTGGATATTAACGGCGCGTTAACATGTCAAAGAGCAAGAGCACGGAAACACCCATGATGCAGCAGCACCGGGCTATCAAGCAACGATACCCCGATGCCGTACTGCTGTTTAGGGTGGGTGATTTTTATGAAACCTTTGGAAACGATGCCATCATCGCGTCCAAAGTACTGGGTATTACTTTGACCAAAAGGAATAATGGCGCGGCAGCCTCCGCCGAGCTCGCCGGATTCCCTCACCATGCCCTCGATACTTATTTGCATAAGCTGGTGAAAGCCGGGCATCGCGTGGCCATTTGCGATCAACTGGAAGACCCCAAACTGGCCAAAGGCGTAGTGAAGCGGGGTGTAACCGAAATGGTGACACCCGGCACCGCAACCCAGGATAAATTGCTCGACCACCAGGCCAACAATTTCCTGGCAGCCCTTCATTTTGCCGGTGAAGACGCTTACGGTCTTGCTTTTCTCGACATTAGCACCGGGGAATTCTTTGTGGCGGAAGGCGATCGGGAATATGCCGACAAACTGCTGCAAAGCTTCCGTCCATCCGAAGTAGTGTTTCAACGACAACAGCAAAAGAAATTTAAGGAGCAGTTTGGTGGAAAAGTATACACCTATACCCTTGATGAATGGATTTTTGATTTGCCCTATGCCCAGGAAACCCTGCTTCGGCATTTTCAAACACATTCACTAAAGGGCTTTGGTGTGGACGAACTGTTGCTGGGCTTAACGGCAGCCGGAGCACTGATCCATTATCTGCGCGATACAGAGCATCCGCACCTGCAACATATCAGTTCGCTGCAAAGAATTGACCGTGACGATTTTCTCTGGATGGATCGCTTCACCATCCGAAACCTGGAACTGATCCATGGCCAGTCGGAAGGGAATCACACCCTATTTGATGTTTTAAACAATACCGTATCGCCCATGGGCGCGCGGCTGCTGAAGCGATGGATAGTTTTTCCGTTGAAAGATATTCGGCAAATAGAGGAAAGGCTGGATGCCGTGGAATTCCTGGTGCTGGAAACCGATTTGCGCGGCCAGCTTGTACAATGCATTCGCCAATGTGGTGATATAGAAAGACTGGTATCGCGGGCACCCATGCGGAAAATAAATCCCCGCGAAGTGCTGCAGGTAGCCAGGGGTCTGCAACAGATAGCCACCTTAAAGGAATTGTGTAGTCTCGCGGGCAATCCGCTTTTGCAGCAACTGGCAGGTCGAATGAACCCCTGTCCCGCCCTCGCTGCCCAAATATTCGGGAAGTTGACCGATGAACCGCCAAACGCCGCCAACAAGCCGGGAATTATCCGCACAGGTGTGTCCGCGGAATTAGATGAATTGCGCATGATTGCGCATCATGGCAAAGAATACCTGGCGGGATTACAGACACGCGAAGCGGAAAAAACGGGAATCCATTCCCTGAAAATTGGCTTCAATAATGTATTTGGTTACTATCTCGAAGTCACCAATTCGCATAAAAACAAAGTGCCGGAAAGCTGGATGCGCAAGCAAACCCTGGCCAATGCCGAACGCTATATTACCCCGGAATTGAAGGAATACGAAGAAAAAATTACCGGAGCGGAAGAAAAGATGGCGACATTGGAACAGCAGCTTTTCGAAAGCCTGGTAACCGAACTGCTGGAGGAGATAGCCCGCTTGCAGACCAATGGACAATTGGCCGCCATACTCGATTGCCTTTGTTGCTTTGCGCAGAACGCCCTTTATTATCGCTACAAAAAACCAAAGTTGCACGAAGGGGATCAGTGGGAGGTGAAAGAAGCGCGGCACCCTGTTATTGAAAGACATTTACCCGCTGGTGAAGCCTATATCCACAATGATCTCCTGCTCGATAAGAGCAGCCAGCAAATCATTATCCTTACCGGCCCCAACATGAGTGGCAAAAGCGCCTTGCTGCGGCAAACCGCCCTGATTACGCTGATGGCGCACATGGGCAGCTTTGTGCCGGCGAGTGAAGCCAGCATTTCGCTCACCGATCGCATATTCACCCGTGTTGGCGCCTCCGACAACCTGAGTGGTGGCGAATCCACTTTTATGGTGGAAATGAATGAAACCGCCTCCATTATCAACAATATCACGGCACGCAGCCTCGTCATTTTAGATGAAATCGGGCGGGGCACTTCCACCTACGATGGTATTTCCATCGCCTGGAGTATTGCCGAATTTCTGCACCAGTCGCCCGCCATGCCCAAAGTGCTTTTCGCCACGCATTATCATGAGCTGAATGAACTGGAAGAAAGGTTGCCAAGAGTAAAAAACTATCACATCACCAATAAGGAAATCGGAAATAAGATCATTTTCCTTCGCAAGCTGGCGCCAGGCGGCAGCACACACAGTTTTGGCATCCACGTGGCACGCATGGCGGGCATGCCCCCTTCCCTCATTCAGCGGGCCAATGAAATTTTGCAGCAACTGGAACAATCGCATGCCCAGGCCGGCGCCCCAACACAAGCCGGCAACCAGCTTTCAGAAAAAGTAAAACAGCTCAGCGGACCGCAGGTGCAACTCTCCATATTCGACGCACACTCACAAACCTTCGAAGAGATCAGGGAATTACTGGCGGGAATGGATATAAACCGACTGACCCCGGTGGAAGCCCTCATCAAATTGCAGGAAATTAAGAATAAGCTGCAATAGCCCAGCCCTTCCATCTCTATCGTGGATTTACCAGGTAATTTTCCGTTATTATTTCACAGGCTTTGACATATATCAAAGTTTTGCAATAATAAGTACTAACTCTTATCTATTTACGTTAGGACTACCTATTTTTCACCCCTCGGAGAATCCAATATCATGAAGAGACTTCTACTCGTATTACCCATGCTGGGTATTTTTTCCATTTTTTCCCATGCCCAACCCTGTACACCCCTGGGCAATCAGACCAGCTATGGCAGCAATGATACCTGGCTTGGCTATGTGTACGACAACATGAACTTTACCAGTTACCAGGGTTACGTAACGGAAGGAAGCCCCGGCAATCCCAATTTTAATCAGCAGTTTGGCGGCGACAATGTGAATTATCCCACCAATGGCTGTGCCGTGAACACCAATACCTTCAGCGTTCGCTATAAGTTGCGCAAGAACTTCAGCCCGGGTGGTTATCAATTCACTGTTGGGGGCGACGATGGTTTCCGGTTAAGCCTGGATGGTGGAAGTACCTGGGTCATCAATCGCTGGCAGGACCAGGCTTTTGTGCAGGCGAGCTATTCGGTCTGGCTTTCGGGTTCGGTGGATATGGTGCTGGAGTACTACGAAAACGGCGGTCAAAACCGGATTCAGTTTACGGTTGCCACTACCTGTATGGGTCCAGAGGATCCCTCCGCCTATGGAAACAATGATACCTGGCGGGGCTATTTGTATGATGGAACCAATTTTGACGGCTATAAGGGAATGGTAACAAAAGGATCGCCGGGGAATATGTCGTTCGATGAAAACTTTGGAGGCGACAATGTTTTCTACAACACCAGCGCCTGTAGTGTACAAACGGAAACCTTTAGTGTGCGGTATCGTCTGCGCAAGAATTTCCCGGATGGGAACTATGTTTTTACGGTTGGGGGCGATGATGGCTATCGTCTTAGCCTCGACGGGGGCAATACCTGGGTCATCAATCGCTGGTGGGACCAGGCTTATAATAGCCAAAGCTATACGGCCAATCTTTCGGGCATGCACGAACTGGTGCTGGAATATTATGAAAATGGGGGCGGCAACCGGATCAGCATCAGCGTTCAATCGAATGTTATTTTACCCATCCGCCTGCTACAATTCTCCGCCTCACCCGCAGGCGACCAGGTAAAACTGGAATGGGAACTAAGCCGGGATAGCGATCCTGAAAAGATTGTCCTGGAACGTAGCCAGGATGGCCGTGGTTTTTCCTCATTACTGGAAATGGATGCCCGGCAGGGCGTGCCGGGGAATGACCGTATACGGTTCCAGGCCACTGATACCGATCCCCATTCGCCCAGAACCTATTACCGACTGGCTATGCGCGACCGGGAACAAAAACTTAGCTACTCTTCGGTTCTCAAAGTTGAAAAAACAGGGGACCTTGCCGCAGCATGGAGTCTTTACCCGGGCATTATGAACGGTGATTTTATCAACCTGAAGGTACCGGCCGGAAAGCAGGCAGCGGGATGGAAAGTATTTGATATGAATGGGCGTTTATTATCGCAGGGGAAACCGGGGCATAGCTTTCAGGGCCAGGTGTTGGCGATCAGGCCATTTACCAGTAGCCCCCTCAGCGGTATTTACCTGTTGCAGATTACAGATCAAAACGGCTATTCCCAAACCTTACGCTTTGGTGTACAATAGAAAATAACGCGTGAACGATTCGTGGAAAACGAAGGAATCAAAATAATGCCTGTCTGAAAGGGCGAATATAATTTATCCTTATATTTACCCTAAATCATGCACCATGAAATGGTTTTCCCTAACTGCTTTGACCACAATATGCCTGGGCCTGATAACCGGCCTTAGTTCCTGCGAAAAAGACTCCGAAAAAGACAAGGTTAATCTGTATCAAAAATCCGACATTCCCATGACGGGTGCGCAGGTAGCGCCCAATGGCACACCCAGCGCAGGCCTCGGCCAGTTGAGTGTGAGTTACGACCGTCGCGCCAAACAACTCAATTATTCGTTCAGTTGGTCCGGACTGAGCGACAGCGTGGTGGCTATCCGCGTAAACGGACCTGCGCCCATTGGTTACCCGGCAGTGAATCCTGCCTTTACCGGAGCCAATCCCACTTCTTATGCTACCACGCCTTATGTGGTATTGCAGCAATTCACGGGTCAAACTTCCGCACCATTCCGTCCTCTCTACCCTTCGAGTGGCAGCTATAGCGGCACCTTGCAGGTAGATAATGTGAAAGTGCGCGAACAGGACCTCTTAAATGGACTCTACTACATTACGATACATACCAAGACGATTTTGCCCGTTGCTTCGCCCGGCAACCTCTATTACCGCTGGTTTGGGGAAATCCGCGGCCAGATCGTGTGGCAATAATTTTTCCAGGCAGCCCTGGAAAAAATTAGCTGAAATAAGAAAATCCTTCCATGCAGGAACAGTCTGGCATGGAAGGATTTTTTTATGTTGAAGCACGGAAGCTCGCGAATTAGCATTCACAATCAGATCCGCTCCCAACGTTGTCAGTTCCTTAAAAAAAATTGACCGTTTTTACGGCGATCATTCATCAGCGCTTATCTGCGAAAAAATCTATTAAAGACTGCCTACTTACTACTTACTACTTACTACTTACTACTTACTACTTACTACTTACTACTT
>CAYMZZ010000002.1:0-414863 GCA_964395095.1 uncultured Citrobacter sp.
ACCAGGGGTGGGTCAACATGCAAGAATCCTGGGTCAACATGGCAAGAATCTACAAGCAATGAAACGCCGAACATTGATAGCCTGTCCCGACTTTAGTCGGGATGTTCTTTGATAATCTGACGGTGACCCATATCCGCGGCCCTATCCTGGAGGAAACGCATTACTATCCATTTGGGTTGACCATGGCGGGAATGTCTTCGAATGCGTTAAACTTTGGAGGAAATGATTCTGATTGTGGATGTCCAAATAAGAAAGGCTACAATGGAAACGAGATACAGCGAAAAGAGTTCAATGACGGAAGTGGAATTGATGTTTATGATTTTAATGCTAGAACGTATGACCAACAGATAGGACGATTTATACAAATAGACCCTACGCCTACGGATGGTGACCAAGAGTCTCTTACTCCTTATCATTTTAGTGGTAATAATCCTTCAACATTTAATGACCCAAATGGAAAATGCCCTTGGTGTATCGGAGCTTTAGTTGGAGCACTGATTGATTACGGTTCGCAAGTTATTACCAATCGCATGCAGGGAAAGTCTTGGGGTGAGTCGCTTACACAAGTTGATGGTAAATCAATACTAATATCTGCAGCAGCGGGAGCAGCGTCGGGAGGGCTGTCTACAGTTGCTCCAAAAGGTCTAGCAGGTAAAGTTTTAGTTAAAGGGGCAGAAATAACAGTTGATGCAACAGAATCAATGGCAAAGCAATATATTGAAACCGGAAAAGTATCATTGAAGCAAACTGTCAGCGACGTAGCAACTGATCAAGTGGCAGGTAAATTTACAGAGAATGCTCAAGTAAATTCCAGTAGCACTATTAAAACAACGGAAAAGCAATTGAATAGAGCAGAAAGGGTTGCTGCGGGTGATCCTACTAGCAGTGGCAGAGCAGCAGCAGTTGAAAAATTGGAAAATAAACTGGCATCGCAGAAGGGGGCTAATATTGCAGTTAACCAGGCCGCTTCTGGTGCTACATCGAATGCGATACAAGGTGTGGTTAACGCTTCACAAGGGAGTAATAAGCTTATGCTACCGCAGGCAAATTCCATGAGACCGGCTACTGATAACACTTACGTAAAGAAACCTATTATTTTACCTTTAAGATGAAAGTATAGCAAGATGAAATTTATATTTTGGGGAGGCATAATTTTATTTATTGGTGCAATTGGTTTAATATTATTCAACTTCGATGATATCAAAGTTGAACAGAATGGAATTTTTGTAAAAATGCGAATTGAAAAGCTCCCCAATTCATGTTTAGGAACAAGAGTGAAGCATTTTACAACTTTGACTTATGAGGGACAACGGTTTATAAAAAGAATTGGAGGAAAGTTTTGTGATGACCATCATATTGGGGAGTTGATTGATATGAAATATTTAGAAGGATCATCCACCGTATTGTTCCCTGATGAATCTGTAGTGTCAAATTTGCTTGCTTTTAGTGCATTAGGTCTTTTGGGTATGTTAATGTCGTTTTCGCAATGGAGGAAAATCAAGAAAGGGTAAGCTAATTTCAGCTCGCTTAAAACACCTGAACTGTTCTTGGCCGAGTCTTATCTATTCAGAAAACCGTACCCTTGCTACTAACTGTGTCTTCCCTCAAGTAAATTGGTTGCTTAGTCGATAATAGAATAAAGGGTGGATGCGACCTCAGCGGCGAATTGGCTTGAAAGTAAGTTTTTTTGAAAAAAATGTATTTCGACTACGGCTTTCCGTTGTTAAAAACATAACCTACAAAGGTCTTATTTAGAACTTGAAGGTTCCAGTTTTGCGAAGCTGGCTATACAAGTATCAGCGATGTTTTTTTCGAATTGAATTGCATCTGTTTATATCAACCCTTGAGTGTGGATTTTTTAAAAGCTCTCGCCTCATGAGGGTACTATGCAATGCTCTATGATTGCCAAGAAGATCGTTTGTAAAAGTAAGATAAATATGTCTAAGCTTCCTAAGCTTCTACAATTGAAGTTTATTCTTTTCTCAACATTGTTTCTTCCCAAATCCTAACTCTGATATTGCAGACAATCTGAGATTTGCTGCATGAAGGTATTGCAGGAAATCATTCCCATTTTCGGAGTCGAGCATGATGCTATATTGTCCAAGCAAGGCGATATTACCATTGCGTATGAAGTGACCTTGCCGGAGCTCTTTACGCTGAGTGATCAGGAATACGAAGCCCTGCACCAAGCCCTGATCAAAGCAATTAAGATCCTGCCAAAACATACTATCTTCCACAAGCAAGACTGGTTTACCGAAACACCTTACCGGGCAGACTTTAGCAGCGATGACCAAAGCTTTCTCACCCGAAGTAGTGAGCGTTTCTTCAATGAAAGGCCGTATCTGCATCATCAGTGCTATATCATGATCACCCAAAAACCCGCAGGTCGAAAATTGGGTAGCTCTTTGTTCTCAAATTTACTTCGTCGCTCTATTGTACCCGAGCAAACCATAAATCCGCATTTATTGCAGGATTTCCTTGACAGTGCCTGGCAGTTTGCGAGGATATTAAAGGATACCGGGTTCATTAAACTCCGGCGGTTTGCAGGTGAAGAACTTTCTTTAAATATCAAAAGACGCGCACCCAAACAATTATTTTGGCTTTGACCTGGGCTATGATAAGTCACAGAACGGCATCGTGGGTAACCAGAGCTATGCCAATCCGCAATACAACGGCAATATCGGTGGTACGGTATGGAAGAGTAAGGGCGATGGGGAGAAACGCAAGTATGACTTTACCTATGATGCGGCAAACCGGATACTCAGCGCTGATTTTAATCAGTACTCGAGTTCCGCGTTCAACAAATCGGCTGGTTTGGATTTTAGCATGAGCGGGATGAGCTATGATGCGAACGGCAATATCCTGAGCATGAAGCACCGGGGTTGGAAAGGGGTTGCGACTGCCACCATCGACAGCCTGGTTTACAACTATATTGCCAACAGCAACCGCCTTCGCAATGTTATCGACCATGCCAATGATCCGACGACTAAACTGGGTGATTTCAGAACTTCTACACTCCACCCCAATGCCGGTAGCAAGAACAGCTCTACCGATGATTATGCCTACGATGGGAATGGCAATATGGTCAAAGATCTGAACAAGGATATTGCCACCAGCGTCAACGGGAACGGGATTGCGTATAATCACCTGAACCTGCCCTCCCGCATCACGGTCAAAAAGGCGGGTAGTACCAAAGGCTATATTGATTATACCTACGATGCGGCGGGCAATAAGCTGAAAAAAGTGGTAACGGAAATTGGGGTGGATACGACCGTCACGTTGTACATAGCAGGAAGTGTCTATCAAAACGATACCCTTCAGTTCCTGGGTCATGAGGAAGGGCGCATCCGTTTTGCTGCGGCACAATCACCCAAGCCCGCAGCCTTCCATTATGACTATATGCTGAAGGACCATTTGGGCAATGTGCGCATGTTGCTAACTACGCAAAAGGATACTTCCTTTTACCCGGCAGCCACCCTGGAAACGGCTAACCTGACCAGCGAAAGGCAGTATTATGCGGGAGTAGATACCGGCCGGGTGAATAAATCTACCGTTTCGGGTTACCCCAGTGATACGCATAGCAGCCCCAACGACTTTACGCAGAAACTGAACGGCAATGGCCCGAAGATCGGTACCAATATGGTGTTGAAAGTGATGGCCGGGGATCAATTCAACATTTTTGTCAAAAGCTGGTACAAGAAGAACGGTGCTACGCCCGGCACGCCTGTGAATCCGCTCAACAGTTTATTAAATGTGCTGGAACCGGCTGTCGCCGGGGTAACGGCCACGCACGGCGGGGCTACTTTAACACAGTTGCAAACCAACAGTACCCTGGACCCGGGTGTGACCAGCTTCCTGAACAGCCAGAGTGGTTACACGACCAGCAAACCTAAGGCGTTCATTAACTGGGTATTATTTGACGAGCAATTTAAGTATGTTGCGGCCAGCAGCGGATTTGAGCAGGTTGGTAACGACAATACGCTTACCACGCATACAAAGACGAATTTAATAGCCAGCCAAAATGGATATTTGTATATTTATGTGAGCAATGAGACGCCAAATATTGACGTGTTCTTTGATAATTTTCAGATCACCCATATCCGCGGACCCATACTGGAGGAAACGCATTACTATCCGTTTGGGTTGACGATGGCGGGGATTAGTTCGAAGGCTCTCAACGGTTCACGCGAAAACAAATACAAATTCAATAAAGGGTCTGAATTACAATGCAAAGAGTTTTCCGATGGTTCAGGGTTGGAGTTGTATGCAACAAATCTTCGAAGTCTTGATCCGCAATTGGGTAGATGGTGGCAGATAGATTCAAAACCCGACTATGCGCAGAGTTTATATTCTGCGATGGGTAATAATCCTATTCTTTACAATGATCCTTTGGGCGATACTTTAGTGTTTCCAGGAGCTTCAAAGGCCTTCATTCAAACTGCACATACTACTATTGGGAATCTTGTAAACAAGGGAGCGGGGGCTGCTTTTGGAGAATTATTAACTAGTACAGAAAACGTTAGCGTTGTAGAGCTTAAAGGAGAAGCCACAAGTTATTATAGTCCCTCAAAGAAGACTCTTTTTTGGAATCCCAAACTTGGTATTGAGACAAATGATGGAGTAAAACTTTCGCCAGCTACTGTTTTCAATCACGAGGCAGATCATGCTGCTGACCACATAAAGGATCCCTCAGGTCATTCTGCCAGAACAAAAACACCTGATGCTGCATATGATAATGCTGAAGAGAAAAGGGTAATCCAAGGCTCAGAAAAAAGCACAGCTTTTTTAATGGGCGAGGTCAAGGAGGGGCAGAATACTAGAACTGACCATGGCGCAAAAGCTATAATTATTACTAAGGATCCTATGTCTACAGATGGAAAAGTAATTCCCCTTAAAGGATCCACTACGCTTCCTACAATAATTATAAAATCTAAGCCAAAACCTAAAAAAGAAAATGAATAAATCAATATTTACTTTGAGTCTGATTTTTTTCTCTTTATTTATATTCGCCTGTAAAGAAGAACGGGAAATTGATAGTATGTCGATTCACTTTGTAGACATGAATATTGAAACTCCTATGCGAGTTTCCTGTAGTAATTTTGAAATGTTGTTTGCAGGCTCTTATGATACCACTTTCATAACCAATGAACAAGTGCTTAGTAAGTTTGAGAGTTATTTATCTGATTGCAAACAATCAGATTCAGATAAAGAGATAGATGTGAGGGTAAAAGCAGTTATAAACTTCTCTGATAAAAAGAAATCCATTCTTTGTTTGGATAAGTTTGACAACGTGGTAATAGACGACAGATTAGTCAAAGCAAATAAGGCTTTTGCAGGGTTTATAAGGGACCAATTAGTTAAAAAGTAAAATGATTTTTACTGAGCAATCAGGCTTTACAGGTTATCCTTTAGTTTTTTATTGGAGGCAGCCAGGTCAATGACTTTAAAGATAGCTGCCTGCTCTTCTTTACCGAGAGTATTGAGGATGGAAATTTTTTCCATCAGGGTTTTGTCTTTGGAGTTTACTGCTTTAAATACTTCATCAGCCCGGAACAAGTCGGAAAGTTCCACTCCAAGAGCTTTTGCAATCCGCATTACTGCGGAGAAAGAAGGGTGGTGGCAAGCCATTATGAAGGGGTACTTATATCTTGCTGTAAGGACCTGTAAATTGACCTCCTGTTTTTCGGACGTATCCCTCCGGCCAACTACGTCTTGTTCCAGGCAAACGGGTTGCTTAGCTTCGCCGCCAAAAAGTTATGGAAAATAGTTCGGTTTCTTCCTGGCGGCATTTGCGTAGCCGGGAACAATAGGCGAAGTTGCCGGAACTTAAACCGTAAAGTGTTTTTACATGGTGGTAACGACAATACGCTTACCACGCATACAAAGAAGAATTTAATAGCCAGCCAAAATGGATATTTGTATATTTATGCTTATCGCGCCGAAGGCGGACGTGTCGCGCCGAAGGCGGATAAGCAATGAGACACCCAACATTGATAGCCTGTCCCGACTTTAGTCGGAATGTTCCCTGCCTGCCGGCAGGTTTGATAATCTGACAGTGACCCATATTCGTGGGCCCATCCTGGAGGAAACGCAACTTGCCCCGCCAACGGCAGGGTTACTATCCGTTCGGGTTGACAATGACGGGGATATCGTCGAAAGCATTGGCTTTTGGTTCTTCTTATAATAAGTACAAGTACAATGGTAAGGAAGAGCAGCGGGAAGAGTTTAGCGATGGTAGTGGCTTAGAGTAGTTAGATTATGGAGCGAGGATGTATGACAACCAGATTGGGTGGTGGAATCATATTGACCCGCTCAGTGAAAAGATGCGGAGGTATTCTCCATACAATTTTGCTTTCGATAACCCAATAAGATTTGTTGACCCGGATGGCATGAAGCCCACGGATTGGTATAAGGACAAAAATGGAGATTACAAATGGTTTAATTCGCAAGGAAAGATTAAGGGTTATGAACATAAAGGAAGCAAAGTTTATATTCAGTCCACCTACGGTAACAATAGAGAGCAAGAAGTTTTGGCGACTTATTCACTAAACTCCAACGGCAGCGTTACAGTTGATAATAATTCAACTTATGGAGACGGAGAAATCGTTCATGCAGCTGGAGGTACCAAAATTGAAACGGGTGCAGGAACCTTTACCAGCGAAACAGGTATTGGTATGGAGGTCACAGGCTTAATTACAGCTGGCGCTGCTGCCAATCTTGAGATTGAGGGACTAGGTGCTGGAGGTGGAATTGAAACTGACGTTATCGGTATCAAGGATAACAAGCCTAGGTTTATGGCTCATGACCTTGAGGGAAATGTCATAACAAGGGAATATGCCTATGTTGAGGGAGTCGTGGGCTATGGATTTGAAGTTGAGAACAAAAAGAGCCCTTCGGGTGAGGTGACAAGTTATAATGAAGTTTCAAGGTCGTTTGGATTGGGGTTTGCATACACTGAAAAGGTAAGGACTAATAGTAAGAATTCGGATAGTGAAATTGCTACCGGTGTTTCTAGTAGTTTCAATATCGGATTTGGGTTGAATTTAAGATTTGAACTCTTTATTCCCATCCATACTGTAAAGTATAAATCTAACAAATGATTTTCAAGGAACTTTCAACGATTTTCGGCGTAATTGCATTCATAGCGTTGGCTGCAAAAATGTTGATACACTTATATTTAGATTATGTGAATAACTATAAAATATGTTTTTCACCGTTCAAGTTTATTAAATACTATTTTTTTCCCAATGATAATGAGGTCGCAGAAAGGTATTTGATGTTAAAAAGGGTGTGTAATTGGTTGCAAAAAGTATTTGTGTATTCATTTTTTGCAACAATTATTCCTTTGGTCATTTTGGGTTTTTTAAGTTGACTTATTAATTTAATTTCTTAACCCCCTAAAAGCCTGGCCCTAATTTTAAGAACCAATTAGGGCTGCTTTAATTTATTACAAATGCGCACAAAGAGTAGTTTCAGTCCCCCAGGAAAGTGGCTTGTTTTGCCTCGCTGTAGTTCCTAATTGAGCAAACGAAACTTTAAATTTTTCGCGACAAATACATCCGCTTATAACCGCACGACCGTATTCTCAAAGTCAAACGTTTTCCAAACTACTTCCTTCCCACTACCCACCGATTCACCGTATTATCAGGCCCCTCCAGCACGATCTTGCTGAATTCGGGCGATATCTCCGATACCGGTATTCGCAGCTCACCGCGACGAACCTTCACCTTGCCCAGCAGGCGATAGTCATCCACGCCGCCTTCCTTAAATCGATTCGTGGTGCTTACATAGATCCGCAGTGTTCCTTTTTTTCTGCGCGGTGTCCAGCTAATCAAAAGCTCTTCGCCCACAATGCGTGCCTGCGGGTCGCTAAGGGAAATCCTTCCTGTCAACGATACTCCATCCACTTCCCTCTCCACGGCCTTCGGAATCCGGATATCCAAAAAGCGCGCGATGCTGGGCATGATATCGGCCTGCGAGGCCCCGCCTTCCCGAAAATGCGCATTCAGGTTTTTCGCATTGGTGACGATCCAGCCCAGCTTTTCGCGGTCCGACTGGCCGCCGTGATTACGCCCCGTCGCGGAATCACGACCATGATCGGTGGTGATATAAATCTGCCATTCCTCACCGGTACGCTGGCGCCTGTCTGTAATCGCACGCCAGATACGTCCCATTTGATCATCCATGTACTCGATGGCATCATAATACTGCTGGCTGTCGCCATAGCGGTGACCCATATCGTCGGTATATTCCAGATACACCCACGACAGATCCGGGCCATCACTCCGGATAAAGGCAGCAGCATGATCCACCACCGCATCGTCAATCTTTTTCATATGCGCCGCATCACGCTCATGCGGATATCGAACCGTATCCAGCTCAAGCCCGTCGAAGTGATGATCTACCTGAATATTCCGCGTAGCCGGCAAACCATCGCCTACCAGCTTGGTGCGGTTGTCGAGCCAGGAGGAGAATACGGCGATCTTCCTGTTGGGGTACTGATCCTTGAACAGTCGGAAAATAGTGGGGTAATTATAGTTGGGCGCGGCTATATCATTATCCCAAACATTATGCTTATTAACCCAGGTGCCGGTGAGTACCGTATTATAGCCGACAGCGCTGATGGTGGGTGTTTGCGAATAACCTCCACGCTCACCCCCGGCCAGGGCATGGGCATATCCTCCCTCTGCGGCAATGGCATCCAGATTGGGTGTGGGCAATTTTTCTATTAAGTCGGCCGAAATGCCGTCTACAATAACAAATATGGCTTTTTTCTGCTGTGCGGTTAGCTGCATACACAACAGCAGCATCATCAAACTGGTTAGGATTTTCATTCAGCGCTTATTTCTGTTTTGTGATAAGTAAGAGTGTTTCCTTTTCTACTGACAATGCCGATCAAAGTTTTTACCTGCTTTTTTCATTTTTTCTTCGAATCCTCTCGATCCTTTATCTTTCAGCCAACACGAAAGGTATGAAACACAAAAATGCTGCTGGTTATGGGAAACCTGGCATGGCCTGGCTTATGCTGCTGCTTTCCTTTTCTTTTTCGCTGAAAGCGCAGCAAAAGGAGGGTATCCCCGATTGGGCACAACTCGATGCACGCCCCATCCCCACCTGGTTTCAGGATGCCAAGTTCGGCATATTCATCCATTGGGGTCTCTATAGCGTGCCTGCCTGGGCCACCAATTCCAATGCCGATGGTTTTGGTTCCCATTATGCGGAATGGTATTGGGAAAGGTTGAACAATAAGAAACTGAAGATTCATCAGGAGTTCGTCGACTTTCATCAACGAACCTATGGCCCCAATTTTAACTACCAGGACTTTGCTTCCCGCTTTACCTGCGAATTATTTGATCCCAGCAAATGGGCAGACATATTCGAGAAAGCAGGGGCCAAATATGTGGTGCTAACCAGCAAGCATCACGATGGCTACACGCTATGGCCCAGCGCGCAGAGCTGGAACTGGAATGCGGTGGACAATGGCCCGGGGCGCGACCTGGCCGGCGATCTCCTGCAGGCCGTGCGCAACAAAGGATTGAAGATGGGATTTTATTATTCCCTCTATGAATGGTATAATCCGCTTTATAAATCGGATGTGCGCAAATACGTGGACCAGCACATGCTGCCTCAGCTCAAAGACCTGGTGATGCGCTATCGGCCCGATATCATCTGGCCTGATGGGGAATGGGAACATTCCGATACGGTCTGGCGCAGCCGCGAATTTCTGCAATGGCTTTTCACCGAATCGCCCATAAAAGATTCCGTAGCTACCAACGATCGCTGGGGCGCGGGTCGCGATCATGGTGGCTATAATACCAGCGAATACGGCAGCGGAAAATCAGGTCCCCTGAAACCCTGGGAAGAATGCCGGGGAATCGGCGAATCATTTGGCTATAACCGAAACGAAAACCTGGAACAATACGCCAGCAGCCGGGCACTGATCCATCAACTGATCGATATCGTATCGCGGGGCGGCAACCTGCTGCTGAATATAGGACCGGCTGCTGATGGAACTATTCCAGTTATCATGCAACAGCGTCTCCAGGATATTGGCGAATGGCTGAAAATAAATGGCGAAGCCATTTACGGAACAAGGGCCTGGGAAAAGTCGGAAAGCCAAAAAAAGCCTGGCCAGTATTTTACCAGGAAGGGGAATGACCTCTTCCTGATTGCTACCCAATGGCAAAATGAATGGGTGATCAACGGAATCACTAAACCCAACAGCGTACGAATGCCTGGCTATGAGGGGAAAATAAATTACAGTTTTAAAAATGGCACACTGCGCATTCAGGCACCCGCATTGAACCCCGGCAATAATCCGAGCGAACATGCGTGGGTATTTCAGATCAGCGATGCCCTGCGTTGAATTTTAATTTCTGGAAAGGAAATAAAGCAATCGTTTGTGTAGCCCCTTCGCTGCTTTGAACGGATTGAAATTCGTAACTTTAAGCAATTCAGTGGGCACAAAGGCTCCTTGCAACGATTGCCATGTTTCAGAGACTCTACCGCAACAAGTTTGTCCTTGTCATCTCCCTGCTAGTAGTAGCCTGGCTAATTTACTGGTGGGTAATCCCCGGCAAAAAGATCGACTTCAGCGCCGATGTAAAACCCATTCTCAATAGCAAATGCATTTCCTGCCATGGGGGTGTAAAAGCCAAAGCGGGTTTTAGTTTATTGTTTGAAGAAGAAGCCCTGGCACCCACGGAATCGGGCAAGCCGGCCATTATACCCGGCGATCCCAATGGCAGTGAAATGATCCGCCGTCTTACGCTCAATGATCCCGAAGAGCGAATGCCCTATAAACACGAACCGCTCAGCAAGGAAGAAATTCGCATCCTGAAACAATGGATCCGGCAGGGCGCCAAATGGGGCGACCATTGGGCATATCTGCCGGTTAAAAAAGTGAAAGTGCCCACCCTTAGTAGCGATTGGGCCCGCAACGATATAGATGCCTTTATTTTGGAGAAACTGGAAGAACAGGAACTAAAACCTTCTGCAAGGGCCGAAAAGCCAGTGTTGTTGCGCAGAGTATCACTCGATTTAATGGGTCTTTATCCGTCTGATACACTCGCCAAATCCTTTCTGCTGGATAATAGCGAATCGGCTTATGAAACCCTGATCGATAGCCTGCTGGCTTCCCCCCGTTTTGGGGAACGCTGGGCTTCGGTATGGCTCGATGTTTCGCGCTATGCCGATACCAAAGGGTATGAGTCGGATGGTGGCCGGCAGATCTGGAAATACCGCGACTGGGTGATCGACGCTTTTAATAAGGATATGCCTTACGATCAGTTCATCACCGAGCAAATTGCCGGCGACCTGTTGTCGGATTCGCCAACGGATGCGCAATACATCGCCACCGCCTTTAGCCGCAACAGCATGACCAATGATGAAGGGGGCACCGATAACGAAGAGTTTCGCAATGCCGCGGTGATGGATCGGGTAAACACAACCTGGGAAGGCCTCATGAGCACCACTTTTGCCTGCGTACAATGTCATAGCCATCCTTATGATCCCTTCCGGCATGAAGAGTATTACCAGTTCTTCGCCTATTTCAACAATACCCGCGACGAAGACGTGGCAGGTGAATATCCTTTATTGCGTGAGTTTTCCGATTCTTTAAAAATAGAATTAGACAAAGTAGTGAGTTGGGTAAAGACCCATGCAGATGCGCGTCAGGCAAAAGCTACCGAACTTTTTCTGCGCACTTATCAGCCCGCCATCAATACTTATTCCGCCGACAGCCTGAATGCGGGAGCCGCTATTGGCAATGGCAATTCCAGCCTCTTCTTCCGCAATAATGCAAGAGCCCGGCTGAAATCGGTGAACCTGGATGGAGCGGGCCAGATGATCTGGAATTTTTACAGCAATCAGAAAGGGGGTGTATTACAGGTTCGGCTCGATGCGCCGGATGGTCCGCTGCTGGCCACCTATCCCATTTCGCAAAAAGACCAGTGGCGGATGGAAACGCTCAGCTTCCCTCCACAGAATGGCGTTCACGACATCTACCTGCTGTATACCAACCCAACCATTCCCGCCAGTCGTGCCGAGGAATTCCTTGTTTTCTTTGACTGGGTGAGTTTTCAACCGAATCTTCCGGGCGAGGGAACGACCGGCTACGCCGATATGCGGGAGAAATTTTATACGCTCATGCGTGCCAACCTTCCTGCCACACCTGTGATGGTGGAAAATCCCCAATGGATGTGGCGCAAAACGCATGTGTTTGATCGCGGCAACTGGCGCACGCTGGGCCAGGAGGTAAAACCTGCTGTTCCCGCATCACTGGCTTATGCCATGCCCGAAGGTGCGCCGGCTAACCGGGTAGGCCTGGCGCAATGGCTCACGAACAAAAAAAATCCATTGGTATCGCGTACCATCGTAAACCGGATCTGGGAACAATTTTTCGGAAGCGGTATCGTAGAAACGCTCGAAGATATGGGCACACAGGGAATCTCACCCACGCACCAGGAACTGCTCGATCATTTGTCGTGGAAACTGATGCATGAATATAACTGGAGCCTGAAAAAACTGATGAAAGAAATACTGATGAGCGCCACCTATCAGCAGGATTCAAGGCTGACGGAAGAATTGAAGGAGAAAGACCTGTTTAATAAGTTCTATGCCCGTGGTCCCCGTATTCGGTTGAGTGCGGAGCAATTGCGGGATCAGCATCTGTTCATTTCTTCGGCCCTTAGTACAAAAATGTATGGGCCGGGTGTAATGCCCTGGCAACCCGAAGGCATCTGGCTATCGCCTTATAATGGGGAGAAATGGATCAGCAGCAAGGGCGAGGATCAGTATCGCCGCGCGGTGTATACCTACTGGAAGCGCACATCGCCCTATCCCTCCATGATCAGTTTCGATGGGGCGCAACGCGTGGTATGTAATGCCCGCCGTATTCGCACCAATACACCCTTGCAGGCGCTGGTAACGCTCAATGATTCGGTGTATGTAAACATGGCCCGGCATTTTGCCGCCTGGATGTGGGAACAGTCGCCCGCGAATATCGATGCGCAGATCAGTAAAGGCTATGAGCGAATGTTGTATAAACCCATTTCAGAGGAAAAGAAAAAAATACTGAAGGATCTTTATGCGCAGGCCCTGGCCATCTATCGAAAAGACGAGGAAAGCCGGCGCGAAATGGCGGGGGAAGAAATAAAATCCGACAAACCAGAGGCCGCGGCCCTGGTGGTAGTCGCAAACGCCATGCTGAACCTCGACGAGGTAGTGACAAAATCATAATGTTGTTAAAAGCATATAGTAAAATAAATTTCATCTAACCAATTATCATCAAAAATTCGCTTTCTGATGTCAAAATCAACCAACAGAAGAAGTTTTATCCGCAAGCTGGCCACGGGAGTGGCGGGTGCCGCCGTAGCGCCCGTAGTAGCAGGCGCCAGTTCGCAACCAGAACACCGTATTGAATCGCTGAATCGTTTCGTAAAAACCGGCGCAGCCGATACCATCCGTCTCGGCCTCATAGGCGCAGGAGGTATGGGGCTGGCCGATGCCAATACCGCCATCACCGTTCCCGGTGTGAAGCTGGTAGCCGCCTGCGACCTTTACGATGGCCGCCTGGCCGATGCCAAAAAAATATATGGCAACGATATTTTCACCACCCGCGATTATCGGGAAATTATTCAGCGTAAAGATATTGATGCCGTTATCGTAGCCACACCCGATCACTGGCATAAGGATATTTCTATCGACGCGATGAACCAGGGCAAAGCCGTGTATTGCGAAAAGCCCATGGTACACGATGTTACCGAAGGCGCCGCGGTAGTGGAAGCGCAAAACCGTAACAAAGTTGTATTCCAGGTAGGCAGCCAGGGATTGAGTTCCTTAGGCAATGAAAAAGCCAAAGAACTGCTGGCACAGGGTGCCATTGGTCAGTTGAATTATGCCGAAGGTTTTTGGGCCCGCAATTCACCCGAAGGGGCCTGGCAGTATAAGATACCCGCCGATGCAAGTGAGAAGTCGGTGGACTGGAAACGTTTCTTGCATCAGTATCCGCAAATCGCTTTTGATGCCAAACGATTTTTCCGCTGGCGCTGCTATCGCGATTACGGAACGGGTGTATCTGGCGACTTGTTCGTACACCTCTTCTCCAGTCTTCATTTTATCACCAACAGCAAGGGCCCGCAAAAGATTATGGCCATGGGCGGCTTGCGTTATTGGAAAGATGGCAGGGAAGTACCCGATATCCTGATGGGGATGTTCGACTATGCCGAAACGCCCGAGCATCCGGCCTTCAATCTTTCGCTTCGGGTAAATTTTGTGGATGGTACGGCCGACAGCACCTACCTGCGACTGGTAGGAAGCGAAGGAAGTATGAATGTGGAATGGGATCGCGTAACCCTGTATCGCAATAAATCCTATGCGGCTACCGATGATCCGCTGGCGGCCACCAAGTTGAATAAGGATAATCCCTCGGGTTACGAGCGCAAAAAAATATTGCCACCCGATACCGTGGTGTACAATGCCGAGAAAGGTTATAAAGGCGCGCATTATGATCATTTCCATAATTTCTTTACCGCTATTCGTGAGAAGAAATTATCAGTGGAAGACGCGCTCTTCGGCTATCGCGCCGCCGCACCAGCACTGCTTTGCAACGACAGCTATTTTCAGAATAAGGCAGTGGTATGGGATCCGGTAAATCTGAAAGTGGTAAAAACATCTTAATCAACAAGCACTAATTTTTCAAGAGACAAATACAATGAAGAAATCAACCGTATGGATAGCGATGGCCGGCCTGATGCTGGCCTGCAACAATAGCAATACAGAAGAGAAGACAACGGAAACAGGAACGAAAGAAGAAGTTCAAATGAATACACTTACGGAAAAAGAAAAGCAGGAAGGCTGGCAATTGTTATTCGATGGCAAGACCCTTGCAGGATGGCGTATGTATCAGAACCGCGATGCGGATTGCTGGGGCGTGCAGGATGGCGTAATCTATTGCAAGGGTAGCGAAACCGACAAGAGCGATCTGCGCGCCGACCTGGTTACGCAAGATCAGTTTGAAAACTTTGAACTCTCGATCGAATGGAAAATCGCGCCACAGGGCAATAGCGGTATCATGTATCATGTAAGCGAAGCACAGCCCGCGGCCTACCTTACCGGACCGGAGTATCAGTTGATCGATGATGAAGGCTTTCCTGAAAAGCTGGAAGACTGGCAGAAGACTGCGGCTGACTATGCCATGTACAACACCACATCACGTCCCGTAAAGCCCGTTGGCGAGTTTAACGAAACCCGCATTGTGGTGAATGGTACGCATCGGGAACATTGGCTGAATGGTGTAAAAGTGGTAGAGTTTGAAGCCTGGAGCGATGACTGGAATAAAAGAAAGAACGAAGGCAAGTGGAAAGACACGCCTTCCTATGGCATGGAAAAATCGGGTCATATCTGTCTGCAGGATCATGGCAGCGGGGTATGGTTCCGTAATATCAAGATCCGGAAACTGTAGCCATAGTTCCGGATCGTATCAAAAAAAATGGTGCACATGACACAGAAGGAATTACACAATCAGCGACTGCTGAAAGAGGCCGAAGACGCGGTGCGGCGTATGCATACGCGCCGGCATTTTCTGAAAGAAAGTGCCATGGGTCTTGGTGCCCTCGCAATGGGATCACTGCTGGCGGGATGTGGCGGCAAGAATACGGCCGCTACCGGTGCCACTGCTTTTGATCCCGTGCACCCCTTGTTGCCCAAAGCACCACCCTTTGCGGGTCGTGCCCGAAGTGTGATCTATTTGCACATGGCCGGTGCACCCTCGCAACTGGAACTCTTCGACTACAAACCGGAGCTGGCGAAGATGGACGGACAGGATTGTCCACCTTCCTTGTTAGCCGGCAAGCAGTTTGCCTTCATTACCGGTGTGCCCAAAATGCTCGGTCCCCAGGCCAAATTCGCGCAACACGGTGAAAGCCGCGCCTGGGTGAGTGAGCACCTGCCACATTTTTCTACCGTGGTAGATGAAGTTTCTTTCCTGAAAGCGGTGACCACCGATCAGTTTAACCATGCACCCGCCCAATTGCTGATGCATACGGGCAGCCCACGCCTGGGCCGACCGAGTATGGGTAGCTGGGTTACGTATGGCTTGGGCACCGAAAACCAAAACCTCCCCGGCTTTGTGGTGCTCACCAGCGGCGGTAGTTTTCCCGATGCGGGCAAGAGCGTGTGGGGTAGCGGGTTCCTTCCCTCTGTTTATCAGGGTGTGCAATGCCGCAGCGAAGGCGATCCGGTTCTCTTTATCAATGATCCCAAAGGCATGAATCGCGACCTGCGTAAAGCATCCATTGATGCCATCAACCGCAGCAACCAGGAAGAATACGAAGACTATAACGATCCCGAAATTCTTTCGCGTATTTCGCAGTACGAAATGGCCTATCGCATGCAGATTACCGCACCGGAGGTCATGAACATCAACGATGAGCCGGCTTATATTCACGAGATGTATGGAACCAAACCCGGCAAGTCCTGCTTCGCCAACAATGCCCTGCTCGCGCGTAAGCTGGTGGAAAAAGGCGTTCGGTACGTGCAGTTGTTCGATTGGGGTTGGGATGCGCATGGCGATGGCGCTTACAATGCGCTCAATCTGGGTATCATCAACAAATACCGGAGTATCGACAAGGCAATAACGGCTTTATTATTGGATCTGAAGCAAAGAGGGTTGCTGGAGGAAACATTAGTGGTATGGGGCGGCGAGTTTGGCCGCACACCCATGATGGAGAATCGCAATGGCGCACAAAACCCATACAAAGGCCGCGATCACCATACCGATGCCTTCACGATCTGGATGGCAGGTGGCGGCATCAAGCGTGGACATAGCTATGGCGAGACCGATGAAATAGGTTATAGCCCTGTTTCAGGCAAAGTGGAAGCCTTCGATATACAAGCCACCATACTGCATCAACTGGGCTTTGATCACGAACAGTTTACCTATCCATTCCAGGGAAGGCCCTTCCGCCTTACCGATGTGGGTGGAAAACTGATCCACGATGTACTGGCCTAAATAGTTTGAATGAACAGGAACCCACATTCTAATTTATCAACTATAGCTGCGGCATTTGTCGCAGCTATTCTTCATCTGCTACCCACATGGCCCCACTGACCATTCTGGATTTTTTGGGAAGATTTCATCCGCTGCTGGTGCACCTGCCCATCGGTATTTTGATCATCGCGTGTTTATTTCAGTGGCTGTTACTTCGGCCCCGGCTGGCCATATTGAAGCCGGCCATACCCGCCTTGTTTTTCTGGGGCATGTTGGGCGCGATATTCTCCTGTATAAGTGGTTACTTTCTTTCGTTGAGTGGCGATTACGACGCGGAAACCGTGAGCCGCCATCAATGGATGGGTATTTATACCGCCATTGCTTCCTTAGTGCTTTACCTTTTATATCGCATTCGCCTGGGTGAGGCGCTGATGCGGGTAATCGGATTAGTGGTACTCGCATTGGTGAGTATTACCGGTCACCTCGGTGGCACACTCACGCATGGGGAAGGTTATTTGACAGAAGGATGGACGAAGGGAAATGCGGAAGGCCCCATCTGGCCCGCCATGCCCGATGTGAAGGAAGCCATGGTGTATAGCGACCTGGTGCAACCCCTCTTGCAGGCACGTTGCTATAGCTGCCATGGCAGCACCAAGCAGAAGGGTAAGCTGCGGCTTGATCAACCTGAATTTATACTCAAGGGTGGGGAAGAAGGTAAAGTGATTGAAATGGGCAGGGCCGATGAAAGCGCGCTGATAGAAAGACTGATGCTTCCCTTGCATGATGATGATCACATGCCTCCAAAGGAAAAACCCCAATTAACACAATCGGAGATTCAACTGCTGCATTGGTGGATACAACAGGGGGCGGATTTTAACAAGAAGGTAGCAGAGCTGGAGCAGGACGAAAAGATTCAACCTGTACTGATGTCGATACAGGCCGGTGTACGCAGCAGCAACGCTGCCGTGGCATCCGACCTGCCCACAGAACCCGTACGCGCTGCCGATGCGGCATTACTGGCAAAACTGAAAGAAGGCGGCGTCATGATCTTACCCATTGCTGCCAACAGCAACTACCTGCAGGCGAGCTTTTTTACCGCCCGGGCAAATCCGGATAGCCTGCTGGCCATGCTGGCCGGGCTCAATGAACAACTGGTTTGGTTGAAACTGGATGGTGCCGCAATCAGCGATGCGGCGTTGAAGCATGTGGGTGCGTTGACCAAACTTCGTAAGCTGCACCTGAGCAATACGCCCATCACCGATGCGGGCATGGGCCAGCTTACCAATCTGCAGGAGCTGCGATCGCTCAACCTGGTGGCGACCTCCGTATCGGCGGATGGGTTGAAGGAACTCTCTGCCTTGAAAAAGCTGGAGAATATCTATCTCTACAAAACGTCCATAACCGGTAGTGATTTTGAAAACCTGCGCGCATTCCTGCCATCGGTGCGGATTGATACGGGCGGTTATGTGGTGCCTACTTTCGAAGCCGATACTACGGAGTTGAAGTATTAGGGAGTTTTGACCCGAATGAGAATGAATTCTTTTGCATATAACCGCATTTGTCGCGGCCTCCTGGTGCTGCTCCCTATAATTGCCGCAGGGCATTGCTTTGCCCAGGCCGATCTTACCCTTCGATTTGAAAAGCCGGCCGATCATTTTACCGCTTCCTCCCCTTTGGGAAATGGAAGGCTGGGAGCAATGGTATTTGGCAATCCAGATCGTGAACGAATTGTGTTGAATGAAATCTCCCTATGGTCGGGTGGCATACAGGATCCCAACCGAAAGGATGCGCATCAATACCTGAAGCCGATACAGGAATTGCTGCTGGCCGGCAAAAACAGGGAAGCGCAGGATCTTTTATCCCGGCATTTTGTGTCGGCGGGCAAAGGCTCGGGTCATGGTTCCGGCAAGTCGGAAAAGTTTGGCTGCTATCAAACCCTGGGCGATGCCTGGATACAATGGGCCGACAGCGGCCGACCTTATTCGCAGTACCAGCGAACCCTGCAACTGGATGATGCCATTGCCACTACTTCCTGGACACGTGACGGTGTACGCTATACACAGGAACTGATTGTATCCCTTCCCGGCGATCAGATCCTCATTCGGTTGAAAACCTCCAAACCCGGCGCACTGCGCTTTCGTGCCGGGCTATATCGCAAGGAGCGAGTACAGTATGCTGTTAACAACAATGTCCTCCTAATGAGTGGAACCCTGGAAGGAGGAGAGGGAGAAGAAGGCATCAGCTATGCCGCCGGCATGAAATGGATTGCCGGCGACGGGGAGGTTCTTTATAAAGATGAGTTTATCGACGTATCAGGCGCCACCGAATGCCTGATCTCCATTCGGGCGGCCACCAGCCTCAACTGGCCTTCCTTGGAAGTTAAAGTTCAAAGCGCGGGACAGAAGATAATTCAGGAATATGCTGCTGCCAGGCTTACAAACTGGGAGCTATTATTTCGTGGGCACCGGGAGGCATTTAGAGAAGAATTTGACCGTTGTCGTTTACAACTACATGACCCGGATGCAGTCAGGCACGATAAGCAATTCCTTGCGCAGCGGATGGCCGCTTTGCAGCAGGGGGAAGCCGATCCTTCGCTGATGGCACTCTATTTCAATTTTGGGCGCTACCTGTTGATATCTTCCTCACGGCCCGGCAGCCTGCCCGCCAATTTGCAGGGGCTTTGGGCCGAAGAATACCAGACACCCTGGAATGGCGACTACCATATCAATATCAATCTCCAAATGAATTACTGGCTGGCCAATGCCTGTAATTTGCCGGCTGTGCAACAACCTCTATTCGATCTGCTGCAACAAATGTCGGAGAAGGGAAGAGCCACGGCCAAAGCCTATTACAACGCGCGAGGCTGGGTGGCGCACGTTATTTATAATCCCTGGGGCTTTACGGCACCGGGTGAAGGCGCCGAATGGGGATCCACCCTCACCGGTGGTGCCTGGCTTTCCACCCATATCCTCGACTATTTCGATTATTACAGCGATACAATATTGCTGCGCAAATACTATCCGGTGCTTCGCGAAGCCGCGCTGTTTTTCAGCGATATACTCATCCGCGAGCCCTCGCATGGCTGGCTGGTGACGGCACCTTCCAATTCACCGGAAAACGCCTTTCGACTGCCCGATGGCCGCGTGGCCAATACCTGTATGGGGCCAACTATGGATGGACAAATAGGAAGGCACCTGTTGTTGGGAACAGCAAGGGCGGCCGACTTGCTGCATACCGACGCTGAACTGGCCGATAGTTTGCGCCGGCTCGCGCTGCAATTGGCGCCCAACCAGGTGAGCGGGCGCACCGGCGCGCTTATGGAATGGCTCCAGGATTATGACGAAGTAGAACCACAGCACCGGCATATCTCCCATCTCTATGGCTTGCATCCTTTCGATGAAATCAATCCCTGGGATACACCGGAATTGGCCAAAGCAGCCCGCATCAGCCTGCAACGCCGCGGCAATGGCGGCACGGGCTGGAGCCGCGCCTGGAAGATCGCATTCTGGGCCAGGCTGGGTGATGGCGACCAGGCCCTGTATATGCTCAAAAAATTACTGGAACCGGTGCAGGTGAGTACGGTAAAAATGGATGGACAGGGAGCGGGTACTTATCCCAATCTTTTTGACGCGCATCCGCCCTTTCAGATAGATGGCAACCTGGGTGCCACTGCCGCCATAGCCGAAATGCTGCTGCAAAGCCATGGCCGCGACAGAGTATTAAGACCCCTCGCTGCCCTGCCGAATGGTCCGCAGTTTGCTTCAGGATCCATCAGGGGATTGCGTGCCCGTGGTGGTTTTGAACTGAATATGGAATGGAAGAACCGGAAACTTACCCATCTGAAAATTATTTCGCATGCGGGCGGTATATGCCGGCTGGCGTTGAAGGATAAGGTGAGAATCATTTCCGGTGGACAAAGCATTGACTCGCAGTCATCCATGGGTTATATAGCGTTTTCAACCCAAGTCGGGCAGACTTATGATATTGTGGTGAATCCCGACCAGGAATTCACGATGCGATAAGTGGGTCTCTGCGTAATCCTACCCTTTTTCCGGCAGGCCTTTACGTGAAAAAGACGAATATTTATAGCGGAGTATTAAAGCTTGCAACATAAAATAGAGGAGATTCGTCATTCGATGAGTAATTTTAAATGAAACAGATCAGGCTGATTACCGTCTCTTTACGAAGACGCTTTCATCCACCAAACTGATCAGTATGAAAAAATTTTCGCTGGTATTGTTGTTTACGGCATCGGTTGGCTTATCCTTTGCTCAATCCGAAGTTTCGGCCCACAGGCAGGCTTTGCCAACCCCCCAACAATTGGCCTGGCAGGAACTGGAGTTTTACTGGTTTATCCATTTTGGACCCAATACCTTTACTGATAAGGAATGGGGTCATGGGGACGAGCCTGCGGAAGTTTTCAATCCCACTGCGCTCGATTGCCGGCAATGGGCAAGGCTGGCTAAAAAATCCGGAGCAAAGGGTATTATCCTTACGGCCAAACATCATGATGGATTCTGCCTCTGGCCCAGCGATTATTCCGCCCACACTGTTCGGGAAAGCAAATGGAAGGAAGGCAAGGGCGATGTGGTGAAGGAGCTGATGCAGGCCTGCCGCGAGGAAGGGTTGAAATTTGGTGTTTATCTCTCCCCCTGGGATCGCAATCATCCAAAATACGGAACTGCAGAATACAATGATGTATATGTACAAACCATGAAGGAGCTGATTCGTAAATATGGCCCCTTCTTCGAGTTTTGGTGGGATGGCGCCAATGGCGAAGGACCCAATGGCAAAAAGCAGGAATACGATTTTCGCCGCTTTGAACAAACCATGCGCGAAATGGCTCCCAACACGGTTGTTTTTAGCGACATTGGTCCGGATGTGCGTTGGGTGGGAAATGAAAAAGGTATTGCGGGCAAAACCAACTGGTCCTATCTGGATACAGCAGGTTTCAAAAGAGGTGCAGGAGCGCCTCCCCCTGATACCCTGGGGCAGGGTAATATCTGGGGTAAACACTGGATACCCGCTGAATGTGATGTGAGCATTCGCCCCGGTTGGTTTTATCATAAGGAAGAGGATAGCAAAGTAAAAACGGCCGAGCAGCTTTTTGATCTTTACCTGAAATCGGTAGGGCGGGGCGCGAATTTCTTGCTGAATGTACCACCCGATCGTCGGGGCCTGATTCACGAAACTGACAGTGTGGCCCTGATGGGTTTTGCCAAATATGTAAAAGAAAGTTTTGCTGATAACCTGGCCATCAGGGCGCGAAAGGAATTGCATTACAAGATGGTGGTTTATAACAGGGATTTATTTGCCGACGGCGACCCCGCGACTTTTGAATCCGTGAACGATTACAAGAGGGCCAGTTATTGGTTGAAGTTTGGATCCGAAACAAAGATCAATTGCATTAGCCTGAGTGAGGCTATCAGCAAAGGACAACACGTGATCAGGGGAAAGATTGTACTGGTGCAGGGTACCAGCACCCTGCGGGAGATCCCTTTTACTACAATCGGGCGCAAACGTATCCTCACTTTTCCCACCGAAAACGTAAGCGCCGTGCGCATCATTATTCAGGATGCAAAAGACACTCCCTCCATCAGCGAAGTGGGCATTTATCATATTCCGGAAAAACTAATTGAGCGATGAGAAAAATTTACCTGGCTGCGCTAAGCCTCTGTTCCTTTTTGGCCATGTGCCTGGCGACTAGCTCCGAACTGTGTGCGCAAAAAAAGGATCGGGAAATGGAAAAGCTGATCCGGAAGAATATGGAATTTGCCAGTGCGCAATACAAATTGCTGGCAAAGAATACGCCCGCCGATCGCATGCCCCGTAACTACTCAGAAAAAAATAAGCAACTGGAGACCGCGGCTACTAGTTGGTGGACCAGTGGATTTTTCCCGGGTTCGCTCTGGTATATCTATGAGTTTACCGGCGATACGGCCATACGCGCCGAAGCGGAAAGGAGATTGTCGATTCTCGAGAAGGAAAAATATCACACGAAGGACCATGACCTGGGATTCATGATCTATTGCAGCTTTGGCAATGCTTACCGTATTACCCAAAAAGAGGCGTATAAGGAAACCGTTCTCACCGCAGCGGAAACCCTGATACAGCGCTACCGGCCCTCCATCCGGTCATTGCAATCCTGGGATTCCAGCGACCGGTTCAAATGCCCTGTTATTGTCGACAACATGATGAATCTCGAACTGCTTTGCTGGTCGGCCGATCAGTTGCGGGAGCCCAAATACAAAGTGGTCGCCATTGCCCATACCAATACCACCATGAAGCAGCATTATCGCCCGGATCATAGCGCTTATCATGTGGTGGATTACAATCTCTCTACAGGAACCGTACGTGAAAAACTGACGGCGCAGGGTGCCGCACCCGAATCGGCCTGGGCGCGCGGACAATCCTGGGGGCTCTATGGTTTCACCATGATGTATCGCTTTACCGAAGAACCCAGCTATCTGCAACAGGCGAGGAATATAGCGCAGTTCTTACTGCGGCACCCACGATTGCCTGCCGATAAGATTCCCTATTGGGATTACGACGCGAAGGAAATTCCGGATACTTACCGCGATGTATCGGCCGCCGCCATCATGGCTTCGGCACTGCTGGAGTTGGGCAAATATGTGGAGGGCGATGAAAGGAATGAATACGTGAACACCGCACGCAGAATCCTGATCAATCTCTCCGGAAAAAAATATCGCTGCAAACCCGGCGCCAATGGTGGCTTTCTGCTTCGTCACAGCGTGGGTGCCCTGCCTTATCAATCAGAAGTGGATGTGTCGATTACCTATGCTGATTATTATTTCCTGGAAGCATTGATGCGGTTTAGGGAATGGTATCTGTGAGAGAGACGTGAATCGTGAATCGTGAATCGTGAGGCGTGAGTAGGAAGTAGGAAGTAGTAAGTAGGGGTTTAAGGTTTAGGGTTTAAAGTTTAAGGTTGGTGAAGGGGTTGAAATAAAAATCTGCGCCAATCTGCGTTGTAATCTGCGAAAATCTGCGGGAAATCTCTCCAGAACTTTGAACAGGTCTAAAATGCAGAAGCGTTTCCCGCAGATTATCGCAGATCCTATCCGCAGATGAACGTAGATTAATGAAGAAAATAGATTCAGTCATACCGTCAATCCTTTCATGCCCATAAAGGATCTACCTGTTCCCTACTTACTACTTACAACTTACAGCTTTCCACTCCCCCATTCCGGTTTTCTTTTCTCCAAAAACGCCCCCACTCCTTCTTTCATTTCCTCGGTACCAAAGCATTCCCCAAACAGGCGGATTTCTTCATCGAGTCCATTTTTGCTATTGTCGTAAAAAGCATTAACGGCCATGATTACCCGGCTCACGGCATTGGGGCCTTTCGATAATACAGTTTGCAGGAATGCACGGGCTGTTGACAGCAACTCCTCCGGCGCAGTTACCTGGTTTACCAGGCCCAGGCGGTAGGCTTCGGCCGCATCAATCATATTGGCGCTCATGAGCAGTTCGAGCGCCTTGCCCTTGCCGATGAGTTGAATCAGGCGTTGTGTGCCGCCATATCCGGGGATCAGGCCCAGGTTTACTTCGGGCTGCCCAAAACGGGCCGTATCGGCCGCAAAGCGTAAATGGCAGGCCATGGCCAGTTCGCATCCGCCACCGAGCGCGAATCCGTTTACGGCAGCTACTACCGGTTTGCGCGACTGTTCAATCCGGTTGAATACTTTTTCCTGACCCGTACGGGCCAAAGCCGCGCCGGCATCCGCATCCAGGGTGAGAAACTCGCTAATGTCGGCTCCGGCAACAAATGATTTGGGGCCAGCACCGGTAATGATGACCGCGCCTACCTCAGCGTCATCCTGCACCTGCAGCAGGGCAGCGCCCAATTCTTCAATCACCGTCTTATTCAGGGCATTCAGTTTTTCCGGGCGATTGATAGTGATGGTGCAAATGCGTTCGCTGGTTTCCGTAATCAGTGTTTGAAACATAATCGCAGTTTTTTCAAAAGTAAGTGGAATGGAGAGGCTTTCAAAACCAGTACTCCCCAAAAGCAAAAGCTGCATCCCGAAAGATGCAGCCATTATATTAACCGTCCACGTTAATCAGTTGTTCAAAGCCTTAGGGAATATCAATCATGCGAACGGTCACTGTATTCACTATTGATCCTTTGCCAAATTTATCCCAGAACCTTACTTCGGCGGTATAAAGTTCTTCCCATTCCATGGGCGCACCTGTGGAAATCGTGCAGCGCAGCATTCGGGCTTCTTCTTTTTTCAACAGGTCCCTGCCTTTGAAGAGGTCCGCTTCATTTAGCAAGATCTTGCCAGCCTGGTCTGTAATTTTCAGGGAGCAACCAACGGATACCATACCATTTCTGACCTCCAGCCCTTCCACCGGCTCGTTTATCAGTTGAAATTCTTCACCAATCGGTATATCGGTATGTGCCAGTTGCTCTGCATTCATCACCAGGAATGCCTTGCCGGGCCTAAGGCCATCAAAGCGGGTATGCAGTCCGGTTTCTGCTTGTCGGAATTCGCCTCGGAGTTGGGTATCGCGACAGGCTACCAGGACAATGGTCAGGCTGATGGCTATTCCCGCCAGGGTGGGCCAGGTTCTGAAAAGATGTCGACGCATAATGAGGTTTAAGTAGTTATGTCCAATATTCAACAAATGAAGTGGTCGCAGCAAGCCCATCAGCAGGATGATGAATAACCAGGCCATGAAGAACACGCGAAAAAGATTCCATCCATCCTCCAGCAGGGAAAAGGGTACTTCATACAGCACGAGTCGGGCCCAGAGATATACAGGTAAGGCCAGGCAAAGGGCCGGTTTAAAAGCTTCTACGGCCAGGGAATAAGCAGCCCGGCTCAATTTTCCGTTCATTGGTTTGAATTTCAGGTAAGGTTTCAGCCACAAAGATGAACCCGCGCCAGCGAACAATAAAACAAAACTGATTAAAAGGTAGCTATGGTTGAGCGAACAGTAGTTGAGGAAGCGTGAGGCGTGAGTTTTTTGGGTTTAAAGTTTAGGGTTTAGAGTTTAAGGTTTCAAAGTCATATTAATATCAAAACATTCAACCTTAAACCTTAAACCCTAAACCTTAAACTCCCCTCACGCCTTACGATTCACGCCTCTCTCTCCATAAAACTTCTAACTTTAAACCCTCAACCTTAAACTAACCATCATGAAATCCTTACATTATTTCCTGTTGGCCACCATAGTGTGTAGCAGTTGCAATTGCAATGAACCTGCCGAAAAAGTGGATGTTGAACAAAGCAAGGCCTCACTGGCAAAAGATACCAGCGCCAGGGTAACGGGTATCGGTGGTATTTTCTTTGGCAGCCGTGATCCGCGTGCTTCGCGTAACTGGTACGGACAAAACCTGGGCCTGGCCATCGACTCTTTTGGGTCGCCCTTTGAATTTCGTAATGCCAATCGCCCCGATGAGATTAACTACCTCCGCTGGAGCCCATATAAAGAGGGCAGCCCTTATTATACAACAGGCGAAAAAGATCTGATGATTAATTATCGTGTACAAAACCTGGAAGGCCTGCACCGGCAATTATTGGCCAATGGCGTAACGATTCTCGACAGCATCGCCACCTATGAATACGGAAAATTTCTCCATATTCTTGATCCGGATGGGTATAAAATAGAGTTGTGGGAACCCGTGGATAGCGTGTTGACGAAAATGGGTGGCCGGACGACGAAGTAGGGGAGTGGTAAGTAATAAGTGGTAAGTAGTAAGTAGTAAGTAGGAAAGGAAGTGGCACTAAGCGAAGAAAAATCTGCGCAAATCTGCGGAAAAAATCTGCGCTCATCTGCGGGCAATCTCTCCTGCACGGTGAATAGGCTGGAAGTGTGGAAGCATTTCACGCAATCCCCCAAGGCGAGGCTAGCGCGAAGGAATTACCAAAGAGTTTGTTTCTTGACCCTTTCATACATATTGCTCTCTAATAAGATCGTCGCGAACTTTGCGACTTCGTTGCGCCCTTTGCGGTAAAAAACTACCGCAACCAAAACCACTTCAAAACCCAACCAGAGTCCCGTACAAAATATATTCGGACGCTAAGACCGGAAATAGTATTTTTGCCGTCCTCAAACGGAGACGTGTCCGAGTGGTTGAAGGAGCACGCCTGGAAAGTGTGTATACGGGAAACCGTATCGCGAGTTCGAATCTCGCCGTCTCCGCTTATGCCCGCCATTTCTTTATAGACGGCGGGCTTCGTAATTTAGGAAACGCCCGAGTTTCCAGAGTGGTCTGCTGCTCCCTTTAATGTTAAGTTGTACTTTCAGTAATGGCAACTGTTCGTTTCAGTTATGTTAATTGTTGTTGAAGTAATTTATTTCATAATTATTTGATTATTATATACTTTTATAATTAAAATGTAAATTCTTGATTTCTTCTTTGTAATTTCAAAACAACCGTTGTTGAAATGTCTGAAGCAAAGTTTACACATTATGATTTAAAACTGGTTGAACCGTCTTTTGGTTCGACGCTGACTGATCTAATCATAGAGCTGGACTATTTGAGAAGGAAATCGCTGGGAGGCTCAACACATCCCAAAGTCTTTTTCCAACTAAAACATATATTTCACACACTTGAAAGTATTGGTTCGGCAAGAATTGAGGGAAACAATACTACGGTAGCCGAATATATCGAGACGAAACTAAAAAGTGGTTGAGAACCAGGTGATGCAAGCCGGTGATCTGAAGGATATCTTTGAAGGGAAAAGGAATTCTGAAGTTTCCCGCCAAATCAGAAAACTGATTGATAAAAAAATGCTTGTTCCGGAAAATGAAGGAACCCGAAAATATGTTCTTTGTTTTGATAACAATTACTTATTAAGGGGAGTCATTAAAGCACTGGGCGAGAAAGATTTTTTGCCGGAGAAAGAAAGAGGTTAGCATAGATAAGGCAACCTACAGTCCGAATAATTTTTGCGTGGAAGCCCTGGTGATTGCCGCCAGTTCCTCCACAGTTATTTCCTTTACTTCTGCCAGCTTGCTGGCTATGATGGGTATGTACGACGACTCATTGCGTTTGCCCCTATGCGGCACCGGCGTAAGATAGGGCGCATCGGTCTCCAGCAACAACCATTCCGGCTCAATATCGCGTATGGCCTCGTCCAACCCACTATTCTTATAAGTGATGACGCCCCCGATACCGAGGTAAAAGCCCATGTCAACAATAGCTCTTGCTTCCGTGGCAGTACCCGAAAAACAGTGAAATACCCCCCTCAGTCCTCTGGGGATATAATCCCTCACTACTTCCATGCACTCTGCGGTCGATTTGCGGGAATGGATCACAATCGGCCGGTTTAGATCGATGGCCCATTCAATCTGCCGCCGAAAAGCCTGGTATTGCTGCTCCACATGGCTAAGGTCCCAATGAAAATCCAGGCCAATCTCACCTATCGCGATAAAGGGTCGCTGTTGCAGGTATTGCCAGGCAATATCCAACTCCGGACCGGGGTCGGCGCCGATGGAGCAGGGATGTACTCCCATCATTGCCAGGCAGTTAGCTGGAAACCGGGATTCCAATTCGAGCATGGCTTCATGGGTCTCGCTGTCGATAGCCGGCAGCAGCATTTGCTGCACTCCGGCCTCAATCGCCCGTTTTACCACGGCATCCCTGTCGGCAGAAAAGCTGTTTACATAGAGATGGCAGTGCGAATCTATATAGTCGATCATGCCCGCAAATTTCGGCAGACCGGACGCAAATTTTTCAAAAACGCTGCATAAACAATTGGAAAAATGTTTGCATAAATGAAAAATTATTATACCTTTAAACCAGTTTTCATAGGGTACGGATTAAAAACGGGCCAGGGTTTCTACCCAGGCCCTAACTATTTTAGGCCGTTTTGGCTCTTAAAATCAATGCCCTACAGATAACGTTTTTTCTCCCCCCGTTTATTTTTCCACATTTTCACCAATCGCTTTCATGTCATAACCTTTGTCATGAAAAAATTGCAGCAGTCGCGGCAAAAGGTACTCCAGCCGGGACCATGCTTTCGCACTATCATGCATCACAATGATGGATCCGGGTTGCGAATAACGCAAGACAAACTGTAAACATTGTTCACCGGAAAGATTTGTATCGAAGTCGGCGCTCAAAACATCCCACATGACGATAAGGGCATTTTTTCCCAACACCTGTTTTACTCCTTTTGCCTGCTTACGGGTAATGCGGCCATAGGGTGGCCGGAAAAGGGAAGAGGAAATAGATTGCTGCGCCTCTCGTATGTCATCCAGGTACTCGTTATACCCGGTCTTCCATCCATTCAGATGATGCTGCGTATGGTTACCGAGGCTATGGCCTTCTTCCAGGATACGCGCAACAATATCCGGATGCTGCTGCACATTCTTGCCAATACAGAAAAAACTGGCGCGCGCATCATATTTTTTCAGTTGGTCCAACACAAATGGTGTGACCTCCGGGTGGGGACCATCATCGAAGCTTAAATAAACCGTCTTCTCCTGCCGGGGCTTATGCCAAAGCAGGTCGGGATAGAGCAGCCTTAACCACCAGGGCGTTTTAATCAAATAGGATCGCATAGGATTTATCTGCAAGTATCATTTCGGTTATCATTTGCGAATATTGCCGCCATCAAAGTAGGCAAATATCCGTATTCTTTCGCGGGCCCGAATATTCTCTTAAGACATCTATCAGTGCAAAAAATCTGCGGGAAACGCTTCTGCACTTTAAACCTGTTCAAAGTTCGGGAGAGATTTCCCGCGGATTTTCGCAGATTTTTTGATCCCTAATTCTGTAATCCTGTATCAGGACATGGCACTCCCCACTTACTACTCCCCACTTACTACTTCCCACTTACTACTTACAACTTACTTCACAGCCCTGCTTATCTTTGCGGCATGACGAAACCCGTACGAGTTCGATTTGCTCCCAGTCCCACCGGTGGCTTACACCTCGGTGGTGTGCGTACTATATTATACAATTACCTGTTTGCCCGCCAGCATGGGGGACAGTTTATCCTTCGCATCGAAGACACCGATCAAAGCCGTTTTGTGCCTGGTGCCGAAGAATATATTTTTCAGTGCCTCAATTGGCTGGGCCTGGAGCCAGATGAAAGTGTGTTGAAACCCGGTCCCTTTGGTCCCTATCGCCAAAGCGAGCGCAAAGCGCTATACCGCCCCTATGCCGAAAAGCTGATAGAGCAGGGGCAGGCTTATTATGCTTTTGATACGCCGGAAGAGCTGGAGCAGATGCGGGCCCGGTTCAAAACGGATACCAATCCTTCGCCACAGTACGATCGCCATACGCGCGGCCAGATGCGCAATTCACTGACCCTGCCCGATGCGGAAGTGAAAGCCTTGCTGGCCCAGGGAACACCCCATGTAATACGGATCAAAATGCCGGAATCGGAGCAGATTGGCTTCCGGGATATGATCAGGGGCGATGTTGCATTCGACACCGGATTGATGGATGATAAAGTTTTGATCAAGGCGGATGGAATGCCGACCTATCACCTGGCGGTGGTGGTGGATGACTGGCTGATGCAGATCACCCATGCTTTCCGTGGTGAGGAATGGCTGCCCAGCGCGCCGGTGCATATACTTCTCTGGAAATACCTGTTTGGCCTTGATGCCATGCCCCAATGGGCGCACCTGCCCCTGATACTGGGGCCCAGTGGCAAGCTCAGCAAGCGGGATGGCGAGAAATATGGCTTCCCGGTGTTTGCCATGAGCTGGACCGACCCGCGCAGCAACCAGACCGTGGAAGGTTTTCGGGAAAAAGGATTTTTACCCGAAGCCTTCATCAACCTGCTGGCCCTGCTGGGTTGGAACGATGGCACTGACCAGGAGTTATTCAGCCTGCAGGAACTAACGGAGAAGTTCAGCATGGAAAGGGTGCATAGCGCCGGGGCCAAATTTGATTATGAAAAGGCAAAATGGTTCAACCACGAATGGATCAAACGCAAGCCCGCATCGGAATTGATTACCCTGGTTAAACCCCTGCTCAGAGCCGCAGCCATCGATGCTTCGGACGACAAGCAGTTACATAAGGTGATTGACCTGGTAAAGGACCGGTGTACCCTGCTGCCCGATTTTGTGGAACAAAGTTCTTTTTTCTTCGAGGCCCCCAAACAACCGGAACTCGATGCCATTAAAGGCAAATGGAACGAAACAAAGCAATTGTTTTTTGCCGAACTGATCCGCAATTTCCAGTTATCAACCAGTTGGCAGGCGCATGACCTGGAAACCAATTGTAAAGAAATTGCGGCGGTCAATCACCTGAAACCCGGGGACGTGATGTTGCCCTTGCGCATTATGCTGGTAGGAGGTAAATTTGGCCCGGGCGTTTTTGATATCGCAGAGTTGATTGGTAAGGAAGAAACCATTCGCCGGATTGAATTTACCCTGGGTCTCTTAACTCATTCCTGATTATATTGGGGCAACATAGCATTGAATTATAAAAGGAAATCTGCCATACCTTAACCCTTTATCAAATCGGATATATGTCACGTCCTCTTCGAGTACTGGTAGCAAAAGTTGGATTGGATGGCCACGATCGTGGCGCCCGCGTTATTGCCACGGCCTTGCGCGATGCCGGCATGGAAGTGATCTATACCGGCCTGCGGCAAACACCTGAAATGGTGGTGAATGCCGCCTTGCAGGAAGATGTGGACGCGATTGGCGTCAGCATCCTCTCCGGTGCGCACATGACCGTGTTTCCACGCATTATCTCCTTAATGAAGGAAAAGGGCCTGAATGATGTATTGCTGACGGGTGGCGGCATTATTCCGGAGGAAGACGCCAAAGCCCTGCAGGAAATGGGAGTGGGAAAGCTCTTCGCACCCGGTACGGCTACTGCTGATATTGCCAATTATATACGGGGTTGGGTGAAGGAGAACAGAGAGTTTTGAGTTTAAGGTTTAAGGTTTAGGGTTTAAAGTTTAAGGCCTAAACTCTGCACTTTAAGCTCTAAACCTTAAACCCTAAACCTTAAACTTTAAACTCCCTCACGCCTCACTACTCTCTGGAACAACAGTCTGGCGCATTTCTTCAGAAATTCATGATAACCTTCCGAATAAGTCGGCCGGCTTCCATTGCAGATCAATACCAATCCGAATTTTTCTTCAGGATGGAAAAACATCATGCTCGATAAACCATAAGCCGAGCCGGTATGGCCTTTGAGCGTAATGCCCGGTATCAATTTATCAGTAGTTTCTATGGCGAGACCATATTGGGCAGAAGCAAGCACCGGTGTTTGCATTTGCCTGGCGCTTTCATCATCCATAATGCGCGTATCTTTCCATTTGCCTCCATTCATATGCATCATCATATAGCGGGCGAGATCCGGCGCGGAGATCTTCATGCCACCCGTGGGCGAAAATACAGGCGCTGTATAGCCCATCACATAATTACTCAATTCTTCCCTGCGTGGATGGTAGGCATTGGGCGACGGTTGTAATTGCTTTGTACTGTCCACATACTCGTAAATCGTCGCGAAGCGTGAACTATTGAGGGAATCCACACAATAGCCGCCGTATAAGCCAAGTGGTTGAAGAATATGCCGGGTAACATACTGGTCAAACCGTTCACCACTTATTCGTTCTATGATGGCTCCCACCATATTATAGTTTAGATTGCAGTAGCGGTATTGGGTACCAGGCTTATAATTGCTGAAACATTTGGCCCAATTAGTATTTTTTTCAGGGTTGATGGCGTCGAGCGTAAAATAACCCTCGCTGTCGTTGATGCTTGATGTATGCGACAACAACATCCGCAGGGTAATAATATCCTCGGGATGGGAAGGGTTGCGGACCGGAAATCCCAGCAGCTTTTCAACATTGTCGTCAAGCGAAAGCTTGCCTGCTTCGGCGAGCTGCAAAATAGAAGTGGCCGAAAAGGATTTGGATATGGAGGCTATTCTGAAAATATCACTGTTGCGCAGTGGAATCTGTTGCTCCGCATTCTTCCATCCAAATGATTGGGTATAGGTAATCTTCCCCTTTTTCACCACGGCCACTGATAAACCCACCGCCTGGTATTCTTCCATCAGGTTTTTAATTTCTTTTCGGATGGCTTTTTTCTGGGCAGGTGCGGCTGCAAAGCTGAGGACAAGGATAGTTGTGAAAAGTGAAATAAGTTGGAAACGGTAAAAAGCCATGGATGATTGATTTGAGGGAGAAATTACCAACGAAGGTAATACTCATTGCAGACAAAACCTGTAGCATTCGCTAGCGTAAGTAGTTGCGGACAGCGGTTTGTATTTCCAATTTTATCGATTCCCAGGTTTGACCTTCCAGACTAACAGGTTCTTCAGAATCCTCCGCGTCATCAAAATAGATAAGCGCCTGCGGGACGGAAATCAGCAACTGTTTCGAAGGGTATTTCCGGCTGTAAAATTGAGCGATGTCTTCAATATTGAAATGCTTTAGCAAAACTGCGATATCCCAGAAGTCCTTTTTGGCTCCCCGCTTAAGAATTGCATTCACTTTCATGGCTACAATATCTTCCAGGCTAAACATCCTGATTCCGTCAATCTCCAGTGTATCCGCTACCAAGGGGTGTTGATAATGCTTTACGAAATCAATTTTTATATCTTCAATATAGCAAAATAGTCCAATCGGATTAAGTGTACTATGATAGGTGAACCCCGGAATTTTGGTTTCAAGATTTTTTGCTATCGTGGCATTGTCAAAATCTACGGTGGAAAAGAGATCAAGATCTACAGAAATCCTATGACCAAATTGCAGCGAAAGGGCTGTACCGCCAACCAAATAGAAGTCTGAAAGCTCTGGCATCGCCATCAGATTTCTTAGTATCTCCAATGTTCGGGGTTCGACTGTCTGGGTTTGTAACATTTGAAGTCGGTTAATGGTCGGTCAATTACTGCTGCTGCAAGATAGACGGTAGGCAATGGTAAAAATTTGGCGCCTAGTAAAGCTTCACGGACTCTTTCGTCACCATAGTAACGGCGGCATGCCCGAATATCTTCTACATCGCCCCTTTCAAATACTCTCGCTATGATGAAGTCGGCCTTTAGGTCGAAGTCAAGCCTGTCCATATCCACATCCCAAAAAATGCGGCGATGGAAATTTGGTTTATGTTGGGCTGACATACAACAAAGTTACAATAATCCGCAGGGAGTTCCACCTGTTCGCTTTATCTTTAACGCGATCGATATTTGATACAAATACCTGTTCGTTATTTATAGCTTCCTAATTTTTTGTGATGTTTGACCTCCATAATAAAGTAGCCCTGGTAACCGGCGCCGGATCGGGCATAGGAAAAGCCATTGCCCTGCTCTTTGCCCGCCAGGGAGCCAGAGTAGGGGTAGTGGATATTCAGCAGGAGCAGGCAGAATCCACGGCAAAAGAAATTGAATTGGCGGGTGGAAAGGCATTTCCATTGGTTTGTGATGTGTCGGATTCGGCGAATGTGAAACAGGTTATAGGTTCCCTTTCACGAATCGATATCCTGGTGAATAGCGCGGGTATTTCGCATATTGGTCGGGCCGATACTACCAGCGAAGCCGATTTTGATAAGGTTTACAAGGTGAATGTAAAAGGGGTGTTCAATTGCATGCAGGCGGCCCTGCCCGCGCTGCGGCAGCAGGGTGGCGTGATCCTGAACCTCGCTTCCGTGGCCGCCACGGTGGGTTTGAGCGACCGCTTCGCCTATAGCATGAGCAAGGGGGCGGTGTTGTCGATGACATTATCCGTTGCCAAAGATTACCTGGCCGATAAAGTGCGCTGCAATTGTATTTCGCCGGGCCGGGTGCATACGCCTTTTGTGGACAATTTCCTGGCGAAGAACTATCCGGGGAAGGAACAGGAAATGTTTGAGAAACTGTCGAAAACACAACCCATCGGCCGCATGGGCACACCTGATGAGATAGCCGCACTGGCGCTCTATCTCTGCAGCGATGAAGCAGGATTTATTACCGGAACTGATTACCCGATTGATGGAGGATTTATTCGATTGAATACATAGTGCCATAATTTGGGAATTCGGATATTTGAGAATTTGGGGATTTGATTTTTTTGCTGGAGCTTTTATTAATTCAGCGTTTCTATTTTTTTGAACTTTATTATTTATGAAACTTTTACGAATAGGTGCAGCGGGCCAGGAAAAACCGGCCATTCTTTGGAACAATAGCTATCGCGATGTTACTTCGATTATCAGCGACTACGATGCCGGCTTCTTTGGCAGTGAAGGCTGGAAGAAATTGCAGTTACTGAGCGATGCTGAGCTAAGTGCTTTGCCGATAGTGGATGCCGCTACAAGGCTGGGATGCCCCATCGCCTCGCCTTCCAAAATCATTTGCATCGGCCTCAACTATGCCGATCATGCCGCGGAGAGCAATATGCAATTGCCGGCGGAGCCCGTGGTGTTTTTTAAAGCAACCAGTGCTATTACAGGTCCCAATGATCCGCTCCTGATACCGCGCAACAGCCGCAAGACCGATTGGGAAGTGGAACTGGCCGTGGTAATCGGCAAAAAAGCGAGTTATGTAAGCGAAGCCGAGGCCATGAATCATGTGGCAGGCTATGTATTGCATAACGACTATAGCGAACGCGAGTTTCAACTGGAACGTGGCGGGCAATGGGTAAAGGGCAAGAGCTGCGACAGCTTCGCGCCCATCGGTCCCTGGATCGCCACCCCCGACGAGATCAATGACCTGAATAATCTGCGCCTCTGGCTTACGGTAAATGGCAGGACATTTCAGGACGGCAATACAAAAAACCTGGTATTCAAGATACCCTTCCTGATTTCCTATCTCAGCCAGTTTATGAGCCTGCTTCCGGGTGATATCATCTCCACTGGTACCCCAGCCGGTGTAGGCCTCGGACAAAAACCGGAACCCCTCTATCTGAAAGCCGGCGATGTGGTGGAATTGGGTATTGATGGGCTGGGCAGCAGCAGGCAGGAGTGTTTGGAGTTTAAAGTTTAGGGTTTAAGGTTTAAGGTTATTACAAGGAATAGAAATGCAAGTGTAAAAATTTGTGGTGATCTACTGTCATTAATCCTATGAGCCGAAAAGAATTTGTTAGGGTCTAGTGATAAGAAGTATAGATTTCATCCCGATGATCAATAACTTTAAACTTTAAACTCTAAACTTTAAACTCTTCAATAAATTGGTTCTCGACTCCCACGTTCATTTCTGGAAATACGATCCCAAGGTTTACGGCTGGATCGATAAAAGCATGAAAGACCTGCAAAAGGATTTTCTGCCCGACCATCTGCTGCCTACACTGAAGCGCAATGGCGTTGACGGGGTAGTGGCCGTACAGGCCGATCAGTCGGAACTGGATACGCATTTCATGGTGGAAATGGCCAAATCACATGCTTTTATCCGTGCGGTAGTGGGATGGACGAATCTGCGCAGCGATCACCTGGAAGAAAGGCTGACTTATTTTTCACAATATCCCATTATTCGCGGTTGGCGTCATATAGTGCAGGGGGAGCCGGATGGTTTCCTGGCCGACCCCAGCTTTCGGCGGGCCATGCCCTTGCTGCAGCAGTTTGGCTATACCTATGATGTGCTGGTATATGCCCGCCAAATGAGCCAGGCGGTGGAATTTGTACATGCTTTTCCTGACAATAGTTTTATTCTCGATCATGGTGGTAAGCCGGATATCAGGGGTGGGGAAATAAAGGAATGGGAAAAGCAGATCAGGGTCATGGCCTCCCATGCGAATACCTATTGCAAACTCAGCGGTCTCTTTACCGAAGCGCGCTGGAAGCAATGGAGCCCTGCGGAGTTTTATCCTTACCTCGATCTATTGTTTGATGCTTTCGGCGCCCATCGCCTGCTCTTTGGCAGCGACTGGCCGGTGATGCTGCTTTCCGGCATCTATGTGCAATGGAAAAGCCTCCTGGAAAAATATATGGAAAATATGGAGGAAGACACCCGCGCGGGAGTGATGGGACTAAATGCGATGAGAGCGTATGGAATAGTTTAAGGTTTAGGGTTTAAGGTTTAAGGTTGGTTAAGCTGTGAAATGAAAATTGGTTCTAAAAAAATCTGCGCCAATCTGCGTTGTAATCTGCGCCAATCTGCGGGAAATACATCAGTACTCTAAACAGCTCCAGAGTGCAGGAGTATTTCCCGCAGATTTTTTCGCAGATATTCGCAGATAAGTGGTTTAAGCAAAAAGTGTCAACTTTTTTCGGGACTTGACAATTAGTGACCTGCACGGATGAACCTCTCACAAATAACAGAACCCGCCTGCCGCAGGCAGGTTCACAAAAACTCAAATAACCCCTTAAACCTTAAACTCTCAACTTTAAACCATACTTATAACTTAAAACTTATAACTTAAAGCTCAAATGTCATCCGAAACGCCACAGCTCAAACGCAGCCTCAACGCCCGCCTTCTTTGGGGCCTCGGTGTGGGCTATGTGATCTCCGGCATGTATTTCGGCTGGAATTTGGGTTTGGAGAAAGGAGGCACCCTGGGTCTCGCCATCGCTACAGGTTTTGTGATTCTGATGTATCTCTGCTTCACTTTCAGTTATACCGAGCTGGCCTGCGCCATTCCCAAAGCGGGGGGCGCCTTTGATTATGCCGACCGTGCGCTGGGGCGTGACTGGGGTTTTGTGACGGGCCTGGCTCAATTAATCGAATTTATTTTTGCGCCTCCTGCCATCGCATTTGCCATTGGGGCCTATTTCAATCTATTCCTGCCCCAGTTTTCCATCTTTAGCATAGCCGTGGTGGTATATTTGTTGTTTACGGCATTAAATATTTACGGCGTGAAGGCTGCAGCCCGTTTTGAACTGATCATTACGCTATTGGCCGTAGGTGAATTATTGCTCTTTGCCGGCATCACCCTGCCTTCTTTTTCCGTGAGCAAGCTGGAGTTGAATGCTTTTCCCCATGGCTGGTCGGGGGTGCTCGCCGCACTTCCCTTCGCTATCTGGTTTTTTCTGGGCATAGAGGGTGTGGCCAATGTGGCCGAGGAAACGGTGAACCCGCAAAAGACCATCCTGAAAGGTTTTGGATCGGCCTTGCTCACATTGATAATACTATGCGTGCTCACCTTCCTGAGCGCAGTGGGTGTGGCGGGTTGGGAGGCGATTGTGTACACGGCCCAGGGCGAAAGGTCTGACTCACCCCTTCCACTTGCTTTGGGTTATATTGTTGCCGACAACAATATACTCTACCATTTGCTGGTTACGGTAGGGCTGCTGGGGTTGGTGGCTTCCTTTCACGGACTCATCCTGGCGGCTGGCCGTGCCAGTTATGAGATGGGCCGGGTGAGGTTGTTGCCCGCTTTTCTCGGGCGCATTCATCCCCGTTTTCAAACACCGGCCGCGGCATTGCTGGTGAATATGCTGATCGGCCTGGTTACACTTTATTTCAGTGATACGGGCAAAGTAATCATGCTATCCGTTTTTGGTGCTTTGAGCCTTTATATTCTTTCTATGATCAGTTTCATCCGTTTGCGCAGGCGGGAGCCGGGTATGGAGCGACCCTTTCGGGCGCCATTTTATCCCCTTGCTCCATTGATCGCCCTTATCATTGCCGGCATTTCCCTTATTGCCATGATCATTCATAATGGTAAATTAGCATTGATTTATGGCGCTGTGCTGCTGGCCGGCTTTATTTTGTATAAACTAACCCATAAACCCCAAACGGACCATGACCAATAGGGAAATTCTTCAAGCCGTTAAATCGCATCCGGCCAACAGGGTCAAAATTGCCTATAGCGATATCGACGGCATCCTTCGTGGTAAATACCTGTCAAAGGATAAATTTCTCTCAATCGCCCAGGGAACCACGGGTTTTTGCGATGTGATTTTTGGTTGGGATATGGCCGATCAGGCTTACGATAAAGGCAGCTATACCGGTTGGCATACGGGTTATCCGGATGCGCCGGCCCGTATCGATCTCCAGACCTACCGGACTATTCCCTGGGAAGATGATATTCCATTTTTCCTGGGTGAGCTGACCGATGCACATGGAAAACCGGCTGGCATTTGTCCACGCCAGTTGTTGAAGAAGATCACTGCCGATGCCGCGAAGATGGGTTACTCGGTTCGTGGCGCCATGGAATTTGAATGGTACAATTTCAGGGAAACGCCCCAAAGCCTTGACGCAAAGAATTACCGGAATCCCGAGCCACTTACGCCGGGTATGTTTGGCTATTCTGTATTACGCACCACCCTGTCGCAATCATTTTTCGAGGCACTGTTCGAGAAGCTGCACGCATTTGGCGTTCCTCTGGAAGGATTGCATACCGAAACGGGTCCGGGTACTTTTGAAGCGGCAATTGTAGTAGCCGATCTGATGGAAGCGGCGGACCGTGCCATTCTGTTCAAGACAGCCGTAAAGGAAATTGCCTATCAACAGGGCATCATGGCCAGCTTTATGGCCAAGGTAAATGAACAGTTGCCTGGTTGTGGTGGACATATACATCAAAGCTTGTGGGACAAAGGCGGCAAGCTGAATCTGTTTGCCGATGAAAAGAATAAAGAAAAGATCAGCGCCCTGATGCGGCAGTATATTGCCGGCCAGTTGTATTGCCTGCCGCATATCCTGCCCCTGTATGCGCCTACCATCAACAGCTATAAACGTTTGGTGGAAGGAGCCTGGGCGCCTACCACCCTCACCTGGGGTTTCGACAACCGGACGGTGGCCCTGCGTGTTATCAACTCAGGTGGATCAGGAACCCGCATCGAAACCAGGGTGCCGGGAGCGGATGTGAATCCCTATCTGGCCATGGCCGCTTCCATTGCATCGGGACTCTACGGCATCAAACACAAGCTGAAGTTACAGCAGGCAGCCAGCAGTGGAAATGGATATCGTGATGAATCGAATGGCCTCCTGCCACGTACCCTGCAGGAAGCGACCGATAAAATGAAAGCCTCACCCATCGCCAAAGAATTGTTTGGGGAGGAGTTCACCGAACATTTTATCATGACCCGCGAATGGGAATGGCGCCAACACCTGAAAGCCGTGACCGATTGGGAATATAAGCGCTATTTTGAGATCATCTGATCCTGCTAACGATGCCTGCCTGAGCCGAAACCAGTAAATTTTCTTATCTTATATTATGCGTTTCAATCAGGTATATCAATATAACTTTCCAACTACCATTCGCTTTGGAGCGGGCGCTGTAAAGGAGTTGCCCGACTATTGCCGGCAACAACAACTTCGAAAACCGCTACTGGTTACGGATGCAACGGTGGCCGGGCTTCCCTTCTTCAAAACGATAATGGAAAGCCTGGAAAAAAAATCAATCCAGCCCATTGTTTTTAAGGATATCCATCGCAACCCGGTTAAATCCGATGTTTACAAAGGCACGGAGCAGTTTGATGCGGAAGCCTGCGATTCGGTAATCGGTATTGGTGGCGGCGCAGCGCTGGATGTGGCACGTGCTATTGTATTGCGTGTTCATCACCGCGAAGATTTGTTCAAGTATGATGATTTGGTTGGTGGCGATATTTATATCACCAACGATGTGCCCCACTTCATTACCATCCCCACTACCGCCGGTACCGGCAGCGAAGTGGGCCGAAGTGCCATCATCGCCGATGATGAAACCCATCAGAAAAAAATTCTCTTCTCACCCAAACTGCTTGCCCGAATAGTATTTGCCGATCCGGAGTTGACGATGGAGCTACCGCCGGCCATCACGGCCGCAACGGGTATGGATGCGTTGACCCACAATATGGAGGCGTTTATCGCCAAAATGCCGCACCCCATCTGCGAAGGCATCGCCCTCGAAGGTATGCGGCTGATCCATCTCTCGCTGGAGAAAGCCGTGCATCGTCCCGACCTGGAGAGCCGCAGCCAGATGTTGCTGGGATCCATGATGGGGGCCATTGCTTTTCAAAAAGGACTGGGCGTGGTGCATTCCCTTGCGCATCCGCTTTCTTCCCTGCTCGATACCCATCACGGATTGGCCAATGCGGTTCTGTTGCCTTATGGTATGCGTTTCAACAGCGAAGTGGTGCCTGAAGCCTTCCGGCGAATGGCGGCGGCATTTGATATTCCGAATGTGGATCCGGAAACGCTGATACAGTATTTGCTGGAGTGGAATGATCGTATCGGCATTCCCCGTCAGCTCCAAAAAATAGGGGTGCAGGCTTCGCATATCGACACCCTGGCCAGGCTGGCCCTGGCTGATTTTGCACACCCTAATAATCCCCGGCCCGTGAGCCTTGAACAGTTTAGAAAATTATATGAGGAGGCACTATGAAACCCGTAATTGCGCTGACCTATACCAACAATGAACAGAAGCATGAGAATTATGTGCGCTGGCTGCAGGCCGGCGCCGATGTGGAGATTATAACCCTTAGTGTTGAAAACGACAATATCGCCGACTTGCGCAGATGCCAGGGTTTGGTCTTCTCCGGCGGTACCGATGTGCATCCCTCCTTTTATGGCAGAAAGAAAAAGGATTATGCCAATGCTCCCAGGCATTTCGACAAGGCGCGTGATCATTTTGAAACGGCTGTATTCGCCGTAAGCCAGGAAATGGCGCTGCCCGTACTCGCTATTTGCCGGGGTATGCAATTGGTGAACAGCCTGCTGGGCGGAAAGCTGGTGCAGGACCTGGGGCGTACCGGCAACGCTATACACCGTGCCGCCGATGGAAAAGATAAAGCACATGGCTTGCAGGTGCTGGAAGGAACGCTGATGCAGGAGATTTTGGGAACTACCCGGTGCGCGGTGAATTCAGCCCATCATCAGGCTGTAAAGAAACCAGGCAAGGGTTTGCGGGTCAATGCCTTTGCCGATGATGGTACCATTGAAGGAATGGAATGGGAGGAAAGAAAAGGACGGCCCTTTCTGTTGGGTGTGCAATGGCACCCGGAACGACTATTCGCCATTGGCTTGCAGGATAGCCCCGCATCTGCTGCCTTGCGAGACAGGTTTTTACATGAAGTGATGTTGGTAAAAGCATAATATGAAGATCATTAACCCTGCAGATGGAAGCCTGATAAAGGAAGTTTCGGACACAACAGAAGCCGCGGTACAGGCAGCCTATGCCCTTGCGCTGGCGGGTCGTGCGAACTGGGGCGCCAGACCCCTGCACGAGCGTGTATCGGTATTGGAAAACTTTAAAGACCTGCTGGAAGCGAATAAGGAAGTACTGGCCACTACCCTTACCAAAGAAGTGGGTAAGCCCATCCGCCAGTCGCGCAATGAGATCAATGGTGCCCGCAGTCGTATCGATTGGCTATGCCGCCATGCGGCAAAATACCTGGAAAATGAATGTATGCACCAGGAAGCGGGTTTGGAAGAATGGATCGTATATGAGCCGCTGGGTGTTGTCGCCAATATTTCCGCCTGGAACTATCCCTATCTGGTAGGCGTGAATGTTTTTGTGCCCGCGCTTATTGCCGGCAATGCCGTTTTATACAAGCCATCGGAATATGCCACACTCACCGGGCTGCATATTGCGGAACTATTGCATAAGGCAGGAGTTCCTCCTGAATTGTTTCAGTGCCTGCCCGGTGGCCCCGCAGTTGGCAGGAGCCTGCTCGAATTGCCGCTGGATGGGTATTTTTTTACCGGAAGTTATCAAACCGGAAAATACATCTATGAGCAGGTGGCGCCAAAGATGGTACCCTGCCAGTGCGAACTGGGTGGTAAGGATCCCTTGTATGTGGCAGACGATATTGCGGATATAGCGGCAGTAGCAGCGGCGGTGGCAGATGGTGCTTTTTACAACAATGGGCAGAGTTGCTGCGCCGTGGAAAGAATATATGTACACGAAGCGATCGCTGATGAATTTACCAACGCCTTTGTGAAGGAAGTGAAGAGCTGGAAAATGGGAGATCCGATGGGCGAGGACGTGTATATTGGTGCCCTCACCCGTCCCCAGCAGGCTGATTTGCTTGATGCCCAGGTGAGTGATGCAGTAGCCAAAGGAGCCCAACTGCTAACGGGTGGAAAGCGAACAAAAGGACCGGGCCAGTATTATGAACCCACTATTCTGACCCATGTAAGCAACGATATGCGGGTGATGCGGGAAGAATCATTCGGACCCATTATCGGGATCATGCCGGTGAAAGATGATGCGGATGCCCTCGCGAAAATGAAGGATACCGACTATGGTCTCACCGCTTCTGTTTATTCATCGAGCGAGCAACGCGCCCGTCAACTACTGATGCAAATAAATGCCGGTACGGGCTATTGGAATTGTTGCGACCGGGTGAGTCCCGCCCTGCCCTGGACGGGTCGACAACACTCGGGTTTTGGCGCCACGCTTTCGCATGCGGGCATTCGCGCCTTTACCAAACCCAAAGCCCTTCACCTTAGAAAATAGGCGGGATTTTTTGCGTTGGATCTATTTCGGAAAAGATAAGCTGAACGACATGGCTTATTCGTCCGCGTTCACCAGTTATTAGCCTGATCGGGGTTGATGCGTTCCGAAACATCTACCGGACCGCTTACGCGCCAGTTGCGGTCGTATTTTACAAACCAGGAAATCCAAAAGCTGCGGCTGAGGCGCATGAGCCAGGGTTGAAGTAAGATCAGGAATACTGCATTAAACCCCAGCCAGTAGAAGAATCGGTTGTCCTGGGTGGAAAGACCAATGATGACCCACCAGGCAATAAGGCTGGCTACGCTGATAGCCACAGTGAGGGCATAACTTACATAGCTGGTGCCATAATAGAAACCCACTTCAATTTCGGTAGGCTGCCCGCAAACGGGACATTCCTTATTCATTTCCATATTCTTTTTCATGGAAATGGAAACAGGGTTCTTGAATAATTTTCCATCCCGGCAGCGCGGACAGCGACAGCCGAGTGCGGAACTCAGGTAACCACGATGGGGGATATCCTCTTTCATCTGATTGGGTTTATCGGAAACAAGGGTATGTGACATAGGAGTACTTTTTTCTATTTATTCGGTTCTTCCTGCTGATCGGCGCTATTTTTCTTTTTGGCGGGAACAAAAATGCTGAATACCAATCCACCCATCAATGCGCCATAAGCGGTGCTATTAGGCCATTTGGAAGTGATCATACAGGATCCGCTATTGCAGCCTATTTGCTGCCAGTACAAAAACCCGCCGGCAGCACCCAAAGCCACACCCAGCAGAATCCATTTGTTCGCCAATATCCAGTTCTTCATATACTGCGTTTTGAGTAGTGCAAAGGTACGATTGTTTTATTTGGGTGATGGTTGATGGTCATATTCGGTAATTTGGGTATTTGTTGAGCTGTTTAAGGGTTTAGGGTTTAGAGTTTAATGTTTAAGGTTTTGCTTACAATCGGCCTGCCTGCTTCCCACTTACTACTTACCACTTACTACTTACCACTTACTACTCCCTACTTCCCTCACATTTTCCCCGGCAATATCTTATGCCAATACAGCCAGGGCAGCACTTTGGTTTTTAGTTGGTACATACTCCACCTTTCCTTTGCCTGGTTGAAGGGAAAGGTTTCGGTCGGTTTATTCGCATAGTCGAATTCGCAGAGCACCAGTTTGCCATAGCCAGTCACAACCGGGCAACTGGTATAGCCATTGTACCGGGCTTTCAGTTCCTCTCCCTTCATGAAGGCGAGCAGGTTTTTGACCAGTACAGGCGCCTGCTTGCGAATGGCCGCGCCGGTGCGCGATGTGGGTAATGAGGAGGCATCGCCCAATGAAAAAATATTGGGATAGCGAAGGTGCTGCAGGCTGTATTTGTCCACATCTACCCAACCCGCTTCATTGGCCAGAGGGCTATTGCGTACAAAATCGGGCGCGCTTTGCGGAGGCGTAATATGAATCATATCAAATTTCACCTGGTAAATCTCGCCCTTATTCTTTTCACCAAATCCTTCGAAGATGGCTGTTTTTTCCGGACCATTAATTTCAATGAGCCGGGTATAGAAATGCATATCTACCTTGTCGCGTACGGCAACCCCTTTCAACACCTTTTCGTATTTATCCACTCCAAACAGGCGGGTGCCACCACTCCAGTACTGGATATGGGTTTTATCGAGCATTTTCCTTTTGCGGAAATAGTCGGCCGCCATCCACATAATCTTGTGCGGGGCGCCTCCGCATTTTACGGGGGTGGGTGGGTTTGTAAATAGCGCGTTACCGCCCTTGAATTCGCGGATACATTCCCAGGTATAGGGAGCCAGTTCGTATAGGTAATTGGACGTGACGCCATTTTTCCCCAGGGTTTCCTTCAACCCTTTTATTTCGTGCCAGTTGAGCTGTATGCCCGGTGCCACTACCAGGTACTGGTAGTTGACTGTTTCCCCATTATCGAGCGTCACCTGGTTTTTCTCCGGATCAAAGCCCGTTACTCTCTGGCGGATCCACTGTGCTCCTTTCGGAATAACAGATGACTCAGGTCTTACCGTTTTTTTCGCGTCAAATACGCCCCCACCCACCAGGGTCCAGGCGGGTTGATAATAGTGCTTATCCGATGGCTCAATGATAGCGATATCGAGCTGTCTGTTTTGACGCAGGAGTTGGGCGGCTACCGATATACCGGCATTTCCGCCGCCGACGATTACTAGTTGGTGTTGCACTGGCATAATCAAAGTTTAGGATTCAAAGTAACGTGCAGGCGAAGCGGGATTTTGTGATCTCCGTCACTTATAAACAGCATCGAACCACAATCATATTTTGCGTCGCCTTCACCTGAGTTTACTCAGGTGAAGGTTTGAGGGAAATCATACTCAGGGGTAGCCTGCAAAAGGGAACTTTGAACCAAATCCATAGCCATGCGTATAGAACAGATTTATACAGGATGCCTTGCAGCAGCGGCCTATTATATTGAAAGCGAAGGCGAAGCTGCCATCATTGATCCACTTCGTGAAACCCGCCCTTACCTGGAAAGAGCGCAACGCGACGGTGCGCGTATACGCTATATCCTCGAAACGCATTTTCATGCCGACTTTGTGAGTGGGCATGTAGACCTGGCTTCGAAAACAGGCGCCACCATCGTTTTTGGTCCCACCGCCAAACCCGGTTATAAAGTACATGTTGCGAAAGACAACGAGGAGCTTTCTCTCGGAAAGGTCAAGATCCGGGTTCTGCATACACCCGGTCATACGCTGGAAAGCAGCAGCTATCTCCTCCTCGACGAAGCCGGTGTGGAAAGAGCCATCTTTACCGGCGATACGCTCTTTATTGGGGATGTAGGCCGGCCCGACCTGGTACAGAAACTGAAAGCGGATATTACGCCGGAATGGCTGGCCGGCCAGTTGTTCGATTCGCTGCGCAACAAGATTATGCCATTGCCGGATTCGCTCATCGTTTATCCGGGGCATGGCGCGGGAAGTGCCTGTGGCAAGAATATGAGCAAGGAGACTTCGGATACCCTGGGCCATCAGAAGCAGGTGAACTATGCCCTGCGCGCTGATATGAGCCGCGAGGAGTTTATAAAAGCCGTAACGGAAGGATTGGTAGAACCCCCGCAGTATTTCCCCTCGAATGTGCTGATGAATGTAGGCGGAAATGTAAAGTCGATGGATGAAATCATAGCCCAGGGCCGGCGCGGATTCAATGCACGGGAGTTTGAAGCCTTGTGGGAATCTTCGGATGCACTGGTTCTGGATACCCGGCATCAGGATGATTTTGTGAAGGAGCATATTCCGGGTTCCGTATTTATTGGTCTCGACGACAATTTCGCACCCTGGGTGGGTACCCTGATCACCGATCTGAAGCAGCCGATTTTGTTTGTAGCCAATGAAGGCCGGGAAGAAGAAGTGGTGATGCGGCTCGCCAGGGTTGGCTACGACAATACCCTGGGTTACCTGGTAGGTGGTATCGACACCTGGAAGGAGGGTGGATTTGAAACCGCCAGCCTGCGCGAAATCAGTGCTACTGATCTGGCATCGCTCTATCACGTATCACCGGAAGCCGTGCACCTGCTGGATGTGAGGCGTAAAAGCGAATATGAGTCGGAGCATATGGTGGATGCGCAAACATTCCCACTTGATTTTGTGAATCAGCACATGGAAGAGTTGAATAAGAATAAAGAATACCATGTGCATTGCGCCGGTGGCTATCGTTCCGTGATTCTTATATCTATCCTGAAAGCCCGCGGCTTTGAAAACCTGGTGAATGTGCGGGGTGGATTTAAGGCGCTGAAAGAAACCGATCTGCCGAGAACGCAGTACAGGATTCCGACGAGTATGTTGTGAGAAGCTGTACGTAGTACGTTTTACGTTATACGTAATACGTTTTACGTTGGGTTTAAAGTTGAGCGTTTAAGGTTTAAAGTTGAGGGTTTAGGGTTTGAATGGACATAACGTCCATACCTAATAAATACATTCAACCTTAAACCTTAAACCCTAAACCTTAAACTGCACTCACGCCTCACGATTCACGCTTCACGATTCACGATCCCCGCCCCCAAGCATTTCCACAAATCGGGGTTGATCATAATTGTCCGCCCGGTCGCGGCGGAAAATGAGTTCTCCTTTTTCATCGAAGATATAGGTGACGGGTATGCCCTGGGTTTGAAAAAGCTGGGGCAGGGGACCCGCAGGGGCATAGATGGGAAGATCCAGGGAGGTTTGCTTCGCGTATTCTTTGGCAACTTCAAAGTCTTCGTCGAGCGAGAGCATTACGAAAACAGCCTTGTTGCTGTCAACAGCACTGGCCAGTTTTTGAATGGAAGGCATTTCGGCCCGGCAGGGCGGGCACCAGGTGGCCCAGAGATTCACGAATACTTTTTTCCCTTTTAAATGGCTGAGGTTAATGATATTTCCGGCTTCATCACGCAGCGCAAAAGAAGGCATGGCGGGTGCCAGGCTTCTTGCGGGTGCTTGGGTAGTGGCCGGTTCTTCGGCATTGTTGCAGCTTATTGCCATACCCAACAGGGATATTAATGCAAACAGGGGTAAATGATTGGATATTTTCATGCGTCTGGTATCAATTATCAAATTTCAAAATCGTCAGCCTCATCCAGCTTATAATCGCCAATATGGCGTAAGGTGTTTTTTAGCTTTCTCTTCATCCGGTAAAACTTTCGCAGGCCAATCGTGAGGATCAGCAAGGCTATAGCAAAGAATACGAGTTCGATGATCCAGCTATAGCGGATTTTGAAAAGGCTGAATACGGTAAGCCCTGCTACGGCAAAATAGAGGGAAGTGCGAATAAACGAGAGCAATGTGCGGTCATTCGCCATTTCGGTGCGATCGATCGCCAATTGCTCCCGGAGTATCAGGTCCTTATTGATCTTTTTTTCAGTACTGTTCAAGCGGAAAATTTAGTCCAAACCTACTTTATTTCCCTGAATCAACAGGCTATTTGCCCAGGTAAGCGGAGTACATCCATACTTCTTTCTCCTGCTGGCGGATATAATCACTCATCAGGGCATTGGTTCCTTCGTCATTCGAAGCGGCTGAAAGTTCCAGCAACTCCCTTTCGAGTTCCAGCACCACTTTATACGCATCCAGCACCGACTGCACGGCTTCATTTCCATCACTGATATTGGTTTGCTCGTGGATGCTGCTGTCTTTCAAGAACTGGCTAAACGAATGGCTGGGGATCTGCCCCAGGGTCAGTATCCGCTCCGCCACTTCATCGATCTTCACTTGCAGGTCGGTATAAAGCTCTTCAAACTTTGCGTGCAACTCGAAAAATTTCTCGCCCTTGATATTCCAGTGAAACCCGCGGCTGTTGATATAAAACAATTGCAGGTTGGCCAACAGGAGGTTTAATTTGGCGGCCAGGCTTGCCGAATCTTTTTTATCTAATCCAATCTTGGTTGTCTGTTTCATAATCATTCGTTTTAATAGTGAATAATCAGGAATCCGGCCTGCCATAGTCGCCTGGCTTAATGAGGCAGTTTATGTCTGAATCGGCCATAAACCCAGGTGCCGGCAATAGCGCTCAATAGCGTAACGCTGATTACCAGGGCTCCGGTTCCTATTTGTGCAAAGAGTGGTCCGGGACAGGCGCCGGTGAGGGCCCAGCCCAGGCCAAAAATCAATCCGCCATATACCTGACCTTTATTGAATTTTTTAGGTTCGATCCGTATGGTTTCTCCTTCCATGGATTTGGCCTGGTATTTCCTGATCAGCCAAACACTGATCATTCCCACTACGATGGCTGAGCCAATAACGCCATACATGTGGAAACTCTGAAAGCGAAACATTTCCTGGATGCGGAACCAGGAAATAATTTCAGCTTTTACGAAAACGATGCCGAATACTATACCCAGTAAGCCATATTTGAGGTTGGTCCAAACGGGTTTATCCAACTGGCTTTCATTCACGCACATGGCGTTTTCCGAGCGTACTTCGTAATCGGTATTGGGAATGGGTCCTTGTTCTATTATTGTAGACATTTAATTCAGTTATTTGTTCGAAATATGTTGTTAAAGACAATATTTTCCTTATAAACGAAGAATTGCAGGCAATATAAAGTTGGCCATGATTATACCACCCACCATAAAGCAGCAGGTAGCAATCACCGAAGGCCATTGCAGGTTGCTGATGCCCATGATGGCATGGCCTGAAGTGCAACCGCCTGCATAGCGGGTGCCAAAACCTACCAGGAAACCACCGGCGACCATCAGGATCAGGCCACGGGGACCCAACAGTTCATTCCAGTTGAAAAGATCCAGGGGAACAATGCTTTCATAATTGGTAACACCATAGCCGGCCAGTTCGCCAGCCAGGTTGGGATGCACTTCTACGGGGTTGGGATTGGCCATCCAAACGCTGGCGATGATGCCGCCGACAAGAATACCTGCTACAAAAAACAGGTTCCAGATTTCCTTCTTCCAGTCGTACTGAAAAAAAGGAATCCTGGCGGGGATACAGGCCGCGCACATATGTCGCAGCGAAGAAGAAATACCAAACGATTTATTGCCGAGCAGCAGGAGCGCCGGAACCGTTAGGCCAATCAGTGGTCCGGCAATATACCAGGGCCAGGGTGAGCTAAACATATTTAATCAGATTATTTTGTATGGTATTGAAAATTCTGCCGAAAGTCCCGGTTCATTTATCAAGGCAATGAACCGGGCTCCGACATGATTAATTATTCACAGAAATTACAATCGGTACTTTTTATAGCTGTCACAGGAGGGTGGTGGGACAAACATAATCGGTGATCTCAAACTTACCGGCCTCCTTAATGGCTTTGAATCCTCCCTTCACATCAATCAGCTTGTCAAATCCCCTGGCACGCAGGATCGAATTGAACACCATGGACCGATAGCCACCGGCACAATGTACGTAGTAGGTTTTGTCCTTATCGATCTTCGCCATCTCGTCGTTGATAAAATCGAGCGGGGTATTTTCAGCATTCACGATGTGTTCGCTCAGGTATTCGCTGTTTTTGCGAACATCCAGAATATTCAGCTCTTCTTTTTCCATTCGTTTGGCCAGTTCTTCGGCGCTGATGGATTCGATCTGGTCCACTTCCTTTCCGGCGCCGGCCCAGGCTTCAAAACCTCCTGCGAGGTAACCAATGGTGTGGTCATAGCCTACGCGGGCGAGGCGTGTCACCACTTCTTCTTCGCGGCCCTTGTCGGCTACGATCAACAGCTCCTGCCTTATATCCGGTATCATGGCGCCAACCCAGGGCGCGAAAGATCCGTCGATGCCGATATTGATCGAGTTAGGAATAAACCCTTTCGCAAAAGTTTGTGGATCGCGGGTATCCAGTACCAGCGCGCCGGTTTCATTGGCGGCGGTTTCAAAAGCTTCGGGGCTCAGGGCATGTTGCCCACGTTCCAGAACTTTGTCGATGCTCTCATAACCCTGGATATTCATCATCACGTTGAGCGGAAAATAAGCGGGAGGTGCTACCAGTCCCGTGGTTACTTCTTTAATAAACTCATCACGGGTCATATCTTTCCGCAAGGCATAGTTGTGCTTCTTTTGATTGCCCAGTGTATCGGAAGTTTCCTTGCTCATGTTTTTGCCACAGGCACTGCCGGCACCATGCGCGGGGTACACGATCACGTCATCGGGCAGGGTCATGATCTTGTTGCGTAAGCTATCAAACAGATGGCCCGCCAGTTTCTCCTGCGTAAGGTCCGATGCTACTTTCTGCGCCAGGTCGGGGCGGCCCACATCACCAATGAAGAGCGTGTCGCCGGAGAAGAGGGCTGTTTCTTTCCCCTTTTCATCTATCAGCAAATAACAAGTGCTTTCCATGGTATGGCCAGGCGTATGAATCACCCGCAGCCGGATCTTACCTACTTTCAGTTCTTCCCCATCTTTGGCGATATAAGCATCAAATTCGGGTTTGGCCATGGGGCCATACACGATGGGGGCGCCGGTCTTCTTACTCAGATCCAGGTGGCCGCTCACAAAGTCGGCATGGAAATGGGTTTCCAGCACATACCTGATCTTTGCTTTGTTATGCTCAGCCTTCTCAATATAAGGCTGCACTTCGCGCAGGGGATCAATCACTACGGCTTCCCCATCGCTCTCAATGTAGTAAGCACCTTGTGCCAAACATCCGGTATAAATTTGTTCCACTTTCATATGCGGTAATTTTCAGTTTGAAAGGCAAAATTAAGCAGGCGGAAAGGGGTGGGGTGTGACTGGAATCACATTGACGTTTTACGTAGTACGTTATACGTTTTTGGTTTAAGGTTTAGGGTTAAAGGTTTAAAAACAATCATGCATCCGATTCGATTGGCTGACTGATTTAAAATACGACTACACATTAAACCTTAAACCCTAAACCTTAAACTCCTAAACTTTCCACTCAATCATATTCCTGTGCAAACTCACCAATCCCCTTTGTTCCATTTTTTTCAATAGCCTTGAAATAACTTCTCTTGAGCTATTCAGGTCTTCGGCTATTTGCTGATGCGATAGTTCTATTTGATTTTTGCCGGTGGCCTGCATATGTCTTTGCAGGTAGAATTCCAGTCTTTCATCCATGTTGCGAAAAGCAATATTGTCGATCACCGTCAGCAGTTCATCGAAGCGGCTGCGATAAGTGCGGATTACAAACTGGTACCAGCTCTTGTATTTGTTCATCAGCTCATCCATGAGCTGTATGGGCAGCATCAGCAATTCGGTGTCCTCTTCAGCCCTTGCCATCACTTCGCTGGCCTCGGATTGCACGGCGCAGATCATGGAAACGGCGCAGGCTTCGCCGGGCTGAAGGTAATACATCAGGAATTCGCCACCTTCCTCATTTTCCCGATAGATCTTTACGCGGCCCGAGAGAACGAGTACGGTGGAGCGGATATATTGTCCCCTCCGCATTATTATGTCGCCAGCCTTATACGATTTAAAGCTGGATTCCTGCTCCATAATGCTGATGAGCTCAGGCTCAAACTGGGGGAATAGTTTTTTCCAATCCATCGGTTATCAGGCTTTTAGTACAGTTTCCATTTGCATGGAGCGGCTGCCCTTTATCAGTACTCTTGCGGGATGCAGATTGGCCTGCCGCCACCATTGGCCTGCGGCTTCTGCATTATCAAAACGAAGATAGGGGTGTGAAAGTTTTTGAAAATCGCCACCCACAAGGGCCACGGCATCCCAGTGGCTTTGGCCTATCAGGTCAATAATGCCCTGGTGCTCTGCCAGGCTTTCCTCACCCAGCTCGGCCATGGCGCCCAGTATCAGCACTTTATGTGCTGCCTGCAGACGGGCCAGGTTTTCAATGGCCAGGCGCATACTGCTGGGATTGGCATTGTAGGCATCCAGTATGATTTCATGTTCTCCATATTTCAGCAATTGCGATCGGCTGTTGGAGGGCGTATAGGTTTCGATGGCCGATTTTATGTCGCCAAGAGCAACACCGAAATGCAGGCCGATGGCCGCCGCCGCCATCAGGTTAGGCAGGTTGTAGGCGCCCACCAGTTGGGTATGCAGCGCTGCCTCTTCCTTTTCATGTTGCAGGGAAGCATGCAGGAAAGGGTCGCCCTGCAATAACCTGCCCTTTACAAATAGCCCGTCGGTGGTTCCATACTTTATGATATGCGCTATTCCCCGGCTCATTTCCTGAAGGTAATCGTAATCCCAGTTTACGAAAACCATGCCCTCGGGCCTGCCGCGCAGGTAATCGAATAGTTCGCCCTTGCCTTTTCGTACGCCTTCCAATCCGCCAAATCCCTCCAGGTGAGCTTTGCCCACATTGGTGATCAGGCCATGCGAGGGTTCAGTATAAGTACAATAAGCGGCAATTTCCCGCTGGTGATTGGCGCCCATTTCCACCACGGCCATTTCCGCATCGGCTTTCACTTTCAGAATGGTGAGCGGAATACCGATATGATTGTTGAAGTTGCCTTCGGTGGTATAGGTGCGGTATTTTTTTGACAGCACGGCATGCACCAGTTCCTTGGTTGTGGTTTTGCCGTTGCTGCCTGTGATAGCAATAAAGGGGATGGTGAATTGACGGCGATGGTGAAGCGCCAGTTGTTGCAGGGTTTGCAACACATCGCTCACCAGTATGGTCTTTCCCGGAATGGCATAAGCTTCTTCATCAATGATGGCATAGGCGGCACCGGCCTCCAATGCCTGTGCGGCAAACTGGTTGCCATTGAAGTTGGCGCCCTTTAAAGCAAAAAATAAATCACCCAATCGCAGTTTGCGCGTATCGGTTTGTACGGAAGGATGGGTGAGGAAGAGATTGTATAGGTCGTGCAGGAACATTTTTGAGGTTTTACGTTTTACGTTGTACGTTTTTTTGTTTAAGGTTTAGGGTTTAAAGTTTAAAGTATTGGCTGAGTTTCGGTTGACAATATAATTTAAGTCTTGCCTGTAAAGTTACAGGGCAGGGCCGAAAATGAAGGTATTCCTTTCATCCTGTCAGGTTCTAAAAAACCAGACACTTTTACTGTAATCAAATATCAGCGCAAATCTGCAGTAAACTCACCTGAACTCTAAAGCAGATTAAAGTGCAGAAGAATTTCCCGCAGATTTGCGCTGATTTCTGACGCAGATTCGCACTGATTTTGTCCTTTATATGAAACTGACTATTTCCCACTTCCCATTCCCATTAAACCTTAAACCCTAAACTTTAAACAAAAAAACGTACAACACAAAAAAAGCTGCCCCTTTCGGAACAGCTTTCTGTAGGTTTATGAAAGAAAAATTGCTTAGCGTTTCTGGCGTTTGGTCGGGAATTGCTGACCCACTTTGCGGCCATTACCTTCGGGGCTACCCATACGGTCCATGGCGCAACGGAAACCGAGTGTGCTCAGGGCCTGATCTTCTTCGAGGAAGCGACGGGCACCGGGGCTCAGCCAGTAGGCGCGATCGTTCCAGCTACCTCCTTTGTACACCCTTGAGTGGTCGCTCACCAGGGTAGTTACACCATAACCATATTGAACCATGGAAGCGGTATCACCATCGAGATAGTTGATTACATCACCACGCTGATAGTTACGACGATCCTTGCTTTCTGCATCAGTAACTTCTACCATGCGTACGCGGCCGGTGGTGTCGTTCAGTTCTGCTTCACCTGTATTGGGATCTTTGTAGATCTTCATGTATTTATTACCACGGAAAGGAGCGGGCATATCGTCGATATCCATGGTGTTGAGCGGACGATATACGTCCTGTACCCATTCGCTTACGTTACCGGCCATGTTGTACAGACCGAAGCCATTGGGGAAGAAAGAAGTAACTTCTGCGGTATAGAAGGCGCGGTCGTTCAAACCACCTGCCACACCGGCATTATCACCCGAGCCACGCTTAAAGTTGGCCAGGAAAGCACCCTGCCAGCTACCATGGCGGGTATCGCGCAGGCCGTTTACATTTTGCGACCAGGGATATACCTGTTTGTTGCTTACCAGTTCCTCACCACGCTTACCTTCCTTGCGGCTGGGGCGGGGGTTCTGGTCAATCAAACCATAGGCGGCGTATTCCCACTCTGCTTCAATGGGCAGACGGTAATTGGGGAGCAGCAGACCATCCTCAAAACTAACTTTGGTCCGGGGCTGACCCTGCGGGGTCTTCAGCGGATTCTTTTTGGAAGTGGCTGTTTTGCCAGGTGCAGTTTGATACAGATCGAGCAGGTACGACTTGGTCGTAAAGTTGTTGGAACCCTGCTGACCCATTACGCTCTGCTCGTTGATATAGCCTTTGTCCATCAGGATACCTTCATTCACCCTGTCGCTACGCCACAGGCAGAAATCGGTCGCTTGTTGCCAGCTTACACCTACTACCGGGTAGTAGTTGAAGCCGGGGTGACGGAAATAATATTCCACCATCGGCTCGTTATAGCTCAGCTCGCTGCGCCATACCAGGGTATCGGGCAACGCGCCTTCAATAATCGGAATGTTAACGGGATCGGAGGGGTCGAACACACGCTGCAACCAATAGAGGTATTCACGGTAGTGTACGTTGGCCACCTCGGTACGGTCGATATAAAACGATGGTACCGATACCCGACGGGGGATATTGTTCCAGTCGCCCATCACATCTTCTTCCGTTTGGCCCATAGTGAAGGTACCGCCCTGAACAAAGATGAGACCCGGACCTGTTTGCTGGTCCCTGGCTTTGGCCACCTGGAAGCCACCCATTTTCTTGTCATTGTAACTCCATCCTGTTACGTCAGATTTGGCGGACTTCTTCTTGAAGAGGCCGCCATTTTTGCAGGATGCGAGCAGCATCACACAGGATAGTAGGATAAATAAGTTTTTCACGCTCATTGTTTTTTGCATAAACCTATGAATTGGAATAATTTTAACGGCCGTTTAGGTGATATTATTGTTTGGATAAAAGATTTCAGTGCCGTATCTGCGAATATAGTCACTTTCAATAAATTACAAATTAGCATAACTACCCCTTCCGTGCCGGGAATCTACGATGCCGGGATGTTGAGTTTCCGATGCTGATGCGAAAACCATACCTGCTGCTTGGCTTCATAAGTTGCCTGCTTCCTGTCCTGCTTTTGCAGGCCCAGCGTAGCTATCGCGACCATTCCGTTCTCGCATCCGGCAACTGGTTTCAAATAAGCGTACAACAAACCGGAATTTACAAAGTTGATCTTGCTTTTTTGCAGCGGCTGGGCCTCACGGGCAACAGTATTCCCAGCGGGGCCATCCGGCTTCATGGCTATGGGGGCGCTATGTTGCCTGAGGATAATGCCAGTGCCGTACCTGACGACCTGCCCGAAGTAGCCATTTGGATGGAGGATGGGGGGGATGGGAGTTTTAATGGGGCCGACTATTTCCTGTTTTATGCGGAAGGCCCCGATAGCTGGCGCAACGACTCCCTCAACCGGCGGTTTCGTCATCAGCGCCACTTATTCAGCCGGTCTTCCTATTATTATATAAGTATACAAGGCACGGGTACCCGGGTGAATACACAGGTGAATCCCCCTTTGGCCGCACAAACGGTTACCCGCTACGATGCCCGCTATTTTCATGAGTTGGATACTATCAATTTTTTAGCCAGTGGCCGGGAATGGTATGGGGAAGAATTTGCGGAGGCGCCGGGTAAAACCCTGCTGCGCTCCTTTGCCATCGACGCGGGTCCGGTAGTGCCCAATTCTCCGGCCATACTTCGGCTTTCCTGTATAGCCCGATCGGTGGGCGCATCCAGTCGGTTTGATCTGAATTGGCAAAATAATAGTATTGGCTCCCTCAATGTGCTGCCCACGGGAGCGGGGCAATACGATTTGTTTGCCCGCGAGGCAGAATCGGAATTCAGTTTTGCCTATCAACCCGGCAACCTTCAAATGCGGTTTGTTCCCGGCAGCTTTAATGCCCAGGGATGGCTCAACTGGTTTGAATGGTTTACCCGCAATGAGCTACGCATGGAGGGGACTGGGCAATTGTCTTTTCGCGATTGGTTATCGGTGGGCAGTGGCCCCGCCAGCTTTGAGTTGGCGAATACACCTGCATCCTTGCGGGTATGGGACATCACCGATGTGCGCGCACCCGTACAAATGCAGCTTGTCGCCAACAACAATGGACACCGGTTTGTTCGCGAAACGGATCGTTTGCGGGAGTATATCGCTTTCGATCCCGCTTTGGCGCCTGCACCGGTTGCAAAGGGCGCTTTGGCCGTCCAGGACCTGCACGGCAGCGAGCCGGTTGACTATATCATCATTTGTCATCCAACACTACGAGGCCAGGCCGAAAGACTGGCCACCCTGCACCGGCAGCGGCAATCCTTGCGGGTGAAAGTGGCGACCACCGAACAGGTTTATCATGAGTTTGCCAGTGGCCGTCCCGATCCCGTGGCGCTGCGGAACTATGTAAAAATGTATTATGACAAATACGGTCAGAGTGCCGATGACCGCCTTCAATATCTGTTGCTATTAGGCGATGCTTCCTACGACAACCTCGACCGGTTATCGAACAATACCAATCTGGTACCGGCCTGGCAAAACGGGTTTTCGCTGGATGTGCTGGCTACCTATGCGAGTGATGATTTTTTTGGTTTTTTGGAAGATGAGGAAGACATCAATAGCGGGTTGCGTATCAATGACCTCGATATTGGTATTGGTCGCATTCCTGCCGCCAGCGAGCAGCAGGCACGGCAATATGTAGATAAGGTGGAGAAATACCTCAGCAGCGCATCCCTCGGTCCCTGGCGTACGCAATTAGGTTTTGTGGCCGACGATGAAGATCAGAACCAGCATTTGATCGATGCGGAGGCCGTAACGACGGAAGCGAGTAGGGTAGCACCCGGTTTTGACATACAAAAGATTTACCTCGATGCATTTCCACAGCAGGCCAACGCGGGGGGCAGCCGGTATCCGCAGGTAAACCAGGCCATCGACAACCAGATCATGAATGGCAACCTGATCTGGAGCTATTCGGGGCATGGGGGGCCTCGCCGCCTGGCCGATGAAACCATACTGGATCAAAGCATTGTTGATGCCTGGCAGAATGAAAACCGCCTGCCTTTGTTCTTGACAGCCACCTGCGATTTTGCACCTTTTGATAATCCCCTGGTGCCTTCGTTGGGCGAAAATATCCTCTTGCGCGCCCGAACGGGTGCCATTGCCCTGCTCACCACTACCCGGATTGTGTTTAGCTACAGCAACCGGGTGATGCACGAAAACTATATCCGCTATGCGATGGAGCGCGATGCGAACGGGCGCTACCGCAGCCTGGGCGAAGCCATTCGCGCCGCCAAAAATTATACCTATCAAACCAGTGGCGACCTGGCCAATAACCGGAAGTTTACCTTATTGGGCGATCCGGCCCTAAGCCTCGCTTTTCCCCAACAGCAGGTTCTGCTTACCCGGGTCAATGGGCGCGAGCTGGCGCAGGCCGATACCTTGCGGGCCGCGGAGGAAATAACGATGGAAGGAGAGGTACGCAATCTTTCCGGTCAATTGTTGTCGGATTTCGATGGAACGCTATATGCCAGCGTATACGACAAAATTGCGCAGGTGAATACCCTGGGCAACGATGCCTCGAGCCCTGTCACCGCTTTTCAGAGCTGGAACCAGCTTCTGTTTAAAGGTAAAGCCAGCGTGCGCGCGGGTCGTTTTCAGTTTCAGTTCAAAGTTCCAAAAGATATTCGCTATCAACCCGGCCTGGGCAGGGTGAGTCTGTATGCGGAGGATGGCAACCTCGATGCCATGGGTATGGAAGGGTCGCTGTTGGTGGGAGGTTCTTCCCCGGCAGTGGAGAATGATACGGAAGGACCCGATATCAGGATCTACCTTAACGATACCAAATTTGTGCAGGGGGGTACCAGCAACGAAAAGCCCCTCCTGCTCCTGGAACTGGCCGATTCATCCGGCATCAATACCCTGGGTACGGGGATTGGTCACGACCTAACCGTGATGATAGATAATGATCCAGAGCAATTGTATGTGCTGAATGAATATTATGAAGCGGAACTGGACAGTTACCGGCGGGGCAAGCTGCGTTTTCAGCTACCCACGCTGGAGCCGGGATTTCACAGCCTGAAAGTGAAAGCCTGGGATGCGGTAAACAATTCTTCGGAAGCCAGTCTCGACTTTGTAGTGGCGGCCGATGAGGAGCTGGTATTGAGCCATGTTCTCAACTATCCCAACCCCTTTACCACGCGAACCCAGTTCTGGTTCGAGCATAACCAGCCGGGCCAGGAGCTATGGGTTCGTTTACAAGTATTTACACTTACGGGACGGGTAATAAAAACCTTCCAAAAAACAATAAATACGCCCGGCAATCGTTCAAGTGAACTGGAATGGGATGGAAGGGACGAGTTTGGAGATAAAGTGGCCCGAGGTGTCTATCTTTACCGGCTTACGGTAACCGCTCCTGGAAAGAAAAAAAAGGAAAAAATAGAAAAACTGGTTATCTTTTGATGCGTATGCCGGATGTCAAATTTTTACCTTAACCATTTCAATTTCATTTTCAATAGCATACATTTACAATTCAATAAAACACACTATCTAATGAGACCAACTGCTTTAAAACTAACTGCGGGTGTTCTGTTTTTGTGCAGCCTGGCTTCTTCGCTGAAAGCACAGGATAATTCAATTAATGTAGTGACCACGGCTGTTCCTTTCTTACGCATTTCACCCGATGCACGTTCGGGCGGTATGGGCGATTTGGGTGTGGCTACCTCACCTGATGCCGTTTCCGGTTTTTGGAATATGGGTAAAGTGGCCTTCAATGAATCGAAAGGCGGAATCGCCGCCACGTACACTCCCTGGTTGAAAGACCTGGTATCGGATGTGTACCTCGCCTCACTGTCGGGTTATTATAAATTCGACGAAAACCAGGCCCTGAGTGCCAACCTGCGCTATTTCAGCCTGGGTAATATTCAGTTTACGGATCAGAACGGTAACCTGAATGGGAACGGAAAGCCCCGTGAATTTGGTATTGATGTGGGTTATTCGCGCAAGCTTTCTTCCAAATTGGGTTTGGGTGTGGCCCTTCGGTATATCAATTCCGACCTCGCATCCGGCGCACCTTCCGGTGGCAATACCTACAAAGTAGGTAGCTCGGTAGCGGGTGATATCGGTTTGTATTATGATAACAAGAACGATAATGGCGACGGATTCACTTTCGGTGCTTCATTGTCGAACCTCGGCGCCAAAATCGCTTATACCGATAATGCCGATCAAAAAGACTTTATTCCCGCCAATATGGGCCTGGGCGTAACCTATAACAAGAATTTCGACGAAGCCAACAAGATTATGTTTGGTGTCGATTTCAACAAGATACTGGTACCTACGCTGGAAGATCCCAACAATATCGCCGACTACCGTAGCAAGGGTGTGGTGAGCAGTTGGTTTAGTTCCTTCAGCGATTTCCCCGGCCAGGCCAGCGTTTCCGTAGGTGCTGAATACTGGTACAATAACCAGTTTGCCCTGCGTGGTGGCTATTTCTTCGAAGACAAGTCGCGCGGCAACCGCCGTTATTTCACTGCCGGTGTGGGATTGAAGTACAATGTATTTGGTTTGAACTTTTCATACCTGGCACCTTCCGGCTCCGGCGTAACCCGCAACCCCTTGTCGAATACACTGCGTTTCTCAGTGATTTTTGATTTGGATGGAGGGGAGTGAGGAGTGGTAAGTAGTAAGTAGTAAGTGGTAAGTAGTAAGTGTTGAGCGGGAAGGCGATTTGATATTTACTTAGCCAATCAAATTTATATACCCCCTAAGCCAATTTGGTTTAGGGGGTTTTGCTTTGTAGCTTTGCCCGGCTTCTTGATTCAGTAGTAACGCATTAAACAAAAAACTTTAATCATTCCTACTTTCTACTCCCTACTTACTACTTACCACTTAAAACTCCACCCCATGCGCATCGGATCCGGTATCGATTTTCATCAATTAGTAGACGGCAGAGAGTTCTGGCTGGGTGGCGTACACATTCCTTATCATAAAGGAGGGCTGGGGCATAGCGACGCCGACGTATTGTTGCATGCCATTTGCGATGCTTTGCTGGGTGCGCTGGCCCTGGGCGATATTGGGGTGCATTTTCCCGATACCGATCCGGCCTACAAGGATATCGACAGCAAAATTCTCCTGGAGCGTTCGGTTGCCCTGATTCGGGAGAAAGGCTATGGCATTGTGAATATCGACAGCTCCCTTTGCCTGGAAGCGCCCAAGATCAAGCCCTATGTATCCATGATGCAGGAAACTATCGCCCGCATCGCAGGTATTACGGTACAGGATATTTCCATCAAAGCCACTACTACCGAGAAAATGGGATTTGTGGGTCGTGGCGAAGGAGTGGTAGCGCTGGCTACTGTATTGCTGAAGCCGCTTTGATGGCCGGGCTTTCCTATATTTGCAGGAATGCTTCCGGTTAAAATTATCAATCATTCCAGTTTCCCCTTACCCGCTTATGCCACGCCCGGTTCTTCGGGAATGGATATCCGGGCAAATATAGAATCCCCCATGGCCATCCGCCCCCTGGAGCGGTTGCTGGTACCTACGGGACTTCGAATTGAATTGCCCATCGGTTATGAGGCACAGATCAGACCCCGCAGTGGCATGGCCATCAAACAGGGAATCAGTTGCCTGAATACACCGGGCACAATCGACGCCGACTATCGCGGCGAAATAAAGGTTATCCTGATCAATCTTTCTCCCGATGAGCAGGTGATTCAGCCGGGTGACCGCATCGCGCAAATGGTAATACAAAAAATTGAACAGGTTGACTGGCAACAGGTAGAGGAACTATCTGCCAGCGAAAGGGCGGAAGGTGGCTTTGGCCACACCGGCACAAAATAAAAGTAGCATGATTCGAATTCTCTTTTTTGGGTTCCTGGCTTTGATCATTTTGGTTTCCTGTCGCAGCACCCGTAAGATACAAACAGCGATATCGCGCAAAGACAGCACGGTACAGGCACATGTGGATTCGGTTCCCTTGCGGTCAGATACTATACAGTTTATTCAACATACACTCAATAAGCTACAGGATTCGCGGATCGATTTCGAGACCTTTTCGGCCAAAATAAATGTGGACTATCAGGGAGCCGATGGAAAGAAATATGACGTGAACGCCAACCTGCGCATGCACAGGGATAGCGTGATCTGGATCAGCATAACGGCCATATTTGGGATTGAAGGATTGCGTGCGATTATTACACAGGACTCGGTGCGTATTCTCAACAAACAGGATAAAGTGTATACGGCGCGCAGCGTGAATTACCTGCAGGAGGTGACGGCCCTGCCCCTCAACCTGCATAGCCTGCAGGACATCATCATGGGCAACCCGGTATTCCTCGACGGCAATATCGTTTCCTATACCCGGCACGAAAATAACCATGTGTCCCTGCTCAGCGTGGGTCAATGGTTCAAGCATCTGCTCACCCTCAATGGCAGTTCGCTGATCGATAATAGCAAGCTGGATGATGTGGACCGCAACCGCAGCCGTACCTGCAACCTCAGCTACACCAATTATGAGGATAAGAAAGGGGTATTGTTTTCAACCCGAAGAAGGATCACCGTAGCGGAAAAATCGAAGCTCGATATCAAGCTCGATTTTAAATCCTATGAATTTAATGAAACGTTAAGTTTCCCATTTTCGGTTCCCAAAAACTACAAAATAGAATAAGGGGCATACTTAATGCGACGGCTCTGCGTTAGTCGTTTTCAGCATTTGCTTTGGCAACATCAAAACAGATCGACCATGAAAAAAACGCTTTACCTGCTGCTTACGGGCCTGTTGATGTGGACAGCTGCGCTGGCGCAACAACCTTCGGCCGAGCGCCTCGAGCTGGAACGCGAAAAAAAGGCGATTCAGGACGAACTGAATGAAATTCAGAAAGTGTACGACAAGGTGAAGGGACAAACCAAGCAGTCGCTCAGCCAACTCAACATGCTGAAGCGGAAGATCTCCCTGCAGGAGCGTTTTATCAGCAATATCAATAAGGAGATCCGTTTGATCAATGATGAGATCTATCTGAGCAATCTCGAAATCTATCGTCTCAAAAATCAATTGGATACGCTGAAGAAGGAGTATGCCCGCACGGTGGTATACGCCTATAAGAACAGAAGCAGTTTTGATTATGTCAACTTTATTTTCTCGGCCAGCAGTTTTAATGATGCTGTACGCCGGGTAGCTTATTTGAAAAGTTATCGTTCCTATCGCGAACGGCAGGTGGCTACCATCGAGGAAACCCAGGCCCTGATTGAGAAAAGACAATTGCAACAACAGGAGCGGATAGCCACCAAGAAAGATGTGCTGGAATCGCAAAGCGAGGAGCGTTCGGCCCTGGCTTCGCAACGCCAGGAGAAATCGAAGGTCGTGGCACAGTTCCGTTCGCAGGAAAAAGACCTGCAAAAGCAGATTGCCGCCAAGAAGAAAAGAGACCGCGATATTCAGAACGCCATCGCCGCCATCATTCGCCGCGAAATAGAGGCGGCTAAAAAAGAAGAGGAAGCACGTATTGCTGCTCGTAAGGCTGCTGAAGAAAAGAATAAGGCGGCTAATCCTGCTACAGGTAATGCAGCCAGCAATAAGAGTACGGCTTCAGTGAACGAGGCACCTGCCAAAAAATCGGAGAGTTATCTGGAGTTGAATGCTGTAGATATCAAGCTCGGTAGTGACTTTTCGGAGAACAGGGGCAAGCTGCCCTGGCCGGTGGATAATGGGTTTGTGAAAATTCCATTTGGACCCTATACCATAGAAGGCACTGATTTGCGCGATATTAATCCCGGTCTCACCATTGGTACCAAATCGGGCGCCAATGTAAAATCCATTTTCGACGGCGAAGTTTCCGGCGTACACAATTATGGAGACGGAGCGTTGGTGATTATTCGCCATGGAAAGTATTACACTACCTACAGCAACCTGCGCGCAGTAAATGTGAGCAAGGGTGATCGGGTAAAGAGCGGGCAGGTAATTGGCAAAGCCGGCGAATCCGACGATGGCAGCAGCGGCCAGGTCGATTTCATGCTCATGATCGAATCCAACAACGTAAACCCGGCTGTTTGGCTGCGGAGATAGATGGTTTTACCTGATTAGAATTGATTAAAGCACCAGCGCATTTCTCGCAGATTGGCGCAGATTTCTTATCAATCTCTGACTCCTCGTGCTTCTTTATTGAATTTATCTGCGAAAATCTGCGTGAAAAATCTGCGCCAATCTTCGGGAAAAAAACTTTGCCTGAGTGATATCAGCAAGGGCCAGAGAATTTCATGGTCGAAGATCCTCAACATGGATCACTACATGAAACTATTGTACAATTTCTCGTAAGCCGGCACGATGATGCTGATATCGTATTTCCTGGCATGCTCGGCGGCGTGCTTTTTGAATTCTTTCAGCACGGTATCCGAGCTGAGGATATGTAAAGCGTGCTGACTCATGGAAGCGATATCACCCACATCCGAAGTATAACCCGTTTTGCCTTCAATATTGATTTCTCTCAATCCACCCGCGTTGGTTGATATTACCGGTACACCCGATGCCATGGCTTCAAGGGCGGCGAGACCAAAGCTTTCATATTCCGAAGTAAGCAGGAAAAGATCGGCTATCGCCAGGATATCTTCCATCTGCTCCTGTTTTCCTACAAATCGCACATGGTCGCAAACACCCAGCTCACGGGCCAGGTCTTCGGCGGTATTGCGCTCGGGTCCATCGCCTACAAACAATAGCTTGGCCGGCACTTTCTGCAGCACCTGCTCAAATATGCGTACCACATCCTGCACCCGCTTGATCTTTCTGAAATTGGAAGCATGCAGCAATATCCGCTCTCCCTTGGGGGCGATTACTTTTCGAAACGCGTCAATTGGTTTACGGCTGAAGCGTGCCACATCCACAAAGTTGTAAATGACTTCTATCTCTTTCTCGATCTTGAAATAGCGGAAAGTCTCATCGCGCAGGTTCTGCGAAACCGCCGTGATGGCATCGCTCTGGTTGATCGAAAAAGCCACCACCGGCGCATAAGTCTTATCGCGACCTACCAGGGTAATATCCGTACCATGCAAGGTGGTGATAACGGGAATTTCTATGCCTTCCTTTTTCAGAATCTGCTTGGCCATATACGCGGCCGAAGCATGGGGAATGGCATAATGCACATGCAACAGATCGAGCTTGTTGTTTTTTATGACATCCACCATCGTGCTCGCCAGCGCCGTTTCATAGGGCGGATAGTCGAACAGGGGATAAGTGGGAACCTGCACTTCGTGGTAGAAAATATTTGGAATAAAACCATTCAGCCTCACCGGTTGCTGGTAGGCGATAAAATGTACCATATGTCCCTTCTGTGCCAGTGCCTTGCCAAGCTCGGTAGCCAGTACGCCACTGCCACCAAAAGTGGGGTAACAAACAATTCCAATGTTCATAGTGAATAAACCGCTGATAAAAAGCGACCCTAAGGTAACAGTTTTGAGGCAGTATGGTTGACCGTTTGTCTTAATTCTTTATTTTCACTGCTCTGATTAAAAACAATTTGCAAATGTTCGCCATGAGAAATTTCAGTCTGTTTCTTTTATTCAACCTTGTTGCATTTTTTGGCCTGGCCCAGAATGCCGATTCCATCTTTGCCCGCCGCATTGCCGATGAAGTGCTGACCAATGGAAGGGCTTATGAAAACCTGCGTTATCTCACCAAACAAATTGGTCCCCGCCTGGCTGGTTCACCGGGAATGGTGGCATCAGAAAAATGGGGGCAGCAATTGATGAAAGAGTCGGGTGCCGACAAGGTATGGCTTCAGCAATGCCTGGTGCCTAACTGGAAAAGGGGTGGGGATGACAGGGCCCGCATAATTACGGTGAATGGAAAAACCAAAGTGCAACCGCTGGATGTGGTGGCGCTCGGCAACTCGATGGGTGGCGAAGCCGAAGCGGAACTGATGCTGGTCAATAATTTCGAGGAGCTCGAAGCGCGTAAGGCGGAAGCCAGGGGAAAGATTGTGTTTTTTAATTATGCTTTCAACCCCACCTTCGTCAAAACCTTTCAGGCTTATAGCGATGCCAGCAAATACCGCGGGCAGGGTCCGAGTGCCGCAGCCAAACAGGGAGCAGTGGCGGCCATTGTGCGCAGCATGAGCCATGGCATGAACAATCATCCGCATACGGGTGGCACACGCTACGACACGGCTTATCCCAAAATCCCCGCACTGGCCATTGGTCTCAGGGATGCTGACGAGCTGGCGGAGCGGATTCAGAAAGGAGAAAAGATCAGGGTGTCGTTAAAGACATTTGGCTATTTCCGCCCCGATACCATTGGCCATAATGTGATTGGCGAGTTGACCGGCACCGAGTTTCCTGACCAGATCATCACAGTTGGCGGGCATCTCGACAGTTGGGATAATTGCGAAGGCGCGCATGATGATGGCGCTGGCTGTGTACAAACCATCGAAATATTGCGGGCCTTTAAAGCCATAGGTTTCCAACCCCGTCATACAATCCGTTTTGTACTATTTGCTAACGAGGAGAATGGTTTGCGTGGTGGAACCCGATATGCCGAAGAGGCAAAAGCTAAGAAGGAAAAGCATGTATTTGCCCTGGAAAGCGACGCGGGTGGCTTTACGCCCCGTGGTTTTGGTTTCAATGTGTCGGACAAGCAGTGGGAAAAGCTGCGTGGCTGGCAATCCATTCTTGCGCCTTATGGTGCCAGCGAACTGGTGCGGGGTGGTGGCGGCGCCGATATCGGTCCGCTCAACCGTACTTTTGGTACACCGGTAGCGGGGCTATCGCCCGACTCGCAACGCTATTTCGACCTGCACCATGCCCGCAACGATACCTTTGAAGCCGTGAATAAAAGAGAACTGGAACTGGGCGCGGTGAATATGGCGATTCTGTTGTACCTGGTGGATAAGTATGGAATGGAGTAAGATTTCAAATTAGGTTATTGGGAAATTTGGAGATTTGTTTGGGGTTTAAGGTTTAGTACAGAGTTGAGAAAAAATCTGCGTATATCTGCGGAAAAATTGATTAAAGTAAGCTTGTCAACTGTCTTTAGGGCGTGACAGCATTTGATGTTGGAGGGTTTGATACAATACATTTCCCAGTAAAGACCAATGCCGTCCCAGTCTGTTTCAATTTTAATCGGCTGGCAAATCACCCAATCTCCGAATAACCGAATTTTCTAATTCTCAAATTTTTCGGTCTAACAGCTTTGCTTCCGCGGCTGCCGTTGTCTCAAACGGAAACTGCTTCAATACTCTTTCCATTTTCCCCTTCACTTCTGCGGTGCACAAATTGCCGATGGAGCCTTCGTGGGTATGTTGCAGTTGGGTGTTGTATGTAAAATTGCCGGCTTCTATGGCCAGGCCCACCTGTTTGTAAGCATCACGGAAGGGGACACCCTGTAGTACGAGTTTATTCACTTCTTCCACACTGAAGAGGAACTTGTATTTTTCGTCTTCCAGCAGGTTTTCTTTCACGTGGATATTAGCCAGCATGAGTCCCGCCATTTGCAAACAGTTGCGCAGATCGGTAAATGCCGGGAACAAGTGCTCTTTCAGCAATTGCAGATCGCGGTGGTAACCTGATGGCAGATTGCTGGTCATCATCATTATCTCATTCGGCAGCGCCTTGATTCGGTTGCCATGCGCGCGGATCAGTTCAAACACATCAGGATTCTTCTTGTGTGGCATGATGCTGCTGCCCGTGGTAAGCTCGGCAGGAAAACTGATAAAGTCAAAGTTCTGATTCAGATAAAGGCAGGCATCCATACTGAGTCTGGTGAGGGTATCCGCGATATTCGCCAATGCCTGGGCTACCACTCTTTCAGCCTTGCCTCTTCCCATTTGGGCATACACCACATTATAGTTCAGGTCGGCAAAGCCCAGCAGTTCGGTGGTCATTCTCCGGTTGATGGGGAAGGAGGAGCCATAACCGGCGGCCGAGCCCAGCGGGTTCTGGTTTACGATGTTGTAAGCAGCATGCAGGCTGATCAGGTCGTCGGTAAGGCTTTCCGCATAAGCGCCAAACCAAAGACCAAAGGAGGAAGGCATGGCCAGTTGCAGGTGGGTATAGCCCGGCAGCAAATGATGACTGTATTTTTCACTTTGTGCCTGCAGAAGTTCGAAGAAGGGAATCACGGCTTCTACCGTATGCCGCAATTCCTGGCGAAGGAACAGTTTAATGTCCACCAGCACCTGGTCGTTACGGCTGCGTGCGCTGTGAATTTTTTTTCCGGTATCACCCAGTTGGCGCGTAAGTTCCAGCTCTACCTGCGAATGGATATCCTCCACTTCCGGATCCAGCACAAATTCCCCCTTCTCTATTCGCTGATAGATGGCGCGCAGGGCTTGCTGCAATTGCTCCCTTTCCGACTGCGTCAACAATCCCACCGACTCCAGCATCTGCACATGTGCCAGTGAACCGAGTACATCGAATGCGGCCAGGTACAGGTCCATTTCCCGGTCCTTTCCGACCGTAAATTTTTCTACCTCCTGCAGCGATTGTTTGTCTTTTTGCCAAAGTTTCATGAGAGGTTTTACGTTTTACGCCTGCCTGCCGGCAGGCAGGTTGTACGTTATAGGTTAGTTGGTTGATTGAATAGGTTGTTGAGTAGTTGGATATAGAGGTCTATTCCTTCTTCAATTTCATTCACAAAAATATATTCATCGGCTGTATGGCTGCGTGCGGAATCGCCGGGTCCCATCTTCAATGCCGGGAAGGGCATCAGGGCTTTATCGGAAGTAGTGGGCGATCCATAATAAGTTCTTTGCAGGGAAAGTCCGGCTTTCACCAGGGGATGGTTCAACGCAATGCCGGTAGAGCGCATGCGCATGCTCCGCGGTTTCACTTCGCATTGTACATGCTGCCGGATGGTATCGAGCACTTCCTCAAAGCGATAGCATTCATTCACGCGTGTATCAACCACAAAGCGGCATTGTGCCGGCACCACATTATGCGCTTTGTTTTCTGTTTCAATCACCGTAACACTCATGCGGCAGGGACCCAGCAGGTCCGACACTTTGGGAAACTGGTATGCCTGGAACCAGGCAATATCCTGCAGGGCTTTATATATCGCGTTTTCGCCTTCGTTGCGGGCCGCGTGGCCGGCTTTGCCATGGCTGATGCAGTCGAGCACCATTAATCCACGTTCCGCTACCGCCATTTGCATCAGGGTAGGTTCGCCTACTATGGCGAAATCGATCGACGGCAGATGGGTAAGGGCCAGTTCAATGCCACCCGTTCCGGAAATTTCTTCTTCTGCCGTAGCCGCCAGTGCCAGGTTATAGGGAAGGTCTGTACGGTCATAATAAAAAAGAAAGCAGGCTATCAGCGATACGAGGCAACCACCGGCATCATTGCTGCCAAGGCCAAATACTTTGCCATCTTCTATACTTGCCAGAAAAGGATCACGGCTGTATTGGGGATTGGGTTTCACCGTATCATGGTGTGAGTTGAGCAGCAGGGTGGGTTTATTCTGATCAAAGTGTTTGCTCAGCGCCAGCATATTATTGCCTACGCGACTGGCCGCCACTTCCCGCTCCGCCAGAAATTTACCGATCAAGGCGGCAGTATCCGATTCTTCACGGCTAAAGGAGGGTGTCGCAATCAATGCACGCAATAGTTCGATCGCCTCTTGTTGCAATATTTTAATTCGATCAGTCATGTTGAATTCTTGTGCCCCTGCTACCGTTGAGCAGGGCCGGCAATTCTTCGGCCCGCCCGATGATTACCTGGTTCACGCCACTTTGAACGGCATTGAAGGCATTGTCGAGCTTGGGCAGCATGCCGGCAAAAATCTTCTGCCGCGCTTTCAACTCCCGGTAGTAAGCGGCGTTGAGAACGGGAATGACAGTATTGTCGTCTTCAGCATCCAGTAATACGCCACTCTTTTCGAATGAATAGATCAGCGACACTTCATAGTCGGTACAGAGCGAACGAGCCAGCTCCTGCGCGATGGTATCGGCATTGGTATTGAGCAATAGTCCCTGCTGGTCGTGGGTGATAGGCGCGAATACCAGGGAAATATTCGACTTCAACAGGGTATTGATCAGTTTGGTATTGATGGCGTCCACATCGCCCACAAAGCCATAGTCGATAACGGGATGCCGGCGCTTATGCGCGAGGATGGCGTCGCCATCGGCGCCACAGAGCCCCATCGCATTGCAGTTATGGGCCTGCAACTGTGCTACAATATTCTTGTTGATATAACCGGCATACACCATCGTTACAATGCGCAGCGTCGCAGCATCGGTAATGCGGCGACCATCAACCAGTTGCTGCTGGATCCCCAATTGTTCGGCCATACGTGTCGCCAGCTTGCCACCACCATGCACCAGTATCTTTTTTTCCGGGATATTGGAAAAATCGATCAAAAATTTTTGCAGGCATGCTTCATTGTCGATGATATTGCCCCCGATCTTGATGATATATAGCTTATCCATTCTGTCGTAACATTTCACTGAGTACGGCCTGGGCCGCCCATACGCGATTACCCGCTTCCTGGGTTACCAGGCTATTGGGTCCATCCAGTACTTCATCGCTAAGTTCCACATTACGGCGTACCGGCAGGCAATGCATTACGCGGGCCTGGCGTGTGGCGCGCAGTTTCTCCTGCGTCAGCATCCATTCGGGGTCATTCGAATAAATGCGGCCATAATCCTCGTAAGTACTCCAGTTTTTCACATATACGAAGTCGGCGTCTTTCAGCGCCTCATCCTGGTTGTGCGTGATGGGCGTGCTGCCGGTGAACTTTTTGTCGAGTTCGTAGTCTTCCGGATGTGTAATCACAAAATCCGCCTTGCCCCAGGCATTCACCCATTGTGCAAAGCTGTTGGCCACGCATTGCGGTAGTGGCTTCACGTGCGGCGCCCAGCTCAATACAATTTTGGGGCGGCGCTTTTCTTTTTCGAAATCAAAATTTTCGGTTATGGTGATCAGGTCGGTGAGGCTCTGCAATGGATGCAGGGTTGCGCTTTCAAGACTGAGCACCGGTATGCCGGCGTATTTGATAAATTGTTTGATGTAGAGCTCGCTATAATCATCTTCCCTGTTTTTCAACGAAGGGAAAGTACGGATGGCCAGTATGTCGAAATATTTTCCAAAGATGGGGGCCGCGTCTTTCACGTGCTCCACCGTATTTCCGCTCATGATGGCTTCCTCCTCAAATTCGAGTGCCCAACCTTCGCTACCCACATTGAAAATGATCGACTCCATGCCCAGGTTGGATGCTGCCACCTGGGTGCTGAGACGGGTGCGCATACTGGGATTCAGAAACAGGCAGCCGATCCGCTTGCGGGCGCCCAGGTGCTGGTCTTTATAAGGGTCGGCTTTGTATTGCCTCGCCTGCTGAATAAGCTGCTCAATGTCGGGCACATCATCAACGGAAATAAATTGCTTCATTTTCTCTGTGATTTGTTCTTTTAAGCTGAATGATCAATTGGTTTCGGCGGGCACGCCGGTAATAGCGGCAATTTCCTCTTTCAGTGCGTCCACAAAATCCACCGCGTCTCTCTTCTTCAGTGCGAGGGAAGGCAACAGGCGCAGCACATTGGGCCTGGCCTCGCCGGTGAATATTTTTTGATTGAAGAGCAGGTTCTTACGGAGATCTTTCAATTCCTCCGGTACATCGAAGCCGATCATCAAACCACGGCCACGAATATTTTCCAGTTGCGGAATTTCTTCCAGTGCATCGCGGAGGTATTTGCCCACCATCACGGCATTGCCCATCAGCTTTTCCTCTTCAATTATTTCCAGCACGGCAAGGGCGGCGGCGCAGGCCAGGTGATTGCCGCCAAAAGTGGTCCCCAGTTGAAAATGTTTGGGCTGGATGTGGGGTGCAATGATGATACCCGCCACCGGGAATCCATTTCCCATGCCTTTAGCCATGCTGTAGATATCGGCGTTCACGCCCGCGAAATCATGGCTGAAAAACTTGCCGGAGCGGCCATAGCCACACTGTACACTGTCGGCGATATACACAGCGCCATGCTGGTCGCAAAGTGAGCGGATCAAGCGCAAAAAGCTGTCGTCGGCGACATTAATTCCCCCCACACCCTGTATGCCTTCAATAATCACCGCCGCTATTTCCTTTCCCTGGCGGTCGAAACATTGCTGCAGGGCGTCAGCATCGTTGAAGGGGAGGAAGATGACATTAGCGGTTTCGTTCACCGGCGCTACATAGTTCTTGTTGTCGGTAACCGCTACCGCCAGCGAAGTGCGGCCATGAAATGATTTGCTGAAGGCTACGATCTTTTTTCTTCCGGTATGAAAAGACGCCAGCTTCAGGGCATTTTCATTCGCCTCGGCGCCACTATTGCAGAGGAAGAGCTGGAAATCATCTTTCCCGGAAATCTTACCCAGCTTTTTCGCCAGCTCGGTTTGCAGCGGTATCTGGATGGAGTTGGAGTAGAAGGCAATCTTTTCCAGTTGCTCCTCAATACGCTTCACCCAATGGGGATGGGTATGCCCGATGCTGATGACGGCATGGCCGCCATAAAGGTCGAGGTATTGTTCGCCTTTATCGTCCCACACATAGGAACCTTTGGCTTTCACAATGGTAAGGGGCTGGAGGGGGTAAACGTCGAAGAGATGCATGTTGAGGAAGTTGTAAGTATTAAGTTGTAAGTTTTAAGTAGTGAGTTCTTTCGTTATCTTGATTCTTTTACTTTATTGATCAGGCTGATTAACATTGCCTTGATTTCGTTTATCTGTTTATTCAGATTACCATACTCTTCTTGTTGTAGATATTCCAGTTCATGTGAAAGCAAAAGAAAGTAATCTGTTTCGTTTGCAGAACCTAATGAAATATGTAAGTATTTAGCAAACTCCAAGTTGCTTTGTTTGCCACATCCTTCCGCGATATTTGCGGCAATTGAGTAAGCCGCTCTTCTGAGTTGGCTTGTCAAGCCGAATAGCTCTGCTTTAGGAAAAGGCTGGGAGACTCTGTAAACAGATAAGACCAGGGAATGCGCTTTTTCCCATACCTGCAATTTCTTAAAATCTTGCATATGAAAGATTTTATGGAATTGAAGCGCAGATAACAAAATTAATACTATTCTTATCTATACACCAAAGAACTTAAAACTTATAACTTAAAAGTTACAACTTCCTCAGAATCCATTCGCTTTCAACCTCAACCCCTCTTCCTCCGCCAATCCACACACAATATTCATATTCTGCACCGCCTGCCCGCTGGCTCCTTTGAGGAGATTGTCGATGGCGGAATGCACTACCAGTTTGCTGCCGGCCTTCTCGAGCTGAATGAGGGCTTTGTTGGTATTCACCACCTGCTTCAGGTAAATGGGCTGGCGACTGATATGCGTAAAGCGTTGTCCCTGGTAAAAGTCCTGGTACAGCACATACAACTCTTCCAGGCTTAAGTCGCAATGCAGGGTGGAGCTGATAAAAATGCCTCGCGTAAAATCGCCCCGCCAGGGAACAAAGCTGAGTTCGATGGAGGGTGTTGTTTGCAACGACAGGAGTGATTCTCCTATTTCGCCCAGGTGCTGATGCGTGAGGGTTTTGTAGGCCTGGATATTGTTGGCCCGCCAACTGAAATGCGAAGTGCTGGAAAGGGCCTGGCCCGCGCCCGTACTGCCCGTGATGCCGGTTGTGTACACTTCATCGAGCAGACCCGCTTTAGCCAGGGGCAATAAACCCAGTTGAATGGCGGTGGCAAAACAGCCGGGATTGGCAATATTGCGCGCCTTGCGAATGGCTTCGCGCTGTAATTCCGGCAGTCCATACACAAACTCCCGATCGCCCAGCTTCGATTGGGCCTTGAGCCGGAAATCATTGGCCAGGTCAATCACCACTACTTTATCCGAAATGCTGTTGGCCTCCAGAAATTTTCTGGATTCGCCATGGCCCAGGCAAAGAAAAAGTACATCAATATCATCCTGGAGGGTATCGGTGAATGCGAGGTCGGTATCGCCCTGCAGGTCCTGGTGCACCGCATACACCGGTTTGCCGGCATTGCTGCGGCTATGAATAAAACGGATAGACACATACGGGTGGTGGATCAGTAAGCGAATCAATTCACCACCGGTATAGCCTGCTCCTCCTATTATTCCGACTGAAACCATTTTTTAGTTATAAGTTGTAAGTTATAAGTTATAAGTTTTTGCTTCGATTAAGTTAGGCTCGTATATATGTATGAAGACTATTCTTCCAGTTAATTTCGATTTTGGTGCAAAAGTTGAAAGTTTTCCGGTATAATGAATCCGTCAGCGAATTTTAACCGCATCCAGTTCACTGGAACGCTTATTAACATTTAACCTAAAACTTACAACTTAAAACTTATTACTTCCCCCTTCCGTCTTCACCAAATGATACATCATCGTTTGGTTGCCGAAAATGCGGCTGAACCCTCTCACGTCGTCGCCGGTGAAACCGGTATTCATTTCGCCGTACTTCCCAAATTTGCTATTCATCAGGTCGAAGGGGCTTTCGATGCCCGTTACCTGGAAACGGTATGGCATCAGTTGCACGAACACATCACCCGTTACATTGCGTTGGGTGGATTCGAAGAAAGCTTCCATATCGCGCATCACCGGATCCAGTATTTGTCCCTCGTGCAGCCAGTTGCCATAAAACTGCGCCAATTGGTCTTTCCAGTTGAGCTGCCACTTGGTGAGTACATGTTTTTCGAGGGTATGGTGTGCTTTGATGATGACCATGGGTGCGGCAGCTTCAAAACCCACACGTCCTTTGATGCCGATGATGGTATCACCCACATGTATGTCGCGGCCGATACCATAGGGTGCGGCGATGGTTTGCAGGGCCTGTATGGCTTCGGAAGGATGGGTATAGGACTGCCCGTTGATTTTTCTCAGTTCCCCTTTTTCAAAATGGAGCACCACTTCTTCCTTATCGGTCTTGCTCACGGGTGTAGGCCATGCTTCTTCGGGCAACCATCCCCTGGAGGAAAGGGTTTCGCGGCCACCCACGCTGGTACCCCACAGGCCCTTATTGATGGAGTAGGCGGCTTTCTCAAAGTTCATGGCCACATTCTTTCCTTTCAGGTATTCGATTTCCGCTTCGCGGCTCAGTTTCAGGTCGCGGATGGGGGTAATAATTTCCACGCCGGGGATCATGATATGAAAGATCATATCGAAACGAACCTGGTCGTTGCCGGCGCCGGTGCTGCCATGCGCCACCGCGTCGGCATCTAATTCAATGGCATGATCGGCAATATGAAGGGCCTGGCTCAGGCGCTCGGCCGAAACGGAAAGCGGGTAGGTATTGTTTTTTAAAACATTGGCATAAATCAGGTAGCGTATGATACTGTCGTAATAGCTTCTTACGGCATCTACCGCTTTATGCGACTTTACACCGAGGCTTAGCGCATGGGCTTCTATCTGTTTCAATTCATCGGCGCTGAAGCCACCCGTATTTACGATAATGCTGTGCACCTCATATCCCAGGTCATCCGTCAGGTATTTGACGCAAAAGGAAGTATCCAGTCCACCACTAAAACCCAGTACTACTTTTTTTGCCATCGCAGGTTGAATAGTTTATAAGTGAAATAAATGATACAATAATGATTTCGGCTTGCCGGCTCCATTACCCTGTCCCCTGTTCGCGTCTTTTTTCATGAAGGGTCGGAGCAGTTTCCACTGTTTAAAGCGGAGCAGGCGCTCGAATCCCTTCGCGTTTTCCCGGAAATATTTTCGGGTTTCTTCCGGCTGATAGTGATCTTTGGGATCAAAGAGCATGGCCGTGCACATACAGTTCTTGCGGTCCTTGCTCATCAGGATCTCATAATTCACACAGCTCTTGCAACCGGCCCAGAAAGCCTCATCCTGGGTGAGTTCGGAATAGGTGACGGGTTCGTAGCCCAGGTCAGAATTGATCTTCATCACGGCCAGGCCGGTAGTGAGGCCGAAAATCTTCGCTTCCGGGTATTTCTGACGCGAAAGATTGAAAATCTTTTGCTTGATGGCTTTGGCCACACCACTTTTGCGGTAGGCCGGGGCCACAATGAGCCCTGAATTGGCCACATATTCGCCATGGCTCCAGGTTTCAATATAACAAAAACCTATCCATTCACCCTCACGGGTTACGGCAATGACCGCTTTGCCCTCGTCCATCTTGGTTTCCACGTATTCGGGCGAACGCTTCGCTATGCCGGTGCCACGTGCACGGGCCGAAGCTTCCATCTCATCGGTGATGATGGTTGAATATTTTTTATCATCCTGGGTCGCAACCCGTACGATGATTCCTTGATTGTCCACTTTGTGAAAGATTGTAAAGTATGCGGATTACCAGTCCTGAAAATTTTGCCGGAAGGTCTTCACTGACAGGGACCGTGGTGAGGGGTTCGTCCTGTCAGCATTCAGGGCGGCGTCGGGGGCGCGAAAAGGTAAACAGGTCAAAACCTACGGCATAAACACCCGTTGTGTTGGGTGCATGGAAGGCAAACTGTTTTGTATGCGTCAATGTGTTGCTCACCTTGTTAGGCTTTCTTAATTTGGATGACAAATGTATAATAATAATTGCGTTTGCTACACAAATTTTTTGTTATAAATTATGTCTATGTCCAGCAACCAGCCCGGCCGCGCCGGAAAGAGCTCCCTTCGGAAAATTCTCCGAACGTTTGTAATTATTTTCATCCTTTTACTGGCCGGATTGATTTATTGGAAATACTACTATGTATTTGCCGATGGCGTGAAGTCGGGCTATCTGAATTTTGCTGTGCGAAAGGGGCAGGTTTTCAAAACCTATGAGGGAAAACTGATCCAGGAGGGATTCCGGAGCCGCACGGCGGGTGCCATCCAGTCAAATGAGTTTGAATTCTCCATCGAATCCAAAGAGGTATTTGATGTTCTTTCGCGCAATAGCGGTAAGCGCTTTGATCTGCATTATCGCGAGTACAATGGTGTATTACCCTGGCGGGGTAATAGCCGATATGTTGTGGACAGCATTGTGGCGATCCACGAAGAGAAATAGGGGGCTATGTTGCCAAAAACAGAAAAATCGCGGGTTTTTTGTGAAATTCCGGAAGCCGTTTTTTCCATTCAGCTACGGTTTGGGTTCTTATCCATTCATCCGGACCGGTCAGGTTTACCGCGAGGCAGAGCCGGGTGCCGGGATGCAGGTTGCGCAGGAGCGCTTCCAGCATCTGCTGGTTGCGATAGGGCGTTTCGATTAAGAGCTGCGTACATTGATGGCGCCGCGAGTAGTTTTCCATTTCCTGGATGGCTTTTTGCCGGGCGCCGGTATCAATGGGGAGGTAGCCATGAAACTGGAAACGTTGTCCATTTAATCCACTACCCATCAGGGCCAGCAACAGCGAGCTGGGACCAACCAGGGGATGCACGGGGATTTGCAGGCGCTGGGCTTCCGCTACCAGCAACTGGCCGGGGTCGGCTATGCCGGGGCAACCGGCTTCGCTCAGGATACCAATAACCGCTTCATTCTTCAGTTCCCTCCGGAATTGGGTAATCACCTGTTCTTCCACTTTATGAATGGGATACCAGCGACGCTCGTCTACCGGCAATTCGCGCCAGATTTTTTTCAGGAATCGACGGGCGGTCCTTTCATTCTCCACAAAAAATGCCGTACAGTCCTTTACCGCATCGAGTATATAGGCCGGCATGGCATTCATCCCTTCTTCATGCAGGGGCAGGGGAATCAGGAAAATTTTCGCTTCGGGCATGATCAGGATTTTACTTTATGTGCGGTGAGGGTGCCGGCAACAATGGCATAAGCCGGTGCAAAGGGAATGGCCAGGTGCATCAGGTAAAAAAGTATGCCATTGCCCATGGCGAGCCCCTTGTGACGCCCGATAAAGTAGGTACTTTGACCCATGCTCTCGCCCTTTCTTGCCAAACCATAATCCACCATACTGAATCCATAATAGTAGCACTCCATAAAAAGCACAATCAGCGGCGTAATCCACCCAATTACAGGTATCAGCGACAGCAGGAGCAGGGCGACCAGGTACACGGTTTGCCAGCCACAATTGCGCAGGGCCAGTTTGATGCCGCGGGCAGCCTCTTTGCGAATGGCATTCCATCCCGGCGTCTCCGTTTTGTTTTGAATGATGGCTTCGGTTCGGCCACTCAAATAAGCGAATAAGGGCGCGCCAATAATCAGGCAGATATATTTCAGAAAGGAGAAATAAAACAACAGCAGGGTTAGCCAGAATATGATGCCGGCGAAGGTGAACAGGAAGCCCAGCAAACTATTTTGAAACTGTTGGCTCCAGTCGCTCAGTTGCAGGATATGGGTGATATATTCCACCACATCGGTGGCAGATCGCCCAAAAAAATAAATACCGGTAATAAAGAGGATGGTATAGAGCAGCCCGGGTATCAGCACCCATTTCCACAAGCGGTGTTGCAAAATGAATCGGTGCGCTTCGCCCCAGGCCTGAATGGCAATGACAATTTCTTTCAGCAATACTTTAATTTTATCGGTCACACCGGCCCGTGGCCGGGAAGTTATGATGGGATAAAGTTTAAATTTATCTGGAAGTGGGCAAATTACCGAAATATTTCTATCAGCGGGAAGATGTATTGGGTATTGTTGAGGGTTTAAGGTTTAAAGTTTAAGGTTTAACGTGTGATGTGAAAGGATTATTTTCAAACCAAATATCATTATGGTCATTGCCTTAAACTTTATCAGGTCCTAAAAAATCCGACAGGTATTACTATAATCAATTCATCTGCGTATATCTGCGTGTAAAATCTGCGCCAATCTGTGGGGCAACTCTCCTAAACTCTGAGGCTGTTTAAAGAGATGAAGTATTTCCCGCAGATTTTCGCAGATTTTTCCGCAGATCAGCGCAGATTTTTTTCTCAAATCAGTTTTAAACCCTAAACCCTCAACTTTAAACTCTTAAGGGAACCTACAACTTAATACTTACAACTTATAACTTATATTGCCCTATGCTACATCGCTTATTCCGCAACCTCACTTTCTGGGTATTGCTGGCCATTACGGCAGGTATATTGATCGGGCATTATTTTCCGCATATCGCTTTGCTGAAGATCATGGATAAGCCCATCGAGTTTCGCTTTATGGGCCAGATTCTGAAAATAGGCAATACGCTGAGTGAGGCCCTTGGCGGAGCTTTTATCAGCCTGGTGAAGCTATTCATCAACCCCATCATTTTCCTCACCATCACGCTTGGTATCGTGAGCATGGGTAACCTGAAAAAAGTGGGCAGGGTGGGGGCCAAAGCGCTTTTGTATTTTGAAGTGGTAACCACCCTTGCGTTGTTGATTGGTGTAGTGGTGGCGATGATAGTGCAACCCGGTTCGGGTGTAGACATCAGCATGGTGCCGGGAGGCGATATATCGGCCTATACCCGTAAGGATTCTTTTAGCTGGCTGAAATTTCTGCGCGACAACAGTACACTCATTGTTCTGCTCCTGGCCATTGCCAGTGGTATCGGGCTGAGCTTTTATTCCCGGCGGCAGCCCATTATCGATCGAATGGCCTGGATCTCGCGCTATGTATTCAAGGGATTGCATCGGGTGATGTTGTTGGCGCCAATAGGCGCCCTGGGGGGCATGGCTTATACCATTGGTAAGTATGGCATAGAAACCCTGTTGCCGCTGGGCAAGCTGATGATAACGGTGTATGTAACCATGGCGCTTTTCATCTTTGTGGTGCTTTGGTTTATTCTCCGGATGTACAAAGTGCGTATCATGCGCTTTCTTCGCTATATCAGGGAGGAACTGCTGGTGGTTTTGGGAACCTCCTCTTCCGAGGCCGCCCTGCCCTCGCTGATGGAAAAGCTGGAGAAGATGGGATGTAGCAAATCTACCGTGGGGCTGGTGGTACCCACGGGTTATTCCTTCAACCTCGATGGTACCACCATCTACCTCAGCATGAGCATGATTTTCCTGGCCCAGGTATACAATATAGACCTGAGCTGGGTGCAGATCGCCACCATTGTGGGCATACTCATGCTTACATCCAAGGGCGCGGCCGGCGTAACGGGAAGCGGATTCGCAGTATTGGCCACAACATTGTCGGCCGTAAAAGTGATACCCATTGAGGGCCTCACCCTATTGCTCGGCGTAGACCGCTTCATGTCGGAAGCCCGCGCCATCACCAATTTTATAGGAAACGGTGTTGCCACCGTATGGATATCCAACAACGAAAAAGAATTTGACCGGCATAAAATGGAGCTGGCCTTTGATGCAGTGGGGGATACGGAGGATGTGGTGAAGGATAATGTGAAGTTTTAAGTTGTAAGTTTTAAGTTATAAGTTTTAAGTTATTCGAAATATACTTTCTGAATTCAATAATCTCCTATTCCATAACTATCTACCTACAACTTATAACTTAAAACTTACAACTTAAAACTCAAAACTTGGGGCAATTCAACTTCTTCATATTCGGATCCGTGTACTTCCGAATATAGATCAATGAAATTTCCACGCCTCCGCGGGAATTGGAGGCGGCTTTGAGGGCAGAAGTATTTACATCGTAGGAGGCGCCGAAATGCCATTCGCCAAATTCGAGGCCTACATAGGGAATCAGGGCATCGCCAAAGCGATACCAGCTTCCGATATAGAAATTCGTAGGGTTTTCTTCGTCGTTATTTACATTAAGGCTAAATGCGCCACCGAGCATGGTATTGCGGGCCTGGGCCTGCATGCTGTGGTTGGCGGCCACGTGCACCGAATTATAAGTGCCTACCGGAATACGGGCGCCACCCTGAAGGGTCACTCTTGAGTTGAGCAGGAAACTTCCCTCCTGGAAACTTTCTTTGGGCCGGTTGATATGATACATGGAGGCGCCGAAATAAAAGTTGTTGTACCCATTGGTAGAACCATTGTAGATGATGCCGGCATTAACATCAAAATAATTCAGGTTGACCTGGCTGCTGGAAAAACTTTCCTGGGTAACGCCTGTAAAACCCATGGGTGTAAGCTGGTCCTGGAAAGTAAGTTTGGTGGTATTGAGGCGCTTATTCATATAAGTGCCCTGGAATCCCGCGCCAATCTGGTGATAACCATTTTCGTCGAGCGCTTTGTGATAGGCAACCGATAATGCATAATACGTACTGTTGAGTGCGCCGTTTCCGGCTTTGTCGCTATAAGCCATCAAACCCACGCCAAACTGATCAAATTCAGGAATCCGGTTCTTCATGATGCCCATATCGAAGGAGGCCGTCATGGTGGTATACGCATTATTGATGGTAGGCCATTGGTTACGATAGTTGGCTGCAAAACGATAGACCCCGTCGAATTTACCGGTAAGCGCCGGGTTCAGGGTCATGGGGGAAGCAAAAAATTGAGAGAAGTTAGGATCCTGAGCAAAAGCCGGTAATCCCACAAAAGCGCAGATAGTCAGGGTTATTATAAGTCGTTTCATCTCAGCAATTGAGTTTTTCGCTGGTTGGTACTGTGGGATTGACCCGGCACCGACCTAAAACGTTGCAGCTACCCGTCAAATTGCCCAATGGGACTGCAAAACGAAATTGTAATATACAACAAAATCAAGACCCACAAAAGACCCGTTCTGCTGCGTAGGAGAGGGGGGTTAAAATGATTTAACAGGAGTTTGCGCTCACATTTGCACTTTCACGCCATAGGCCAAATCGCCCGCATCGCCCAATCCGGGCACAATATAGCCCTTGGCTGTCAATTCATCATCAATATCGCCGCACCAAATGGTGACGCCGGGTTCTTCCCGCTTCACGTATTCAATACCCACCGTGCAGGCAATGGCCGCAACAATATGAATTTCGCGTGGCCGGCCTTCTTCCCGCAGAAAATGAATGGTTTTTACCAGGGAGGAGCCGGTAGCCAGCATGGGATCGCTGATGATAATGGTGCGGTTCTCGAGCTCGGGGCAGGAAATATAATCGAGGCTGATTTCGAAGCTGCCGTCTTTCCGGTGCTTTCGATAGGCGGATATAAAGGCATTGTCGGCCTTATCGAAAAAATTAAGCAATCCCTGGTGCAGGGGCAATCCCGCACGCAGAATGGTAGCCAGTACCGGTTGATCGCTCAGTACTTTGCTAAGGGCTGTGCCCAGGGGTGTCTGCACTTCCTTTTCGCTAAAGGGCAGTACTTTACTGATCTCATAAGCCGCTACTTCGCCAATGCGTTCCAGGTTGCGGCGGAAACGAAGCCGATCCGTCTGTATTTCCACATCCCGCAATTCACTCACCCAGTTGCTGATCAGGCTATGTTGTTCGCTAAGGTTGATAATCATGTGCAGCGGTTTTGTTGGAGCCCTAAAAGAGAATGGACTAATTTTGGCAAATCTAAACAAATTCAATGGCATGGTTTATCGCGCTATAGGTTTAATGAGCGGGAGTTCACTCGACGGGCTGGATATCGTGTTTGCGGAATTTCATGAAAATGGCGGACAATGGTCGTACACTATTGAAGCGGCGGATTGTTATGCTTACCCGCCCGAATGGGTGGAACGTTTGCGCAATGCCACACAATTATCGGCGCTCGATTACCAGCTCCTGCACGTGGAGTATGGTCATTACCTGGGTCGTGAGGTAAATCGCTTTATCGCTGCTCATCAACTGTCCTACAAAGTGGCGCTGATTGCTTCGCATGGACATACCAGTTTCCATTTGCCCGGCAAAGGAATGACGGCGCAGTTAGGAGATGGCGCCGCCCTTGCGGCGGAAACGGGTTTGCCGGTGGTATCGGATCTCCGTGCCATGGATCTGGCCCTGGGCGGACAGGGTGCTCCCATTGTTCCCATTGGGGAAAGATTGCTTTGGGAGGGGTATGATTATTTTCTGAATATTGGTGGAATCGCGAATATATCGGCCAATCGCGATCCTTATATCGCCTTTGATACAGGCCCCGCCAACCGCGTACTCAATATGCTCGCTGCCGAGAAGGGTTTGGCATACGATAATGGCGGCATGCTGGCGGCGGGCGGACGGCTACACGCTGATCTGCTCGAAAAGCTGAATAAACTGGATTATTACAGTAAACCCTGGCCCAAATCGCTGGCCAATGAATGGGGTACCGATGTGGTATATCCCCTGCTGCAAGCATCCGGCTATTCCGTAGAGGATCGGCTTCGTTGTTGTACAGAGCATATTGCCATGCAGGTGGCAGGAGCCGTGGAAAGCCTACGCAAAGCGGCAAGCATTGCATCTGCACAAAAATTGCTGGTAACGGGCGGCGGCGCCTTTAACGATTTTCTGATAGCGCGGCTTGATGAGCTGTTGCGGACACAGCAAACGGAAATCGTGATTCCCGACAAAAGCCTGGTTCAATACAAAGAAGCCCTGATCATGGCGCTAATAGGTATACTCCGCTGGCGCGAAGAAGTGAATGTGTTGTCGTCGGTAACAGGAAGCCGGAGAGATTCGGTGGGAGGAGCGATGTGGATGGGGCAGTGAGGAGAGTTTAAGGTTTAGGATATTTAAGAAATCCTCCTTCATTGAACTCAGCATTTGTTACTTTAAACTTCAGACAGATCATCGCAGATTTTTTTTCTTAAATCAGTTCTGAAATGTACCTCCCTACTCATCACCTTAAACGTTAAACTTTAAACCCTAAACCTTAAACCTTCCTCACAATCCAAGTACTTGCTTCAGCTTCCCATATCCCCCCCGGCTCACGGGTATCTTGGCTCCGGTTCTTAATACGGCTACATGGCTGTCTTTCTCGTAAGGATCAATCCGGGTGATTTGCTGAATATTGATGATATAGGAACGATGGGCGCGAACAAACTGCTGGCCGTCGAGCAGTTGTTCAAAATAGGCCATGGTTTTGTTTTTGAGAAAATACCCTTCCGAGGTATGAATCTTCACGTAATCGTCGGCTGCTTCCAGGTAGTACACATCGTGTACGGGAATGATCTTGATCTTGCTGCCGTTTTTCACCACGATGCGATTGTTTTGCACCGGCGATTGGGCGGCAGTTTCGAGTAATTCCCTGGTTTCATTTTCCTGTTGCACACGCGGGCTTTCGGCCCATTTGGCCAGCGCACGATCAAAGCGTTCCTGGTTAAAGGGCTTGAGCAGGTAGTCCACCGCATGGGCTTCGAAAGCGCGGATGGCGTATTCATCGAAGGCCGTGGTGAAAATTACAGAGGGCGGCTGCTCAATCAATTCCAGCATTTCAAAGCCGTTGATCTTGGGCATTTGAATATCGAGAAAGATCAGGTCGGGCTGCCATTGCTGTATGGCTTTTACACCTTCAAAGCCATCGCCGCATTCGGCCACTATTTGCAATTGCGGATGTGCCTGCAGGTACTCCTTTACAATACCACGCGCCAGGGGCTCATCGTCTATAAGTATCACTTTTGTCGGATTATTCGTCATGGTTGATGATTGATTTGGGGGATTCTGTTTTTACTTTTTTCTCGCTCACAGGGGCAGGCTGCGGAATGCGAACCCGGGTGATGAATGTTTGCTCATGAATACTGGTCTTCAGCAGATCGGCGCGGGTGAAGAGCAGGTACAGCCTTCGCTGGACCGATTTCAACCCAAACCCTGTGCCCTTGTTGGGAGAAGCCGTTTCCGGATCGAAGGGGTTGCTCACTTCCACTACCAGGTCCTGCTGCTCTAAATAGGTTTTCACCTCAATCACCGTTTCGCCAACGGTATCGTAGAGGCCGAACTTGATGGCGTTTTCAACAATAGGTTGCAAAATAAGCGCGGGCATTTTCATGGACAGGGTATCCTCATCCACGTTCACCTGGGTTGAAAGGCGGTTGCCAAACCGCACTTTTTCTATGTCGAGATAAAGTTGCAGGTACTGCAATTCTTCCTGCAGATTCACCCATTGGGTTTCTTCTTTTTTGAGGGTTCCCCGCAGAAAGTCGGAGAGCTGCTGCACCATCTTACGTGCCTCCATCGGTCGCACACCAATCAGAGCATTGATACTGTTGAGGCTGTTGAAAAGAAAATGGGGCTGCAATTGCTGGCGTAATTTATAGAGCTCTGCATCGCGGGCCAGTTTTTCCGCATCGGCTTTTCTGCTCTCCGTTTCCTTTTGCTCAAACCAGCTATGCCAGTTGATGGCCAGCATGGTTACGATACCCACCACCAGCACGCCAATACTGAAGCGAATGATCATGGATTTATTCAGAAAGCTCTCATAGTCGAAGAAGCGATCCAGCACCAGTCCCAGTAGCCAGCGATCGATAGCCAGCCACAAACCGGTGAGCACGAGGCACATGATGATGAGGTTCACGAACTGTTCACGTCCCGGCAAATAATAGCGAATCGTGTTCATGATCAGCAGGCAAAAAGCGAGCAGGGTCAGGTTGCTGATCAGGCTATCGTAGATAGCGGCACCAAGCGGCATGTTGAACCAGTAGAGCAGCAGGGCATGGTCCACCATCAGCAATAACCAGCCGATGGTGAAGATGACGAGAAATCTGCGTGTGGCAAATGGCGATTCAGACATGTTGGTTTCAGGCCAGCTTCAGGAGCTGATGCGTGGGGCCAAAGAACAGGTTTTTGGCCTTTTGGTGAATAGTATGGATATAGGCGTCGGCATTTTCCCTTTCTTCAATACGCGAATAAAGTTCGGCGCCATCAATCAGTTCCCGCAATTGATAAAGTTCGCTTACATTGATAAACTCCCAGCGTACGAGCTGCTCCTTTCGGTTGTAGAAACTATCTTCTTCCTGCCGCGCGATCGCATAAGCTTTACGAAATGCATCTTCCTTATTGCGACCGCCCACCAGGCGTAATTGCTCGTCGAACTGCGGTGTATGTACGCCATCACCACAGATAATACGAAAGACCAGTTTTGCGAGATACCAGTTCATAAGATGAGGTGTTGTTTGGTTGTTTATGAGTTGAGAGTTTAAGGTTTAAAGTTTAAAGTTTGGCTTTCAGCATTCATTTTATTGCGATTGACTGCTGCATTAAATCACTCCTTTTAAACTTTAAACTCTAAACTTTCAACCTTCTTACTCAATAGCTTTTAATCTCCATTCCCCCAAAAACCATCGTTCCCCTGATTACCAGCGTGCGGGCGGGGGATTCGTTGCTGGGCATTATTTTACGCTTGTCGCCAATGCCACCAAAAATGGTAACGGCTTCGGAGCGGATGGCCCAGTTTGACGGAACTACCAGGGTGGCGCCGCCAAAAATGGCCGTTACATCCACTACAGCGGGGCTGGTCATATCTGCCTGCGTCAGGTCTATTTCACATCCCCCGAATATGTTCACCAGTTCGCCACCCTTGAAATGCTTGGAAAGAATTACTTTTTTGGCGCCACTGAAAATGCAGGTGCTTTTTACAACATCATCTTCGGTATACTCCCTGTCGCTCTCAAAAAAGCCATCTCCGAGATTGCCCATTTCATCTTTTTTTTCCTCCCGGCAAACCTGCCAGTTGCGGCCACGGGCGCGGATAAGAAACAGGAAACCGATAATGATCAGGATGATGGGCCAGATATGCCGGCGGATCTGACCTTCCAGCACAAACTCGTTGAGCAAAAATGCGCCGCCGATGAGCACGGGTACAAACCATCCTCCATCCCGGAAACCCTTTTTGATTCCGATAAAAAGACCAATGGCGATGAGCAGCATCTGCCAACTGAAGAGCCAGCGGGGAACGGGAACACCCATGCTCCTGGCCAGGGCAATGCCACCTATTACCAGCAGGAAAATGCCGGTCCATACATGCCCGGTGCTATCATGGCGCTTCCGGTATTCTTCCTGAGGCCGGTTGGCTGCTTCGTGGGGTTCTTTGTAATCGCTCATATCTGTGTTATAATGATGATGTAAAACTAAGACAGCATGCGCCGAAATGCAAGCCAGTAAAGGCTTTTGGTGGGCATTTCTCGGTAAAAGCAGGATAAGGGGCGGCGAATGGCCAGCGACATTTTGGGTTTTCCATAGATGTCTCCTCAAAGCCCAAATTCGGCCTCATTTCACCCGCGCTATTTGCGGGATAAAAGCCAGGGCAAAATATCGGAAAGTTTTTCGGCCTGGTGAAAATGGGGATGCTCAATATGATGATCCACTTTTTCGTGGTCCCAGGTAATATGATACGGAATATGCACGGCATGCCCGCCAATGGCCAGCACGGGCAGCACATCCGATTTCAGGGAGTTGCCAATCATCAGGAAATGGTCCGGGTCGATATCCAAATGCTGAATCAGCTTTTCATAATCCTTTTCCTGTTTGTCCGACATGATCTCTATATGATGGAAATAATGTTCCAGACCCGACTTTTTCAATTTCCTTTCCTGGTCCAGCAAATCCCCCTTGGTAGCCACTACCAGACGGTATTTTCCGAACAGCGATTTTAAAACCGATTCTACATCATCCAGCAATTCAATAGGACGACCCAGCAGGTCCTTGCCATACTCGATGGCTTTTTCAATGACCGATATATGCACCGTATTGCGCGAAACCCGTAAAGCCGTTTCCACCATCGACAGCATAAACCCCTTTACCCCATAACCATAAAGCGCCAGGTTCTGTATTTCCGTCTTGAAAAGCTCCTGCGAAGCGGTATGATGCGGCACATAGTCCTGCAGGAGATTACAGAATTTCTCCTCCGTTTCCCGAAAGTAGGGCTCATTTACCCAAAGCGTATCGTCGGCGTCGAATGCGATAACGGAAAGCTGGTTCATTGTTTAGCGTTTAAGGTTTAGGGTTTAAGGTTTAAGGTTTTGCAACGACCGTAGTACTTTATTTCATAAAATAAATCTGCTTATCTGAAATAGTGCGCGATCATTGCATGATAACAAAGTTAGTCCTTCTATGATGCCATATTTTCGCAGATTTCTTTCCACCTTAAACTTTAAACCTTAAACCCTAAACCAACGCAAAACATATTATCTTTCCCACCCTAAATGCATCTGCAAATGAAACTTTACTTTAGTCTGCTGGCTACTTTGCTGGTCGCTGGCATTACTGCACAGGCTCAGGAAAAAAAATCAGATAAGAAATGGGATGTAAACGCCCCGGAAGGTCCTCATAAGCTGGTACAGTTTACTACCAGCGAAGGCACCTGGATGAACCTGGACCTTTCGCCCGATGGCAAGACCATCGTCTTTGACCTGCTGGGCGATTTGTACAGTATGCCTGTTACGGGAGGCAAAGCCAACCTGCTACGTGGTGGCCATGCCCTGGAAGTGCAGCCACGGTACAGTCCGGATGGTAAGCAGATACTCTTTACTTCCGATGCCGGGGGAGGCGACAATATCTGGGTGATGAATGCCGATGGTTCGGAAGCACGCCAGATCACCAAAGAAAATTTCCGTCTCCTCAACAATGCGAGCTGGTCGCCCGACGGGGAATATATTGTTGCCCGCAAGCATTTCACTTCATCGCGATCGCTGGGTGCGGGTGAGATATGGTTGTATCATACCAGTGGTGGTAGTGGGGTGCAGCTTACGCGTCGTAAAAATGATCAGCAGGACGTGAACGAGCCCGTGGTATCGCCCGATGGACGCTATGTCTATTTCAGCGAGGATATGTATCCCGGCGGATTCTTTCAGTACAATAAGGACCCCAATAACCAGATTTTTGTTATTCGCCGCTATGATCGGGAGAAGGGTCAGATAGAAAATGTAACGGGTGGACCCGGTGGCGCCGTGCGGCCACAAATTTCGCGCAGCGGTAAATTCCTGGCATTTATCAAGCGGGTGCGTACGCAAAGCGTGTTGTTCATTCGCGATCTGCAAAGTGGACTGGAATGGCCCGTATACGATCGGCTTTCCAAAGATCAGCAGGAAGCCTGGAGTATTTTCGGTTTGTACACCGGTTATGCTTTTACACCCGACGATCAGCATATCATTATCTGGAGCAATGGCAAGATTATGCGCATCAATCTGCAGGGCGTGAACCAGGCCACGGAGATTCCTTTCACCTGTGAAGTAAAGCAAAAGGTTTACGATGCCGTGCGCTTTCAACAGGAACTGAATCCCGACAACTTTCAGCCAAGAGTGATCCGCCATGCCAAAACATCGCCCGACGGAAAATGGCTTTTGTATAATGCGGCCGGGTACCTCTACCGCATGGATCTTTCCAATGGCCGCTCAGTGCGATTGACCGTTCCGGGGATAAAGGGTTATGAGAACGCGGGTTTTGAAATGGAGCCGTCATTTTCACCCGATGGGAAAACAGTGGTCTATATCACCTGGCATGATACCACGGGTGGTGCTGTGTACAGCATCAACCTGCTGGGAAGGCCGCAGCCGGTAAAACTGACCAAAGAAAAAGGCATTTACCGTCAGCCCTCTTTTTCGCCAGATGGAAAATGGCTGGTTTACCGTCGCGAAGGAAGCAGCAATGGTCTGGGCGAAGCCTATACCTCAAAACCCGGAATCTATTATATGCCCGCAGCGGGTGGCGAATCGAAATTTATCAGGGCAGGTGGCGACGCGCCCGTATTTGATCACCAGGGTCAAAGAATTTATTACCAGTTGGGCAGCGGCCTTTACAGTTGCCGGCTCGATGGGGAAGATGAACGCCAACTCGTAAATAGCACTTATGGTTTACAGTTCACCGTTTCCCCCGATGGCAAATGGATTGCCTTTACAGATTTGCATAAAGCCTATATGGCGGCCTATCCGCAGGTAGGCAAATCAATAGATTTGAACAGTGGCACCAGCGATTTTCCGGTAAAGCAGGTGTCGCGCGATGCGGGCTACAATTTGCACTGGAGTGGCGACGGACAAAGCCTGCATTACACACTCGGCAATCAATATTTTTCGATTGCATTGAAAGACCGGTTTTCATTTCTTGGACAAACACCTGATTCGGCTTTCAAGATACCGGAGCAGGGTAGGGAAATCAGTCTTAGTTTGCCGGTCGACAAGCCCAAAGGTTTGATAGCGCTCACCAACGCGCGCATCATTACCATGCGTGGCGATGAAGTCATTGAAAATGGAACGGTACTGATTGAAGACAATAGGATAAAAGCGATCGGTACCTCCGTGGCTATACCTGCCGGAACAAAGCGGATTGATTGCACCGGCAAGACCATTATGCCAGGCTTTATTGACGCGCATGCGCACGCCGGGCATTTTCGTAGCGGCATCACGCCCCAGCAACACTGGCCTTACTACGCCAATATGGCTTATGGGGTTACGGCCATGCACGACCCCAGCGCCAACAGCGAAATGGTATTTGCCCAGAGTGAACTGGTGAAGGCCGGTGCCATTACGGGTCCACGTGTATTTTCAACCGGCACCATCCTGTATGGCGCCGACGGCAACTTCAAAGCCGTGATCAATTCGCTCGATGATGCACGCAGCGCCCTGCGCCGCACCCAGTCGTTTGGCGCTTTTTCGGTAAAGAGCTATAACCAGCCCCGCCGCGACCAACGCCAGATGGTGATTCAGGCGGCCCGTGAATTGCAGATGGAAGTAGTACCGGAGGGCGGTTCCTTTTTCTATCATAACCTCAGTATGATTCTGGATGGCCATACCACCATTGAGCACAACGTTCCCATCGCCCCGCTCTTTGATGATATGCTGCAACTATGGAAGCACTCACAAACCGCCTATACACCCACGCTGGTTGTGAACTATGCTTCGGTGAGTGGCGAGTATTACTGGTACCAGCATAGCAATGTATGGGAAAAAGAACGATTGCTTCGGTTTACACCCCGATCGGTGATTGATACACGCAGCCGCCACCGTACCATGTTGCCCGAGGAAGAATATACCAATGGTCATATCCTCACCTCGCAAAGCCTGAAAAAACTGATGGACAATGGCGTGAAGGTAAATATGGGCGCGCATGGACAATTGCAGGGGCTTGGCGTACACTGGGAAATCTGGATGATGCAGCAGGGTGGCATGACCAATCACCAGGCCCTGCAAACCGCTACCATCAACCCCGCCCTGAGCCTCGGTTTGGATAAGTATATCGGCTCCCTCGAAGCCGGCAAGCTGGCCGACCTGATTGTTCTCGACAGCAACCCTCTTGAGAATATCCGCAACACCGAATCGGTGCGCTATACCATGGTCAATGGCCGACTGTACGATGCGGAAACGATGAATGAAATCGGCCTGCAGGAGCGCCCGCGTTTGGCATTTTTCTGGGAGAAGATGAAGAATGGCGGCAGTTTTTCCTGGCATATGGAAACGGAAGCGGAAACCTGTTCGTGTGGAAAACATTAGGGAAGTAGTAAGTAGTAAGTTGTAAGTAGTAAGTGGGTAGTAGGGAGCCTAAAGTAATGGTCAATTTCTCCCCTCCCGAAGGGAGGGCGTGTGGGTAGCAAAGTTCGGATTAAGAGGTTGACCTCCCGAAGAGAGGTCGTGTGGATGTTGGCATTGACAACATATATATAAACTTTAACTACTTACAACTTACAACTTACTACTTACTACTTACTACTTACTACTTACCACTCACCACCTCCCACGCATCTCCATCAAACAATCCCTTATCACTCAGCTTTAAATGGGGGATTACGAGCAGGGCCATAAAGGAGAGTGTCATATAAGGCGATTGAAGGGTACAACCGGTTTCGCGGGCGGCATTGTCGATGCGTGAATAAGCTTCGGCCACCTGGAATCCATCGTCTGTACTCATTAATCCGGCAACGGGTAAAGCCAGCACTTCGGTAGCCTGCCCGGGCCTGGCCAGGGATATACCGCCCCTCGCTTCAATGATCGCGTTTACAGCATCAGCAATACTATTGTCGTCAACACCAACGGTCACGATATTGTGGCTATCGTGCGCCACCGAGGAGGCTATAGCGCCCTGCTTCATACCGAAATTGCGGATAAATGCCTTGGCCACCGGCGCATGGGTATAGCGATTCACGACCACAATCTTCAGTATATCGTTATCGGGGTCTGAAACCCAGCAACCGTTTTCTGTTTTGCCTTCCAATATTAAGCGGTTCGTGATCAACTGGCCATCCAATGCCTCAATCACTGCTATCCTGCCCGAACCGTCAGGGGAATAGGGGCTAAGCGGATCCTGGAAGGGAAATACGAAATCGGCGGCTGTTTTGGGGGCACAGTTAAACTGGTTGATGGGCTCTGCCGCCGTGGTTTTTACCAGGCTTTGGCCATCCTGTGCCAGCAGTTGTCCATCGATATAGGTTTGGCTTACTTCAAAATTTTCAAGGTCCTTTACGATCACCATATCCGCCGGGTCGCCCTGGCGTAAAAGGCCTACCTTAAGATTGTAGTGTAGCACTGGGTTGATGCAGGCGGCAGCGAGCACCGACCAGATATCAACTCCTGCAAGGATGGCACGGGCACAGAGTTGGTTGATATGGCCCAGCACAAGACTATCGGGATGTTTATCGTCGCTGCAAAACATGATCTGCTCCGGAAAGTCATTCAGGAGCGGGATCAATGCATCGAAGTTCCTTGCGGCACTGCCTTCGCGGATGATAATTTTCATACCGGCCTGCAGCTTATCCAGGGCTTCTTCCCGGGTAAAGCATTCATGATCGGTGCTAATGCCGGCGGCTATATAGTTCCTGGCAGATTCTCCACGTAAACCGGGAGCGTGTCCGTCAACCGGTTTACCCCTTTTTTGGGCTGCGGCAATTTTTTGCATTACTTCCGGATCGGCATTCAGCACACCGGGAAAGTTCATCATTTCGCTGAGATAGGGAATATCATCCCGATCCAGCAGTTCTTCCACTTCCTTTACCCCCAGTACGGCGCCGGCTGATTCAAAGAAAGTGGCGGGTACACAACTGGGTGCGCCGAAATTGAATTTGAAGGGAACTGTGTTGCCGTTTTCAATCATGAACAATACCCCTTCCACGCCACATACATTGGCGATTTCGTGGGGATCGCTCACGGTAGCCACGGTGCCGTGCAGCACGGCGAGGCGTGCGAATTCGGCCGGCACCAGCATGGAGCTTTCGATATGTACATGGCTGTCAACAAAACCGGGAATGAGGAAGCCATCCTGTTCCAGTTCTTCCGGATTGATTTCGCGGATAGCCTGAATCCGGCCGTTTTCCACTTCGATGGCGGCGGGATAGATTCGCTTCGCATGCGGATCGGCGAGGCGAATGCGAAGCGAAAATGCAGCGGGATGATTGGGGGGTTGAACTGGCGCCATAGCAATATTTCCGGCTTTGTGCCGGCAGGCTGCAAGTTAAGACCTATTCATTTGGTAAACGTGCCGGATCAGGAAGCGAGCGCCTGCAATTCCTGATGCTGTTTTGTGGCAGGCATCTTGCGGGTTCTTTCCTTCATCACGGCGATGGCTTCATCCTTGCTGGCAAACATATTGTTTACGTTCACCAGGTTATCGGCCAGTTTGTCGTATCGTTTGGTCATGAGCCAAAGAAAGATATGCAGGTAGTGGATGCCGTCGAAAACAAGCACTTTGCGTTCGGCAAACTCATCTTTATTTTTCAGGAACTCTACCGGAATTTCGGTGTAATGCAGGGCCGGCCGCAGGTGATGCACGGCGTGATAGCCATCGTTCCAGCAGGTTTGGTTGTATTTGGTATTGATACAATTGATGGTATTTTCTTCCGGGTCGTTGGGGTCCACAAAAGCATGCTGGGCCCAGTTGCCAATCATCATTACGATGCGCGCGAAAATGAAAGGGATAATAAAGATGAATAGCGTGGCTTTGAAATTGACAAAACACATGGCGATACAGAAGGCGTAGAACGACATTTCGCCATACGTGAGACGCATGTAAAACTTTTTGCGCTTGCGCGTAAACAGGTACATGAATGTGTCACGAAAACCCAGGAATAGAAAGCGGCCTACATAAGCGATAAAGCCCCGCAGGCTGTCGCGCTGATAGGGAAGGGTGCTGCTTGCATCATCGTGGTTATTGTTTTCCACGTGGTGCATGGCCATATGATGTACGAAATAGGTTTCCGGCGTATGGCCGAAAAATGGGCACACCCCCCAAATTACCCAATGATAAATCCAGGTATAGGGCTTGCGAAACAGTTTGCGATGACTGATGCAATGCAGCATCAAACCAAAGCGTCCCTTGAAATATAATTGCGAAAGGTAGAAATAGGGAATATACAAAGCCCACCACCAGCCGCCTTGCAACAAGGGCGTGTATAATACAATAGCCGATGGAATCACCAGCAGGTGTATGGCGGTAAGCAGGTGTATAAAAGGCAGATCGCGCTTATCGTTAATGTATTTGAGCCAGAAACGCTCGTAGCTGGAATATTGATCCCTTGGCGTATAGGTGGGATCGGTAATGGTGGTCAGGGCCTTCATGAATATTTACTACTGTTTTTCGAGCTGTACACGAATTGGTTGAAACCCTTTGCGATACAGGTGGTTAACGGCAAAATTAGTCCAAAATTGCGACAAAAAGCGAAATTGGGGGAGTCCCTTATTGTATAAGATCGGGTCTTCTTTGCTCGGTCCGCTGCAGCGACTGCTCATGCCGCCACTCTTCAATTTTGCGGTGGTCGCCACTGAGCAAAACATCCGGCACTTTCCAGCCCCGGAAATCAACCGGACGGGTATAAACCGGTGGCGCCAGCAGGTTATCCTGGAAAGAATCGAAGAGTGCGGAGGTTTCATCGTTCAGTACCCCGGGCAGCAGCCTGCCGATGGCATCCACCAGCACAGCGGCAGCCAGTTCGCCCCCACTGAGTACATAATCGCCGATGGATATTTCCCTGGTCACAAAATTCGTTCTGATTCGTTCGTCAATTCCCTTGTAATGTCCGCAAATCATCAGCAGATTTCCTTTGAGTGAGAGTTGATTCACGGTTTTTTGTTCCAGTCGTTCTCCGTCAGGTGTGAGATAAATGATCTCGTCATATATTCTTTCCTGTTGCAGGCTTTCAATGGCTTTGGCAAGCGGTTCGCACATCATCACCATACCGGCACCACCGCCATACTGGTAATCGTCTACCTGGCCATATTCATTCACGGCCCACTGACGTAGCTGATGCGTGCGCACCGTAAGTAAACCCTTATCCTGCGCCCTTTTCATAATACTGTGCTCAAATGGGCTTTGCAGCAATTCGGGTAAAACCGTAATAATGTCGATATGCATGGCGCAAAGATAGCATGCGGCCTCTATGTGTACCAAAATCAGGCATTTCTGGGTGGATTGATGAACAAAACCTGTACATTTCAGTTACTAATACTATGACAATGAAGCGAAGCAACTCATCCGGCAATGGTTCCCGACCCCCCATTAAACGAATCAGGGCTCGTCGTATACGCATGTCGGACTACGAGGCGATCTGTGAATTGCAATTGATTTGCTTCCCGGGGATGTTGCCCTGGAAAAGGGAACAGTTTGAAAGCATCCTGAAAATCTTTCCCGAAGGACAGTCTTGTATCGAGTATGATAAACGTATAGTAGCTTCCTCCTGCAGCCTGATCATTAAAAGAAGCCTGTACTCTGCCACGGCCAGTTGGAACGAACTCACTGCAGCCGGTTATATTACCAACCATGATGCGGCGGGCGACACCCTCTATGGCATGGAGATAATGGTGCATCCCGAATTTCGCCAGATGAAACTGGCGCGAAGGCTGTATGATGTACGCAAGAAACTGGTAAAGGACCATAACCTGATGAGTATGCTGATAGGTGGCCGCATACCCAACTATCACAAGTACGCTTCAAAGATGAAAGTGGAGCAATATGTGGAGCAGGTAATGGACCGTAAAATTTATGATCCGGTGCTCACCGCGCAATTATCGAATGGCTTTGTATTGAAGCGACTTTTACCCGGCTACCTGCCCAACGATAAGGAGTCGATGGGCTATGGAACCTTTCTGGAATGGAACAACCTGCTGTATGAGGAGAATAAAGGGCAACGGGAAAAAAAAGATCCCTATGTGCGCGTAGCCTGTATTCAGTACCAGATGAGGGATATTAAAAGCTTCGATGATTTTGCCGCCAGTTGCGAATATTTTGTGGATGTGGCATCCGACTACCGTGCCGATTTTGTGGTGTTCCCGGAAATGATCACCATGCAACTCCTCACTTTTCTACCCAAAAAGCATCCGGCGGATGCCGTACGACAATTGCACCAGTATACCGACCGGTATATCGACATGTTTACCCGTCTGGCGATTCGCTACAATATTAATATCATCGGCGGTTCACATTTTGTGGTGGAAAATGATAATCTCTATAATATTTCTTACCTCTTTAAAAGGGATGGCACCCACGGCAAGCAATACAAGATTCATATCACCCCACATGAGCGGAAGTGGTGGGGTGTGCAACCCGGTAATGAAGTGCGGGTATTTGATACCGATTGCGGAAAAGTGTCTATCGCCATCTGTTATGATATAGAGTTTCCGGAACTCTCGCGTATCGCGGCCAGTAAGGGAACCAATATCATATTTGTTCCCTTTAATACGGATGAGCGCAGAAGCTATTTGCGTGTCCGCTATTGCTCGCACGCGAGGGCCATCGAGAACCAGGTCTATGTAGTCATCACGGGTTGTGTGGGTAATCTTCCCAATGTAGAGAACCTCGATATTCATTTTGCACAATCGGCCATTCTCACTCCCAGCGATATTGAATTTCACCGCGAAGGCCTGGCGGCAGAAGCTCCGGCGAATGTGGAAACCGCCATCGTGCAGGAGCTGGACCTGAACCTGCTGAAGCGTAACAGGGAATACGGTAGTGTGCAAACCTGGAAAGACCGACGCAAAGACCTGTACAAGGTACAGTTCAGGGAAGAGAATAAGCTGAAAGGGATCTGATTTCAGAGCCCGCGGATAGTAACGGTTTGCCGCCCTTCATTGCCGGCATTGTCGCGCGCAATAACCTGTATCCGGTATTCGCCAATGGCCGGTATCCCGAAACTTTCTTCTAGTTCGTAAAGGGAATTGCCCGGGTACCGATGCACATCCATCAGCAATTGCCCCGTTTCGAGGCTGGAGATATGCAGGTGCACCTGCACAATCCGGTTTGCGTCGCTGATGCTGCCTTCAATAACTACAGTACTGCCATTGGGGAATGCCGCGTTTTCGGCAGGCGTAAGCAATTCGATAGACGGGCCCTCACGGTCATCATCCAATTGATCTTTTTTTGAACAGGCAGTCAGCAGGCAAAGTGCCAACGCATATAGATGAATTCGTTTCACATCCTGAAACTAATCAATTCTACCGGTTAATTCAATAATGGAGGGGAAAAGCAGGTTATTCTCGAGGTGTATATGCCGGTGCAGGTCCTGCTCAAACTCGCGTAAGCTGCGATAAGCCAGTTTATAGGTGGTGCAGGCATCGGCGGGGATATAATAATTGTTCGATAATTTTCGAATCATTTCCATTTCATCGCCTGCATCTACGTGTTCCATTTCCATGGCACGAATGGGTGCCATCAGCCAGGTTCTTTCTTCTTCGCTCAGGATAATTCCATGGCGGATGCTGTTTTCCATTTCCCGAATGGCGGGAAACAAAACCTTTTCTTCTTTCTGCAAATGCCGCAGGAGGTCGTTGGCCATTTGCTGAAATTGAACATGCAGAGGGATGAGCTCCGGATGATGATGACTGTGCTTTCTTGCTATTTTCTCCAGGAATGCGGTAATCAGCGGTATTTCATTTCGGACATACTGATGATGGTTTTGCTCAATGTAATCGGCCAGCAGTCCGGGGGCTATTCCCTCTGCATTTTCCCAGGGCAACAGGTCTGCTGCCGGATTGTTGATCCGTACAGCTTCCAGTTCATGCAGGAGTACTTCCACCTGCAATCCCATTTCCTCGCAGGCTTTTTCGAGCGTACGTCGTCCCCGGCAACAATAATCAAGGTGGTATTTTTCAAATACTACGGCCGTACGATGATCTTCATTCACAAAATGAGCCAGACTGCGCTGCGAAGGGGATACCATGATGGACTATAAATTCGGGGAAGAAGATAAAGGGGTTAATCAGAGATCTTTTTTACGAAATAATCGAATAGCCAGCCATAGCGGGATGGCTATCCAGAGCAGCATGATGCCGGTGGTGAAAAGCATGCCGGAAGCGCTGCCGAAAAAGTCTTTGTACACCGCGCCGGTATAGCCCATCAACGCGCTGATATCGAGTTGCAGCATGATGAAGATGCGACCCAGATCAATCGGGTTGAGAGAAGACAGCAGGAGGGTAAATTTTTCCATGGGATAATCGCTAAAGCTGTTTAGCAGCAATAGCAGCAGCCCATCGTACAACATGGCGAAATAAAACCAGATCAGCAGGGCGATCCCAATGCCCCTCGCTTTGTCGCGCGAACAAACCGCGGCCAGGAAGGCAATGGATGTGAAGATGAGTGTGAGCGCCGAACCCGTAAAGAGAAGCGCAAAGCCGGCTGCATTGGGTGCGAACAAGAGGATGGGAACACCCACCCCCAGCAGAAAGGCGCTGAGTAATGAGAGGGCGGCGCCCGCGTACTCACTCAGCAAAATGCGTGTGCGACCCAAAGGCTGCGACAGCATCAGCTCCATAAATTCGTAACTGTTGTAATAATGGATGGTGGTAAATACCATGCTGATAAGAGGCGTTACCAGCAAAACGATCGTGAGCAGGCTCAAAATGGCCTTGCTGCCTTCGTTCTCCATCTGAAAAAGTCCAAAAGACACGAGGAACAGGAACAGGGCATAAGCGAGCACGATCCTGTTTTTAATAATGTCGTATAAAACATATCTGGTAACCTGCATCATTTTGTGTGCGATTTAAAGATGAATGATCCATCCTTCCCTACAGCAATAGCACTGTCGGGTGTATCCTCCCTGCTGTTTTCTTCCATGAATCTGGCGATGATCCGGCTGATCTTTTCTTCCCCGGTTTCGCTGCGCAATTCGGAAAGGCTGCGGAAAAACTGTTGGCGGCCTTCCTGCAGGTAAAAAATATGGGTGATCAGTTCGTCGAGATCACTGAGTACATGGGAGGTAATGAGTATAAGTTTGTTTTTCCTTTTTTCCCGGATGATTTTTTTCTTCAGTATCTCAGCCGAGAGGGGATCGAGGCCGGCAGTGGGCTCATCCAGCACCAGGATGGCTGGATCAAAATAAAAGGCAAGGGCTGCGCTCACTTTTTGCCGCGTGCCACCACTCAGGGTGCGCATCGGTTTATCAAACATATCGTGCAGCCGGAATGCCTCCAGTAGTTCGCGATCCGGTTCGCCCGTTTGGCAGGGTCGCACATTTTCCATCATTTGGAATAACTGCCCGATCTTCATATTGTCGGGATAGCGGCCGATTTGTGGCATATACCCGATCTGCGACCGGTAGCCGGGATGCTGATCGATGGCACGGCCATTTACCTCAATGGATCCCGAGTCGGGTGTAACCAAACCCAGCAGAGATTTGATCAGGGTGGTTTTTCCCGATCCGTTGGGGCCAATCAGCGCGATTACCTGCCCTTTCTGAAATTCGGCATGTATATCCCGCAGGGCCTGTAACTTTCTGAATCGCTTATTCAATTGTTGAATCCTGATCATAGTTTAATGGGTTTCATGCGCGGCTTTTTATCCGCCAGGTCAATGGGTGTTAAACTGGGCATGGCTTTTTCCGCCTTGTCGAGCAGGCTCACCACAAAGCTTCGCATCAGCAACAAGGTAGTGGGGTTTTGTTCCACCATCATGGCATACATGCTTACGGGATGGTAGGGAATATCGCCCGTTCCATCGCGGTTCAGGTCGTAACCTTCATATTTATCCCAGTAGTTTTCATCAAACCGGTTCAGCACCAGTTGTCCGTTGGTGGCAATGTCGAAGCTATTGCCCTGGAAATTGTTGTGGCGAAACTCGTTGTCGTCGCAACTGGCCTGCACCCTGGCGGCCCAGCCATTATTGGTAAATTGATTGCGGCTTACTTTGATCCGGTTGCTGCCTTCCATCAATACACCCACGGTATTTTTGATAAATCGGTTATGTTCAATTTCGCTGTCGGATATTTCTTTTAATAGAATGCCATAGGCCGATGCACCCCAGTTCTCCTCAAAAAGATTATCGCGCATGGTTACCCTTTTCGAGTACATCACGGCCACGCCGGCGCCATTGCTGCGAAAAATATTATTGAGATAGGTATCGTTGTGCGAAAACATGAAATGCAATCCATAGCGGATATTGTTTTCGCTGCGATTGCCGCGGATGGTAGAATGGGTCACAAACTCAAAATAAATGCCATCGCGATGTCCGGTAATGGTATTATCCTGTATTAAGGCCTGCTGACATTTCCAGAGATGGATGCCATTGCCGGTGAGTTGTTCCGATCCCGGTTTGCCCCTTACCTGGTTGTTGCGCACGGTAACTTTATGGCTGTTAGATACATGTATGGCGAAGTAAGCCCGTATCACGGTATTATTTTCGATGATCACGCGGCTGGCATTAATCACTTTAATAGCGGCATAATCATCCATGGCAGAATAGCCCGCATATTGAAAAATGATATTCTTCACCACAATATCATGACCGCTGATTTGTAAGATCTCGTAGCGGTTATCACCATCGAGTATGGCGCCATCCTCGCCCAGCAGGGTAATTGATTTGGTGAGCGTGAGGGTTCCTTCATGGTAATGTCCTTTTTGGAGGAGTAGGGTATCTCCCGCAGTGGCCCTGTCGATGGCTTGCTGAATATTTCCACTAACCGGTATCTGCTTTGCGAAGGCAGGCAGGCTAAGGAGGCATAACAGGTATGGGAAAATGCTTTTCATTATTTACTTAAGCGGGTTTGCAGGGCAGCCCAGCTCATTTGGTCGGCCGGAGTGGTTCCTTCTATTTTTGCCGCTTCTTCGGAAGAAGCAAAGGCCGCACTCTGGCTGGCCATCGGACTCTTGAGGCTGTTGTGGATCAGGTATACCGCTTTTTCGGCGGCGATATAGTCACCCGGATTTGAAAAACTCATCATCCAGATTGAAGAAATGTCGCCGGAAGCAACCGTTCCTTCCTTCATCCATGAAACCAGGCATTGGAGATCATCGAATTTAAACTCTTTCCCCTTTTTAGTTAGCAGGCTTGCCCCATACCGGGTATCGCTGATGCTCATTTTGCAGAAATGGCAGGCATCGCGACCGGGTTCCATGGGGCTGGGTCCCGACTGGCAGGAGCTCAGCAAAAGCGGAAGACTAATGAAGAGAACCGCCGCAGGTTTGATGCGCAGCGCTTTTCTTTCCGCCCACCATTCAACCAGCCAAACGCCAAATGCCAGCATGCCGGCGGCAATTACCACCCATCCACCCACATCGGGCATGGACCAGGCATCGAAATTGAGGAGCCGTTTATGCCCGATTACTGGTGGTTGATACGAAAGTCCGGGCACCTGAATGGGCGCTAAGGGGTCCAGGTTGTGGCCATAGTCGTAACCCCAGCTATAAAAATCATACAGGGCAAGGGCACCGCCTATGGCGGATAGAACGAGGTATAGGAATAGCAATCTTCTGTTGCCGGTAACAGCAACCGTCATGCCCAGTATAAGGAAGAACCCCACAACATAGGGGAGATAGCGAAATTCGGGAAACATATCCTCTGTAATATGCTTCATGCCGATATAGTGGTTCAGCCCATTAATGATATCCACATCCCCACTGAGTCCATTGATCCAGATATTCATGGTAAGGCCCTCAGGATACTGTGGCGCGAAGAGATCGATACGCCAGGCCGGGAGAAAGAAAACACAAAGAAGGGCACCGGATGCGAAAGCCACAAGGATACGGGAAGTGAGACTGAGTTTTTTGTGAATCATGTTTTTCATTTTTAGAATAAAGCGGCTGGCAGGTTTGTTCCCTAATGGGCCTCCCAGCCGCTTATTCTTATTAGTCAACAGATGCAGCGCCTGCAGCTTCTGCCGGCGGGTTGCCGGTAGTGAAACTGATAGGCACATTGGAATTCGCCGGACTTACACGGATATAGCCCGACATTTCCTGGTGCAGTGCCGAACAGAAGTCGGTACAATACATGGGATACACGCCAATTTTTTCTGGTACCCATTTCAGGGTTTGGGTTTCACCGGGCATGATCAGCAATTCTGCATTACGCGCGCCTTTCACGGCAAAGCCATGCGGAATATCCCAGTCCTGCTCCAGGTTGGTAACGTGGAAATACACTTCATCACCCAGCTTCACACCTTCAATATTATCGGGTGTAAAGTGGGAACGGATAGAAGTCATATATACATGCACTTCCTTACCCTTACGCTCCACGCGGGCATATTTGTCGCCCAAAGCCGCATGCGGGTTTTTGTTTTCTTCGATCTTGTAGATCTTGAGACTCTTATCCTTGATCAGTTCCGCCGGTATGGCTTCCGCATAGTGGGGTTCGCCAATGGTGGGGAAGTCGAGCAGGAGTTTCATCTTATCACCTTCGATGGAATAGAGCTGTGCGCTTTGGGTAAGCTCAGGGCCTGTGGGCAGGTAACGGTCTTTGGTGATCTTGTTGTAAGCGATCACATATTTACCCCAGGGTTTTTTGGTGGGGCCGCCAGGTACCGACAGGTGACCAATGGAATAATATGTGGGCACACGATCCACCACTTTCAGATCCTTTACATTCCATTTTACAATTTCAGAAGATACGAAGAAGGAAGTATAAGCAAATCCATTGGCGTCAAATTCGGTGTGCAGCGGGCCAAGGCCGGGCTTTTCCACTTCGCCATGCAATACGGCTTCGTATTTCAGAACGGGGATACCATCAAACTCGCCATCAAAATTTTTGGCGGCAATAGCTTCCTGGATCTTGGTGAAGGAGAATACCGGAATGGTAGCCGCCAGCTTGCCGCTGCCGACAATATATTCACCAGTAGGGTCGGTATCGCAGCCGTGGGGCGACTTGGGGCAGGGCATAAAATACACCATATCCGGGCAGTCTTTGGGGTCCAGCACCAGCACTTCTTCCTTGATGGTGGAAGTGGCGCTATGCGTGCTTTCGTCCCATTTGTTGTGGGCGTAGCGAACGGCTTTCTTCACGCCTTTACCGGCTTTGGCATATTCTTCCGCTTTTTTCCAGTTGATGGCCATGATGAAGTCCTTATCCTTCTGCGAGGCATTCACTTCGAGCAGGGTATTGGCTTTTTCAGAGTTATAGCAACTGAAGAAGAACCAACCGCTCGATTTTCCCTTACCCGCGCGGGCCAGGTCGAAATTGATGCCAGGTGTCAGAATCTGGAAAGCTATATCCATTTCGCCGGATTCCTTATCCACACCAATAAAGCTCACGGTACCTTTAAAATTTTCCTTGTAGCTGCTGATGGGCACGTCCAGATTATCGCCGATGGGAACACTGAAGCGGGTGCCGGCAACAACATACTCGGTATTTTCGGTAATGAAAGGAGAAGAGTGGTTACCTGCACTATTGGGTATCTCAATGATTTCCGCGGTACGGAAAGATTTGAGATCCACTCGCGCGATACGGGGCGTATTGTTGCCGTTGGCAAATACCCAACGACCGTCGTGCATGGCATCGGTGGTGCTGAGGGCGATATGGTGCAGATCGTCCCAGGGAACCTGTCCGTTGGATGTATTCAGCATGGGCTTGGTTTCCTCGCTGAATCCATATCCTTTTTCAGGATCGAGGGAGAAAACGGGAATCACTTTGAGCAGGCGTCCGGAAGGGATACCATACACCGACATCTGACCGCTGAAACCTCCTGATACAAAATTGTAAAATTCATCGTGTGTGCCGGGGGCCACGTACACTTTGGAGGCGGCATCGCCGCTTACTGCCGACTGGCTGCCTTTGGGCTTACATCCGATGCTTCCCATTAAAATGATCCCCGCCAGGGGCAGGCAAAGCCAGACAGGGATACTTGTTCGTTTCATGTGTTTGTTTTTTTGTTTTGATGAATAGGGGAAGGGTTGGTCTTCGGTATAGAAGGTTTATTTTTCTCCATCGTTATGACGCATGTACTCGAGTAGTTCGCGGGCCTGGTCTTTTGAAATGTTCTGGTTGGGCATGCGCACCATACACTGCTCCAGCAGTTTTTGTGCTTCGGGATCCGTTTCGAGCATCATATCCACGTTGGTGATCATATTCAGGATCCAGGCTGGTTCCCTTTTTTTGGTCACATCCTTCCAACCCGGGCCTACCAGTCTTTCTTCAGTAAGCCGATGGCAGCTTTGGCATTTTAGTTCGTAAGTGGCTTTGCCGGCAGTTACCCAACCCTCGTTCAGGGGATTGCTCAATTGTACATCGGCGGCAGAAATCATATCGCCATGTACTTCCGGTTTGTCTTTGGTGAGTTCTTCCACATCCAGTGGTTTTTGATCCTGGGAACTCTGACCGCCCCCGCAGGAGCTCATCAGCAGGCTGCCAGAAAGCAGCAGAGTAGCAACGAAAAGGAGTAATCGGGTCATGACAGTAGGTTTTTTTTTGATGTAATTAAAAAAGACATGCTTGTCTTTAATGCACTCAAAAGTATAGGTGCAGGGATAAGCCCGCACTGACGTTCATCACTACATTTACTGATATTAATCAGCAGTCCTGAAATAGACGGCAGATAGCTTTGCACCTTCAGATTCGATCAGCCATGATATTGTCTAAGTCATTCGGTTATGCCCTGCGGGGAATATTATATGTAGCCCTGATGAAGGACGAGAACAGGAATGTGCGGCTGGATGAGATAGCCCGCGCCCTTTCGGTACCGCGTCATTTTTTGGGTAAGATCATGATGGCTGTGGTGAAAGCCGGTATCGTCAAAAGCGCCCGTGGCCAGGGTGGGGGATTCTATACACATGAGAATACCCTACAAACACCGCTGATAAAAGTGATATTATTAACCGAGGGAAAAAACTATTTCGATACCTGCCTGCTCAGCCTGCGCAAATGCAATGCAAATAACCCCTGCCCTCTTCACCATAAAGTGGAAGCGCACAAAAATGGCTTGATGCAAATCTATCAGCAAACAACAATTGGCGACCTGATGAAGCTGGAAAAGCCGGAATTTATCAGAAGTATAGCGTTGGGGGAGTGAGGAGAAGTTGTACGTTATACGTTGTACGTTTTACGTTTAGGGTTTAAAGTTTAAAGTTTAAGGTGAATGGGGACTTAAAATGTACTTCGAAAATGATCTGCGAAAATCAGCGGAAAAATCTGCGAAAATCTGCGGGAAAACTTTCCTGAATCCTGAACCTGCTTAAAGTCCTGAAGCATTTCCCGCAGATTTTCGCAGATGAATCATGACTGTAATAAGCATCTTTTTTAAAATGCGACAAGATTTAGTGTTTAATTGATTGGTAGTGGGTAAATACAAATCCAGTTCCATAGATATTAAACCCTAAACCCTGGACTCTCTTTAAACTTTAAACTTTAAACCCTAAACCCAAAACGTACTACGTACAACGTAAAAAAACCCCCGGAGAACCGGGGGTCGGCGATTGAAACGAAAACCAACGACTTCCAGTGAGGAAAGTCTCAACTATACTATAACGCAATCAAAACTACAGGTAAGCGCTACCTGAAATATTGATATGGCTCAGCAGGCGGGATGAGATTGCTCATGCGCTTGTGTTAACACAATCTTTTGGGAATGCTCAGGCGCGTACCTGATTAAAATCATCCTTCTTGCTAATCGTGGCTGGTATATTGCCCTTCGAATTGGAGTAATTATGTTTATACCTTCTGTGCGTATTGATCGTGACGCCTATGTATCCGACCTGGTAAAACTGGATTACCGTACGGCGGCCGTTTTCCGAAAATACGGTATCGAGTTTTGCTGCTCCGGCCGTTTCCCTCTATCCCTCGTTTGTGAAAACAAGGGCCTGGATACGGAATTGCTGATTGCGGAACTGAAGGATGTCACCCGTCCGTTGCAACAACAAGTCAGCCTGAATTTTGCCGATTGGGATATTGATTTCCTCACCGATTATATCCTCCATGTGCATCACCGCTATCTCCGCGACCGGCTTCCCTTCATTAAGGAAGAAATGGAAAGATTTGTGGAGGAGCATCGGCGCAAGTACCCTGACCTGGTAGAATTGCAGGACCGGTTCGAAGCGCTGCGTATCCAGATGTATCCCCACCTGCAACAGGAGGAAGAAGTGCTATTCCCTTATGTAAGGCAGATTGCCCATGCTTATGCCGATAAAGAACCCTATGCCGGTCTGCTGGTACGTACTTTGCGCAAACCCGTGGAAGATATGATGAAGCAGGAGCACGACCACATCATGGAAAGCCTGGTGCGCATGCGCCAGTTGTCGGCCAACTATACCCCACCCGAATCGGCCTGCGTAAGCCATCGCCTTAATTTCTCCCTGCTCCGCGAACTCGACAACGACCTGGCCCAACATTTCTATCTCGAAAACAAAATCCTTTTTCCAAGAGCCATTGCTATGGAGAATGAATTGCTGAAGGGATAATTTGGAAATTTGGGTATTTGTGAATTTGGGGATTTAGGTGTAGGGTTTAGGGTTGCACTCAAATCCCCAAATCCCCAAATTCCCAAATCCCCAAATCAACTTTTCCTATCTTTCCTGAAATTTCCATCCCCATGCCCAAGTTCGACAGCCGATGGGCTTTATTTCTGGCTATACTGGTTTTTGTACTGGCGGTTTCATTTAGTTATGCTTTTGCCAATTATCAGTTGGCGGTAAGCGGTCTTTTGATAGTGGTGGTACTAACCGTTTTTATCCCGGGTTGGTGGATCACATTAATTGCGGGCACGGCCAGCATGATCGCAATGACGGTGTTGGTCATATATTATCGCGACCAGCAGGACATATTCCATTCGCTGGTAAGCCAGCTTTATTCGCTGCTGGTGATCATTTTTGCAGTGGGGATCGTGTTCTACCTGAAAAAACTACAGCAATCGCTGGAGCATGGTAAAACGCATATGACTTCCCTGTTTGCCAATGCCACTGAAGGCATTTTGCTCACCAACCGGCAGGGTCTGATTGTATTGGCCAATCCTGCGGCAGAGCGTATGTTTGGCTATACAGAAACCGAGCTGATCGGCCACCGGATCGAGATGCTGATACCCACCCGATTTCATGGTGGCCATGAGTCGATGCGGGATGGTTTTTACAAAAATCCTCAGAACCGCAGTATGGGCTCCAGCCGTGATCTCTATGCCCGTCGCAAAGATGATTCGGAATTTCCGGTGGAAGTGAGCCTGAGCCATTACAAGCAAAAGAACGAATCTTTTGTTATCGCTTTTATTGTTGATATCACCACCCGTAAGGAAATTGAGGCCAACCTGGTGCGGCAAAAACAGGAGCTCGAGAAAATCAGCAACGATATCCGAAAACTGAACGCTGAATTGGAGAATAAAGTAGAAGAGCGTACCCAGATACTGAAAGAAGCCCTGCAAAAACTGGAGCAATCGCAGCAGGAATTGAGTGAGTCGCTCGATAAGGAAAAACAGCTCAACGAAATCAAATCGCGATTCGTATCCATGGCTTCGCATGAGTTCCGAACCCCGCTCAGCACCATCCTTTCGTCGGCTACCCTGGTTTCAAAATACACGCAAACGGAAGAGCAGCTAAATCGCGACAAGCATATTAACCGGATCCGCGATTCGGTGAATCACATGAATGAGTTGCTCGAAGATTTTCTTTCCCTGGGCAAGCTGGAAGAGGGGAAAGTGAGCATCAGCATCACCCCTTTCCGCATCAAAGATTTTGCGGAAGATGTGCTGGATGAAATGAAAGCCCACCTGAAACCCGGGCAGCAGCTCCAGCTCGACTGCAAGGATGAGAGTCATTTCGGCACCGACAAGCGTATGCTGAAAAATATAGTGGTTAACCTGCTGAGCAATGCCATCAAATTTTCCGATCCCGGCAAAAGCATTGAATGGAAAGTGAAGCTGGAGAATAAGCTGCTCAAAATTGAAGTGCGCGACCAGGGCCTGGGTATACCGGAGGAAGATCAGCCCCATTTATTTGCCACTTTTTTCCGCGGCAAAAATGTAACGAATATCCAGGGCACGGGCCTGGGTTTGCCCATCATTAAGCGCTATGTGGAACTGCTGAAAGGCGAAATCCGGTTTACCAGCCAATTGGGCCAGGGCAGCCGCTTTGAAGTGAGGCTGCCGGATTTGATGAATAGTTGAGAGTTGAAAGTTTAGGGTTTAAAGTTTAGGGTTTAAAGTTTGAATTGAATAGACTATTCTGCCATATCTAACCCTCCGTTAAACTTTAAACTCTAAACCCTAAACCCATCAACCATTTTCCTGATCCAATGGTTATATGCTTAAAGTCCTTATGGATCCGAGAGCGAAAATTCCGGTGATTGTCAGCACAGCTTTGCTGACGGTTTATGTACTGCTGATAGCATTTGATGCTCCCATGCCATTGGTTACCAGCATTTTTACCCTTTCTCCCTTTGTAATTGTATGGACAGTTTATGCCGTAATAAAGCATGATCGCTATAAGGGGAGAGATTTGAGCGAAGGAGAGGAGTGGGGATATGGAAAGTAGTGAGTAGTGAGTAGGGAGTAGGGAGTAGGGAGTGTCATGTCCTGATATAGGTTGACAGAATTAGTCACCAAAAAATCGGGATAAATATGACACAAAGCAGTATTCGTACAGTTCGGTACAGTCTTAGCTTTAAGCATCAGGTGGTTAGGGAGATAGAAGAAAATGGGTTGGGTATAGAATCGGTGAGAAGAAAATATGGGATTAAGGGAGGTTCGACGATTCAAAAATGGCTTCGTAAGTTTGGTAAAACCCATTTGCTAAATCAGATAATCCGCGTAGAAACGATGGAAGAAAAAGACAGAGTTAAAGAACTGGAAGCAGAAGTGAAGAAATTGAAACTGGCGTTGGCCGATTCCATGCTTGCCCAGCGCTGCCTGGAAGTGTTGATAGAGGAGGCGAATAAAGAGTATAAGACAGATCTAAAAAAAAACTTTGGCGGGTCGGGATTGACCGGCTCCGGGCAGAGTTGAGTGTAACACGGTTGTGCGCCTATTTTGACGTTACCCGTCAGGCGTATTACAAAGGGTTAAAGCAGCGAGAGGCGCGGTGCGTGCAGGAAGAGATGATCATCAAGCTGGTACAGCAGATACGAAGAAGGCATCACAAGATGGGTGGTAAAAAGTTGTATCACTTGCTGGATGAAGAAATCCATCGCATCGATGGTTCCATGGGCAGAGATAAGTTCTTTGATTTACTACGGCACAAGGGTCTTCTGGTACGTCGTCGTCGTAAATATGCAGTAACGACTCAGTCGCAACACTGGTTCCGGGTGTATAGCAACCATCTTGCGGACTTTACGGCTGAGCGGCCGCACCAGGTCTGGGTGTGCGATATCACCTATTTGCGGACGCGGCAGGGTTTTGTGTACTTGTTTCTGATAACGGATGCGTTTAGTCGTAAGATTGTAGGCTGGGAACTGAGTAATAGTTTAGGGTTGGAAGGAGCATTGCGGGCCTTAGATCAGGCGATTAAGCAATGCCCCAGTCTGCAAGGATTAATCCATCATTCTGACCGAGGCTTTCAATATTGCTCGCATGAATATGTCAACAAGTTGAAGGCAAAGGGCATAGTAATCAGCATGGCAGAAGCAGGGAACTGTTATGAAAATGCGATGGCCGAGCGGGTCAATGGTATCCTAAAGGATGAATACGGACTGGATATGACCTATGTAGATGGAAACCACGCAAGAAAAGCAGCAAGAGAAGGAATCCGATGTTATAATGAGGAGCGACCACATTGGTCGCTGGATCTTGGTATACCCGCCAAAGTACATAAGGCCGCATAAGTAAAGCCGCAGTAAAATGTGTCAACTTTTTTTAGGACGTGACAGAGTAGGGAGTAGGGAGTAGTGAGTAGGGATTCAAGGTTTAGAAGTCCGCAGATAATCAATTGCAGGAATAGCTCTTAACTTTTTTAGAACACTTTCCACTCCCCACTCACTACTCCCTACTTTCTACTCCCTACTCCCTACTCACCACTCACTATTTGCAGCTCATCATCACTTCCCCGCCCAACCTGCCCAGTTCGGGGCTGAGATAGGGAATGCCCAGATCCAGACCGCGGAGCAGGAGCAGTATGCCCGAAAGGGCGATGAATGCAGGTGTGAGTTGTCGTAAACGATACCTTATTTTTGGGGAGAGCATCTGCCCGCTGAGGCTTAAGCCGAGCATGGCAGGCCAGGTGCCCAGTCCAAACAGGGCCATGAACCCGATGCTGTGGTCAATATCACCTGCTGTGATAGCGGTTGCCAGCGCGGCATATACCATGCCACAGGGGAGCAGCCCATTGGCCATACCCAGTAAAAGAAAACTACCGGCATGGCGTTGCCCCGACCAGAGCCGGTTCATCAGGCCCTGCAACAATAAGTAGAATCGTTTTAGCCATGTTGGTTGCATCGATCGTCGGTAGCCATAGTAAAAAACCAGTATGGTCAATACCAGCACTCCCATGATTATGGAGAAGTATTGCTGAAAGCCGGCCAGGTAAATGCCTCTTCCCGCTGCGCCGGCAATCATACCCAGGCTGGCATACATGATTACGCGTCCCAGTTGATAGGTAATCAGCGATAGTATACGCAGGAATTTGGGCAGGTGATGTACGGGCAGGGCCAATGCCAGTGGGCCGCACATACCCACGCAGTGCAGACTACTTAGCAGCCCAAGGCCCATCGCGCTTATCCACCAGGCGGCACTCATTGAGCGAATTCAAATGGGATTTCGGAATAATAATCCTGCTGATCCGCCGTCCATTCCATTTTCACGAGGTATTTGCCCGGTCGGATATTTCCTGCTTTAAAGCTTTGTTGGGCCTCCGCATCAAGCGACAGCGCAAATTGCCGGTCGTTGGCGGCTTCATAGGGGCAGTAAAACCAGATCCTGCCACTATCGGCCCTGCCTTTCATTTCGGCAGGGAACTGCAACAGAACAGTTCCATTATCTTCCCGTATGCGAACAGGAGCGCTCAACTCGCTGGCTCTTTGCCTGCCATCAATCACTTGCTGGTACTTCAGTTCGCTGCGATAGTATTCTTTTTCTACCAGTTGAAAATCGGTACCCATGCTGCGGTAAACGAGGTAGCCCATGCCGCCAATGAATACGATGAAGGTCACTAATAATTTATTTCCCCAGTTCATAGCTATTATTGTTTTCGTTTGAAGGGTCCCATAAAATTGGTACTAAGCGTAGTCAGTTTTTTCCCATCTGCATACAGGCCCACTTTCAGATTAGTTTTGCGATCGCGGAGAAAATCACCGGGGAGCACGATAAAGAAGGATCCCTTTCCCTGTCCTTCTGCCTTCACTTCTATGGGCCGTCCTTCCGCTTCAATGATATGGCCGGGTGCGTCTTCCAGCTTCATTACCAGGGTGAGCGCCTCGGTGGTTTTATTGATAATTTTAATATTGTACAAATTGGAGATACTATCCGTACCGCGCTCCTGGTAGGTGATGCCGGCCGCGCGGATAATGGTACCATCCACATCTTTGCGCGAAATGAGCATGAAGGATAGCAAACCTGTTAGCAGTATCAGGATCAGGGTATAAAATTTCATGCGCCCTGTATAGCGCAGTTTTTTCCCTTCCGCAATACCATTTTCCGACGCATAGCGGATTAGTCCCTTGGGCCGTCCCACCGCTTCCATCATGTGATCGCAGGCATCAATACAGGCTGTGCATCCTACACATTCCATTTGGGTGCCGTTGCGGATATCAATACCCGTAGGGCAAACTTTCACGCACTGGAAACAATCGATACAGTCGCCCAATGGATTAACCAGTTCCGCTTTCTTCCTGTACTTGCCTCTTGGTTCACCACGCTTGTAGTCGTAGGCGACAACCATGGAGTTGCGGTCGAGGAGTACGCTCTGCAATCGGCCATAGGGACAAACCACCGTACAGGCCTGTTCGCGGAAAAAGGCATAAACCCCATAGAAAACACCCGAAAAGGCAACAATAGCGATAAACCCTCCCAGGTGCTCACTGACCGGTTCGGTAATGATGGTCTGCAATTGCTTCATGCCAATAATATAGGAGAGAAAGAAATTGGCGATAATGAAGGCTAGCAGAAAAAACAAAAAATGCTTGAGTGTTTTCTTAAAGATCTTTTTCCCCGTCCAGGGCGACTTGTTCAACAACTTTTGCGCGGGAGCATCACCTTCAATCAGGTATTCCAGTTTACGGAAAAGCATTTCCATAAAAATGGTCTGCGGGCAAACCCATCCGCAAAACAAGCGGCCAAATGCCGCGGTGAAGAGGACGATGAACACGATAAATGCGATCATCATCAAACCAAATATGAAGAAATCCTGTGGCCAGAATACCTGGCCGAAGATGATGAATTTGGCCTGTGGAATATTAAACAGGAACAATGGCCTGCCCTTCACCGTAATGAAGGGCAGGGCAAAGAAAAGGATAAAGAATCCCCAACTCACCCATGTGCGGACGGAATAAAATTTTCCCCTGGGTTTTAGCGCGTATATCCATTTGCGCTTGCCTTTCTCATCTACGGTGGCTATCCGGTCGCGAAACGATTCCGTAGTGGAGTCATCCGGGGTGCTGATATGGTTTTTTTCTTCATCCATGTTTCCATCGCTCTTTAGGGTTATTCATTTCCGGCTACCGAAGCAGAGGCAGATTGCGTACTGTCGGCAACGGCATCGCCCTCATCTTTATACAACACGCCCTGTGGCTCCCGGCCATTGGGCGGATTGGTGCCCACCAGCGATTTTATGTAGCTGGTAACCTGCGCGAGTTCCTTTGGAGAATACACCGATTGCCAGGCAGCCATACCCTTGCCATCCACGCCATACTTAATGGTACGGAATATGCTTTTGATATCGCCGCCGTGCAGCCAGTAGTCGTCGGTCAGGTTGGGACCCACACCACCTTCGCCTTTGGCATTGTGGCAGGCCACACAGGAAGTAGTATAGATTTTCGTGCCGGCGGCCAGGTCATCCGTACCGGAGAGGTAGGTAACGGTATTCTCATTTACGGCGTCGCCTTTTTTCTTCAGGTATTCCTGCACTTCCACTTCCGCACGGGCCACGCTGATCTGATATTCTTCCTCACTCAAAGGCGCTGATTCCGCTACATGATAGCGCCAGAGATAAACAACAGAGAAAATGATGGTGGCATAAAAACCCCAGAGCCACCAGGGCGGTAAACGATTATCGAGCTCTCGAATGCCATCATATTCGTGCTCCATCTCTATGTCTTTTTCCTGCTCCACGGGCTTGAAGCGGTTCAGTTTATTCCACCAGTTTAGGGCCAGTTTTTTGGGAGCAACTGCTTTTTCGACAATAGGTACAATTGCGGCCGCTTCGGTTTCCTTCTCTCTGGCGGCACGGATCAGAAAGCGGATATTGACCAGCAGGATCAGGATGATTGCCAGCTCAAGAAAAATGACAGAAGCCATTACATAAAAAGTAGCGGGTGGAAGTCCGCCAATGCTTTTTATGCTTTGTGTGGCCGCGTCGGCTGCCGGAGCATCCTGTGCAAAACAAAGGGTTGTTGTACACAACAATAGCAGGGTAGCCATCGGTTTCACGATGCCCGTTTGCTTCTTCTTGCTGAGTTTCAGCTTCCAGTCGGCCGCACCCACCAGGATGCTGGCCAGGATGGCAATAACGATCAGGAGCACGCCCATGAGGAAAAGCAGGGTCAATGCCAGTGGATTGGAGAAAATGGAGGGTTCGGGCTTGTCGGCGGCGAGGGCAGGCAGGCCGCAAAGCAGCACCGCGCCGGTAAATAGCACCCGCTTTTTAGCAAGCCTGAAACCGGAACGCAGGGGATAATTCGCTAACATGGGTTTGCAGTTTAATTTTCTTCGTTGTCGAGTGGAATACGGCTCATTTCACGGATGGTCTTCTTATCGGCCCGGAATACCCAGGTGAGCATCACCAGGAAAAAGATCGCGAAGATGAGAAAGGAGCAAAGCGCGTAAATATCCACGCCACTTATTTTTTCGAGATAGTTGATGAATTTCATGATGATGATTATTTATTCTCAGCGACAGGGTTTTCTTTGGGTGCCAGCTTAATATCGGTTCCCAGTCGTTGCAGATAGGCGATCAAGGCAATGATTTCCGTATCCGCATTGGTTTCTATTTTACTCTTCTCCAGGTCAGCCGCTATTTCGTTGGCTTGTTTCATCAGGTCGCGATTGGCTTGCTGATCATAGCCTTCGGGATAGGGAACACCCAGGGTTTGCATGGCACGGATTTTCGCCGGTATCAGGCTGGTGTCGATCTTCCGATCGAGCAGCCAGGGATAGGCGGGCATGATGGAGCCCGGCGACATGCTTTGCGGATCGTACATGTGATTGAAATGCCAGGCATTGGTTTGTTTGCCGCCCTCGCGCGCGAGATCGGGACCCGTGCGTTTGCTTCCCCACTGAAAGGGGTGGTCGTACACAAACTCACCGGCTTTGGAATATTCGCCATAGCGAGCCACTTCATCGCGGAAGGGCCGTATCATTTGGGAGTGACAGGTATAACAACCTTCCTTGATGTAGAGATCACGGCCCTCCAATTCCAGCGGCGTATAGGGTTTTACACTGGCAATGGTGGGTATATTCGATTTAATCAAGAAGGTGGGAATGATCTCGAGAATACCACCAATGGCTACCACAATCAGGCTCAGCACCAGCAGGGTGAGCGGCTTGCGCTCAATTACACGGTGCCAGTATTCCTTTTTCTCTTTTACCGGCTTCAGCAAGGGTGCGGCTTCAGCGGCTTCATTGGCAATGAACTTACCCTGGCGAATGGTTTTATAAATATTATATACCATGATCAGGGCGCCGGCGAGATAGAGCGCTCCACCCACACTGCGCGTGATATACATGGGTACAATATTGGTCACTGTTTCCAGGAACTGGAATTTCAGTTGGCCCTCTTCGGTAAACGATTTCCACATCAGGCTTTGGGTAAAGCCCGCCCAATAAAGCGGAACCGCATAGAGTATGATACCCACTGTGCCCAACCAGAAATGGTTGGCGGCTAATTTTTTGGAGTACAGATTGGTGCCCCACATCCGCGGTACCAGGAAATAGATCATGGCGAATGCCAGAAACCCATTCCATCCCAGGCCGCCGATATGCACGTGGGCAATGGTCCAGTCGCTGAAATGCGAGATCGCGTTGATATTCTTCAAACTCAGCAGCGGACCTTCGAAAGTGGCCATACCATAGCAGGTAATAGCTACCACCATAAACTTGAGCACAGGATCCTCACGCACTTTATCCCATGCACCACGTAATGTGAACAGTCCATTGAGCATACCACCCCAGGAAGGGAAAATCAGCATGAGGCTGAATACCGTTCCCAGCGACTGTGCCCAGTCGGGCAGGGACGTGTAGAGCAGGTGGTGTGGACCGGCCCAGATATAGATAAAGATCAGGGCCCAGAAGTGTATGATGGAAAGCCGGTAACTATAAATAGGGCGGTTGGCGGCCTTGGGCAGAAAATAATACATCAGGCCCAGGATAGGCGTGGTAAGGAAGAAGGCCACCGCATTGTGCCCATACCACCATTGCACCAGCGCATCCTGCACACCCGCATACCAGCTATAGCTCTTGAAAAGCGATACGGGCATTTCGAAAGAGTTCACGATATGGAGCATGGCCACGGTGATCCAGGTGGCGATATAAAACCAGATGGCCACATAGAGATGACGTTCGCGACGCTTGATGATGGTGCCCATCATGTTGATGCCAAAAACAACCCATATCAGGGTAATGGCAATATCGATGGGCCACTCCAGCTCGGCATATTCTTTACCCGTTGTATAACCCATCAGCAGGGTAACCGCAGCCGCCACAATGATGGCCTGCCAGCCCCAGAAATGGATCCAGCTCAACCGGTCGCTGTACATACGGGTCTTGCACAATCGCTGCAAAGAATAGTAAACGCCGGTGAAAATACTGTTGCCGACAAATGCGAAAATGATCGCATTGGTATGCAAGGGCCGCATGCGACCAAATGTGGTGGCCGCCAGGTTGAAGCTGGCTTTGGGATAATACATCTGGATGGCGGCATAGAGCCCGGCCAGCATACCCACCACGGCAAAAATTACCGTGGCATAGGCAAAAGCCTTCACAATCTTGTTGTCGTAATAAAACTTCTCTACTTGCATAAGCTTGCGCTGTTTATGGATTTAGGGGTTTTGGTGCCTGGATGAAGGAGATTTATCGTCGAACAGAATTCGGGAGGAAGGAGAATAATCATCTTCAAACTGCCCGCTCCGTACGCCCCAGAGAAAGGCGAAAAGGAACAGGATGGCTACGGACAGGCTGACAATCAGCAGGATAATGATCACACTCATGATGATTTGTTCAATCTTTGATGGCCGTAAAAGTATTTGAGAAGCAATGGGGGACAACTAACGGGACTCAGATGGAAAGATGATTTTCGTCAGGGTTTGAAGTTTTAGGTTTTAAGTTTTAGGTTTTAAGTTTTTGGGAGATAAGATACTCAGGCATATAAATACAATTGCCCTGACATTTGTCCACATTAGAACACTCCGACTTTGTTGAATTAAAAAACTTATAACCTAAAACTTATAACTTATAACTTCCCAACAGCTTCTTCCCCGCCACCCCACTTGCCCCAAACGTGAGCAACACTATACTTATGGAGCTGCTGGGCATCAGAATGGCGGCAATCAGGGGCGAGAGGTTGCCCTGTACGGCGAAGAAGAGACCTATAATATTATACAGGATCGACAACACAAAGCTGGCCATCACAATCTTCTTATTGGCGCGTGCCAGGCGGATGAAGCGTTGCAGCAGCGGAAGACTGGCCGCTTCAATGATGGCATCGCTGGCCGGTGTAAAATTATTTTTCTGCTCACTGATCGCGAGTCCAAGGTCCGCCTGCTTAAGCGCGCCGGCATCATTCAGCCCATCGCCTACCATCATCACCTTCTCCCCCTGATGCTGTAATTTTTCTATATAGTGCAGCTTATCTACCGGTTGCTGATTAAAGAGGAGCTGGGCATCGGGCCCCATCAATGCCTGCAGGTTATTTTTTTCTGCGGCATTGTCGCCCGACAATACCGATATCCGGAATCCCGGCTTCAGTTCGCGCAAGAGCGCCGGCAATGCTTCGCGGTACTGATTGCCAAACTCGAAATAGCCCGGTTGCCTGTCGCCGGACGACAGATAAACGCGGGTACCCTGAACGTTTTCCCGGCTCCCGGTTACAAACTCGCAGGAGCCCAGTTTCCATTCCCGGCCCTGTATAGTCGCCTTCAGGCCCCTGCCCGGAATTTCTTCAAAAGCTTCCAGTTTGCCGGCATGCTTTTGCTTATACTGGCGCTGCAAGGCCTGGCTTAGCGGATGAGCGGATTGAGCCGTTAGCAGACCCACCGCCTCCGCTTCGGCTTCATCGAGTGGCCGGCCATGCCAGCTCAGCTTTTGCCCGCTGGCCAGGGTAAGCGTACCCGTTTTGTCGAAAACAACATGATTGATCTCCGCCATGGTTTCGATGGTAGTGGCATTGCGGAGGTAAAGGCCCCTGCTGCTGAAGATCCGCAGCATGTTTCCATTGGTGAAGCTGTTCGACAGCAACAATGCGCAAGGGCAGGCGATGATAAAGATGGCCGTTACGGCCGGCCATATCCGGCTGCTATCGTGCAGGGCCCAGTAAGTTGCCGTAATGGTTGCGATGCTGAAAACAATAATGGTGAAATAGCGGCTCAGCAGGTCTACAAAACTGGGTTTCTGCTTCTCTTCATGTTGAAAATTGTCGCGGTTCCACAGATCGGTCAGGTAGCTTTGCGCCACTTCCTTCACTACCAGCAATTCAATAGCGGCGCCGGTTTGCCGGCCACCTGCATAAAGCAGTTCACCCACATCGCGCCGTACCGGTTGGGATTCCCCTGTTACAAAACTGTAATCGATAAACCCTTTGCCACGGGTAAGAATTCCGTCGGCAGGGATCAGTTCCCCCGCATGAATCCGGAGTGTATCGCCGGCTTTGATATCGGGGAGGGCGGTCGGAATTTCCTTCTCCTCTTTCAATACGGATATCGCTATCGGAAAATAGGAGGTATAGTCGCGGTCGAAAGAGAGCTGCCGGTAGGTTTTATCCTGCAATATTCTTCCCGCCAGCATAAAGAATACGATACCGCTCATGCTGTCGAAATAGCCGCCACCGGTGCCACCAATTACTTCCCAGGCCGAACGCACAAAGGTAATGATGATGGCGAGCGCGATGGGGGCATCGATGTTCAGGTAGCGGTGCTGTAAACTTTTCCAGCTCGATGTATAAAAGGGTTGCGAGGAATAGAGCAGCACTGGTATGGCCAGCGCGAAACTGATCCAGCGAAAAACCTGGCGCAGGCCTTCATCAGCGGCTTCCACACCCAGGTATTCGGGGAAACTGAGCAACATGATATTGCCAAAGCAAAAGCCCGCCACACCCAACTGGTACACCAGCGATTTACTGATTCCGGGTCTTTTTTCTTTCAGGTCGTTGAGGCTGATATAAGGCTCATATCCTATGCGGGTGAGCAGTTCCGCAGTTTGGCGCAACGAAATGGCCGTGGGATCAAAAGCCAGTTCCAGTTCTTTTCGCGCGAAGTTGACACGGGAATAGATGATGCCCTGGTGTATGCGGTGCAGGTTCTCGAGCAGGTAAAGGCAGGAACTGCAATGCATTTGCGGCAAATAAAAACTGGCGTGTACCTGCTTTTCATCCTGGTAACTGATCAGCGATGCCGCCATTTTTGCCTCATCCAGGAAGGCGAACTTCTCGGGCCGGATGCTTAGTTTCTGCGTGATACCCGGGCTGGCGTTGAGATCGTAATAGGTGCAGAGTTCGTTTTGCTGCAGCAACTGGAACACCATTTTGCAGCCTTCGCAGCAAAAGCTTTTATCGTTCAGACTGATATCCTGTACCAGGCAGGGCTCGCCACAATGGTAGCATTTGAGGGCCGCGGGGGTAGTTTCGTGGGAAATCGCCGTTTTGTTCTCCATACAATCGGCGAAACTAAATGGAGCGGGAAACCAGTGAAATGAGGAAATTCAGTATTTTCAATGATATAAATCAGTTGCAGTCGTTTAGTATTTTAAGGAACATTGCAGCGCTCAACCAGTACTATATGGCACAAAAGACCATCCTCATCATCGATGATAATGACGATATCCGTGAAAATACCGCCGAGATCCTTTCATTTGGGGGCTATAGAACGGTAACGGCCGAAAACGGCAGGAAGGGCATTGAAGTGGCGGTGAAAGAAAAACCAGACCTCATTGTCTGCGACATCATGATGCCGGAACTGGATGGCTATGGCGTTCTGCACCTGCTACGCAAGAATCCTGAAACAGAAGATATTCCCCTCATTTTTCTTACTGCCAAAGCCGAAAGAAGCGATTTGCGCAGGGGCATGGAAATGGGTGCCGACGATTATGTGACCAAGCCCTTCGAAGAAGTGGAATTGATGAACGCGATTGAATCGCGCCTCGCTAAATATGATGTGCTGCATAAAAAATATGCGAGCAATACCAAAGGGTTAACCGAACTCACCAACGATTTGCGTGAATCGGGTATGCTGCAGTTTAAGCTGGAAGACTATAATACGGAACTCTATGGTAAAAAGCAGGTCATCTATTCAGAAGGGAAGCGCCCCCGCTATTTGTTTTATGTGGTGAAGGGGAAAGTGAAAGCCTTCAAAACGCATGAAGATGGAAAGGAGTACATCACCGATCTGTACAGCGATGGCGATTATATCGGTTATCCCGCGTTGATTGAAGAAAAGAATTATGACGATACGGCCGTGGCGCTTGAGGAAACGGAACTGATACAGGTGCCTCGCGAAGATTTTCAACAGATCATATACAGCGATATCCATATCGCCAGCAAGTTCATCCGTATCATTACCCAGAATGTGAAGGAGAAGGAAGAGAGACTATTGAGCCTCGCATACAGCTCGCTTCGCAAGCGGGTAGCCAAAGCGCTGGTGGATATACATACCAAGTTCAACGAAAATGGCAGCAACAAAGCCATCGAAATTTCCCGCGAAGATATTGCCCATTATGTAGGCACCGCCACCGAATCGCTGATTCGAACACTCAGTGATTTTAAATCGGAAAAACTGATTGAAATCCGCGAAGGAAAAATTCTGATCAGCGATATGGATAAGCTGAAGAATCTATTGTATTGAGTGAGTAGTAAGTAGTAAATAGGGAGTAGGGAGTAGGGAGTTAATAGATAGAATCTGCGCAAATCTGTGGGAAAATCTGCGCTTATAACTGCGGGAAAACTCTCCTGAACTATTAAGCTGGTTAAGGCGCTGAAGCAGTTCCCGCAGATTGGCGCAGATTGTTACGCAGATGAGCGCAGATAAGTGATTACTGTAGAAAGTGTCAACTTTTTTTAGGACGTGACAATGTATGGATGTACATAAATCCCCCACTTTCCACTCCCCACTTCCTACTCCCTACTTCCTACTCACCGCCAAAAAACTCATCCAAATCCCTTCTCTCCTTCTTCGTGGGTCGGCCTATTTTGCTGGGTCTCTTGCCGGTATGGAAGCTGGCGGCCTGGTATTGTAGTCTTTGTATTTCTTCCGCGGGCGTAATGTCTTCGTAATGTTTGATGGCTTCAGCATAAGCCACCCGCTTTTCCAGCAAAGCCGTAACGCGTATGCGCCAGCGTTTGGCTTCGGTCTTAATTTCATATTCATCACCCACCTGCACCTGCCTCGCTGCCTTGGCCTGGTGTCCATTCCATTTTACCTTGCCCGTATCGCAAGCCTGGGCCGCCAGCGTGCGCGTCTTAAAAAGACGAATAGACCAGAGATATTTGTCGAGGCGAGCCATTGTTTGAGTTTTGAGTTGTAAGTTTTAAGTTTTAAGTTGTTGGTTTTGGGAGAGGTTTTCAATCATTTCGGTTCTCTTAAGTTGTCTCTTGAATATATGGACATAACAGATATAATTATCTGAATTGAAAATATTATTGCCCCACATACTTAAAACTTACCACTTAAAACTTACAACTCATAGCTCACTTGCTTCCAAAAAACTGATGGAAGTACGGAATGGTCTCTATTCCCTTATAATAATTCTCCAAATTATATTTCTCATTCGGGCTGTGCAGATTGTCGTTGTCGAGCCCAAAGCCCATGAAGACGATCTTGATGCCCAGTTCTTTTTCCAGGATGGAGCAGATGGGTATGCTGCCGCCACCGCGAACGGGGATGGGGGCTTTGCCAAAGGTAGCTTCCACGGCTTTGGCAGCGGCCTGGTATCCCTTGCTGTCGATGGGCGTCATATAAGGCTCACCCCCATGGTGGAGTTCGGCTTTTACTTCCACGCTGGGTGGAGCGATTGATTTGAAATAGTTGAGCAAAATATCCGTGATTTTTTTGCTCGACTGGTTGGGTACCAGCCTGGCCGATATTTTGGCGTATGCTTTCGACGGCAACACCGTTTTGGCGCCTTCGCCGGTATAGCCACCCCAGATACCGTTTACTTCCAGCGTGGGCCGGATGCCGGTACGCTCGTAGGTGCTGTACCCCTTTTCGCCCCAGAGTTCCTTTACGCCGAGGTCTTCCTTATAGGCGGCTTCGTCGTAAGGTGCTTTATTCAGCAACGCTCTTTCTTCTTCGGTGGCTACTACCACATCATCATAAAAGCCGGGGATGGTGATATGATTGTTTTCGTCGTGGCAGCTCGCGATCATTTGCGCCAGTATGGTGATGGGGTTGGCTACCGCGCCACCATAAGTGCCACTGTGCAGGTCGCGGTTGGCTCCGGTTACTTCCACTTCAATATAGCTGAGTCCACGCACACCCGTATCCAGCGAAGGGTTTTCCATACTCAGCATGCTGCTATCGCTGATAAGAATTACATCGGCTTTCAACATATCCTTATGCTTCGCCACAAAAGCACCGAGGTTGGGCGAGCCCACTTCTTCTTCGCCTTCGATCAGGAATTTGATATTGGTGCTCATGCTATTGGTCTGGGTCAGAATTTCCAGCGCCTTGATGTGCATATAAAACTGTCCCTTGTCGTCGGCGGAGCCGCGGGCGAAAACTTTTCCATCCTTAATTACCGGATCAAAGGGGCCGCTATGCCAAAGCTCCAATGGTTCGGGAGGCTGCACATCATAGTGGCCATATACCAGCACGGTAGGCAGGGAGGGATTCACCATTTTTTCGCCATATACTACCGGGTGACCCGCCGTGGGCATCACTTCTGCCTTATCGCAACCCGATGCCAGCAAGCTTTTCTGCACCGCTTCCGCACAGCGAATCATATCATCCTTATGTTCTTTTTTCGCGCTCACCGAGGGAATCCGCAACAAATCGAGCATTTCATTTAAAAAGCGTTCCTTGTTTTTTTCGAGATAATCTTGCCAGGCTTTCATATAACAATCTTATTTTATTTAAGCTGATAAAGGTAGGAAAAATGCGCCCTCCTGTAATGGAAAATACCGGAGTGGCGGTACTTGCTTTTGGCAGAAGAATGGTATTCTTGTGCTTCGCAAAACGCGCATGAACCCAATCCCGGATAATACCCGCTCGTTGATCATTAACGGCCTGCTGACCGTTACCCTGCCCGTGGGCATTGCCCTGCTGGGTCCGGTAGCCGCCGCTGCCATCTGGATTTTCAGGACGGGCAACTTTTTGCTGTGGCCTCTTTTTGCGGGTATGCTGGCCGGCCTGGTATTTTCCTATTTTGTGTACCGCTTTGCCTCTCCACGATGGCTGGCGCGGGCCTTGCAGCGCTCCAGTAATCTGCCACATTTCAAACGCAAGGCCATTCGCAACGGGCTGATGACCGAAACAGACAAAGCCCTGCTCAATACGGATCATTTTGTGGATGATCTTACACTACAAAAATGGAATGAAATTGATCAGCATATTGCATTGCACGACAACCCCGACCTTCCCAGGGAGATGGCTTTATACAGCCAGTCGAATAACAGGTTGCTGGCGATGCTCGCCTCCTTTCTCTTCCTCCTGGCCCTGGCAGTGGTAATGGTCGCATTACCGCGCTCGCAATGGTCGGTGTTGTTGAATTTTCTCCCGCTATTGCTCATCGCCATTTTCTTTTCGTTCCGAAAAGAAAAAAAGCAATGGGTCATTAGCATCAGCGATGAAGGCATCCGCCTGCCTGCCGGGGAATGGAGCTGGTCGCAGATTACTACCGTGCGCTATTCCGAGCGCCGGTCCTCCACCGGCTCGCCGGGCCGGGCGGGCTATTTTAGCCACCAATCCCGAGCCCTGTCGTTTAAAACAACAGATGGGATAACACGTGCCGTTTTGTTGAATAATATAAGTACCGGATCCAACCTGGAAGAGCAGATTGCGGTTTATCGCTACCGGCACCTGCTCAAAAGGGAAAGCGGATATAAGCATTAACCGGCTGGCGATTCATTCTTCTTTCGCCCGTTGATAATGGATTTGGCGAGGGTCACCAGAATAACGCCGCCAAGTATCACCAGCAGGGCTACTACCTGCAGGGCTGAAATGATCTCATTCGCCACCACCCAGCCCAGGAAAACGGCCACCACGGGGTTCACATAAGCATAAGTGCCCACCAGGGTGGCAGAACGCACCGTCAGCAACCACACATAAGCCATAAACCCAACCAGGGAACCCATGGTGATGAGATAGACCATGGCCCAAATGGCGGGCCAGCTTACGGCGCTGGCATCAAAATCATTGATTTCACCCGATAGCGTACTGGCCAGTATAGAGCAACAGCCGGCTGATAGCATTTGAAAAGCGGCTTTCATGCCGGTGCTCCCTTCAATCTTCCGGTATTTGGAATAAAGCGAGCCCACGGCCCAGGAAATGGTGCCGATGATCAGCACAAAAAAACTGATCAGCTTCATGCGATCGCCGGAAAAGCTAAAGGATTCACCATCTGCAAAAAGAGTAAGCACACCCACAAACCCGATGAATAGTCCCGCCAATACCCAACGATTACGAAAGTTCAGATGCCATTCGCGTTTATCCAGCATCACAAACCAAAGTGGGGTACTGGCTACAATAATGGCAGCCAGCCCGCTGGTAATATATTGCTCCACCCAGGCAACCGCTCCGGTGCCGATAAAGAGCATCAGGATGCCACCCACTGAGATTTGTCCCATCGATTTCAGGGAAGGGGTGGGTTCTCCTTTTAGGCGGAAATAGATATACAAGAGTGTGCCAGCTATCAGGAATCGAATACCCGCCAGCAATAAGGGAGGAAAACTTTCCAGCGCGATAAGAATGGCCGTGTAAGTAGATCCCCAGATGATATAGAGCGCCGCAAAAGCGGCAATTACGAGAGCCTGGTTGGGCGCCGGACGGGCTATTGTTGTGTGCGACATTTCCTGCTATCTTGTGGGCCAAACCCGGCCCGCGCAAAGGTAAGTCCCGGATTCGGGAATCGAGGCCACCGTTTTAGGGGATAGGTGATAAGCCGGGTAAGCGCTACTTCTTTTTGCCGCGCAGGGTACTGGCTTTGCGCATCATGCCATCGCCAAACTGGTTTTTGATTTCGTCTACGGCTTTGTAGAGGTTGAGCCGGCTGGCTTCATCTTCAAAAAGACTCATTTGAATGCTGAAGGGGATAAAATGGCTGAATCGCACACCGAGCAGTCGTACGGGTCTTCCCTTTTGCCAGAGCTTTTGAAAGATATTGCGACTGATGGCAATGAGGCGATCGTCGAGGGCCGTGTAGTCGATGCTTTCCTGCCGGGTGACGGTTTCAAAGTCGTTGTAGCGCACTTTAACGGTAACGCAGCCCGTCAGTTTCTGATCTTCCCGCAGGGCATAGGCGGTTTTCTCGGTGAGCCTGACCAGTTCGGCCATAAGAAAGGCGGGATCGGTATGGTCGGTATCGAATGTATTTTCATGGCTCATGCTTTTCTGCTCCCAATCTGTTTCAATTCTTGCGCTGCCGCGGCCATGTGCTTTTTCCCATAGCGATTCGCCCCATTTGCCTACGTGGCGCGTCAACCATTCCAGCGGTGTGCGTGCCAGGTCTTCGATGGTATGGATACCCAGCGATTTCAGTTTTTGTTCCGTATGCTGACCCACACCATTGATCTTTTCAATTCCCAATGGCCAGAGAAATTCGGTTTCCCTGCCGGGCAGCACTTCCAAAAAACCATTCGGCTTGGCTTCATTGGTAGCCATCTTGCTGATGAATTTGGCGGAGGATAATCCTGCAGAAATCGGCAACCCGGTTTTGTGACGGATATGTTCGCGCAGTTCGCGCGCATATTTGGAAACGCCAAAGAACTTATCCATTCCCGTCAGGTCGATATAGAACTCATCGATTGATGCTTTTTCAAACAGCGGTACTTTCTCCGCGATGATATCCGTAACCCAGCGCGAATAGCGGCTATAGTCGCCGCGGCTGCTGTTGGTTACAATCGCCTGCGGGCAAAGCTGCAAGGCTCTTTTCATGGGCATGGCCGAGTGGATGCCAAACTTGCGGGCTTCGTAACTGCAGGCCGCCACCACACCCCGTTCATAGCCGCCCACCAATACGGGCTTGCCCTTCAGGGAAGGGTTATTCAAAATTTCGACCGACACAAAAAAGGAGTCGAGATCAAAATGGGCTATATAGATTTGCTGGCTGCTCAGGGTATCTATTTTAACGCTGCTGATAATTTCATCCATCCACTTCAATCATGCGGCAGCTCTTTATCTTAAATTAGCGCATGACAAATGCCGATGACCTGGCAAAGCTAAGAGGCTTTTGCGAAAAGATACATCCCCTGCGGGAGGAGGAATGGACGGCCTTTGCGTCGGGCTGGGTGCCGGTGTCCTGTCGCCGCAAAACGGTGTTGACCACGGCCGGCGAAACCGAACGTTATCTCTATTTTGTGCTCGAGGGTATACAGCGCATCTTTCATCTCAATGCGAAGGGTGCGGAAGCCACCGTCATATTCAGCTATGCCGGCTCCTTTAGCGGCGTAGTGGATTCGATGTTGACGCAAACAACATCCGCCTATTTTTTTGAATCGCTTAGCAGCAGCCGCTTCCTGCGGCTGGATGTACGGCAACTGCAATTATTGACCGACAGCCATCCGGGCATTCGCAATATGGTACTCAAAGCCACAGCCTTCGCGCTAAAGGGGGTACTGGAGCGGCAGGTGGAGCTGCAGACGCTGTCGGCCGAAGAGCGGTATCGCCTCCTGCTTCGGCGAAGCCCGCATGTGCTGCAACTGATTCCCCATAAGTACCTGGCCAATTATTTGGGTATGGACCCCGCCACTTTCAGCAAATTGCTGTCGAGCGTGCGCATCGAATAAAACCTTGAATTTGGCCAAGATTTCCGCGGAAGGGGCCCGATAGCTTTGCCTTCAAATGGAAAACAGATGAAAAAACTGGTACAAGAGCCATTAAGGCAACAATTACAGGCAGCCATCCGGGCGCAAATAGCCCTGGTCACAAAATTGCAGGCTGCGGATCCCGAACTCCTGCTTCGGCAACCCGAGCCCGGTGGGTGGAGCCCCGTGCAGGTATTGGACCATCTCAACAGTTATGGGCGGTTTTATTTACCCGAGATAGACAAAGCCATACGGCAGGCAAAGTCGGTTACGGGCTGGTATAAACCGGGAATGCTGGGTAACTATTTTGTAAACCTGATGCAGTTGGATGAGGAGCGCAAGCCGAAGAAAAAAATGAAAGCCGTGAAGCGGCATCATCCCGATTTTCATGCGGATGCCGCACCGGTGGTGCAGGAATTTCTGCAGCAGCAGCAGGATTTGTTGCGTTATCTCGAGCGGGCACAGGATACCGACTGGGGAAGCAGCCGCACCCGGGTATCGCTGGCAGGCTGGATGCGCCTGAAGCTGGGCGATTGCCTCCGCTTTCTCGTGGCCCATCAGCAAAGGCATTGCGTGCAAATAGAACGCGCGATCGGAGCTGCTGCCCTGGCATAAGAGCAGGAGGGGGGATCAGGACAAATAGAGATCGATCAGTCCCTCGGGCAGGGTAACCCGGATCTCTTTTTTGCGGTGGTCAATTTTTTCGAGGCTGTTTTCGTGCAGGGGTATCAGCACTTCTTTTCCTTCCAGCTCAAGCCGGCAGAGTAATTGATGTGGCTGTTCAATCAGTTCGAGTATGGGGCCGAGGGGCTTGTTGTCGTCAACAATAATATAGCCCAGCAGGCTGATGGGCGCCGATTTGGCGATAAAGGGTTGGGCCAGTTCCTCCGGCAGCCATACTTCCTTTTGCGCCAGCGCCAGGGCGGCTTCACGGTGCTGTATCCCTTCGATGCGCAACAGGATTTCGTCGGCACTCCTGGCCTGCGCCGATTCAATAAACCAGGGGAGAAAAGAGCCTTTGCGGTCTTCCACAAACAGGGCTTTCAGGCCTTTCAACGCGGTCTTTTTCCCAAAATTATGTTGCAGGATGAGCTCGCCTTTGACGCCAAAGGCCGATACGAATTTTCCTATTTTGAGGTATCCAGACAAAGCAAAGCTTTTGAGTTGATCGATAGATGAACAGAAGGGACAAAGATAGCAAGGGCGGGAAGAATCAGGTCACTTTGATCCCGCATCCATTCCATAAAAAATCCCGATTGCGAAGCAATCGGGATTATGAACTTTCAGGATCAGGATTCATTTCCGGCCGGGGCCGGATTTATTTATCCTTCGCCTCCGCTTTCACCTTCCGCCTTTCTTTCAGGACGGCGACCCGGCTGAGGGCGACGGGTACGGCGATTGCGTTGTGCTTCTTCCTGGCGTTTTCTGATCTGGGCATCGTGCTCAGCGCTCCACTTGGTGAATTTCTCCATCGCGGTCGCTTCGTCGAACAATCCCAGTTTCACTCCACGGAGCAGGTGTTTCAGGTACAATACACCTTTAAAACTCAGGATACGGCGAACGGTATCGGTGGGAGTAGCTCCCTTGCCTAACCATTCCAATGCCTTCTGACGATCGAGCTGAATAGTAGCCGGAACGGTCAGGGGATTGTACGTACCAAGTTTCTGGATGAATTTACCATCACGCGGGCTGCGTGAGTCGGCCACTACAATGAAGTAGAAGGGTCTTTTCTTCGACCCGTGGCGCTGCAGTCGGATTTTTGCTGCCATTTTAAATAGACATTTACTGGCGTTAAGAAAATTGTTAATCCCGGTAGATACCGGTGCTGCAAAAGTAATGTTTGAGCGTGGAATTGCAAAATCGTGAATCGTGAGGCGTGAGGCGTGAGGGAGTTTAAGGTTTAAGGTAGTTGGCTCTAAAGAATTAAACCTTAAACCTTAAACTCTAAACCGAAAAACTTACTACTTCCCACTTACTACTTACAACTTCCTCCCCGGCATCATTTTCCCAAACATATTCATCTTGTTCATATTCTTCATCATGTCGCGCATTTGCTCAAATTGCTTCATGAAGGCATTCACTTCGCTGATGTCTTTGCCGGCGCCTTTGGCTATGCGCTTACGGCGGCTGCCATCTATCAGGTCGGGATTATTGCGCTCGTCGGGCGTCATGGAGTTGATCATGGCTTCGATGCCCTTGAAGGAATCTTCATTGATGTCGAGGTCCTTCACCTTGCTGCCCACACCGGGTATCATACCCAGCAGGTCTTTCATATTCCCCATCTTGCGGATCTGCTCCAACTGGGTTTTGAAGTCGGCGAAGTCAAATTTATTCTTACGGATCTTACTTTCCAGCTTCTTCGCCTGCTCCTCATCAAACTGCTCCTGCGCTTTTTCCACGAGTGAAGTAATATCACCCATGCCCAGGATCCGCTGCGCCATCCGGTCAGGATAAAACACATCGAGGGTCTCCATCTTTTCGCCACTGCTGGTAAACTTGATGGGTTTGTTTACCGTGTATTTGATGGAAAGGGCGGCACCACCGCGGGTATCACCATCCAGTTTGGTCAGCACCACGCCGGTAAAGTTGAGCCGGTCATTAAAGGCCTTGGCGGTGTTCACCGCATCCTGGCCGGTCATGCTGTCTACAACAAATAATATCTCGTTGGGATTCACCGCGGCCTTGATATTGGCCACTTCCGTCATCATGGCCTCATCAATGGCCAGGCGGCCGGCGGTATCGATGATGAGTACATTCTTGTTCTTGCTGCGGGCTTCCTTCAACGCATTGCCGGCAATGGAAACCGCGTCTTTATTGTCGGGTTCTAAATGTACATCCACCCCAATCTGCTCACCCAACACGCGCAATTGCTCCATGGCCGCCGGGCGATAGATATCGGCCGCCACCAGCATGGGCGAAAGTCCTTTTTTGGTTTTGAGATAATGGGCCAGCTTTCCGCTGAAGGTGGTTTTGCCCGAACCCTGTAACCCTGCGATGAGGATCACGGCCGGGTTGCCCTTGGCCTGAAAAGGCGCTTCTTCCCCGCCCATCAACTCCGTGAGTTCATCCTTCACAATCTTTACCATCAACTGACCCGGGCTAATCGCGTTGATTACTTTGGAGCCCATGGCCTGCTCCTTGATGCGGTCGGTAAATTCCTTCGCGATCTTGTAATTCACATCCGCATCTACCAGCGCACGGCGGATATCCTTGACCGTGCTGGCAATATTGAGCTCCGTAATGCGCCCCTGGCCTTTGAGGTTCTTAAAGGCGGATTCGAGTTTTTCCTGGAGTGAGTTGAACATGGCGGAGAACGAGTTATAAGTTTTAAGTTGTAAGTTATAAGTTGGGTGTGCAAAGGTAAACTACTCTGCGCAGATTGCCATTCTCTAAAAGTCAAAACCCCCTGCATTCACTTAAAGAAATACAGGGGGCAACAGTTAGAATATAAAACTGCCTAATTACTTAAAACTTACTACTTATAACTTAAAACTCGAGTAGAAATCAATTCATTAGCCTAAATAAGTTCTTAAAAGTTTACAACGATTGGTAGTCCTCAGTTTCGTGATCGCCTTGTCTTTAATCTGCCTGACCCTTTCACGGGTGAGGTTAAATTTTTCGCCGATATCTTCCAGGCTCATGGGATGATCCACGCCTATGCCGAAGAAATAGCAGATCACTTCTTTCTGCCTTTCGGTAAGGGCTTTGAGGGAGCGGTCGATTTCGGTTTTCAGCGATTCGCGATGATCCAGTTCCGCATCGGTTTTTTCGGCATTGGGGTTTTCCAGCACATCGAGCAGGGTATTGTCTTCGCCTTCGGCCAGGGGGGTGTCCATACTCACATGGCGGGAGGAGATGCCGAGGGTAGCCGATACTTCTTCCAGGTCCATTTCCAGCATTTCGGCCAGTTCTTCCGCCGACGGCTCGCGCTCAAACTGCTGCTCCAGGCTGCTAAAAGCCTTTTGAATGCGGTTGGTGAGGCCTACTTTGTTGAGCGGAAGACGCACAATGCGCGACTGCTCGGCCAGGGCCTGCAAAATGCTTTGACGAATCCACCATACAGCATAGGAAATAAACTTGAAACCACGGGTTTCATCAAATCGCTGGGCGGCTTTGATCAGGCCCAGGTTACCCTCATTAATCAGGTCGGGAAGAGAAAGACCCTGGTTCTGGTATTGTTTGGCCACGGAGACCACAAAACGCAGGTTGGCTTTTGTAAGGCGATCCAGCGCCCGCTGGTCACCCTGTCTGATTAAAGCGGCGAGGCGAACTTCTTCCTCCGGAGAGATCAGTTCCACCTTACCGATTTCCTGGAGATACTTCTCCAGGCTTTGAGATTCACGATTCGTGATCGACTTCGTGATCTTCAATTGACGCATGCTCATAGGTTTGGCTTTAGACGGTTATTTTAAGGGTTTAGAATCTAGTTTTGGTATGGTTAGCCTTAAAAATGACCCATCACAACGGTTTCTCGGTCTTCAGAACATATTGGACTTCATAGCAATTTAAGGGTATTCAACCTTTATCCCAAAATATACTTGCGGATATTTTAACGTATTTATATACGTTTTATTTTAAAAAACTGATTTTTAAGCCAAAAAAGGGGAAAAATATCGGTCAAATAATTTTGACAGGTGAATTAAATGATTATTATTGCGGCCAATGATGTGCATTAACCTTATACGATGAGCAGGCAACTTTATACACTGGAATTTCCCGTGCGTTGTTCTCCGACTATCCTTTATGAATTCCTTTCGACCCCGGCCGGTTTGGGTGAATGGTTTGCAGATAAAGTAGATGAGCGCGACAACATTTTCTATTTTGGCTGGAATGGTTCTTTCGACAAAGCGGAAGTAGTGGAAAAAGAGGATGCCAAGTATATCCGCTTCCGCTGGCTGCATGCCCCTAAAGACGAATACTTCGAATTTGCGATTGAAAAATCGGAGATTACCAACCAAACCATACTGGTAGTAAAAGATTTTGCGGAGAAAAAAGAGATCAAAGACCAATCCCTTCTCTGGGACCACCAGGTGAAGGATTTATTCCATCGATTGGGGAATTAAACGTCTTCCCGGAACTCTTTCAGCATTGTACACAACAAGCGGTATTGCTCCATGAGCAGAAATGGCATTTCGTGCCATTGGCTGATGGGAATGATATAACCCAGCTTGATGAATGGATGGGTCTTAAGCCATGCGTTCCATTCATCTTCACTCATGGCATTAATGGGCCTGTAATTGTCTTCGCGAAAATGGTGTTGCCAGGGATCTTCTCCCATGCTTCGCTTCCATCCGGCCAACTTCAGCCGGCTATAGTGGCGGCTAATTGACCCAAGCCAGCGCTCCCGGAATCGGCCCCTTACATAAAATACCAGGCTAAAGCCATGCCCCCAAAGGAAAAAGCTGCGGATCGCAAAATGATCCCCACCCACGAAATAGCGTGGCAGGTCGAGCATCAGCCAGGGTAAGCCTTCATACTGTTCACCTCTCGAAATCTTGGCGGGTATCTGTACTACTTCAGGCGGAATGGCTCCGGCGCAGGTATGCAAAGCTTCCCATTGGGCTTCCTGCAAACCAGCCAGCCTGTCCCGGGTCAGCTCCATCAACCGGTTTTTCTTCCATATCCAATCTGCATTGGAAATCAACTCCATCTCCTCTTCCGAAAGCCGTATTTTTGCAGGGTCCATAATTTAAAATTACGTGTTTCGCAAGTTAGATAAGCTCATCATCAAGGCCTTTATCGGCCCTTTTATCGCCACCTTCTTCATTACCCTGCTGGTGCTGGTGATGCAGTTTTTCTGGCTTTATATCGACGACTTTGTAGGCAAGGGGCTGGGCGCGGATATGATCCTTCGCTTTATCTGGTATCAAAGCGCAGTGCTCATACCGCTCGCACTTCCGCTCGCTATCTTGCTATCATCACTCATGACCTTTGGCAACCTGGGCGAAACATTCGAGCTGGTGGCGATCAAATCATCGGGCATATCGCTGCTGCGCTTTATGCGACCGCTATTTGTCATCACCGTATTTATCAGCGCGGGGGCCTTCCTGTTTTCCAACTACGTGATCCCCGTGGCCTGGCTCAAGTCGCGCACCATGCTGGGCGATATTGTACACGCCAAGCCCGCTTTCGATCTGAAGGAAGGTGTTTTTTACGACAAGATCGGTGGGTTTGTGATCAAGATCGGGAAAAAGGAAGCCAACGACAGCGTGATCCGCGATGTGATCATCTACGAACAAAGTAATTCCATTCAGGATAATTTCATCGCGGCCAATAGCGGCATCATGCGCGTGACCCCGGATAAGCGCTTCCTGGAGTTCAACCTGTTCGATGGCTGGTATTACCAGGAGCGGGGAGAGAATAATTATTATACAGCTACCGATAAAACCGATTACGTACGTCTGGGCTTTAAGGAATATACCAAGCAGTTCGACCTGAGCTCATTCCAGATCAATTTCTCTTCCGATTCGGGCCGGGGCAATCATGAACGGGTGTATAGCATGCGTCAATTGGAAACGGCTATCGACTCGCTCGGGAAAGAAGTCAAAAGAGTTCAGGGTCTTTCCTACGAAAACACCTATGCGGGCCTTAGCTTTCATAAGTTGCTCGACAGCCTGCCACCGGAGCACATGTTGAAAACAATAACGGAGAAAGATTCCATAGCCTGGCAAAGAAAACAAAGATCCGATAGCCTGTTTGCAGTAGCCACCCGTTTTGATCAGCTAATACCCGATTCAGCGAGGAGCGCGGTATTTCAGCGGGCCAAAACCGTGGCCAATTCCATCCTCGCATCCATGAATACCACCGCAACGCTTTTATACGATAAGCAACGCTCGCTGAGGCGGCATAAGAATGAGTGGCACCGTAAAATTGTATTGTCGGCCGCCTGCATCATGCTCTTCCTGATTGGCGCGCCTTTAGGCTCCATCATCCGCAAAGGCGGATTGGGTACGCCGCTCATCATGGCCATCGCCTTCTTTATGGTATTTTATTTCGCCACCACCATGGGTGAAAAAATGTCGAAGGAAGGAACCCTTACCCCCTTTACGGGCATGTGGCTGGCGGGTTTCATATTAGTACCTATCGGCATATTTCTTACCTATAAAGCCATGCGCGATTCACAGCTTTTCAATAAGGAATGGTATATGCGAACGGCAAAGAAGCTGCGCGTGATTCTGCAATCTTTGCCCTTTTTGCGTAGGTAAACCCATACGAATGCGGTAACTTTAGCGCTATTGGATTGTTCATGCTAAAACGGTAATTATGGAATGGAAAAAAACAAACCGGAGAACATTTTTGACCGATACCGGCAAAACCGCACTGGGTGTGGGGTTGGGCCTCACAGCCCTCGCCAGTGCCTGCAATAATACCAATACGGTAAAGGCAGCGGCCGGAAGCATGGGATTTACGCAGCAGCCACTTCCCTACGGATATGATGCCCTGGAAAAAGCGATTGATGCGCTCACCATGGAGCTCCATTATAGCAAGCACGCGGCCGGCTATGCCAGCAACCTCGCCAGCGCCGCCAAAGAAGAGAATGTGGATACCAGTAAACCCCTCGAGCAGGTGTTGGCGCAGATATCAAAGTATTCCACCAAAATGCGCAATAACGGGGGAGGGCACTATAACCACGAATTATTCTGGCAGTCGATGTCGCCCAATGGCGGAGGTGAACCCAGTGGTAAATTGCTGGACGCCATCAACAGTTCCTTTAATTCCTTCGATGCCTTTAAGAACGAAATGGCCGAAGCCGGTAAGGGCCGCTTTGGTAGCGGCTGGGCCTGGCTTTATCTCGATGCGGATAAAAAACTACGCATTGGCTCCACACCCAACCAGGATAATCCCCTGATGGATATCAGCGAAATTAAAGGACAACCCATCCTCGGCCTCGATGTATGGGAGCATGCGTATTACCTGCGCTACCAAAATAAAAGAGCCGACTATATCAACGCCTGGTGGCAGGTGGTGGATTGGGGGAAGGTGGGGGAGAGAATGGGAGGATGATTTGGGAATTCGGTTATTCGGGAATTTGTTTAGGGTTTAAAGTGGTAAGTAGTAAGCAGTAAGTAGTAAGTAGGGAGTTGTGCGTACAACAATTTAACCTTAAACATTAAACGCTCAACTTTAAACCTAAAAACGTAATACGTACAACGTAAAACGTATAACGTAAAACTCCTCATGCTCGCTTCCCAACAAAATCTCCGTGTCCAAAAATGGATCGCTGCTTTATCGGTGCTGTTGCTTGGGGCCAAACTCTTCGCTTATTACCGCACAGGTTCCATTTCCATTCTCACGGATGCGCTGGAAAGCATTGTAAATGTGGCGGCGGGATTTATTGGTTTGTATAGTCTCTATGTTGCGGCCAAGCCTCGTGATGAGGATCATCCCTATGGCCATGGGAAAGCCGAATTCCTCTCTGCCGCGGTAGAGGGCACATTGATTGCCGTTGCCGGAGCCCTCATCATCTACAAAGCAGTGGAGTCGCTGCTATATCCCCAACCCATTCATCAATTAAACCAGGGTTTATTGCTGGTGGCGGCTGCCGGATTGGTCAATGGAGTCGCCGGCTATTATTGTTTGCGTATTGGTCGAAAAAACCAATCGCTGGCCTTGCAGGCCAGTGGCAAACATTTGCTGAGCGATACCGTTAGCACGCTGGGTATTGTGGCAGGACTGGTGCTGCTTTATTTTACAGAATGGGGATGGATTGATGCCGTAGTGGCCCTGCTGTTCGGAGCCTGGATACTCATTACCGCCTGGGGAATCCTGCGCAGATCAATCGCCGGTATTATGGATGAAGCAGACCAGAAGCTGCTGAATCAACTGGTGGACCTGCTCAATGCCTCGCGGCAGGTAAACTGGGTCGACCTGCACAACCTCCGGGTAATTCGGTATGGTGCCGTGCTGCACGTAGACTGCCACCTCACCGTTCCCTGGTATATCAACGTACATGAAGCCCATCGCGAAATCGACCTTTTGTCGGCCATCGTACGCAAAGAGTTTGGCGATTCGGTGGAGCTATTCGTACATAGCGATGGTTGCCTTCCCTTTCAGTGCCGCATCTGCAGCAAAACGGATTGTAGCGAACGAAAACATAACTTTGAGCAAAAGATCAACTGGACGCTGAAAAATATGGTCAGCAATAAAAAGCACGGCGCCAGCAAATAATTAAGGCAAGAAACATGAAGACGACTACCATTTGGAAACATGAACACGCTTTTGAAAGCCATCTCGGCGATAATGTATTTCATATAGACGGCAACCGGAAAGAGGGGCCCAATCCCAAGGCGCTGCTGCTCTCGGCCATCGCAGCCTGCTCGGGGATTGATGTGGTGGATATCCTGCAAAAGATGCGCGTGGAGTTCAGCGAGTTTGTGATCGATGTGGAATCGGAACAAACCGAAGAGCATCCGCGGGTATTTAAGGATATTCATATCCTGTACAAGATCAAAACCGACCCGGATCAGGAAGATAAAGTGCGCAAAGCCATCGACCTCTCTTTGGAAAAATATTGCGGGGTTTCGGCCATGCTGCGCAAAAATTCGCCCATTTTCTATAAATTGGAGATTACAGCCTGATGACATGCTATCCAAAAAGTCGCAATACGCATTCAAGGCCCTGAGCTATCTCAGCGCCAAATACAACGAAGGTCCCGTGCTTATCTCCGAAATAGCCCGGAAGAAAAAGATACCGTTAAAATTTCTGGAAAATATCCTGCTCGAACTCAAGAAAGCTGAAATACTGGATAGCAAGAAAGGAAAGGGCGGCGGCTATTTCCTGAAGAAAAAACCTGAGCAGATAAAAGTAGCCAGCATCATCCGCCTCGTGAATGGCCCCATCGCCATGTTACCCTGCGTAAGTCTCTATTTCTACGAGCGTTGCAAAAACTGCAATGAGAAGCATTGTGCCCTGCACGACATGATGATTGAAGTACGCGATGCCACCCTCTCCATCGTGGAGAACCGCACCCTCGCCGACCTTATGGACGAGTAAATCCCACCTGTTCCCGCAACAACTGTTAGTGCATATTTCAAATTAATTAGTCCACCAAGTTGGTGGGCTAATGATTTCATCCTATTTTTGAACCCTAAACGTTACAATTATGGCATTACGTCTTGGTGATGTTGCGCCCAATTTTAAGGCGCAGACATCTGTAGGAGAAATTGATTTTTACGAGTACCTGGGCAATGGCTGGGGCATCCTCTTTTCGCATCCGGCCGACTATACACCCGTATGTACTACCGAACTGGGCCGTACGGCTTTGCTGGGTGATGAGTTTTCGAAGCGCCATACCAAAGTGCTGGCCGTGAGTGTGGATCCCCTCGACAAGCACGAAGGATGGATCAAGGATATCAACGAAACCCAGCATACCACGGTTAATTTTCCGATCATCGCTGATCCCGACCGCCAGGTGGCCACGCTTTATGATATGATCCACCCCAATGCGAGCGCCACGGCAACGGTACGTTCCCTGTTTATCATCGGCCCCGATAAGACCGTCAAACTGATTATTACCTATCCCGCTTCTACCGGAAGAAATTTTGTGGAAGTATTGCGCGTGCTCGACTCGCTGCAGCTCACCGCCGATTATAGTGTGGCCACACCAGCCGACTGGAAGGCGGGTGAGGACGTGATTGTGGTGCCCGCTGTAAGCACCGAAGACGCGATCAAGAAATTCCCCAAAGGCGTGAAAGTGGTGAAGCCTTATTTGCGCTATACCCCACAGCCCAATCTCTGATGCATGTTGAACCAGGTGAACATCGACCAACTCTCTTCCTTACCGCTGGCTGAGGCCTTGCGGGAAGTAGCCCGCCATTATTCGGCAGGAGAAGTGGTGTTTTCCAGCTCCCTGGGGCAGGAAGATCAGGTGCTCACCGATGCGATATTCCGCAACGATCTGCCCGTGCGCATCTTCACGATCGACACGGGCAGGTTGTTTAACGAAACCTATGAGTTGCTGGAAAGAACAACAGCCCGTTATGGCAAATCGATTGAGCTGTATTTTCCTCCGGCTAATGAAGTAGAGGCTTTTGTGCGCGAAAAAGGGATCAACGGATTTTATGAATCGGTGGAAAACCGGAAAAGCTGCTGCCATATCCGCAAAATTATCCCGCTTAACCGCGCCCTCGAAGGCGCAAAGGTTTGGATAACCGGTCTGCGTGCAGAGCAGTCAAACAACCGGCGCGATATGCCGATGATAGAATGGATGGAAGACCGGCAGCTCTATAAGTTCAACCCCCTGATCAACTGGTCGTACGAGGAGATGCTCGAATATATTGAAGCGAATAATGTGCCGTATAACCGCCTGCACAACCAGGGCTTTATCAGCATCGGCTGTGCACCCTGTACCCGTGCCATTGAGCCAGGCGAAGATGCGCGGGCGGGACGCTGGTGGTGGGAAACATCGCAGAAAGAATGTGGCTTGCATGCGGTGAAGCAGTAAATTTTTTTAACTAATTAGTCTATCGGTTTGGTAGACATTAATGGTAGAATAATAATATATGTCCAACTATCATCTCGATTATCTGGCCCAACTGGAAGCGGAGAGTATTCATATTCTGCGCGAAGTGGCGGCGCAGTTTGAAAAGCCGGCCCTGCTCTTCAGCGGTGGCAAGGATTCCATTACCCTGGTTCATCTGGCCCGAAAGGCATTTGCACCGGGTCGTATTCCCTTTCCACTGGTGCATATAGATACGGGTCATAATTTTCCCGAGGCTCTTGCTTTTCGCGACAAGCTGGCCGATGAGGTGAATGCCAGCCTGGTGGTGCGAAAGGTGGAGGACACCATTCGCCAGCGTAGTCTGACGGAACCAAAGGGGAAATTTGCCAGCCGCAACTGGTTGCAAACTTATACGCTGCTCGATACCATCGAAGAGTTTTCCTTCGACGCCTGTATTGGTGGCGCCCGCCGCGATGAGGAAAAAGCCCGCGCCAAGGAAAGAATATTTTCCGTGCGCGATGAGTTTGGGCAATGGAATCCCAAACTGCAGCGCCCCGAGCTCTGGAATATCTATAATGGCCGTATTCACAAAGGCGAGAATGTGCGGGTATTCCCTATCAGCAACTGGACTGAGCTCGATATCTGGAATTATATCAAGCGCGAAAATATCGAGTTGCCCTCCATCTATTTCGCGCATGAGCGCGATGTGCTCCTGCACGAAGGGCAACTGGTGGCCGTTTCGGAGTTTGTGACCCTGGAAGATACCGACGTGGTAGAACGCCGCAAAGTGCGCTATCGCACCGTAGGCGATATGACCTGCACCGCCGCCGTGGAATCGAAGGCTTCCACCCTCGATGAAGTGATTGATGAAATTATAGCCACCCGCATCAGTGAAAGAGGAGAAACGAGAATAGACGATCGGGTAACGGAGGCAGCAATGGAGGACAGGAAGAAGAATGGATATTTTTAAGAGTTTAGGGTTTAGAGTTTAAGGTTTAAAGTTGTAAGTGGTAAGTAGTAAGTTGTAAGTAGGGAGTAGGAAGTGGGATAGTAGGGAGATGTAAGAATAGAAAGTGGGAATCGGTGAGTGGATTGCAAAAAAAATCTGCGAAAATCTGCGAGAATCTGCGGGAAATAGCAACTGCACTTTAAACAGCTTCGGCGTTCAGGAGAGTTTTCCCGCAGATTTTCGCAGATTTTTACGCAGATGAGCGCAGATAAATGACTACAGTATTGACTGTCAGTCTTTTTGAGGAAGTGGCAAAAACGTAACCTTAAACTTTCAACTTTAAACCCTAAACCCAGAAACAAATAACCGAATCAACAAATCAACAAATTATTGCAGATGGATTTACTTCGCTTCATAACCGCTGGCAGCGTAGACGATGGAAAAAGTACGCTCATCGGGCGTTTGCTTTACGATAGCAAGAATATTCTGGTCGATCAACTGGAGGCTTTGGAAAAACAAACCCGTAATAAGGCCGCCGGTCCTATTGATCTTGCCTTGCTCACGGATGGATTGCGCGCCGAGCGGGAACAGGGCATCACCATTGATGTAGCTTATCGTTATTTTTCTACACCTAAGCGCAAATTCATTATTGCGGATGCACCCGGCCATGTGCAGTATACGCGCAATATGATCACCGGCGCCTCCAATGCCAGCCTGATCATTATCCTGGTAGATGCCCGCCAGGGCGTGGTGGAACAAACCCGCCGCCACAGTATCATCGCCTCCCTGCTCCGTATACCCCATGTAGTGGTCGCCATCAATAAAATGGATTTGGTAGACTATGCCCAGGATGTTTACAACAACATCGTGATCGACTATGCAGAAGTGGCTCGTCAATTGGGTTTGAAAGATGTGACATATATCCCCATCAGTGCCCTGCATGGCGACAATATCGTGGATCGTTCGGAAAAGTTGAACTGGTTTGATGGCGCACCCCTGCTCGAGTTTCTGGAGCAGGTGCCGGTAGATAGCCAGATCAACCTGGAGGAACCCCGCTTTCAGGTGCAGTTTGTGATTCGTCCGCAAACCAATGACCTCCACGATTACCGGGGCTACGCCGGTAAAGTAATTAGTGGTGTGTATCGCCGTGGCGATAAAGTGAAAGTATGGCCAGCGGGCATTGAAACAACGATCAGCGCACTCGAAGTGGGCGGTGAAGCAGTAGAAGAAGTTTTCGCGCCACAATCGGTCGTGATTCAATTGAAAGATGATATCGATATCAGTCGCGGCGACAGTATTATTCCCGCCGACAGGGAGCCGGTGGTAGCCAATGAAGTGGAGGCGCTGGTTTGCTGGCTGGATGAGAAGCCGCTGATACCCGGTAACAAATACCTGTTGCAGCACAATAGTCGCCAGGTACGCGCTATTGTGAAGCAGATCGACTATAAGCTCGACGTGAACAGCCTGCAACAGCAGCCGGTGGAGGGGCAGGTGCGCCTGAATGAAGTAGTGAAAGCCACCCTGAAAACCGCGCAGCCCCTGGTATTTGATTCTTTCGAAAAATTACAGGCAACAGGCAGCGCCATTCTGATTGATGAAACCAGCAACAGCACCGTAGGAGCGGTTTTGCTACAATAACAGCATCATGGTAACACCCATTCCCCTCATCACAGGCCGTGTAACACTGGCAGGAGCCGGCCCGGGCGATCCGGAACTGATCACCCTCAAACTGCAGCGCCGCCTGGCAGAAGCGGAGATCATCCTCACCGACAGGCTGGTGAACCGCGCCATACTCAGTGAATTTGCATCGCCCTCGGCGGAGATCATCCTTACCGGCAAAAAGGGCTATAGCCGGCAGAGCATGCCCCAGGCCGATATATCTACCCTGATGGTGGAATATGCCCGCGCCGGTAAAAAAGTGCTTCGGCTGAAGGGTGGGGATGTATCGGTGTTTAGCAATATCCTCGATGAACTGGAAGCGCTGGTAGCCAACCATATTCCCTTCGATATTGTTCCCGGCATCACCGCCGCTTCGGCGGCTTCAGCCTATACGGGTATCCCCCTCACCGCAAGAGGCCTGTCGCAGGGTATCCAGTTCTTAAGCTATCACGCGGGCAACTTTTATTCTACGGAGAAATGGAAGGCCCTGGCCAATACCAGCGATACGCTCGTGTTTTATATGTCGGCCCAAAAAGTGACCCAACTCGCTGAGTTGCTCTTACGTTTCACCCGCTATCCCGAAAGGCCGGTGGCGGTGATTGAGCAGGCCAGCACAGCGCAGCAAAAGATCTTTGAAAGTACGCTTCGCCAATGCGAAAGCGACTTTTCGGGAAAAGAATTTGCATCCCCTTCGCTGGTGATCATTGGCGATGTGGTGCCCCTGCATCGCAGCTTCAATTGGTACAAACCGCATACCAGCGAAGTCAGCGCTTTTTATGAACTCGCGCGATGAGGGCCCTGACCAAAAACCCAACCATTCAAATCATTCACGACCTACTGAAAATTCAGGACTTAACAGAAAAATGCTTCGTATGCTGGAAGAGGCGCGTTTTAAACTTTTACAGGATTTTCTGAATCAATCCTCTCGTGAGGAGCTGATCTGGATCAATGGCTATCTCTCCGGGCTGGTATCGGGAGGAAGTTCCGTTGATCCGCAGTTGTCGCTGCCAACAGCACCCGTGCAGCAGAAGAAAAAATTTACCCTCGCTTATGGCACCGAAACGGGTAATGCCAAAAGCCTGGCTACCCAATTGGCGGCACTGGCCAAGCAGAAAGGCCACCTGGTGAAGCTGGTGGGACTGGATCAATACCGCTTTAGCGACCTGCCCAAAGAAACCTGCCTGGTGATCGTGATCAGTACCCAGGGCGAAGGAGAACCGCCCCTGCCTGCCAAAAAGTTTTACGATTATATACATGGCGAATCCCTGCAATTGCCGGCACTTCAGTATGCCGTGCTGGGACTCGGCGATACTTCTTATCCCCAGTTTTGCAAAACAGCGGAGGATGTGGAAGCACGCTTCAGCAGCTTTGGCGCCAAAGCCATGCTGCCCCTGAAGAAATGTGATGTGGACTATGAGGCCGATGCCAAAGCCTGGTTCGAACAGCTCATGGCAGGGTGGTCAGCGACTGCCTCTGCGGTTCCGGTGTCGGCGACAGCAATACCGGCAAAGTCGGTGGCGAAGCCTGCCGGTAAAAAAATCTATGAAGCGAAGATTCTGGCCAATATCAACCTCAACGACCGCGGATCCAATAAGGAAACCTATCACATTGAGTTAGGCACCGAAGAACCCATCGCCTATGAGCCGGGCGATACGGTGGGCATAGTTCCACATAACCGGAAATCGGTAGTGGAAAGGATAATCAAAGTAACGGGTATTGATCCGGACAAAGAATTGACTACCGCCAAACATGCAGGTACGGTTCGTGAACTCCTGAGCAAGCATCTGAATATCTGTTACCTGCTCACTTCTACCCTGAAGAAATATGCCGCCATCATCGGGCAGGAAATTCCCGATACGCGGATGGACCTGGTGGACCTGCTGCGCATTTATCCCGTGAAAGATGCGGAGCAGTTTGCGGAAGTGTTGGGCATATTGATGCCCATCGCGCCAAGGCTTTACAGCATCGCTTCTTCACCGGAAGCGCATGGCGAAACGGAAGTGCATATCACGGTAGCCCGGGATCGCTTCCTCGCGCAGGATGAGCAGCGCTATGGTTTGTGTAGTGAGTTCCTGGGTGAACTGCCCATCGGATCCACGATCAGTTTTTATGTGCATAAAGACAAGCATTTCAAGTTGCCGGCTACCCATAAGGATGTGATCATGATTGGTCCCGGTACGGGTGTGGCGCCCTTTCGCGCCTTCCTGGCCCATCGTGATGCCACGGGCGCCGATGGAAGAAACTGGTTCTTCTTCGGCGAACAACATTTTGTGAGCGATTTTCTGTACCAGACCGAAATGCAGAATTTTTTGGCTACCGGTGTGCTGCATAAACTCGATCTCGCATTCAGTCGCGATCAGCCTGAAAAAATATATGTGCAGCATCGGATGCGCGAAAAGGCAGATGAATTATTCGACTGGATCAAAGGAGGCGCTTCCGTCTTCATCAGCGGCACCAAAGATCCCATGAGCCGCGATGTGGAAGCCTGCCTGCTGGAAATTTTTCAGCAAAAAGGCAGTATGCAGGAAAAAGAAGCCGCCGCGTATCTGGAGCAAATGAAGAAGGAGGGGAGGTATGCGAAGGATGTGTATTGAGTGGAGTTTAAAGTTGTAAGTAGTAAGTTGTAAGTAGTGAGTTGTAGGTAGTAAGTAGTAAGTTGTAAGTTGTAAGTAGTGAGTAGTTAGTTGTAAGTAGTGAGTTGTAAGAATTAACTTAAACCCTAAATAAATCAACAAATCAACGATTCAACAAATCAACGATTCAACAAATCAACGATTCAACAACAAAAATGTCTGATAAACAAAAATCTCCGCTTTCTCCTGTAGAAAGGATAAAAACCAGCAGCCGCGGCTTGCGGGGTACTTTGAAGGAGAGCCTGCAGGATGCCCATACGGGTGCTTTGCGCGATGATGACCAGAATCTGCTGAAATTTCATGGTATGTATCAGCAGGATGATCGCGACCGGCGGGAAGAGCGTAGTGCGAAAAAACTCGAATGGTTGTATTCCTTCATGATCCGGCTTCGTCTGCCCGGTGGTTTTCTGCGGCCCGATCAGTGGGTTGGCCTGCACCATATCGCCGGTGAGCATAGTACCGGTACCATCAAGATCACCACGCGACAAACCATACAGTTGCATGGGATTCTGAAATCGCATATCAAACCCACTATTCAATCCTTCAATACGATCGCGCTCGATAGTATTTCCGCCTGTGGTGATGTGAACCGAAACGTCACCTGTAGCGCGCATCCGGCTGAGTCGCCTTTGCATGCCGAAGTGCATGCCTATGCCGATCAGATCAGTCGCATGGCTTTGCCCAAAACAAGGTCATACTATGAAATATGGCTCGATGAAGAGAAGCTGGCGGAGCATAGCGAAGAAGATCCGCTTTACCAGGATCGCTATCTGCCACGCAAGTTCAAAATCGGTATTGCCATTCCTCCCAATAATGATATTGATGTGCTCACCAATGATGTGGGGCTGATCGCCATCATCGAAAACGGTGAACTGCAGGGATTCAATATCGCGGCGGGTGGCGGATTGGGTGCCACGCATGGCAATGCGGATACCTATGCGCGACTGGCCACGGTTCTTGGCTATGTGAAAAAAGGGGAGGATACGCTCAAAGCCGTGTATGAGATCATCACCCTGCAGCGCGATTTTGGCAACCGGTCTGATCGCAAGCTTTCCAGGCTCAAATATACTTTCGACCGAATGGGGCAGGAAGCATTTGTAAAGGAGCTGGAAAAGCGTTGTGGCTTTGCGCTGGAACCCGCGCGGCCTTATGAGTTTACCAGCCGGAAAGACCATTATGGCTGGAAGCAGAACCATCAGGGACTTTGGTACTTCACTTTGTTTATCGAGAATGGCCGTGTGCTCGATGAGCCGCATCTGGCCATGAAGACGGCCCTGCTCGAGATCGCCAAAACCGGCAAGGCCAATTTCCGCTTTACCGGCAACCAGAACCTGATCCTGGCTGATATTGCAGACGACAATAAGCCGGAGATAGAGGCATTGATCCGGCAGTTCGGACTGGATAAGCATACCGATTCTGCCAGCGCTTTGCGCAAGAATGCCATCGCCTGTGTATCGTTTAATACCTGCCCCCTCGCCCTGGCCGAGGCGCAGCGTTACCTGCCCACACTGATCAGCCGGATTGAACCCCTGTTGGAAAAACATGGACTGCAGGAAGACGAAATTACGCTGCGCATGACCGGTTGCCCCAATGGCTGTGGCCGATCACCAGCGGCAGAAATTGGATTTATCGGTACGGCTTATGGAGAATATAATTTGTATATCGGTGGCGACAGGGTAGGTGAAAGACTGAATCGAAAATATCGGGATCAGTTGGGTGAGCCGGCTATCCTGGAAGAACTGGATAAACTCTTTGCAAGCTATGCGGCAGGCAGGGAGCCCGGCGAAAGCTTTGGCGATTTTGTCATCCGCGAAAAACTGGTGTAAGCATGGAGGTAAACAAGCCCGATATTCTCCTTAGCAACAGCGAAAAGCAGCGGCCCAAGAATCCGCTTTATCCGGTTTTTCTGAAACTGGAAAAGCTGGATACGCTATTGATTGGCGCGGGCAATGTGGGATTGGAAAAGCTCAATTCCCTGCTCGCCAATGCACCGGAAGCCCGCATCAGCATTGTGGCGCCCCATATAAGGGATGAAGTGCGGAAATTGCTGCATGCTCATCCATCCTGCCAGTTGTATGAGCGCCCCTTTGAACCTTCTGACCTGGAGGGAAAAGATATCGTGATCATGGCTACGGATGATCCTTCCCTGCATGAACAGGTACGTGTGATGGCACGTGAGAAGGGGATCCTCGTGAATGTGGCCGACACACCCGCGCTTTGCGATTTTTACCTGGGCAGCATCGTGCAAAAAGGCAATCTGAAAATCGCCATTTCCACCAACGGAAAATCGCCTACCATGGCCAAGCGCGTACGCGAAGTGTTGCAGGACGCTGTACCCGATGAAATAGACCAGGCCATCGAACAATTGCAACAGGTACGTAGCCAGCTCAATGGCGATTTCGCGTATAAAGTGAAAAAACTGAATGCCATCACCAAAGTAATGGCGGAAAAAGGCAATGGCGGCAATGAGATCCGCTGGCGTCGCATAGCCACCTATTCACTCATTGCCTTTGGGCTCATGCTGGTGGGTCATTTTATTTTTTCTTATCTACCCTTTCAGCAGATGGCCACTGATGCGCTGGGATGGTATCAAACCCTGGATCCCAATTTCCCGATCATGCTACTCGCGGGTTTTCTCGCGCAAATGGTCGATGGCGCCCTCGGCATGGGCTATGGGGTTACCAGCGCTACTATACTTCTGTCGGCAGGCGTAAACCCCGCAGCAATCAGTGGCAGTATTCACACGGCCGAAATGTTTGCCAGCGGCGCTTCAGGCTATAGCCATTACAAGTTTGGGAATGTCAATAAAAAACTATTCAAGGCCCTGCTGATACCTGGTGTCGTGGGCGCCATCCTGGGTGCCATCCTTCTAACAAAGTTGGGACAGTCGCATATCGATTATCTGCGTCCCGCCCTGGCTACCTACACTCTTTTTCTGGGTATCCGCATCCTGGTGCTCGCTTTCCGGAAAAGGCAGCAGCAGAAGAAGTTTAAGAAATATGGCCTGCTGGCAGGCGCAGGTGGCTTTCTCGATTCCTTCGGTGGCGGTGGCTGGGGACCGATTGTGACCACCACTCTCATTACAAAGGGACGTAGTCCCAAATATGTAATCGGGTCGGTTAGTCTTACGGAATTCTTTGTCACCCTCGCCAGCGCCTTCACCTTCTTTACCCTGTTGGGTGTGAGTCATTGGCAAACCATCCTGGCCCTGATCCTTGGCGGATTGGTAGCTGCGCCTTTCGCCGCGCGCCTTACCGGCCGCTTGCCGCGAAAGACATCTTTTATTCTATTGGGAATATTGGTGGTGTTTTGGAGTGTAAGGATTATTGTGCAGGTTGTTTGAAGTTGTAAGTTTTAAGTTGGAATCGTGAGGCGTGAGGCGTGAATCGTAAGGCGTGAGATGTATTATGATATTTGCGCTTCATAATCTGCGCAAATCTGCGAATAAATCTGCGTAAATCTGCGGGAAATCTCTTTTGGATTTGAAGCTGTTGGCAATGCTGGAAGTTTTTACCGCAACGAGCGCGGCGAAGGCGCAAAGATCGCGACGGCAGCACTACAGGAAATGTAGCCTTAGGAATGGGCGAAACAAATTGTTTGATAAGTCAAATCATCCTTGTGAACGAATCCTATCGTCGCGATCTTGGCGAATTCTTTGCGTCCGTGGTGGTAAAGCATTCTGAACTTAAAGAAAATCCCGCTCAAAAAAAGCATTTTCAAAACATTGTATGAAAATATACAATTGCCAGTCGCGTAAATAACGAATGTTTAATAGTTTTCCCCCGAACCCAGCTATCCACTTATAACTTATCACTTACAACTTAAAACTTCCAACTCAAGCACCGTATCTTCGCTCCTCATAAATAACAACCACTGCCCCATGTCACAACATCCGGAAACCAGGGCTATCCGTATTCAGACCGAACGGACCGCGCAAAAGGAACATGCCACTCCCATTTTTCTCACCAGCAGTTTTACCTACGATTCAGCCGAGGAAATGGCCGAGGCTTTTGCGGATGAAAGCCTGGATGTAAATATTTATTCCCGCTTTTCCAACCCCACCGTGGATGAGTTTATCGCCAAGATGGCGGCACTCGAGGGTGCGGAAGACGGTGTCGCTACCGGCACCGGCATGGCCGCCATCTTCGCGAGCTTCATGGCTTTTCTTTCCAAAGGTGATCATATTGTATCGGCTTCAGCCGTATTTGGCAGCACACATACCCTGCTTACCAAATACCTGCCCAAATGGGGCATTAGTCATACCTATTTCGATATGCGTAAGCCCGAGACCATTGAAGCCTGCATTCGCCCGGAAACCAAATTGCTTTATCTCGAAACGCCTTCCAATCCCGGATTGGAGATCATCGACCTGCAGCAGGTAGCGGATATCTGCAAAAAGCACCAGATACTTTTTGTGGTCGACAACTGCTTTGCCACACCAGCCGTGCAGCAACCAATTCAGTATGGGGCCGACCTGGTTTTGCATTCGGCTACCAAGTTTATCGATGGACAGGGCCGCGTGTTGGGAGGTGTGATCCTGGGTCGCAAAGACCTGATTCATGAGTTGTATTTATTTATCCGCAATACGGGTCCCAGCATGAGCCCCTTCAATGCCTGGGTGTTGAGCAAGAGCCTCGAAACATTGTATATCCGTATGGACCGTCACGCGGAGAATGCCCTGGCGTTGGCGCGTCATTTTGAGAATCACCCCCGCTTAAGTGGTTTGCGTTATCCCTTTCTACCCTCGCATCCACAATATGCCATCGCGCAAAAGCAGATGCGCAATGGGGGCGGCATCCTTACTTTTGAACTGAAAGGGGGTATCGAAAGCGGCCGAAAATTCCTGAATGCGCTAAAGATGCTCAGCATGACCAATAACCTGGGCGATAGCCGAAGCATTGCCGCGCATCCGGCCAGCACCACGCATAGCAAATTGAAAGAGGAAGAGCGCGCGGCGCTGGGTATTACACCGGGACTCATCCGCATTTCCGTAGGTCTTGAGCATATCGACGACCTGATCGCCGATATCGCGCAGGCATTGGATGCCAGTTGACGGAATCCTCAATTTTATTCCGAAGGTGATGCCTTCCATATTAGCGGCATTCCTTAACTTAAGGGGCAATTGCTGCTTATGCATAAAGGAAAAATGCGCCAATGGTCCATCGTGGCCGCGCTGGCCGGTTTTTTATTTGGCTTCGATACGGTGGTGATCTCCGGCGCCAATCAGCCAATCCGCGAGCTCTGGCAAACCTCCGAGTGGTTTCATGGATTCTTTATCATGTCGATGGCGCTATGGGGCACTGTATTGGGTGCCATTTTTGGCGGGCGCCCTACTGATAGTTTTGGTCGCCGCAAGGTTCTGATCTTTATTGGTGTTTTATACAGCATCTCTGCCATTGGCTCCGGCCTGGCCTGGGATCCGTATTCCTTCTCCTTTTTCCGTTTTATCGGTGGGGTGGGCGTGGGCATATCTTCCGTGGCGGCACCGGCCTATATCGCCGAAATTTCCACTGCCAAAATCCGGGGCCGGCTGGTAGCGCTTTACCAGTTCAATATTGTGTTTGGGATACTGGTCGCCTATTTCTCCAACTTTTTACTCAAGGGTGTTGGCGGCAACAACGACTGGCGTTGGATGCTGGGTGTGGAAGCCATTCCTGCGCTGATCTATACTTTACTGGCACTCCGGATACCCGAGAGTCCGCGCTGGCTTTTGTCGAAACGCAATGATGAAGCCGCTGCCGCGGCCGTGTTGCGCGATGCCGGGGTGGAAGATACGGCCACCGAGATCCGGCAGATACGGGAAGCCAATGCACGGGTAGAGAAGGAAGAGAGCCGTGGAGGATTATTTCATAAAGCCTATCGGGCGCCCATCCTGCTTGCTTTCTTTATCGCTTTTTTCAACCAGGCTTCGGGGATCAATTTCATACTGTATTACGCGCCCGAGATATTGGAAAAAGCGGGGCTGGCGGCAAAAGAATCGCTGGGTAATTCCATTGCCCTTGGTGCCGTGAACCTGCTCTTTACCTATGTGGGGCTTTACCTGATCGATCGTATGGGTCGCCGCAAGCTGATGCTGATCGGTTCTGTGGGCTATATCATCAGTCTCAGCCTGGTGGCCTGGAGCTTTTACAGTGGCGCGGGGCCGGCCATGCTGCTGAGTTTTCTGTTGTTGTTTATAGCATCGCATGCGGTAGGCCAGGGTGCGGTGATCTGGGTATTTATTTCCGAGATATTTCCCAACAAAGTGCGCGGGCAGGGCCAGGCATTTGGTGCCAGCATTCACTGGATTTTCGCGGCGCTGATCACCCTCATCGCCACGCCGGTGATCAGTTATTTTGGCGACAACCCCTGGCCCATCTTCGCCATCTTTGCCGGCCTGATGGTGCTGCAACTGATCTGGGTGCTCACCCGCATGCCCGAAACCAATCAGCGTTCGCTGGAGGAACTGGAGGGGAAGATGGTGAATCGGTGAAAATGGCCACGTGCTTCCGAAATAGCTATTTGGGCTCTTCTACGGGAAAAGGCTCCAGTACTTTGATGATGATGAATAGCGGGCAGTTATCCCGGTAGGTTTTCAACCCGGCTAATCTCTCGCCAAATTCAGCCAAAATTTGCGAATCGATTCGCAAAATCCATACGAAAATTGCGATTTCTTGGGATTGTCTAATCCATTCATCATTCAGCACTCAATTGTGCCAGTTAGGAAGAAGTCAAAACATACAATTCATGTGCCTTCCCGATTAAGGACTCAGCTTCCTGTTCCGTAATATCAGCATCCAAATCATAGTCCGCTTCTTGTCGAAAATCGTAAAGTGTAGCAATGTATTCAGCAAGATGAATGGGGAAAATCTCTGACTTTATGAATAATTCTGAAAATTTTGCCCTTGCCCCCTGATGGGTTTTGGAGTAGATTTTTTTTGTATAGAGCAAAGAAATGATGCAATAATAGCATGAATAATAGGCACGATTCGCAGTGGCAGTATAAAATTTCCCATTGAGATTATGCCTGGCACTATCCAGTGCGTCAGACGCTCTGTCAAGGGCTTTGAAAGACTCGGTATAGTCTTCCGGGATCATATAGCAATACCGTACTTTCTAATTTCCTGATAAATACCCTGCATGGAGTGTTGCTTTTTCTCAAAGGATATGGGTAAACTGGATAGCATTATTCCATATTTCAGGGATAATTGCGCACTAATTGTAGATGTCTTGGGGATTTCTGCCGATGGCCGGGTTTGGGGATTGCGCAGCACAATCGCGAAATCCAAATCTGATTCGGTATGCTGAGTACCCTTGGCATAAGAACCAAACAATATTAACTCCACCAACTCATCACCATAAATATTGGTTAGTTGGGCCTTATATTCTTTCGCTATTTGATTGACAACAGGTTCCAATTTTCGGATTTATTCAAATTTATTAATTATTCAACTTTTTCAAAGATAAAGACACTGATTTCATTTTGAAAGCATGCAGTTCTCGTAAATGGACTCACGATTTTCGCTTCCGCAACTGCTGCAAACTCGCCCGCATATCTTTCGGCAGCGGGGCTTCCAGGCTGATGAGGCTACCGCTTCTATCCTGAATACGCAGCAGCGAAGCATGCAGGGCCAGGCGGGGAAGCAGAGGCCTTTCTTCCCATTCTTCTTTCGACAATTTGAAACGGTTCTTGATGGAGGATAACAGGAAGGGCTTTCCATCGCCATACAGGGCATCACACACAATGGGAAAACCCAAATGCTTCATGTGCACGCGTATCTGGTGCGTACGCCCGGTATGAATGCGAAACCGTACCCAACTATATTGTTTAAAATCTTCCTCCACTTCATAATCCGTGAGCGATGCCTTGCCATTGCGGTGAATGATCATGAGGCCACGCTGCACGGGATGCTCCGCAATGGGCGCATCAATGCTGCCGCTGGGTGGCACAGGACTACCCAACACCAGGCCGTGATAGATCTTTTCGGTTTGGCGATGTTCGAATTGTTGGGAGAAATATTTATGGGCTTCCTCGTTTTTGGCAAAGAGAATGAGCCCGCTGGTATCACGGTCGAGGCGGTGCACCGTGAACACCTTTCCATACTCTTCCTGCAAAAGCAATTTCAAGGAGGGTTCTTTTCCCTCCCTGTCGGGAATGGAAAGCAGGCCGGAGGGCTTGTTGATCGCGACATAATCCTCGGTTTCCGCGATCAGCCAGTCGGCTTTCTTGCCGATTTGTTTCATGCCTTCGCTCATTTTCCTTTACCAAAATGTTTGAGGTTGCGGATTTCTTTTTCGGAGAGGTAGCGATACTTGCCACGGTCGACATTCTTCTTGCTGAGTCCGGCAAACATCACGCGGTCGAGTCCCTTCACATCATAACCAAGCGATTCAAAAATGCGCCGCACGATCCGGTTGCGTCCGCTATGTATTTCCACACCTACCTGGGTCTTGTCTTTAAGATCCGAATAAGCGAGCACATCCACTGAAGCGGGACCATCTTCGAGCACCACGCCTTTCAGTATCTGGTCAAAGTCTTTTTTATCCAGGGGTTTGTTGAGCGTTACCTGGTAAATCTTCTTCACATTATTGCTGGGATGCGTGAGGTATTGTGCCAGCTCGCCATCGTTGGTGAGCAGCAATACGCCCGATGTATTGCGGTCGAGCCGACCCACCGGATACACCCGCTCGTTGGTGGCGTGGCGGATCAGGTCAAGCACGGTCTTTCTCTTTTGGGGATCATCGGTGGTGGTGATATAATCCTTGGGTTTGTTGAGCAGGATATAGACCAGGTTTTTCGACAGAAAAACCTTCTTGCCATTCACGCGTACTTCATCTTTTGAGCTCACACGATGGCCGGGGCTGGTGACGGTTTCTCCGTTCACTTTCACCAATCCTTTTTTCACGATCTCAGCAGCATCACGGCGGGCCACCACGCCGCAATGGGCGATGAATTTGTTGAGCGGCATTTTGTCGGTGGAAACGGGCGCGGCCTTACCGGCTTCGGCGCCTTTCTTATCTGCAGCACGGCCATCGGCCTTGGTGCCCTTCGGTGCGGTAGCTTCCGTACCAAATCCACTGCGTTGCGCCTTTTGCTGCTTAAAGAACTCTTCTCGTTCCTTCTTGTACTGGCGCTTCTCCTGCTTATAAGCTTCCTTAATAGATGCATTGCTGCGCTTATTGCCAAACTTGTCGAAGGGGTTGGGTTTATTACTCTTACTCATGATAGGGGTTTGCTGTTTTACAACAGGAATTTAGGGAAAAATGAGAGAATTAGTTTATTTGTTGATTCGTTGATTTGTTGAATCGTTGAGTCGTTTGATGTTTAAATGTTTATTGGAAGCAAGAGTGAGAATAGTTATTGAAATCCTTTGGCACTAAACAGGAATATGCTATCAACTAAAAGCAAATCCACAAATTCTCAAATCAACAAATCAACAAATCAACGAATCAACAATTCAACTATTCCTTATTCGCCAATTGCCCACATGCCGCATCAATGTCTTTTCCGCGGCTGCGGCGCAATCTTGCATTTACCCGGTTTTTTTCCAGGTAGGCCATAAAGGCTTCCACTTTTTCTTCATCGGGTTTTTCGAAGCGGGCGAAGTCGATGGGATTGTATTCAATGATATTCACCAGGTCGGCGGGCACCTGCCGGTACACTTTGATGAGTTCATCCGCATCCTTCAGGCTATCGTTGAAGTTCTTGAACAGGATATATTCGAGGGTGATCTCGTTCTTGGTCTGCTTATAAAAATAGTTCAGCGCATCCACCAGCGATTTGATATTGTTGCTGTCGTTGATGGGCATGATCTCATGTCGCTTATTGTCGTTGGCGGCATGCAGGGAAAGTGCGAGCTTAAACTTCACTTTATCATCGCCCAACTGCCGGATCTGCTTGGCTACACCGGCGGTAGATACCGTGATGCGGCGGGGGCTCATGCCCAGTCCGTCGGGTGAGGTAATGCGCTCAATGGCCCGGATCACATTTTTATAGTTGAGCAGGGGTTCGCCCATGCCCATAAAAACAATATTGGTCAGCTTCTGGTCGTGTATCCGTTCGCTTTGCTGGTTGATCAGCACTACTTCGTCATAAATCTCGTCGAAGCTGAGGTTGCGTTTACGGTCGATATAACCCGTGGCGCAGAACTTGCAGCTCAGGGAGCAGCCAATCTGTGAAGATACGCAGGCGGTCTTGCGGTCTTCGGTGGGGATCAGCACCCCTTCTACCAGGTGGCCATCATGGGTTTTGAAGCGGGATTTCACCGTGCCATCGGCCGAGTACTGGGTGGCATCGATCTGCAGGGCGGGCAGGCTGAACTCCTTTGCCAGGCTTTGCCGCAACTCCTTGCTGAGGTTGGTCATGGCTTCAAAGCTCTGGGCCTGTTTCTGCCAGAGCCATTCATATACCTGCCGGGCCCGGAAATTCTTCTCTCCCCGGTCGGTAAACCAGGTCTCCAGCTCAGCCAGGCTCAGGTGGCGGATATTTGTGAGTACTGCATTAGCCATTTTGCAAAGATAGCGATGAAAGGGAGTTTAAAGTTGAAGGTTTAAGGTTTAAAGTTTAAGGCTTGAAGGAATCGCAAAGCTTGAAAATCGGATCAAGGCTTTCTATAAAAAGGTTTAGTTGTCTGATAGTTAACGATTTTGAAAGCTATATAGCGCATAGTCAAGCCCTCAATACAAGTGTTATGTCCCAAAAAGTTGACACTCGCTGCAGTAATCATCTATCTGCGTTCATCTGCGTCAAAATCTGCGAAAATCTGCGGGAGAACGCCCTTGAGCTCTGAAGCTGTTTGAAGTGCAGAAATATTTCCCGCAGATTTTTTCGCAGATTTTCGCAGAGTTTTTTGATCCAACCTTAAACCCTAAACCCTAAACCCTTAACCTTAAACCCTAAACCTTCTATCTTCGCACAACGTATAACGTATAACGTAAAACGTATAACATAAAACTGCATGCAAGACGCTTATATAATCGACATCGTCCGTACCCCAATCGGCAAATTTGGCGGCGCTTTGGCTACCCTGCGGCCCGATGATTTGCTCGCTTTTACCATCCGTGCCCTGCTGGGCCGCAATGAGGGGGTGGATCCCGCCGCCATTGAAGATGTAATTGCCGGTGCAGCCAACCAGGCCGGGGAAGATAACCGCAATGTAGCCCGTATGGCGGCCCTGCTGGCCGGCCTACCAGTAACGGTGGCGGGTACTACCGTGAATCGCCTTTGTGCTTCGGGTTTGCAGGCCATCATGGATGCAGCGCGGCAGATTCGTTGCGGCGATGCGGAACTGGTGATCGCTTGTGGCGTGGAAAGCATGACCCGCGCCCCTTACGTGATGGCCAAGCCGGCGCAAGCCTGGCAGCGACAGATGGAGAGCTACGATACCACCCTCGGCTGGCGCTTTATTAATCCCCAACTGGCCGCACAATACCCGCCCTTCAGCATGGGCGAAACCGCCGAGAATGTGGCCCGCCAATGGAAGATCAGCCGCGAAGAGCAGGATCAGTTTGCCCTGGCTTCGCAGGAAAAATATTTTGCCGCCCGGGAAGCCAACCGATGGCAGGATGAGATAGTGCCGGTGGAGACGGTGCGGGATGGACTCATCAGTTGGGTGGTGGACGATGAACATCCGCGTCAGACATCGTTGGAGAAGCTGGCCAGGCTGAAGCCGGCATTTATGAAGGAAGGCACCGTAACGGCAGGCAATGCCGCGGGCATCAACGATGGGGCCGCCGCTATGTTGCTGGCCAGTGAGTCGGCAGTAAAAAGATTTGGTCTCCAACCCATGGCCCGCGTGGTTTCCATGGCCGTGGCCGGTGTGGACCCGGCCATCATGGGCATCGGTCCCGTGCCCGCTACCCAAAAAGCCTTACAAAGGGCCGGACTACAAGCCTCGCAATTGGATTTGATAGAACTGAATGAAGCCTTTGCCTCCCAATCCCTGGCCTGCATCCGCGACCTGGAACTGGATGCAGCCAAAGTGAATGTAAACGGAGGAGCCATTGCCTTAGGGCACCCGCTCGGTTGCAGCGGGGTACGTATCTCCGCCACGCTATTGCACGAAATGCAGCGCCGGAAACTGAAAACGGGGTTGGCAACGATGTGTGTAGGAGTGGGGCAGGGAGCGGCGGTGGTTTATGAACGTACTACGTAGTACGTTTTACGTAGTACGTTTTTGGGTTAGGGTTGAGGGTTTAAGGTTTAATGTTTAGGTGATAAAGTTTGGTGTGTGATAGATTTCTTTAGTGTTGGAAGTGGTAAGTCATTAGCATGGTGCACTTGCTTCCTCCCGCCGCGGCGGGAGGTTGTGTGGATGTTGGCACTGACATCAATAGGAATTCGTAAAAAAGCTATAAGTCGTTAGCTCTGTAGAAATATCTGCGGCAATCTGCGGAAAAATCTGCGAAAATCTGCGGGAAATCGCTCTTGAACTTTGAACATATATTAAAGTACAGAAAGGTTCCCGCAGATTTTCGCAGATTTTTCCGCAGATCAACGCAGATTGCTGCGTGTTTCGCAAAACAATAACCTTAAACCTTAAACTCTCAACCTTAAACCAAAAACTTACAACTTAAAACTTACAACCTAAAACTCCCCCTCCCCCATCTTCTTCCGCACCAGCTTATAATTTGCCCAAACGGAGAGCGCCAAAAGAACAATTGCCGTCAACAACACCGACCCGTGCGGAAAGGACTGCAGCTCGGGCCGGTTGTACATTACCCAGCGATGGAAAACAAACTGCATCAGGGCGGTGAGGAGGAGCGCCGCTACAATGATCATTATATATACCGGGATAAAGCGCTGTGTGAAATGACGGCTCAGCCAGTTGGGTGAATACCCCAATGTGAGCAGCAATCGAATACTGTCGCGGCTACGCGCTATTACCAGTTGCAGGTAGAAGGAAAAAAGCAAGAGTGCCAGCACCACCACCAGGATGCCGAATACTCCCAGGCCGGTGAAAATGCCTTCGAATACCTGCTTCATCCTTCCAAATTTGGTTTTGTCTTTATTCACTTTGAAGGCCTGCTGATCCAGGTAGTTCAACAGGTTGGGATCGTTGGCATCTTTTGTTTTGATATAAATGCGGCTGAAATATTCCGCCTTTTTTCCCTTCAGGGTTATATTGCCCCAATCGAGAAAAGATTTGGGCACGATGACGGAATTGATCCGGTCGCTAAACGCCATGATGCGGCCGGTAAAATTTTCTTCCCGGCCGGCATCGCCATATACGGTAATGAGAACGGGAATGCCTGAGGCTGTTTCGGGCGATACCTGTGGCAGTCCATAGCTGGGGCCAAATACATTAAAGATCTCAAGAAAATCGCTGGAAACGATAATCGGTACCAGTGCCTGGCCCGGCTGCCAGCCAAAACCCGGTGGCAGGGTATCGAGGAACTGCTCTTCGATACTTTCCACAAACAGATTGGTACTAAAAGGAAGGATACCACCCGCACTCAGTTCCACCTGGAAAAGATTGGCTTCCAAAGGCGCGGCATCGCTGATAAAGGGTTGCTGGCGTATGTCGTCGACCATGGCGCGGGTAAACAAATGCTTTTCCTTCTGCCCCATATTTTCATTGGTCACCGAGCGGGTAATGCTGATATAATCAAAACCCTCTTTACGGATGCTACCCGTTCGCATCAGTTGCTGCAGGTTGATAAACATTTGCAATGATGTCAGCAACAACAGGATTCCGATACCCAGCCCGATATAGGAAAAGCGCCTCGACCAGGCATTGCTGCCTGTTTGCAATAAATGACTGATGGGTTTAAATGAAGGCATGGGTTTGGCTTAAAGATGAAGGAGTCGGGTATGCGGATAATGATCGATGCGTTCCAGGTCGGCCAGGATGATGCAGGCGCCCCGTGCATCGGCTTCTTCTATCATCAGCTCCATGGCTTTGGCGGTATTGGCATCATCGAGATGACTAAAGGGCTCATCGAGCAGCAAATAACGGAAAGGCTGCATCAGGGCGCGAATGATGGCGCAACGCTGCTGCTCACCATAGCTGCATTGCCCGCCGGGCGAATCCAGCTTATGGCCAATCCCTAACCGCTCAGCCATCTCCCGAATTTTTTTGGCGGGATGATGCGGTTGCAATTGCCGCTTGATATCGATATTCTGATACACGGTCTGTCCCGGGAAAAGGCGCAGGTCCTGAAAAACCACGCTCACCCTGTCCTGCCGCAGCGATGCCCAATCTTCCGGTGTAAATGCCCGGATGGGTTTATTGTCGTAAACAATATCGCCTGTATAATTCGTACGCATGCCATAGAGAAAATTGACCAGCGAGGATTTTCCGCTTCCCGATGGCGCGATGATCTTGATCCTTTCACCGGCGCTGAACTCCAGTTGGCTGCCCCAGATCTCTGAATGCTGCTTGCGCGATTCTTCAAAATAGGCGGGAAGAATATTCTGTAGGGTCAATGACATCTTGCTATACATTAACAAGCCGCAGCCAAAGGCTGCGGCTTGTATAGATGAAGTGTTTGATTATTTTGATGGCACCGCTTCTATCAGGCTGCTATCGCCCTGCCATTCTGCCGGAGCCGACATGCTGGTTACAAACTGATTGGCCATACCGCCCAGGTAATTGGTCAGTTGTTTCAGGCTATTGCTGTTGCGGTCAATCAGGTTAATTTCCATACGGCTTTTCACCTTGCCGTCTTCCACGTCGCCATAAATGATGGCATTATCCCAAAACGCGATGGAGGCATTCAGGATAGAACCGGTGGCCGTTTTTTCCGCGGCAGCATTGTCCTCGTTCATCAGCGCTTTCACGCGTCCCAGTATTCGGTTCACGTCTATAAAGAATCCCATCTGGTGGCCGCTGATCTTATCGGCATAAGCGGGACTGTTGTTACCGGCCTTAAAGCGGTCGATTTCGCCCTGGCTGCTGCCAAATACCAGCCAGTTTTCGTCGAAAGAATATTGCAGGTCGCGGGTAGCCTGGTCGGCATTCTTCACCTGTTGTTGCACAATACCCACCAGTTTGCCAAATGCTTCCTTATCGTTTACCGATACGGCAGCTACAAAATTCAGATCAGGATTTTCGCGCACATAATATTCTTTCTTGCCATTGAATCCTTCGTATTCCACGGAATCTTTCTTCACGCCAAAGTCGGCAAGTGCGAAAGCGATATCGCCCTTGTTGGCGGCAATAAACTCATCCATGCTGTAGTTGAGCTCGCCAAAAAATCCGTTCACCATACCGTCGGCGCCAATCAGCTTCGACAGTTCTTTCAATCCTTCGGGAGGATAGTTGAAAACACCGGCTGCCATCACTTCTCCTGAGGGGAGACGCTTGATCAGGTCGCTGCTCACGGTTTTGGGAGTATGCTTTTTCAGCAGGGAAGCGAGGTCCTTGCTTACATATTGCGTATTGTCGAAGGTGATTTTGCCATTATCGAAAAGCAGGGTGCCGGCAGAGATATTGCCTTCGATGAGTGCAGACACTTTGAGCATCGAGGTAATCATTCCCACGCGTGCATCGGTAAAGAATTCCGCATTGGTCCAGAAATGGAGGTCACCGGTTTCGCCGATCAGCGAAGCAAAGCGCTTGTCGCTATCCAGCAATTTGTCGCCTTTCAGCGCCAGGATGCTTTTGCCCAGTACCAGCAGGGTATCACCTTTCAGCATACGGGAGCGATCGCTACCATAATTCCCGCCCATTTCGTCGAGCGGCGCATTGGCCAGCATCATGAAGCGGTCCTTATTCCAAAGCAGCATGGTGGCTTCATCGGGATACATGAAGCGCAGATCGCCATCATTCTGAACAGGCTTGGTGTTCTCGGGTGAGGAGCTGAGTAATTTTTCAAAAGCGGCCGCATCGCTGAGCTTGCCCTGGAAGGCAAAATAGCCGCTACCGTTGTGGCGTGCCAGGTGAAATACCATATCGGCTTCCAGATTGATGCCGGAACTGGCCGGATCTTTCATCAACTTTTCAGCCGTACTGTCTTTTTCCTGGGCCGAAATGGATTTGAACCAATCCGCATTACGGATATCTTCCCAGCTCATTTTACCGGAAAGTGATTTCATGTTGACGTGCACAACAAGTGCCGCTTCTTTGGGTACAAGCAATCCTGTTTTACCCGACTGCGAGCAGGCCGCCAGCAGCAGTGCCATCAGGACTACCGGGATCAGAAAATTTCTGTTGTTCATGTAGTGGTTTATTTTGAAGCGTCAAAGAAACGAAAAGCTGGCCAGATTATCGAATGAAACGGATTCCTGTTTCCCGCTTCGCAGGTCCTTGATCGTACATTTTCGATCCTGAAGTTCCTGGCTGCCAAGGATTATGACATAGGGAATCTGCCTTTTTTCGGCATATTTGAATTGCTTGTCGAATTTGACAGCCTCGTGGTAGAGCTCGCAGCGGATGCCGTTTTCGCGCAGGATGGCCGCCAGTTGAAAAGCCGCCTGGCATTCTTTTTCACCCAGGTTGAAGAAAAGGACATCCGTACCGCTCTGCAGTTCATCGGGGAATCCCTTTATTTCTTCCAGTACATCATATATCCGATCAACCCCAAAGCTGATGCCCACACCGGGTATGCCGGGCACGCCAAACAGGCCCGTAAGATCATCGTAGCGGCCGCCGCCGCCAATACTGCCCATCTGCGCATCCAGCGATTTTACTTCGAAGATGGTACCGGTATAATAATTGAGGCCCCTTGCGAGGGTAAAGTCTATCTCAATGGGCAGGTTCGCCCCGCTGGTGGCCGCCAGAAAATCGAGCATCCACCGCAGCTCTTCCAGCCCCTCTTTCGCCAGGGGTTCCGCTCCCAGCAATTCTTCGATCGACTGCAATTTTTCCAGGTTGTTGCCGGCAACACCGAGGTATTTTCGGATGATGGCTACCTGTTGCTCATCCAAACCTTTTCCCTTCAGTTCCTCCTCCACTTTTGCCAGGCCAATCTTGTCGAGTTTGTCGATGGCCACCGTTATATCGGTGAGCTTTTCGGTGCCGGCACTGGCAGCGGCCAGGGCCGCCAGGATCTTCCGGTTGTTGATCTTGATCACTACTTTCAGACCCAGTTTCCGAAACACTTCGGCATAAACCGAAGCAAGCTCTACCTCATTGAGGAGCGACTTGCTGCCCACAACATCGGCATCGCATTGATAAAATTCGCGGTAGCGCCCCCGCTGCGGGCGGTCGGCGCGCCAAACCGGCTGCAACTGATAGCGCCGGAAGGGGAAATGCAACTGGCCCTGGTTCATGGCCACATAGCGCGCGAAGGGAATGGTGAGGTCATAGCGGAGCGCTCTTTCCGTGAGATCCTTGCTGTTTTTCCCTTGCAGTGCCAGCTCAAAACCCTTTTTGGATTTTTCGATATTGCTGGGATCACCGAGACCATTGTTCAGGATCTTGAAGATAAGCCGGTCGCCCTCTTCGCCATACTTACCCATAAGGGTATCGAGATTTTCCATGGCGGGAGTTTCCAGCGGCTGGAAGCCATATTTTTCAAATACGGAACGGATGACGGAGAATATATAGTTGCGCTTGCGCACGGTATCTGGCCCAAAATCGCGGGTGCCCTGCGGAAGACTGACAGTAGGTTTAGCCATTTTTTCCTGGATAGAAATTGATTGATGATAAGGGTGGAACAGCCACTCAGGAAGCCAAGCTGCGAGCATGATTGCTGATGAGGGCATCGCAGGCTTCGCTGATCATGGCGAATACCTCATGATAGCCCTGCTCCGCGCCATAATAGGGGTCGGGCACATCCTGGTTGCCGCCGGGATTCAGCTCATTCATCAGCAAATCGGCTTTTTGCGGATCAAACTCATGGCGGGCAATCCGCTTCATTTCCTCCATCACATCCGAAGCCAGCGCATAAATACGATCGTATTGCCGGAAATCATCCGCCACAAAGCGCCGGGCTCTTTGACGGCTGATATCGATGCCATGCAGGCGGGCCACTTTCTGCGAAAGGGGATGCGGGGCATCGCCCGTATGATAACCATTGGTGCCGGCACTCTCCACCGTCCAACTCAATCCCGCTTTTTCAGCCTTATCCTGCAAAATGCCCTCCGCCAGCGGACTGCGGCAGATATTGCCCAAACAAACGACGAGGATTTTCATGGTGCAAATATAGTGAGTGGGGAGTGGTGAGTTTTGAGTGATAAGTTGTAAGTTATAAGTTTTAAGTGGTAAGTTTTATGTGATGGCAGAGTTAATCTTGCATTCGATTTAAATTAACGTATTGATAATCTTATGATTAAATACTCGGCATACATCAATTTTACCAGCGATTTACTCAACCAATCCTCAATACTCCTAACGCATAGCCTTCAACAGGCAACCTACAACTTACCACTTAAAACTTAAAACTTACAACTTACAACTCTCCTATGGATTTTCGCCCTTCGCCGCATCTCACTACTGCCAAACAATAAAAATTCAATAATTTGGCGGCTCTGAACGAATTAGGTATGGCTATCATAGAACAGGATAATGAGGAAAAGCGTGATAACAGCGCGGAAAGCATGATGGAGGAATATGAGCGCAAGCGTCGCAAACAGGTGGCGGGCATGCGTTCCATTCTCGATTATGGTGTTGGCACCCTGATTGTGGCGGCCGGGGTATTCCTCTTTGTGAGGAACCGCTTCGAGCTATCGTTCAACGAAAAGTTTCCCCCCAATGATTCCGATAAAATAATCGGAGTGGTGTTTGTGATTTATGGATTGTGGCGGGTGTATCGTGGGTACCGGAAAAATTATTTTAAATGAGGAAATCATTCCCCTTTTTCGGGATTATCATAATACTCACCGTTTTCTTTTCCTGCAAAACCTACAAGGAAAAAGCAGACGAGTTGCCCGATACGCCCCTGCGTGGTGAGATCCATATCAGCGCCGACGAATCATTTAAGCCCATTGTGGATGAGCATATCAAAGTGTATGAATCCAATAACCGGGGCACCAAGATCCATGTGCATTATAAGCCCGAGGCCGAATGTTTAAAAGACTTACTGGTCGATAGCATCCGCATGATAATCGCCACCCGCGGACTGAGCGAGGAGGAGTCGGCTTTCATATCCGACAGTTTGCGGGTGGGGCCCGAATGGCTCGACGTGGCCAGGGATGCCGTGGCGGTGATTGTTCACCCCGAATCTTCTGATTCTCTTTTTACTATGCAGGAGATCAGGGAAGTGCTTACGGGGCGCTTTAAGAAAAAATTAATACCCGTTTTCGATGGTATCAACGCAACCAGTACCGTACGCTTTATCGTCGATTCAGTATTAAAAGGCGAAGCCCTGAGCCCGGAAGCCATGGCCGCCCAAAGCAGCGAAGGGGTTATCGAATATGTCTCCCGTAATCCCGGAACGATAGGCTTTATCGGCGTAAGCTGGATTGGCAATAAAGAAGATGAGGATCAGAAAAGTTTTTTGAAAAAAGTACGGATCGCCTATCTCGAGAGTACCGACTCAATAGGAACGTTCGTACAGCCGGTGCAAAACAATATCTATCTGGGTATTTATCCCATGGTACGCGATTTGTTTTATATCCGGAAAGAGCGTCATAGAGGACTGGCCTTTGGGCTGGCCTCGTTTATGCGGGGACATATCGGGCAACTTATTTTTAAGCGCGCCTATCTTGTTCCCACACAAAAAAAATATACGCTTCGGCCAATCAGGCTGAACGAATAGGCAAAGTGGTTATATTTACAACTTCTAAAAAGTGAAAAAAACAATGAAGAAATTTTCCATTACAAGCCTGGTTGCGGTTTTGCTCGTTGCCGGTACTGTGAAAGCACAATCCCTCCAGGATGCGGTGAATGATATGTATGCTGAGCGCTATAAAAGCGCTATAGCCACTTTTGAGAAATTGCTGGCTGCCAACCCCAATAACATCGAAGCCACCTACTGGCTGGGGCAAACCTACCTGGAGCAGGAAAATGTAGCGGCTGCCCGGGCGCTGTATGAAAAAGCGCTGCTGGCCAGTGCCAATGCACCCCTCGTTATTGTAGGGATGGGACAGGTAGAGCTGGAAGAAAACAAGATCAGCGAAGCCCGCCAGCGTTTTGAAGCAGCGCTCACCATGACCAAGAGCCGTAAGGGTAATGACCCCGACATTCTAAATGCTGTTGGCCGCGCCATCACCGAAGTATATGATCAGAAAACCAAGAAAGGTGATATCAACTATGCCATCGAGAAACTGACAGAAGCGGCTGATCGCGATAAGAAAAACGCTTCTATCTACCTGAACCTGGGCGATGCCTACCGCAAATCCAAGCCGGGTGAAGCGGGTGGACTCGCTTTTCAGAATTATCAGTTGGCAGTAGAAGTGAACAAGAATTTCGCCATCGCGCATTATCGCACCGCGCAACTTTTCAATACACAGCGCAACTGGGATCTCTATCAGAAACACCTGGAAGCGGCGATAGAAGCCGATCCCCGTTTTGCACCGGCTTACTATGATCTGTATTATTTCAAACTCTATCGCCAGGATTACCTGAACGCGGAGTATTATGCCAACAAATACATCGAGAGTTCTGATCCCGATCCGCAGAATGATTACCTGCGTGTGCAAACGCTTTATGCCAAAAAAGATTTTGACAACGCGATTGCCGGTGCCAAGGAAATCATCAGCAAATCGGGTCAGGACGCGCGGGCACGTACCTTTAAGCTGATCGCCGACTCTTATGTTCAAAAAGGCGACACAGTGGCTGGTAAAGAGTATATCGATCAATATTTCAGCCGTCTGAAAAAGTCGGATGAAGTGCTGCCCAGCGATTACAAACTGAAGGCCGATATCTATTCCGTAATTCCCGGTCAGGAATCGGCCGTGCTACAGGCTTATGAGCAGGGAGTGGCTGTAGATACCACCCTTGAGGGTAAAGTGGAACTGCTGAAACAGGGCATTAACTTCTTCGCGAAACAAAAGAAGTATGATATGGAAAGCAAGTTGCATGAAATGGTCCTGCAACTGAAGCCCGGCAAGACCATCAACGACTGGTTTAGCGCCGGTATAGCGCACTATCGCAACGACAACTATACACGTAGCTACGATATCTTCACCATTGTGGCCGACAGCTTCCCCGATCAGATCTATGGTTGGGAGTGGAAATTCCGCAATGCGCAGATTATTGATACGGTTGCCAAAGACAGTATTGCCCTGCCGGCGGCCGAACAACTGATTACGTTTACCAACAACGATACCGTTACTTACGCCACACAGATTACGCTGGCTTCTTATTTCCTCGCCATGTATTACAACGAGAAAGGCGACCAGGCCAAGGCGGTGGAATACCTGAAGCTGATGAAAGCAGCCACGTCGGATCCCGCGCGCAAGGAAAATATTCAGAAGAATATAGATGCCCTCAGCGCACTGATTCCTAAATCGAGCTCCAGTGCAGGGGGGAAAGCGACGGGAAGTTCGGGAAAGTGAGTTTTGAGTTGTAAGTTTTAAGTTTTAAGTGGGCGAAGAGAAGAGAGTTGTAAATATTTTCCTTTAGATTCTTAAAGAGCGGACTATAAGTCCGCTCTTTTTTTGGGGACCAGGTTGTTTCGGTATGCCGGATATCAAATCGTGCTACTTCGTATTAACACTTATAACCTAAAACTTAGAACTTACAACTTCCAACTCCCTCCACTTTATTTTCGTTTTATTCCCCACCCTGCCTTATTTTTGCCCACAGGGTAAAAATTATGATCCATTTACTCCAGATAAATCCAACTGATTCAGGCGCCGGCTCTTACCTGCCCATTGCTATCCAGGTGCTATTCGCCGTAGGCCTTATTGTTTTCCTGACGATTTTGACCCATATGATGGGTCCCAAGCGCAAGACCTCCGATAAGCTGCAAAACTTTGCCAGCGGTATCGAGAGTCATGGCGATGCGCGTCAGCCTATGGCTATCAAATACTTCCTAACGGCTATTCTCTTCGTACTGTTTGATGTGGAAGTGATCTTTTTCTATCCTTATGCGGTAAATTTCAAGGATTTGGGCTGGGACGGTTTCTGGGCCGTGCTGATGTTTGTGGGATTTTTCCTTTGCGGATTCATATATATCGTTCGCAAAGGAGCTCTCAAATGGGAGGATTGAGAAGGGATCTTTTCGCCCGGTATGGAACCCTTATCCGATTCATTTGTTAGACAGACAACAGCAGCTTATTGTCTAATTCAAAAAAAAGATTATGTCTCGTCCCGTTTCATACAATATCAAGAAAAAGGACCTGGTCAATGATATCAGCATTGCAGAGATGCCTGATGGGCACCAGGGTGAAGGTTTTTTCGCTACCAACCTGAGTAAAGTGGTAGGGCTGGCCCGACGCAACAGCATCTGGCCGCTGCCTTTCGCCACTTCCTGCTGCGGTATCGAATTCATGGCTACCATGGGTTCGCATTACGATCTGGCCCGCTTTGGTAGCGAAAGGGTGGGTTTTTCGCCCCGCCAGTGCGACCTGCTGATGGTGATGGGTACCATCGCCAAAAAAATGGGTCCGGTAGTGAAGCAGGTGTACCTGCAAATGGCGGAACCCCGTTGGGTGATCGCCGTGGGTGCCTGCGCCTCCAGTGGTGGTGTGTTTGATACCTACAGCGTGCTGCAGGGGATCGATCAGGTAGTGCCGGTGGACGTGTATGTGCCCGGTTGCCCGCCCCGCCCGGAAGCCATCATTGATGGAGTTATGCGCATCCAGGATCTGGTGGGCAAAGAAAGCCTGCGCAGAAGAAACGGTGAGCAGTACAGGGCGCTGCTGGAAAGCTATGGGATACAATGATATCACGAGATAGGCCAATTTGGGAATTTGAGAATTTGGGAATTTGTTGAGATGATTTAGACAAATAACCGAATTCACAAATGCTCAAATTGGTACTTAAAACTTATAACTTAAAACTTACAACTTCAACCCTTGTCTTCAGAATTCATACAACAAAAACTGTCCGAGAAATTTGGCGATGCGGTAACCGGCTTTTCGGTAACCCACGGCATCCTGCGCTTTGAGGCGCCGAAGGAAATGAACCTGAAAGTGTTGAATTTTTTGTACGACGATGCCGAATTGCAATTTCGCTTCCTCACGGATCTTTGTGCGGTTCATTACCCCGATCGCCAGGGCGCTGAACTGGAAGTAGTGTATCACCTGCATAATATGCCTAAGAATGTACGCCTGCGCTTTTGCGTAAGCACGCCGGTAGCCAAACCGGATGTGTATTCCGCAACAGGGCTGTTTTCATCGGCCAACTGGATGGAAAGGGAGACCTATGATTTTTTTGGCGTCAACTTTATCGGCCATCCCAACCTGAAAAGGATTTTGAACGTAGAGGAAATGGATTATTTCCCGCTGCGCAAGGAGTTTCCGTTGGAAGACCAGAGCCGTGTGGATAAGGACGATGAGATGTTTGGCAGGGGAGGCAGTATTGGTTTTGGTACGGTGAAACAGGAGGATGCAACGGTTGTTGAATCCGACAAGTCGAACGAAGGAGAACAGATTGTATAATGTAGCAGGGCCTGGCCCTGTGCATTTTTTTAGTATATGGCTGAACAGCACATCAAATTACCGGAAGGCAGTATAGAGAAAACCACTACCACGCTTAACCTGGGACCCACACACCCGGCCACTCATGGTGTGATGCAGAATATCCTGGAGCTGGATGGGGAACGTATCGTTTCTGCCGATCAAACGATCGGATATATACATCGCGCCTTTGAAAAAATTGCCGAACGCCGGCCACTCTACCAGATTACGCCGCTCACCGATCGGCTCAACTATTGTTCCTCGCCCATCAACAACATGGGCTGGCACCTCACCTGCGAAAAATTGCTGGGTGTGCAAACACCCAAGCGGGTCGATTATCTCCGCGTCATCATCATGGAACTGGCGCGCATTTCCGATCACCTGATCTGTAATTCCATCGTGGGTGTGGATAGTGGCGCCTATACGGGCTTCCTCTATGTGATGCAGTATCGTGAGCTGATCTATGAGATCTATGAAGAAGTGTGTGGCTCGCGCCTTACCACCAATATCGGTCGCATCGGTGGCTTCGAGCGCAATTTCAATGATATCGCCTTTCAAAAACTGGAGAAATTCCTGAACGAATACCCCCGGGTGCTGAAAGAATTTGAAAACCTGTTTACGCGCAACCGCATTTTCATGGAGCGCACCATTGGTGCCGGAGCTATTACCGCGGAAAGGGCATTGAACTATGGTTTCACCGGCCCCAACCTGCGTGCAGCGGGTGTAGACTATGATGTGCGCGTGGCCAACCCTTATAGCAGTTACGAAGATTTTCAATTCGAAATTCCGGTAGGTACCACGGGCGATTGTTACGATCGCTTCCTGGTTCGTAATCAGGAAATGTGGCAATCACTGTCCATCATCCGCCAGGCTTATCAGAAAGTGCAGGAGTTTAAGGGCGCTGAGGCGGAAGTGTACCATGCCGATGTGCCGGAATACTATCTGCCCAAAAAACAGGATGTGTACACCAGCATGGAAGCACTGATCTGGCATTTCAAGATCATCATGGGTGAAATTGAAATGCCTGCGGGTGAAGTATACCATTCCGTGGAAGGCGCCAATGGTGAACTGGGATTCTATATGGTGAGCGACGGCGGCAGAACGCCCTATCGCCTGCATTTCCGTAGACCCTGCTTTATCTATTACCAGGCTTATGAGGAACTGATCAAGGGATCGATGCTGAGCGACGCGATCATTGTGATGAGCAGCCTGAATTTGATTGCGGGAGAGATGGATGCGTGAGGGAGTTTAAAGTTGAGAGTTTAAAGTTTAAAGTTGAGAGTTTAAAGTTGAAAAGTAAAAGAACAAATACTAATTCCAAACCTTAAACCCTAAACCTTAAACCCTAAACCAAATGTATAAAGTATAACGTATAACATGAACAAATTTTCCGATTCAAAGCTTCAGGAAGTGCAACAAATCATTGCACGCTACCCGGAAGGGAAGCAGAAAAGTGCTTTGCTTCCCGTGTTGCACCTCGCTCAGCAGGAATTTGGTGGCTGGCTCGATGTGCCGGTGATGGATTATGTGGCTTCACTCCTCAACCTGCAGCCAATTGAAGTATATGAAGTGGCGAGTTTCTACTCCATGTATAACCTGAAACCCGTGGGCCGCTATATGTTTGAAGTGTGCCAAACGGGTCCCTGCATGCTGCGTGGCAGCGACGACATCATCGCCTATATTGGCGAGAAGCTGGGCATTAAACCTGGAGAAACCACAGCCGACGGGATGTTTACGCTGAAGACGGTAGAATGCCTGGGCGCCTGTGGCTATGCACCCATGCTGCAACTGGGAAAAAATTATCGGGAACACCTGACTCCCGCCAAAGTGGATGAGATCATTGAGCAGTGCCGGCGTGAGGCGAATCAAATGACGAATAACTAAAGCCTTTGTATATGAAATCTGCTTTGTTCTCCCTGCTGGCGGCCGTATTGATGCTGGCCTGCAATAATGAGAAATCCGGAGATGAGGTGAAAAAGGATCCCGAAATGACGGATGCGGGTAAGAAAGAGGCTCCGGATGGCAGCACCGCCCAGAATTCACTGGATGTGGTGGGCACTTACAAGGGCGTGGTACCCTGTGCCGACTGCGAAGGAATTGAAACCAGCGTGATGTTGCATGCCGATAATACTTATATGCTGCACACCAGCTACCTGGGTAAATCGGGTGGCAAGGGGCTCGATCTGAATGGAAACTATAAATGGATCGATGGCTTTACCATCGAACTGGAAGGCGTAACCAATGCGCCCTCCCGGTATTTTGTGTCGGAAAATAAACTTATCCAGCTCGATATGCAGGGTAAGCGTATTGAGGGAGAACTGGCCGAAAAATATGTGTTGACCAAGCAATAAACCCATGCGCCTGCTACTGGTTCTGATTGGTTCAGTGTTGTTGCAAACAGCAAAGGCGCAGGATGATACAGTGGCGCTGCGGGAAGCCATTTTGCGGCTCGACCAGGCACTGCTGAACCAGGATAGTGTGGCGCTCGACCAATTGCTCGATGGAAAACTAAGTTTTGGACACAGCAATGGCTGGGTACAAACCAAGGAGCAGGTTTGGAGCGATTTCAGGGAAGGACGGTTAAAATACCTCGGCCTGGCCACAGAGGAAATCAAGATTTTGCAGACGGGAAAGGAGCTGGCCACCGTAACCATGAAGGTGCAGGCAAAAGGTAAACTAAAGGATAAAGAATTTGAACTGAAGCTGACGGTAATGCAGGTTTGGAAAAAAGATAAGAAGGGCTGGCAATTATTTGCCAGGCAAAGCACGAAGATTGACTAAATAAAAGCAGAACGGATAACGCATAACGAACAACTAATTGTCCATGTCAAGAAAACTATTACTGGAAAAAGCACATGTGGAGAATATCCGGTATTATGATGTGTACCGAAGGGAAGGTGGATACCGGAGCGTGGAAAAGGCCTTAAAGAGCATGGCTCCCGATGCGGTGGTGGAAGAAGTAAAGAAGAGTGGCCTGCGCGGCAGGGGTGGTGCGGGCTTTCCCACCGGTATGAAATGGAGTTTTCTGGCCAAGCCCGAAGGCGTTCCCCGTTACCTGGTGGTGAATGCCGATGAATCGGAGCCCGGCACTTTCAAGGATCGCTACCTGATGGAATTTATCCCTCACCTGTTGATAGAGGGTATGATCGTTTCTTCCTTCGCCCTCGGTTCCAATCGCTCCTATATCTATATCCGGGGCGAATACTGGTGGATCGTCGACATTCTGGAACAGGCCATTGAGGAAGCGCGCAACAACGGATGGCTGGGGAAAAATATACAGGGTTCCGGATTTGATTGCGAAATATATGTGCATCGTGGTGCGGGCGCTTATATCTGTGGCGAAGAAACCGCGCTCATCGAATCGCTCGAAGGCAAACGTGGTAACCCGCGCATCAAACCGCCGTTCCCCGCGGTAAAAGGCGTATGGGATTGCCCAACCGTGGTAAACAATGTGGAAACCATCGCCGCCGTGGTCCCCATCATCAACGAGGGTGGTGAAGAATATGCAAAGATTGGTGTGGGCAAGAGCACGGGTACCAAGTTGATTTCCGCCTGCGGCAATATCAACAAGCCCGGTGTGTATGAAATTGATATGACCATTTCGGTGGAAGAGTTCATCTTCAGCGATCAATATTGCGGCGGTATCCCTAACGGCAAGCGGCTCAAAGCCTGTATTCCCGGTGGTTCATCCGTGCCCATTCTGCCGGCCAACCTCTTGTTGAAAACAGCAAAGGGCGAAACCCGCTATATGAACTACGAAAGCCTTAGCGATGGTGGATTTGCTACCGGCTCCATGATGGGTTCCGGTGGATTTATTGTGTTGGATGAAGACCAGTGCGTGGTGAAACATACCTATACGCTGGCGCGCTTTTATCGTCATGAAAGCTGTGGCCAGTGCTCTCCCTGCCGCGAAGGCACGGGTTGGATGGAGAAATTATTGCTGCGCCTCGATAAAGGCCAGGGCAAAATGAGCGATATCGATCTGCTATGGGATATCCAAAGCAAGATCGAAGGCAATACCATTTGTCCGCTGGGCGATGCGGCAGCCTGGCCCGTAGCGGCAGCCATACGCCATTTTCGGGATGAGTTTGAATGGCACGTAACGAATGCGCAGGAAGCGCAGGTGAGGAATTTTGGTTTGGCGCATTATGCTGAGCCAGTTGTTTAGAGTTTAAAGTTTAGGGTTTAAAGTTTAAAGTACGTCACAAATTAAACCTTAAACCCTAAACCTTAAACCAAACAACGATTTGGAACTAACATAGCATTAAATGAATAGACGCATGTCTGACAATGTGCAATTATTTAAGGTAACCATCGACAACATAACGGTGGAAGTGGCGCCGGGAACCACCATCCTGATGGCGGCCCGCCAGATTGGTGGCGATGTAACGCCGCCGGCCATGTGCTTCTATAGCAAGCTGCAGGGCAGCGGTGGTAAATGCCGCACCTGCCTGGTAGAAGTGAGCAAGGGTTCGGAAAAGGATCCCCGCCCCATGCCCAAGCTGGTGGCCAGTTGCCGTACCACGGTTATGGATGGCATGGAGGTAAAGAATATCACCAGCCAGCGTGTGCTCGATGCCCGTGCCGGCGTTACGGAATTCCTGCTACTCAACCATCCGCTTGATTGCCCCATCTGCGACCAGGCCGGAGAATGTCACCTGCAGGACCTGAGTTATGAGCACGGCAAGGAAGGTACCCGCTACGAATTCACCCGCCGCACTTTTGTAAAGGAAGATATCGGTCCCTATATTCAATTGCACATGACCCGCTGCATCCTTTGCTATCGCTGCACTTATGTGGCCGATCAGCTCACTGATAATCGGGTGCACGGGATACTGGATCGCGGCGACCATGCGGAGATATCGACTTATATTTCCAAAGCCATCGATAACGATTTTAGCGGCAACATGATTGATGTGTGCCCGGTTGGTGCTTTAACCGACAAGACCTTCCGCTTCAAAAACCGGGTATGGTTTACCAAACCGGTGGATGCGCATCGCGACTGTCCGACCTGCTCAGGTAAAGTGACGCTTTGGTTCCGTGGCGATGAAGTGCTGCGCGTAACTGCCCGCAAAGATGAATGGGGTGAAGTGCAGAGCTATGATGGTAAACCCGGCTGGATCTGCAATACCTGCCGCTTCGATAAAAAGGAGATGAAGGATTGGGTGATTGAAGGACCCACGAAAGTGAATCGTCATTCCGTTATTTCGGCCAATCACTACGAGAAGGGAATTAAACCGGCTGAAACTGTAGCCCGGGTAATGGGCGGAAGAAACCCCAAGCTGCTGATGGATATACATGATGTGAGTGATGTAAACGATCCTTCGGTTGACCTGAGCAAGATCAATGGCCCCGCTACCGGTGCCACATTTACGACCAAGCCCAAATAAGCGACTATGTTATTCTTACAAATAGACTGGACATTTATTCTGGAGAAACTACTGCTGGTGGGCGCCATCGTTTCGCTCTCCATGCTGGTGGCGATGTATGCCACTTATGGCGAGCGCAAAGTGGCGGCCTGGCTGCAGGATCGTATCGGCCCCAACCGTGCAGGTCCTTTTGGGCTGCTGCAACCCCTGGCCGACGGAGGTAAGCTTTTCTTCAAGGAAGAGATCATTCCGGCTGTTTCCAACAAATTTCTCTTTGTACTCGGGCCCATGCTGGCCATGGTTACCGCACTGGTGACCAGCGCCGTCATTCCCTGGAGTTCGCCGCTGCATCTGTTCGATCGTGATATTTCCCTGCAGGTGGCTGATCCCAATATCGGCATCCTCTTCGTGTTTGGTGTAGTGAGTATGGGTGTGTATGGCATCATGATCGGTGGCTGGGCTTCGAACAACAAGTTTTCCCTGCTCGCGGGTATCCGGGGCGCCTCCCAAATGGTGTCGTACGAATTACCCATGGGTCTCGCACTCCTCGCCCTGCTCTTTCTGGTAGGCGACCTTCGCATGAGCAGCATCGTGAGCAACCAGGTGGGTTCGGGTGCCTTCAACTGGCATATCTGGTACCAGCCTATCGGCTTCCTGATCTTTTTCATCTGTGCGTTGGCCGAGTGTAACCGCACACCTTTCGACCTGCCGGAAGCCGAGAACGAACTGAACTTTGGTTATCATCAGGAATATTCATCCATGAAGCTGGGCTTTTACCTCTTCGCGGAATATATCAATATGTTCATGAGTGGTGTCATCATGTCCACGCTTTATTTCGGTGGCTATGATATTCCCTTTGTGGATGAAAGCACGCTGGGATGGAATCAGAACCTGCTGGCTTTGCTCGGCTTCGTTACGCTGATGCTGAAATCATTCCTGTTTGTATTCGTATTTATGTGGATCCGCTGGACCATCCCGCGCTTCCGCTACGATCAGTTGATGAAACTGGGATGGACCAAGCTGATTCCGCTGGCATTGATTAATATGGTGCTGACGGCGGCGTTGGCGTTGTGGTTGAATAATAAGTAATACGTATTACGTAGTACGTACTACGTTTTTGGTTGAAAGTTTAGGGTTTAAAGTTTAACGTGAAGTGACTCTATTACAACCTTAAACTTTAAACCCTAAACCTTAAACCCAACGTAATACGTAGAACGTAAAACGTGCAACGTCCCTATATTTGCGAAACTCTAAAAACCCTTTGGGTAAACTAATATGCAATTGACATCCAGAGCGAAACAGGTAGACCGGCGGCCCATGAACTGGGTAGAGCGGCTCTATTTGGTGAATATTGCCAAAGGAATGATGATCACCCTTTCGCATTTGTTCAAGCGTAAGGCTACTATCAAGTATCCGGAAGAGAAAAGAACTTTCTCCAAGGTATTCCGTGGCCTGCACATTTTGAACCGCGATGAGGAAGGACGTGAGCGTTGCACCGCCTGCGGCCTTTGCGCGGTAGCCTGCCCTGCGGAAGCCATCACCATGGAAGCGGCCGAGCGGCAGCCCGGCGAGGAGCACCTGTACCGCGAGGAGAAATATGCCGCCAAGTATGAGATCAACATGCTGCGCTGCATATTCTGTGGTTATTGCGAAGAAGCCTGTCCCAAGGACGCGATCTATCTGTCGCAGACCTTTGCGCCGGCCAACTACGGAAGAGAAGGATTTATATATAAGAAAGAGGATATGCTGATTCCTGATCCCAAAACGGATCCGGAAGGATACCGGAAAGCGAAGGGTGAATAGGCGGGCTGCATAAGCTAAGCCATTCATTTTCCCTTTCCAAGAATTAAAACCAACTGAAAAAGCATTCATGAGTATCACTGAAATTCTGTTTTGGCTGCTATCGGTAATGGCCCTTTTTGGCGCCCTGATGGTGATCACCAGCCGCAATCCCGTGTACAGCGTGCTCTGGCTGATTCTTACCTTTTTCGCGATTTCCGGTCACTATATTCTGTTGAACGCGCAATTCCTTGCTGTCGTCAACATCATCGTATACGCGGGTGCCATCATGGTGCTCTTTCTCTTTGTGATCATGTTGATGAACCTTAGCAAGGATGTAGAACCCGCCCGCAACCGTTGGCTCAAGCTGGCAGGTGCCGTGGCCGGCGGATGCCTGCTCCTGGTTTTGGTGGCAGCATTCCGTGAGGCTGACCTGGATAAGCAAATGGCCCGTGTAGGTGATGGCGATATTGGCCTGGTGAAAAGCCTGGGCCGGCACCTGTTTACCACTTATGTGGTACCCTTTGAAATCGCGAGCATCCTCTTCCTGAGTGCCATGGTTGGCGCCGTGCTGATTGGAAAGAAAGAATAAGGGATGCCTTATTGCAAGGAAGGAAATAACGCAACAATAAAAAGACCAAACCCCATAAGAAATTAGCAATGCCCATCATCTATTATATCTTTTTAGCCCTGGCCCTTTTTAGTATTGGGATCGTGGGGGTACTCACAAGGCGCAACGCCATCATCATTTTCATGTGTGTGGAGCTGATGCTGAATGCGGTAAACCTGCTGCTGGTAGCTTTTTCCAAAATGCATTATCAAAACGCGGTGGAGCAGGGGCTCAGCGCCGGTATTGATGGGCAGCTATTCGTGTTTTTCATTATGGTGGTAGCCGCCGCCGAAGTGAGCGTGGGACTGGCGATTATTGTAATGATGTACCGCAATATCCATTCCGTGGATGTAAACTTTTTGAACCGACTGAAGCATTGATATGAAGAATATTCTTACGCTGGCTTACCTGGTACCGCTGCTGCCCCTGATCGGATTTCTGATCAATGGCCTGCTGCGGAAACAACTCAGCAAATCGCTGATCGGCATTATCGGTTGTGGCAGCATCCTGGGCTCCTTTATCATCAGCCTGCTCATCTTTTTGCAGGTGAAGGAAGGGAATACGGATGTTATCCATTATTTCAACTTTATAACGGTAGGTGATTTCAGCATCCCCTTCGCTTTCCAGATCGATCAGCTTTCCTCCCTCTTCCTGCTTATCATTACCGGTGTGGGATTCCTGATTCATGTGTATTCCACCTCCTACATGCACGAAGAGAAAAGCGAGCATTTTGGCCGCTATTTCGCTTACCTCAACCTCTTTGTGTTTTCGATGCTGCTGCTGGTGATGGGCGCCAACTATGTGATCATGTTCATGGGTTGGGAAGGGGTAGGTCTTTGTTCCTATCTGCTGATCGGCTTCTGGTTCAAAAAACCGGAATACAATAAAGCGGCCAACAAAGCATTTGTGATGAACCGCATCGGCGACCTGGCCTTCCTGATCGCCATCTTCTGGATCATCGGTAAAGTGAATTCAGTTGGCTACAACGAAGTGCTCACTGCCGCCGCACAAGCCGGCAACGAGGCGGTATTCAGCAGTTTCGACCTTACGGCCATCACCATCCTGCTCTTCATCGGCGCTACCGGCAAAAGCGCGCAGATACCTCTTTATACCTGGTTGCCCGATGCCATGGCCGGTCCCACACCCGTGTCGGCCCTGATCCACGCGGCTACCATGGTTACCGCAGGTATCTATATGATCGCGCGTAGCAATATTTTGTACACGATGTCGCCGCTGACATTGAACATCATCACCTGGATTGGCCTGGCAACCGCGCTGCTGGCCGCTACCATCGCGCTAAAGCAGAACGATATCAAAAAAGTACTGGCTTACTCTACCGTTAGCCAGTTGGGTTATATGTTCCTGGCCCTGGGTACCGGCGCCTATGTGGCAGCCGTATTCCATGTAATGACGCATGCCTTCTTCAAGGCCCTGCTCTTCCTCGGCAGCGGCAGCGTTATCCACGCGATGGGCGGCGAACAGGATATCCGCAAAATGGGTGGACTGGCCAAATACATGAAGACCACCCATATCACTTTCCTGATCGGTTGCCTCGCTATCGCCGGCATCCCGGGATTGTCGGGTTTCTTTTCCAAGGATGAAATTCTGGTGAGCGCCTTTATCAAGTCGCCGCTGATCTATGGCATTGGCCTGTTTACGGCCCTGCTCACCGCTTTCTATATGTTCCGCTTGTATGCCACCACCTTCAGAGGTAGTTTCCGCGGCACAGAGGAGCAGGCGCATCATTTGCACGAAAGCCCCATGGCCATTACCCTGCCGCTGGTAGTGCTGGCCATCCTCTCTATCGTGGGTGGATATATAGGTATCCCCGCCTTTATCAGTGAAGGCGCGCATTCCCTCAGCGAGTTTTTACAGCCCGTATTCGCCGGTTCGCTCGCGCGTATGGAGCCCCATCATATTGCCCACAGCACCGAATGGATGCTCGCCGGATTATCCACCGTGCTGATCCTTGGGGTGGTGGTTTTCGCCTGGAGCAAATACAGTCGTAAGCCCGACACGGCCGATGCCGCCGGTTTCGGAAAAGTGCTGGAGAATAAATGGTATGTAGATGAGCTGTATGAAAAAGTTATCGTGAAGCCCCTCGAAAAACTGGGAGGCTTCTTCAGCCGCGTGATGGAGAGTGCCGTTATCGACGGTATGGTGAATGGCGTGGGAAGGCTGGTGAATTATGGTGGTCGCCAACTACGCCTGCTGCAAACAGGGCAGGTGGGTACGTATATCCTGATGATGGTGCTGGGTATGTTGCTGATTTTCGCGTTGCAATTTTTCCTGAGAAAATAAAAGCTGTCGGTTTAAATTATGATCCCCATATTATTGATATTAATCCCATTGCTGGCAGGCCTGGCTGCTTTCTTTTTCAGGAATGAAAAAGCGGTTCGTTCCTGGGCCTTGTTGTCTACGATACTGGTCTTGCTGGTATCGGTGCTGGGTCTTACAGTTTTCAATGAACCGGCGCACCTGGCGCATCAATCGAACTGGTTGGGTTCGCTGGGCAGCAGCTTTTCAGTAAAGCTCGATGGCATGGGGCAATTGCTTTGCCTGCTCACTGCCATCGGTTTCCCTTTGATCCTGCTTAGCACCTGGCATAGCCAGTATGAAAGAGCCAACCAGTTTTTTGGTCTGCTCCTCCTTTCACAAACAGGATTGATGGGCGTATTCCTGGCCGCCGATGCCCTGCTGTTTTATTTTGCCTGGGAACTGGCGCTGGTGCCTGTGTATTTTCTTTGTTCACGCTGGGGTGGGGCCAGGCGTATTCCTGTTACTTTCAAATTCTTTATCTATACGTTTATCGGTTCCCTGCTCATGCTGGTGGGTATCATTTATATCTATTCCAAAACCGGCACGGGCTCCTTTGCCATCGAAGCTTTTTACAACGCGGCGCTCTCGCCCAAAGCCCAGGATTGGCTCTTCCTGGTATTCTTCCTCGCCTTTGCGATCAAGATGCCGGTATTTCCCTTCCATACCTGGCAGCCCGACACGTATGAGCAATCGCCCACTTCCGTGACCATGATCCTCAGCGGCATCATGGTAAAGATGGGTGTGTTTGGTTTGCTGCGCTGGCTCCTGCCACTCGTGCCCTTTGCTTCGTATCAGCGGGGCGATAATGTGATGACCCTTGCCATCGCGGGTATGATTTATGCTTCCCTGATCGCCATCCGCCAAAACGATATCAAAAGGCTGGTCGCCTATTCATCCATCGCGCATATTGGTTTAATGGCCGCCGCCGCCTTCTCTGTAAATGAGATGGCCATACAGGGCGTCATGATCCAGATGTTCAGCCATGGCATCAATATCATTGGCATGTGGATCGTGGTAGAAATTATCGAGCGCAATTACGGCACGCGTAAAATTTCGGAACTGGGTGGGCTCGCACAGAAGGCGCCAGCCATGGCCATGCTCTTCGTGATTGTCGCGCTCGCCAACATCGCGCTGCCGCTTACGAATGCCTTTGTGGGCGAGTTCCTGATGTTTGCCGGTATTTTCAATAGCACCGCCACCCAGTTTAATGTGTGGTTCACCGTAGCGGCCGGTCTCTGCATCATCTTTGCCGCCGTGTACACACTCAACCTGATTCGAAAAACATTTTATGGCGAAACGGTGGAAGCTACCGCGAAGGCGGTAGACCTGCGGCTTAGCGAAAAGCTGGCCCTCGTGATCATCGTGGCGCTGATATTTATATTTGGAGTTTATCCGCAACCCATGCTCGACCTCACCCGTGAAGTAAGCCAGGATATTGTGGAAGCGGTAACCGGATCCATTTCCAAAAAATAAGAAACCAGGAGAAATCCATATGAACGCTTTATTTCTTTCGGCTGTATTTGGTGTGATCATGATGTTTTGTGCCGTACTGTTGCGGCAGAAATCATCAATGCGCGCGGTGGGCATTACCGGTATGCTGGTATTGCTGCTGGTGAATATTCTGGAAATGAATGGCACATCGCTGTTTGATTTCAACCTGGAGGGGATGATCCGTTTCGACCGCTATTCCCTGCTCGTGAATAGCATCCTGATCGCCTCCACCCTTATCTACCTGGTTCTTTCCTCCCGTGACATGGAAAAGATCAGCAAGGATTATGCGGAATACTTCACCCTGATATTTTTCATACTCTGCGGCTCCTTCCTGGTTTCCTCCTTCCAGTCGCTGCTGATTCTGTTTCTCGGTATAGAAATCATTTCCATACCCCTCTATATCCTTACCGGCGCCGATAAGCGCAACCTGAAGAGCAATGAGGCCTCGCTGAAATATTTCCTCATGGGAAGCTTCAGTACCGGCATCATGCTCATGGGCATCACCCTGATCTATGGTGCGGTAGGCACATTTGATGTAACGAAGATGGACCTGGCCACGGCTGCGCCGGCCGTATTGCCTATGATGGGTATGCTGCTGCTCTTGTTTAGCATGGCATTTAAAGTTTCGGCCGCTCCTTTTCATTTCTGGACTCCGGATGTGTACGATGGCGCACCTACGGTATTCACCTCCTTTATGGCTACCATCGTGAAAGCTGCCATCTTTATCGGTTTTATCCGCCTCTTTGAAGAAACCTTCGACGGGCTTACCAAAACCTGGCAACTTTGGGTAGCGGTAATGGCTGCCGCCACTTTGTTTGTAGGTAATATCACCGCCGTATTCCAGCAAAGCGTAAAGCGCATGCTGGCCTATTCCAGTATCGCCCAGGCGGGCTTCATGCTGCTGGCGCTGTTTGCGATGAACACGGCTGCCAAGGAGGGCATTCTGCTCTATGCCGCCGCCTATAGCCTCGCTACCATCGGCATCTTTGCGGTTTTGGGCCGCATGAACGATTACACTTTTGAAGGATTCAATGGCCTGGCCAAACAGCAACCGATCCTGGCCCTGGTCACCACTATCTGTTTGCTCAGCCTCGCAGGTATTCCGCTCACGGCCGGTTTCCTGGCCAAGTTTTATATGATCAAAGCCGCGATGAGCACGGGCACACATTTCTGGCTGGTGGTATTCGCCGTATTGATGGCCGCGGTGAGCGTGTATTATTATTTCCGCGTCATCCAGGCTATGTATTTCAAGGAAGGCAACGCGAATATCACGGTCAACAACAAGTTCAAAGCCGCTATGGTAGTAGTGGCCGTATTGATCATTCTCCTGGGCCTCTTCCCGAATTGGTTGTTTTACTGGTTGTATTTCGGAAAGTAAGTGGTAAGTAGCAAGTAATAAGTTTTAAGTTATAAGTTGTAAGTTGTTGGTGCCTGAAAATGGGAGTGGGGCATGAGCATAAATCCACCGATTTGCGTAGATCAGGAATTCTTCAACCCTAAACAACTTAAAACTTAAAACTTATAACTTACAACTCATAACTAACTTACAACGTAATGAAATTCCTCGACACCTTCCTCCTCGCCTGGCGCACGGTACGCGGCAATCGCCTGCGGACGGGGCTAACGGTGGCCATTATCGCCTTCGGCATCATGGCCCTGGTGGGGATCATCACGGCTATCAAGGCCATGAATCAGAAATTGTCGGAGAGTTTTTCTACCATGGGGGCCAATGCTTTCACCATTCGATTTAAAGAAAGGAATATTCGTTTTGGGGGTGGAGGCCGGGAAGCGGAGCTGAGCAAGAAAACCAATCGCCGGCAGAAAAAATCCAATCTCGATAAGCGCATCTCGCGTGAGGAGGCGGAAGCTTTTATCCGCAATTATCCCTATCCCGCCATTACAGGTATATCCATATTTGGTAACCGCAACAGTATTGTATCGCGGGAGAGTAGCAAAACCAGTCCCAACGTGATGGTGATGGGTGGCGATGAAAATTATTTGCTGCTCAATAGTTTTAAGCTGGAAGCGGGCAGGAATATGAACCGCATGGAAGTGGAGTCGGGTGGCAATCTATGCCTGCTGGGTTATGATGTGGCCGACCGGCTGTTTCGCGAGGGTCCGCAAACCGCGGTGAACAGTGTTGTCAGAATCAACAACATTCCCTATCGTGTGCTGGGCGTACTGGGCAGTCGTGGATCCACGCTCGGCTTTAGTCGCGATAATATGGTAGTGGTAAGCTACCGGAATATCGAACGCAATTTTACCACTAACAATAGTTATGTCATAGCCGTTCTGCTCGATAATATCCTGCAGGTAAACGAGGCCATGGGCGAAGCGGAAGCCACTTTCAGGCCAATCCGCCGGCTCACCACCACCGAGGAAAGCAATTTCGCGCTCGACCGCAGCGATAGCGTGGCCGAGCGGGCCATGAACAGTTTGGGATTTTTAACCATATCGGCAACGGTCATTGGCTTTATCACGCTCATTGGCGCGGCTATCGGTCTCATGAACATCATGCTGGTGTCCGTGTCGGAAAGAACCAAGGAAGTGGGCCTGGTAAAAGCCATCGGGGGCAAGAGCGCCGTCGTAAAGCGGCAATTCCTGCTCGAAGCCCTCCTCATCAGCCTTATGGGCGCTTTCTTTGGCATTGTGCTGGGGGTAGGCGTGGGCAACCTCTTTTCAATGTTTTTGCAAACAGGGTTTGTAGTGCCCTGGAACTGGGTAATCGGCGGCATTGTACTCTGCAGTGTGGTGGGGCTACTGGCAGGTATTTATCCGGCCATCAAAGCCGGCCGGCTCAACCCCATCGAAGCCCTGCGTTATGAGTAGAGCCGGATCAATAAAGACCAGGCGAACGTATTAAATCCTGCAATAGATTTCCTTCACACTGAAAAAAATCCTTACCTTGAAGCCCCCGGATAAAAAAATGCCGGGAAGGGATTTTTGTATAAACTTTTTCTGTAGAATTGTAGCCTCAAAAAAAGGCTCATTTAACAATTAAAAAAAACTAAAAACTAAGATCATGGCTGAGACTAAACCAACTGCAACCGCATCGGTTAAGGCTACTTCTGTTCAACCCAAAAAGGGCGGCAATGCTATTTCGTGGATTGCGCCCATACTGTGCGTGCTGGCAGGTTATGCAATTTGGCGTTTTGTGATGGGAAATCCTTCAGGATTTACAGATCCCGCGAGTGATGGTTGGTTCTGGCCCAGCCACAAAGGACCCAAAGATGCCTTCCACCGTATCTATGAAGGTGGTATCATCGTTCCCCTGCTGATCGGTATGTTGTTGATGACAATTGTATTCTCTATCGAGCGTGCGCTCACCATCCGCAAGGCTTTGGGTAATGGATCTATCTCCGACTTTATCCGCAAAGTACAGTATCACCTGGCTAACCGTAATGTTGACGCTGCCCTGGCAGAGTGCGACAAGCAGCGTGGTTCTGTAGCCAACGTAATGAAAGCAGGTCTGCGTCGTTACAAAGAAATGATAGGCGAGCAGGGACTGGATACCGAGCAAAAAGTAATGTCGATTCAGAAAGAAGTGGAAGAAGCAACTGCGCTCGAACTGCCCATGCTGCAAAAGAACCTGGTATTCCTTTCTACCATCACCTCAGTAGGTACCCTCGTGGCCCTGTTGGGAACGGTAATTGGTATGATCAAATCCTTCGCAGCCCTGGGTGAAGAAGGCGGTGGCGGTGACTCCAGCGCCCTGGCGGTAGGTATCTCCGAGGCCTTGTATAACACGGCCCTGGGTATCGGTACTTCGGCCCTGGCCCTGATCATGTACAACGTGTTCACCACCAAGATCGATTCAATCACATACGGTATCGATGAGTCGGGCTTTACCCTGACACAAAGCTTCGCTTCTCTGTACAAGTAATTTATTGTCAGGGCTTTTGGCCTGAGAATGGATTAGCGGGCAAAGTGGAAAAATTTCCGCCAGCCCTTGTGGAAAATGCGAAACTTATCATCACAGTATAAATTTGAATTGAAATGCCAAGTGTCAAAATACCCCGGAAGAGTACGGATACGGATATGACGCCCTTTGTGGACATCGCCTTCCTGATCCTCTCTTTCTTCATCATGGCGACCAAATTCAAGCCGGAAGAGCCCGTAAAGGTGGAAACACCCAGCTCGGTTTCTTCCACCATCCTGAAGGAGGAAAATGCCATGCTGATTACCATCGATCCGGAGGGTAAAGTGTTCCTGAACGTTAATGCAGTTAACGACAAGAACAACGAAAAGCTCTCCAAGATTATTCATGGTATCAACACAACAAGAAATCTGAATCTGACCGAAGAGGAGATGCAGCGGTTTACAAAATTGCCGATCGTGGGCGTACCCTTCAACGGACTGAAGCAGTTGCTGAGCTATCCGACCGAACAGGCGGCTACCATTAAGCAACCCGGCATTCCCGTTACGGATACCCTCAACAATGAGCTGGTTTGGTGGATCGATGAAACCAAAAAAGCCTTTGCCGACGGTCGTACCAAACTGCTCTACTTCATTAAGGGAGACAACAATGCAAAGTATCCCAGCTTCGAAGGCGTGATCAATGCCTTCCGGAAAAATGAAGAGTTTAAGTACAACCTGATCACCGCCCAGGAAGGTCCTCCCGAGGATTCCGAACTGGCCCGGATCAGGCGAGAGCAGGCAAGGGGAGGTAAGTAAGCTCTTCCATCAACAGATCAATTATTTTAAAACATAAACGATTTAAGCAATGGCAAGTATAGATAGCGGAGGCGATGGCGGCGGACACAAAAAAGGCCCGGGCGTGAAGAAAGCCAAAAAGCTTTCGACCAGGGTGGATATGACACCCATGGTGGACCTCGGCTTTCTGCTGATCACCTTCTTCATCTTCACGGCTACCATGACCTCTCCAGTAGGTATGGATCTGAACATGCCCAAGGAAACGGAAAAGCAGGACGAGCAAACCAAGGTGAAACAATCAGGTGCGCTTACGCTGATGCTGGGTGCTGATGACAAGATCTTTTATTATGAAGGTGAGCTGGCAGAAGATGGATCCAATTTTCAGCAAACCACTTTCGGAAAGATCCGCGATATCATCATCAAGAAAAAGCAATCGGTGATTGCCAGCTATGCCGGTAGTCCCGAATGTGAAGCAAAAGCCCGCGAAAAAGGGAAGGACCCCCGCAAGGAATGCGAGGATGAGGACTTTATTGTGGTGATCAAGCCCACGGAGAACGCTACTTTCAAGAACACGGTAGATATCCTGGATGAGATGACAATCAATAACGTACGCCGTTTCGCGCTGGTGAAGATCGCCGAATCTGAGCTCGACCTGGTGAAAGCCTCTGAAGCCCAGTAAGGTATTTAAAGCGCCGGTTTGTGGAATATCCGGAAAAAAGAATCTAATTTTAAACAAACTAAATAATGGAAGCCAACAAAATTTTATCATCCGACATACTGGACCTCGTTTTCGAGGGCCGGAATAAGGATTATGGGGCTTATGCACTGCGTAAGTCTTATAACAAACGGATAACAATGGCTTTGGTGATTACAGGATCCGTAGCCTTGCTGGCGCTCCTGGGTTCGGTTTTGGCCAGTACCCTGAAGACAGAGGACAAAGGCAAGATCGAATTTAAGGAGGTAACGATCCAGACCCTGAAAGAGGAAGAGCCCAAGGTGGAACCGCCACCCCCTCCTCCGCCCAAGCCACCAGATCCTCCCAAAATTGAGATGAAGCAGTTTACGCCTCCCAAAATCGTAAAAGATGAGGAAGTGCAGGAACCGCCTCCCACCCAGGAAGAACTCAAAGAGGTGAAGATTGACCTCAAGAGCCAGGAGGGTATCAAAGACGAAGGTATCGTGGCCCCCGCCGTTATCGACGACGGTAAGGGTATCGTAGAAGTGAAAAAAGAAGAAGACGAAAACAGGATCTTCGAAAAAGTGGAAATCGAAGCTTCGTTCAAAGGTGGTGAAGCCGCCTGGCGTAAGTACCTCGAAAGAAACCTGAACCCAAATGTTCCGATCGACAATGGCGCTCCCGAAGGCCTCTATACCGTGTACGTACAGTTTGTTGTGAGCAAGGATGGCAGCATCTCCGATGTGCGCGCCCTCACCAACCACGGCTATGGTATGGAAGCTGAAGCGGTAAAAGTTATCAAGAAAGGCCCCAACTGGACCCCCGCGGTACAGAACGGCCGCCAGGTAAACGCTTACCGTAAGCAGCCCATTACCTTCCAGGTTACTTCCGATTACTGATCATTTCAGATAAGACTTATTGATATCAGTCCCCGTCAGCAATGGCGGGGATTTTTTGTTGATTTGTTGATTTGTTTAAGGTTGAAAGTTTAAGGTTTAAGGTTGATATATTTTGCCTTAATGAGTGAAAAAAATCTGCGCCAATCTGCGGAAAAATCTGCGCAAATCTGCGGGAAAGGCTCCTTTGTCGTCAACAGCTTTAGGTAGCAGGAGAGATTTCCCGCAGATTTGCGCAGATTTTTTCGCAGATTGGCGCGGATAGAAATCAACAAATATCCGAATAATCAAATTATCAAATTTCCCTCTATGGATTTTTCCCCGCATTTGCTCTTATAGCAAAAGTATTGCCATGCAACAAAACCAAATTCTATCCGCTTCGCTGCTCGATATACTCTTCGAGCATCGCAACAAAGAGTATGGTGCTTATGAACTTCGCGCCACTTATTCCAAACGGGTTATTTATTCACTATTGCTGGCCGCGACATTGACCGGCACTGCGCTATTGCTGGTTGGCGCATCCCGAGAGTCGGCCCCTGCGGATATTCCCCTCATGGAAAGGCCGGTTGTATATGTATCGACCAATATTGAGCCACCCCCGCCGCCGCCTCCACCGCCACCCGCCCGGCAGCCCGAGCCGCCACAAGTGCGTACAGAAGCTTATGTAAATATTCAGATTGTTCCCGACGAAATGGCTACTGATCCGCCACCCACCCAGGATGACCTTCGTATAGCACAAGTGGGCCTGCAGGATCTGGATGGTGTTGATTTCGACAATACGCCCCAGGCGCCGGCCGTGGAAGGAAGAGGTATAGTGGAAGCGCAGCGCGTAGCGGATGAACCCGTGATACATCAGGTGGTATCGGCCGAAGCGCAGTTTCCCGGCGGCATTCAGGAATGGCTTAAATTTTTGCAGCGCAATTGCGATGGACAGGTAGCCAGCGACCAGGGCGCGCCCGTGGGTCGCCATACCGTCATCATCCGCTTTGTGGTGGATGAGGAAGGCAATGTGAGCGACCTGGTGCCTACCACCAAAATAGGCTTTGGCATGGAAGAAGAAGCCCTGCGCGTATTGCGCAAAGCCGCCAAAAAGAAATGGATCCCCGCCGTGCAAAATGGAAGACCAGTGAAGGCGTACAGGAGCCAGCCGATTACGTTTGAAGTACTGGAACGTTGAAAGAACGTAATACGTTTTACGTAGTACGTATTACGTTGGGTTTAGAGTTTAAGGTTTAAAGTTTAATGGATTTGGAATTGTTGATATATGGAACCGCATAGTACACTTTATAAACCCAATGTCACGTCCTTAAGAAAGTTGACAGTTTTTACTATTATCTATTCATCTGCGTATATCTGCGGAAGAATCTGCGGCCATCTGCGTGAAATGTCGCCTGAAATCTCATCCGCTTGGGTGTGCAGAAGTCTTTCCCGCAGATTTTCGCAGATCTTCGGCGCAGATTTCCGCAGATTTTTTGATTCAGATATCGCCAACGCTTCAATCAATGTTGGGTTTAGGGTTTAAAGTTTAAGGTTTAAGGGGTTGGGTACTGTACGATGCGGATTCTTTCATCAACTTTCACCAATACATTATTAACTACCCTCTCAACTATAAACCCTCAACCTTAAACTTTAAACCCTAAACCTTAAACCTTCAACTTTAAACTCCTTCCCCACATTCCTTACTTTTGCGCTCATCATGGCAAACCGTGCTTCCTGGGACGATACAATTGTGGCTCTGGCAACGGCTCCGGGCATTGGGGCTATTGCTGTTATCCGCCTGAGCGGCCCCCGGGCTATAGCCCTGGTGGATGCGCTTTTTCCTTCCAAAGATCTAAAGGCGGCGGCTTCGCATACCCTGCATGTTGGCCTATTGCAACAGGCAGATCGGGTATTGGATGAAGTGGTGGTGGGGCTCTACAAAGCTCCCCGCAGCTACACGGGCGAAGATGTGGTGGAGATCAGTTGCCATGGTTCGCCCTATATACAGGAACAGATCATTGGCGCCTGTGTGCAGGCAGGGGCCAGGCTCGCCAAACCCGGCGAGTTTACCCAACGCGCCTTTCTGCATGGAAAAATGGACCTGGCCCAGGCCGAAGCGGTGGCCGACCTCATCGCCAGCCATACCCAGTCGGCCCAGCGTGCCGCCCTGCATACCCTCCGTGGAGGGTTCAGCCAGCAACTGCGCGAGCTGCGCGAGCGGCTGATCCGCTTTTCCGCCCTCATAGAGCTGGAGCTCGACTTCTCACAGGAAGATGTGGAATTTGCCGACCGCAAAGCATTCTATGAACTCATTGGCGAACTCACCCATACCACCGATGAGCTCGTGAATAGTTTCCGCCTCGGCAATGTGATCCGCCAGGGGGTGAGTGTGGCCATTGTGGGCAAGCCCAATGCCGGCAAGAGCACCCTGCTCAATGCCCTGCTGCAGGAAGACCGCGCCATCGTGAGCGATATACCCGGCACCACCCGCGATACCATTGAGGAAGTATTGAATATCGACGGTATCCTGTTTCGCCTGATCGATACGGCCGGTATCCGCCAGCATAGCGGCGACAGCATCGAAAGCGAGGGCATGGGACGCAGTATGGATAAAATGCGCCGTGCCGACCTGGTGCTCTATTTGTTTGATGTTGCCGACGATATCAGTGAGCTACAGGCCTGGCGCCAAAGGCTCGAAGACCAGGGCCGTCCCTACCTGCTGGTGGGCAATAAGATCGACCAGCCCGGTGAAGGGCAGGCCCGCGACAAGTATGCCGGCATCGACCAATTGGTGCTCATCTCCGCCAAAGCCGGCCGCCACCTGGAGCTGTTGCGCGAGCGCATGCTCGATACCGTGCTGGCCGGGCAGGTGCAGGTAGAGAGCAGCATCGTTACCAATGCCCGCCACTACCATGCGCTGAAAGAAGTGCAGAAATCACTCTACGATATACGTGCCGGCCTCGACAACCGCCTCTCCGGCGACCTCCTCGCCCTCGATATCCGCCGCTGCCTCCACTACCTCGGCGAAATCACCGGCGAAGTGAATAATGAGGAGATGCTGGATTATATATTTTCGAAGTTTTGTATTGGGAAGTAGGTAAAGTATTGATAATTAATTAAATACGGAATAGGTAATTATCAATTTTCACTATATAGCTGACAAGGAAAATGTTAGAACTTGCTTTCCAGAATAGAAAGGAACAGCTGTTCTTTTGTTTGCTGTGAAATTGTTTTTGTTTGGCTTTTTATGATTTGCTGGCTGTTTTCTTTCACTTGTTTCCCGCTGGGCTATTCTTTCTTCTACAAATTTTGTTGCCCAAATCCAGTTAATCTATGGGAACAAATGAATTCGGAGATTAAGTTTATTTACGTCGATTTCGACTAATATAGTCGCTAGCTGCGGCATCAATTTCATCTACGGAATATCTCCGGTTATGTAGTAGCCAGGTGTCAATCTCATCACGTTTAAAATAAAGTTTTTTGCCTTGTGGTCAAATATTAGGAATTAGCCTCTGGGCTGTTAGTCTGTAAAGGTGAGATTGGCTTTTATTCATATATGTGCAGGCTTCCTCAAAATTCAATACGGTTTTTTGCAATATTTTTAATTCACCTATCTCATTGGCTAGGTTCAAGATGCCTTCTGAAAAATCTATGAGGTAGTTGACATCTTCTGGCGATTGTGATATATCATGAGCTTTTAAAATTCTTACAAAAGTGTATAACTATTCTGAGCTATATTTTGTTACAATATTCCATAAAAGCCACAAGAGAATCTTTCAACTTTCGTTATACTTTCCCAACTGTTCATCATATGATCTGATAAACTGGGCGCATAAGTCAATTTCTTTGTTCTGCTGTCAAGTTGGGACGAATCAACACCAGTGGGATAACCTAGGTATGCCTTTGACTTCCGGGCCTAAATCCTACTAAAGACTAATTTTTTCCGGGCACTTACCGGAAAAGACGGCGAGAAAATGTTTTTTTCCCATGGCGGCGTTTTAGCAACGGCTTAGCTTAGTTGGGGCTCTCGAAATAAGAAAACCTTTAATATAAGATTACAACAGCAGCTTACTAACACTATAAAAATTAGATATTGTAGCTAAATATATTAGTTCATGATTTAGAACTATTTAGTAATATTTTTAATGCCATATATTGAATAAAAATGGAAATATTATTCTATTTTGGGCAATTTATTGTTAAATATTAGAAATTATATACTAAATTTGAAAATGATTTTTTTAACCTAATTATAAACGAATATCCCTAATTCTAATTTAATGCTCTATTTCCCAATTATCCAAGCTTTATGTAGAACGGCTCTATCGCATCCTTCGCAAGCCGTAATTAGACAAGTTGAACGATTAATCGAGGCGGCTAAGAGAGACGGACACAAGAAAGAGGCAAAATCGCTCGAATTGCTATTGACAAACGCATCCAAAACATATGACTTAGCGCCTAGCCGTATTGAGAGATCGAAAATCCCTATGCGTGGTGAGGATTTAACGATTAATGCAACAGTTCCTGTTGATAAAGAATCATCTACTCCTTTAGCAGAAATAATATTTCCAACACAACTGCCGAAGGATAGACCATATTTTAATGATAATGTAGCTGCAGCAATCGAATCAATACTAAATGAATGGACAAATTTTGAGAAGCTCCAAGAAATTAACGCCCATCCTTCAAGAACATGCCTAATATATGGTTTGCCTGGAACTGGAAAGACACATTTGGCTCTCTGGATAGCGAGAAAAATTAATCTACCGGTTGTTTTAGCGCGACTTGACGGATTGATGTCTTCGTATTTAGGAACAACCTCTAAGAACATTGGAAATTTATTTGCTTTTGCAGCAAAATATAAATGCATTTTGTTATTGGATGAATTTGATGCAATTGCTAAGCTCAGGAATGATCCCCAGGAGGTTGGGGAGATCAAAAGAGTTGTAAATACTCTTTTGCAAAATCTCGACACGCGAAAGCAATTTGGATTTACAATCGGGGTTACAAATCATGAGACATTGCTTGATCCGGCTATTTGGCGAAGGTTTGAAGTTCAGATTGAAATACCCAAGCCAGGTCCTGCTGTGATGTCAGCCATTATCAAGAAATTCCTTCTACCCCTCGAATTAGATGAAGCTGAGGTAAACTTCTTGACTTGGGCGATAGAAGATGCTTCAGGGGCTGAGGCAGAAGCATTGGTAAACTGGTTAAAAAAATCCTCTTTATTGAATAGCGGTAACGAATTAAAACTGGTAGATCAAATTAGAAAGTTTGCATTACTAAATTCTGGCCGCATAAACTTGGCAAAACGCGAATTGTTGACAGGATCTACAGAGGATTTAGCTAATGCATTACTGTCTGATTCTAGGTACGGATTTAAGCAAAAGGATGTGGCTTCTTTGGTTGGCCTTGCTCCTTCAACCCTAAGCAAGCAGTTGTCAAAAATTAAGGAATTTGAAAAACGTTAGATATGGCGAACAGTCCAATACAAGTTGTTCTCAACTCAAGTGATTTTATTTCAATTTGGGATAGAGATGGAGGTGGCGAGCAGAAAGATTTTTTTGCCAACCGAGACGATGAATTTATTGCTCATAAAGAAAAACTAAATGACCAGCTATCGAATTTGAAAAGAATTCAAATCGAGAATGAGTTTTCAACTATTTCTTTTGCAAAACTAATTTTACGTCAATCTGCCCTGGCAAAATCTCATCGCCCAACAACCTCTCTATTTAATAGAAATGTTGCTCCTGTTGTGGGTGCCGGTGATCTTGGAGAACTATATGTAGAATTGCGATCAGATAGTGTGAATAAACTAACAAAGAAGATATCCGAAGCTGAAACACAAACTAAATGGAAGGAAAGGAAAGATACTGGCAAGCTAGTACCCAATCCGTCTACGCTTAGAAGCGAAGTAGGCGCAATTGAAGAAATATTGCCCTATACCGCTTCGGATAAAAGGAAGTTTTCAGTGAACGAAGGATTGGAGTGGATTAAGAATCCATTAACGGGCGGAGCATATATTGTTGAATTGTTTGAGACACCTCCGCCACGACAAAATTGGGACAATCTCAATGCAGGAAAATTTCAACTTTTTAAAACGTTTGTTGATGGTTTAGAATCTCTTGGTCAGGGAGTTGTTGTGTATAGGTTGACTAATAGTGCGGCAAGCATTTCGATGTTAGGTATAAGATTGGAGGAAAGTGATTCTCTACCAAATATTCAGTTGATTCCAGTTCAATCTACTGCGAGGAAAAATGTCGAAGCTAAATCTGTTTCAGCATCCAGATCAAAACATGCAAAATTGCTAGATTTTCTGGATAAGCACCCTTTAGTGCGTAAAGTGTTGTTACCACCAATAATTACCAAGAGTAATACAGTGGTTGCAAAAGCTTCTGCTGGAACTAAGTTCGAAATTCCTAAGCCGAAAACCAACAAATCATATCCAATTATTGGTATCATTGACGGAGGAGTTTCTGAAGTATTTGTAGATTGGGTAGAAGATGTCTGGGGCCTACTAGGTAAGGGCGATAAAGATGTTAATCATGGTACATTCATAGCTGGTCTTATTGTAGCTGGAAAGATGCACAATGGTCACAAAGTATGCAATGAATTGGATGGTTGTAGGATAATAGATCTGGATATTCTTCCGAGAGCCGAGTCTTTCCAAAGTTATTTCACAAAGCCCCTGGAATTTTTTACTGAACTAGAATATGCAGTGAAAGAATTGAAATCAAGAACCGGCGTAAGGATTTTTAATTTTAGTCTTAACATTGAGGAACACGTTTCAAGTGGAGGATATAGTCCATATGCAAAAATTCTTGACAAGATTGCTGAAGAAAACGACATAATTTTTGTTATATCAGTTGGCAATACCAAAAAGAATGATTTTAGAAAAGAATGGCCACAAGATCCGCTTCAGGCCCTCACGATCTTAGCTACGTCCCAGAACGATACAATTCAGCAACCTTCTGAGAGTTCGAGAAATTTAAGCATCTCAGCATTGAATCCTCCTGACTTATCTGGGATTGTACCTTTTGCGCCAAGCAACTATAGTCGTAGGGGCCCAGGTATACGAGTGGGGTTAAAACCTGATTTGGCCCATGTAGGGGGTGCTGGAACAAGAGTCTCAGGGAAAGGGCATGGACTTTACTCTTGTGACAGCAAAGGCAACTTAGTTGATGGATGTGGAACAAGCTATGCGGCACCACATGTTTCTAAGACACTTGCATCAATAGATCACGCTATTGATGGAGAAGTATCGAGGGAGAGTTTAATTGGTATGACGATTCACCATGCCAGTCTGCCAGACATTTTGAACGATAAAAAACTTCGTGATGTTGCCAAACACTTAGTAGGTTTTGGAATCCCGGAATGCTCTAATTCTATTTTAGAGGGAGCAGATCATTCAATTACACTCGTATTTGCAAATAGGGTTTATCCCGGAAGAAAAATGAGCTTTGCATTTAATTGGCCACCTTCTTTGGTTGTAGGTGGTAAGTGCACAGGGTACTCAAGATTGACTATCGTTAGTACACCACCCTTTGATTACCGCTTCGGTGCCGAGTTTGTTAGAATAAACGTTGAAGGATATTTAAGGCAAGAACAGAAAGACGGAAATTTTTTAGGTAGGCTTGATCCAGTCTACCTGCCTAATAGTGCAGATGCTAAATTGTTCGAGAAGGAACAAATCGAACATTCGTTTAAGTGGAGTCCTATAAAAGTTTTCGAAAAAACTTTTCCAAGAGGGGTAGGACCAAGTACAAATTGGCGACTGGAAATTGAATATTTAGAGAGAGACGGTGAAAAGGTTCCAATGGATGGAGTTCCTTTTACTGCACTTCTTACAATTTCAGATATAAATAAGAAAGCTCCAGTTTTCAATGAGATGAGACAGATGTTACAGTCTACTGGTGTAAATATTATGGATATTAAGACGGCCGCCAGAGTTATTCCAAGGGTGTAATGCGCTAATGCGGTTTGAATATTGTAATTGGATTGGGAGAGGTTAGTCGAGCGTAAAACTCACTGCAGTAGTTGTCCGTCATGCCAGCAATAAAATCACAAACAGTACGACATTTATCCTTTTGATTCTTGCATTGTAAATAGATGTTCTTGAAGTCATCCGGAAGTAACATATAGCCATGCTTGTCATCGTTGATTAATATGTTGAAAATTTCGGTGACAATTTCTTTGCCTCTGTAGGCAGCTGTTTTGAGCCGAGTTGATTGAATATTAACTTCGTAATTAAAAGTCTTAAGTGTCTCTACTTCAAGTCTAATTTGATCGTCCATCTTTACCCCCGACAAGGGTAAAAAATCATTGTGTTTTTCTAAAGTAACTGCAGAGACAAAGCGATGAATAAGGGCAGAAGTAAATAGTCTTCGAGCTTGACCATCCTGGGACAACTGTTTCCCTGCATCATAGGATACTTTTAGTGATAGGTTTACGAAATTCTCAATATTTGTTCTGCTAATTTGTGTCCTTTGTTCCTCTGTGCCTATATAGATCATTACTTTAAAGATTTTCTGTAACACTTTTTCAACTTCATCTTTAGTAATTGATCGTTTAAACAACTTGGTGGTCTTTTGGCAAATTTTTTCTATAATTCGGTCATTGGGAAATGCTATGTCAAAAGGATTACAGAAATTTCCTTTTAGAGTATCATCCAAGTCGTAGGTTGAGTATGCTATATCATCTGAAATGTCCATAATTTGACACTCAAGGGTCTTAAATTTTTCCAATTGCACATTTCCTTCCTCGTCTAACTTGGGATTGCCTTTCTCATCCAATAGTGGCTTAAGCGTGTAGCCGTTTAAGACATTTTGTTTTACCAAGCCAACAATTTCAATTTCCGAATCATTATATCCTTTAACTGGATGTAGGTCTGGATTGTATTGAGTTCTACTGTTTAATTCTGATGGAATCGGAAAATCATATTTTAGAATTGCGGCAATACTTCGTGAAGTTAAATTGAGCCCAAGACGGAGGTCATCGTTTGTTGAGCTATGGAAAATTTCCTTGAGAACAAATTTTTTCTCAAGTCTTGTGAGTATCCTTAATGTTTGGGCATTTCCCTCAAATCCCCCGTGATTTATCATGCATTGATCAAGTGCTTCTTCACCTTGATGTCCAAAAGGAGGGTGACCAATATCATGTGCTAAGGCTGCAAATTCGACTAAATCGAGGTCTATGTCGAGATTGTTTTCGTGATTTAGTTTTAGAGCAATTGATTTTGCAATTTGCGCTACTTCCATTGAGTGGGTCAGTCGGGTTCGGAAATAGTCGTTTTCATGTGAAGGATATAATTGAGTTTTTCCCTGTAGCCTACGAAATGCTGCACTATGTATTAGCCTGGCATAATCTTTCCAGAATTGAGATCGGTATGGATCTTCAATTGGGGTAGGCGTAATATTTTCATCGAAAATTCTTAGGCGATCAGAATCTTGATAAAGTGGCATTCCAATTAATTATTCTACGTTATTTGCCACCGTATTATTGCCCTCGTTATTTTCTGCTGCTGGAGATGTTGAAACACTGCTTGGTTTAATTATAAATCCAAGATTTTCAGGAATTGAAGCATCTTCCAACGCACGGTTTTTAACCAATGTTTCTGCATCAATAATTATGATATTCGATTGGTATTTAGAAGCATCTAAAAGCATAATGTAAAATTATAAAGAAATTTATTAAATAAAAACAAAATTTACTTGAATTAAATTGTTGAAAATCAAGAAAGTAGATAGCTATTTATGACAAAAAGAGCTAATTAGAAGGATTATTGTAAGGAGTAACCACATGGAAGAATGTACCCAAAGGCAAAGTGCTGAAAGCGGATATTGGCACAGCTTTGAACTACTTACAGGAAAAGGAAATCAAAGAACTGGAACGTATTGTTACCATATACCTTGATTTTGCCGAATTGCAAGCCGAAAGGCAAATCCCTATGAAAATGGCTGATTGGGTTACACGGTTAGATGCCTTCCTTCAATTCAACGAATACAACATTCTCAAAGATGCCGGAAAAGTAAGCCACGAAGTGGCAATGAAATTAGCAGAAAAAGAGTACAGCAAATTCAGGGTAATCCAGAACCGGAATTTTGAAAGTGATTTTGATAAGGAAGTGAAAAAGATTTCCAATAACCCCAAAAAGAAAAAATGATACAGGCCCGCAAGACTTATCTGCTATCCGGACTTCTAAAAATTTGGTCCTTGTTTGTCTTTGTTTGATTTATTTAGTTGCCCATTTTTTGCCCGCGAAAATTAAATGATTGGTAGTCAATATAGATTGAATGCTGAATTGGGACGTAGGCAAATTTTTTAAATTATGTTGAGTGGAAATTCTAAGATTTGTTTGACAAAAATTTCTATTCGCTCGCCACCCACCGTAGAATATCGAGCTTGATCAGCTCCCAACTTTTCTCTAAAAGACATTGTGGATCGAAATCATCTTCTGCCTGGTCAAAATTCGTAAGTGCGGCAAGAATTTCTTCTTTAGTGTGGCTGTATGGATAACGTTCTCTGTAAAGTGCCAACATTTCGGGAATTGTAAATTCATCATGTAATCTGTGAATATCCCAGAAATCTTTCTTTCTCCCTCCGTTCCCTATTGTTTCGAGCTTCATCGCAATAACGTCTTCCCTGGATGCCATGCGAATGCCTTCTTGTTCATACTCCTCGCGGATGTATGCATCCGTGTAATAGATGTCTATTTTGATTGCATTTTTCTCACCTGACCCAACATACCAGGATTTTCCCAATGCCACCGGTAGTCCCTCATTTGTATCCACATAAGCAAAATTTGCATGAAAGAATTCATCAAGCGCATCAAAATTTATTGTGCCATATGTGGCATCGGTAAAGAGATCTATATCTATCGATACACGGTGACCCATTTGCAGGCTCAGTGATGTACCACCTACCAGGCGAAAAGGCTGGAAGATTTCCGAACGCATGATATTATTCAGCACTTCCTTTAAGAGTGGCGTGACGGTGTTCCAGTACATAGCTTATTTTTTATTCAGGACTTCCGCAACCTTTTCTTTTCCGTAAAATCTGCTGATCTCTTTTTTTTCCTGTTCATTGCCGCGCTCGAATACCCGGCGAATTACGGCTCGGTATTGGCGGTTCCAGTCAATGGAGTTGATATTCGTATCCCAGAAAATAACGGGCCGCAGTTTTTTCATGTCAGGAGTTTCTGAGTATTGCTTTTTTTTGATCTGCTCAATATCATAATATACCTGAAGGATCATCAGCATTCCTTCCTCCAATCCGAGCGCTTTTTCCAGTTTTAATGCCAGCGTGGTATTCATATCCCTTTTGCCCTTCGTGATCGTAGTAAGGGTTTGGGGATATTCATTAACGGCGAGCGCCAGATGACCTTTTTTGAGGTGCTGCTCCCTGATCTTGCGTTCCAGGTATAGTCCCGGGTGGATGCCTTTGAGGATTTCAATCTCCTTTTTCATAGGATAAAAGTAAACAAAAATGTTTACAAAATAATGATAATAATTTTGAGTTGTCACAGGCATATAGACCAGAAGCTGATCGATTTCGTTATTGCCCAACACTGAGGGAGTATTTTTTGCTTTACGTGTCACTCTCCGCCAGTTTTCGAAAAAGATCTTCTCATGTTAATTTCGGGTTTACAGCAAAAAGCACTCCCCCCATACGCATTCTCCCCCCAGCATCCCCAGCCATTTTTCAACATCCGGTTAATAAGATTTTGGGCCGGTTCTGATTTTCTGGCTTTATTTTGATCCTGCATCTGGTTCCTGCCCCCGGGTGGGATGAAAAGGGAAACCGGTGAAAATCCGGTACTATCCCCGTAGCTGTAAGCTCCTTCCACACTGTTTTCCACTGCCACTGTCCGCCACGGCGGATGGGAAGGCCCAACAGCGGAGCAAGTCAGAAGACCTGCCAGAACTGCCTTTTGCGTAACAATGCTTTCGGAGGAAAAGCCTGGTACTGATTGTGAAGTTGGTTTGACCGACTCTCCCCTTCAGCTCCCGACTTTTCTCTTCAAAGGTTTTAATCGATCATAGTAATTATAGTGGTTATGGGATTATTTGAAAAGAGAATCAACTACAAGCCCTTTGAGTACCCCGAAGTGCTGCAGTTTACCGACGCGATCAATAAATCATTCTGGGTGCATTCGGAAGTGGATTTCACGGCCGATACCCAGGATTTTCATTCGCACCTGAATCCGGCCGAGAAAAGCGCCATCAAAAAAAGCCTGCTCACCATCGCGCAGATCGAAGTGTCGGTAAAATCCTTCTGGGGTAATTTGTACCGGCATTTTCCCAAACCCGAAATCAACGGGCTGGGTAGCACTTTCGCGGAGTCGGAATTCCGCCACTCCGAAGCCTATTCGCGCCTGCTCGAAGTGCTGGGCTACAACGATGAGTTTGAAAAGCTGATTGAAGTACCCGTGGTAAAGGAGCGTATCCGCTTTCTGTCGGCGGCCCTCAGCAAAGTGAACTCGGCCGATGAGAAGGAATATATCATTTCCCTGATCCTCTTTACCATCCTCATCGAGAACGTGTCGCTCTTCAGCCAGTTTGCCGTGGTGCTCTCCTTCACCCGCTACAAGGGGCTGATGAAGAATGTGAGCAATATCATCGCCTGGACATCGGTGGACGAACAGATCCACGCCAACGCTGGCATCTACCTCATCAATAAAGTAAATGAGGAGTATCCGGGACTGATTGATGATGAACTGGTGAACAATGCCACCCGCATGGTCAGAGAATTTATCGAGATCGAAGAAATGATTGTGGACTGGATATTTTCCGAAGGGGAAATTGCTACCATTCACAAAACCGATATGATGAACTTTATCAAGTTTCGGGTTGATGAAAGCCTGCGGAAGATTAATTTCCCCGAGCAGTTCTTCATCAGCTCGAAACAATATGAACCGATGAAATGGTTTGAGGAGGAAGTATTCGCCAACAGCCTCGATGATTTTTTTGCCAAGCGGCCGGTGGATTATACCAAGCACGACAAGAGCATTACGGCTCATGACCTGTTTTAACCGCTTCACCTTATCCCTTCACTTTTAATTGACACAACATGGAATTAGTTGCCCCCCTTATAGCAGAACCCGTACTGACCCAAAAACTCTGGTGGAAAAATGATGAAAGCGAGCAGATCCTGAACCGGGGTTACCTGCTGAAGGGTGAAACCGTTGATGGCGCCATCGACCGCATTACCAAAGCCGCCGCGCAGCGCCTCTATAAGCCCGAGCTGGCCGAAGCTTTTCGTGAAATGATTGAGCGGGGATGGATGAGCCTGAGCTCACCCATCTGGGCCAATATGGGTACGGAGCGTGGCCTGCCCATTTCCTGCTTTAATGTGCATGTTCCCGACAATATCGAGGGCATTACGCATAAGCTGGGCGAAGTGATCATGCAAACCAAGATTGGCGGCGGCACTTCCGCTTATTTTGGCAACCTGCGGGGTAGGGGTAGTGCTGTTACCGACAATGGCAAGAGCAGTGGCGCGGTGAGCTTTATGCGCCTCTTCGATACGGCGATGGACACGATATCGCAGGGTGGTGTGCGTCGTGGCGCTTTTGCGGCCTATCTCGATATCGATCACCCGGATATTGAAGAGTTTCTGAAGATCAAGAATATTGGTCACCCCATTCAGAACCTCTTCTTTGCGGTATGTATTCCCGATTACTGGATGCAGGATATGATTGATGGGGATATGGCCAAGCGGGATATTTGGGCCAAAGTGCTGGAAAGCCGCCAGCAGAAGGGATTGCCCTATCTGTTCTTTACCGACAATGTGAACCGCGAAAAGCCACAGGTATATAAAGACCTGAACTATACCATTCACGCGAGCAATCTCTGTAGCGAGATCATGCTGCCTTCGCGCGAAGATGAATCCTTTATCTGCTGTCTTTCGTCGATGAACCTCGAGCTCTATGATGAATGGAAAGATACCGACGCGGTACGCCTCGCCATCTTCTTCCTCGATGCGGTGCTGCAGGAGTTTATCAACAAAACAGAAGGCAATTACTACCTCGCATCGGCCAACCGCTTTGCGAAGCGGCACCGGGCCCTGGGCCTCGGTGTGCTGGGCTGGCACTCCTACCTGCAAAAAAATATGATTCCCTTTGAAGGCTTGCGGGCCAAACAACTGACCGGCACCATCTTTAAGGATTTGCAGGAGAAAGCCGACAAAGCCAGTGCCGACCTGGCCCGTATTTACGGCGAGCCCGATGTGCTGAAAGGCTATGGCCGACGCAATACTACCACGCTCGCCATCGCACCCACTACTTCTTCCTCCGCCATCCTGGGACAAACCTCACCCGGCATTGAACCCTTTAGCAGCAACTATTACAAAGCCGGATTATCGAAGGGCAATTTTATGCGGCAGAATAAATACCTGAAGCAATTGCTGGAGTCGAAGGGGCTCGATAATGAAGATACCTGGCGCAGCATCATGCTCAATCACGGCAGCGTGCAGCACCTGAAAGAACTGAGCCGCGAGGAAAAAGATGTGTTCAAAACATTCAAGGAAATCAGCCAGCTCGAAATCATTCAGCAGGCTTCCATCCGGCAGAAGTACGTAGACCAGTCGCAAAGTCTCAACCTGAATATTCCGCCCAACCTGCCGGTGAAGGAAGTGAACAAGCTCATGATCGAAGCCTGGAAGCTGGGGATCAAAACCCTGTATTACCAGCGCAGCCAGAGTGTATCGAAGGAAATGGTCACCAACCTGGTGAACTGTATCAGTTGTGAAGCGTAGAGATATTTCTAATTTGATCGATTCGGTATTTACTTTATCCCGATAAAATATATCCTTACGGATATTTTTTATCGGGATAAATTTGTGGGCATGTCAGCGATAATAATCAGCCCCGTTCAACCCGATGAACTTCCGGAACTCCTGCAGTTGGCACGAAGTACTTTTTATGATGCTTTCGCGCCGGTGAATACAGCGGAAAATATGCGCCTGTATATGGATAAAAACCTGGTAGCCGATAAACTCGCGGCTGAACTCAGGAATCCGGAGTCGGCCTTTTATTTCGCGCGTGCAGGGAATGAGCTTGTCGGGTATATCAAGGTCAACTACGGACATGCCCAAACAGAACTACGCGATGCCAGCGCGATGGAGATAGAGCGGATCTATGTGGTGAAAGAATGGCAGAGCCGGAAGGTTGGACAATTGCTGATGGATAAAGCATTTGAACTGGCACGGGCCCATCGGGCACCCTTTATCTGGCTGGGCGTTTTTGAAGCCAATGTGAAAGCCATCGCCTTCTACCAGCGCAACGGGTTTGTTGCTTTCAGCCAGCATGTGTTTATGCTGGGGACTGATGAGCAGCGGGATATTATGATGAAACGCGACCTGCCCTAAACCACTCCTGTTTCATTCTTAGTACGAATTAGTATAGATACATGGTAGAGGGATTTTAAAAAATATTAGTCTATAAATTTGGTAGACTAATAAGCAGTCTCTATTTTCGTGTTGCCGATGGCCGACCCTATGTGGAAACTTTACGACTTCTTGCCTTTTTTTATTCCCTTCCATAATTATCTACTTATGCGGAAAGCTTTGTCAATGCGATGTTGTTAGCCCGGCATTTTTTTTCAGCTTTTAGTCTACAAAAATGGTAGACTAATAAATAGTTATTCCCTCATTTATAAAATTTAACCAACTCTTGTATGAAAGATAAGTTCTTTCTGCTCGTCCTTATAGTAATCCCGGTGCTGGGTATTTCCCAGTTATCCGGCCGTGTGGTGAACGACAGAAATCTCGGAATACCCTATGCCAGCGTTGTGGTGCGAAATGCAGGTATTGGCGCTTCCACTGACTCGCTGGGTTTTTTCACGCTCCAGGGTATTACCAAATTTCCCTATACCATCGTGGTTTCCTATGCCGGCTACCAGTCGCAGGAAAAACAGATCAGGAACAGCGATGTTAGCAATATCGTTGTGCAGCTACAGTTGTTGTATACAACAGATACCATCGTGGTTACTTCTCGCCGAAGAAAGGAAGCCTTGCAGGATGTGCCCATTCCCATTTCGGTGATCAGTGGCGCGCAGATCGATAATGCGGGCGCTTTTACTATCAACCGCATCAAGGAGTTTGTGCCCTCCCTGCAATTGTACAGTTCCAACCCCCGCAATACGGGCATCAATATCCGCGGTATGGGTTCACCATTTGGCCTTACCAACGATGGCCTGGATCCCGGTGTGGGATTTTATGTGGATGGTGTATATTTTGCCCGTCCGGCTGCCGCCACGCTCGACTTTATTGATGTGGAGCGGGTAGAGGTTTTGCGCGGACCTCAGGGTACTTTGTTTGGCAAGAATACTACTTCAGGGGCCATCAATATCATCACCCGTAAGCCCTATTTTCAGCCCGGCGGAAATTTTGAGGTTAGTTACGGCAATTACGGGTTTGTGCAGGCCAAAGCTTCGGTTACCGGTCCTCTTTCCCGTAAGCTGGCGGGTCGTTTTTCCTTTTCCGGAACGCAGCGTGATGGTGTTGTGGAAAACATCCGATTCAGCAGGAGCACCAATGAGATCAACAACCTGGGATTTCATGGCCAGCTCTTGTATAAGGCATCCGAAAAAACATCGGTTCTCTTTTCGGCCGATGCCACCCGCCAGCGGCCTGATGGCTTTGCGCAGGTATTTGCCGGCGTTGTACCCACAGCGATGCCTGCCTATCGTCAGTTCAATGCCATTATCGCCGACCTGGGTTATAGTGTACCATCCAACAACCCATTCGATCGCATCATTGATCATGATACGCCCTGGAAATCGGACAATGATTTGGGCGGCCTTTCCCTGAATATTGAAACACAGCTTGGCCCCGGTACACTCAGCTCTACCACCGCCTGGCGCTATTGGGATTGGGGTCCATCCAACGACCGCGATTTTACCGGCCTGCAGGCCCTCGCCCAATCGCAGAACCCTTCGGAACACCGCAACTGGTCGCAGGAGTTCCGCTATGCCGGGCAGTTTAGCCAGCGGTTAACCGCGGTGTTGGGTCTTTTCTACATCGATCAGGATCTCAGTACCCTGGGTACCGAAGAATCGGGCAGGGATCAATGGCGCTTTGTGCAGAATAGCACGGATACCAACTGGCGCACACCGGGCTTGCTGGATGGCTATGGCGCCAACACCCACTCCTCCATCCGCTCACAAAGTGCGGCTTTCTTTGCCAACTTCGATTGGGAATTGGGAAGTGGTTTTCATGTTATGCCGGGTATCCGTTTCAACTACGATAAAAAAACCGTGGAGTATAATCGCAGCACATTTGGCGGGCTCAACACTACTGATCCCAACCTGCTTGCGCTTAAGCGGGTAGTGTACCGCGATCAATCCTTTGAGGCAGGGGCCAACGAAGAAAACTTTACGTATCAGCTTACCCTGTCGTATCGCCCCAGCGCGCGCATCCATTCCTTTGTTACCTATTCTACCAGCTTCAAACCTATTGGTGTGAATGTGGGCGGTCTTCCGGTGATCAATGGGGAAGTGGCCACCGATCTCGCCGTGATCAAACCGGAATATGTGCAGCATGTTGAATGGGGTACTAAATCAACCCTGCTGAATAACCTCACACTCAACCTGACCCTCCACCACACATCCATCCGCGATTACCAGGCCAATGTGCAATCGCCGCAGGTGGGTGTAAACAGGGGATACCTGGCCAATGCCGAAAAAGTAATCGTGCAGGGTTTGGAACTTGATGCTTCCTGGCGGATAAGCGATCAATGGAGTTGGAATGGAGCACTGGCTTATACCGATGCCCGCTACGACAAATTTACCAACGCACCCCTGCCACTGGAAGAAACAGGGAAAATCCTCAATGGCCAACAGGTAGCGTTTAAGGATATATCGGGTGGACGATTACCAGGTGTTTCCAAATGGTCGGCATCCCTGAGTGGTGAATACAGTGCGCCTTACAGTTTCCTGGGCAAAGCCAGTCGATTCTTTCTGGGAATAGATGGATTTTACCGATCCGCTTTCTCCTCCAGTCCTTCGCCATCAGCCTATCTGAATATTGATGGGTATGCATTGGTGAACGGACGAATTGGTTTCCGTGCCACTACCGGCCTTTCCGCTTTCATCTGGGGTCGAAACATTTTGGATCAAAACTATTTCGAACAATTACTGCCCGGGGCCGGCAATGCAGGACAGTATGCGGCGGTGCTGGGCGATCCGGCCACTTATGGCATCACCCTGCGGTATAGCCTGTAAGCGATTTTGAACCGTAACAATCACGGGTAAGCATAGCAGGTTGGCAAGCGATAAGGCATCCTGTATTTACGGGATGCTTTTTTCTTTTTCAAGGGCATAGTTGCCGTCAACAACATTCCTGCTTATGCGGTAGGGGGCTTTTAATTCAAGGGTCCAGCCGCGGCCGCTTACTTGGTTGCCCTTGATCTCGAGTGGCTGGCTCACGGTGGCTTTATCCCAGTTTTGGCTGATCAGGGCTCCCTCGCTGGCTTCCAGTATGCCCCATTCATCGGTGATACGGATGGAGGGGTACACGGTGCCATGGGGCTCCAGCGGTACCATAAGGGTATAGTCGAAAGACATGTTCATTTTTATCAGGGGCAGGGTGAGATGGGCTGAATCGATAAACTGTTGCTGGTAAGCCGCGAGCACGCGCAAGCGGGCTTCTTCCCTTTCTTCTTCTTCCTTCGCGACGGTTTCTCCTTTATAATGAATGGATGCCTGCCAGGCTTCGCGTTCCAGTGTCGCTGGGTTGATGCTGATGCCAAAACCTTTTTGAAAAAGGGAGTCCAGCTTTGTTTGTGTATGGATCTGCCGGTTCCAGTAGGGCTGCTCTTCCTGCAGCAGCCAGCCATATACCGGCGTGGTTTCATAAGCGAAGGAGCGCACATAAGAGGGGGAAGCTATAAAGCGATCGATACGTTGCAGGAGATACGTGCGTGTTTCAACCGGCTCCCGGCCACTCATCATAAGGCCGGTAAACTCGCAGATGCCTTCATTCAGTTCCAGGCGGTTTTCCGTGGAATCGGCACCGGGAAATTTCTGCTGGCGTAGTTGCCGGAAGAGGAGGGCGGCCCGAAGGTGGGGCTGCCGGTCTTGCTTGTTGTGTGCGACAATGGCTTTTTTCAGCGCTTCCAGCTCCAGCCGGAGATAGATGCGGCCATCTTTTTGGTTGAGATGATTATTATCGGGGTTATAGGCCTGAAAACCGAGTGCGGGTTGTGCGCGGTGAAAAAGCTCATGGCAGAACAGGTGGATCCGGGCTGCCCGGCTCAGCGGCAGGGGCAACATCAGCATGGCCCAGCGTTCACCGCCCCAATCGAGCGAGGTATTGGCGATATTGACCGAAGCGGGCAATTGACCCCGGAATATTTTGCCGGCCGGCTGCAGAATGCCCGCGGCATCGGCCAGGTTGGCGAATACTTCCCGGCTTTGGGGATGCACGAGCAGGATGGGGGCATAGAGGTCTTTTCCCCAAAGGGCCTGCTGCGCCCCGGTAATTTTTTTCAGTTCCTCGAAATAGAAATAAGCCGTATCCGCAAAAGCCGGCTGTTGCGCGCGTATAGTGCCAAGCTGAGATGTCAAAAACGACAAGAGGAGAAAAAATTTCCGCATCCCACAAAATAAGGATTCTGTAGTTTTGAGCCGTACCCGAATTTGGGGAATTTTTTCTTGTTGAATGGGGATCTTTGCTTTTTTGGTTTCTGGAAGGTTGCCGGCTCGGCAGGATTTCCCGCAGATTTGCGCAGATATTTTCGCAGATTTTCGCAGATGAGATTTTCCGATTGGCCTTTCAAGTTTTCGTCGCGTCTGTTCGCCGCAGGTGGACGGGTTGCGGTAAAATCTTCCGGACTGGCATCACGTTTTGAATGATCAATTGATATTTGACACGTTGATAAAGATGATGTTGGCGACATTCCTATTTGATTGCCATGCTCGTTATTTCATGAATTCTAAATTAGCTTTTCTAATGCCTATAACTAATCTCCCCCTCCTCCACAATATGGGTGTTGTGGTAGCATCGCTCGACAAGGCTATTGTATTTTTTGAAGCGCTCGGCCTGCACCTGGAAGGCCGTGCCATGATCGAAGGCCCCTGGGCGGGCCGGGTAACCGGTCTGGGCAACCAGTCGGTGGAAGTAGCCATGATGGTAACACCCGATGGCCATGGCCGCCTCGAAATTTCGCAGTTTCTCACCCCGGCAACCATAGCCGACCACCGCAATGCTCCCGTGAACGCCCTCGGCTACCTGCGCCTGATGTTTACTGTGGAGGATCTGGATGCGATGCTGTTGAAGTTATCCCCCCTTGGCGCCGAGCTAGTGGGTGAGGTTGTGAATTATGAAAACGTGTACCGGCTCTGCTATATCCGGGGTGTGGAAGGTTTGCTGATTGGGTTGGCGGAGCAGTTGGGTGAAAAGACGGCGAAGGATATTCTTTGATCGTTGCTCCTACCCCCTTTAGAGGGGCAGGGGGGCGGGGTGGCTGCTATGCGGGGATGTATTTACCGCAACCCACCCCCACCGAGGCGGTGGGGACGGACGCTACGAATCCGCAACGGCCGCGAAAATAGGATTGTTTTTCAGGGTGGTTTTGACCGGCGTGGGATTGGGTATGCTCGCTTTTGTACTTTAGAAATATTCTTCCTAACCATTTGACAATGAATCCGCACTTTAATTCTCTACGGTAAACCGTAGCGCCGGTTGGTGCCCTGGATGTAATTTTCCGGTGCTGTTAGCGGCAAGTAAGTTTTTATGGGAGGGGGTATTGCCGCTTTTCTACCAGTCCATTTCTACTTTTTTTGTACTATGAAAAACAGAATTGTATAGTTATAGTTGTTATATTGTTGTTGCGTTTTTTATGTGTTGGAAGTAACCTTTTATGACCATCAAATTTGAAATTTCAAAGAATGACGTTGAACTTGTTCGACAAGTTTGTGAACAGCAGAGAAATCATCCAATCTATTTAGAACGAATTAACCGGAATTGCTCCACACAGAGATTTACTTTACAAAAAGAGGCTTTCTGGAAAAAGGTCTTTACCTGTTTGCTCACCACTCAACAAAGGTCAGGCGACGATAGCGCAATCAATCGTTTTTTACGTCATGGCTATACGTCAATACGATTGGAGACCCTTCTTAATATCAACAACGTTGAAAGACATATAAAAAATGAGCTGAAAAGGTTTGGCGGAATAAGAAGAAATAAAAAAATCGCCAAAGAAGCGACTTCTATTCTTAATTACTTTGAGTGGACTGAATGGCAACTTTTAAAAGAGATTCGACTTCACCTCAATTCAAAAGGGAATAAGCAGGTAGAACGTGAGTTAGCGAATTATATTGTCGAAGTCGAGGAGCTAATGGGCTTAGGTCCTAAGCAGGCTAGAAACTTGCTGCAAATGATTGGTTTTACGCAGTACGAGATCCCGATTGACTCACGAATAACTAAATGGTTAAATAAAAACAATATTTTTCAATTCAGAGTGAATTCAAAGGGACTTTCAGATAATAGCTATTATTGCATTTTGAATGACGCAATAATTGCTTTATGCGCTAAGGCAAAAATAAAACCGTGTTTATTTGACGCAGCAGTTTTCTCATTGACAAACTGAGGCTACTGCCAAAATGGGGTTCTGCTATACTGGCTGAAGAATATGTACTCATTCTCCCGTTCGCTTATCATTTGCAGTCCGGGCTCAACGAATAAAGCTGAGCAACAGAATATAACTTCAACTGCATTAACTTTACTCGGCAGCGGTTCGAGCTGCCGAATCACGGAATGCAAGCACAGCTGAAAGCCCCGAACGTTAGCAGTTATATTATGACCATCCGCCTAATAATATTGATTTTATTCGGACAGTTTTTGACGCTTTGCGCAATAGTATAATACTTTCCAAATTGCCAACGCTTCAATTTCTGGTGAAATATTGGTGCAATGAAACTATATAGTATTGCTTTTCTGATCCTTTTGATTTTTAGTTGTTCATCAAAAAAATCAGGTGGCTCGCGAAATCCCTCAACCGACGGCAACAAGTCCGTTTCTGGGAATGATAAATTGACTCCAAAGACGTTTTTTATAACCGATACTGCCGCCAGCAAGAATCCTTTTGTTAAACTAACGACTATCGACAGCGAAGGGGCTTATCAAATTGAATGGGGAAACGAAAGTCGACAATGGTCTGATAATTTAGTAACTTTAACAGATGGACAAGGGTATCGAATGCCACCAACAGTACAGTGGTTTAATGACAAATGGATTTGTTTGATTACAAATTACACAGGTCCGCATTCTCAGCATCTCTTTCTCCCCCTTTTAAAAGGAAAAACTCCTGTTTTCTTTGCGGATGATATTGAATACGCAGACAGCTTGAATAATTTTGTTTGTTATATAAATTCCGGTTCAGATTCTTCTTCCAAAAGTGTTACATGGACAATACAGAGTCTGATGACGGGCCAAGCTGAAACGTTTCAACTTCAAATTGACTATCAAAATGTATGCTATCCATGGTATCGTAACATCTATAAAGTGGGAGATTACATAGTTATTGAATACGCAGAGAATTTGGTAAAGAAGATTAACATTAGCAATTATCGCAGCTAAAACAGGTTTTGAAGTATACGGGCTGACGGCCAAACTTATAGCGTTGTGTTTCTATTCGAGTTCAGTGATTATTGACAGCTTTGTGCTTCGCAACCCGCTTCTGCCTCTTGCGCCAAAATTTTGCCTCCCATCCCCCACCGGACACCTCCCACCAAATGCCTCTTGCGCCAATAGATCCCTTCCGATGCTATGCGGATCATGCTGGGAGAACGAATGCCTGGGGAGCGATATCCTGGGCCAGTTTATTTAGTTGGCGGAATTCGAGCCGGGATATGATGGCAACGATGATATTGCGTTGAGGGTTTGATGATTGATTTAGGGGAACAACTATCCCATCCCCCTCTTTAAGGGGGCAGGGGGTACCGGTTCTGCTATTTCCGGGGTGTGGAGAGTTTGCTGATTGGCTTGGCGGAGCAACTGCCCCATAACCCCCCTTTAGGGGGGCAGGGGGGCGGCTGCAGAGCGATTTGTCCGGCCTGTGCGTATTGGGTATTCTCGCGCTTGCCTATCTGTAGAATTCTCCTAACTATTTGACAATTAAGCCTGACTCTGATTCTCTACGGTAAACCGTAGCGCCGGCTGGAGCCCTGGTTGTAATTTTCCGGTGCTGTTAGCGGCAAGGAATGATTGGCGATGGATTGTATTGTTCCTATTCTACCAGCGCATTTGCATTTTTTAGGACTATGACTGTCGAATTATCTGGCCATAGTTTTTATATTGTTGTTGCGTATATTTATGCGTTAGCAGCCATACTACAAACTATAAGCTTATGACAGATTACGAAAAACTCAAGGCGGAACTTTCAGACATTTCCGCAATCCTAGAAAAGTTTCCCGATGAATTGAAACCAAAAGTTTTCGACATTCTTGTCAAATCATTTACTGGAAACTTAAAACATAACCTATCCGATAACCCGGACTCTGTTCAGCCACGTGACATAACAAAAAATGAAAAGCCAGATCAACCAAATGGCGACAATAAAGACAGACCCAAGAAACAAACAGGCTCTAGAAAACCTTCGTCTGAATCCTATTCGATAGATAGGCATTTAGATCTTCGAGGAAACGATAACTTGCCTAGCTTTAGAAACTTTTATGAGCAGAAGAAGCCTGAATCTAAAGCTGAATTCAATGCTCTAGCTGTTTACTACTTAAAGGAACTAATGAAGCTTCAGTCTGTTTCTCTAAATCAAGTGTATACATGCTACAAAGAAGTTAACTATAAGCCAGCAGACCATTTTAAGCAGAGTTTTAGAGACACTAAAAACCAACAAGGTTTTATTGAATATGACGACAATTGGAACTTAACGATTCCTCACCGAGGTGTTAGCTTTGTCGAGCACGATTTACCACGTCAAAAGAAAAAAGGTAAATGACACTTTCTAAATACATTTCACAGATAGATCTGACGAATGAAACTGAACTAAATAAAATAAAGTACTTGGCTTATTTTTTCAGATCAAAAAACAATTTACTGGAATTTTCACTTGATGACGTTAAAGATTGGTTTGTCAACAAACTTCACCACACAAGCCCTAACATTTATCGCATTAGGCAGAATCTTTTGAAGTCTTCTGAATTCGTAAAAGGCACCGAAAAAGACCATTTCAAGTTAAATTCGAAATCCTTTATCAAGCTGGAGGATCAATTTAAACTTTCAAGCTCTTCTTCTGAAGAGATTGAAACTATTAACAGTATATTGCCAGAGACGCTTTACATTAACACTAGAGGCTTTATTGAAATATTATCGAAACAAATTAATGCCTCTTATGAAAATAATCTTTTCGATGGATGTGCAGTACTAATGAGGAGGCTTTTGGAGGTATGCCTGATATTGGCATATCAAAAATTAAGTATTGAAAGTTCCATTCAAAACCCAGACGGATCATATAAAATGTTAGACGGCATTATCAACGATGCTATTACAAATTCAAAATTGGCTCTATCGAAAGATTCAAAAGCTGTGTTGCATGATTTTAAAGAACTGGGTAACTTTTCAGCACACAAAATTTACTACAACTGCCGGAAGTCTGAAATTGAGTTGGTTGCAAGAAAATACAGAGCTACGATTGAGGAGTTACTTTATAAATGTGGTTTGATTAAGTAATCCAAAGCACGGCTGCTAACATTGCATTGCAGCAATGGCGGCTGACGGAATATATTTTGAACTTAGGGAACTCTATTGAACTTTTGTTCCGGGCTTGACGAAATAAATTGGGCGATAGAATATATGTTGAACTTTATATCTTTAATAAACTTCGGTATCGGCTGACGGAATTCTTTACCGCCACTGCTGCAATGCCTTCACGTTAGCACCAAGCCTATGACGACAACAGCGACAAAACAAATAATCGAAAAAAATAGGAATGACATTGCCTTTGTAGTTGGTAATGGCATAAATCGTTATCCCAACAATCCAAATGCTTTATCTTGGGACGACTTATTAATTCAACTTTGGGAAAGAGTTTCTCTTCAAACTTTGACAAGACGACCAAATGGAATTTCGTTAACCGAGTTTTATGACATACTTGAACTCGAAAATACTCAAGACATAAATTTACAAAGGGAAGTAACTGAATTAATGTCAAATTGGGAACCCCTGAACCATCACAGAATTATCACAGACAAAATAAAAGGATTAAACGCTCCTATTTTGACAACAAACTTTGAAGAAACTTTTGCAAAGACGTTTGAATATAGATTACTTAGGACAGAGCAAGAAGGATTTACAGACTTTTATCCTTGGACAACATATCACGGAGAGAATCAACTTGAACTACCAACAGACGGATTTGGAGTTTGGTATATAAACGGAATGATAAACTATCATAGGAGCATAAGACTTGGACTTAGCCACTATATGGGAAGCGTTGAAAGAGCAAGAAACTTATTGCACAAAGGCAATGAAGAAAGACTGTTTTCAGGCAAGAATGTAAATAATTGGAAAGGCTACAAGACTTGGCTTCACATTGTATTCAATAAGTCACTTTTTGTCTTCGGACTTGGACTTGAAGAAAACGAAACTTTTTTAAGATGGCTATTAATCGAACGAATAAAATACTTCAAACGCTTTCCAGAAAGAAAACATAAAGGATGGTATATAAATAAGAGAAGTAACAACGGGACAGACCAAGGCAAGAAATTCTTTTTAGAACGTGTTGGTTTTGAAGTTATAGATGTGGACGACTATGCAGACATTTATGAAAACATTTGGAGATAGAGAAAGAAGGCCAGGCGCTAACAGGCGTTTGGCGTAATGGCGGGGGAGGTGGTAAATTGAACAGCAGTTTTTCAAATCAACTTTTGTGCTTGGTTGACAGTTTTGTGCTCCGAAATCCGACACTCCGCTAAATGCCAGTACATTAGTTTCCTGAGTATATAGAGGAGAACCAGGAACAATTGAAGTCAGAATATGGACAACAAATTAATCAAGAATATTGTCAGTCAATTCAGAGACATTCAGGAGGGAGAGCTGTGGCTTGACGAAAATTTCAAGAAAAAGATGGGTAGTCTTTCCGAAAAACTTGCCTTTGAGCGACCATTACCCAATTTACATAGTGTTGCAGAGCTGATCTCACACATCTTAGTGTGGAGAAAAGAGAGTTTACGAAAGCTAAAGGGGCTTAACGCACAATTGACCATGGAAAGTCCGGAAAATTGGATCAGCAATGAAGTGCTCATGAGAAAAGGATGGGAAAATCTGAAGTCCGAGTTCTACCAAAGTCAGAAAGATATAATTGAGCTTATTGAAAATGAAACGGACGAGTATCTTGAAAGGGAACATACAGACGGCTTTACGTTCAAGTATCTTTTGGAGGGTCTAATTCATCACGACTTATATCATTTAGGGCAAATTGGAATTGTCATAAAATTACTCAAATGTAAAGCGGAACCCAACCTATGAATTACAATGGTAAGAAATTCCGAACACGTAGCAATTCATCAAATGGAGAGACCTCATCAGACACCGTGTTTTTTTATAGTCAAGATGGCAACTTAGTGAAAGCTACTTATTCGGGCGGTAGGATAAAATTCGGCCATTTGATAGGTATAGTGGACGAATTAGGTAATATAGACATGCGCTATCACCAGGTAAACACCTATGATGAACTAATGACAGGAATCTGCTTTTCACGCCCAGAACTTTTAGCAAATGGCAAAATAGTTCTGCACGAAACCTGGCAATGGACAAGCGGCGAGAATTCAAAAGGCACTTCAATCATTGAAGAAATGTGAATAATCACACAACGAAAGATAGAGAAGAAATAAATAAGAGCCAGGTTGGCGGCTATAACAACTTTAATACGCTGAAAACGATGGATGATTGTTGAATAGTTTCTTATTTATGACTATACAAAAGAATGATCCTCCCCGCATTTCACACTAATAGGTTAGTTAACAATTCTTATCCCAGTCGCCTCAATTTTGAAGGAGCAGGTACAATGATCATTTAGCCCTGCCTGGTTTCGCATTTCCTCATTCTGTCCACAAGGGTTTCATTGGATTGGCCATGGTGACAGGGAGATTTCATAGTTTTTATCCCCGGCAATCCTTGCTGATCACCGAAGGCGCCGGATACCGCCCTCGGCTGATTTCGCCTGATATTTACTGTAGATAATTAGGATGCGATGCTGTTGAGGCTATCGCTCTTGGCGCCGAGCCTGTTGTTGATGGGTTAGGCGTCTCCTACCCCCCCCTTTTGGGGTCAGGGGGCCTGCAGCAGAGCGGTTTATCTGGCCTGGATATTGGGTATTCTCGCGCTTACCTATCTGTAGAATTCACCTAACTATTTGACAATTAAACCTGACTCTGATTCTCTACGGTAAACCGTAATGCCATCTGGAAACCAGCTTGTAGTTTACCGATGCTATAAGCTACAAGGAGACGTTGGGTGATGGGCTGTATTGGCCCTAAGGTACCAGAACGGTTCTTTTTTTAGGTCGATGATAATCAGAATTATACGTGGGTAATTGTTTCATTGTTGATGCGTATATTTATGTGTTAGCGACTACCTTATTGACTCACCCTGCTAATCAAAACAAAGCAGTAAATTTATCGCTTAATATTACCAAGACTAATGGATAAAAATAGAATTGTTACATATAGCTTGCTTGCACATATCAATAACCACGGAAAAGGAATTAAAGATTTTAGTGATATTTTTTTACCTCTTGTAAAACGGACACTTTCCAAGTTAAATAGTAATGGAATTGTAAGCGGACTTTTGACCGATGTAAAAAGTGAAATGGATAAATTATATTCATTAGACATCCCATTTCCGCTCTTAAAGAAAAATATTAATAAAATAGCCGATGAATACAACACTAAAATTGAAAAGGACTTCCAAGTTTTTAGAGATGGTTCTTTCGTAATTCACAAGTTCCTATTTTCAGAGTATGAGGAGGTAATAAATGAACAGGAAATTGATATTGAAGCTGTAAATCTTGCTTACGAGAAATATTTGCAGGCGAATGAAATCGATATACATACTCAACCATCTTTATTTGAATTTTTAGATAAGCATAGAATATCATTGTCAAACTTTTTTGCTAACAAGGGAGAAGCTGATATTGACAAAGACTTTTTAGTTCAAGCTGATTTTATTAACGAAATTAAAGGAGTTAAAGACCTTTTTGATATTCTAAAAAGAGTTTATTTAGGGTCAATCATAACAAGTTACCTAGAAGTTGACTTTGGGCAGGATAATAATAATAGTTTAGAATTTGTACTTGACACAACATTCTTAATAAGCTACTTAAATCTTCACTCTATTGAGGCTAAACATACTTGTGACAAAATTTTAGAAATTTGTAAACGACTCGGTTATAACTTAATTGTGTTAAAAGATACAATTGAAGAATCACAAGGCTTATTAAAACGAACATCAGAGCATTTTAATAATAATTATTTAGCCCAAAAGATTGACAGTAATAGCATTTACAATGCTTGTGATAGACTATCTCTGAACAAAACAGATATTGAAAGAATAAGTTCCAATCTTGAAAATACACTTGCAGAAAACGGTATTATCATCGTACCAAATACTGACAAATACAGAAATCTTGCTAAATACAGCAAGGAATATGAGATATTGAAAAACAGGAAAAGTAATCCAGATGGAGCTTTACACGATGCAGTTGCAATAATGTATGTTCAACAAAAAAGGGGTAAACGAATAAAATCTTTTTATGAAGGAAAGTGTTGGTTCGTAACAGATATGAAAAACGAACTGTATCAAAAAGAAAATAGAAATGGTGATAATTATCTTTCTGAATCTATTAGAGCAGACGAACTAGTTAATATTCTTTGGCTAACAAATCCCAATGTTAAAACTGATGATATAATTGATATTGGACTTACTAGACTTGTAGCAACTACTATTAGTGAATCTATGCCTAATCCAAGAGTTTTAAAAGAACTAGACGAGAATATTCAAAAATATGCTAAAGACAAAATTGACCCTTCAGATTGTGTAAGAGTTGCAAATATGATTGCTAACAGGACTTTGACAAATCTTGAACAACTTAATAAAATTGCAAAGACAAATCAAGAAGAGTTTGTTTTGCAGTTAAAAGATCTATCAGCGAAATCAAAAATTGATGAAGCAAGAAAAGATAAGTTTACAAAAGATTTGATAACAAATATTCACTCTGATTTTGAAAAACGTTTTACTGAAAGAGATAATGAATTAAAGCTTCGTTATGAAACTGAATTAATAGATGCAAAAAATCAAATCCTTTCAAGCAAACAAGAAGAAATAGATGAAAAAGAAGTAGAAAAAAACAAGCAAATATTAAAGGCTAAAACAGGTGAAATTACTGCATATCAAAAACAAATAGATGCCCTTTCCATAACAAAAGTAAATTGCGAAAAGAATGCCATCGATTTCTCAAAACAGCTTTTAGCAGTAATCCTTTTATTGCTAGTAGCTATTTACATCGGCTTAGGCTATTTTTTAACTAAAGCAGATTGGAATAAGATTGAGCCAGTAACATATTTTATCGGCAGCCCAATATTGTTGTATATTTTATATTTTCTAACAACTTTACTTTTCCCAAAGTTACACCTGACTTTAGACCCAAGAACAATAAGTAAATCACTTATTGAATGGAAGACAAAAAGAAATTTTAATAAATGGAATTTTGATATTGATAATTACAATAGTATTCAGCAAATTATTGGCGAAACAACTTTAGAAATAGAAGAACTCAAGAAAAAGGCAGCCGCTAATATTAGTATTGCCAATAATGGGGCTTGACATTGGAGCAATCAGGAATGAAAATTCTGCTGTTTTGCTGTTCTGGGCTTGGCGAATAAAGCCCACCTTCAGTTCTTAATAGTTAATTTTATTAAAAAGCCTGGCAACAGTTCCGGCGGACGAATATAAAATTCCCCACCATCGGCAATACCTGCCCGTTAGCCGCGAGCAAAGACACACCCCCAAATATCAAACATTTTCAAAGGAATGGAAAAGAAACATCAAGTATTTGTTAGTTCAACATATAGAGACTTAACAGAGGAGAGACAAGAAGTAATGCAAGCCTTGCTCGAATTAGATTGCATTCCAATTGGTATGGAACTTTTCCCTGCTGCTGATGATGACCAATGGACTTTGATTAAAAGGTTAATAGACGATTGTGACTATACATTCTAATTATTGGTGGAAGATACGGCTCAATTAATCAAGAAGGAATTAGCTATACACAAATGGAATATGAATACGCTGTTTCAAGAGAGATTCCTGTAATAAGTTTCTTACCGAAAAAGCCAGACTCAATACCAGTAGGCAAAAGTGAAACAGATAAACAACTAATAAAAAAGTTGACCGAGTTTAAAGTTCTTGCTGAAAAGAAGATGTGTCGCTATTGGGAAAGTGCGGTTGACCTTGGTTCTCAAGTGAGCAGAAGTCTGGTAAAGTTAATAAAAGACAAGCCAAGACCAGGTTGGGTTAAGGCTATTTATTTACCGAGTGAAGATACTACAAAGGAAATATTAGAACTGCGTAAACAAGTTGAGCAACTTCAGATAGAACTTGAAAAATCCAAGACGAAAGCACCTGAAGGAACAGAAAACTTGAGTCAAGGAAACGATGAAGTCAAAATTGATTTCACTTTCACTGGTGCTGGTAATGACTGGCGAATAAAGACAATATCATATTCTCATAGTGTGCAGTGTACATGGGATGAAATATTTTCAGAAATAAGTCCACTTATGTTAGACGAGGCAAGTGAGAATTCTATTAAACAAAAGATTAACGAATTAATTAGGCGTAGGACAATTACCACGATTACAAAACAACTGGAAAAAGAAGAGCAATATCCTAAAGACTTTAAAATTAATGACAATGACTTTCATACAATCAAAATTCAACTAAGGGCATTATCATTAATGACTGAAAGTATTCGTAAAAGAAGCATTCATGACAAAGGTACATATTGGACTTTGACACCTTACGGAGATACTGTAATGACAAGGCTTAGGGCGATTAGAAAACAATAAAGCCAGCGGCTAACAAAAGTATTCGCAAAAGTGGGGCTCGACAAGGCAATAGTATCTATGTGCAAGCTTCTGCAGCAGATCGAGCTCGAGATTCAATGTTCAGCTTTAGTTCTTGACTTCAACGACAAATTTTCAAATGGGCATTTGTACCAGGCTGAACAATCAAAAAGTTCCCAGCCTTCGCAAATACTTAAGCGTTGCTCGGGAGCTAAATCATGAGAATGCAAGAAAGACTAACATTAGCTAAACTACCTATTGAATGGACAGGCGACCTTTCGGACGACTGTGCAGCAATATGGGCTGGACTGATGTTGCGTGCCGAATGGATGGACGAAGACTACTGGTGCTGGGCGGTTTACGACATGCAGAATGCCGGGGCTACCATTGATAACTCAAATAATTATTCTGCCAGATTTATTGGAGGAGAAGCAGCGAGACTAAAAGCTGAGAGCGTGGCTCGACAATACATTGCCGGATTAGCAGTCCTACAGCAGACAGCAATGTATTTAATAGCTGATAGTTTTAAAATTACCGGACGCGGGATTGTTCTTGCTGGCTATATTACAGAGGGAATTGTTTCAAAAGGTGACACTATTGAATTTATTGCTTTTAGCACCTTGTTTCAGAGAAGAATAGTTGCTATTGAAGGATTCACTAAATCACAACCAGACAAAGTGAACACCGGACTGGTAATCGAATGCCTCAACGATGCGGAAATTGATGTGTTGAAAGATTGGAAGCCAGACAACTTTGTCGCAACCATATACAAGGCTAAAGCGACCTGATTAAAGTCTGGCAGTCACTAATACAAGTATTGCCCTTAGTGGGTTTTGTCTTTTGGAAACGTTGCATATGATCAAAGATATTTAAAGAAGCTGCTCATTCACGAGCAGCCTCTTTAGTTCTAATCCGCCTGCAAAGTAATAATCAACAACTCCTTCATTGTAGTAACCGTCACACGTTTACCAGAATGAAAGCCCAGTTGCTCCAGCCAGGTGCCACAGAGCTTTATTTCCGGGGCCATGGTTTCACTCCAACGATTGATTCTGAATTTGGGTTGAATTTTTAAGCTTCTCACGTCCGGACGGCGAACGCCGGTTTTCCTGCCCTGCTTGTTAGTTTGCATAGTAAAGACTTTTAATGCCCGACGGTGGCGCAAACTAACAAGCAGCTTGTGTAGTGCGGGACTTACACCCGCTCTCCGTCAGGCAAAGAAATAATGATTTGACCTGCTTGTAGTTTGCAGAATAAAACTAAGAGCCAGGTCTGCTGATTCCATGGGAAAAACACCGCCCAAAAATGTTTTTTTCCCGGGGTTTATTGTACAAAACAACTGATTTACACGATGACTCGATCTTGCCGGCCCCGGCACCGGGGAAGCACTACATATTCGGGTAGCTCAGCCGGAAACATCAGGATTTTAGTGGAGTTTTGCGGGACCCTGCCAACCTGGAAAAGGGTTGGAAAAAAACCGGGTTCCGCCAATGAAAGCCTTGCAAAATTTATCCTATGTATTTGCAGTTCCCCGTGCCTGATGACCTGAAAGAGCTCATTAGCTTTTTTTACGCGATGGAATACTACCAGGAGGAGACGGCTTTGCAGCCTCTTTTGCCCTCGGGTACCGAAATTAACGGCTGGCAATACTCGGGGCAGTGGCGGGTAAAGTTCCATTCAAAAAAAGCCACGGAGGATTTTCTGTTGCCCAGGTTCTATATAGTGGGGCAGCAGACGGTTTCCTACTCACTCACGGCCCTGGATGGGCTGGCGGGTATTTTTGGTGCGGCTTTACAGCCGGGCACGGCCACCCGGCTCACGGGGATTCCGGCGGTGCAATTCACCAATCATCCCATGCCCTCAGAAAGGGCTTTTCCGCAAAAATTGGTGGAGCCCTTTATCCATCGGTTCAGCCGCTTACACAACCATGAAGAGCGCCGGGAATGCCTGATTGATTTTTATCGGCAGTTTAAGCCGGTGCCTGGTTACCGGCTTTACCGCGAGGCTTTGCGGGTTGTTTACGATGCCAAAGCCTGTATTTCGGTAAAAGAGCTTTGCGACAAGCTGCATGTTAATGAGCGCTATCTGCAGCGGGAATTCCGCCGGCATATTGGCGTTCCGCCCTCGGTTTATTTGCAGGTAATGCGCTTCAATAATGTGTTTACCGAGTTATCCCTTGCCCGGGAAAAGCAAAACCTGGAAAGCCTCGCCCTGCTGTTTAACTATTACGATTTATCGCATTTCAACAAGGAGCATCAGCGGTATTTTGGCATGGCCCCTTCCCAGCTCATTCTGGAGCGTTTTGTGCTGCTGAAGGAACTCATAAATCAGGGTCCCTATCTGCTTCAGGTGCAATTGAATGCCCAGTCCTGAACTTTTTTGTCGGGGTTTTACAAGCCTTTCTTGTTGGAAATAGCAACATTTAGGCTGCTTAATTTGCACTAAACCCAACCTTAAACCTTAAACCCTAAACCCTAAACCCTAAACCCTAAACCCTAAACCCTAAACTATGAGAACGCGTATCCCGCCAGGAACTGCCCTCATGATATGGCTCCCCATCCTTGGTATTATTGCCTTCGGTTGTTCAAAAAAAGACAGGACCCCAACACCCAATTTGTCGGAATATATTGCCGGTTACCAGGAGCATAGCTCGGGTGAATGGGTGGCAACGGTTTGGGTTAACGGGAGTCCGACCTATCTTACCAATGGCGATTTTGCGTCCACCGCGAATGATGTAGCCTTATCCAACAACGATATATATGTAGCCGGCGCGGAAAGAGATACGCCTTCGCCATCGGACCCAACTGAGCTGAACCAAAGAGCCGTATACTGGAAGAATGGAACGCAAATGGAACTGACAGATGGCAGCACGAATGCCGAAGCCGTCGGCATCGCCGTAAGTGGCATGGATGTATATGTGGCCGGTTCGGAATACAATGCAACAAATTTGCGGTTCAATGCCAGGCTATGGAAAAACGGTGTGGAAGTCACATTGAATAATGGCAGCAACTGGTCAAGGGCCAATGATGTGGCGGTGAGTGGAAACAATGTGTATGTGGCAGGCAATGAAATTATTGGCGGTACACCCACCGCCATTCTCTGGGTAAACGGGACGGCACAACCGCTCAGTGTTCCGGGATCTTCCGGTAACGCGGAATGGATACTGCTGGATGGAAGCGATGTATATGTTTTCGGGGCCTATTCCAATGCGGGTGTCACCAATGCCTGTTACTGGAAAAATGGCGAATTCACTACCATTGGCTTTTTGGCCGGGGGCGGAAGCTATTTTGCCAACGACGGTTTGCTGAAATCCGGTAACCTGCAGTTGGTGGGTTTTGGCTTTGAAGCCTCAACTGGCAAAGCCATTTACTGGAATAACGGAACCGCCACCAAACTGGGTGAAAGCTCGTCGAGTGCACAAAGCATTGTTGACAAAAACAATGTGCTCACCATTGTGGGCAGCATAGGCGAATACCCGGCAAAATGGGAAAACCAGAATCTTGCCTTTACCGGCACCACCAGGGGCATGTTCAATAAAATTATCTACCAATAGGGGTCGATTACGCAGGCCGCCTTTTTACCTTTTGCTATCCAGGCGGGATAATGCCAGGGATTTGACCGATAAGGACGAATCCGGGAAGTATTAGTTACTTTCTTATCTCCTAATACTTCATGGAGAACTGATAGCCTTGAACATGCTGGCTCCGGCACCAGAGCGAGAAGGACTTTTTTTAGCGCCAGGCCGGAAAAAATTCATTAAATTAGTTTGGTTTTGGCAATCCCTGGATCACTGCGATTGCCATTTTTTGCATCTATCTTGAAGATCGTTAATTATAATGAAGCATTTTACGCTTATTATTATTTTCGGTATGCTGGCATGTGCCGTGTCCAAATCCCGAAAAACAGAGAACTTATGCCAGGGTAAAGAGGCTTTGGCGCTTCAATTCGCAGAACTGGTTCATCATAAGGATAAATATCACAGAAAATTGATTGAGGTGAAAGGGTATTACCAGAATGGTTTTGAAAAATCGAGCCTCAGGCCGGATACAGTACCGATTGACTGGAACAGAGATCCCGATTACCTTACTTACTATTCAAAAATCTGGCTTGAATTCGGCCCTTCCATTCCATATACCGAGTGGGACAATTATAATGGGAAGTTTGTTTCAATAAAAGGAATTTTTGATACATCAAGGCATGGACATCTTGGGCAATATTTTGCTGAGATCGCTGATATATGCGAGATTAGGGAAGTGGCCAGTGCTAAAAATTAGGGTCTTTCAACAACAGCGGCACCAGGCATGCAGAACCATGGGCGTCGCCTGAACCGATCCCTCTTTGCGTAACCATCAACCAACAAGCAACCATGTTCGGACTATTTAAGAATACAAGCTGGAAACTGGAGGGTAAAGCGCTTGACTTTTTCAGAAAAATCTTTGGAACCTCAATGATTTTCATGTTGACTTAGCGTCGTTGAAAAGGGCCAGGAGCAGGTTCGCCGCAGATTCAGCAATCGAAAAGCTTGTGAGTGGGCTGACATGTGAGCAACTTAATCTGACCGATCTTAGTGAATTGGAGGTGGATGGCAGGACCTACTATCAAATAAAAGACCTCGAAGATGGCAATTACATGGCAATTGACAGGAAGGGACAGGTTTTCGGGCTTATGCATGATCCATACAAAATTGACCTATTAAATAAATCTGTGAAGGATTTTGTGACTGAAGTGAATGATGGAAAGTTTGATTTTGACAAACCATGGGTCAGGAAATAAGAGTCAGAGTGCCGATAGATATATTTTAAACAGTTGTAAATTACGGCGGCTGCTGTATCGGGTTTGGTGTTATCCAAATGTTATGCCAAACGCAAAGCAGCAGATGTGAGCTGCAATTATGCCTACAATCTCAGATAAACTCAAGTACAATTATTGGATTCATACTGCAGAGACGCTGCGTATGGCCGCCAATGAGATATTTAGGCTGTTCGAAGAAAAATATGACAACGCAAGTGAAAAGAACACAATATGGGAAGACAATAATTTGATCAGTGGCCTGATGCAATCATACATGCTTACGATTGCTTTCAGCGTCGAAAACCTGCTCAAAGGTTTTTGTATTTACAACTATCAAAGATCGAACGACCTAGATTCAATACGATCATTAAAGGAATTGGAGAAACAGCTTTGGGGATCGAAAGGTCATGACTTAATTAAAATAGCCGGGTGTGCTAATCTTTCATTATCCCAGAATGAAGCCGAAATGCTAAAAAGGATTCAAGTTTACTCAATTTGGGCCGGACGTTACCACATCCCTAAACATGAACACGAAATAAAAGCACTTGTTGAGGGCAAATTTACATTTGCTACCTATGCCTCCGATAGAAAGCTAATTCCTCAATTGTTTGAAAGGATTAAAGATGAAATTGCCCAATCATCTAAGAATGGTAGCTAGGAATCGGGGTGCTACTTTGCTGGCGAAAAAGTAGGCCCCATAGGGAACAGCCTCAAGCCCTCAACGTTTCAAAGGGTCTGTAAGGGATTTAACACTGAGCTGGCGAAAGTAAATGGGAAATTGGCAGACACATTGTTCTGTTTGAGCAGCACGGGAATGAGCGGGCGGAGTACGGAAGTGATTTGCTGGCAACGCTTTCCAAAGATTTGAAGCTACGTTTTGGCAAGGGATTTGGCAGACAGTAGGGTTTGTATGATCGTGAACCCGCCCGACACATCGGGTTTTTATGATGATTGCCCTTACTGCCAACCGATCATTTATGTTTTCGACGAGCGGACCCGAAAGTTTGAGGAAAAGAAGCCGGATTTTTTTTGAATAATTTCCATGCCCCGTTATTTGTATGTTCAAAAATTCAACAGTCTTTTTAATCATCGCGATCATTGCTGCCATCGAGATGCTGAATTCGGAATTGGCGATGTCTGTGGTTCCTGGTTGGCATATAACGATAGCAAGCCCTTATATGTTGCTGTCGATTGGTCTATTGGTTTGGCTTTTTCTGTTGGTAGCAGGCTATTATATTCTTGAAAGAAAGGCGAAACCACTTATGCACAGAACGGTTAAGGTGCATATGGTTTTGACGCTTTTCTATTTCTTAATTTCCCACAATTTCTTCTTGCTTAATGTTGGGACAAATGCCTATGTGGCTTTGTTGCTCCCATTAGTATTGTTTACTACAGGCCAGGTGTACTTTGTGTTTCATTGGGTTAGAACGATGTTGTCGGCATAAACGGGATTTTTATTATTTTTGACGACATGCCATTGTTCCTGACAAAACGATTCTTGTGCACATGCCCACCCAAAATTTCATAACGGTCGACAGCGTGTTGAAGCTGGACAGCAAATGGCTGTCTATCCAAAAGATCAGAAAGGATTCGGATCAATCCTATTGGCTGCATTCTTTTTTGCTGCTGGCGCTGTTTATTGCTTTTCAGGTTCACCGCACCCTGAATGGGGAATACTTTGCCTGGATCATTATTGTGCCGGCGTTGGTATGGATTTTTCCACACCTTGAAAGAATTTATAAATGGCTTTTTGTGTACAAATGGGGATCGCAGATTGCTTTATCCGGGATCAAAGAAATCTGCTTCTTATCGCCGGAAAATGAATTGGAAACCCCTTTGTTGTTGGTGATGAAGAATGGCCGTCAAAAATTATTGATTTTTCGTACGGCGGAAGACCAGTTCAATACATTTATACTGGCGCTCCGGGAGAAGTTGACAAAGCCCCTGGTTATTCCGGAACCGGGATAGGTACAACGCCCCCCCATTTTGTTTAACCATTCTCTCCCTTTCGCCGGCGCTTATTTCACAAAATAGTCTTCTTATTTCTTTTCCCTAAATTGTAAGCCGGTTAAGGAAAACTGCCTGACGATTGCGTGCCTTCTATTTAATACCTGCCTGCCTCTGCTTTTGGCTGGCCTGTTGCCTGCGGGCAGGGGCGCAGCCTGTTTCCGGCTTTACCAGCATAACCGGCGACCTGGTGAATAATGAAGTCACTTCCATTGTGCAGGATCCCAATGGTTTTATCTGGCTCGGCACCCGGGGTGGCCTACAGCGCTACGATGGTTACGAGCTCAAGCTGCTGCAAAACGATTTTACCCGTGGCGATAACCTGCGCAGCCAGTCGATTGAGGTATTGCTGCCCGGCCGCGACCAGGGCTTATGGATCGGTACCAAGTCGGGTGGGCTTAGCCGCTACGACTGGCGCACGGGCCTTATTCACAACTATATATATGCCGGGCAAAACCCTTCGGAGTTTAATGCCGATTATATGCTCTCGCTGCTCGAATGTGGCACCGATACACTGCTGCTCGGTAGCTGGCAGGGCTTTGGCTGGCTGCATGTGCCCAGCCGCAAACTCCATATCATCCATCCCCGCTGGAAAACCTTTGACATACAACCCGACGGCTCGGGTGGCTACTGGCTGGCTACCAGCAGCGGGCTGCGCCACCTGACCCGTGACCTGAAGAACGACCGCAGCTACGATTTTGGTATTGTCGGTATCAACATCACTTCGGTCGTACGCGATACCCGCCGTGGCTGCCTTTGGCTGGGCACCTGGGACCAGGGGCTGATTCGTTTCGATGCCACCACTGGCGATTATCGTTTTTACCGGCATCAGCCGGGCCGATCCGGTGTTTTACGCAACAACAATACCTATCGCCTCCTTCTCGACCGCCATCAGCAACTATGGGTGGGTACCTGGGGTGGGGGACTCCATTGCTTTGATCCGGAGCGGGAATGGTTTTCCCCGGTGCGTCTGCAACCCGCCGGGCTCTTCAGCAACGACGACCGGATCATCCTTTCGCTGATGCAGGATCCCTCGGGTCTGCTCTGGGTGGGTACCGATGGGGCGGGCGTGTATAAATACGATTTAAACCAGAAGCAGTTTTACAATATCGGCTACAACAGCAGTCCAACGCTGCAGGGTGGCACGCATATTCTTTCCGTATTTACCGACCCTTTTCAAAAGTTATGGGTCAGTACCAAGGGAGGCTGCATACAGTATTCTCGCAACGGAAGCGATTTCAACTGTATTCACTTTCAATCTCCTTTTACAGAGAGGGGGCTCAGCAATGCTTTTGAAGCACGCTGCTATTTGCAGGACGGGGATTCCTTATGGATCGGCACCAGCAAGGGCCTGATCCGTATCCGGAATACCGGCGCTACCCCTGGCCATTATGAGCTCATCCTGCCGCGTGCTGGCGACAGCCTGTCCATTTCGGGTCGCAAGATCAATGCCTTGCTGAAAGATGCTGCCGGCAATATCTGGGTAGGCACGCAGGAGAATGGGCTGAGCAGCATCAGCGGATATGATGCACAGGGCCGCCCCCAATTTGTAAACTACAAACCAGCATTTGGGCAGCAGGGCGCCTTGCAAAACGAGCGGGTGAGCTGCCTGCTGCTTGATTCAAAACAGCGGCTCTGGGTAGGCACATATAAAGGATTGCATCTTTATGATGCCGCCACCGATGGGTTCCGGGTCTTTTTTCAGAATGCGGAAACGAACCGCTCGATCAGCAATAATACCATTCTTTGCCTGGCCGAAGATGGCGAGGGACAGATATGGGCAGGCACCCAGAATGGGCTGAACCGGATCAGCGATGTTTCGGGCGACAAGCTGATGGTGGAAAGCTATGGCAGTCGCGATGGCCTGCCGAGCAGCTATATCCACGCCATTATTCCCGATAGCCAGGGCCATATCTGGGCCAGCACCAATAAGGGAATTGTTCGCTGGAAGATGAAAGAAAAAGCTGTTGCCGTATTCGACAAGCGCGATGGGATAGGCTCGGTGGTATTTTCAGAAAATGCCTCGCATCGCGATGCCAAAGGCCGATTCTACTTTGGCGGTCTGGAGGGGCTCACTTATTTTGATCCCGACAGTATCCGCATCAGCCGCTTTGCGCCGCCGGTATATTTTACCAATCTCTGGATCAACAACCAGAAATTTGAGTACCTCGATTTGGAAGGGGGCGAAGGCTCGCCGGAGCGGCAGCCCGTTTTTGAGCGTAAACAGATTACCCTGAATCATCGTGAGAATATTTTGATGGTGGAATTCGCGGCCCTCGATTTTCATGCGCCGGACAAGAACGAGTATCGCTATAAGTTGGAGGGTTTCCAGGACGTTTGGGTAAATGCGGGAAATAAGCGCAGCGTAAGTTTTACCAACCTGAAGCCCGGCCGCTACCGGCTGATGGTGCAGGCCAGCAATAGTGATAAGCTCTGGAATGAGCAGGTTCAGATTTTGCAGATACGCATATTGCCTCCACCCTGGAAAACCTGGTGGGCGTATACGCTGTATGTGGCATTGTTTCTGTTTCTGCTTTGGCTAACGCGGCACCTGGGGTTGCGACAGGAAGCCCTGAAGACGCAGTTGCAGCTTAGCAAATTGGCCCGGCAACAGGAAAAAGAACTGGCGGAATACAAAGAGCGCCTGTTTACGAATATCTCGCATGAGTTTCGTACACCCCTTACGCTGATACTGGGGCCGATGGAAGACCTCCTCCAGCGCAGGAAATTTGAAAAGCCGGTGGAGAAGAGTCTGCTGCTGGTGCAGAAACAATCGAAGCGCATGTTACGGATGGTGAATCAACTGCTCGACTACCAAAAAGCGCAGGCCGGTAGTTTGAAGCTGAGCCGGCAACCGGGCGAAATCGTTTCTTTTTGCCGAGATATATTTCTTCTTTTCCAGGAGGAAGCCAACCGCAGGCAAATGCAGTACACGCTGGAAACGGAAGAAAAATATCTTTCCTTTGCCTTTGATCACAACAAGCTTGACATCATTGTATTCAATATACTGTCCAATGCCTTTAAATACACGCCCGATGGAGGCAGCATCAGCATGCGGATCCGGAAAATGCCGGATCAATCCGTTTCTATTGCTGTAGCCGATACCGGTGCGGGCATAGCCACATCGGAACTGGAAGCCATATTTGGCCGCTTCTATCGGGGTGAAGAAACCGATGCCAGCACGATTTCTGGAACGGGCATCGGCCTTTCCTTTGTGAAAGAACTCACGGAACTGCATGGGGGAACCATAATGGCCGAAAGTGATGGTAAAACGGGCAGCGTCTTTACCGTGCTGTTGCCCCCACCCGATGAAAAGCCAAACGGTACAAAATTGCCAGAAGCCTGGTTACCGGTGCTCAAAACAAAATCTGTTAACAGCCATAATGCCGAGTATATGCAAGAAGAAACAGAAAACCTGCCACGCGAATCGGAAGAACCGATTATCCTGGTGGTGGAAGATGAAGCCGATATGCGGGAATATATCAGCGAGATATTAGCGCCTTCCTACCAAATAGTAACGGCGGTAAATGGTGAAGAAGGTTTGGAAAAAGCAATGGAGATCATTCCCGACCTGATCGTGAGCGATATCATGATGCCGGGTATCGATGGGATTGAACTTTGTCGCCGCCTGAAATCGGACAAGAGCACTTCGCATATCCCGATCATTTTGCTAACCGCCCTGTCCGATATGACCCACCACGTGCAGGGCATACGCGAAGGCGCCGATGTGTACCTGCCCAAGCCCTTTAATTCGCAACTGCTGCTGGTGCATATCCATAACCTGATCAATATCCGCAATACGCTGAAGGAACTGTACGCCAAGAAAGTTTTCCTGGGTACCAGCAATTTTGAAATAAAATCCTTTGAGGAAGAATTTTTGTACAAGCTGGTGAAGCTGGTGGAAGATAATATCTCTAACAGCCAGTTTAATAACGATGAGCTGGCCAACCTCATGTTTATGAGCCGCTCCACTTTTTATCGCAAGCTAAAAGCAGTTACGGGTATGTCGGGCAATGAATTCATTCGCACCACCCGCCTCAACTATGCGGCCAAATTGCTGGAAAGCGGAAAATATTCCGTAACGGAAGCGGCTTATGAATCGGGCTTCAACGATATCAAGTATTTCCGTAAACGCTTCCAGGATCAGTTTGGGGTGATCCCTTCCGAATACAAAAAGCAATAGCAGTTCCGGTGGGTATGTTTTTGCAGGAATGGGATTTGCCACTCCTGTCCCCCTTTTTTGAAAAATCTAAACCGGCGCAAGGCAATAATTTAGCGGGAGCCGTTCAGCCGCTGTCCGGCTGTTGACTGAAAAGGAATTATCCACTAACGATGCGCCCCATGATTTTTCTTTTGCGTTATTTTTTTTCCCGCTTTGTTGTGATGGGCGGTACCGTATCTTTTTGTTTTTTGCCGCAGCAGGATAGTCATGCGCAGGCGTTGTTCCGCGTTTGGGAAAATCCCGCGTTGGTGGAGCTCAACAAGGAGCCGGCTCACGCATCTTTTTTTCTTTTTCAGAATGAGCAGGATGTTTTTGTGGCCGATCCTATGTCTACCGCAAATTATCAGTCGCTGAATGGCGACTGGAAATTTCAGTATAGCGAGCGATACAGCCAGCGCCCTGAAAATTTTTATCAAACCAATTTCAGCGATGAAGCCTGGCCAACGATAGCGGTGCCTTCTAATTGGGAATTGCAGGGGTTTGGACTACCCATCTATACCAATCATATTTATCCTTTTCCCAAAAACCCTCCCTTTACGGGAGAGGATAACCCGGTGGGTTCGTACAGAAAAAAATTCACCGTACCGGAGCATTGGAAGGGTCAGCAGGTGATCTTGCATTTTGGTTCCATCACGGGTTGTGCTTTTGTGTATGTGAATGGAAAAAAACTGGGCATGAGCAAGGTATCCAAAACCGCGGCTGAATTTAATATCAGCAATTACCTGCAGCCGGGTGAAAACCTGCTGGCGGTGGAAGTGTTTCGCTGGCACGATGGAAGTTACCTGGAAGACCAGGACTTTTGGCGCATCAGTGGAATTGAACGCGATGTATTTCTCTATGCAATACCCTCGCTCAGCCTCTGGGATTTTCAATTGCGTGGCGAGCTTGATGCCCGCTATACCGATGGCCTTTTCAGCGGGGAAATTCAGTTGCGACAGTTTGCGGGTAATCAAGTAAAACAGGGATTGTTGGAAGTGGAACTGCAGGATGAAAGGGGTAAGACCGTATATCGTCAAACCAAAAAAATAAAGGTGGGCGATGCGCCCCTGGTTTCGCAAAGTTTCAGTGGAAAGCTAAAAAAGCCCAGGCAATGGAGTGCGGAAGATCCCAACCTGTACCGTTGTATCATCCGATTAAAGGATGCCGCCGGCAACATTATTCATGCCACGGGTGTGAAGCTGGGCTTCCGAATCGTAGAAATCAGGAACGCGCAATTGCTGGTGAATGGGAAAAAGATCAGGATACATGGGGTAAACCGGCATGAACACGATGAGCGCCTGGGCCATGTGCCCACGCGCGAGTTGATGCTGAAAGATATCAGGTTGATGAAGCAGCATAATATCAATGCGGTGCGCACGGCGCATTATCCCAACGACCCCTTATGGCTGCAGCTTTGCGATGAGTATGGGCTCTATGTGGTGAACGAAGCCAACGTGGAGATCCATGGCATGGGTGCGACCCTGCAGGGAAAATTTGATACTACTTATCATCCGGCTTACCGACAAGAATGGGCGCCGGCCATCATGGATCGTATTCAGCGTATGGTGCTGCGCGATAAGAATCATGCGTCGGTGATTATCTGGAGCATGGGCAATGAATGTGGAAATGGTAAAGTATTTCACGATGCCTATACCTGGATCAGGCAAAAGGATCCCAGCCGTCCCGTACAGTTTGAGCAGGCGGGCGAAGATTGGAATACGGATATTGTTTGCCCCATGTATCCCTCCATCGCAGCCATGAAAAAATATGCGGCGGATCCTGAAAAAACACGGCCCTATATCATGTGCGAATATGCGCATGCCATGGGGAATAGCAGTGGCAATTTCCGGGAGTATATGGATATCATAGAATCGAGTCCACATATGCAGGGAGGTTTTATATGGGACTGGGCCGATCAGGGTTTATTGTCCGAAACTCCTTATGGGAAGAAATATTGGGCCTACGGAGGCGACCTGGGAGCGGGGCATTTGCAAAACGATGAAAATTTTTGTGCTAATGGATTGGTGGCAGCCGACCGCTCGCCGCATCCCGGTATTTATGAAGTGAAGAAATGGTACCAGAACATCGTATTCAAAAATGTGGACTGGCAGAAGGGCCTGATTGAAGTGCAGAATCGTTTCAGCTTTACCGATCTCTCCCGTTATCGTTTCAGTTGGATATTGCTAGAAGATGGCCGGCCGGTACAAACGGATAGTTTTTCGGTACAACTGGCGCCGGGTGGTTCCTTAAAGGTTCAGTTGCACTGGAAAGCGGATGAGTGGAAGGGTGAGCGCATGTTGAATCTTTATGCGCATACACGGGGAGAAACAGCCAGCCTGCCTGCTCATCATGAGCTGGCTCGCGAGCAGTTTGGTGGCGAAAGCCAGTTGTTCTTTACCAGTCTGCCGGAGCCCGGCGGTGAGCTGAAATGGAAACATGATGGCCCGTTGATTCAGTTCAGTGCGGGCACCATCAGCGGTGTTTTTCAGGTGAAGCAGGCAAAGTGGCTGCGCTATGAAAAAGAGGGAAGACCGCTGATGCAGCAGTTTCCCGAACCTTTTTTCTGGCGGGCACCCACCGATAATGATTTCGGCAACCAGATGCCGCAGCGGCTGGGTTTCTGGCGTTCGGCGCAGCAATTGTTGCAGCTGGATACGGTTATTGTTGTCGCGGAAAACAAGGCATCTTTAGCCATACATTGCCATTATCAACTAATGGGCGTGGGGCAGCCCTATACCATCAGCTACCTTTTGCGGGGCGATGGCAGTATCAGGGTTACTGCCAACATGGACCTGGGCAGTAAAAAATTACCCGAGCTGCCGCGCTTCGGTATGCGGATGGCACTACCCCGCCACTATAAGTCCATCGATTTTTATGGAAGAGGACCCTGGGAGAATTATAGCGATCGGAAGACCGCCGCATTTCTGGGGCTGTACCAGCAAAAAGCCGACGAGCAGTTTGTGCAGAATTATATCCGTCCACAGGAAAACGGCTATAAAACAGATATTCGCTGGGTGAAATTCTATGACGATCAGCAACGGGGCATACAGATTATCGGCTTACAGCCCCTGGGCTTCAGCGCGCTGCCCTATACGGCCGAAGACCTGGATCCCGGCAACACCAAGAAACAACAACACCCGGCCGACCTCAACGAACGGGAGTTTATATCTGTGCATATTGATTGGAAACAGCGTGGTGTTGGGGGCGACAATAGCTGGGGCGCTTATCCGCATAAACCTTATCAGTTAACCGATCAGCGATATAGTTACAGTTATATCATTCAACCACTCTAAATATTTTTTCTATGCATAAAAAATGTATGCTGCCAGTTGTATTTGGGTTATTTCTTTTTTGCGTTGGCTGTGGGTCGGTAGAGAAAAAGGAGGAAGCGCCCAGACCCAATATTGTAGTGATTTATGCCGATGATCTGGGTTATGGTGATGTGAGCGCTTATGGCAGTTCGGCTGTATCAACTCCGAACATGGACTGGCTGGCGCAGAATGGTGCCCTGTACACGAACGCGCATGCCACTTCGGCCACCTGCACACCCTCGCGTTTTTCTCTGCTTACGGGAAAATATGCCTGGCGCAAGCAGGGTACCGGGATAGCGCCCGGTGATGCTTCCATGATTATTCCGGTATCTGCCACCACTATGCCGGCGATTCTGCAAAATGCAGGCTACCATACCGCGGTGATTGGCAAATGGCATTTGGGATTGGGCGATAGCAGTGGGGTGGACTGGAATGGAAAGATTAGCCCCGGCCCGAAGGAAATTGGTTTCGACTACTCTTTCCTGATACCGGCAACCGGCGATCGGGTACCCTGTGTGTTTGTAGAAAACCAGGAAGTGCTGAACCTCGACAAAAATGATCCCATTGCCGTGAGCTACAAAGCGCCGCTTGATAGCAGTGCGCCTACCGGTAAAAAGAATCCGGAGTTGCTGAAGATGCATCCTTCGCATGGGCATGATATGACGATTGTGAATGGCATCAGCCGTATCGGGTATATGAAGGGAGGAACATCGGCACTATGGAAGGACGAGGATTTTGCGGATATACTCGTGCAGAAAACCAAAGACTATATCGCGCAGCAAAAAACCAAGCCTTTCTTCCTGTATTTCTCCGCGCATGATATTCATGTGCCGCGCGTACCCCATGAAAGGTTTGTGGGTAAGAGTGGAATGGGCCCCCGTGGGGATGTGATTTTACAATTTGACTGGACGGTGGGTGAAATCATCGCCAGCCTGCGAGAAAACGGTGTGTTGGATAATACCCTGATCATTTTTACCAGCGACAATGGACCGGTGATCGACGATGGGTATAAGGATGAAGCCGTGGAGAAACTCGGCAATCATAAGCCCGCGGGCATTTATCGCGGAGGAAAATACAGCGCCTTTGAAGCGGGCACCCGGGTGCCGATGATGGTGTACTGGAAAGGGAAAATAAAAGCGGGCGAAGTAAATCCGGCTCTCTTTAGCCAGGTAGATATCTATGCCTCACTGGCCGCGCTGCTGGGTGAAGAAATACCCGAAGGGCAAGCACCCGACAGCAAGAATGAATTGAAAGTGTTGTTGAATGAAAGCAATCAGGACCGGGAATACCTGGTGGAACAATCCCTAAACTCCACGCTCTCCCTGCTGATGGGCGACTGGAAATATATTGAACCCTCGAAGGGACCCAGGATGAATCGGGATACCAATACAGAATTAGGAAATTTGCCGGAACCGCAATTGTATAACCTGAAAGATGATCCGGGTGAAACCAAAAACCTGGCGGAGGAAAATCCGGAGAAAGTGGCTGAGCTGAAGGCAATACTCGAGAAAGTGAAACAGGGTACCCGTGATTTGAAATAAATCGGGGAGCCGTTGCTAACCTCTACAGAAAGATTTGGAAAGCTTTCAAACGAAATGAAGCCTATTGTCGTACAAAGCATGACTTTTTTTCAATCATACTTCCGATGGCTGCTGCCAATTATATTGGTTGGGCTTTTTGATGCGCCATTGTCGGCACAGGACTCCTCAACCCGCCCGAATATCCTGGTGATAGTGGCGGATGATCTGGGTTGGGCCGACCTGGGATGTTATGGTAGCCGTTTTTATGAAACACCGCAACTGGATTCGCTCGCGAAAAAGGGAGTCCGATTTACCAATGGGTACGCCAGCAGCCCGGTTTGCAGTCCCACCCGCGCCAGCCTGCTCACCGGCAAATACCCGGTGAAAACGGGCGTCACCGATTGGATCAAAGGTCGGCAGGCGGGTGGCAAAGCCCGTTCTTTTGAAAAGTTACTGGGTCCGCCCACAGCTTATGCGCTGCCGCTGGCGGAGCAAACCATGGCGGAAATGGCCATCAGCCAGGGGTATCAAACATTTTTTGCCGGCAAATGGCATTTGGGGGAGGAGCCGGATTATTGGCCGGAAGCGCAGGGGTTTTCAAAGAACATCGGAGGTTGGAGCGCGGGCTCACCAACGGGAAGAAAGAATGACAGCACGGGTGGCTTTTTTACGCCTTACGCAAACCCAAGGTTAACCGATGGACCCGTGGGTGAATACCTGACCGATCGTTTGACCGATGAAACCATTCGTTTTTTGGAAAACAAGAGTAGCGATCCCTTTGTTATCTTTTATTCACTTTATGCCGTACACAATCCCATGCAGGCGCCGGCAGCGCTGGTTAGTAAATATGAAGCAAAGCGACAAAGACTGGGCTTAGATGATAAACAACGATTTTCGAAAGAGGAAGACTGGATGCGCCATCAGCCCGATTGGAAAAACCGAATGCAACAGGATCACCCCGTATATGCAGCCATGATAGAGAATATGGATTGGAATATCGGGCGCCTGTTTCAAAAACTGCGAGACCTAAGCCTGGATGAAAATACCCTGATCATATTTACCTCCGACAACGGAGGGCTGAGTACCGCTGAAGGAAGTGTGACCAGCAATGCGCCATTAAGAGCCGGCAAGGGATGGTTATATGAAGGAGGTATCCGTGTGCCGCTCATTTTGTATATGAAAGGGATATATGAAGATGGTAAAACCTGTGAAACGCCCGTGAACAGCGTTGACCTTTTTCCCAGCATGGCCAGCCTGATAAATCCGCCCTACAAAAAACCGGCAGAGCTGGATGGAATACCTCTGCAGGAGATAATGGAGCAGCCGAAGCGGTATTATCAGCGGAAGCTGTACTGGCATTACCCGCATTACAGTAACCAGGGTGGTCGCCCCTCAGCCGCTATCCGCAAGGGAAAGTATAAGTTGATCTACTATTATGAAGATGAGCAGTTGGAATTATTTGACCTGAAGAAGGATGAATCGGAACGCAAGGATCTATCGCGGAAGAAAGGAAAAAAGACGCGTCGTATGTACCAATGGCTTTGCCAGTGGTTGAAGGCTACCGATGCGGCAAAGCCGGGACCCAACCCGCAATACAGTGTAGAAACCCATTTTTAGCAGTTGTTTTTCCCGGAATTTTTCCGGTATTACCTCATCCTTTTGAAAATTTCAGATTTGAAATTTTTTGCGTGAACGAATTGTACCGCTTTTTTGAAGCGGCTGCCCACCAGCGGTTCGGAAATATCTTTCTTACTTAGGGTAATTATTTTAAACCAAAATCTAACGGTAATGATGCTTGCGAATATTCGAAAACTGCTTTCTCATCTTTGCCTGCTGTGTCTGTTGCTGCTGTTTAACCTCCCAGCGATTGCACAGGATAGAACGGTAAAGGGCACCGTCATCAATGCATCGGACAATACACCGCTTTCCGGCGTATCGGTGGTGCAGCAGGGTGGGGGTGCTGGTACATCTACCAATGCCAGTGGTGCATTTAGTTTAACGGTGCGTGGTAATAATCCGGTACTGGAATTCAGTAGTGTGGGATTCGACACCTATCGGGTTACCTGGGATGGCAGTGCTGAACTGGCAATAAAACTGGAACCTGCCGTGGCTACTATGGAAGATGTGGTGGTGATTGGTTATGGCACCCAGAAAAAAATCAACCAGACGGGCGCCACTCAAACGGTACGTTTCGATGATGCGGTGAATCAGCCCGTGACCAATACGGGCCAGTTGATGTATGGACAGTTTGCCGGTGTGCAGCTCACCCAAAGCAGTGGCCTGCCTGGTGCGGACAACTCGAGTGTGATCATCCGCGGTGTGGGTACTTTTGGTTCGGCCGCCCCCCTGGTGGTGATTGATAATATTCAGTACACCGGTCTTGATGCCTTCAACAACCTGGCGCCTTCGGATATAGAATCCATCTCCGTGCTGAAAGACGCTTCGGCCAGCGCCATCTATGGAGCGCGCGGTGCCAATGGGGTAATTGTCGTTACCACCAAGAAAGGCAAGAGCGGGTCGATGAGTGTTATTTACAACAACTATTTTGGATTCCAGGAAGTGACTGTGGTGCCGCGGTTTCTGGATGCGGTGAATTATGCCCGACTGAAGAATGAGCGGGATATTAATTTCAATGGCGCCAATGCGCCTATCCGCTACAGCGATGCCAATATCCAGGCTATGGCCGATGGCTCCGATCCCGATCGCTATGCCAATACCAACTGGGCCGATGTACTCCTGCGTCGCGCTCCCATTCAAAATCATTATCTCTCCTTCTCGGGTGGTAATGAGAAAACCACTTATCGCGCCTCACTGGGCTACCTGAGCCAGGAAGCTATTGTACAGGGCAAGTTCAAATCAGACCGTTTCAATTTGGGTCTGAACCTGAATTCAAAAGTGACCAACTGGCTGACCATCTCCAACGTGACGAATGCTTACTGGCAAAGATTCAAAGGACCTACCGGCGGCGCGGATGCCATTACCGGGGAAACGGGTATCATCAACCAGTTTCAACGCTCGGCTCCAACGGTGCCGGTCTATTATGCCAATGGTGAGTATGGTATCGTGGACGGATCCTATCTGAATGTAAACGCCAGCTTCCCGATACAGAACGGTATTCGCCGTGGCTACCTGGGCGATTATCAAAGCGATGATATCAATTTCGCCAACCGCTTTGGTATCAAGATTGATTTCAACAAGTCGCTTTCCTTTGAAACCAGCGGCAGCGCGAACATTTTCTATAATCAGATCTCCGATTTCACGCCTACCAACAGCACTTTCGACTGGGCCGGCAATGTGATCCAGGTAAATGAAGTGAATACACTGCGCAACAGTACGGCTTTCAATTATCGTTTGCTGAATGAAAATATCCTGCGCTACAACCGCAATTTTGGCGGAAAACACGAACTGGGTGTATTGCTGGGTCATTCATTGATCTATAACCGCAACGATGGCTTTGCGGGTTCGCTGCAGGATTTCCCCTCCAATTCCACCCAGGAGTTTAATGGCGGAGGCGTGCTCAATCCCAATGTAACCGGTGGTGCGAATGAAGAAGCCGTGCAGTCATTCTTCTCCCGTATCAACTATATCTACAATGGCAAGTACCTGCTTGAGTTAAATGTGCGTCGCGATGGTTCTTCCAAATTCGGACCCACGAACCGCTATGGCACTTTCCCCTCCGCGTCGGCGGGCTGGCGTATAGGTGAGGAAAAATTCCTGAGCAATGTGAGCTGGATCAGTGACCTGAAACTGCGTGCGAGCTGGGGTATCACGGGGAATGATAATATCGGCAACTATATTTTCGACCAGACTTATAATTCCGACCTCGATTATTTCCTGGGCAATTCCATTGTGGGTGCCGTGGCCATCACCAGCCTGGCCAACAGTACCATTACCTGGGAAACGGTGGAGCAATATGATATTGGACTGGATGCAAGTCTTTTCAGAAATAAACTTTCCATCACTGCGGATTATTTCAACCGCAAGAGTACCGATGTTTTGTACGGCAACTTCCCTGTGCCCAGTACCATTGGCGTAACAAACCTGGCTGCGCAGAATGCGGCGAGCATGGTGAATAAGGGACTGGAAGTAATGCTGAACTATCGGGGACGCATCAAGGCCCTGAACTATACCCTGAGCGCCAGTGTCAGCAAATTTGCCGACAATGAAGTAACGGGTTTGGGTGATCGCGGACTGGAAACCATCAACCCCGAAAGTATTATTCGGGTAGGTGTACCCTTCAATGCCTATTATGGTTATCAGGTACTGGGAATATTCCAGACAGCCGACGAAGTGGCCAATGCCCCGGTTCAGTTTGGCAGCAACCGCACGGCGCCCGGCGATTTCCAGTATGCCGACCTTTCCGGTCCTGAAGGTAAGCCCGATGGCGTGGTGAATGCATTCGACCGTACCATTATCGGTAACCCTTATCCGTCGTGGATATACAATTTCAATGCCCGCGCCGATTTCAAAGGCTTTGATCTCAATATACTTTTTGAAGGCGTAAGCGGGTTGGATCGAATTCTGAATGCAAATGGACAATTGCCGATGGAAGGTGATCGTAACAATGCACTGGTTTACTGGCTCGATCGCTGGACACCCGATAACCCTTCTACCAAACTGCCCAGGCTGGGTGGTGTTAACAACAATATTATCTCCAGCTTCTATGTGCAGGATGCATCCTACCTGCGGATGAAAAATCTGGAAATCGGTTATACCATTCCGGCCAGGATTACGCAGAAGTTTGGTGTTTCCCGTCTGCGGGTGTATGCGAGCGGACAAAACATCTTAACCTTCACCAAAATGGAAGACTTTGATCCGGAGAGGGCAAGAAGTGGTAATACCGATAACCTGGCTCCGCTGTACAAAGTGTACACATTTGGCCTCAACGTGAAATTTTAAACATCAGTAACGACAATAGATCACTTAAATAAAGGAATATGAGAAATTTATTCATCATCGTTTTGGTAGTATCCTTAAGTGGTTGTTCCAAAGAATTCTTAGATAAGCGATCGCTCACGCAGATTGGCGACGGCAATTTCTGGCAAAGCGAGTCGGATGCGCAGTTGGGGATTAATGGGATTTATGATGTGCTGCAGGATCGTGTACAATACAGCGGTAACCTCAATGGCACGGCTGGGCTTACCATGTATGATTGCTTTGGCGACAACCTCTACAATAATTACAAGTTTGAAGGACCAGGTAATTTCATGATCGGAAATATTGATCCTTCGAACGCTTTTTTCTCCGATCTCTGGCGTTCCCTGTATCGTGGTATCGGTCGTGCCAATGTGGCCCTGGAGAATATTGAGCGTATGCCTGCATCGGCCATTTCGGATGAAAGCAAGAATGCCCTCATCGGGCAGGCTTTATTCCTGCGGTCCTTGTTTTATATGAACCTGGCGGTTTACTTTCAGGAAGTGCCACTGATCCTGAAAGTGCAATCACTTGATGAAGCCTATGTAACCAAGAATAGTTTCCAGGAAGTAGCCACACAGGTTGTGCAGGACCTGGAAACCGCGGCTGGTCTATTGCCCGTAAACTATCCGGCTGAGCTCTATGGCTATGCCACCCGCGGCGCTGCCCTGGGTTTGCTCGCCCGTTTTCAGCTTTATCTCGGCAATTACCAGGCAGTACTCGATGCTACCAATACCATACTCAGCCTGGGTTATGGACTTAATCCCAATTACGCCCAACTCTTCACCGAGCAGGGTGAACAGTCGAACGAAATAATATTCTCCGTACGCTTCAACCAGGATGCCTCCAATAACGGGGAGCTGTTCTCTGCCACTTTCCTCGGCATTCCCAAGGTGGACCAAAACCCGATGCGCAACCTGGTGAATGATTATTATTGTACGGATGGGTTGCCGATTACGACATCGCCCTTGTACAATGCCGCCACACCGAAAGCTAACCGCGATCCCCGGCTGGGTGCATCGGTTTATTTCCGTACCGATATTTTTCTGACCGATCTGAACCGGGCTTTTAACGGTAATACGCCAACCGGTTTCGCTTTGCGGAAATATACCCGCAGAACCTCGGTTTCTTCCACTGGCATTGGTGCTTTTAGTCCCGGTGGACAGGATTATATCGTATTGCGCTATGCGGATGTTTTGCTAATGCGTGCCGAAGCCTTTGTGGAATTAAATCAGCCGGGGGAAGCTTATTCTTTGGTGAACCAGGTTCGTGCACGTTCAGGTATGCCCGCCATTGAAGATGTGGAAGGCAGTGGTTTGGGTCAAACAGAAATGCGCAATATAGTCCGCCACGAAAGAAGGGTGGAGCTGGCCTTTGAAGGGCTTCGCTATTTTGATCTCAAGCGCTGGGGTACCGTGCAGGACGCCTTCCAGCGCGCTCAGGCTGATAATGTGCCCGGGTATCCGGTTAACTATCGTGCCGGCAAGGCAGAAGTATTTCCCATTCCGCTATCGGAGCTGAATGCCAATTCAAATATGGTGCAGAACCCTGTTTGGGATTAAGGCCTGTTTCTTTCATAGTTGATTTTTGATGCAGCCGGGAATGTAGTAAAATGCCCGGCTGCTTTTTTGAAACTGCCATAAGGTAAAGGGAATTCTTCGCCCCTGAACCGACCATATCACCTCAAAACATTTGTTTCCGTTTCTTTTATGTCCAGAACCACAAGCAGCCTGCAGGCAGAATACCGGGAAAGATTTGGCGGAAACGACAAGCCACTGCTGGTGCGATCTCCCGGTCGTGTCAATATTATTGGCGAACATACCGATTACAACGAGGGCTTTGTTTTGCCGGCTGCCATCGATAAAAGCACATATGTTGCTTTAGCCAAAAGAAGCGATGATCGTATTCAGCTTTATGCTTCCGCTTTTCAACAGCAGCACGAAACGGATTTACACGAATTGCAACGTTCCGAAAAGCGCTGGCCGGATTATGTTTTGGGTATCGTGGATCAGTTGCGCAGAAACGGACATTCCCTGGGTGGCTTCCATTTATTGCTGGATGGCGATATCCCGCCTGGCGCAGGCCTCTCTTCTTCGGCGGCACTGGAATGTGCCACGGTATTTGCCCTGAATGAAGTTTTCAACCTGGGTATGTCGCGGATGGAGATGGCTTTCCTTGCGCAAAAATCGGAACATGAGTTTGTGGGTGTGAAATGTGGTATCATGGATATGTTCGCCTCCCTGTTTGGAAAGAAAGATCATGTGATCCTGCTCGATTGTCGTGACCAACATTATGAGTACCTACCTCTGGATTTGGGTGCATACAAATTATTGCTGCTGAATACCAATGTAAAACATAATCTCAGCAGTTCTGAGTATAATACCCGGCGCCTGCAATGCGAACAGGGGGTTGACTGTGTTCGGCAGCATAAACCCGGCATACAGTCTTTGCGAGATGTTACCCGCGACATGTTAGATGAATGGGTGCTGCCCGAGGATCGGCTGATTTATCAACGCTGCCGCTATGTGGTGGAAGAAAATGCACGGTTACAGGAAGCGCATCATGATCTGCGCAAAGGCGATTTGACTGCCCTGGGTCGCAAAATGTTTGCCACGCACGAGGGCCTGAGCCGTCTTTATGAAGTAAGCTGCCCGGAACTGGATTTCCTGGTGGAATATGTGAAGAATAATCCGGCGGTGTTGGGTGCGCGGATGATGGGTGGCGGCTTTGGGGGATGTGCCATCAATATTGTGCATGAGTCAGCGATTGAACAACTGGTGGCGCAAATCAAACCTGCTTATGAACTGGCCAGCAACCTCAGCCTGGATTATTATGTGGCTTCCATCGAAGATGGGACACAATTAATGAGCTAAACAAAATGCTTATGTTCGAGTTGAAAGAACATTCCCATCGGCGATTGAATATCCTGACGGGTGAATGGATCATGGTATCGCCACATCGCACCAAACGACCCTGGCAGGGAAAACTGGAGCAGGTGAGCAAGGGGGGAAGGCCGGTATATGAACCAGGCTGTTATCTATGCCCGGGCAATCCAAGAGCCGATGGAAGCAGAAATCCGGTATATGAGCAGCCTTATGCCTTTACCAATGATTTTGCGTCGCTCCTGCCCAACGTGCCGGAAGGCCGGATCAACCAGCAAAATTTGCTGATAGCAGAATCCGTGAGCGGTACTTGCCGGGTCATCAGCTTTTCGCCAGACCATAGCCTTACGCTGCCATTGATGCCACTGCCACAAATCAGGGCTGTGGTGGATTTGTGGTGCGAGGAGTTCAGGAGTATCGCTGCCGATCCCTCGATCCGGTATATCCAGATTTTTGAGAATAAGGGGGAGATCATGGGTTGCTCCAATCCACATCCGCATGGACAGATATGGGCCCAGAATACTTTGCCGGTGGAGCTGATGAAGGAAACGGAACAACAGCGACGGTATTATGTGGGCCATGTCCGTTCCCTTTTGGGCGATTACCTGGTGCTGGAATTGCAGGAGGCGGAAAGAATTGTTTGGCAGAATGAGAGCTTCGTGGCGCTGGTTCCTTTTTGGGCGACCTGGCCTTTTGAAACCCTGCTGATCAGCCGCCAGCCTGTTCAGCATATTACGGATCTAACCGAAAAGCAGAAGAACGATTTTGCTTCCATCCTGAAAGCGCTCACGGTGAAATACGATAACCTCTTCGAAACATCATTTCCTTATTCAGCCGGTATTCACCAGGCGCCGGTTAACTCGGGCGATCATCCGGAATGGCATTTACACATGCATTTTTATCCGCCCCTGCTGCGCAGCGCCACCGTTAAAAAGTTTATGGTTGGCTATGAAATGCTGGCTAATCCGCAGCGAGACATCACGCCGGAGTGGGCGGCCGCGCAGCTCCGTGCGCAATCGCTGCAACACTATTCGTTAAATCATCCAATACATGAAGCGGGAGTTAATTGATTACCTCATCATTGCCGCATTCAAAAGGCAGGCTTATTCGCTTTTCTGATTTCTTGGCAGGGTTAACTGTTCCAAAGAGGAGGGGCATCCCGTTCATCCTGCCTTTGCGGGATGAAAAGGCCGATGAGAGGAGGTAAATTTGGAAAGGACCTCAAAGCTATACTGCATACGTATTCAAAACCTGAATCAAACATCATGAAAACGTATTTCAACAAAATGATTGCCTTACTGTTTGCCTTCGCGCTGCTTGCCTGTTCCAAAGAAAGCGGGGAACCCATTGATGATGATAACAACAACAATAATAACCCGGGCAATCCGCAGCAGGGTAATTATTCCGGCCAAAAGCTGGTGATATCGCAGGCGGAAAAGACCGCATCGCCCTGGGCAGAGTTGGGGAAGGATTCGGTGTACACTTCCTACTCCGCCATTTCACCCCTTTTTAAGCCCCTGCCAACAGGATTTGATGATAAAATTGTTTCCTTCTTTTTGCCGAAAGGTTATATGGTAGTATTCTCCGCCAATTTTGATGGCACGGGAGAGTCGGCCTGTTTTGTCGCCAATCAGTCGGATATTAAAGCCAACCTGCCGGCCCGCCTTCGCAATAGTATATCCTATGTACGCTATATGCCCATCAACAATCCCGAGAAAAAAGGGACAGCTTCTGTAAGTGAGGAGGCCGTTCAGGCTTTTGCGGCTCAATGGTATTATAGCTGGGGCATCAATAAAGCATCATTTACCAATCAGCAGTATGTGCCCATGACCTGGGGAAAGGGAGCCGCCACCGACGAGAACGTTAAATACCTGGTAGAGCGCAATGATGTGGATCACCTGCTATCCTTTAATGAACCGGACAACAGTTCCCAATCGAATATTCCCAATATAGATACGGCTGTGCAACGGTATAAAGTGATGCAAAAATCCGGCCTGCGGCTGGGTTCGCCCGTGGTAACACAGGATGATGCCTTTGGAGCAGGCAAATGGCTCACCGAGTTCATGGCCAAAGCACAAACACAACGTTTGCGGATTGATTATGTGGCAGTGCATTGGTACGATTGGGGAAATCAAACCAATAATGCGGCCACGGATTCGCTGACGGCAGAACGTGTATTCAGTCGCTTTGTGGCTTATATGGAAAAAGTGCGCCTGGCCTATCCGGGTTACCCGGTTTGGGTTACGGAGTATAACGCGAATATCAACCGCAGTTCGGAATTGATTCATAAGTATTTTATGAAATTATCTTCCGACTGGATGAATGCCACACCCTGGGTAGAACGCTATTCTTATTTCTTCCCAAATACCGTTCCGGCGTTGAATCCGGATAATAGTCTGACCGATGCCGCTGCTTATTGGAAAACGCTGACATCACCTAAAGCTTTCTCCGCCAATATTATCGGCGACGCCATTCCTTTCTGAAAAAAACCTGGGAGGTTTACCGAAACCTCCCAGGTTTTGGCTTAGAACGGAATAAATTCCTGTTCTGAAAATATTTTGTAACTTTTGTTGTTGACAGCATTTTATACACCTTGCAGGTTTTAAAAAACCTGCAAGGTGTATAAAACCTGCAAGGTGTATAACCGTTAGGCCATTCAACCAAAATTTATGAAATACTTTTTCAGCACCCTTATTGCCTGCTTTATCCTGATGCAGGTGGCTGGTCAGGTAGACCGCAAGATTTCCGGATGGATACAGGGCCAGGTTAGCCATACACTGTACGATCAAACCCGGGGCAATAATCCCTGGGGACTGGGCCTCGGTTTTCAGGCATTCTGGCCTGAGGGTTCAAAGTGGCGGTTGACGATGGATTTTACCGGAGATCTGTACCCGGGCGGTGATAAGGTGCTTCGATTGAATCCCGACGATTCGCCGCGGGAAGACATTGGCGCGGTGGCCAACCTTTTTGGCGGTGTTTCCTTTCACCCCAACGACCGGATATTCCTGTCGCTGGTTGCCGGCGAAAGCATGATTCGCAACCAACTTTATTTCGGCATAAAGCCTTCATTGAGTTATTTCTTTTCCGATAACCAGAATTGGTTTGGCAAACTATCCTTTACCAATATCTTCGACCGTGGCAGTAACCGGAGAGATGATTTTGGTTCACTGAGTATTTCGGTGTCTGTAAGGTTGTTTTAAGCATCTTGCAGTTTTTCAAATCAATACTGTGCTATACAAGCAGCACCAGAAAAATAAAAAGCAGGATCAGGAGCAGATAGATCAGTATGAGCTTCCAGCTCAGGCGTTGGCTCAGATCTCTTAGCTCTTCTGTTTTTTTCTCCTGTGGCATGATTAAGCATTAAGGATTTGCCTTAGGCTGGCTTTGTGCCCGCCTGTATTTTTCGAGTTCCTCGGGATTCCGCACCCGAACTTTTCTATTTTGCATCAGGTCGTCATGTATCATCAGCGTGATGGTATCCCAAAGCGCGCCCTCGGTCCAGGCGGGTGCTGTAAACTTTTTCTCCCATGTTGTAAACTGCTCCTGCAATTGCGAAAGTTTTTCCGGATTTGTATTTCGCAGGTCCTGGGTTTCGCCGGGATCCGCATCCAGGTTATACAGGCGCTCGCCCGCGCCTTCCGCCTGTATCCATTTGTACGGGCCCTGCCGCACTGCCGCTATCGCATCTTTGCGCCAGATGAGTTGTGGATGTGGGTCGCCCTGCTTTTCGCCCGAAAGAAAAGGCAACAGGCTCACGCCATCCAGATCAACAGATGATTTCTGGGGAATACCCGCGGCTTCCAATGTAGTAGCCGCAATATCGAGAGAAGAACTCAGTCCCCCGAATATTTGAGCTCCTTTGAATTTTTTGGGCCAGCTAACCAGGAAGGGTATGCGGTGGCCTGCTTCAAATTCATTTCCCTTAAATCCCTTTAGAATGCCATTGGTAGATTGGTTATTATGTGCGCCACCATTATCGCTGAGGAAAAAGAGTAAAGTGTTTTCATACAATCCCTGCTTTTTCAGTTCATCCACGATTTTTCCTACAGCGCGATCGAGGGCAAAGGTCATGGCCGCCAGCATTTGCCGGGGATGGCCGGCAAATTTTTCTAAATCCGCCTCACTGGCCTGCATGGGTGTATGCACGGCATTGGGCGACCAGTAAAGGAAGAAGGGCTTTTCTCTGTTTTCCTGAATATAAGAGACAGCCTTGTCGCCTAAAACATCGGTAAGATAGCCTTCAAAACCTGTTGGTTCATTATTTTCAAGCAGCGCATTGCGGACTCCGGGCCCGTCATCTTTCTGGGGTTCATAAAAATAACTGCGGCTGCCACTCAGAAATCCATAGAAATAATCAAAGCCCATGCGCAGCGGGTGCTGCGATGCACGGTAGCCCAGGTGCCATTTTCCCATAATGGCGGTTGTATACCCGTTTTCACGCAAGTATTCAGGAAAGAGTTTTATGCTGGTATCAATTCCCGTATAGCCTTCCCCTTCGTTGCACTCGTACCCCAATCGCTGCTGGTAGCGACCACTGAGCAGGCCTGCCCTGGAGGGACTACATACTGAGGCACTCACGTGCGCATCGGTGAACAAGATGGCATCGGAAGCCAGCTTATCTAAATGGGGCGTCTCCAGGTCCTTAGTTCCCATGAATCCAAAATCCGCATAACCCGCATCATCTACCAGGATGACGATGATATTGGGTGGCATTTGCTCTGGATTACCCTGGCAGCCGAATCCGAGGAAAAGGAAGCTGAATGCCGCCAGCCGAAGCGATCTTGGGATTGAATATTTTCTCATTAGCATGATCCAATAATTAAGGGCTTGTTCATTTTATTCCTGCCATTCAATAGCACCGATATCAGGAATATCATTAATCGGACGGCCAAGGATATCCATTTTCATGACAAGTCCGCGGCGCAGACCTATAGAGTCATTCGGGAGGGCTTGCAGAATGAGTCCTTTGTTTTGAATGAGCTCCATCGAACCTGGTATATAGTTTTCCACTTTCTTCCCGCCGCCAGCCCTGAATTTCGGATCGCCCAACAAAGGGGATGTGTCGCGCAGTCTGAGTTCGGGAGGCCAATTGTCGGGCCGGAGAAAAAGATTATTGCTGAATACGACATCATTTGCGCTATCCGCCGCTATGCCCTGGTTTTTCTTTTGATCGCTGGCCACCAACTTTGCCGCGTTCCTGAAATAAAAAATATTATTCGCGATCAATATGCCCTTTGCCGTGGGGCTGATGGCAATTTTGGGTTCAATGGCGGCATCTACATACATAGTGTTGTTGTAGAAATAGCTGTTGTAAGGTCCCGCTCCCGGCTTTTGATTACCCTGGTATCCGCTCAGCCAGAATATTTTTCCTTCCTGAAAGGCTCCGTCCTGGCCCTTGATCCGGAACCCATCATTTACGCTGATATTGTAGCGATAGGCGCAGTTATAATTATTGCCCAGTATCTCGCAGAAGCCACCGGCATTGTTGGCACTGAAATTATATTGCACAATCACATCATTACAATTGTAATCAATATGAACACCTGCGGAATCTCCGGGTCCATTCGCATTCTCAAAGCGGTTGTGCTCAATCAGAATATTGTCGCATGACCAGGTCCAGAGACCGCTGCCCCGCCCCCAGTTGCGACTGTCGGCGGTGGAACCGGATTCATTGACATGGTTGTTATGTATATGCGCATCACTGACACCCGAAAGCTGGATGCCCGGACCGCCAACCGTTCGCACATCCACGCCAGCAATAACCACCTGCTGAATACCTTTTCTGCGCGCTGTAAATTTCAAACCTGTATGGCTCACCGAGTAAATTTCTGATTGCAGCACCTGAAGGTTTTTCATAGTGCCGGACTGGCTATTGTTGATAAAGCGGATGCCAAATCCATATCCCTGTGTGCCATTCGCGGTCTTTATTTCCCCAACGGGGCGTTTATATCCTTTGGGCATTAAGAAGATATCGTGCACCTGTATGTCGCGCAGGACAATGGATTCAAATAATTCATCGCGGGTTATTTCTGCTAAAATGCCGCAGCGCATTGCGGGTTGTTTTTCATCAGTATCAATGACCGGGGTAAGCCGGGCTGTAATTTCTATGCCTTCTATGCGGATAAATGCGGAATTGCGGATGTGGAGCGCATAAAGGCCCATGCCCGCGTCCAGCTTTGCCCTGCGCAAATTGCCCTTTACTGAATAATTACCTACATACACAGGCTGGTCAACAGTACCTTTGATATCCCAAAGCAGAAGAGGACCCGTAAATCCCTGACCCGCCGCCAGCAGCAGGCTGTCGCCAGCCGTTAACCGGATATTGCGAAGCGGTGCCAGGCTTTTCCAGGGCTTTGTCATGGCTGTGCCGGGGTTGCTATCATTTCCTTCCATTGCATTCACATAATAATTGGTAGCTTTTGAAGCACCGCCAAGCGACAGAAACAGAAGCAGGCAAATCGTGCGATAACTGCTACTCTTTCTTATGGCAAAGTGGGAAAGTCGAACAAACTTTGTTGAAAGAAACATGAAAAGCTATTTTCTGTAATGGGTTGAAATTGGCCTTAAAATTAATTCCGGGCAGGCAGAGGGACCGTAAATCTGCTTTCAAAAAAAGGGGTTATTTCTGTCAATCGTTGAACAGATTCATCCCAAATCTGTTATCGCATCACAATAGACATGGCTATGTTTAAACGGAAAGAGAATTATAGCAGACTGGCAATCCTTGGGTTCGCATTGCTGATCCCGGTTCATGCACTACTGGCGCAGGGCAGGGGTGGCATAACAGGCTCGGTGGTCGATTACAATACCCGCCGTCCGGTTGCAGGGGCTACCATCACGATCACCGAAGCGCAGCGCTCCACCCTTAGCGATTCCATGGGCCGCTATCGCATTGCCGGGCTGGAACCCGGTGCCTATACCGTGCAGGTGAGCTCGGTGGGCTATGAGCCCGAGTTCCGTTTCAATATTCCCATCAGCAGTGGTAACGATAATGAGCTCAACTTTGATTTGCGCGTGGCCGTAACCAGCCTGGGCGATGTAACCGTGCGGGCCAGTCGCCGCAATGCAAGGGCCGCCACGCTGGAAACACCCTTGAGCGTGCAAAAGCTCACCACCGAAGAAATCAAGACCAATCCCGGTGGCAATTTCGATATCAGCCGGGTGGTGAATTCCCTGCCCGGTGTGGCGGGCTCCAGCGGCAGCATCGGCGGATTCCGCAACGATATCCTGATCCGTGGCGGTGGACCCGGTGAAAATGTATTTTACCTTGATGGTATTGAAGTGCCGGTGATCAACCATTTTGCCACCCAGGGTTCGGGGGGCGGACCCACGGGCATCCTGAATGTTTCCTTCATTGAAGAAGTGAAACTGAACAGCAGCGCCTTTGATGCTAAATACGACAATGCGCTCTCCAGCGTATTTGAATTCAGGCAGAAGACGGGTAATCCGACCAGAACCCAGGGCAATATCAGGCTGAGTGGTACCGAGCTGGCCGCCACCTTCGAAGGTCCCCTGAGCAAGAAGAACAATATCACCTACCTGGCCAGCGCGCGCAGAAGCTACCTGCAGTTGTTGTTCTCGGCATTGGACCTGCCCATTCGCCCCAACTATTGGGATTTTCAGCATAAAATTACTTACCGGCCCGATAACAAATCCACACTTACGTTTTTGGGTGTGGCGGCGATCGATGAATTTGCCCTGGGTGATATCCGCGAACCCGATCAGGAGAAAATCTATACCCTGAACCAGGTGCCGGTGATCAACCAGTGGAGCTATACCCTTGGAGTTAGTTATCGACGTTCAATAAAAGACGGTTATTATCAACTGGCTCTCAGCCGTAATGCGCTGGATAATGATAACGAGAAATATGATTTTAATGACGCCTCTTCGGAAGATAATCTTCGTTTGCGCTCCAATGCGCGTGAAACCGAGAATAAGCTGCGTTGGGAAGTGAACCGCAACAGGAATGGATGGAAATGGAGCTATGGAGGCGTAGCGCAATACCTGCAATACAATACCGATAATAATATTCGCGTGCGGGCGGCGGTGGGTTCGCAGCCGGAGCAGCGTTACCTGTTTCGTTCCGATATTGATTTCTGGCGATTTGGGTTGTTTGTGCAAAGCGGAAGAACCGTATTCGACGACCGGCTGGGCATCAGCCTGGGGCTTCGTTCGGATGTCAACAGTTTTACCGACGATGGCATGAACCCCGCGCGTGCATTATCGCCCAGGCTGAGTTTGCGCTATGCACTCAATTCGCAATGGAGCCTGAATGCGACAACAGGACGATACGCGCGGATTGCGCCTTATACGATCCTCGGTTTCCGGGATAATAATGGGGCATTGGTCAATAAGAACAATAATTATATCACTAACTGGCACTATGTGGCGGGCGTGGAATATTTACCAAAGGCGAGCACACGCTTTACGCTGGAAGCATTTTATAAAAAATACGAGGATGTACCCGTCACGCTCCGCGATGGCATCAGCATCAATAATCTCGGTGCCAATTTCGGATCGGTGGGCAATGAGCCCGTTGTGCCCACCGGCAGGGGAGAGAGCTATGGGATCGAGTTCTTTGCGCAGCAGAAACTGACCAACCGTTTTTTTGGTTTCTTTAGTTACACCTTTTTCTATAGCCGTTTCAGCAATGCGGATGGAAGGCTGGCCCCCAGTGCCTGGGATAACCGCCACCTGGTGAGTGTAACGGCGGGCTATAAGCTGGGGAGAAACTGGGAGCTGGGCATCAAGTACCGCTACCAGGGTGGGGCACCCTTTACACCCTTTGATCTGGACGCCAGCCGCCTCAACTTTCTGACGCAGGGGCAGGGTATCCTGGATTATACTCGCTTCAACAGCCAGCGCCTTGATGCCTTTTCACAGGCCGATATCCGCATCGATAAAAAATGGAACCTGCGGAGGGTGACCATTGATGTTTATCTCGACATCAGTAATTTCTGGCTGGCCCGCTCGGTGGCGGCACCGGATTATACCTTTGAACGCAACTTGCAAACCCAGGCATTCATCACCACGGACGGGCAGCCCATTCGTGCCGATGGCAGCAATGCCATTCCTCTTGTCTTAAAAAATGATGACCCGGTGGTGTTGCCGACGATTGGATTTGTTATTGAATTTTGATAGGGTGTAAGTGGTACGTTTGGTTTAGGGTTTAAAGTTTAAAGTTTAAGGTTGGTGGTGAGGCGCGTGAGGCGTGAGGCGTGAGTAGTGAGGCGTGAATCGTGAGGCGTGAATCGTGAATCGTGAGCAACGATGAATCTGCGAAGATCTGCGGAAAAATCTGCGATCATCTGCGGGAACCTTTTGTGCTTTGAAGATGTTGGTGGTGCTGCAGTCTTTTCCCGCAGTTGCGCAGATATTCTCGCAGATGAACGCGGATACCTGCTGAGCCTCAGCCAGACTAACAATTGATTCTTTGGTAGCGCTAAGAGTTTCATTATCCCTCCCGAAGGGAGGGAGTGTAGGTAGCAAAAAAACAACCGGGTAATCCCCTCCCGAAGGGAGGGAGTGTGAATGCTTGCGTATCGTGAAGCGTGAGGCGTGAGCAACGATAAATCTGCGAAGATCTGCGGTAAAATCTTCCGAACTCGAATCAATACTGCCAATAGGATAATCTACAGCGCCACCACATTAACGGATCCGGAAATAATCAAAATCCGCATAGCCACCAGCCTCCTTGCTACTAACACAAAACAATCCATACCGATAGCCCATGAAGTGGGGTAATGTGTACGACATCTTCATTTCCTTACCAATTTCAATCCAGGTCTTTTCATCGAGACTGTAGTAAAACCGGGCCCGATCTTTTCTTTCTGTAAAATCGCAATCGATCCGGAAATAAATTCTTTCCTGCGCAAGTGGGATGGCCGCTAGCTCTTCCGCTTCACCCGTTTCGGCCTGCACCAGCACGATCTTTTTCATATCCTTATCTTTTCGCACGGCCAGTACAGCATAATTTTTCTGCAAAAGACAAAGCCCTGCCCAATCGCCCGTTTTCAAACCCGCTGTTTCCAACGCTATGCTGCCGCTGCATTGCGGGCCAAAGGTTCTTTGTGTGAGCATATTCCGGCTTTGCAGAATAGAACTATCCACCCTGCCGGTGCGCAAGCGGAGAAAGCCTTTGTGTTCCGAAAGGGACCAGTACCGATTGTCAGGATTATGATTCCACTGCCAAAAAAGTGGGAGCGGCTTTTCCCTGCGCTTCCGGTCAAAGGCATCGGAACCCACGAAGGTCGGTATCCCCACTCTTGCAGGTGGGAGATTCAACAGGTCGGGTACTTTACCTTCCACACCCAATACCGGCCAATCCTTTTCCCAGGTTACGGGTACCAGGTAAGGTATTCGGCCCACGGCGCCATAGTCGCGAAAAAGATAAGCCCAGTAGCGGCCCGCCGTATCACTCACTAATCCGCCCTGCGCCACGCCCTTGTCTTGCAAAGCAACACGCCCTTCCCAGGGCCCCTCCAGTGAGCGAGCCCGATGAATAACAACGGTGCGCATACCGCCGCGGGGCCAGGTGATATGAAAAAGATAGTACCAGTCATTGATCCGAAATAGCTGCGAACCTTCGGCCTGCAATCCGATATTATTTCCCGTGGGTGCGCTGGCATTTTTTATCAGCACCCTTTCCGTGCCGGCTTTGATACCCGAAAGGTCTTCTTTCATTTCCATGATCCTGATTTCGCCCGCACCATACACCATCCAGGTCTTTCCATCTTCATCAAAGAAAAGGCTATGGTCGTGATAGGCGGGAGGAAAACTGATCCGCTTCCAGGGGCCTTTCTCTATATTCTTTGTCGAAAAAATATAGGTCTTTCCCGTGGTGGAGGAGAAAGTACTTACATAAAAAGTTTTGTTGTGATAGCGCAGGCTGCTGGCCCAGGATCCCCGGCCATAAGCATTACGACCATTTTCCAGGTTCAGCTCATCCGTATTGGCGAGCGTGTCATAAGCATAGCCGATCAGTTCCCAGTTGACGAGATCAGTAGATTTCAGCAAGGGAACCCCCGGGCTCATGTGCATACTGGTGGTACTCATATAATAGGTGGAGCCTACCCGTATCATGGAGGCATCGGGGAAATCCGCGAAAATAATGGGATTGCTTGCGGGCATGCTATCGGCAGCAAGCAGCACAATGCTGTCCCCGGGCTGGGTAGGTATATCGTAGAGCCAGGTAGGGTAGGGTTCGTCGGGAGCAGCATTTGTGCTGCTGTGGAGTAGCGGTGTTTTTAGGCTATCTACATAAAAGAAGGGATTGGGGTTTTCGCCTGTTGCTGTTCGCAACATTATGGCATTTGCAGATTGCAGTGGTTGCGGCGCACGAATGCGCAGGTGGCCACCCAGGCGCGATCGAATGACTATTCGGGTAATCCGGCCATCTTTCCAGCTCAGTTCTTCCAGCTCAAATCCGCCACGGGCCAGCAATCCGGATACCGTTCCGCTTTTTTTCCATTCATCGGGCAGGGCGGGCAACAGGTGAAGGGCGCCATCATGGCTTTGCAGCAGCATTTCGGCGATGCCTGCGCTGCAACCAAAATTGCCATCGATCTGAAAGGGTGGATGCGCATCAAAGAGATTGTTGTAAGTGCCACCCCCACCGGCATTGGTACCTGCCGGACTCAATTGATCCTTTATCAGTTTCAGCGCATGATTGCCATCGAGCAGGCGGGCCCAGCAGTTTACCTTCCAGCCCATGCTCCAGCCGGTGGAAATATCGCTGCGGTGAATAAGGGTTTGCCTGGCCGCTTTGCTAAGTGCCGGCTGGCGAAAGGGCGATATCTGGCTCGAAGGGAAAAGACCATAGAGATGCGAAATATGCCGGTGCTCATCGTTGGGATCGTCCAGATCACGTAACCATTCCTGCAATTGTCCATGGCGCCCCACCTGCATTGGCGGGAGCTGATTGCGGGTTTGAATCAGGGTATCGATGAGGTCCTTATCCAATTGCAGAAGGGTAGCGGCGCGGATGCTGCTGTTGAAAAGGTCGAAGAGGATCTGATTGGTCATGGTAGTGCCGGTCTCAATAGAAGCCGCCTTGTGTGCGGCGGGTGAGTTCTCCGGCGACATGTCGGGGGCGACAACCAGCCAGTTGGTTTCCGGATCTCTTACCAGGTAATCGATATAGAATAACGAAGCGGAGCGAAGGATGGGATAGATTTCACTCAGGAATTTTTGATCGCCGCTATATAGATAATGTTCCCAGAGATGCTGGGTCAGCCAGGCGCCACCCTGGGTCCAGGCGCCCCAATAAGCACCATCCACCGCACCGGTCATGCGCCAGATATCTGTATTGTGGTGTGCCACCCAACCACGCGCTCCGTACATATTGCGCGCTGTGCTTTGACCGGTGATGGCCAGTTCTTTTACCAATCTGAGCAGGGGTTCATGCAATTCGGAAAGGTTGGTACGCTCGGCCGGCCAGTAATTCATCTGGGCATTGATGTTGATGGTGTATTTGCTATCCCAGGGAGGATATAACTTATTGTTCCATATTCCCTGCAGGTTGGCCGCTTGCCCACCCGGTTGCGAAGCGGAAATAAGCAGGTAGCGACCAAATTGAAAATACAGCGCGGCAAAGTCGGGGTCATGCGCAGTGGCGAATTGCTTCAGTCTTTCATCGGTGGGCAAATGATCCTGCGCGCTCCTGCCCAGGTTCAGTTGCACGCGGTTAAAGTAATGTTGGTAGGCACGAACATGTCGTTCCTTTAGTTGGGTATAGGAATAGTTACCGGCCTGCTGCAATGTTTGCGCAACCCGGGTATCGGGATTGGCGGAGAGATCATGATAGTTCACAAAATTGCTGGCGATGGCTATATACAAGGTAAGGGTGTCGGCATTAGTGACGATGAGGGTACTATCGGTGAAGGATTGCTTTCCTTTTGCGCAATCCAGTTGTACCAGGCCGGTATAGCGAATGGCACCGGGGATGGATTCATGATCCATACCCTTTCCCTGAAAAAGCAATTGGCCGGGTGATGTTTGCAGCTTTTCTAAAGGACCCGGGTTGCGGTAGCCCAGCCGCAGTTGAATGCTGCCCGCTTTGCTGGCATAGATGCGCATCACGATCATGCCATCGGCGAGGGAAGCGAAACATTCGCGGGTATATTGAATACCGTTATGGCTATAGCGGGTAAGCGTCACCGCTTTTTCGAGGTCCAGTTCCCGATGGTAGTTGGTATATTTTCCCGGCTGCTGAAAATCGAGTTGCAATTCACCTGCGGGTTGATAGAATTGTCCCTGCGAACCCTGGCTGATAATGACGCGATTGGCCAGGGCCTGTGCCGCTTCGTATTGTGCCGATTGCAGCAATAGCCGGATCTGCTTCAGGGAATCGGCCGCAAGGGGATTATCATTCCGGTAAGGACTCCCGCTCCAGATCGTTTCTTCGTTGAGCTGGAGGGTTTCCCGCTCTACATTGCCATATACCATGGCGCCGAGGCGGCCATTTCCAACAGGGAGCGCGTTTTCCCAAATGGAACCGGCGGGTTGGCGATACCAGAGCCGAAGCCCTCTGGTTTCCTGTGCCTTGAGGGAGCTGCCCAACATACTATTGAATAACAATCCGATAGAAATGCACCTTAGTGCAACATTAATCTGCAATCGGTTGCACCCTTTATTGCCTGGCTGAGTCATTTTCAGACCCGTTTTCTTTTCTGGTTCCATCAGCAATTTTATATCGGTTAAGTCCCTGCCAGGGCCCGTCATTTGGATCCTGATCAGCTATTTGCCTGGTTTATATGCTCCTGGAGCAAAGTTCAGGGGTCGTATAAAGTTAGGTATTATTAAATGTTGGAATGACAATTTTGTTGGTATAGCCTATTTTCTTCAGCCACCACCCGGAGCTTTGGCGGGTATATTTACCGGGGCCTGCCGGCAAGCGTATTTGCGCCCTGTTTTGCCTGCGTAAAGTTCAACCCTGATCCGCCAGCCCAAACCAAAGCCCCGCGTCAGCCTCCAGCCCACCGTGCGAGCTACCCACAAATCGCCGCAAGCGGCGATTCTCTATTTTTTGAAAAAAAATAATGCAATCGGTTGCAGGAATATAAAAAAAGTATATATTCGTTTTGCGATTGAAGAAATTCATCGCCCAACGATTGCTATAGTTATAAGAACTGCCACTGCTATATGAAAAGAAAAAGCATATACGGCAATGTGGCTGCACCGTCTTGCTTGCTCCTGTTGAGCAAGACTCATCTTCCTGCTTCTTCCTTTCCCGGCAGTATGTCCCTGTTTTTTTCTGGCTGATTTGTAAAGACCGATATGGTTAAGATGTTGTACGCAACAATTGTCGCAACATGCTTTATTCATTACTTCCTTTATAAACTGAGTTATCAACCAATTAATTGCCAAAATGAGAATTATGAAAAAAACTGCCAACCTGCTTAAACCGCAACTGCTGGTCTTTTGGGCGGTGCTGCTTTGCCAGCTCCTGCTTGCCGCCGGACCGGCACATGCCCAGGACGGAACGGTCAGGGGTAGAGTGACCAACGCGTCGGGCCAGCCCCTGGTGGGGGCCACCGTTCAGGTAAAGGGTACTACAACCGGTACCAGCACCGACGACAATGGAAACTTTTCCATTGCCGCCGCCGGCAATGCCACCCTGGTGGTATCCGCGGTGAACTACACGTCGCAGGAACTGCGTATCAATAACCGCAGTAATATCAGTGTTCAATTGGAATCATCAGATATCAGCCTCGACGAAGTAGTGGTGATCGGTTATGGTACGCAACGTAAGAAAGACGTTACGGGGTCCACGATATCCGTGAAGGGTGAAACCCTCAACGAGATCAAGGCGCCCAATATTTTTAACCAGTTGCAGGGACGTGCACCCGGCGTGGACATCGTGAGCAACAGCTCACAGATTGGCGCGGGAGGTGAAATCAGGATCCGCGGTAACCGCTCCATTTCCGGCAACAACAGTCCCCTGATTGTGGTGGACGGAATGGTGTATGGAGGTAGTATCAATGATATCAGTCCCGAAAATATTGCTACGGTCGACATCCTGAAAGACGCTTCGGCCACGGCCATTTACGGTTCCCGCGGTTCCAACGGCGTTATCATCATCACCACCAAGCGGGGTGTGACAGGCAAAGCCATTACTTCATACGACGGTTATGCCGGTATGGTAACAGCCCTCGATAAATGGCGGGTATTCAATGGTCAGGAGTATGCGCAGTTTAAGGAAGATGCGCGCCGGGGACAGCCTGGTTACCAAACCAACCCCAATATCACCAGTCCTTATGCGTTGACGCCCGATGAAATAGCCAACCTGGCCGAGGGGGTGAGTACCGACTGGCAGGATCTGCTGCTGACTACCGGTATCCGTACCGGTCACGACCTGGGCGTAAGGGGTGGTACAGACCGCACCCAGTATTATTTTGGGGTAGGTTATTTCCGCGAAACCGGTATTGTGCCCGATCAGAAATTTGACCGCTTCTCCTTTAATATAAATATTGATCACAAATTGTCGGAGCGTATAAAGGTGGGATTCACCAGCTTCAATGCGTTGTCGTACCAAAACCGACTCGGCACCAACGCCTATTCCACCGGGTTGCGACTAAGCCCCCTGTTTAAGGCTTATAATGATGACGGTACGCTGAACTTTAATCCCTCCGTGCAGCAGGGTGTTGATAACAACATCATCAACCCGCTCACATCCATTGGCAACAACGACCGGATCAAAGCACAGGTACGTCGCTACCAGTTCCAGCACAATTTCTACGGTGAACTGGGCATCACCAATGACCTGAAATTCCGCAGCACTTTCGGTTTTGGCTGGTCGCAAACGCTTAACAGCAACTATACCGGTCCCAATACGGTGTTCAATCCCAATACCAACACCTCATTCAGTAACGTAAGCCAATCGAATGCGGAAGGATGGCAATACACCATCAACAACTCGCTGGAGTATAATAAAACCTTTGGAGGTCGCCATCGTGTGCAGGTGCTGGCCCTGCAGGAGATACAGAAAAACCAGTTTCGTTCGCAAGGTTTTGCTGGCCAGGGTGTGCCCGCGGATTATATACAGGACTATAATTTCCAGTTGCTGAATACACTGAACCCGCAGGCGGGCAATTATAATGAGCAGGGAATTATCGGCTATATGGCCCGCGCCCTTTATTCGCTCGATGATAAATACCTGTTGACCGCCACGGTGCGTACGGATGGTGCTTCGGTGCTGGCCAAGGGCAATCAGTGGGTAACTTATCCCGCGGTTTCTGTGGGTTGGAATATTCATCGCGAGCGATTCATGGAGAATGTGGATTTTATTAATAGCCTGAAACTGCGTGGTGGCTGGGGTATCAGCTCCAACGCGGGTGTTAATCCTTACACCACTTTGGGTAGTTTGACTGCCGGCTTCTATAATTTTGGCCAGGGTACCACGCCGCTGGTAAACTATGTGAATGGATTTACCATCAATACCATTCCCAACCCCAATCTTACCTGGGAAAAAACCAGTGGTTTAAACCTGGGTATTGATTTCAGTTTGTTTAACAACCGCCTCTCTGGTAGTATCGACTATTACAGCACGCGTACCAATGATATCCTGCTGAGCAAGAGCCTGCCTCGCAGCCAGGGTGCGAACTCCATTCTCACCAATATTGGCAAGACCAAGTCGAACGGTATGGAGTTTAGCCTGAGCAGTGTGAATGTGCGCAGTGCCACGGCGGATGGATTTACCTGGAGTACCGATTTCAATGCCTTCTTCAATCGGGAAGAGATTGTGGCCCTGCAGCGGGGATTGCAACAGGATATCGACAATGGTTGGTTTGTAGGACATCCCATCACCGTTATATATGATGTGCGCAAAACCGGTATCTGGCAATTGAATGAAGCGGCAGAAGCTGCCACATTTGGTGCCGAACCCGGTGATATCAAACTGGAAGACGTGGATAAGAACGGTTCTATTGGTGCGGCCGACCGCCAGATCATCGGCAATTTCCAACCCGACCTGGTGGCGGGTTTAACCAACCGCTTCGCTTATAAGAATTTTGATCTGAACATTGTGATGTTCGGTCGTTTCGGACAATCTGTTGTTGCCACTTATCTCTCAGCCGATGGCGGCGCCAACGGTTATCCCTTCTTCATGAACAGCCGGGTAAACCAGCATAAAATTGATTACTGGACGCCGGATAATCCTACCAACGCTTTCCCTCAACCCGATGCGAGCCGTGACGGTCAGTTATACACTTCTACCCTTACGTATCGCGATGGATCCTTTATCAAGGTCCGCACCATCGATCTGGGTTATAATGTGCCGGCAGGTTTCCTGAGCAAGGCGAAAATTCAATCGCTGCGCCTGTACATCTCCGCACAAAATCCTTTTATTCTTTGGTCGCCACTGGTTAGGGATGGTCTGGGTATTGATCCCGAGGGTAATGGTGTGGGCAACGCGGTGAACTCTTCCACCGGTGGGTTGTCGGTTCAAAACAACCGCGCCATCACGGTCAATATGGGTGTACCGCCCACGCGTCAGTTCATCTTCGGTGTAAACCTGAAATTCTAATTTAAAAAAATTCGTTCATGAAAAATAAATTTGTAAAAACCGCTTTGCTCTTGGCCCTGGTCGGCGTTTCGGTTTCCGGGTGCAATAAAATACTGGAAGAGCAACCCAGGGCGGGAATTGACCCCTCTTATTTCAGAACGCCGGAAGGTATCCAGGGTGGTATTGCCGGTATCTATTCGTCGTTGCGTGGGCATTGGGGTACACAGATATTCACCCAATTGTTCAACGTAGGCTCGGATGAGTTTCTGCGCGGGGCTGCGGCTGATGTTCAACATTGGTTCAATTACAATAATCCGCAAATACGCACCACTACCAACGACTATGCGGGTTTCTGGAATAGCATGTACATCAACATCAATACTGCCAATGGCGTATTGGAGTTTGGTGCCGATGCGAATATGCCGGCGGCCACCAAAACCCAGGTGCTGGCGCAGGCCAAATTCCTAAGGGCCTTTTGCTATTTTCACCTGGTAACCACTTTTGGTGATGTGCCGCTGCATATCGAATTCAACACCGATGAAACGGCGGCTGATTCGCGTGCGCCTATTGCCGATGTGTATGCACAGATCATCACGGACCTTACCGAAGCCGCGGCCGATTTGCCCAACACGCCGGCCGCTTCAACCGGTAAGCCCGCCACTCGTCCAACTGCGCTCTACCTGCTGGCCAAAACCTATCTCTGGAGAGGCTGGTCATCCGCCGCGCAGGGTGGCGATTTTCAGCAGGCTTATACCATCGCCAAATCCATCATCGACAACAAAGCCCAGTATGGTCTCGACCTGTTGCCGCATTTTCCGGATGTGTTTGTGGAAGGCAATGAATACGGCCCCGAAGTGCTGATGGTGATTGATCATACCAAAGACCAGAAATATGGACAGAACTCCGCGCCTGGCTCCTTTGCGTCAGGACCACTGGAGAATAAATCGAATTTCTTCTTCCGGCCCAACTATCCTACGGTCAACGCCAACTATCCCGCCGGGGGTGGCGCCAACCTTTGCGTACGGGATATCAACAACGGACGTCCATTCCAACGTATTCGGCCCAATACCCGATACGTACTGGATGTGGCTTTTGCCAACAGGGCTACGGATTCCCGCTACGATGGAACTTTTCAAACCGTATGGTTGTCGAATACAACACCCATGTCGGTACCCGGTACGCCTGGCGCTACCACACCGCGTGGACAGTTGATCAATGGTGTGGATACGGCGATCTGGATGGCCGACCGGCTGGTGACCGCGCAGGAGCGCGCCAATTTCAAGGGGGTGATCTTTGAACCCGAACACCTGGCTGGCGCAACGGTTCCTTATACAGCCAGCCTGTATCCCAACGTAAGAAAATACGATGACTCCACCCGTGGCGATATGAATGACTATTCCGACAGGCCCTTTATTCTTTATCGCTTTTCCGATGTGTACCTGATTGCGGCGGAAGCGGCTATCAAGGGCGGGGCTACCCTGCAGGATGCGGCTGATATGATCAATGTATTGAGAACGCGTGCGGCCCGCAAGCAAGGGCAGACGCCTGGCGAGTATGCGGCGGCCGTGGCGGCACAACAGGTTAGCGCCGGCGACATGACCATCGACTTTTTGCTCGATGAACGTAGCCGTGAACTGTATGCGGAATATACCCGTTGGTGGGACCTGGCCCGGACACAGAAACTGGTAGAAAGAGTACAGGCTTATAACCCGCAGGGCGCTGCGGGGGTACAACCCTTTAATATGCTGCGACCGATTCCGCAGCAACAGATTGACCTGGTAACGGAAGGACCTCCCTTTCCGCAGAACCCCGGTTATGAATAATGTTGTGTAGAGCAAGCAGTTGATATATTCCCAATTCCAAACCGGGGGTCAGGACAACTGGCCCTCGGTTTTGGCTAAATGGACGAATGGTATCCCGCATGAAAAAATACAGTATTATAGGTTTGCTATGCCTGGTAATGGCCTGCGCGAGTACGGAGGATAGCACAGAAGAGCCACGTGCTGCGGATAACCGGGCTTATCAGTGGGGAAAGCTCATGCTAACAGCCACGGCCAATGATACCGAGAAGTTTAGGCCAAGGCCCACCGTGAGCTCGCGTATGCTGGCACTGATTTGGACGGCCGTTTTTGATGCCTGGTCGCGCTACGATGATAAGGCGAGACCCTTGTATTTGAAAGAGGTAGAGCGTGCGCCGGAGAAGGAACGTACACTGGCCAATAAAGAAATAGCTATCAGCTATGCCGCTTATCGTACCCTAAAGCAATTCTTTTATTCCGATTCCCTTCTTTTCCGCCAAAAGATGGAGGAATTGGGCCTTGACCCTGACGATTATTCCCTCGATCCATATAGCCCCGTAGGTATTGGCAACCTGGCAGCCGAAGCCGTGATGAATGCCCGCCAAAACGATGGCGCCAACCAGGAAGGGAACCATCCCGGTTCAAATGGCCCCTATTCGGATTATACAGGTTATCAACCCGCCAATCAACCGGATGTTTTAAACGACATTAGTCGCTGGCAGCCCAAGTATTTCTCTGATGGTAAGGGTGGACGTTTTGCTCCGCCCTGCCTTACCCCACACTGGGGAAAGGTAAAGCCACTGCTGCTCGATTCCTCCAACCAGTTTCGCTGCCAGCCACCGCCGGCCCTCGGGTCGCCTCAACTGGAAGCCGAAGTGCGTGAAGTGGTAGAAATGCAGGCCGCACTCACCGATGAACAGAAAGCGCTGGTTGAATTCATGCGCGATGGTCCCCGATCGGTACAACAGGCGGGACATTGGTTCATCTTCGCGCAGGAAGTGTCGGTGCGGGATAATCACACCCTCGATGAGGATGTAAAAATGTATTTCGCCGTGGAGGCGGCGGCTATGGATGGATTTATCGCCTGCTGGGACACGAAAATGCGATATGATTTTGCGCGACCCTATTCCCTGGTGCATTATTATTATAAGGACAAAATCATCAAAGGCTGGGCCGGTCCTGAAAAAGGAATGGCCAGTTTTGCGGGTCAGCACTGGCGACCCTATTCACCCGATACATTTCTTTGCCCACCCTTTCCCAGTTATATTTCCGGCCATAGCAGCGTTAGTGGCGCCTGCGCGGAAATCCTGAAATTATTTACCGGCAGTGATGCGTTTGGACTGGAAGTAAAGCTTATTCCCGGAGCCATGACGGAGCCGGAAAGGGTCGGGAAAGAAGTGATTTTGCGTTTTCCCGGTTTTACCGAAACAGCCAATATGGCGGGCATTAGCCGGGTACTCGGAGGCTATCATATACAATGTGAGAATATTGAAGGATTAAGGCTTGGCCGCCAGGTAGCAGCGGCCGTATGGGAAAAATATCGCTACTTGATTGGCGAAAAGGAATAACAAACCAAAACTGCTGCGAATGCTTAAAAGAATTAAATGGACAACCTTCCTCATTGGCATGGCGGCTATACTCCTCCTGTGTGCCACGGGTTGCGGACAACCCGGGAAGGAAAACGCGACGGACCCGGTATTTCAAAAGCTGGATCCTGCGGTAAGTGGTATCGCCTTTGAAAACCGGGTGGATGAAAATTATTCGCGGAACTATTTCGACACTTTCGCCTATGTGTATAATGGTGCCGGTGTGGCCACCGCCGATTTCAACAACGATGGACTGGTGGATGTATTCTTTGCCGGAAATGAAGTGGGCAATCGCCTCTTTCTGAACAAGGGAAACCTGAAGTTTGAAGACATAACAGAAAAGGCCGGCGTGCATGGGGGAAAGGGATGGAATAATGGCGTAACCGTGGTAGATATCAATGGGGATGGCTTAAACGACATTTATGTTACCCGTGGTGGTTTTCGGGATCCTGAATCAGCAAGAAGAAACCTGCTTTTTGTGAACCAGGGCGATCTGCGTTTTACCGAAGAAGCCGCGGCCTATGGGCTTGATGATGCCGGTTATTCGATCCATGCCGTATTCTTTGACATGGACAACGACAATGATCTCGATATGTACCTGACCAACCGGCCCGATAGTTTTTATCTTGGTCTCTCCCGCATGGTTTCCGGAAAAAGAAATCCTCCCGATGCTTGTCGCGATAAGCTTTTCCGCAACGATGGTAAACGTTTCACGGAAATTGGGCGGCAGGCGGGTATCCGTCACAATTTCGGCTATGCCCTTTCCGTGCTGGCCGCCGATCTGAATAATGATGGCTTTCAAGATATATTTGTCGGCAACGACTATGCGGATAACGATTATTTCTATATCAACCAGGGCGATGGTACTTTTCGGGATGAGGTGAAGAAGATGACAAATCATCTCTCGCTTTTTTCGATGGGCGCCGATATTGCTGATCTCAATAACGACGGGCTGGAGGATATACTGGTGATGGAAATGCTCCCGGAAAATTACAAGCGTTCCAAAGTATCGATGCCCCGTATGGATGTGGAAGGCTTCTGGGCCATAGTGGATAGCGGTTTTCAAAAACAGTATATGCACAATGCCCTGCACCTGAACCAGGGCAATGGATTTTTCAGCGAAGTATCGCAACTGGCCGGTGTCACCAAAACAGAATGGAGTTGGTCGACCCTCGCGAGCGATTTTGATAACGATGGCCGGCGCGACATCTTTGTAGCCAACGGTTATCGGCGCGACCTCTTCGACGGCGATATCGCCCTCAAGCAGGATATGTATGTGCGGGCCAATATGCATAAGTATGGTTCGGCGGAGGAGATGTTTGAGAAAGGATTCAAGGAATACATCGAGATATACGATCCCATCCGCACCCGCAATTACCTGTTTCGCAATAGGGGTGAACTGCAATTTGAAAATGTATCGGAAGCCTGGGGGTTCAGGGATAGCACTTTCTCCAATGGCGCGGCCGTGGCTGACCTGGACAACGATGGCGACCTCGATCTGGTGATCAATAACCTCGACGGGCCGGCTGATGTTTATGAGAATATCAGCAATAAAGAAAAGCATTACCTGCGCCTTCGTTTGCAGGGACCCAATGGTAACCCGGATGGTATTGGCGCCAAGATTACCCTCTACCAGGGCGGAAAGCCCAGTCAGTTTTTTCAGCAGAAAACCGTTCGGGGTTACCTGTCGAGCAACGAGCCCATCGTACATTTTGGTCTCGGCGAAGCAACTATGGTCGATAGCCTGCTGCTGCAATGGCCCGATGGAAAATACCAGGTAGTGAATCAGGTGAAAGCCGACCAGGTGTTGGCTATTGATTACACGAATGCATCGGAGGGTCGTGATTTCATGCCACGCTATACACCCATGCTGCAGGAGCAAAGCGGCAGCCTGATGAGCGAAGCATTTGTGCATCGGGAAAATAAGTACAATGAATACGCCGACCAGGTATTGCTGCCCCATGAGTTTAGCCGTAGTGGCCCCTTTATCGCTACTGGCGATATCAATGGGGATGGGCTGCAGGATTATTATGTTGGGGGTGCCAAGGGCCAGGCAGGTGCTTTGTACCTGCAGGTGAATGGTCGATTTGAAAAAATAAAAAGTGAAGTGCTGGAGGCCGACCGTGGTTATGAAGATATGGGCTGTCTGTTTTTTGATGCGGATGGCGATGCCGACCTGGATTTGTATGTGGTGAGTGGCGGCAGTGAATTCCCCGAAGGTTCGGCGCAATACCAGGACCGGCTTTATCTCAATGACGGCAAAGCCGGTTTCACCAAAGCCAGCCTGCCCGTGACCATCAGCAGCGGATCGGTGGTTTTGGCATTCGACTTTGATGGCGATGGGGATATGGATATTTTCCGGGGAGGGGAAGTAGTACCGCATGCCTATCCCTATTCACCCGTCAGTTATTTGCTGCAGAATGAAGGCGGAAGATTTGTGAACAAGACCCGGGAGCTGGCGCCTGATTTGGAAAAGATCGGCATGGTGAAAACAGCGCTCTGGGCCGATTTGGATGGCGATAAGAAGGGTGAGCTACTGGTAGCAGGGGAGTGGATGCCCTTGCAGGTATTCTCCTTTGCTTCGGGTAAGGCCCGTGATATATCCGCAAAATTCGGCCTTGATATAACAGAGGGCTGGTGGAACCGGGTTGTCGCCCACGATATAGATGGCGATGGCGATCCTGACCTGGTGGCCGGCAACCTGGGCGAGAACTATAAATTTCAGGCCAGTACCAAAAAGCCATTTGAAGTGTATGCCGGCGATATTGACGGCAACGGCAGCAATGATATTTTCCTCGCCAAGCATCTTAACGAGAAGATGGTGCCCATCAGGGGCCGGGAATGTACCTCGCAACAATGTCCCATGATCGCGCAGAAATTCCCTACCTATCTTTCTTTTGCGGAAAGTGATCTGCAGGGAATCCTGGGCAAAGAAACCCTCGAAAAAACCCTGCACCGGAAAGCGCATCTGTTTTCCACCGTTGTTTGGGAAAACAGGGATGGGAAGTTTGTGGTACATCGCTTACCGATGGAAGCGCAGCTTTCAACCGTGAACGGGATTATGGTGCAGGACTTTGACGGGGATGGTATCAAAGACATTTTGCTGGCCGGCAATAAGTTTGATGTGGAAGTGGAGACCACGGCCGCGGATGCTTCACCCGGGGTATTGCTCAGGGGGCAGGGCAATTTTTTATTCAGTGCCCTCAAGCCCCTGCAAAGCGGTTTTTTTGTGCCTTACAATGTGAAGGACCTGCAAACCCTTCCCCTGCCCGATGGGCAGGCCATACTGGTGAGCGCTAACAACGACAGCCTGCGTATCTTCAAAACCCTGCCTTCCCGATGATCCGGCTGATCAGAGGAAGAAATGGGTTGCTTTTCGCGACAATAGTAACTGTAGTATTTTGCAGCCTTATTTTGGAAAGCTGCAACGGCGGCCCTGCTCCACTCAACCGATTAAAGGATGCGGCCAGCCCCTATCTGCAAGAACATGCGGATAACCCGGTGGACTGGTACGAATGGGGCCAGGAGGCCCTCGACAAAGCCCGGACGGAAAACAAACCCCTGCTCATCAGCATAGGCTATGCATCCTGCCACTGGTGCCATGTAATGGAAAGGGAAAGCTTTATGGATACGGCCGTTGCGCGGTTGATGAATGAATCCTTTGTCTGCATCAAGGTGGATCGCGAAGAGCGGCCGGATATTGACGAATTGTATATGCGCGCCTGCCGACTGCTCAACAACGGCGAAGCGGGCTGGCCACTCCAGGCATTTGCCTTACCCGATGGGAGCCCCTTTTTCGCCGGCACTTATTATGCCAACGATGGCTGGAAAAACCTGCTGGGGCAAATTAGTAATGCTTATCGGAATCAATACAAAAAAGTGGAATTGCAGGCACAGTCGATCCGCTTTGGTATGATCGATAATAACCAGTTTCTTCTTCCTACCGATTCTCTCAACAGCGGACCAAACGGGATTGTGCAGGCAAACCTGTTTGAAGCCATGTTGAAAGCGGTCGACAGTACCCACGGGGGCCTGAAAGGCAGGGAAAAATTTCCCACTCCGGCGGTTTGGGAGTATATGCTGCAACAGCACTACTATTCTGGCAAAGAAGAGGCACTTCGTGTATCGCTTCAAACTCTCGACCGTATGGCGTTGGGTGGTTTGTATGATAAATTATCGGGCGGATTTGCACGCTATAGCGCCGACAGTATCTGGAAAGTTCCGCATTTTGAAAAAATGCTTTACGACAATGCGTTGCTGATAAGCCTCTATGCACATGCTTATCAGCTAACCGGCGATGAATTTTACAAGTCTGTAATGGAGAATAGTATAGCCTTCGTGGAAAAAGAGCTGGCTGCTGAGCGTGGCGGATATTATAGTTCGCTGAATGCAGAAACCAGCGAAGGAGAGGGGTACTACCATACCTGGCGCATGGCGGAACTGCGCTCCGTTCTCACCAAAGCTGAACTGGAGCTGCTGAGCGACTATTATCAATTTACCGAGCAGGGTAACTTTCAGGATGGACGAAATATACTTTATGCGCGGATGCGGCCGGAGAATTTTGCGCAAGCTAAGGGCATAGATGCCGGGAAGGTCAACAGCATGCTGGCAACCATCCGAACAAACCTGCTTTCCCTGCAGGCAAAAAGGGAAAAGCCCAGTGTGGACACAAAGATCATCACCTCCTGGAATGCGATGATGCTGCGTGCGCTCCTCGATGCGTATGCGGCCACAGGACAGAAAGAATATTGGCAGCGAGCCAACCGACTCGCCAAATTTTTGGAAGAGGACCGGATGGAAGCCAATGGGCAGGTATTCCGGCTCAGGCAGGCAGACGGCCGATCGACCCGGGGTTTTCTCGACGATTATGCCTGGCTCGGTAAGGCCTATTCAAGACTTTATCAGTTGAGCTTTGATAAGCGCTGGCTGGATAAGGCACGCACAATCACCGACTATGTTCTAAATAATTTCTCAGATAGCAGCAATGCCTTGTTCTATTTCGATAAAGAGAAGGATGCGGTGAACCTGATCAGTCAATATGTGGTGGAAGACAATATCATTCCTTCTGCCAACGCCCTGATGACTGAGTTGCTGGCGGATATGGGATTGCTATTCGACCAGCAAACCTACCTCCAAAGAAGTAAGCGCATGCTGAATGCGATGCAGGCGAAAATGTTGCAGGCACCCGCTTACTATGCGCATTGGTGTGCGCTCTATGGCCTTGAGGTTTTTGGAAGAAAGGAAGTGGCCATCATCGGTGCAGAGGCTGTATCCAAAAATTATTTCTTACAAAAAAAGTATTTGCCGGGTAGTTTATTTCTCGGTAGTGATCGGGCAGAAGATCTTCCCTTGCTCGATGGAAAATATGTGGAAGGAAAAACCATGATCTATGTGTGTAGTAATAAAGTTTGCCGCAGGCCTGTGGAAGATGCGGAGCTGGCGCTGGCGGAGTTGAATAGAATCAGACAATAATTTTTTTCTATCAAAATACGTGGTATGAGTACCCTGAATTTGAGAAACCACTTTGTTAAAGCTGTTGTTGGCATCAGTTTTTGCAGCTTCATGCTCGCATGCAGTAAAGGCGGCGATGATGGTTCGGGCGGAGGCAATCCGCCACCAGAACCCAATGCCGTAAATGCAGAGATTAGCATTAATCCATCCGACGAGAAGCAGGTAATACAGGGTTTTGGCTGTGCTACCGTATTTAATCCTCCCAATACATCAACGCTTACCAGCCAGGAGTTTGACCGGCTCTTCAATGCCGGCAATGGTCAGGTGGGTTTGTCGATTTTGCGAATTCGGATTGCGGAAGAAAATGATGGCTGGCGCACAACGGAACTGAATCATGCAAAAGAAGCTATTAACCGTGGGGCGCGCGTAATCGCTTCTCCGTGGAGCCCGCCGTCGCGCATGAAAACCAACAACAGCCTTATTGGAGGTTCGCTGAAGCCGGATAGCGCAGAAGCCTATGCACGCTACCTGGATGCATTTGCCCAATACATGTCGGCCAATGGCGCGCCGGTGTATGCGGTATCGGTGCAAAATGAACCGGATATACAGGTAAGCTATGAGAGCTGCGACTGGACGGCCGCTGAAATGTTGTCCTTTCTAAAAAATCATGGGCAGCATGTGAGCAGTACTAAACTGATGGCGCCTGAATCGTTTAACAACAATCAAAATTTTGTCAATACCCTTTTGTCGGATGATGCGGCAGCCGCCAATCTCGACCTGGTGGGTTGCCATATATACGGAGGAGGTGTAGTGCAGAATGCCCTTGCACAAACCAAAAACAAGGAGGTATGGATGACCGAGCACCTGGATACGCTGGTTACTTATTCCGCCAACCTGGGAACGGCCGTTGAAATCCATAACTGTTTTACCATCGCCAACTTCAACGCCTATCTCTGGTGGTATGGTAAGCGTTTTTATGGACCCATTGGGCAGGATGGCCAGGTCACCAAACGTGGATTCATCATTTCGCAGTTCGCGCGCTTTATCCGACCCGGTGCGGTGCGTGTTGCTGCCGGCGCCAACAGCCGTGCTGAAGTTCGTGTATCGGCCTACAAGCAGGGGGGCAAGCATGTGCTGGTAGCCATCAATACAGGTACCCTTCCCGTCAACCAAAAATTTACCCTCACGGGAACCACGCTGGGAAATATGATTCCCTATACCACAACCAGCACCAAAAATGTGGAGCAGGGAGCGGCCATTACGGTAGGTGGCAATAATTTCAGCCATATTCTGCCGGCAGGAAGCGTAACGACGCTGGTGGAACAATGAGGAGAGAGAGAGAATTTGTGTATTTGTGGATTTGGGAATTTGATGAAGGGTTAAAGGTTTAGGGTTTAAGGTTCAGGGTTTAAGGTTTAAGGGTTGGGGGACTTTGTACTTTTCTATCTTTTGCGCAAAAGAGTTTTACATTTTCAATAAATATCTGCGAAAATCTGCGAAAAAATCTGCGCAAATCTGCGGGAAAATTCTCCTGAACTTTGAATATGCTTAAAGGACTGAAACGTTGCCCGCAGATTTCAGCAGATGTTTTTCTTTTTGGGAACTTTCGTTGCGCTCTTTGCGCATTCGTTGCGCTCGTTGCGGTAAAAAATACTGCTCCTCCAGCCATTCCGCATCTCGTAATCGCCTTAGAACGATTTATGTGCAGGATGGTTTTACCGCAACGAGCGCAAAGAATCCGCCACGGGCGCAACGAACAAGCGCACAAATAACCGAATTACCGACTAACCGAATTTGCATTTCACCCTATCGGGTGAAAAACCATTCGCTTCCCCATAGTAGGTTTGAAGGCATAAACGATCACCATGCCTTTCATCTCAAAATCATTTTTATGAAAAGATTTGCCTTCATAATGGCCGCCCTTTGTGTGGCCGCATCGCTATTGATGTACAAAGTAGGCAACAGTTCCGCTCACCTTAGCGAGCTGGCCGATTTCTGGTGGGTGCCGTTGCCACTGGCCATTCTGGCACTGCTGATAGGACTTCGAAAAACGAACCAATCCTGATAAAATTTCGAGCTATGTACAAGTTATTATTCACTTTATTTTCTCTCTTGCTTATGGAAGAAATCTATGCGCAACCATCCGCCGACCAGGTAAAGATGGATGTGAAACGGACCCTGGGTGGCAACACCAGTGTGGAAGTAGTGGGTGCTGGCACCAATACCATCGAGTATGAAGGAGGAGTAAAAATGAGCTACCACCGACGCCGGGTGAAAGCCACATCGGCCTCCATAGATCCGGCCTATCCCAATGTAAAAGTGTTGTATGAAGGGCTGGCTGTGTACCAGGGCTCAGGCTCTGGCTATCGCTACAAACGGTTTAATCCTGGTACCACGGAGTTGCTGGGTATGCCCAAACCCAGTACAAAAGAGCTGAATGAATTGCTGCAGGCAAAGCTTACCGAGGTAATCCGCAATGGTGAATCCATCATCGGCATGCCCAAAGGTTTGGAGATTAAGGAAAATACGGCCTTCATCTGGCACGATCTCAACTCCATGAGTTTTTTTGCGGAGGCACAGTTTACCCAGCGTACCAACAATACCACCCTGAAGGAACTAAAGCAGCCTTATGAGATTCGTCTCTATCGCGATAACCCCAAGGCCAAATGGACCCGGATATTCGCGAAAAGGCTGGAAGATGCGGAAGTGTTGAAAACAACAACGCATACCGGCGCCGAGATTGATGGGATGAAGACCATGTCGTTTCTCTTTGCCGAACAGCAATCGGCCGCCTTGCTGGCACGGCTACCCAAAGTGGAGCGCCCCCGGATCTCATCTATCCATGATATGTATTCCTTTGTGGAAACCCTGCTGATGGAAGGCGACCCCGATCTGGCTGAAGCTAAAATGCGGGTGGTAATGAGCAGTGGCTATTTCGATGGATCGGGTACAGCGGTACTATCTGATGAAGGACAAAAGATGGTGAATAAAGTGCGAAAGGCTATCGATATGGATAAGGGCTATACCTATCAGTATTGCGGTTTACCCGATGAAAAAGAAAAAGGCGCGGATTACCTGGTATGGTATAATAAAGATCATTCCAATTTCAGCCGCCTGCGTATACAACAGGAAGCCGATGGCTGGCGGATTGCAGAACTGGATATCCGCCTGATTGAGGATGCCGCCAAACAAAAAGAACTGGCCGCCATGCCCTGTACAACGACCAAACTGGGACCCGTTCGTCGTGGGGAGAGAGCCGGAGCCGGTAACCTGAAGGCCGGAGATAAAGTTCTCGGTCACTATGAGCAGGATGGATTCTGGTATGTAGCCAGCCTGCAGGGTGCGGCCAATAGTTATTACAGTGTGCATTTCCTTTACGACAATACCAAAGGCCAGATACGCAAAGTGGTTCCTTTTACACTGGAGGTTGGGGATAAGGCATTTTACAATATGGATGGAAAGGGCACCAATCCGGTATTGGTGACCGCCATCAACGGTGATAAGGTAACGATTAAGAAAAATGATGGGAGCGTGATTGATACAGAAGCGCGCCTGCTCATTTTCAAACCATAAACCATTAAACATTTACTAATGAAACAGTTTCTTATCATCAGTTTGCTGCTGGCCAGTTTGGAAGCATCGGCACAGGGAACGGCTGTGAGCCTTGAGCAGGATTGGAATACAGTGATTCATAAGGTGGCCACACCTATCGCGCTGAATGCCGAAGAATGGGACCGAAGTATCAAGAGTATGCAGGGTGATACTCAGCGCGAACAATGGCGCTTGCAGGTGCGGGAACGCTACCCCGATTTTGTGGGATCCTATGTGGGTGAAACACAAAAGAAGCAACTATTCTTTATTCCCGCTTCTGCTCCGGGAAATTATAGCACCAGTTCTTCACTCTCGCCTGCCAACTATTTTTATTTCTATGCGCCACAGGTAGCGAATGAAATAGAGTTTGATTTCCGTAAGCTCAATGGAGGCAAGGTAAGGGTACACATTTTTAGCAACAAGGGAAAAGTGTCGGACGCCTTTATTAATGCCGCCCGCGACAAGAGTAAGGCTTATGAACCTTACCAGTATATACAGTTGGACAAATGGTTTGTGATGGAGCAGGGCGCCAATTCTCAAACCGTAAAACTTCCCGGCTCTACCAGCCTGGTGGGTGGACAGAAATATTATGTGGTAATTGTTGAAAGCTTCAATAAGGAAGGGACCAACTATGGCTGGAATTCGAGCAATGCCTATGAAGTAGTGGAGTTACAAACCCGCGCGATTGGTTCAGGTCAAATGCGAGGCAATAACCGCAATGCAGACGTAAATATTCCTCGTTCGCAAACTAACCAGGATTCAGATCCGCAGCCTGCAGGTAAGGGCGGGAATATTCGCAACCCTGACCGAAATAAAATAGCCATCGATATCACCGGCGCTGGTATTGACTCCTGGAAAGGCACGCATCAGGCGCAGTTCAGTATGGGACGTCAGCAACAAAGGAAAGATATGGGCTCGGCTAATATAGAAATATCAAAAGAAGAGGGTGAGCAATATAAAGTTCAGTTTGCCAGTCTCGCCGGAATAATGATGGAGGACGATTGGGAAACGCCGCTCACATTTGTTGGTGTACCCGGAACAGGTGCGGGTCCCATCCGCATGAAATGCGTGAATAATCCGGATCTGAGCCTGCAGGTGCAGCCGGGTGATAAAGAGTTACAGATGGTCATGATCCGCCAGGGCAAGAATGGAAAGCAGCAGCGTATGCAAATAAAAGCCAGCCGTTAATATCGATCAATTGTGCCAAACACGCTGCGCAAAGTGCAGCGTGTTTGGTTTTTTATTATTTTAAGGAATGGAAAAACTGGTATCCCACTTCTTCAAATGCGGATGAAGCCTTTCGCTTTATTCATATGGGCTTTATTCATGAATGGGTTCGCGATGGCGAATCCCGACTCCTTATTTCGTGAAGCCAAGGGCGCTTACTATTCTATTTTATGGACAGATACCGATTCGGCCTCCGCCCTGCTCGAAAAAATGGGTAGCCTGGCGGAGGAATCGGGTTCGGAAAAACTGCAGGCCGATTACCTGAATGCCCGTGGCGGCTGGTTCTTCGCCCGGGCCGATTTTCCCGAAGCCATTAGCCAGTATAGTGCAGCCTACGATATCATGTTGAGGCTTGGCGACAAACATTCTGCAGCTATATGCCTGAATAATATTGCCGGCTGCCATACTGAATTGGATAACCAGGAAAAGTCGATCGATTATTATTCCGCCGCCCTCCGTATAATGCAGGAGGAAAATGACGCACTATGGATCGCAAATATTAATTACAACCTGGGAACGGCCAACTATATGTTGCTTCGGTATCCTGAATCCATTCGCTTGTTCCAGGCAGCACGTAGCGCGTTTGAGCAGCTTCGTGATACTTTAAATATTGCCTACACTTATAACTCCGAGGCAGATGCTGTACGCGACAATGGTGATCCGAGAGGATCTATACCTCTTTATCAAAAAGCCGAAAAGCTGCTTTTACCCTTTCATGAAGAATATTCGCTGGGACTCTGCTATGCCAATTGGGGCAAATCCCTGCTGATGACTGGCCAGTCGGGGAGAGCGCTGGAAATAATGAAGCGCGGATTGCCCTTTATCGACGAGGAAGCGTATCCAAAAGTATCACTTACGGCTTATGATTATCTGGGCGAAGCCCACCTGGCCAATGGAGACGCGGATAAAGCTATTTATTATAAGGATGCCGCCCGAACACTCTATCAAAAGATTTATGATGATCAAAAGCAGCAAAGCTTTTCGAGAGCAGAAGCCATCTTCAATACAAGACTTAAGGAACAGGAAATTGCGCTGAATAAAAAAATTATTCATTCCCGTGAACAGGCTTTGAAGCTGGTGGCGGTATTGGCGGCCATACTATTGATTATTCTTTTCCTTTTGTTGTACAGCTTTCGAGCGCTTCGGAACGCCAACCGCCGGCTTACCGTATTGGTGCAGGAAAAGGAAATGCTGGTAAAGGAAATCCACCATCGGGTAAAAAATAACCTGCAGGTCATCAGTAGTCTGCTCAATATGCATGTACGGAAAGTGGAAGACCCGGGATCCAAACGCATTTTTGACGAAGGCATTTCCCGGATACAGGCCATGTCATTGATTCATCAGACCATTTATCAGCAGGAAAATTTACAGGAACTACAGCCCAAGGCGTATATAGAGCGCCTGGTGCAGCAATTGTATCAAACCTACCAGGTTTCGGAAAAGCAGATACAGGTAAGAACCGATATTGCGGATGTGGAGCTGGATATTGAAAAGTTGATGGCACTGGGCTTAATTCTGAATGAGATTCTTTCCAATGCATTTAAATATGCGTTTGAAGGGAAGCAGGAAGGAACAGTGAGGGTGAGTTTACAGAAGCTGAGCACGCATCGGCTTGAGCTCCGTGTAAAAGATGATGGGGTGGGGATGTCGCTCACCGAAGCGGATGCAAGGCAGGAAGATAGCCTCGGACTCAAACTGGTACGTGCCTTTTCGCGCAAACTGGGAGGGGGACTTCGGATAAATTCAGAAAGTGGGACAGAATATCAAATTGCATTTGATTCGGGTGTATGAACAGCCGGCTACGCATATTAATTCTTGAAGATGAACCTATCATCGCGCTGGATCTACGTGATCATTGCGAGGAGCTGGGTTATGAAGTGGTGGCCAGTTGCTACAGCTTGACGGAAGCATTGCGACAGGTGGAAGCCAAAAATCCCAATTTTGCGCTGGTGGATATTCGCATAGGTCAACGCGATGACGGAATTCTCCTGGGCAGGAAACTGACCGAGGAATTTGGGATTCCATTTATCTATATCACTTCTTTTTTCGATGACCAAACCATTGAAGATGCCCGCAAGACTTTGCCGGCGGGTTATCTGGTAAAACCCATCACCAAAGGAGGACTGGATGCCGCCATTAAAGTAGGGGTATCCAACTTCCTGAAATGGAATCAGGGTGCTGTATTGCTGGATGAAAAAATACAATCCAGGGCCAGTACTCCTCTTACAGCCCGCGAACTGGAAATGGTGATGGACTTGCTGAAGGGGAAAACCAACCAGGAAATTGCCGATAGTCGCTTTATCAGTCTGAATACCGTAAAGACCCATCTTAAAAATATCTACCTAAAGTTGAATGTGGAGAGTAGGGCACAGCTGCTGGTGCTATTGTCATAAAGAAGGATAAATTGATGGTGTTATAGGCAACAACAATCTGTTATCTGCGTATATCTGCGAAAAAATCTGCGCAAATCTGCGGGAAAATTCTCCTGAACTTTGAATATGCTTAAGGGACTGAAACGTTGCCCGCAGATTTTCGCGGATCTTCGGCGCAGATTATCGCAGATGTTTTTCTTTTTGGGAACTTTCGTTGCGCCTGCCTGCCGGCAGGCAGGTCCCCAAATATCCAAATATCCAAATTCACAAATCCCACTCATTGCTTTCCACAATCCACGCAGCATAAATGCCAATCCAGGCAAATCGGACTTTTCAAAACAGGGAACCTGATGAATTTTGCAAAAAATCATCAGAATGAGAATGTGGAAACCTGTCAGTGTCATCTTCTTTTTGTCTTCCCTACTATTATTTTCCTGCCAGAAAAACGATACAGATTCCGTAAACGGCCTACCTGATCCGGGTGACCCGCGTTCATTTATCCGGTTTACCGTTCAGGGTATGCCTCAGGCGGCTGCTACCTGGTTTGCGTTGTTGAGTATCGAATCCAATACCGCTTCCAATTCTATTGAAAACAAGAAAGTGAAGCTCAGTTTGGAATCGGGTAAATGGGTAACTGATAAGCTGGAACTGCCCAAGGGAGATTACCAGCTTTCTAAATTTATAGTCGTAAATGCAGTGGATACGGCAAAATATGCCACGCCTAAAGCGGGAACTATTCGCGACGGTCAAGTACCGCAAACTCTCAACCTCGCATTCAGCCTCACGGAAAAAGGAATCAAACAACAGGCGGTTACCGTGCTACCGGTTGCTGAAAATACGGATCCTGCTGATTTTGGCTATGAAGCGATGGATTTTGGTTTGGAAGAAGTAATGCAGGTTCGGGCTACGCTCTCCATCAGAGTGGGTGAGGTTTGGTACGATAGCCTGCCCGGTAACCTGACCGTGAAGGCAACCAGCATCACTGGCAAGGAATGGTTGCGTGAGATACCTCTCCATAAGGGAATGAATCATGTTCGTATTCCCGCCAACTATCATTCCTATCGTTTCAGCATGAATCAATGGGATGTGCAGGTGCAAAAAGATCTGGCAGGCTCCGAGGTGCAGGCCAATATGCTGGTAGAATTAAAGGGGGATCGCATTCCCAAACTGCTAAAGGAACAGCAAACCTTTATTGAGAATGCAGGTGGTTTGATTCCTGATACCCGAATCGAATACAACTACGATCAGGCCGGCCGGCTGCGGGAAATTAAAAGCTACCAAAGATCCACACAGGTGAGCGGCCTGCATTTGAATGATGTGTACAAATTCAGATACCTTAACAATGCCCTCGACTCCATACTGCGCAGCGATGCAGGCGGACAAGCCACCGGTTATTCGGCATTCGAATACACAGGCAACCGGATCAGCTCCATCGCCAACCAGAGTTACGATCAATTTATGGGCGGAGTTTATACCTATGCTGTTAACAACAATAATGAACAGATTTCAGCCGATTATGTTTTTCATAATGGCCATTCCATGAACTATATCATGCACTTTGAAAATGGTAATAAAGTATCGGACCAGGCGATTTCTTCCACCGGTGCCGCCGAATCGGGTGTGTATGAATATGATGACTATATAAATCCCTTTCACCAGTTGGGCTGGCCCGATTTGTTCCTATCCAATTCATCGAAAAACAACCGGACCGGCGAACAGAAAAATTATTCGGGGGCTATCCCACAAAGTGTGCCCTACAAATATGAATATACTTACGACGCGGACGGCTATCCCAGCTTTGTTTATATAAGCTATAAGGGATTCAGCAGCCAGCAGCATATATTACGGATCAAGAAAGTATTTATTTATCTGTAAGGTTTAGCCATTCCCATTCTCATTTTATGACGAAGGGGTGACCCTGACAACCGATTTGGTTCTATTCCTTGAAATGAACCAGGGTCTTGACCGGTTGGCAGGGTCACCCTTTTGTCATTTCCCTTTTCCGTAAATGCATTTTCCCGAATCCGCAAGCCCCAGCTTTTACGCAGGGGTAGCTTTGCAGCGCAATTCAATCCTGATCTATTTATAACAATTATAATATGAGAGAAATGCGTAGCAGAATAGTTTTGATACTGTCGATGATATTGACCAGTTTTTGGGGATTTGCCAACGAGAATGACGGCAATGGCGTAATACGTGGTGAAGTAACCACTTCCGATGGCAAACCCGGTGCTTATGTGTCCATCAAAATAAAGGGAAGCAATAAATCTACCATAGCGGATGAAGATGGCCAGTTTATCCTTCGTGGCTTCACTGCAGGCAGCTATGAGCTGGAAATATCTCTGGCGGGATATGAGACCCTCGTAGAGAAAGTGACCCTTATTGAGAATGAAACGAAAGTAATCCGGTTTCAATTACAGATTACGGAAAAGCAACTGGAAGAGGTGATTGTGCGAAGCGGCCTTAACAAATTCGCGATAAAGGAAAGCGCTTATGTGGCCCGCATGCCGCTCAATAACCTGGAGAATCCGCAAACCTATAGCGTGATCGGTAAAAAGCTTATCGAGGAGCAGGTGATTACGAACTTCAACGATGTGCTGAAGAATGCCCCGGGTATCGACAAGCTTTGGACGGCCACCGGCCGTGGCGGTGATGGCGCGGCCTATTTCAGCTTGCGTGGCTTTGCCGTGCAGCCTTCCATGATCAATGGTATTGCCGGTCAAACGAATGGCGGATTGGATCCCGCCAATATTGAAAGCGTGGAAGTCATTAAAGGGCCTTCCGGCACCTTATTTGGCAGCAGCCTTATTTCCTTCGGCGGATTGGTGAATATCGTTACCAAAAAACCCATGGAAACTACCCGTGGAGAGATCAGCTACACCAACGGAACCTATGGGCTCAACCGCCTCACACTCGATTACAATACGGCTCTGAATAAGGAGAAGTCGGTGCTGTTTCGGGTAAATGGCGCTTATCATTACGAAAACAGTTTTCAGGATGCGGGATTCCGAAAATCCTTTTTTGTTGCACCATCGCTGGTTTACAAAGCCAGCGATAAGCTGGATTTTCATCTCAACGCGGAGTTCTTCAATTCAGAAGCTACTAACCCGGTGATGGTGTTCCTGAACCGCAGCCGTCAACTGATTTATCGCACGCCGGATGAGTTAGGGATTGATTATAAGAAATCATTTACCAGCAACGATATCACCATTAAGAATCCCACGCTGAATGTGAACGGGCAAATGAATTACAAGCTGAGCAGCGCCTGGACTTCGCAAACCCATTTCGCGCAAAGCGTACGCAAATCGGATGGTTTGTATTCCTATATCATGTTCCTGCAGCCGGATAATGATACCCTGCTCAGCCGACTGATCAGTGGCCAGAATTCGGTAAGCACAACCACCAATTTTCAGCAAAACTTTATCGGCGACTTCAGCATAGGCAAACTGCGCAACCGCACGGTGATTGGCCTCGATGCTACCAGCCAGAAGGCCATGAACAACAACACGGCTTATATTCTTTTCGACAATGTGAACAGTGTGGAAGCCGATCCGCGCTATGCGCAGCTTACACGCCCTGCGGTGGAAGCCAAACTCGGCGCCAATACCGCGCCCGCCAAGAATAATTCTGAAGTGCGTACGTACAGCGCCTATATTTCCAACGTTACCAATATAACCGAGCAGTTGTTGTTGATGACAAGCCTTCGCGTAGACCGTTTCGATAATCGGGGTACACGCAGCAGCATTTCGGGTGGTAAGTCGGGCGACTTTAAGCAAACAGCCCTGTCGCCCAAGCTGGGCCTGGTATATGCCTTGTTGCCCGATCGTGTTTCGGTTTTTGCCAACTATATGAATGGCTTCCGCAATGTGGCGCCCGTATCGCAACCCGATGGCAGCATCACTGTGTTTGATCCCCAGCAGGCCAACCAGTGGGAAGCGGGTGTGAAGCTGGATGCTTTTGAGGGACGGTTGAGCGGTAGCCTGAGCTATTACGATATAGCCGTTACCAATGTGGTGATTCCCGATCCGAACCGTACCGGTTTCAGTATTCAGGAAGGCGATATAGTGAGCCGTGGTTTTGAAGCGGACATCAAGGCGAATCCGATTCGTGGACTCAATGTGGTGGCGGGTTACAGTTACAATTTCAGTGAAAACACCAATGCCGCCCCTGCCACGGATGGGCTTCGTCCTACCAACGCCGGTCCCAAACACCTGGCCAATGCCTGGATCAGCTATCAGTTGCCTTTTGAAAAATGGAAAGGATTGGGTGTTGGCTTTGGCGGCAACTATGCCAGCGAAAACCTGATCACCAATAGTGTGCCCACCGGCAAATTTGTGGTGCCCGCCTATACTATTCTGAATGCGACGGTATTTTATAACAGCAAGGGCTATCGCCTCGCGCTGAAAGTGGATAATCTTTCCAACGAACGTTACTGGAAAGGCTGGACAACCCTGGAACCGCAAATGCCGAGAAGAGTATCGGCGAGTATTGCTGTGAGATTTTGAGTTTAAAGTTTAAGGTTTAAAGTTTAAGGGTTTTAATAATCTGCGATAATCTGCGTTGTAATCTGCGGAAATCTGCGGGAAATACTTCAGCATTCTAAGCAGCTTCAGAATTCAGATGCGTTTCCCGCAGATTTCCGCAGATTTTTCCGCAGATTGGCGCAGAAAGTAGAAAGTAGAAAGTAGAAAGTAGGAAGAACACCCCTAATCCTCAAATTCCCAAATTCCCAAATTTGCTTTTCATCGTTTTCTCACTTCTGCCGCCAAAAACTCCCTCAGGCTGCCTCTTGATTTTTGCAGCCAGACAATCCTGGTTCCTTTTTCACGGGCGAATGGGGTGGTGATGCTGTCAGCGACAATCGTATTTTCAAAATAACTGCTGATTTCGGCCAGGCTGTTGTTATCGGGTTCTATCACCCAGATCAGGTCGCGGTAGTCGCGCGTGGTATCCACCCAGTTAAGGTAATCCGCACTGAAGGAATGCGCCCGGTTCGGCAGTTTACCATAATAATTAACCGCTCCTGCCAGTCCGTAATTATCGCAGAAGATCAGAACAGAGTCGGGAGCGGGCGATTGGCGGATGACGGCTTCAACTTTGGAAGCCAGTTCCTTCCAGCCCAGCATGTCCGCAAAATCCTGCGCAATAGGGTATTCCTTGCCATCTTCCCAGCGATGCTGCCCGAAAGAGGGTTGGCTCTCTGCATCATTGACCAGGGCATTAGGGTCTTTGATGGGAAAGGCAATCAGCAGCATGGGTATGAACAACAGCAGGGGAATGGCTACTGCCACATAGCGTAGTTTTCTTTTCCATCCCAGCGAGAAAAGCTTCTCAAGCCAGGCTGCCCCAAAAGCCAGGTAGATGGGATACAGGCCGATAGCATAGTAGGGTTTTGCCTTCAGATAAATGAACAAGGCCATGCAGAAGAAGAAAGTCGCGAACAGAAAACGATAGGGTTGCCAGGGCTTATACATGAGTAGCGCAACCAGGCCCGCGACCCATACAAAGGCGGAGCCCAGGTAGAACAGGAATTGCTCGCTTACAAAATTCATCCTGTCCACATGCACAAGCTGGGTTTTACTCAATTCTTCCATATGCTGGTATACGGGCCAGCCATTACTCCATTGCCAGTAGATATTGGGCGCAATCAACAGGCTGGATAGCAAAACGGCACCATAGAGGGCGGGTCTTGTAAAGAGGGTGCGTTGGGAAGAAATCAGCAGGGCGGGTACCAGCGCCACCACCAGGAAGATGATATTGTATTTATTGAGAAAGCCGAGGGCAAACACGAGGGCGCAGGCATAGAGCAGGGAGACCTTTTGGGTTTGTAAATAGCGTAGCAGCAGGAAAAGAAGCAGGGTCCAGCAAAGCACATCGAGTGAGTTGGGCTGGTAGAGAATATTGATACGCAGCAATGCCGAAAACAATACGGCAACGCCGGCCAGCAGGCGTGCAAAAATTCCGCCACCCAGGGCTTCCACGGTTTTCCAAACTACCAGCAGGGTAAGGGCGCCGAACAGGGCCGGAAAGAATTTTACCCAAAACTCTCCATTCCCCAGTTGCAGGATGATCCAGGAGATCCAGGAAGTAGCCGGCGGCACCGATGCATAGCCCCAGGCAAGATGATGGGCCTGGTCGAGATGCAGAAATTCATCGCGATGCAATTCATAAGCGGGATGGATTAGCAGGTATTGCAGGATGAATTTGATCAGAATGAGGAGGGCGAGGAGGAGATGGGAACGCATGAGGGATAATTCGGTTATTTGATTATTTGTTGATTTGGTTGTTTGTTTAGAGTTTAAGGTTCTACTTATAACTTACAACTTACAACTTACAACTTACTACTATCCGCAATCATCTGCGAAAATCTGCGGGAAACTTTCTTTACTTTGAACCTGTTGGCGCCGTAACCAGCTTTTCCCGCAGATTTTCGACTATAGTGGAAAGTAGAAAATACTAACTTAAACGCTAAAAATGTAAACAAACCTGCCTGCCGGCAGGTCAACAAATAACCGAATTTCCAAATTTTCAAATTATCCGATTATCATTCTCCTCAACTGTCCATCCAATCTCGGCTTGAAGCGTCCTGCTCCTGATCGCGAGCCCGGGGTTCGTCGTTTACCTGCCTGGTTGCGCCAACACGGTTTGCATGATTTGCTGCAGCCGGCAATAGAGGCAACCCTGGAAGCGCCTGCCTATACTGGTATTAAAGATAGGGAAACCGGCTTGCTGAATACAGCGGAGCTGATCGTATATAGCCGGAAGCTGGCCGATCGGGTGGAAGCGGAATTGGGAAAGGGACAGTTTTTGCTATTGCTTGGAGGGGATTGCAGTATTGCCCTGGGTGCCGGTTTGGGTCTGGCCCGCCGGGGCCGTTACGGCCTGTTTTACCTGGATGGCCATACCGATTTTATGCCCGTTGAATTTTCCTCCACCGGCGGCGCCGGCGGCATGGCCGCTTCCATGCTGGCAGGGCAGGGACCGGCTTCGCTATGCAAGATGGAAGACCGGAGCCACTATATTAGGGAAGAACTGATCTGGTGCGTGGGCAACCGGGAATATGATGACGCTTATGAAGACTATGTGCGGCATTCACAGGCCGTTTACAAACCCCTCTACAGCATGCGGGCCGAAGGAATGGAAGCTATCGCCAGCGGCTTCCTGCAGCAGATGCAGGCCGCCAGCGTGGATGGTTTCTGGATCCATTTCGACGTGGATGTGTTAAACGACAACATCATGCCCTGTGTGGACAGCCCCACTCCGGATGGGTTGCATTACGAAGAATGGCGGAGACTGATGCATCCGCTAATCCATCATCCGCTTTGTGCCGGTATGACGCTCAGCATCCTGGATCCCGACCTGGACCCGGACGCCACTTATACCCTTCCCTTCATACAGGAATTTTCGGGAATATTTGGCGTATAGACCGGGTTGGTATTAACTTTCCGCTTCATCCATTTTTCAGAACGGTATTAATAGTTTGCATTGAACAGTTTACCATTTATTATCGACGCCCACCTCGACCTGAGCATGAATGCGCTCGAATGGAATCGCGACCTGCGCAGGCCTGTGCAGGAAATAAGGGATCGCGAAGCCGGTTTGAGCGATAAACCTGACCGGGGCAGGGGCACGGTAAGTCTGCCCGCCCTGCGGGAGGGCAATATTGGTTTGGTGGTGGCCACCCAGATTGCGCGCTATGTTGCGCCCGACAATAGTTTGCCCGGCTGGCACTCGCCCGAGCAGGCATGGGCGCAAACCCAGGGACAACTGGCCTGGTATAAAGCCATGGAAGCCGCCGGCGAAATGCACATGATTCGCAACCGGGCTGATCTGGATATCCATTTACAAAGATGGCAGGGCGAAGAAGATCGTTCAGGCCTTCCCGTTGGATATATTCTCAGCCTCGAAGGGGCTGATTCCATTATTCATCCCGACTACTTGGATATGGCTTACGCGTATGGATTGCGTGCCCTGGGTCCCGCGCATTATGGACCTGGTCGCTATGCCAATGGTACGGATGCACAGGGGAAGATGAAGGAGGCCGGACTGGCACTGTTGTCGAAAATGGAATCGCTGAATCTGATTCTCGACGCTACCCATCTCTGCGACGATGCTTTTTGGCAGGCAATGGAGCATTTCAATGGACCTGTTTGGGCCAGTCATAATAATTGCCGCGCGCTGGTGGATCATAACCGCCAGTTCAGCGACGAAATGATAAAAGCGCTCATCGAACGTAAAGCGGTCATCGGCGTGGCCCTCGATGCGTGGATGATGGTGCCGGGCTGGCAAAGAGGAATTTCCACACCGGCACAAATGCAATGCTTTCTCAGCAGCATCGTGGATCATATCGATCATATCTGCCAGTTGGCGGGCAATGCCAATCATGTGGGCATCGGCAGCGACCTCGATGGGGCTTTCGGTAAGGAGCAATCACCCGCCGACCTCGATACCATCGCCGATCTGCAAAAGCTTTCGGCATTATTGAAACAAAGAGGTTATGCTGAAAACGACATTAAGGGCATACTGAGTGAGAATTGGATGGGGTTTTTGCGAAGAAACTGGAGGGAGTGATTTGGGGAATTCGGATATTTGGGTATTTGTGGAGTTGTTTAAACTTTTCATTTATCAACTGCGAAAATCTGCGCAGAATTCTACCTGCCATTTGAAAAGACTCGAGTAGGCAGAATGTTTAACGCAACGGACGCGAAGAAGTCGCAACGGACGTAACGAAATAGCAAAATATTTGCTACGGACGCGCCAGGACAAGGAAGGCGTAAAGATTGGATTCGAATAATTGAGTGTCGCGGTTATTCAATTCTTTCACTAAACCCAACTTACTACTTACCACTTACTACTTACCACTTACCACTCACCACATTTAAGTGTTTCCCGCTATTGTTTTGGAATACAAACGTTATTATTTTGTAGCAAAGTATTTGACCGACAAGCACATCCTTTGATTCATCTCCTGGTCCAGAGTTTCTTATTTTCATGGACGCGGGACAAGCAAGCAGAGCGGGACGAAAGTCCCGCTTTTGTTTTCTCCAATTTTGATTCAAAAAAAGTGGCTGCAGGGTCGATTACCAAAGTTGGGACATTGCCACAGGGCTTCAAGAATGCTTTACGGAAACCCGGAAGAATTATATCCAGGCTATGAAAATACCTCAAAGCCTTGCCTGTACAGCGTTTCAGGCGTATATTCGAACCTTAATTACTATCTGACTGCAACTTTACGGTTAATTAATTGTATTTCACCTGTGGCTGCAACTGCTTACGACCTCTTCGATTTTTTTAAGAAAACCCCTGACTTGGTGTGTATTGCCCGGAAAGATGGATATTTCAAACAGGTAAATCCTGCTGTAATCCAAAAGTTGGGCTATTCCGAAGAGGAAATATATAGTCGACCTATATTCTTCTTTCTTCATCCTGATGACCTGGAAAAGACCCGACACATGCGGGAAAAACTGCTCGAAGGGGAAACCATGCTTAATTTTCAGAATCGCTATATCAATAAGTCGGGTGACATCATCTGGCTGGAGTGGACGGCGGTGTATGTACCCGAGCGCGAAGTGGTTTTTGCCATCGCCAAGGATATAACGGCCCGCAAGGGAATAGAGTGGGAGGTAGAAGAGGAACATCGGCAGTTTCGGGGTCTGGCCAGTTATCTGAAACTTAGCATGGAGAAGGACCGGAAATTTGTGGCGACCGAATTGCATGAAGAACTGGCGCAGTTGATGCTGGCGCTTAAATTGAATGTGGATTATGTGCGCAAGGAGGAAGCCAGCCTAAGCAAAACCGGCATGGATCGAATCAATCAGGCCTATGCGATTGCGGATCTCCTGATTCATACAGTTCGGCGCATTTCATTTTCGATGAGCCCACACATGATCGATGACCTGGGTCTTAATGCCACGCTCGAGTGGCATTGCCGGGAGTTCACGGTATTGCATGGCATACCCTGCCATTTTTTTACCAATATGGATACGAATAAAATGGGTAAGGAGGTGCAGATCGACCTTTTCCGCATTTGCCAGGCCGCGCTGGATAATGTGCGGTTGCATTCCGATGCCAGCTCAGCCAGGGTTAAACTCGAATCATTTCCTGAATCACTTCGGTTGTCGGTCAAAGACAATGGTAAAGGTTTTGATCCATCCAACACGCCCAAGGGTCAGGGCCTGCAAACCATTTATAACCGGGCCCTATCCATAGGCGCCCGCGTTCATCTGCAAAGCGAACCGGGAAATGGGACGGAAGTGTTGATGGAGCTGGAACACGGAGAGAGAAATTAGAAAATTTGGGAATTCGGAAATTTGGTTATTTGATAATTTGGTGAACCATCTAACAGAAGGCAAATTTTCAAATACCCAAAATCCCAAATTGTCACATGCTTCTCCACACTCCCTCTTCCAGTCCTCTCAATTCCGCCAGTCCTCTTAATCGGCCTATGCAGGAATAGCCGGGGTTGGTTTTCTTTTGTTTGTCGTCGAGCATCTGATGTCCGTGGTCGGGACGAAAGGGAATTGGTGTTTTGCTTCTTTGCTGAATTAGCAGAAGTTCCTTCATTACTGCATACATATCCGTATCACCATCGAGGTGGTCGGCTTCGAAGAAATTGCCTTCCTCATCGCGGCGGGTATTGCGAAGATGCACGAAATGGATTCGGTCACCGGCTTCGCGTATCATCGCGGGCAGGTCGTTGGCCGGGTTCGCGCCCAGGGAGCCCGTACAAAAGCAAAGGCCATTGCTGGGGTTGGGAACGGCTTCGAGAATAAAACGCAGATCATCTGCCGTGCTTACAATCCGCGGAAGCCCGAGGATGTCAAAAGGAGGATCGTCTGGATGAATGGCCATCCGGATGCGCAGCTCATCGGCGAGCGGACAAATCTGCTGCAGGAAATACCGTAGATTCTCCCGCAATTCTTTCCGGCCAATCGATCGATAGAGATTGAGTTTTTCCTGCATTTTGCTGACCGTCTGTTTTTCTTCGCCCGGAATACCAAACATCACCGTGTCGGCCAATTGGCGGAGCTGATCTGCTGAAAGGCTACGGTAGCGGTTCTCCGCCTTTTTGGCCATATCGGAGGGATATGATTTCAACGCATCTTTCCTTTTCAGGAGATAGATGTCGAAAACAGCAAGATCGGTCCAGTTGAAATACAGCGCCAGCGATCCATCGGACATGGGATAGTGGAGTTCGGTGCGGGTCCAGTCGTTCACCGGCATAAAATTGTAGGTAACAATCCGGATGCCGGCGGCGGCCAGGTTACGCAGCGACTCTTTGTACTGCTCAATGTACTTTTGAAATTCACCCGTACCCGTTTTGATGGATTCGTGAATGGTTACGCTTTCCACCACATCCCAGCTTAATCCGGCGGCTTCAATTTCTTTTTTTCTTTTTTCAATTTCTTCCAGTGGCCATACCTCTCCGTGCGGAATATGATGCAGGGCGGTAACAATACCGCTGGCACCGGTTTGTTTGATGTCGGCGAGCGTAACGGGGTCGGCGGGACCAAACCAGCGCCAGGTTTGTTTCAGTTTCACGTTGCTGTTGTTGGTGAACAATCTTGATTAATGCTAAACGGTAATCCGGTTGGGGGCAGTCCCTTTTTTTCGCAGGGATGATTGTCGCACAATCAGGCTCGACCGGACTACGATGGTATTGGTTTGCTTGATATCGGATACCCCTTTCAGGTGGTTGATAAGGTTGCGGGCGGCGATTTCGCCCATTTCTATGCCGGGATAGTCAATGGTGCTCAATTGGGGTTCAATGATCTTTCCTACCGCATCGTTGTTGAAACCCACCACCGCAATATCTTCCGGTATTCGCACCCCATATTCTTTCAGGGTTTGCATGCATACCGCCGCGGAAAAATCGTTGGTGATAAAAGCGCCATCGGGCAGGGGTTTCATATTCAGGATCTGCAGGGCCGCTTCCACACCACATTGCTCACTCAGGTCCTTTATCAGCACATGCTCCTTGTTGTAGGGAAGTCCATTGTCGTACAATGCATCTACATATCCTTTATGGCGTTGCGCGTATACGTTTCGTTTCAGGTTGGCCGTTACCAGCACAATACGGCGGCAGCCCTGTTCAATCAGGTGCTGGGTAGCCTGGTAGCCGCATTTGTAATTGTCGATGATCACTTTGGTGGAATCGCTCAGTTCTTCAACCCGGTCGAAAAAGATAACGGGTATACCCTTTTCTTCAAAAGGCTTATAATGCTCGAGCCCCTCGGTATCAAAAGCGAGGGAAGCGATGAGCCCGTCCACGCGTTTGTGAAACAGGTTGAGGGCATTGGTTTGTTCTTTCACCGCGCTTTCGGAGGAGTGGGCGATAATAAGATCGTAACCGGCTTCGGTGGTTACTTTTTCGATGCCAGCCAATACCGAAGTGATGAAGTTACTGTTCAGTTCATGCAGGATCACGCCAATCGTATTGGTCTTTTGCTTTCGAAGGTTGCTGGCGAAATTATTATGCCGATAACCCAGTTCCTTCGCTGCTTCCTGAATTTTCTTCCGGGTATTTTTATTGATGGAAGGATGGTTCCGCAATCCGCGGCTTACGGTAGCGGAGGAGAGCGAAAGCTTCTGTGCAATGTCGTAAATCGTAACCTCTTTCTTCGGCTTCATATCTACAAAGAAATTAAAAACCTGTTATTCTACCGAATATAGCGTTTTACCTATTCTATAAACTAAGGCCGGTTGGGTCCGGTAGTATGGCCACCACTACGCTGGCGAAAAGCGATTTCACCCTTATCCGAAAATCTTTATTCGGGTGGATAATCGGGAGCGCCCGGTCCCTTTGTCCCCTCATGCTGGTACACAGGCCCCGCCTGCAGCCCTCCCGGGAACATGCTTTTGGCACCTACCGGGAGATCATTGGGCCTGGGCGGACTGGCATATTGGATAAAGTTACCGGCAAACCAGTGGTATTCCGCCGAAGTAGCCGGGTTTTCTATCCGCTTTCCGAAGATCCCGCGAAGATTCTGATGGCTACCCGCCCTGGCAGTACCGGGAAATCCCATGGCGGTTACTGGTTCAAATTGCTGGCGAAATGCCCGGTCACGCTTTTGCCATTCGCGGATATGGATGGCGGTTTCGCGCAAGGGGGCGATCATCAGGTCCTTTTCATTCGCTTTCAGGTAGAGCAGCAGTTCACGATGCGCTTCGATGCTTACATCCAAACCATTGCCGCCGCCGACACCATGAAACAGGATCACCAGCAGGCTCTGGCTGGTCATGGCCTGCTTCACCCATTCAATCATCTGCTCCCCGGTATGGTTTTGTACCATATAGCAATCCATATTGTACAGATCCACTTCATGGATCTTATGCATCTGGTTGCGCACGGCACGTGCTGCTACAAAATCGTCGCGCATGGATGGCATGAAGGAAGAATCCTGCACTTTCATATCGCCACAGGTAAAAGCGAATGTGCGCTGTTTTTTTCCATCCAGCGCCTGCAGAAACAGGTTGGTCATCCGGGCTTCATCCTGTATTCTTTTTATGGTATAGCGGGAAAGGTCATAATCGGCGCTCACAAATTCCCGCCCCGGCTGGTTACCCACGCAGGGATGAAACAGCGTATGGTTGCCCAGTTCGTGCCCGGAATTGGAAAGACTCTTCCATTCCTCCATTCGGCGCTGTACAGATGGGGAGAAAGCCGTGATGTAGAAACTGGCTTGCAGTCCCAGCGAATCGAGCAGCGGTGCGGCATTATCGAGATGCTGATCTATGGCATCATCGTAGGTGATCACCACCGCCGCTTTCTTCCCGCCCCAGGCGGGATTAAACTGGGCAGTAGCGGTAAACGACAATGCCAGTAATAATAATAAGAAGATCAGCTTCATCATTTAATTATTTATCTGTTCTGAAAGGGGATGCGGGCAGGCCCTCGCGGTTATAGAGATTCGGATTCACCGGATTATCGGACCAGGCATAGCGCACATAGCGAGGTTGCTCCACTTCTTCACTCCATACAATCACTTTATTTCCTTCAATACGGGTCTGTGCCCAAACGAATTTTTTGTCTTCACCTGCGATGGCGAATTCCGCAGGAGGTTCTGCATCGTTTGTCACCAGTCCCGAACCGGTATGGGCGAAAATAAGGATGATCTTTCCGTCTTTGATTTCCGCTTTTTCAAATTGTGGACCCGAATAAACCCGTTCATCCGCATATACTTTATGCAGGGCGATCAGGGCCAGTCGTTCGCCCACATCTTTTTTGTTGTCGGGATGAATATCGTTCCATTCACCCAGGTCAATAGCTACGGCCATACCGGTATTGGGTTCTGAAAGGGCCTGAGCCTGTGCTTCGCGCAGCATGGCCCAGTTGCTTTCCATGGGCAGGTAATGGTAATCCATAAAGCCGGGCAGTTGCACATAGAAGAAGGGCAGCGTATCCCGACCAAATTGCCGACGCCAGTCGCGGATAAGCGCCGGCATCAGTTGCCGGTACAATTCCGGGCGGCCGGTATCGCTCTCTCCCTGGTACCAGCATACGCCACGGATTCCATAATTGATAAAGGGTGCTACCATGGCATTGTAAAGGGCGGCGGGTTGCTGTTGCGGATTACTATTGCCTCCGCCTCCGGCAGGGCGGGCTCCGCGAAAGGGCGGAAATACGGCGCCTACTTTGTATTCCCAGTTACCGCCAAGTGATATAGTGTCGTTCCCGGCAACAAGATAGTAAGGCTTGTCGGGTACGAAACCACCTTTTCCAACATTATTGGTTACGCGGAATACGAAGAGATTGGGTCCGGGCTTAAGCGCGTCGGCCGGTATATGGTAGCGGCGTTGGGGATACATATAAGTGGTATTGCCCCTTTTTACGCCATTGATATAAAGTTCATCCGCATCCACTATCCTTCCCATGTGAACACGGGCGGGCTGGCCCGCGGCCGATGCAGGCAGATTAATCCATTTTCGATACCATACCGTACCATTAAGGTCGTGGATTCCCTGGTCTTCCCAATAGCCCGGAATATGAATGGGCTTCCATCCTTTGGGTTGGTATTCGGGTTGAAACCAGTAGGGTGCTTTTGCCAGGCCCAGGTCTGCTGGTGCGGGAGCTCGGTTCTCTTGCCGGGGCGGGGAATCGGTCTTTGGATTTTGTATCGCTTCTTTGTAAGCTGCCATGCGCTTCATCTGATCCGGGAATTGGCTCAGACCCTTTTCGCTCATCCAGGCATCGATGGGGGTACCCCCCACACTGGCATTGATAATACCGATGGGCACATGCTGTTGCCGGTGAATTTTTAATGCAAAGAAATAAGCGACGGCAGAGAAGGGTCGTACCTGCTCGCCCACGGCGGCTTGCCAATGACCGGCAGGAATATCTTTCTGCGGTCCCTCGAGACTGGTGAGCGTAGGTATCCAGAACTGTCTTATTTGCGGATAGTTGGCTTCAGCGATATCCCTGGCATAGGTTACATCGTGGATATTCATCTGATGCACCATATTGCTTTGCCCGCTGCAAAACCAAACATCGCCAAACAATACTTCGTTCAGCGAAATGCGCTCTTTACCCGAACTCACCTGGATCGTATAAGGACCGCCGGCTGCGGTGGCGGGTAGCTCCAGTTTCCATTGGCCCCACTGGTCGGCCCTGCTGCTGTACTTTTTTTTGTTGAACTGCACCGTAACCCGATCGCCCGCGGCAGCCCATCCCCATACAGGAACAGGCTGATCCCTTTGCAGGATCATACTGTCGCGAATAATGGCGGGAAGCTTTAGCTGCGCATCCACCTTCAAGGCACAGAGTGTAATGAAGGTATATAGGGTGAATTGCTTCATGCTATGGTTGGTTAGGGCCAATGGTTTAGTTGATTTTTGTGGTTGCGGATATGGTATTGCTGCTGCCGACAATAGCCTGATCGGGTTGTCCCCCACCGAGGCTGATGCGCAGTTTTTCCTGGGGTACAAAGGATCGGCCGCTTACTTCATCTACCAATGCAAGATCATCGGGCATAAGGGTAAACTGAATTTGCCGGCGCTCACCGGCTTTCAGGTGAATGCGTTGGAAGCCTTTCAGCGCACGCTGGGGTGCACGGCCTTTGAAGTCGGGATAGCTGATATAAAGCTGCACCACTTCATCCCCATCGCGTTCACCGGTATTTTGTACCCAAACCGAAACAGGCAGGGGCTCATTCGCTTTCGACACAGGGGGCACTTTGATCTCGGAATAGTGGAATCGGGTATAACTAAGTCCAAAGCCAAAGGGATAAAGCGCCTGCCCTTTGAAATAGCGATAGGTACGGTTGCGCATATCATAGCTCATAAAATCTGGCAGGTCGGTATCGCTTTTATAAAAAGTAACGGGTAAGCGGCCGGCGGGATTATAGTCGCCAAACAATACATCTGCGATGGCTGTTCCGGCGCTTTGTCCGCCATACCAGCTATTCACGATTGCCGGGAGTTGTTCTGCTTCCCAGGGAATGGCAATGGCACTACCGGTCATCATCACAAAAATGACGGGCTTGCCTGTTTGGTGCAGGGCTTTCAGCAAATTAGTTTGCACGGCAGGCAACTGAATGCTGGTACGGTCGCCGCCATTAAAGCCCGGCGCATTCACCGGCATTTCTTCCCCTTCCAGTTGTGGCGAAATGCCACCGGCGAATAGGATGGCATCCACGTGGCCCAGTCTTTGCGCCAGGTCGGCAAAATTTGTCTTCACATATTCACCCGGCTTCAAACGCACCGATGCGCTGCCCACGCTTTGATGGTATTCGAGGCGCAGCCGGTATTGCTGACCTTTTTGAACGGATAGTTTCAATTGCCGGGGTCCCCAGCGATTGCGGAGCCAGGCATCGATGTAGAGCGAATCATCTACATACATACGATATCCATCATCCGCACTCACTTCAAATGTCAGCCACTCATCCCTGGGTGCGGTAAAAACGGTACTGTAGCGGGCGGAGAAATGGCTGGGCTGCATGCCTGCCGCCGGCAATTCCCCTTCGGCCCAAAGATGGTCTATATCTTTTTCCATGCGTGTGAAGGCCGGCCTTCCTTCCAGGTTTTCGTTGTTGAAATACTCCGCCTTCACGCCGCTGATGCCATCCATTTTATAGAAAGAACTGTAATCTTTGTAAATCAGCAGGGTGTCATTGGTAAAATTGATCGCTTTCTCATAGATGATTTCCACCGATGGTCCCAGCTTTTCGCGCAAACCATCCAGCAGGGTTACTACACGCGAGGGCGTTCCGTTGTAGTTGCCGAGAACGGCAATAGGGTTATCGGCATTGGGCCCCAGAACCGCAATCCGGCGCAGGTTCTTTTTTAGCGGAAGGGTATTGGAGGCATTTTTGAGCAATACTATCGATTGTCGGGCCATTTTCAACGCGTGTTGCCGATGCGGTTCCGATTCAAGCACCTCCATGGAAGTTTGCGCAAATTTCACGCGGGAGGGCGGATCAAACATACCAAGCCTGTAGCGGATGGTAAACAGGCGGCGGAGCGATACATCCAACTGTGCTTCGGAAATCAATCCCGTCTTTACCGCATCCACCAGGGTTTTGTAAACGGTTTGTCCGCACTCGATATCCGTGCCATGCATCACCGCATCCACGGCAGATACGGTGGGATTCGGATGTGTTTTATGGTACTTGAAAAAATCGTCGATCGCCCAGCAGTCGGAGGTAACATAGCCGGTAAAATTCCATTGCTTGCGCAGGATATCATTCATCAGTTGATCGTTGGCGCAGCAGGGCTGTGTATCCACTGCATTGTAAGCACACATCACCCCGGCTACATTGGCTTTGGTGATCAACTCGCGAAATGCCGGCAGGTATGTATCCCATAGATCGTAAATACTGGGATTGAAATTATCGGAATGTCGGCTGGGTTCGGGTCCGCTATGCACGGCAAAATGTTTGGCACAGGCTGCCGCTTTCAGGTAGTTCGGATCATCGCCCTGCAAGCCGCGCACAAAAGCGGCACCGAGCATGGCGGTGAGAAAGGGATCTTCGCCATAAGTTTCCTGTCCGCGTCCCCAACGGGGGTCGCGGAATATATTGATATTGGGTGTCCAGTATGTGAGGCCGAGATATCGCTCATTGGTACGCCCGAGTCGCAACGCTTCGTTGTAAATGGCCCTGCCTTCCGTAGCCGAATAATCGGCCATGGTTTTGAGGGAACTGCTATCCCAGGTAGCCGCCATACCAATGGCCTGGGGATAGGAAGTAACTTTAAAGGGTGTTCGCGCCACGCCATGCAATACTTCATTCCACCAGTCGTAAGCCGGTATACCAAGCCGGGGTATGGCCGGTGTCGCATTCAGCATCTGTGCAACTTTCTCTTCCAGCGTCAGGCGGCTCAGCACATCATTTACCCGCTGCTCAAGGGGCAGGTCGGGATTCCACATGGGATAGCTTCGATATTCCTGGGCATGAGCCGTAAGGCCGGCACATAGCAGGGCCGCGACAAACCATTTTTTCATGCGCTGTTTGTTTAGCGTTTATCTTTTCTTATATACTTCGTCGTCGTTTTTCACTTCAAACCAGTCGAAGCGGGCGGTATTGCCGCCCGGCTTTCCATTGGATGTTGCGTAGAGGGCATAGAGGCAACCCGTGAATCCGCCTGCGCTTTTGGTGCTCAATTCCCGGGCGTCTACTTTATCGTACAACAATTGCCAATCGCCTTCATCGGTAGCATAGAAGAATGCATAACTGTCGGTGCGGGCTTCGATCTTCAACCGAATGCCTACGGATTCCGAATTCGCCAGGAACTGGCTATGGATCAGGGTATCGGCTTTATAAAGTTGAATAACCGGTTTTCCCTTATCAAGCGACTGGGCAATAAAATAATGGGCTTTCTCATTCTGAAAAATCAGAAGGCCGGCTTTTTCATTGTCAGCTTTGGGCTGAAATAAAAGGCGGGTGGCGGCATAGCCTTTCAGATGAGGCTGATGAAAACCTACAAAGGAGGGATTATCCCGGCCAGTAATGCTTTGTGGCCGCAACTGCAAACTGAGCTCTCCCTGTTTTGCATCGTATCCGTACCATTGTTCACGAACGGTCCGGTAAAACCGATAGCGCTTGTTTAGCTCAGGCGCCGTGAAATCGTCCCTGAAATGGTAGTTGCCATTGAAGGGTTCGGCCTTTGGGTTCTTTTGGGCATTGATGGGGTAGTTGTATTGAACGACATCGCCTCCCAATTCAAAATCGGGCCAGCCATTGCGCCATACCACGGGGGCGATAAATGTTTCACGGCCGGTATTGTAATAATCCCCTTCATAGGGGCGACAGGCCAGGAATACGGCCCACCATTTTCCATCAGGACCTTCCACCATATCGGCATGACCGGCCGTGGTGACCGGATCGGGTCTTGCGGGGTCAAGATGGCGCTGGGTAAGTATCGGGTTCTTCTCATACGATATCCAGGGGCCTTCGGGTGACTGGCTTCGGAATACCACTTCGGAATGATTGTACCCCGTGCCCCCTTCGGCGCAAATCATATAGTACCAGCCATCTTTTTTCAGGATATGCGGTCCTTCGATCCAGACGGGTTTCTTCGCCATATCCGTGCCGCCGTTCACCAACAATTTTTCTTCACCCTTCACTTTGAGTTCCTTGGGGTCAAACTCAAACATGCGGATGGTACGGTGGCCCGGATGCTGGGAAATATTATTGGGAGGGATGCTGTTAAAAACAATATAGGATTTGCCGTTATCATCGAAGTACAGGGAAGGGTCAATACCATTTACCTCCGGTAGCCGCACGGGATCCGACCAGGGACCACGGGGGTCTTTGGCTGTAATCACAAAATTGCCCAGCCTTGTTACTTCCGTACAAACGATGTAGAATAGTCCGTCGTGATAATGAATGGAAGGGGCATAGAGTCCGCGGGATATCCCCGAGCTGTCGAGGTTGAGCTGATCAGGCCGGTCCATCGCATAACCTATCAATTCCCAGTTCAGGAGGTCCTTGCTATGAAAAAGCGGAAGGCCCGGATAATAGGAGAAGGATGAGTTCACGATATAATAATCATCGCCGGCCCGGCAAATGCTGGGGTCGGGATAAAAGCCGGCGAGAATAGGATTGGTCACTACCTGCGTTCTGGCGGCGGCGCCCATGAGCAGGATGAGGAAGAGTAGTGAAAATCGTTGTTTCATTTTATCATTCATTGTCTATGGTTGGCCATAGGGTTCTATTGTTTGAATGCGTCCCCTATCGTCGTACCTGATCTCTGTTACTTTCATGCTTCTCAAATGCGTTACACCCCGGCTCAGACTGCTATCGTGATAGAAGAGATACCATTTGCCGCGGAATTCGCAGATGGAATGGTGCGATGTCCAGCCCACTACCGGTTCGAGGATGCGCCCGGCATAGATAAAGGGTCCGTAGGGGTTGTCGCCAACGGCATAGCAGATAAAATGCGTGTCGCCGGTGGAATAGGAGAAATAATATTTTCCCTGGTATTTGTGCACCCAGCTTGCTTCAAAAAAGCGGCGATTATTGTCGCCCGCCAGCAGGGGATGGCCCGCTTCATCCAGTATCTGGATTTCCCGCACTTCTTCCGCCAGTTCCAGCATATTGTCGGCCAGCCTGGCCACGCGTGGACCCAGGGCAGGCTCGCCGGCTCCCGGTTCCAGATTGTCTTTATGGTATTGATGTTGGCGATAACACTGCAATTGTCCGCCCCATAAACCGCCGAAGTACAGGTAAGCCTGTCCATCATCGTCGATAAATACGGCGGGGTCAATGGAGTAACTACCTTTGATCGGGTGAGGTTCGGGCTTGAAGGGTCCGGTGGGTTGGGCACTGCTCGCAACGCCTATCTGAAAAATGCCATCGGCTTTTTTGGCGGGGAAGTACAGGTAGTAGCGGCCATTGCGATAAGCGGCATCCGGCGCCCAGAGTTGTCGCTCGGCCCAGGGAATGTCACGCACATGCAGGGCCACTCCATGATCCGTAGCTTCCGCATCCGGATGCTCCATGGAGAACACATGGTAATCTTCCATGGCGAAATGGCTTCCCAGGTCATCGAAGGGGATACCCGCTTCCACATCGTGCGAAGGATAGATGTATATCTTTCCATTGAATACATGGGCCGATGGATCGGCGGTATAAATATGCGATACCAGTGGCGCTGAAATGGCCTTACGGTTCAGTTCATCAAAATCAATATGGTCGATAGGATCTTCTGGCATAAGTAAAATAATTGTCGTTAATGATCAGGCTTTTCGTCGCGATCCAAGATCAGCCTCAATTTGTGTTTCCAGCTTTTTGTTGATGGCGTAAAAGAAAAGAAGCGTCGCTCCGCCGATAAAGATGAATCCGGGGAGTACGCTTACCATCAGCCGGATGCCATTGACGGCCGAAGGGGTTTGTACGGCGGCATCGCCTTCATAACCAAACAGGCTGAGCAGCCAGGTAGCCATAGCGCCGCCCAGGCTCAGGCCCACCTTCAACCCAAAGATCATGGCGCTGAAGATGATGGCGGTGGCGCGTCGGTTATGTCGCCATTCGCTGAAGTCGGCTACATCGGCGATCATGGCCCAAAGCAGGGGAATGGTAACGCCATAGATTAAGCCATGCAGGGTTTGCAGCAGGAAAACTGCCGAAACGGCGGTATCGCTTAAAAAATAAATCATCAGCAAACAAATGGCGGATATCGCCAGAAAGATGCCGAAGACATTGCGCTTTCCAAAACGGTCGGCCAGTGGCTTGGAAAAAAAGATGCCGATGATCATGGCGATGGTGCTGGCCGCGCTCACCACGCTGAACGTGGCATAAGGCGCGCTGCCCGGTTTCCGGAATTCCTCAAATGCGGCTTCACCAAAAGTGTTGCTCAGTGAGTTGAGCATATTGTCGAATCCGATACCGGATAAAAATGCGGTCTGGCTTTCGCTGGTCAGGAAATACTTGAAGTAATAAATATTCATGCCGCCCTTTAAGGCGAGCGTAATGAAGACCAGCACGGTAAGCAGTAGCATGATGATCCAGGGCCGGTTACCTGCCAGGTCACGCAGGTCCTGTATCAGGGGAGTTTTCTGACTGGGCGGTGGTGCTATTCGTTCCCTGGTGGTTAAGAAGGTAATGAAAAAACAAACCACACCCACGATGGCGAATACCAGCATCACTTTTTCAAAGCCGGCGGCCTTATCGCCCTGGCCTACCGAAATGGCCAGTGGCAGCAGGAGCACCTGCACGATAAACTGCGCCAGCATCACCGATACAAAGCGATAGGAGGAAAGACTATTGCGCTCTTTCATACTACCCGTTATCACACCACTCAGCGCAGAATAGGGCAGGTTGTTGGCCGAATAGATCACCACCAGCAGAATATAGGTAATGAAGGCATAAGCCAGTTTGCCACTCTCGCTAAAGTCGAGTGTGGTAAAGGCCAGCAGGGCGATGGCGCCAAAGGGAATGGCCGTCCACAGAATCCATGGACGAAACTTGCCCCATCGGGTTTGGGTGCGGTCGGCAATAGCACCCATGAACAAATTGAATACGGCGCCAATGATACCACCCGTCAACATCACCAGGCTGGCTTTGTCGGCCGGAATCTTGTAAATATCTGTATAGAAAAAAGCGAGGAATGCCATCAGGGTTTGAAAGATCAGGTTGGCAGCCAGGTCGCCCAGGCTATACCCTACTTTTTCCAGTACCGAGAGCTTTTGTGTAACGGAAGGTTGACTCATAATCGGTTTTCGTTGTAATTAATCGGCGGCTTCGGATTATCGGTTAAAATTTTTACCGGCTGCTATCACCCGATGGAAAGCGGGTTTTGGCTGGCATTGCCGATCGAATAAAAGCGGGTGATTGGTACGTCCGCGCACGGGCCATCCATTGAGCCAGCTCTGCCCATCATGCACACCCCAGAATGTTACCCGGTCTATTTTATCCCGATGTTTGAGGAATAACTGGAAAAGGGCTTCGTAATCATTGGCCAGCCTGGCCTGGACGGCATCGGGTAAGCCTGCGGTATAAGGGTTGAGGCTGGGATCGCCTTGCATACCCTGGTTTACATCGGCGCCGGTAAAATCGCGCGGCAACACTTCAATATCCAGTTCGGTAATGGCCACTTTTATGCCGAGCGCGGCATACTCCAGAATACTTTCTTCAATTTCCTTCAGGGGTATTTTGCCCAGGTGCCAGTGGCCCTGTATGCCCACACCATCGATGCGAACGCCGGCGTCCTGAATCTTTTTGATGATACGAATGGTGCCGGCCCTTTTGGCGGGTTGCTCGTTGTTGTAATCGTTATAGTAGAGCTCGGTGCCAGGTGATGCTTCCGCGGCAAGTCGGAAAGCTTCGGTTACAAAATCCTCACCCAGGTGTTGCAGGAAAACGGACTGGCGCATGCTGCCATCTTCGTTCAATGCTTCGTTCACCACATCCCAGGATGCTACCTTGCCTTTGTAGCGACCAGCCACGGTATTGATATGGTTGTTGAAGAACAGCCGAAATGAGTCGGCGCTTTGTATCTGCCGGGCATAGGCGGGTAATTGGCTATGCCAGATCAGGGTATGACCATTGATCTGTATATTATGTTTGTTGCCGTATTCAATCAGCTTATCGGCGGCGGCAAAATTATATTGATCCCATCCCGGGTGAATGATCTCCGCTTTCATGATATTCTCCGGTGTGGCCGCATTAAACTGTTGGGGCACCAGTGCTTTGGCACCCGGATCCTGCTCATTGATCTGCTGTTCGCTAAGTGCGGTGCCAATCAGGAAATCCTGTTTGTACACATCCTTTAGCGAAGGCAGCGCCTGTTCCGTTGCCGTCTTGTCGTCGCTGGAGCAACCGAGCACCAGCATTAGCGAGAGGGCGGGCAGGCCCAGGGATTGCAGTAGTGGTTTCATTTCGTCGTTTTTTTTAGTTGATGAATGGTTTCAGGTGGGCCCAGGTAACTGGGTTGGTTATTGCCAAAATCGAGTACCAGTTTTTGCAGCACCACGGCGGGATCCACCACCCAAAAGCGGATGGTATGTTTGCCGGGTTGATCAATCCGGTGACGCGAACTTTTAATAATGATATTTTCGGCGACCCATTTGTTCCAGATTCCGGAGCCGGTGTTTTTGTCTTCCTTATTGATGCTGATGATCTGTGGTGCTTCCTCATCGATAGAAATGCCGTATTGCAGCCCTTCAGGCCGGTTATGCACATTGAGGGTTGGGGAGAAATAGGCCTGAAGGGTGAATTCCCCCTCGCTGAATGTGTAGATGTCGTAAGCAACATGTGCCGATTCTCCTCCCGGATGCTGTGCGGGCGCTGTAACGGGAAATGCCGTGATGGCGGAACCCGTGCGCCCATGATCGGGCAATAGTTTCCATTCAATGCCCCTCGCGTTTACGAGCCTTGTATAGTGGCCGGCTTCTATCGACACACCTTTTTGCGAGCTTTCGAAAAAGACAGGGCCTTTTGCTTCAGCCGGAATGGAAGCTTTGCGTTCCGGCAATACTTCTGCTGTTGGCTGCGTTCGCACGGAGTCGGGAGACAGGTATTTTACCGCCGGCATTCGTTGCACCGGGGGTTGTTGCCAATAGGTATAGCCGATATGGGTCTGGCTCATCATGTGATTCCATTTGCCATTACCCAGTTGATGATAAGCCAGTGTAATCAGCGAATCCTGTACATATAGTTGTTTCACTCTTTCCGCATGTTTATTCGCCTCGGCTGAACCGCGCTCATAAGCACGCTGGTTGAGCGCGACCTCATAGTACAGTTCATACAGATTAGCGGAAGCCCAGATGGGGTGGAGGATGAGTTGAAAATAAGCGTCCTGTTGCGCCAAGGGTATTTTTTCTTTTAATGCCTGTGCACGATCCAGTAGTTGCCTGTATTCATTTACCACCCGCGGCCATTCGTCATAATGAAAACTATAGGTGCGCGCGTCGAGCAATTCAGGTTTGCGGCGGCTATTGTATTTGCCATAAAGGCTCAGGAGGGCTGCGGCTTCGTTGGCATGGGCCTGGCCAAATTGCCGCGAAGCCCAGTCTACCGACCAGGGCATGATGTCGTCTGCATCAATGGCTTCCGGGTTCCAGGCATAATCGAGGAAAAAGCTGATGGGGAATTCCATGGGTTTGATATCGCCCACATTCACGATCCATATCTGCTTCATAGCAAACTCCCAGGCCAGGTGCATCTGTTCCCATATCCGGGGAAGCGGATTGGTATTGATCCATTTGTAATTGCGGGGTCCACCCACATAATCGAAATGGTAATAAATGCCATAACCGCCCTGGCGGGGAGGGGCCTGCATGTCGGGTACGCGACGAATATTACCCCAGTTGTCGTCGGCGACGAGCAGGGTTACATCATCAGGCACGCGCATACCCTGGTCGTAATAATCCTGCACTTCTTTGTATAAAGCCCAAAGCTGCGGGGTTTCAGGTGCGGGTCTGCCGGTAACTTCTTCAATAATCTTTCGCTGATCGGCCACAATCTTTTCGAGCAGGCTGGTAGCGGTTTCACGCGACATGGGTTCGTCGCCATCGCCACGCATGCCCACGGTCACAATTTTTTCGTTGTGGGCGCGCTCCATACCGCCCTTCCAGAATTCGCGCAATCGGGTTTCGTTTTGGTTATAGTCCCAGGGGCCCTGACCATAGTTACGCCATTCGGCATGCGCGCGCATCAGTGGTTCGTGGTGTGAGGTGCCGATCACTATTCCATACTCTTCGGCCACGCGGCGGTTGAGGGAATCATCGTCATAAAAAGCATTGCCCCACATGGCGGGCCATATATAATTGCCCCTGAGGCGCAATATCAATTCAAATACCCGGGCATAAAACCGGTGATTGAATCCACCGAATTTTTCCCTTGTCCAGCCCGAAAGTGCCGGGGCCTCGTCGTTGATGAATATACCGCGATACTTTACCCGTGGCGCGTCTTCGAGACGGGCCTGGGCGCGTATATAGAGATGCTTATGCGATGGAACCGGCACATCGGCCCACCAGTACCAGGGCGATACGCCCATCTGCTTCGACAGCTCAAAAACACCATAAGCCAGACCTCTTCGGTCGTTGCCGGCAACAACAATGGCCTGTTCAATACCGGGAAAGGGGGCCTCTACTGTTTGTATTAAATAGGATTCCCATTTTCTTTTTTCAGCGGGCCAGGCGATTTTTCCCTGCTGTAGCAGTTGCTGAATCCAGGGTGAGTGGTCGGGAGTGCCGAGCAGCACCAATGTTTTGGCTTTTGCCGGCAATGCCGATTCAATGGGAGCCAGGTAACCCGTTACGGCATTCAAATCCTGCTGCAGGAAACGGGCCGCCAGTTGCACCAGTTCCTGCTCTTGCGGATGTACGCAGATCCGGGCCTGCTCCAGCCTGTAGTGGTTGCTGGCAGGACGAAATGCGATAATTGGCTGTGCCAATATCGGACCAATGGCCAGTAGGCCAGCTATAAGCAGCAGGGTCCTCATTATGCTAATCAATTTAGAAACCTATACTATTGCCACCGTCCACCGGCAGTATGACCCCGGTGATGTAGCGCGCGGCATCACTGGCCAGAAAACCGGCGGCTTCGCCAATATCTTCGGGCTGACCCATCACACCCATCGGTGTTCGGCCAAATACTTTCGCCTTTCGCTCCGGATCCGAATCCAGCGCTTTGGCCGTCATGTCGGAATAAATAAAACCGGGCGCTATGGCGTTGACCCGAATCCCCATAGGTGATAATTCTACGGCCATAGCCCTTGTTAAACCATCAATCGCGCTCTTGCTGGCTGAATAGGCAATCACTTTGGGTAAGCCATATTGCGCGGCCATTGAACTGATATTGATAATACAGCCACTGCGATGCCGCAACATATCTTTCACCACTTCCCGGCTCAGGGCAAATACCGCGTTCACATTGGTATTGAGTATTAACTGAAACTCCTCATCCGTTACTTCGGCAAAATCCTTTTTCTGGTTGATTCCGGCATTGTTGACCAGGATATCAATGCGTCCAAACTCTTTTACCAGTTTTTCTACCCACCCCGGAATGGCAGGCAGCTTACTGAGATCGATGGCAATGGCCGTACACAGCTCTCCCAGCTTGGCCTTTGCCTTATTCAGTTTTTCCTGATCACGGCCGGCAATAATGGTTCGATAGCCCATCGCTACAAATTTTTGAGCGATCGCGAATCCAAGCCCTGATCCACCTCCGGTGACCAGGGCTGTCCTGGTTGTTTGTTGCGACATATATTCCTCCTTATCCTTATCGTTTCCTCAAATGCCCGGGGCAAAGGGGAAACGCAACTTCATATAATAGTCTAATGTTTTTGTTGGTGGCGGATACTGACCGGGAATGGGTTTACGGCTGAACTGCGAGAAGTAGAGCAGGCAGGCCTCGCGCCACCAGATGGCTTCCTCCTGCTGCACGGCCAGCAACATCGATACCTGCCTGAAGCGCTGCTCATCCACATAAGGTTGCAGCGAATTCCATTTTTGCTGCATGTCTTTCACCGCTGCTTCGCCTGTGTAATATTCATGACAGAGTTCTTCCCAAAGGGTGCGACCTGACTGCAGGCGAAAATCCCAGGGCACATGATGAAACCAGAGCAGGTATTTCTCATCGCAGGTCTCCTGGTTTTCCCATGCCTTGCGTGCCTCGGGATGGTATTGTGCCAGCGCGTTGCTGCCGGTGCTGGTTCTGTTGAATCCAATACCGAGGCTGTCTGCTTTGTGATAGTACACGGGATTCCATTCGGGGCGGTTCAGGTAGCTTACCCAGGGCGCCGGTCCGTAATGGTGACTGGTACCCATTATATGGTGTAAGCCCAGTGGATTGGAAAAGCGAACCATGATCTCACGGCTCTCCATCAGTATATCCCGCGCGCCGCGCAAAAAAACAGGATGATGCGAATAAGTCATGCGCAGCCATTCTTCGGCGATGGCTTCGCTGCTGAGCTGGTGATCCCAGGCCAGCCTGCCCAGGGCATACCAATTGGCCTGCGCCATGGGGTGACCTGTCCAGTTGATGTCGTTACCAATATTTGCCACACCAGCCATGCCATTGAGTTGATGTCCGTATGTGCTGCCATCAATTCTTTTTGCCACGGTGCTTCCCCGGCCTTTGGAATAGGTATCGCTGTCGAGACATTCTTTAAAGAGCGGAGCCAGGTACACAAGATTGGTTGCCTGGCCCAGGTATTCCTGCGTAACCTGGAACTCCATCATCAGCGAAGTGGAGGGCATGGCGCCAAACAGGGGGTGAAAGGGTTCACGGGGCATAAAATCGATGGCGCCATTTTTCACCTGCACCATCACGTTGTCGCGAAACTTACCATCCAACGGCACAAATTCATCATAAGCCTGCTTATGGCGGTCGTCGGGATTTTTGTCGCTATACACAAAAGCCCGCCACATTACAATGCCTTTGTGGGGCGCGAGTATATCGGCCAGCATATTGGCGCCATCGGCGTGGCTTCGGTTATAGTCCTGCGGACCCGGCTGGCCTTCACTATTGGCTTTTACCAAAAAGCCGCCAAAGTCGGGAACATAGGAATAGATCTCTTTTACTTTGGCCGCCCACCAGGCCTGCACGCCTTCGTCTAAAGGATCGGCTGTTTTCAGTTTTCCCAGTTCTATCGGCGCACTGAATCTGGCGGTGAGATATACTTTAATACCATAGGGCCTGAATAAGTCAGCAAGGGCTTTTACTTTTTCAAGATAGGGGGCTGTAAGTATGGTAGCATTGGCATTTACATTGGTGAGCACCGTTCCATTGATGCCGATGGAGGCATTGGCTCTTGCATAGTCGGTGTAGCGGGGATCCAGGTAAACAGGCAGTTTGTGCCAGTCCCAGATGGAAAAACCGGCATAGCCTCGTTCCACGGTGCGATCGAGATTGTCCCAATGGTTGAGCATACGCAATTTTATGCGGGGCGCCGAAACCAGTGACAATGCGTGAATGGGCTCACCCGTTTGTAACAGCCGCAAAAAGTGGAAGCTGCCATAGAGCGCGCCCATTTCGGTATTGGCGGCGATAAGGATACTGGATCCGCCGGCATTGTTGCGGGTACGGATCACAAAGCCTTCCTGGCCGGCTTTGGCCAGCTCTGCCTGCAGACCCGCAGCGCGAATGATGGGGGAGCTGGCAGGGGTTCCAATCACCAGGGTGCCGTTGGGCAAGCGGTTGCCGGCCCTTATTTCAGTAATAGATTTTTGCAACAGGCCTGATAAGCCGCGATTCAGTTCCGAGCGAATGATCCCACTGGTGCTGGTATTGCCGGCAACAATATAACCTTTTATATGCGTGCGATAGGCGGCTGCGGTTTTGGCATTGTCGATAGCTTTATAGCGGAGCCAGAGGTCATAGCCATCCTCAGCCCTTGCAAGGGTGAGAAGGGTGAGCAGCCAGCAAAGCGACATCATTTTTTTCATAATGGCAATCAATAAAACATTAACCGTTGGGTTTCCGAAGCGATGATTCGCGGATCACCAACTCGGAGCGCACAACAATCGTTTGGGTTTTTTCTATTTGTTCCACGCCATTCAGGTGATTAAGCAGGTGCCGGCCTGCAATTTCTCCCAGGTCGAAACCGGGGTAGTCTACGGTTGACAGACGTGGTGTTATCAGGGTGCCGATGGCATCGTTGTTGAAGCCGATGATGGCGATATCTTCCGGGATGCGGATGCCATGGTCCTGCAGGGTTTTCATACAGGCCGCAGCGGTAAAATCGTTGGCGGCGAAAATGCCATCGGGTAGGGGATCCATTTTCAGTATCTGCAGGGCGGCTTCGGAGCCGTTTTGTTCCCCCAGGTCGCGCACCAGTACTCTTTCCTGCACAAAGGGGAGGCCATTGTCGTACAAAGCATCTTTGTATCCGCGGAAGCGCTGCGAATACACATTTCTTTTCAGGTTGGGGGTAATGAGGGCAATGCGTTCACAACCCTGTTCCACCAGGTGGCGCGTGGCCTGGTAGCCACATTTGTAGTTATCGATCACCACCTTGGTATAATCGCAGTTTTCTTCTACCCGGTCGAAGAAGATCAGAGGGATACCCTTTTCTTCAAATACCCGGAAATGGTCGAGGTTATCGGTATCAAAAGCGAGGGAGGCAATAAGGCCGTCAACTCTTTTATGAAAAAGGTTGAGGGCGTTGGCCGCTTCCCGGGCACCCGATTCGGCCGAATGGGCAATGAGCAGATCATAACCCATTTCGGAAGTCACTTTTTCGATGCCGGCAATAACGGAAGCGACGAAATTACTGTTGAGCCGATGCACGAGAACGCCGATGGTATTCGATTTTTGTCGCCGAAGCCCGCTGGCAAAGCTGTTGTGCCGGTAACCCAGTTCCCGGGCCGCCTCCTGTATGCGCTTGCGGGTGGGTTTGCTGATGGAAGGATGATTGTTCAGCCCACGGCTTACCGTGGCGGAACTCACCGCCAGCTTTTGCGCAATATCATAGATGGTTACCTCTTTTTTCGGCTTCATTTTTGCAATCGGTTGCTTAAAAGTCGCAAAAAAAACGATTCAGGATGCACCCGTAATCATTTTTTTTCCTTTGAACAGGCGGAATTCTCTACAATTCGGTGCTGGTCAACCCCTTTTTCGGCACAAATCTTAAAATATTTTTTGCAATCGGTTGCAACTTTTCAAAATTTCCCTACATTCGTTCTGTGGTCGCTGCATAGCAGCAACCACAGAACCATAATCATAGAACTTACTACTTACAACTTATAACTTATAACTTGATTTCAACTTGGTAGTTCTTATAGCAATCGTCACGGAGGGATGATTCTTCGTCCTTCCTTTTTTTTCTTACATTGAAAGAAAACCAGGAACATGTTGTTATTAGGAATTGATTTGGGCACTTCTTCGATTAAAGTTTCGGTGGTGGATGCGGACTCGCAGCAGTTAATTGCGTCGGCAACCTGGCCCGAAACGGAGGCGCCCATCTATTCCCCCGCACCGGGATGGGCAGAGCAAAATCCCGAGAACTGGTGGGACTATGTGCAGACGGCTATCTTGAAATGCCACGCAGGCGGGCAGTACGACCCCCGCGATATTGCCGCGATAGGCATCGCTTACCAGATGCATGGCCTGGTGCTCACCAACCCGGCAGGGCAAAGCATTCGCAATAGCATTATCTGGTGCGATAGCCGTGCCGTCGGCATCGGCGATAAAGCCTACCGTGCTTTGGGTGAAAACTATTGCCAGACCCATCTACTCAATTCCCCCGGAAATTTTACCGCCTCCAAACTAAGTTGGGTTCAGCAACATGAACCCTTTGTGTATAATCGCATTCACCAGTTCATGCTGCCGGGCGATTTTATTGCTTTGAGGCTGACGGGCGAATCCAGCACCACGCCTTCAGCACTTTCCGAAGGCATAATGTGGGATTTTCGGGAGGAAGCCATTGCCCGACCGGTATTGATTCATTTTGGCCTCGATGCCGAAAAAATTCCGCGCCTGGCGCCGGTATTTTCGGTTCATGGACAAATAGAAAAGGCTGTTGCTGAAAAGCTTTCTTTAAAACCGGGTATACCGGTTTCGTATAAGGCGGGTGATCAACCCAACAATGCTTTGGCACTTAATGTGCTCAACCCCGGTGAAGTAGCCGCTACCGCCGGAACATCGGGTGTGATTTATGCCGTGACGGACCAGCCTGAATCTGATCCGCTTTCCCGTGTAAACAGTTTTGTACACGTGAATCACCATCCCGATGCGGCGCGCATTGGCGTACTGCTTTGCATCAATGGCGTGGGAATCATGAATAAATGGGTTCGTGAACTGGGCAGGGGCGATGTTTCGTACGACAAGATGAACCAGATGGCTGCCTCTGTGCCCGAAGCGTCGGAGGGTTTATTGGCCATTCCCTTTGGTAATGGTGCCGAAAGGATGTTGGGTAACCGCATGCCGGGCGCGCGATTCCTCGGTATTGATCTTAATAAACATCAGTTTGCCCATATGGCCCGGGCCACGCAGGAAGGTATCGCCTTTGCGTTCCGGTACGGGCTCGATATTATGCGGGATAATGGCATGCATATCGACCTGGTAAGGGCGGGCCGCGCCAATCTTTTCCTCAGCGATGTGTTTACACAAAGTTTTGCATCCATCAACAACCTCGCGGTGGAGTTTTATGAGGGCGATGGAAGTTTTGGCGCCGCCCTGGGTGCAGGTGTGGGAGCGGGTATTTATAAAGACGTGCAGGAAATGGGCAGCAAACGACAGCCGGTTCGTATCTTGGAGCCCACTGTATCAGGCAAACTGGAAAGCAATTACCTGCAATGGAAAGCGGCCCTGCAGGAAAGCTTACGCAAAATGGAAGAACAACGGGAATTAGTATCCGATGCATCCTGAATTAACAGATTTAATCATCATAAATAGTAACAAGTAATGGCCATCACACTGGGACAGAAAGAATATTTTAAAGGAATCGGAGCAATACCCTATGAGGGACCAAAATCGGATAATCCGCTGGCTTTTCGTTGGTACGATGCCAACAGGCAGGTTGCCGGCCGCAGCATGCGCGACTGGCTGCGCTTTGCCTGTGCTTACTGGCATTCCTTCAACGGTAATGGCGCCGACCCGTTTGGCGAGCCCACACATCTATTTCCATGGGACGAAAGCCGGGATCCGCTACAGCGCGCACGCGACAAAGCGGATGCGGCTTTTGAATTTATTACCAAGATGGGCCTTCCTTATTATTGTTTTCACGATGTGGATGTGGTAGACTATGGCAACGATGTGGCGGAGAATGAAAGCCGTTTGCAGGCCGCTTCGGAATACCTGCACGAAAAACAAAAAGCCAGTGGAGTAAAGCTGCTTTGGGGTACGGCCAACCTTTTTTCTCATCGTCGTTATATGAATGGCGCGGCCACCAATCCCGATTTTCATGTACTCGCCCATGCGGGCGCACAGGTAAAGGCCGCGCTTGATGCGACCATCCGCCTGGGTGGAGAGAACTATGTTTTCTGGGGAGGAAGGGAAGGCTATATGAGCCTGCTCAATACCGACATGAAACGCGAGAAAGAACACCTCGCGCGCTTTCTGCATACGGCTAAAGATTATGCGCGTCGCCAGGGCTTTAAGGGGAAGTTTTTTATTGAACCCAAGCCCTGCGAACCCAGCAAACATCAATATGATTACGATAGCGAAACGGTGATTGGTTTTCTGCGTCAGCATGATTTGCTGAACGATTTCAGCCTGAATATTGAGGTGAACCATGCTACCCTTGCGGGCCATACCTTCCAGCATGAATTGCAGGTGGCTGCTGATGCCGGACTACTGGGCAGCATCGATGCCAATCGCGGCGATTATCAGAATGGATGGGATACGGATCAGTTTCCCAATAATGTTACCGAGCTCACGGAAGCGATGCTGATCATACTCGAAGCCGGTGGATTTACGGGCGGCGGTATCAATTTCGATGCAAAAGTGCGACGCAACAGCACCGATATGGAAGATCTTTTTTATGCGCATATCGGCGGCATGGATGCATTTGCCCGGGCATTGGTAACAGCCGATGCGGTGATTAGTAGCTCCGATTACGGCAAGATCCGGAAAAACCGCTATGCTTCCTTCGATCAGGGCGAGGGCCGTGCATTCGAAGAAGGAAAGATGAGTCTCGAAGACCTCCGTAACTATGCGGCGAAAAACGGAGAGCCGGCCATACGCAGCGGTAAACAGGAATTATTGGAGAATATTTTGAATAATCATCTTTAACTTTAGGCCAACTATAGAACCAGGGGCGTCTTCACTTCCAGGAGTAAGGCGCCTTTATTTTTATCTGCTTGTGATATGAATACCTTACAAACTGCCGACTGGATTGTACTGGCCGCTTATTTCGCCATCCTGCTGCTCATCGCCTGGTGGGTGATACGCAAGAAGAATAATACAACGGAAGAATATTTCCTCGCCGGCCGCAATGTGGGCTGGTTTGTAATTGGCGCTTCCATCTTTGCGTCGAATATCGGTTCCGAGCACGTAGTGGGTCTGGCAGGCACCGGTGCCGAATCGGGAATGCCCATGGCGCATTATGAGCTGCATGCCTGGATCGTGTTGTTGCTCGGCTGGTTCTTCCTTCCATTTTATATGCGCAGTGGGGCATTTACCATGCCCGAGTTTTTAGAGAAGCGCTTCGACAGCCAGTCGCGCTGGTTTCTCTCCTTATTCAGCATCGCGGGATATGTGCTTACCAAGGTTTCCGTCACCATTTATGCCGGAGGCGTGGTAGTATCCGAACTGCTGGGTATCGACTTTTTCCAGGGTGCCATCGCCATCGTGCTGGTCACCGGTCTCTATACCATACTGGGTGGCATGCGCGCAGTGGTATACACCGAAGCTTTTCAAACTGTGGTCTTGTTGTTGGGAGCAACCGTGATTACGGTGATGGGATTGAATGCCGTGGGTGGGTGGGATGAATTGAAAGCCACAGCGGGCAGTGAACACTTCAACATGTGGCGACCCGCTTCCGATCCGGATTTTCCCTGGACGGGGATGTTGATTGGGGGCACCATCGTTGGTATCTGGTACTGGTGTACGGATCAGTATATCGTGCAACGAACTTTGTCGGCGCATAATATTACCATCGGCAGAAGGGGTGCTATTTTCGGCGCCTTCCTGAAGCTGACCCCCATCTTTATATTCCTGGTGCCCGGCATCATCGCATTTGCGTTGAAGCAAAAAGGAATGATTCAATATGAAAAAAGCGACCAGGTATTTCCCACGCTGGTACAATACCTGCTGCCCGCGGGGCTGAAAGGGTTGGTAGCGGGCGGACTGATGGCAGCGCTGATGAGTTCGCTGGCTTCGGTATTTAATTCTGCCTCCACCCTGTTTACTGTAGATATATTCAAAAAAATGAAGCCGAAGGCCCCGGAGAGCGAGCTCGTGCGGGCAGGTCGTATCGCTACCGCCGTGATCGTGGTGCTCGGTATGTTGTGGATTCCCATCATGCAAAAAATTGGGGGTGGCGTACTCTACCAATACCTGCAAAATGTGCAGGCTTATATCGCCCCGCCAATCACCGCTGTGTTTCTACTTGGCATCTTATGGAAAAGAGTGAACGCCAAAGGGGCTATCGCCACCCTGCTCTTTGGATTGCTGATGGCTACACTCCGGATCATTTGTGAGCTGGTATTTTTGGAAAACGGAAAATTGCCGGCTGGTGAAACCAGTTTGTTCGCGCAATTTGCCGCCATCAATTTTGCACACATGGCCATCTATATGTTTGTCGGTTGTGTATTGGTCTGCAGCATCGTGAGCCTGAGCACGGCCAAACCTTCGCTGGAGCAAATTCAGGGCCTCACCATTGGCACCCTCAGCGCCGAACAAAAAGCCGCCGCCAGAGCCAGCTATAGCAAATGGGATCTGATATTCTCCGTGCTGCTGGTGGCGATAGTGATCGCGGTGCTGGTGTATTTTAGGGGTTGAGTGGTTTAGGGTTTAGGGTTTAAGGTTTAGGGTTTAAGGTTTAAAGTATTGCGGTAAACATCATTTATACGTCGCTCCCGTAGCGAATTCTTTGCGCTCGTTGCGGTGATAACTCTCTTGTATTTGATGCTGCTGGCAACCCCAAAAGTTTTACCGCAACGAGCGCAAAGAATTCGCAACGAACGCAACGACAGGTTCAGCGTAATAGTAGCGCTGCACTATCAGATATGGGGTTCAATTTTTCAAATTAGAACTTGCTTCCAACCTGTATGGCTACAGGAAGGCAGGGAGTAGGAATGCTTTTTAAAGTAGAAAAGTCTGCGCCGATCTGCATATAGGAGATTCTTGTATTATCCCGCCATTCCATCCCAAATTATGCGGTCCACAACTTCTTCCCTTTCCAACAACCTTAAACCTTAAACCTTAAACCCTAAACCTTCAAATATTACACCTGCGGTATTGCAAGCCTGGAAAAATTTTGATTTTTCTTCGCAAATTTGCTGATGCCAAAATTCGTGCTGTTCTGCCTGCTGCTTCATTTTACCGGGCCCCCCATGCTTGGGGCGCAACCTGTTTCAGCAAGGTTGAAGGTGATTCATGCTTTTACAAAGCAGGCGCTGCCATCCGCTACCGTTTACAGTTCTGATTACAGTTTTGTCGGTACAGCCGATGAAAACGGACAGATATTGCTGAGCGGGTTGCCTTCATCCATACGGCAACTGATTGTAAGCAGTGTGGGCTTTCAGTCAGATACCATTTTTCTCCCCATTGAAAAGGATCTTTTGATTTTGGCGCTGGAACCCGGTATCACATCATTGAGTGAGGTGCTGGTGAATGCGGCCAGTTCAAGGGGTGTTTTTCACAGCATCGGCGACCTGGATATTCACCTGCGCCCGATTACCAATTCGCAAGACATATTGCGCATGGTGCCGGGACTATTCATCGGCCAGCACGCGGGTGGCGGTAAGGCCGAACAGATTTTTTTGCGCGGTTTTGATATAGATCATGGTACTGATATCCGGATAACGGTGGACGGCATGCCCGTGAATATGGTAAGCCATGCGCATGGGCAGGGATATGCGGACCTGCATTTTCTGATTCCGGAAATGATCGAGCATGTAAATTTTGATAAGGGTCCCTATTTCGCCCGTCAGGGAAACTTTGCAACGGCCGGCTATGTGGAATTTCAAACCCGCAATCAGCTTCAGCGAAGCTTTGCCAAACTGGAAGGCGGCCAGTTTAATACCCTGCGTGCCGTTACTGGCATTAACTTTCTTTCCGAAGCGCAGCGGCAGAAGGGGCAAAGTCTTTATGCAGCCGGTGAATATTCTTTTACAGATGGCTATTTCGACAGTCCCCAATCGTTTAACCGACTGAATGCATTGCTGAAATATCATGGGCAAACCAGTGAACGAACCTATCTTACGGCCTCCGCTTCCGCATTTCACAGTAAGTGGAATGCCAGCGGGCAAATACCCGACCGTGCCGTCAAAGATGGAACTATTGGCTGGTATGGCGCCATAGATGATACCGAGGGCGGAAGCACCAGCCGGTATAATCTTAACCTGTCGACTTTACACTATTTGTCGTCGGCAGCAACCATTCGAAACCGTGTTTATTTTTCCCGTTATGATTTTGAGTTGTATTCTAATTTTACTTTTTTTCTGAATGATCCCGTGAATGGAGATCAGATCAGGCAGAAGGAAAGCCGCGACCTCACAGGGTTTGAGCTGGATTATGCCTGGCAACACTCATTAGCGGGAAAATCGGCATCGATGGAAGCCGGCACGCAATGGCGCCACGATCGCACCCGTCACACCGAACTGAGCCGTACCCGTAACCGGGATGAATTGCTGGAGCCCATCATGCTGGGTGATATCACGGAAACGAATGCCGGATTTTACCTGCAGGAAAAATTGCAGCCAAACAAAAGATGGAGCATTAGCGCGGGATTGCGGGCCGATCAGTTCTGGAACCGCTACCTCGACCGGCTGAATGGCACAGTAGGGCAGGCGCAGTCGTTTCTGCTAAGCCCCAAGTTCAGTGTGCAATACAGGGCCAGCGAAAAATGGCAACTCTACTGGCATACCGGCCAGGGGCTGCATAGCAACGATACCCGGGTAGCCGTGCAGCAGGATGGCAGGCGGGTGGTGACACCCGCGCGCGGCACCGATATCGGCGGCATCTTTAAGCCCTCGCCCCGATTGTTGTTGCAAACAACATTCTGGTATTTGTGGCTGCAGCAGGAGTTTATCTATGTGGGTGATGAGGGGGTGGTGGAAACAGGCGGCCGTACCCGCCGAATGGGCTGGGACCTGGCCCTGCGCTATGAGATTGTGCCCAAATGGTTTTGGGACGCCGATATTTCACTGGCCAATCCCCGCGCCCTGGGTTTGCCCAAAGCGGAAGCCTATCTGCCACTGGCACCGGGTTTAACCAGTACGGGTGGCATTAGCTATCGGCAAAATAAGGGATGGAATGGCAGTATCCGGTATCGGTATATGGCAGCACGCCCGGCGAATGAAACCAATTCCGTTCGCGCATCCTCCTATTTTATTATAGACGCGGCCATCAACTATACCCAACCCAAATGGGAACTGGGTCTAACGGTGCAGAATATGCTCAATTCAAAATGGAAGGAAACGCAATTTGATACCGAAAGCCGCCTGCAGGCGGAACCGGCCCCGGTAAGCGAAATTCATTTTACACCCGGCAGTCCATTTTTTGCGAGGTTAGGGTTCGCCTATTTTTTTTGACGTTGATTGCCAAAGGGTTGTTTACAGATTCATGCTCCAGGGTAAACCTTTCAAAATTTGATCTGTTTATACTTTTTTGTATAAATACATTCCTACCTTTGCAGCATGAAAGCAGAGATTATTCACCCAGTGAAAGAGGAGAAAAGGGACGATCTCGATATCCTCGAGCAAACGGTGCTCAATGAGTACAAATATGGATTTGTTACTGATATTGAAGCAGATGCAGCTCCTAAAGGGCTGAGCGAAGATATTGTTCGCTTTATTTCCGCCAAAAAGAATGAACCCGAATGGATGCTCGAATGGCGCCTGAAAGCTTACCGCCAGTGGCTCAAAATGCCGGAACCCAATTGGGCCAATGTGAAGTTTCCGCCTATTGACTACCAGGACATTATTTATTATTCCGCTCCCAAGCAAAAGGTAAAGCCCAAGAGCCTCGATGAAATTGACCCGGAATTGCGCCGCACATTCGAAAAGCTGGGCATTTCGCTTGATGAGCAAAAACGCCTCACCGGTGTGGCGGTAGATGCGGTGATCGACAGTATTTCCATCGCCACTACTTTTAAAGAGCAACTGGCCGAGCAGGGTATCATTTTCTGCAGCATGAGCGAAGCCGTTCAGGAACACCCCGAACTGATCCGTCAGTACCTGGGTTCCGTAGTACCGGTTACCGATAATTATTTCGCCGCCCTCAATTCAGCCGTATTCAGCGATGGCTCCTTCTGCTTTATTCCCAAAGGCGTGCGCTGCCCCATGGAGTTGAGCACCTATTTCCGGATCAACGCCGAAAATACAGGACAGTTTGAGCGTACCCTGATTGTGGCGGAAGACAATAGTTATGTGAGTTATCTGGAGGGTTGTACTGCCCCCATGCGCGACGAAAACCAGTTGCATGCGGCGGTGGTGGAAATCGTAGCCCTGGACCATGCGGAGGTAAAATACAGTACCGTGCAAAACTGGTATCCCGGTGATAAGGAAGGACGCGGGGGTATCTACAATTTCGTAACCAAGCGCGGGATTTGCAAAGGCGCGCATTCCAAGATATCGTGGACACAGGTGGAAACCGGATCTGCCATTACCTGGAAATACCCGAGTGTGATATTAAAGGGTGATCACTCCATTGGTGAATTCTATTCGGTAGCCGTTACCAACCATCGCCAGCAGGCCGATACCGGCACCAAGATGATGCATATCGGTAAAAACACCCGCAGCCGGATTGTAAGCAAAGGCATATCTGCCGGCTTTAGCCAAAATAGTTATCGCGGCCTGGTGCAGGTGGGAAAAAACGCCAGCAAAGCGAGAAATTTCTCGCAATGCGATTCGCTGTTGCTCGGCGATAAGTGCGGTGCACATACCTTCCCCTATATTGAAGTAAAGAACAATACGGCGGTAGTGGAACACGAAGCCACCACCTCCAAGATTGGGGAAGACCAGATATTCTACTGTAACCAACGCGGCATTGATACCGAAACAGCCGTCGCCCTCATCATCAATGGCTTTGCCAAAGAAGTGATGAACCAATTGCCGATGGAATTTGCCGTGGAAGCGCAAAAGCTGTTGGCGATTAGTTTGGAAGGAAGCGTGGGGTGAGGTTAGAGTTTAAAGTTTAAGGTTTAAAGTTTAAAGTTTTATGTAAGGGCTGGCAAATGATATTATCTTTTACATGATTAGAGGTAAACCTTAAACCTTAAACTTTCAACCTTAAACCTTCCACTTAAACCTTCCACTTAAAACTTAAAACTTATAACTTATAACTCAAAAAAATGCTGAAGATCGACAATTTACAAGCGGGTATTGAGGGGAAGCAAATCCTGAAGGGAATTAATCTCGATATAAAACCCGGCGAAGTGCATGCCATCATGGGCCCGAATGGTTCTGGCAAGAGCACGCTGGCATCGGTGCTGGCGGGACGTGAAAATTATGAAGTACTCGGAGGCTCCGTGGAGTTTTTGGGAAAAGACCTGCTGGAACTGGGTCCTGAAGAGCGTGCGGGTGAAGGACTTTTTCTCGCCTTTCAGTATCCCGTGGAGATTCCGGGACTGAGCACCACCAATTTTATTAAGACAGCGGTGAATGAAGTGCGCAAGTATCGTGGACAGGAGTCCCTGGATGCGGTGGGCTTTTTGAAGCTGATGAAAGAAAAGATGGCCATGATGAATATGGATCAGTCTCTGCTGAGCCGTCCGCTGAATGAGGGCTTTTCGGGTGGTGAAAAGAAGCGAAATGAAATCTTTCAGATGGCGATGCTGGAACCCAAACTGGCCATCCTTGATGAAACGGATTCCGGTCTCGATATTGATGCCATCCGCATTGTTTCCAATGGCGTGAATAAGCTGCGCGGAAAAGATAATGCTGTGCTGCTGATTACTCACTATCAGCGTCTGCTCGATTATATCGTGCCCGATTTTGTACACGTACTGTACCAGGGCCGTATTGTAAAATCAGGCACCCGTGAACTGGCTTTGGAACTGGAAGAAAAAGGCTATGATTTTATTAAGGAAGAACTTAAAGTAGGCGAGGAAGCCTGAGTTATTGTGGAAGCTAAAAAATGACAATGGATACTATTAGTTACTATAAAGAGCAGTATCAGCAGCAGAAGAATGGCCATGTGGGATTATTGGGCCGGCAGCGTGATGCGGCTTTGGAAGATTTTTCAAGATGGGGCATCCCTGCCGTGAAGCATGAGGAATGGAAATATACCCGTATCAGTTCCCTGTTTAACCGGGAGACGCCCCTGACCCTGCATGCGGAACCCGTGGTTGCCGTAGCCGACATTGAACACCATCGCCTTCCGGGGCATGAAAAAGCCAATGAAATCGTATTTGTGAATGGCCGTTTCGACCTGGGTCTTTCCAAATTTATTTCTCCGGGATTGCAGGTGCTGCCCCTCGAAGCGGCCGCTGAACATGCCGACCTGATCGCCCGTAGTTTTGGCCATAGCGGACAATATTTGAAAGATGGCATGTATGCCATGAATACCGCTCTCATGCAGGGGGGTGTATTTGTTTATGTGGCGGATGGTATCGAACTCGCTCATCCCGTTTATGTATATCATTTCCAGGATGCACGCAGCCAGCCGGGACTGGCCCTGCCGCGTAGCCTCGTGTATGTGGGGCGAAACGCCAACCTGCAGTGGGTAGAAAATTTCCAGACCCTGGGTAGCGGCGAAAGCCTCACCAACCAGGTGACCGAAGTGGTGTTGGATGCCGATGCACGCTTCTATCATTACAAATTGCAGCAGGACCATGCCGATGCCAGCCTGGTAAGTACCACGCATATCCGGCAACTGGGCAAAAGTTTCGCCTATTCTGTTACCATTTCACTGGATGGTCATATTGTGCGCAACAATACGCACATGGTGATGGAAGCGGAATACGGCGAATCGCATTTGTACGGACTTTATCTCCTGAAGGGCAAGACCCTGGTGGATAACCATACCGTAGTGGATAACGTGAAGCCCCATTGCTACAGCAACGAATTATACAAGGGCGTGATTACGGATGAAGCCACCGGAGTGTTTAATGGAAAGATTTTTGTTCGCCCGGATGCGCAAAAAACCAATGCCTACCAGTCGAACAAGAACCTGCTGCTCGGTGAGGCCGCCAGCATGAATACCAAGCCGCAGTTGGAGATTTTTGCCGATGATGTGAAGTGCTCGCATGGATGTACGATTGGCCGCCTCGATGAGGAAGCGCTGTTTTACCTGCAGTCGCGTGGCATACCGGAAAAATCGGCGCAATCATTGCTGCTGCACGGCTTCACCAGCGATATTCTCGAAAAGATTTTGCTGGAGCCCATCCGCGAATTTGCCGAAGCGTCTATTCACCGCCGGCTCGAAATGCTTTAAAAATGGAAACAGCAACCCTTTCGCATATTAGTTACGATGTTGACCGCTACAGGCGCGATTTCCCCATCCTGCAAAGGCATGTAAAGGGTTATCCGCTGGTGTATCTCGACAATGCCGCTACCACGCAAAAACCGCAGGTGGTGATTCAGGCATTGACGCAGTACTATGCGCACTATAATGCCAATATTCACCGCGGCATTCACAGCCTGGCAGAAGAAGCGACGGCTGCTTTTGAAGCTACCCGCGATGCGGTGAAGGAATTTTTGGGAGCGGCTACACGCGAAGAAATCATTTTCACCCGTGGCACCACGGAAAGCATCAACCTGGTGGCTTATACCTGGGCAATGCAAAACCTGAAGCCCGGTGATGAACTGTTGATTTCGGGAATGGAGCATCATTCCAATATCGTACCCTGGCAAATTGCCTGCGAAAGAACGGGCGCTCAATTGAAGGTAATTCCTGTTACAGATTCCGGTGAATTGGATATGGATGGCTTTGCGGCCCTGCTTTCGGAAAAAACCAAACTGGTGACGCTGGTACATGTGTCGAACGCATTGGGCACACTCAATCCGGTAGAGCAGGTGATAAAGGCTGCGCATGAAAAGGGCGCGCTCGTATTGCTCGATGGCGCGCAAAGTACGGTGCACCTCAGTATTGATGTGCAAAAATTGGATTGCGACTTCTTTGCCTGTTCTTCGCATAAAGTATATGGACCTACCGGCGTGGGTGTATTATATGGAAAGAAGAAATGGCTGGAGCAGATGCCCGTTTATCAGGGTGGTGGCGAAATGATCCGGGAAGTGAGTTTTGAAAAGACCAGTTATAATGATCTGCCTTATAAATATGAGGCGGGTACCCCCAATATAGCCGATACCATCGCTTTCAAAGCCGCCATCGATTATGTGCAGGGTATTGGCCGGGAGAAGATCCGCCAGTATGAAGATGAACTGCTGGCTTATGCAACGGATACAATTGGCGGCATCGACGGAGTTCGCCTGGTAGGAACAGCGAAGCAAAAGACCAGCGTGCTTTCGTTTGTGGTGGAAGGGGCGCATCCCCAGGATCTCGGCATTCTGCTCGACAACAAAGGCATTGCCGTGCGTACCGGTCACCATTGCGCGCAGCCGCTGATGGATCGCTTTGGCATACCCGGTACCGTGCGGGCCTCGCTGGCATTATATAATACCAAAGATGAAATTTCGCAACTGGCTACCGCCTTGGAAAAGGCGATCCGGATGCTGAAATAAGTAGAATGGAACAGGCAGCTACCATACGGGATACCGAAAAGGAGATAGTGGAGGAGTTTGCGCTCTTCGATAGCTGGGACGATAAATATGAATACATCATCGACCTGGGAAAAAAGCTGCCTCCGCTGGCAGCAGAGCACAAAAAGGATGAGAATAAGGTAAGAGGATGCCAGAGTACCGTTTGGCTCGTGGCCTCGCTGAAAGATGGCAAGCTGTTTTTTGAGGCCGATAGTGATGCCGTGATTGTGAAAGGCCTGATCAGCATGCTGATCAGGGTATTGTCGGGAAGAACACCCGACGAAATTCTGGAAGCGCCGCTTCAGTTTATTCACGAAATAGGCATGACGACGCACCTGGCACAAACGCGTAGCAATGGCCTGCTGAGCATGGTGAAGCAGATGAAGAATTATGCGCTTGCCTTCAAAGTAAAAATGCAGCAATCATGATCATGGATACGGAAATATTGAAACAAAAAGTGCTGGATGCCCTGCAAACTATCTATGACCCGGAAATACCGGTAAATATTTATGAGCTGGGTCTCATTTATGAAATATCCATACTGCCCGTGAATAATGTGCAGATAGTGATGACCCTTACTTCGCCGGCCTGTCCCGCGGCACAAAGCCTGCCGGTGGAAGTGGATCAGAAAGTACGGCAAATAGAAGGCGTGAACGATGTGCACGTAGCCGTAACCTGGAATCCGCCCTGGGACAAAAGCCGAATGTCGGAAGCAGCTCAACTGGAACTGGGATTTCTCTGAAAACCATCAAAGAAAAAACATGAAAATTACAGCACAGGAAGAGTACGGACTCCGGATCCTTATCCGCATTGCAGGTTGTAAGGAAAAGGAAGGTATGAGCATTCCCCGCCTGAGTGAAGCGGAGGGACTGAGCAGTCACTATGTGGCCAAGCTCGCGCGTGTGCTTCGTATGTCGGGACTAATCAATAGCACGCCGGGTTATAAGGGCGGGTATATTCTGGCGCGGCCTGCCAGCGAAATTATCATCAACGATGTGCTCAAGGCTCTTGGTGGTGTTTTATTCGACAAGCGATTCTGCGGCCTGCATGCCGGTTCGCTGCGGCTTTGTACCAACTCGGTGGATTGTTCTGCCCGCTCATTATGGCAGATGATTCAGGTAACGATGGACCAATTGCTCAACCGCATTACCCTGGCCGATTTGCTGAGTACGGAAGAAGAGTCTAATCAGCGGCTCCGCCTGGTGCTGGATCAGGCAACAGGTCGCGTTTCTCTCGCGTAGTTTTCCATTTCCCCATATTCCGAAACAGATAAGTGATGCCGGTCATCAACAGGAACAGCATCAGCAATACCCATTCCTGGCGCAAGCTATTGAGTGCATAGGAACCAAACAGGATGATGGCATGCGCCACACAGATGAACCGGGTAGCTGCCGCATGATTGAATCCCTGGTTGGTGAGCAGGTGATGCAGGTGAATCCGGTCGGCCACAAAGGGCGATTTTCCATGCCAGATACGGGTGGCGAATACCCGAATGGTATCAAATACCGGTATCCATACTATCCCCATCACAAATGCCGGCGTGTGGGTGATAAGGGTTTGACCCGCCGCATGATTTACCTGCATAAGCCGTATGCTGAGCACGGCAATCACAAAGCCCAGCACCAGCGATCCCGTATCGCCCATAAATATGCGTGCGGGATTAAAGTTGAAGTAAAGAAAAGCCATCAAGGCGCCAGCCAGCGCAAAAGCGATCAATGCCGTGTTGCTGTCGCCGGCAAGGGTGAGAAAAAGCCCGATGGTGACCAGGCTCATGAAACCGATGCCTCCTGCCAGGCCATCAATCCCATCAATAAGATTTAATGCATTGGTGATGCCCACGATGCCCAATACCGTGAAAAAATACTGGGAGAAGAGTGGTATTTCATCTATACCCAAAAATCCTTCGAACGACTGAATGCGAATGCCGGCCAGGGCAATCAGTAAGGCAAGCCCAATTTGCACCATGAATTTATATTTGGCGTTCAGGTCGCGCAAATCATCCATCATGCCGAGGCCAAACAATAGTATGACCGAAAAGAAAAACGCTACCTGTGCCACATCATAGCGAAACGGGAACCAAAGTAATAGCGAAAGCATCATACCGGCCATAATGGCGATACCACCCATGGTAGGGATAGGCTGGCGGTGTTCCTTGCGGTCGTTAGGCAGATCATATAAGCGATAGCGGCGAATGAGCACAATAATTGGTGGAATGCAAAGCAGGGTGGTGACAAAGGCGCTCACAAAACTGAGCAGGCCATTGCTGAGTCCGCCCAATGGCAGATCCAACTGCAGCAGGTAGGTGGGGTAGAACATGGTGGTTTTTTCGAAGGTTTGGTGGTAAGGCCAAATTACAACAGAGTTTGTACGACTGCAAGATTTTTTTTATTGTGTAATACCCGCATTTTCAGCAAATCAACGGGGTCCACAGGCCGCTACCGGGAAAAAAAACAGCCGGAAGCCGGAAATCAGCGGAAGGCGGAGATGGAGGGCTGGGCCACAGCCGCTATTTTTGTGAAAAAGCGCTATTTCCTTAAGTCATACCATATTAGACAGCCCGATTGAATACCTCAAAGGGGTGGGCCCTCAGCGGGCGGATCTTCTTCGAAAGGAACTCTCGATTCACCGTTTTCGCGACCTGCTATTTCATTATCCCTATCGCCATGTTGACAAAACGCGGGTGAGCCCGATCAGCTCAATTGATCCCTCCACCGATATAATCCAGGTATCGGGAACCCTGATCAGCCTGGAGCAGGTTGGCGAAAAAAGAGGACGCAGGCTGGTAGGCAAACTGCGCGACCAAAGTGGTTTGCTCGACCTGGTCTGGTTCCAGGGCGTGAGTTGGTTCCAAAAAAATTTATCGGTAGGCCAGTCGTACCTGGTGTATGGCAAAGTGAGCTTTTTCAGTTCGCAGCCACAAATTGTGCATCCGGAGATTGAAGTGTGGTCGCCCCTGAAGCAGGATGGCAAGCCGCACCTGGAGCCCGTGTATCCGAGTACGGAAAAATTGCGCACGCGGGGGCTTGGCGGTCGGCAACTGGCGCGCCTGACCGAAGCCCTTTTTCAACAAATAAAAGAAACCGAGTTGCCGGAAAACCTGCCGGAAGATTTGCTGAAGAAATCGGGATTGATGGGCCGCTATTCATCCATTCAGCAAGTTCATTTTCCCGCTAATCCTGAAGCTTACCGCAAGGCGGTAGAACGGATCAAGTTTGAAGAAATATTTATGGCGCAGATGCGGATGAACCTGCGCCGGGCAGCCCGGCACCGTTTTTCGAAAGGTGTGGTATTTGACAAAGTGGGAGACCTCTTCAATAATTTTTACAGGCACCATCTGCCTTTTGAATTGACCGGGGCGCAAAAGCGAGTGATCCGGGAAATAAGGATGGATACAGGTTCAGGCAAGCAAATGAACCGCCTCTTGCAGGGCGATGTGGGAAGCGGCAAGACCATGGTGGCATTGTTGACCATGCTGCTCGCCATCGACAATGGCTTTCAGGCCTGCCTGATGGCACCCACGGAAATACTGTGCAGGCAGCACTATCAAACCATCAGCCAGCAACTCAGCGACCTGCCAGTGAACGTAGCTTTGCTTACGGGATCGACCCGTGCAGCCGAGCGAAAGAAAACCCTGGCCAAACTGGAAACCGGCGAAATACAAATCCTGATCGGCACCCATGCCGTAATTGAAGATGCGGTAAGATTTGGGCGCTTGGGCATTGTCATCATTGATGAGCAACATCGTTTTGGTGTGGCGCAGCGTGCCAGGCTTTGGGAAAAGGCGGATCTGCCACCGCATGTGCTGGTGATGACGGCTACGCCTATTCCCCGTACCCTGGCCATGACGGCCTATGGCGACCTCGACTATAGTGTGATTGATGAATTACCACCGGGGCGGCAACCCATCACCACGGTGCACCGTTTGGAAAATGACCGTAGCCGGGTGATGGATTTCATCAAAGCGGAAATTGCGCAGGGGCGACAGGCCTATATCATTTTTCCCCTGATTGAAGAAAGTGAGAAGCTGGCCTATGAAGACCTGATGCGGGGATACGATACCGTGAAGTCCTATTTTCCCGAACCGGCTTATTGGATCAGCATGGTGCATGGCAAACAACCCGCGCAGCAGAAAGAACAAAACATGCAGCGCTTTGTTGAAGGAGATACACAGATCATGGTGAGCACCACGGTGATTGAAGTGGGGGTGAATGTGCCCAATGCTTCGGTGATGGTGATTGAGAGTGCGGAGAAATTCGGGCTCTCCCAATTGCACCAGTTAAGAGGCAGGGTAGGAAGGGGGGCGGATAAGAGTTATTGTATTCTGCTCACCTCATCCAAACTGGGGCATGATGCAAGGGAACGGATTCGCATTATGGTGCAAACCAATAATGGATTTGAGATTGCCGAAAAAGATCTGGAGCTGCGCGGGCCGGGCGAGATAGAAGGAACCCGGCAAAGTGGCATGGTAGAATTCCGTATGGCGGATATCGTGCAGGATAAACCCCTGGTAGAACATGCCCGAAAATGGGTAGAAACTATATTGCAGGCAGACCCGGAACTGAATTCGGCCGAAAATTTGCGGCTAAAGTCCTACCTGCAGTCACTGGTACGTAAAAACAGTTGGAGCAGCATTTCTTAACATAAGTTTTTACGCCGGTTACCGGATTATTGACGTAATTTAATAGACGAATGGCTACCCTAAGATCCTCCATATTTATTGCCTGCCTATTGATCCTTTCATTCGCTACCTACAGCCAGGATTTCAGCAATATTGAATTTGTTGAAAACAAAGGCCAGTGGGATGAGCGGGTCAAATACAGGGCCGATGTAAATGCAGGGGCGATCTTTATCCGCGACAATGGCTTTAGCATTCTGCAACATGATCCCAATACCTGGGATTTTCTGCAAAAAATGGGTAAGCATGCTGAGCCTTCCACCCCCTCTTTTGTTCAACGAGATGCCAATGGCGACATCATTCTCAAATCACATTCCTGGAATGTGAATTTTATGAATGCCTCTCCCAGTATGCAGGTGATACCGGATAAGAAGATTGTGACCTACAACAACTATTTTCTCGGTAATGATCCTTCAAAATGGGCGGGCCAGTGCCAGATATTTCAGGCCATGACCATGAAGAATGTGTACCCGGGCATTGATGTAAGATATTATACCCATAATGGTACGCTGAAGTATGATATTATAGTAAGCCCCGGCGCCGATCCCAATCGGATATTACTCCAGTATGAAGGTGTGGAGAAGCTTCAGGTGAAGAATAAGGAGCTGGTAATATCCACCTCACTGGGCGAAAGGCGTGAATCCGCACCCTATACTTATCAAACAGACGCAACCGGCCGTAAAGAGATCCGCTGTAGCTATGTTGTTGTAGACAATACTGTTCGTTTCCTGGTGGGTAATTATGATCGAAGCGCCACGCTGGTAATTGATCCCACACTGATTTTCTGCTCACTTTCGGCCAGTACGGCCGACAACTGGGGCTTTACCGCTACTTATGGTCCCGATGGTAGTTTTTATGGAGGCGGCATCGTATTTGAAACGGCCGGAGGTAATTTTCCGGTATCACCGGGTGCTTTTCAAACCAGCTACCAGGGTGGCACCAACGCTACCGGCGAGCGTCCTTGCGATATTGGTATCATTCGTCTTTCGGCCAATGGAAGCACGCGTATATATGCTACCTATTTAGGTGGTGCCGGTAATGAGCAGCCCCATAGTTTGATTGCAGATGGCAATGGCAACCTGATTATTGCGGGTCGCAGCAATTCCAATACGGGTGATGTGAATCGTCGTTACCCCACCACTGGTCCCACCATCGGGTCGGGTGGCTCCTATGATATTGTTATTACCAAGTTGAATGCGAATGGAACGGCCCTGATTGGTTCCCGTATGATTGGTGGTACTGCCAACGACGGGGTGAACATAAAGTCGAACCGGAGTGGCGCGCAATCGTTGCAGCAGAATTATGGGGATGACGGGCGAAGTGAAGTGATACTCGATGCACAGGAAAATGTGTACGTGGCCGCCAGCACGCAGTCAACCAATTTCCCGGTAACCGGTGGATTTCAGGCCAGCAATGGTGGTCTTCAGGATGCTGTAGTAATAAAAATGGATCCCAACCTCGCGGGGGCCACACCCCAGTTCTCCACCTACCTGGGAGGGTCGGGTGATGATGCTGCTTATGTGTTGGCGTTGGCGGCATCGGGCGATATTTTTGTGGCAGGAGGCACCAATAGTGGTAATTTTCCCGGTCCCAAAGGAGGCACCGTGGGTCCCACACAAGCCGGCAGTATAGATGGATTTATTGCGCAGATCAGCAGCAACGGTTCCACACTTGTCAGGAGCACCTATATCGGTACCAGTGGTATCGATCAGATATATGGTATTCAGTTCGATCGTTTTGGATTTCCCTATATCATGGGACAAACAACCGGTGATATGCCCGGCATTAATATTCCACCCGGTGGGTTTGAACAGGTGGGCGGCAAAATATTTATCGGCAAACTAAGGCCAGACCTGTCCGGGTATGAATACCGGACCCGCTTTGGTACCGGCGCTGCCCGACCCAATATTTCTCCTACTGCATTTCTGGTTGACCGTTGTGAGAATGTATACGTATCCGGCTGGGGCGGTTCCACGCAGGATCCTGCTGACCCTTATCCCAATGCGGGCACGGCCGGTTTGACGGTTACCCCAGATGCTTTGCAGAGCAACACCGATGGACGAGATTTCTACTTTTTTGTATTGCGCCGCGATGCTACAGGTCCCGGTCCGCTCTATGCCAGCTTTTTCGGACAGGCGGGTGGTTTCACCGACCATGTGGATGGTGGCACCAGTCGATTTGATCGGAATGGTGTGATCTACCAGGGAGTTTGTGCCAATTGTGGAGGCAATGCGGTATTCCCCACCACACCGGGTACCTGGGGACCTACCCGTCCCGTATCTGCCAACTGTAATATGGGTATGATCAAGATTGCCTTTAACCTGGCGGGCGTGGGTGCCGATGTGCAGTCGCAGATCGGTGGTGTTCCCAGCGACACGGCAGGCTGTGTGCCATTGACGGTAACCTTTACGGATCAGATACGCAATGCGACCGAATATATCTGGAATTTCGGGGATGGAAGTCCACAGGTAGGACCCTTACCGGCGGCACAGGGTATTACGCAAACCCACACCTACAATTCGCCGGGAACTTTTCAGGTGATGCTGATTGCCATCAACCCCACCACCTGTAATGAGCGGGACACCGCTTATATGAATATCAGGGTGGGTATTCTCGAAGCCAACCTGCAAGCCAGCGTGGTGAAACTGGATCCCTGCGAAGCATTCAACTACCGCTTCAATAACCTGTCTACCACCCTGCCGGTGCGGCCCTTTACCGATACCTCTTTTATCTGGGATTTTGGGGATGGCTCGCCGCGTGTGCGTGCCGGGCTTAATCCTGTAACGCATAGCTATACCGCCCCCGGCACTTATAATGCCTGGCTCATACTGGCGGATACCGCTTATTGTAATTACCCTGATTCCTTATTGGTAGAAGTGCGGGTTTCGGCCAACGTAGAAGCCAGTTTCGATGCACCGGCTGCGGGCTGTGTACCCTTCGACGCAGCATTTACCTATACCGGATCGGGAGGGCAAAGCTTTGAATGGAATTTTGGTGACCCGGGATCCGGCGCCGATAATACCTCCACCCTGGCCAACCCCACACACCGCTTTAGCACACCCGGTACCTACCAGGTAAGGCTGATTGTTACGGATCCCAACACCTGTAATATTCGTGATACGGCTATTGCACTGATAGTGGTGTCGCCAACGCCAATAGCTAATTTCAGCTATACGCCACCGGCTCCCATTTCCAATACGCCCAATGTGTTCACGAATCTGTCATCGCCCGATGCGGTGCGCTTTATCTGGGATTTCGGTGATGGTAATACACGCGAAACCACCTCAAGGGCCGATATCACCTATCAGTACACCGCCACGGGTAATTTTAACGCCTGCCTTATCGCTTTTAACAATGAAGGATGCAGCGATACTCTTTGCCTCCCTGTCAGCACCATCGTGGTTCCGGCTCTCGATGTACCCAATGCCTTTACGCCATTGAGTGGAGATGAAAACAGCGTGATCATGGTGCGTGGTTTTGGTATCGCCAAAATGCGTTTTATTATCTGGAACCGCTGGGGACAAAAAGTATTTGAAACCAATAATCCGCTGGAAGGCTGGAATGGCCGTGTGAAAGGCGTGGTACAACCCATGGATGTATATGCCTACACATTGGATGTGGAGTTTTTTGACGGAACAAAGACAACCAGAAAAGGGGATATAACGTTAATTAGGTAGCGAATAGAATATGCGATGCGGAAAATACATAGCAAGCTGGCTGGGCGCTGTCCTGTTATCAGGTATCGCCACTGCGCAGGATCTGCATTTTTCGCAGTTCATGAATTCGCCATTGGTTACCAATCCCGCCAATACTGGTTTTATGCCCGAAGGTGATTATCGCCTTGGCATCAATTACCGTAACCAGTGGTCATCCATCATGGCCGTGCCCTATAAAACCATGAGCGCATTTGCCGATGCGCAGGTGGTGCAGCGCGAAAATAGCTGGCTGGGTATTGGTGGCGTCATCCTGCGCGATGTGGCCGGCAGCGGCAACCTCACCTCTACAAAAGTATATGGATCGGTAGCCTATCACCAATTGATTGGCTATGGAAGTTTGCTGAGCATGGGCTTCAATGTGGGTATGGCCAACAAGCGCATCAATACCACCAACCTCACCTTCCCTTCGCAATGGAATGGAGAATTTTTCGATTCGCATAATATTGGTCAGGCACCACAACTCGACAGAACCAATATCAGTTATCTCGATATACAGGCGGGCATCAACTATGCCTATTTTCCGGATGAAAATACTTATTTCAATGCCGGATTTTCCACCATGCATATCAACCGGGCAAGGGAAACTTTCTTTGGCGAAAAAGTGGATGTGGACAATCGCATTCCGATGCGGCATACCGCCTTTATCAACGGCAGCTTCAAGCTCAACGATCAGTGGATCGTGAATCCCAATTCTTATTTTTCCCTGCAGGCCAAATCCTACGAATGGCTGATAGGGATGAATGCGCACTATAATCTTTCCGGTGATGGCACCAATGTGCTGATCGGCGGGCTCTACTATCGCAGCTCCGATGCTTTTATTCCCATGGTGGGCCTGGGCCATAAAGGCATGGTCTTCACTTTCACCTACGACGCTACGGTATCCACACTCCGCAACTACAACAATAGCCGCGGCGCCTACGAATTCTCACTCATTAAAACCGGCATCTTTGATCAGTATAAGGGAACGCCGAGAGAGGCGAGGTGCCCGACGTTTAAGCTGTATTGACGTTAAACGTAGTACGTTATACGTTTTACGTTTTAGGTTGGGTTTAAGGTTTAGGGTTTAAGGTTTAAGGACAACCTGGGCCATATGACGAGGAGGGCAAGTTGCCACTTCTTCGCGTTCGTTGCGTTAAGCCTTCTACATACGCGATATTGTTGCAAGCGCAGGAGTTTTCAACACTACGAACGCAACGACATGAGCCTTTCCAAAGTGCACGAGACATTTGCCGCAGATTTTCGCTGATATCGGAACCCAATTCTCCAAAAACATCCTTTTAGCCCCTCTCAGCAACATTAAACTTTAAACTCTAAACCTTAAACCCAACCTAAAACGTATAGCGTACAACTTAAAACGTAATACTTCTTCTTATTTTCGCATTCATGAACGCAACCCTCCAACGCGCCATCCTGGACGATACATTGCTGGACCAGTTCCGGCAGATAGTGGGCGATGCTTATGTGCATATAGCCGAAGAAACCTTACGTCAGTATGGCCATGATGAAACGGAAACCCTACTTTTTTTGCCCGATGTGGTTATCAAACCGGAAAACACCGGGCAGATCAGCGCCATCATGCGGCTCTGTCACCAACACAGGATTCCCGTTACACCGCGTGGAGCTGGCACCGGTCTCGCCGGCGGCGCCCTGCCACAGTATGGCGGCGTTTTACTGTCGATGGAGCGCATGAACCGTATTTTGCAGATTGATGAGCGCAACCTGCAGGTGACAACAGAGCCTGGTGTGATCACCGAAGTGTTGCAGGACGCCGTGAAGGAAAAGGGTTTGTTTTATCCCCCAGACCCCAGCAGCCGCGGTTCCTGCTTTATAGGTGGGAATATATCGGCCAACAGTGGCGGACCCAAGGCCGTGAAATACGGTGTGGTGCGCGATTACGTGCTGAACCTGGAGTTGGTATTACCCACGGGTGATATCATCTGGACTGGCGCCAATGTGCTAAAGAATTCTACCGGGTATAACCTCACACATTTGGTAGTGGGCAGCGAAGGCACCCTGGGCATCGTTACCAAAATTGTTTTGCGTCTGATACCCCTTCCGAAATTTGATTTATTGATGCTGGTGCCTTTTCGTTCGCTTGAAAAAGCCAGCGAAGCCGTTAGCGCTATTTTTCGCGCGGGATTTACCCCCTCGGGTCTTGAACTGGTGGAGATAGATGCCTTACGCATTACCAGCCAGATGGTGGAGCACACGGCTCTTCCCCTGACCGATGATATAGAAGCGCACCTGCTGATAGAAGTGGATGGCAGCAATATGGACTTACTGATGCAGGACATGGAACAGATTGCCGGACTGATGGAGCAGTTTGATGCCGGCGAAATCTTCTTTGCCGATGATGCGCAGCAAAAAGCGGAACTCTGGAAATTGCGCCGGCGCACAGCCGAAGCGGTAAAGCTGGCCGGATACACCATTGAAGAAGATACGGTAGTTCCCCGTGCCGAATTACCCGCGCTTATCCGGGGTGTAAAGGAACTGGGACGGCAGCGCGGATTTCACGCCGTTTGCTATGGACATGCCGGCGACGGCAACCTGCACATCCGCATAAAAAAGGAAGGAACACCCAATAGCTATGGCGATGCGGCAATGACGGAAGACTTGCGCGCGCTATTCCAACTCGTGAAAAGCCTGGGTGGAACCCTAAGTGGTGAGCACGGGGTGGGTTTAATTCAGAAACCCTATATGGATATCGCATTCGACCCGGTACAATTGGAACTGATGAGGGGAATCAAGAAGGTATTTGATCCCCAGAATATTCTCAATTCCGGTAAAATCTTTGATCTGTGAGCGAAGCCACACATAGTGATTTGCGTGCTACCTGGAAGAGTATTCGGATACTTAGCACCGCACTGGCGATTGCCGCCAGCCTGTTTGTGCTGATGGCTTTGCTGCTGAATCAATACTGGGGAACCATGCAACCGGAGTGGAATGCTTATCGCACCTGGATACTCGCCGGCCTCGCCCTGCTCAGCTTTTTATTGTTGCTATCGGGACGATTGGCCATGCGCAAACAGTTGCAGATGGCGCTGGAGCCCCAGCGAAGCCTGGCCGAAAAACTGCAGTACTATCGCGCCGGATTAATCATGGATATGGCTAATAAAGAGGCGGTGATTATTCTTTCGTCCATCATTTTTTTGATGACGGGCGATTTTACTTATCTCGCTTTCGCGGCGGTGATGATCGGGTTTATGCTTGCCGCACGACCACTTAAATCGAAGCTGCAGGTGGTACTGCAACTTTCGCAACAGGAAATTGCTGAATTGGGATAAATCAATAGATATGAAAAAAGGATTATTGTTATTGGCATTTTTCGGCTACCTGTCCTGCCAGGCGCAGGATGAAGAGGAAAAGGGTTTCCGCAAAGAAAACCTGTTCACAGGTGGCAGCATCTCGGTAGGATTTTCGAACACTGGTTTCCAGATTGGCGGCAATCCAATGTTTGGCTACAGCATAGCTCCCTGGCTGGATGCGGGTATTGTTGTAAACTACAACTATGCTTCCTTTCGCGATTGGTCGCAGTTTGATGATAAGTTGCGCCAGTCGACCTATGGGGCCGGGGTGTTCACCCGTCTGTACCCCGTGCGATTCCTGTTTGTGCAGGGACAGGTAGAGCATAATTTCACCAAACAGAAATATTTTCCACCCGGCAGTAGCAGCAGTATCAGTTCCGCCTCCATCGATGCTACCAGCCTGTTGGTGGGCGCGGGTTATTCTACCAACCGCTTCCCCGGTAGCGGCCAGCCATTCTTTTATATGTCGTTACTGTTCGATGTGCTGCGCGATGAGTTTTCACCCTATGTCGACTCTCGGGGCCGAGCCATTCCCATTGTGCGGGCCGGCTTGCAGGTACCCTTGTTCCAGGGAGCATCGGGCCGTCGCTAAGCTTGTTGAAGATGTGAAATAATTTCCCGGGGCGATGGCAGCACAATCAGTCGCCGGTAAGCTTCTTCATACAGGAATCCTTCGGCATGCATTTGTTCTACATGCGCGATCAGGTGTGTATAGAAATTACCGGTGTTCAGGATAAATATTTTCTTGTCGTGTATGGATAGCTGATTCCAGGTAAGCATTTCGAACAACTCATCGAGCGTGCCAAAGCCACCCGGCAGCACGATGGCGGCATCGGCCAGCTCATACATCTTTCGTTTGCGTACGTGCATATCGGGCACCACCAACAGTTCAGAAATGGCATTGTGCTGCCGCTCCCAGTCTACCAGCACCTGCGGTATTACGCCAATCACTTTGCCCCCGCGCTCCATCACCTTATCGGCAATGGCACCCATCAGGCCCACGCTTCCTCCACCGTATACCACCGTGAGCCCGGCCGCGGCCAGTAAGGTCCCCAGTTCGTCGGCATGCTGCCGGAACTGTTCATTCTTCCCAAACTTCGACCCGCAAAAAACCGCAACCGATTGTATGGACATAGCCTTTATATTTGCTGCAAAGGGAATACAAAATAGCTAAGGCACAAAAATTTTAAAGTCCCTTCTCATTTATTCATAAAATCTTCACTATGCCTGCGGGATTATTGTTAGGTTTTGTTATCGGATATTTTATTTTGTTGCTGATCGTAGCGTGGTATACTTCCCGCAATGCGAATAATGAATCCTTTTTCATCGGCAACCGCAACAGCAATTGGATGCTGGTCGCATTTGGCATGATCGGCACCAGCCTTTCCGGGGTCACATTCGTGAGTGTGCCGGGTGGGGTAGGGGCATCCTCCTTTGCCTATTTCCAGATCATGATCGGTTACCTGATTGGTTATCTCGTCATTGCCTATGTGTTGCTGCCACTCTATTACCGGCTCAATCTCACATCCATCTACAATTACCTGAGTACCCGGCTGGGTGTGTACAGTTATAAAACCGGCGCTTCCTTTTTTATCCTCTCGCGCACCCTGGGTGCTACAGCCCGCCTGTACCTGGTGGTAAAGATTTTGCAGGATACGATTTTTTCCAGCTTTAGCTTTGTAATTCCTTTCTGGGTTACTACCCTGATCATCCTCATCATGATCCTGATCTATACCTATGAGGGCGGGGTAAAGACCATTGTTTTTACCGACACCCTGCAAACCACCTTCATGCTAACGGGCCTGGTGGTATGCGTGATATATATTCTGAATCAAATGGACATGGGTCTGGGTTCGGCGCTTGGCAGCATGGGCGAAAAAGGGTATTCGCAAATATTTTTTACAGATGCGAAGGATAGCAGCTTCTTTCTAAAACAGATACTCGCAGGGGCCTTTATCACCATTACCATGACGGGTATGGACCAGGAAATGATGCAGAAGAATATTTCGGTGAAAACATTGAAGGATTCGCAGAAAAACGTGGTAACGCTCAGCGTGATCATGCTATTTGTCATCCTGCTCTTCCTGGTGCTGGGTGGCTTGCTCTACCTGTATAGCGAAAGCCTGGGTGCCGCCTATACCACCGTGCAGGAGAATGGCAAAGAGGTAACCAAATGGATGCTGAATGGGCAGGATATTGGCGCCGACAAACTTTTCCCTGCCATCGCTATGGATCATATGCCACCGATCGTGTCGGTCATCTTTATTATCGCGCTGATATCGGCCCTTTTCCCCAGCGCCGATGGGGCCATTACCGCGCTCACGTCCAGTTTCTGTATCGACATCATCGGCATGCAGCGCAAGAGCGAGTGGACAGATGCGCAGAAAAAGCGGATTCGCCAGCGCGTGCACCTCGTTTTTGCCGGCATATTCCTGCTCTTTGTGATGATATTCCGCTGGGTCGATAATCCCAGCATGATCGACGTGATTTTGAAAGTAGCGGCCTACACCTATGGCCCCCTGCTGGGCTTGTTCAGTTTTGGCATTTTGACAAAGCGTCAGGTGAAGGATAAATGGGTGCCCCTGGTTTGTGTGACGGCGCCATTACTTTGTCTGTTGATCGAGAAAAACCAATCCCTGCTGTTTGGTTCTTTTGAAATAGGACTCGAGTTGTTGATCATTAATGGCCTGATCACCTTTGTAGGATTGCTGGCCTTGTCGAAAAAAGCATAATGGAGATTATTCCCGCGCATATCGAAGCTTTTGCGGATGCCTATACCAGCCCGGAATCGCCCCTACTGGCGGAAATCAGCGCCTACACCTATGGGCAGCATCCCGAATCGCATATGCTCAGTGGTCATGTGCAGGGCAAGCTGCTCTCGATGATCAGCCACATGCTTCGTCCGCGCCGCGTACTCGAGATAGGTACCTTCACGGGTTATAGTGCTCTATGCCTGGCGGCGGGCATGCCGGCCGATGGGCAATTGCATACCATAGAGCTGCGTGAGGCCGATGCCAGGCTGGCCCGTTCGTATTTTGACCGCTCAGCTTTTAAGAACCAGATAATTTTGCACCAGGGTAATGCGTTAGAGATCATTCCCGGATTGGCCGAAACCTGGGACCTGGTGTTTATTGATGCTGATAAGCCCGGTTATGAGGCATATTTTAACCTCGTATTGCCCCGGATCCGTGAAAACGGCTTTATCTTAGCGGATAATATCTTCTTTCACGGTCAGGCACTGGAGGCGGAGCCCAAAGGGAAGAATGCCAGGGCCATAAAAGCTTTTAATGAAATGATCCGTGCGAGAGAGGATATCGATAAGCTGGTGATTAGCCTGCGGGATGGATTATACCTGATTCGAAAAAAATAAAGCAGTGCAGTGTAAAAAAATCAAGACCTGGATCTTTATGGCCTCCTGCCTGCTGGCAGGCATGGGTGCAAAAGCCCAGGGGCCCGAAGCCGTGCAGGCCTATATAGCCCAGTATCGCCAGTTGGCGATCGCCGAAATGCAGCGCTCAGGTGTGCCCGCATCCATCAAGCTGGCACAGGGCATTTTGGAAACTACGGCTGGTACCAGCGACCTGGTACAACGCAGCAATAACCATTTTGGGATCAAGTGCAAATCGAACTGGACCGGTGAATCCGTATCGCATACCGACGATGCGCCCAATGAATGTTTCCGAAAATACCCCAGTCCGGAAGACTCCTATAAGGATCATTCGGATTTTTTGAAGAATAATGCCCGCTATGCCGGATTATTTAAGCTCGATGGGGAGGACTATAAAGGCTGGGCCTATGGTTTGAAAAAAGCCGGTTATGCCACCAGCCCCCGCTACCCCACCGCACTCATTAAGCTGATTGAAGAATACAACCTGCAGGATTATTCCCTGATGGCTTTGGGAAAGAAAGATATTCCCTGGCAGGAATGGGCGGCAACGCCAACAAAGGAGGAAGCACCCATCGCCGCCCTGCAAACAGACGAATCAGCTTCACCGGTATTGTCGGCGGCGGCAATAGATCCGGGCTATCCCGAGGGCGAGTTCCGGATCAACCAGACCCGTGTGGTGTATGCACCGGCGGGCACCAGTTTGCTCACGCTGGCCATGCGCTACGATATTCCCCTCAAACGCCTGTTCGAGTTCAACGAAATGGAAGAGCAGGAAAGCCTGCCCAGGGCACAACTTATTTACCTGCAGCGTAAACGCAAAGTGGCGGAAGAGGAATACCATACCGTTCGCGAAGGCGAATCGCTGTATGATATCGCGCAGATAAAGGGAGTAAGACTGGAAGCATTGCAGGAATACAATGCCCTTACGCCGGGCATGGAGCCTGCAGTGGGCACTCGCCTCAGTTTACGAAAGAAATCGACCGGTAATGGATCCGGGCAAACCGGAAAATTAAAAACCGCCGCTTTTTCCCGGTAAATTTGCCGGCAAAGCGGTAGCACTATGGCTCAGATAAAACTGCACGATAAGGAATTTGAAATCTACCTGGCCGAAGAGGTCATTCAGCAACGCATCAGGGAATTAGCGCTGAAGATCAGCGAGGATTATGCGGGTCGCCGTCCGCTCTTTGTTGCTATACTGAATGGCTCCTTTATGTTCGCCTCCGATCTCTTCAAATACCTGCAGATAGAGGCCGAGATTTGTTTTATCAAGCTCTCCTCCTATAAGGGAACGCAAAGCTCCGGCAAAGTGATTACCACCATCGGGTTGGATGATGACCTCTTTGGCCGCGACGTGATACTGGTGGAAGACATTGTGGACACGGGCAGAACCCTGCACAATTTTCTTCCCCGCCTCATTCACCAGCAACCCCGGTCGCTGAAGCTGGCCACGCTTTTGCATAAGCCCGATGCCACGGAATATCCCCTGAGTCTCGACTATGTAGGCTTTACGATTCCCAACAAATTTGTGGTGGGCTATGGCCTCGATTATGATGGGCTGGGTCGCAACCTGAAGGAGATTTACCAGTTGGTTTCCTGATAATTATGGATTACCAGCAATTTTTATCAATTTTGCAGTCAATATATCCGATTGAAGACCGCCTGCACAATATTGCTATGCCTTCTCGTAAGCTCATCTGCACGCAGCCAGCAGTTTTATTTGCGTGGTGAGGTGAAAGATGAATCGGGCAATCCTTTGCAAAATGTTGCCATCCTAAGTCATCGTACGGGCTATATGTATCGCAGTGGCACTACCGGTGCATTTGGCATCATCAGCGCGCACAAGGTGGATACCTTCAGCTTTTCGATGGATGGTTATAAGAAGGAAGTGGTGCCTGCACATGCCGATGAATACCTTTCCGTAAAACTGAAACTGGCACCGCTGGGCAGCGCTAATTCTTACCGGCAAAACAAATTGCTTTCTTTCACCAAGGGTATGGCGCGCGAAGATCATCGCAAATGGTTTGCCGGCGATGAAACTTATGCGTCAACGGTAGAGAACCGCTTTGTCAATGCCGCCCATTTTCCCAACACAGGCTTATCGCTCAATGTAGATCGTGCTTCCTACAGTAATATTCGCCGCTTTCTGCACATGAACTCCGTGGTGCCGCCCGATGCGGTGCGCATGGAGGAGATGCTGAATTATTTCAACCTCAACTATCGCCGGCCCCCGCCCGACCAGTTGTTTGATATCCGCACTCAGGTCACCGACTGCCCCTGGAATGCACAAAGCCGTTTGTATTTTATCAACCTGTCGGCGCAGAAGCTGAACCTGGATACCCTGCCACCCAGCCACCTGGTTTTTTTGATTGATGTGTCGGGTAGTATGGATATGCCCAACCGCCTGCCCCTGCTGCAATCCGCCTTTCGAATGCTGGTGAGCAACCTGCGGGCGAAGGACAGTGTGGCCATTGTGGTGTATGGCGGCATCACGGCTACCATGTTGAATACAACAAGTGGCGCCGAGAAGGATACCATCCTGAAGGTAATAGATAAGCTTACGCCCGGAGGCAGCACTCCCGGGGAATCGGGTATTCGCCTCGCTTACAGTATCGCGCGCAATCATTTTATTGCCGGGGGCAACAATCGCGTGGTGCTGGCCACCGATGGCGACTTTAATGTGGGCTTGCGCACCGAGGAGGAGCTGGAGGAATTGATCACGCGCAACCGCGAATCGGGCATCTATCTCACCTGCCTGGGGGTGGGTATGGGCAATTATAAGGACTCCAAGATACAGACCCTCGCAAGAAAGGGCAATGGCAATTTCGCTTATCTCGACAGCCATATGGAAGCCGAGAAGGTATTGCTGCGCGAGTTTACCCAAACCCTATATGCCGTGGCCGATGATGCGTACATGAATGTGGAGTTTAATCCCGCGTTGGTGAAAAGCTACCGCCTGTTGGGATTCGATAATAAGGTAGGTGCCTTAAACGACACCAGCGCCGTGGTGGAAGGCGGTGAAATTGGATCGGGCTATGCCATGACGGGAATCTTTGAAATTGAACCTGCCAGTTCTGAAACCGTGCTGCTGGGTCCCATGGCTTCAGTACAGCTCCGGTACCGCAATGCCGGCGATTCGGTGGCGCGGGAAATGCGGCATAATAGTTTCTATGTCTATCAGCCCCTGCCTCAACTCGATTCTTCCTTTGGTTTCAGCACCGCTGTAGCCCTGTTTGGTTCCATGCTGAAGCAATCAGCCTTCACCAAAGACATTACCTGGCCGGCTCTCTCTACCCTGGCCAAAAAATACGCCAGCCCCTCCGACATATTGCAGCAGGAATTTCTGGCCCTCATTGAGCAGGCGAGGATTTATTATGATACGAAGAAGAAGGGGAGGAAGAAGCGGAACTAGAGAACGTGAGGCGTGAATCGTGAGGCGTGAGTGGGGGGAAGTGGCAGTATAAATCAATTACTCAGCTACTATCATCGCCCCGCCAATGCGGGAACTTCGTTGCGTTCGTTGCGACTTCGTTGCGTTCTTTGCGGTAAGACTTCTGCACATTCGCGATGGTTGCCAGGGCAGTATTTTTCACCGCAACGAACGCAACGAAGTCGCAACGGACGCAATTAGATTGATTAACTCAAAATTGTCAACTTATATCTATTAAAATTCTGCCTAAGCATACTATCTTACAAAAGCAGTAAAGGAGCTGAAATTATTTTTTCTATAATTGGATTGGACAATGCCATAACGATACTACATTTTTTATTTGGAGATCGCCCTTAAAAAAGATGATGATACAAGAATTTACGCTTTTGAAAACGTTTCTCATATCCCCACAGATAAGCTGATAGCTATTTTTGGAATCGACATAAAAAAGGATCCGTTCATTCTGGAAGGTTATTTCTTAACTAAATCCAACTACAGAAAGCACAGGAAATTTATTAATGCCGAGATAGGGCCGATTAACCTGGATATTTTTGAGTACACCTTAAGGTTATATGAAATAAAGGGTAAAAACGAACTTCGGAAACTTTATAAAGTGACTTTGATGGAATAACTGTTTTCCAATTAAAAACATTACTGCAGGATCATACCATCAAAACTTACTCATAAAACAGGAAGGCCTCCCATCGGGAGGCCTTCCTGTTTTTAAAAAAGATTAGTGGTGATGTTCCTGCACCATCTTCGTAAAGTCTTCCGCGGAAATGGATTTATCCGTGGGCTTTACCTGGGTTTCGGACCACTCAAAGATTTTCTGGGTCTGAATGCGGTTGTAGGAGTCCTCCACATATTTCCGGTCCTGCATCATCTTCTCTACATAGGAGTCCATCCAGGGCTGGTCGGTGCCGGCACCCATGCCACCCATATAGCCCAGCAATTGCTGGCGGGCAAACTGGCGGATTTCATCCGGCTGCACCTGGATGCTATTTTCCTGTACGATCTTATCGGTAATCAGGGTCCATTTCAAACCTTTGAGGAAACCGGGAAATTCCTGCTCCACCTGCTCATCGCTTTTGGGGGTAGCGCCTTCCTCGGTCTGCCCCTGCATTTTCATCCACTTCTTCAAAAACTCTTCAGGGAATTCGATCGTGGTATGATCGAGCAGGAGATGATACACCTGATCATGAATCTGATTGCGGGCTTCGCGATTCCAGTAGGCCTGAATTTCTTCTTTGATCTTGTTGCGGAAATCGGATTCGGTTACCACATCGCCATCGGGATAGAGCTGGTTGAAGAATTCAGCGTTCAGCTCTTTTTTCTCCAGCAAACCTACCTTGGTCAGCTCGATACGGAAACGGCGGCCGGCCTCTTCTTTTTGCAGGCCCAGGTCGCTCAAAATGAATTCCAACTCTTTTTCGTCAAAAGCATCAGCGAGTACGGTATCTACCTTATCTCCGGCTTTCAGGCCCATCCACTTGCTGCGAACGGGTTCCTTAAAATATTTCAGCAGCAGGGAATTGTCTTTGCTGATGCCGCCTTCCAGTGGGTTACCCTCTCCGTCGAGCTCCGTAAACTGCACATTCAATACATTCTCGTCTGTATCTACCGTTTCGCGATCCAGCATATTGCCATAGCGGTTTTGCAGACGCGATACTTCGGCATCAATCATTTCGTCGGTTACGGTTACCACATAGCGGGTGATGGCCGCTTTCGCGAAATCGGGAAGCTGAAATTCCGGCTTCATACCGATCTCGAAATGAAAGGTATAGTCGGTGGGATTGTTCACATCCAACTGGCGGAAATCAGAATCGAGGGGTAGGGGCTGGGCAAAAATGTCGAGCTTGTCGTTTTGCAGGTAGCCGATCAGTTCCCGGTCCACCGAGCGCAAAACCTCGTCGGTAAACAAAGAGGGGCCATACATTTTCTTGATCAACCCTGCGGGTACCATGCCCTTCCGAAAGCCAGGTATATTGGCTTTCTTGCTATAGTCTTTCAGCGCTTTTTCGAAAGAGGGGAGATAATCTTTTTTTTCTAATGCCACGGTCAGCTTCTCGTGCAATAAGCCGATATTTTCCCTGGTGACTGTTGCCATAATTTGTTTTTTGAAGCCCCCGGACCCCTTGGGGGATAATGATGATAGAAGAAATCCCTGGGTGCAATGACCTAAAGCCAGGGGCCTCCTGATTGCCCCGGGGCGGGGGTTGTCCGGATGGAGGGACTCGAACCCCCACACCTTGCGGCATCAGATCCTAAGTCTGACGTGTCTACCAATTTCACCACATCCGGAAAATAACCTACCGATTATCCGGCCGGGCCGGGTTTTGGAATCGGGCTGCAAATGTAGCGCATTTCACTAAAAAAAGGGCCGCTTTTTTCGTAAATTCGTAGTTCTTACGCATGGAAACCATCGCACAAACGCCCCGCTATAACTTAAATGAGGAACAGGAAAGAAAGCTGATCCTCAGGGAATACCGTTCCCTTTTGCGCTCGCTGAAAGCAAAGTTGAAACCCGGCGACAAAAAATTGCTGCGGACGGCTTTTGAAATGTCGGCCGAGGCCCATAAAACCATGCGCCGCAAAAGCGGGGAACCCTATATCCTGCATCCCCTCGCCGTTGCCAAGATTTGCGTGGAGGAGATTGGCCTGGGGGTCCGCTCCAGCATCTGCTCCCTGATGCACGACACGGTAGAAGACACCGATATATCGCTGGAAGATATTGAACGCGAATTTGGCCAGGAGATCGCCCGGATTGTGGATGGGTTGACCAAGATCTCCAACGTCATTGATATCAACGCCTCGCAACAGGCCGAGAATTTCAAAAAGATCCTGCTCACGCTCACCGATGACCCCCGCGTAATCCTGATAAAGCTGGCCGACCGCCTGCACAATATGCGCACCCTCGAGAGCATGAAGCGGGAGAAACAATTGAAGATCGCTTCCGAAACGGTTTATGTATATGCTCCGCTGGCCCACCGTATGGGCCTTTATAATATCAAGACGGAGATGGAAGACCTGGCGATGAAGTATATGGAACCCGATGTTTACCGCGACATCGCCAAAAAACTGGCCGAAACCAAACGCGAAAGGTCCAAATACATCAACGAATTCATCCGACCCATCCGCGAAAAACTGGAACGCAGCCAGTTTAATTTCGAGATCTATGGCCGGCCCAAAAGCATCCATTCCATCTGGAATAAAATGAAGAAGAAGGCGGTGGACTTTGAAGAAGTGTACGACCTCTTTGCCATCCGCGTCATCCTCGATTCACCATCGGAAAGGGAAAAAGAAGACTGCTGGAAAGTGTATTCGATGATTACCGACGAATACACACCATCGCCGGAGCGCTTACGCGACTGGCTCAGCAATCCCAAATCGAATGGCTATGAAGCCCTGCATACCACGGTGATGGGGCCACAGGGTAAATGGGTGGAAGTGCAGATACGCACCAAGCGAATGAACGAGATTGCGGAAAAAGGCCTGGCCGCCCACTGGAAATACAAGGAAGGCGCGGCGGATGAAAGCCGTTTCGATAAATGGTTTCAACAGATCCGGGAAGTAATCAGCAACCAGGATACCGATAGTATCGATTTTTTGCAGGACTTTAAGACCAGTTTCCTCGCCGAAGAGATCTATGTATATACCCCCAAGGGGGATGTGAAGATGTTACCGGTAGGATCCACCGCATTGGATTTCGCTTTTGCGATCCACAGTGCCGTGGGCAGCAAGACCATCGGAGCCAAAGTGAACCATAAGCTGGTACCCATCAGCCATAAGCTGCGCAGCGGCGACCAGGTGGAGATCATCACAAGCAATAAGCAAAAGCCCAGCGAAGACTGGCTGAGCTTTGTGGTGACAGCCAAAGCGAGGGGAAGAATCAAAGATGCGCTGAAGGAAGAGAAAAGAAAAATAGCCGACGAAGGGAAATATACCATTCAACGGAAGCTGGAGGGTATGGGCGCGGCCCTGAATGCGCATAATATAGAGCAACTGGTACACTGGTTCAAGCTACCCTCGCAGCTCGATCTGTTTTACCAGGTAGCGGTGAAGAATGTGGACCTGAAAGACCTGAAAGAATTCAAGGTTGTTGGGGAAAACATCGAATTGCCCAGGCCGGCCAAGACTGTGCAGGAGTTTAAGCAGGAGTTCAGCCCGCACAATAATATCAACAAGAAGGACGCGGAACTGATCATTTTTGGCGAAAGCAGCGACAAGATCGTGTACAATCTCGCCAACTGCTGCAAACCTATTCCCGGGGATGATGTGTTTGGCTTTGTAACGACGGGGAAGGGGCTCACCATCCATCGCACCAACTGTCCTAATGCCGCCAAGCTGCTGGCCAACTATGGCCACCGTGTGGTAAAGACCAAATGGGCGAAGAATAAGGAGATATCCTTCCTCACCGGTATGCGCATTATTGGCATGGACGATGTGGGAGTGATACATAAAATTACCAACCTGATTTCGGGCGAGTTGCGTATCAATATCAGCGCTTTGAGTGTGGAGGCCAAAGAAGGACTGTTTGAAGGGAATATCAAAGTGTTTGTGCACGACAAGGAGGAACTGGATGAGCTGGTGAGTCGTTTAAAGCAACTTCCGGGGATTGAGTCGGTGGAGCGATTTGATACGGAAGATGTGGTGAATGGGTAAAAACAGGACCTGATTCCTGATGGGAGGTGAAAGTTTTTCCTTAACTTGTTTGTACTAATATATTTTTTAGATAGGGACTACTGCCACACTGCTATGAGAAAAAGACGGTTATACCGTATTTTGGTTATCCTTTTTGTGCTCGCGAATCCGTACTTCAGCCGATCACAGGATTTTTCCTTTGCCTGTAATCGCGATACCACGATTTCGGGCTGTTCACTAAATCCCTGCTTCACGCTGAGGGCCCTGGTGCCGGATATACATGCTTCATCTGCCAATTACGAAGTGAATCCCATTGTGCAGAATGGTAATGCCTGTGTGCCGCAATACCTGTCGCCCCAAACCCTGGGCACACCCACCAACCTGGTGCAGGATGATACCTATAGCGCTTTAATTCCCATCGGCTTTCCATTCAGTTTCTATGGCGTCAACTATACTAATCTTGTTGTAGGCAGCAATGGCACCGTCTGCTTTGACCCTACCCGTGCCGGGCAGGCCGCGCATTATGGAATCTTGAATGCCGGCGGGGTATTGGGGGAAACGGGCGTACCTGAAGACCTGCCCAGCGCGCTGTATGATGCCGCGCAGATCATGGGTGCTTATCACGACCTCGACATTACCTTGAACAGTTCGCCCAATCGTCGCATTCAATACCAGACCATCGGGGCCAGTCCCAATCGGAAATGGATTGTCAGCTTTTTTGAGGTTCCCCTGTTTGCCTGTCAGAATCAGTTTCAAAATACCCAGCAAATTGTACTGAACGAAGCCACCGGCATCATTGAAGTACTGATCTATAGCAAGGAGATTTGCACAAACTGGAATCAGGGCCTTGCCATGATCGGCATTCAGAATGCCACGCGTGACCAGGCCGTGATGGCACCTGGTCGCCGCGCATCCGATGCCCCCTGGGGTGCCCCGGGCCGCAACGAAGCCTGGCGCTTTGTGCCTTCCGGTGGAAGCTCCCTTTTTCTGCGTGCCGAACTTTATGTTGCCGGCAACCCCATACCGGTAACAACGCTCAACGCACCCTCTGGTATTGCCGGCAATGGCAACCTGGAACTCCTGTTTCCAAATGTATGCCCCCCTGCCGGAGCTACTACTACCTATGTCATTAAATCGGTTTATTCAAAATACGATAACCCTGCAGTGGAAGTTGCCGGTTACGACACCATGCGCGTAACCCGCTCATCAGCTACGGATCTGGGCGCTACCGCCAGTGCCACGGCCTCCTCCTGCGGCGCTACGGGTACGGGCAGTATTTCGGTAACGGTGCCGGCGGGTAATGGAACCGGACCTTTTGAATACAGTATTGGCTCCGCAACAGGGCCCTGGCAAACGGGCAATAGCTTTGCCGGTCTTTTGCCGGGTAATTATACTGCCTATGTACGCGACCTGGGAGGAAGCTGCAGCAGCGCAGTGCCGGTTACTGTAGGTACCACTGGCAATTTACAGGTAAGCTTCACTACCACCCCCACCAGTTGCCCGGGTGCCCGGAATGGGACCATCACTCTCACCACCAGTGGCACATCCAGTACCCAATACCAGATAAATGGCAGTAATTGGGGTTCTTCCAATGTAATTACCGGACTCTTGGATGGAAGCTATTTTATTAACGTTAGAGACACCAGTACAGGCTGTGTCGCCAACAACATTACGGTTACAGTGCCTGCGGGCAATTCCCCGGTAACCGGTACCGCATCGGCTACTTCTACCTCCTGCGCCGGATTGAATAATGGCAGCATCACCGTTACACCCAATGGAGCCGGACCATTCGAATATTCGCTGAATGGTGGCAACTGGCAGCCATCCAATACGTTTAATGGATTGGCGCCGGCCAACTATACGGTTACTATTCGCGAAGGAGGGGTATGTACCTCCGCACCCATCAATGTAACCGTGAACGCAGGTGCGGGACTAAATCCAACCGTCACGAATACACCTACAACCTGCCCGGGCATCAATAACGGTACCATTACCGTGCAGTTCCCGGCGGGTACTGCCGCGCCCTATACCGTGGTACTCGATGGAACCACCAGTATTGTCAACAACAACCCGGTTACTTTCACCGGTATATCAGCAGGTACCCGAACAATTCGCATAACCGATGCCAATGGCTGCGCAACCAGCAATGCCATTTCAGTGAATATCGGCACGGGTACGGGTTTTACTGCTACCCATACCGCTACGGGTGTAACCTGCTTTGGCGCGACCGATGGGGTTATTGATATTAGTATCGGCACCGCGGGCACAGCGCCCTATACATTCGTTTTGAATGGCACAACCACGCAAAGCGGTAATAGCGGCACCCAGTTCACCGGCCTGGCCGCGGGCAATTATTCGGTGCTGGTAACCGATGCGGCCGGTTGCAGTTTTACGATTTCTGCTATCGACATCGCATCACCGGCACAATTGAGTGCGACAGCATCGGTATTGCCTGTATCCTGCAGTGGCTCGGGCAATGGTCAGATTACGCTGAATGCTACCGGCGGTACGCCACCCTATAGCTATTCCATCGACAATATCAATTTTCAAAGCTCTTCGCAGTTTGATCTGCCGGCCGGTGGCTATGATGCTTATGTACGCGACGCGCGCGGTTGCACGTTTTCACTAACCGGGTTAACCATTATTCAGCCGGCTCCCCTGCAGGTGCAGATAGTGAGCACCACTAATGCCACCTGTGCGGGTGGAGCCGATGGACGCGTGGAAGTGATAGCCAGCGGAGGCACGGCGCCTTATTCATATTCCGCCGATGGTGGTTCCAGTTTTCAGCAGGACAATATTCTGCTGCTAACTCCGGGCAATTACACCATCACCGTGCGTGATGCCAATGGTTGTGAAACAAGCAGTGCCGCGGTGAATGTAGGATTGACCAATACCCTCAGCTTTACGCCCATGACCGATCCGGCACCGATTTGCGAAGGCGAATCGGTAGTGCTTCAAACCAGCAGTAACGCCACACAGTTTAGCTGGACACCGGCGATAAGTATTAACGACGTGAATATCGCCAGCCCGTCAGTGTCGCCTGCAGCAACAACTACTTATACCGTAATTTATGGCCTGGGTCAATGTTCGGCTACGGATGATGTGACGGTAACCGTGAGGCCTGCGCCTGTGGCCAATGCCGGTGCTGATCTGACGATTTGTGCGGGCCAGGATGCGCAGTTAAGCGGTTCGGGTGGTATTTCCTATAGCTGGTCGCCCGCGCAATACCTGAGCGATCCGCAATCGGCCAACCCCTCCGTGCTGTCGCCCGCGCAAACAATAACGTATAGCCTGCATGTAACCGATGCCAATAATTGCCGTTCCCTGCAACCCGATCAAATGGTATTGACCGTAACCCCGCCGATCCGGATACAGATAATACCTACCGATACCGTGGTATATCCGGGTGCACAGTTTAACCTGCAGGCCATATCGCCCGCAACCCAATATAGCTGGACACCTGCCAGTTATTTAAACAACCCACAAACGGATGCGCCCCTGTTCACCGCACCTGCGGCGGGCCAGGAAATTCAGTATCGCGTGAGTGGGACTACGGCTGCCGGTTGCCAGGGCGAGGGATCAGTCACCATCAGGGTTTACGATGGGCCGGAAATTTATGTGCCCAATGCCTTTACCCCCAATGGTGATGGCCGCAATGATTTGTTTTTCCCCTTCCCCGTAGGCGTTAAAAGCCTTGACTATTTCCAGGTATATAACCGGTGGGGGCAACTGCTGTTCAGCACGCGCAGCCTGGGCGAAGGCTGGGATGGCCGTAATGCGGGCCAGGATCAGCCGGCTGGCGTATATATCTGGCAACTGAAAGCCGTGATGGAAGGCGATGTGGAAGTGAAGAGGCAGGGAACGGTGGTATTAATTCGATGATTTGGGGATTCGGTTATTTGTTGAGCCGCCTTGGGGCTGGCAGGTTTGTTTAAAGTTTCAGGTTTAAGGTTTTCGCATTTTATTTTTATCCGGGGACGGAATTAGATGCATAATTCGTTGATTAACTAGACTATTCGATCTTGAATCTTCCAATCTTCCCAGTTTCATCAACAATAATAATCGGAAAACATAAAACGTGGAACGTATAACGTAAAACTTACAACTTACTACTTCTCTTTAAACCTTATTTTTGCCGCCGTTGACTAAAAAATCGTCATCAACAATTAATATCCGTCATGGTAGATGTATTACTCGGCCTCCAGTGGGGCGATGAAGGCAAGGGCAAGATTGTAGATTATTTCGCGAAAGACTATGACCTGGTTGCCAGGTTTCAGGGTGGGCCCAATGCGGGGCATACCCTCTATATCGGTGATAAGAAAGTGGTGCTGCACCAGATTCCCTCCGGCGTGTTTCATGCACAAAAGCTGAACCTGATTGGGAATGGGGTCGTATTGGATCCGGTAACGCTGAAGCGCGAATGTGATACCGTGGCGGGCTTTGGCGTGGATCTTAAAAAAAATCTCTTTATCGCGGAGCGTACGCACCTGATTCTGCCCACGCACCGTGCGCTGGATAAGGCTTCGGAAGCCTCGAAAGGCGGCCAGAAAATTGGCAGTACCCTGAAGGGGATCGGGCCTACTTATATGGATAAGACCGGCCGAAACGGCTTGCGGGTAGGAGATCTGATCGACAAAAATTTTACCACCGCTTATATCAAGCTGCGTTTGAAACACCAGCGTTTATTGGATAATTATGCTTTCGACGAAGATATTTCCGCCTGGGAAGAAGAGTTTTTTGAGGCGGTGGAATTTTTACGTGAACTGAATATTGTGAATGGAGAATATTTTATCAATGATCATTTGAGCAAGGGCCGGAAAGTGTTGGCAGAAGGCGCACAGGGAAGTATGCTCGATATTGATTTTGGTACCTTCCCCTTTGTTACTTCCTCCAATACGGTTTCAGCGGGTGTGTGCAGCGGCCTGGGTGTAGCGCCTCAAAAAATCAGGGATGTAATTGGTGTAACCAAGGCCTATTGTACCCGCGTGGGTGGTGGCCCCTTCCCCACGGAGCTGCACGATGAAACAGGCGAGAAGCTGCGAAAGATCGGTAACGAATTTGGGGCAACTACTGGCCGCCCCCGCCGTTGTGGCTGGATCGACCTGGTGGCCCTTCGCTTTGCCTGCATGATCAATGGCGTAACCAAGCTGGTAATGACAAAGGCCGATGTACTGGATGCTTTTGATGAACTGTCGGTATGTACTTCCTACCAGATCAACGGGAAAAACAGCAGCGAAATTCCTTTCAGGCTCGATAAGGGCGAAGTGCTACCCGTTTACAAAAACTTTTCTGGTTGGGATAAGCCCAGCAGTGCAGCGAAAACCGCGTCGGAATTGCCTGACACTATGCACGACTATGTGAAATTTATTAATGAATACCTGGGTGTAAATGTGCATTATATCAGCAATGGACCCGGTCGGGATCAGATCATTTCCATCGCTTGATCAGAGGTAAAAAAATAGTTGAAAAAATTTGGTCAATTAAAAACTTCGCCGAAATTTTACACCCATAACCCTATCTGACTATGGCATCAAAATCCGATAAGGACAAAAAACTAACGGGCAAGTCCCAGGACCTTTCCCATTCCGCTGATTCCAAGAAGGCTTCTCCCAAATCGAAGAAGTCGGAAGAGTTGGATGAGGAAGATGAACTGGACGAGGAGCTGGATGAAAAACCTGCTGCCAAAAAAGGGGCTAAGGCCGCCACATCCAAAAAAGCAAAAGATGAGGATGACGACGATGATGAGGTGGAGGAAGATGAAGTAGATGATTGGGACAAAGTGGAAGAAGAAGAAGAGTGGGACCCCGACTTCGATGAATTTGATATTCCCAAATCGAAAGGCAAGAAAGGACCTGCAGGAAAGAAAGCAGGCGCGGAAGAGGAGGATGACTTTAAGATCGATGATGAGTTCAAGGATATGTTCAGCGACAGCGACGATTTTGATGAGGAAGAAGATGATTACTGATCCTGGCAAGCCACTCGTATTCCAACCGGTACCGAATCCATAAAGCAACCTTGCATAAACCTCAACTTACTGTTCCCATCTCCGATATCCCGGCATTCCGGGAATTAAAACTTAAAGTGTTGAACTGGGTGCGCTCTTTCAACACTTTTTGTTTTTTAGACAATCACGCTTACCGGTTTCCTCCGCACACGCAGGAATGCCTGTTGGGCGTGGGCGTAAAGCGGGAAATCAGGGCGGAAGAAATGGAAGGTTTGCGACAAATGGACGAAGCGCTGCAAAATCCTTCCTGGTGGATGGGGCATCTGGCCTATGATCTTTCGGCCGACCAGTTGCAGCTCCCCGGGCAGCACAAACCCCGCCCGATTGGTTTTTCGCATCTTTATTTTTTTGAGCCCGAGATACTCATTCGCCTTACAGAGACGGAACTGCAGATAGAGGGCGCATCCCCGGAAGCTGTTTACCGGGACATACTGAACACATCTGTTGTTGAGAATGACAATACAAAACCCGTGCACATAGAATCCCGGATGTCGCGCTCCGAATACCTGGAAACGCTCCACCAGTTGTTGGCCCATATAAGACGGGGCGATTGCTATGAGATCAATTTTTGCCAGGAGTTTTTTGCCGAGGGCGTGGAAATGGACCCCGTGAACGTGTACCAGCGGCTCAGCGCCCTATCTCCCAATCCCTTTTCAGCGCTGTACCGGCAGGGCGACAACTGGCTACTATGTGCCAGTCCTGAACGTTTTCTTTGTAAGCGGGGATCGCGCCTGCTTTCCCAACCCATCAAAGGAACCGCCAGCCGGTTCCCCGGCGATGAAAGCCGCGATATGGCCCTGAGGCAACAATTGCAGCACAGCACAAAGGACAGGGCTGAAAACGTGATGGTGGTGGACCTGGTCCGCAACGATCTGGCGCGGATCTGCCAGGAAGGCAGCGTTCAGGTGGATGAGCTCTACGGAATTTATACCTTTCCGCAGGTGCACCAGATGATCTCCACCATCAGTGGCGAACTGATGCCCCAGGTGGCTTTCAGCGAAGTTATGGAAGCCATGTTTCCGATGGGATCAATGACGGGCGCCCCTAAAAAAAAGGTAATGGAACTGATTGCCCGCTACGAAAAAAGCCGGAGAGGTTTGTTTTCCGGGGCACTGGGTTATATAGATCCATCCATGAACTTCGACTTCAATGTTGTCATTCGCAGCATCCTTTACAATGCGGCAACAGGCTATCTCTCGCTGCCGGCGGGTTCAGGCATTACTTTTTACAGTGATCCGGAAAAAGAATGGGAAGAATGCACATGGAAAATTCAGGCGATGAAGCAGGTGCTGGAAAACAAGTAAAACTACGCACCGCATGGATTGCCGTGCCTTATTCGGGTGGATTGGCATAGCATTTGACAGATATTGATTAACCCAAAATAAACGAATATGAGACAAGCTACACAACTTCTATTCTCACTCGTATTTTTTTCCCTCGTTTTCGGTAGTTGTAAGAATATGAACCGCTCACAGAAAGGTGCGGTTATTGGCGCGGCCGGTGGTGGTGCCGTGGGCGCGGTTATTGGTAAGGCTACCGGCAATACCGCCCTGGGGGCCATTATCGGCGCTACCGTAGGGGGCGTAACGGGCGCGGTGATTGGCAAGAAGATGGACAAACAGGCAGAAGAGATAAAGAATGAAGTGCCGGGTGCCAAAGTAGAAAGGGTAGGTGAGGGTATTGTTGTTGAATTTAACAATAAGATACTTTTCGGATTTGACCAGTCGGTGTTAAGTGCCGCTGCCAAAACCAGCCTTGACGACCTGGTGACCATTCTCAACAAGTATCCCGATACCGATATCGAAATTCAGGGGCATACCGATGATACCGGCACAGATACGTATAACCAGGGACTCTCGGAAAGAAGGGCCAAATCGGTAGCAGACTATCTGCGCGCAAAAGGCATCAGTTCCGCCCGATTAACCATCAAAGGTTTTGGAGAGTCAGCTCCCAAATATGCCAATGATTCGGAAGATGGCAGGGCCAACAACCGCCGGGTGGAATTCCTGATTACTGCCAACGAAAAAATGGTGGAAGATGCGAAGAAAGAAGCAGGTCAGTAACCCGCGTCAGATTACTTCGGAAAATTTTCAAAAACCAAACCAATAAAAACTATGTTACGTACTATTGTATGCCTTGCCTTCACGATGATGTTGGCTTCAGGCCTTAACGCACAAGCTACTTTTGGTGTCAGGGCCGGCGTGAATTTTAATAACGTTAATGGCAGGAATGAAGATGATGAAAAGATCATGGGGAAATTGCGCACGGCTTTTCATGCCGGTGCTAATGTGGAATTCGCTGTAGCGGAAGATTTTTATTTACAGCCCGGTGTGCTGTTTAGTATGAAAGGTGCAAAGACAAATGGTTCGGAATTTCCTTTTGACCTCAACATATCTTATATCGAAATTCCGGTTAATTTTATTTATAAGCCCGATTTGGGAACCGGGCGCATGTTACTCGGCTTTGGTCCATATCTGGCCATTGGCTTGGATGCCAATTATAAAATAGGCGGAACGACTGTAGATTTTGAGTTTGGCGACGAACTCGGTGAACTTAAACGTATCGATGCGGGTGCCAACCTGCTGGTAGGATATGAGCTGGCTAATAATTTTTCATTTCAATTGAACGCGCAACTGGGAATGGTGAATATTGGGAACCGACCACCCGGTGACAATAATTCAAAGTTCAACCATACTGGTTTTGGACTCTCCTTCGGCTATCGGTTTGGCGGAACAAAAAAATAAATGGTCATGCAAAAATATCTATTGTATCTCCTCCTTGCTTCCCTGTTTGTTTCCTGTGGATCTTCCCGTAAGGCAGGCGCCAACCTGCCGGCACGTGATCAACTCAAAGGAAGCTGGCAGGTGACTGATATTGTTTTTGGCGGCGTGAGCGCGAGTGAAAAACTTTCTTTCACCCTGCTCGATGAGGGCCCTTCCGAATGCCTCAAAGGAAGTAGTTGGTATCTGCCGAATAATGGCAAAGGAAGCTATACGATCAATACGGGAACAGCGGGATGCAGTGCGGGCGAAAGAGCCATTGTTTGGTCGTATCAGAAGGAAAGCGACAAGGCCTATTTCCTTTATAAGCGTATGGAAGCGGGCATTAAAGCCAAAGATATTGCGGATGGATATCGCTTTGAGATTGTATCCGTTTCGGATACGGAGTTGGTACTTCAGTCTGCGATCAATTATCAAGGCAACCCGATCACCATTACTTACACCCTGGCCAGGGTGTAAGTAATGGCTTTTAATTCTTTCCCAAACCTCCTTCGAGCAACCGCTCCAGGGATTCGGTCAGTATTTCGGGTCTGCGAGCGAGAAAAGTTTCCATTTTGTCGGCGGGCAGGCGTAGTTCATAGGTGCCATGCGTGGCGATTATTCGATCAAAGCCCGGGTTAAGGGCCATAAATTCAGCAGCGTCCATATCGAGGTAGCGGGCGATAATGCCGGAATGATAACGACCTGTTATGGGTCTGGCCAGGGTGGCTTTATCACCCTCTTTATCTGGCTCTATGCCATTGGTTACAATCAGGTCGGGCTGCAATCTTTCACTCTCTTCCTTTGTAAGTGCCGTGATGCCGGCAAAGCCCGCCATTATCACCTGGGTAGCGATATATTTTTTAACGTGATTGCGCGATTCGCGGGGGAGCAGGTGCTGCAATTTCCAGAAATCGCGGGAACCGCTCAGCCGAATGGCTTTGTTTACATTCCCCGGTCCGCCATTATAGGCCGCAATTACCAGCAACCAGTCTCCGTATTCTTTAAAAAGATACCGTAGGTATTTTGCCGCGGCATGTGTGCTCTTGGTTAAATCGCGACGCTCATCTACATAGCGTGTTACTTTCAATCCCATAGCACGGGCCGTAACGGGCATAAACTGCCAGGGCCCCACTGCACCCATATGGGAGCGGGCGCGGGTTTGTAATTGCGATTCCACAATGGCCAGGTACTTGAGTTCACCAGGCAGATCATATTCTCTGAATATGGACTCGATCAGGTAAAACTGCGGCTGAATTTTTTCCTTGATGGAGGCGAGGCGCTTGCCCATGCTGCCACGATAGCTATCCGTAAAACTGATAGCCATGGGATGGAGCTGCTCCTGCAGAATACCGAAACCGGTAAACTCCACCACAGGAATCTCCTTCAGGCTTGCTTTAGGGTCGTTGACGCCCAGGGTCAGCAAACTGTCTTTGATCAACAAGTCTGATGTATCCTTGAAATAGGGCGAAAAGCTACCCGAAGGCCGCGATGTAAAAGATGAGGCCAGGACCAACAGGCCCGGGACCAGGATTTTTGTGAACATTTCAGCAAAGTTTAGCATCCCCTCCATGATGAATGGAGCATGAAACCGGTCCGGCCAAAGTATCAATTTATTCGTCTATCGGTGTAAGAGCTCGTCAGAAATGCGGAGCAAAGATAACTCATCCGTCCGGTTGGATAGTACCTGCAAGCCAAAAGCCATGCCAGTACTGTGACGGAAGAGGGGGAGGGAAATGGCGGGTATGCCCACCAAATTGGCCATAACAGTATAAATGTCAGCAAGATACATGGAAATTGGGTCCTCTGTCATCTCGCCAACCCGAAATGCCGGACTGGGGCTTGTAGGCATGAAAATATAGTCAAACTCCTTGAAAATCAATTGTGTTTGATCATATAACAATTTTCTAACTTTTTGTGCACGGGTAAAGTAGGCATCGTAGTAGCCGGCACTAAGTACAAAGCTGCCCAGCATGATGCGCCGCTTTACTTCCCATCCAAATCCTTCAGAGCGGCTATCCTCATAGAGTTGCTGGATATCTGCGGGTGCTGTGGCCGCGCGGAAGCCATATTTTACGCCATCGTAGCGCGAAAGATTGCTGGAGGCTTCGGCGGTGGTGAGCACATAATAGGCGGGAACGATATGATCGATCAGGTCAAACCCGACCGGCTCCACCCGGTGTCCTTTTTCCTGTAGTTCGGTAAGCAATTGACGGATGGCGGCAGCAATTTCCGGATCCAGGCTGGGATGATCGAGGGCCTGCGGAAACCAGGCGATACGGTAGGGAGCAGGCTCAGTTCTTCTCAGCTCTTTGCTGTAGGCCGGAGCAGGCTCCTGCATGGCAGTGCTGTCGTAGCCATCCTTCCCTGCCATTACTTCGAGCAGCAGCGCTATATCGGGGATGCTGGTTCCGAATATGCCAATCTGATCGAAGGAGGAAGCATACGCAATAAGTCCATGCCGCGAAATGCGACCATAGCCGGGCTTAAAACCAATTACCCCACAGAAGTCGGCCGGTTGGCGTACCGAACCTCCCGTATCGCTGCCCAACGATGCCATACAAAGTCCGGCCTGCACAGCCACCGCCGAGCCGCCGGATGAGCCACCCGGAATCCGGCTTTCATCGTCGGCATTCAACACTTTCCCATAGCAGGAATGTTCATTGGTGCTGCCCATCGCAAATTCATCGCAGTTGAGGGAGCCAATGATGATGGCGCCTGCATCCAGCAATCTTTGCACAGCCGTGGCGGAATAGACTGAACGGAATCCCTTTAGCATCCGCGAGGCAGCGGTCAGGGAATGACCTTCGTAGGCAATCACATCTTTGATACCGATGACCACACCATGCAAAGCTGATAGTTCGGTAGTGTTGTCGCGTAAAGCATCCAGCGAGCGGGCACGCTCAAGGGCTTCCTCTTCATATACTTCCACAAAGGCATTGAGGCGCTCCTTATCTCTTATTTGACCGAGATAATGCGTTACCGCCTGCAAACAGGTAACCCTCCCTTGCCGGAGACCGGCATGGTATGCTTCAATGGATTGAAAGGAAAACAATAGTTGCCCGGCTTTTGGTAGCTACGTAAGTAAACTTATGGGGATAAAAGACTGCTATCAGGAGTTCTTGATTTCAGCAGAGTTTTCTTCAATCTCTTTTTTCACGTTGCTCTTGGCATCGTTAAACTCACGCACACCCTTACCCAGTCCACGCATCAGCTCAGGTATCTTGCGACCACCAAATAACAGCAACACGATAACCAGGATAATGATGATTTCGTTGGTACCCAATACACCGAGGAGATTAGTTTGTATCATGATCATTGATAATTAGATACCAAAGATACGGTGATTTGGGGATTTGTGGATTTGCGCAGCCAATGATTTGGGAATATGAGAATTCGGTGATTGGTGAATTCGGTGATTTGGGGATTTGTTGATTAGTTGATTCGCAAAGCTGGTGCTATGAGGAATTGAAAATGGTGTACTAAAGATGGGCGCCGTTTTCAACTATAATATTGGTTTTCTTGTCTTTAAACATCCAATCAAATCACCGAATCAACAAATAAACTAATTCTAAAAAAAATGCCCCCGAAAATTCGGAGGCTCTATCACTAAAAAAGTTGTTGGCTTATTTTGCGGCTGCTTCGGCAGTAGTCATACGCTTCTCACGAATCCTTGCGCTCTTACCACTACGCTGACGCTGATAGAAGAGTTTGGCGCGGCGTACCTGGCCTTTCTTGTTCAATACGATGGAATCGATATTGGGAGATGCATAAGGGAAAACCCTTTCCACACCCACACCGTCAGAGATCTTACGAACGGTAAAGCTGGCGGTGAAGCCTGTGCCCTGCTTCTTGATCACATCACCCTTGAACGACTGGATACGCTCCTTATTACCTTCAATAATCTTATAGTTCACGGTAATATTATCACCAGGACCAAAAGCAGGGAATTCCTTCTTCTTGCTCATCTGCTCATGTACGTAGGCTATAGCGTTCATATCTCTGTTTTTTAAGGAGGGCAAAGGTAGGATGCCCGGGGTGAATATCCAAATGTATTTGAGTTGTAAGTTGTAAGTTTTAGGTTATAAGTTAGTTGGTTTTGGGATTGGGGTCATTACAGTCTGATTTTGAAGGTTTTGGAGCAATCTTCATCAAAAAATTGGCAACCCCGATTCTTGCCTGCAATCGCAGATTTGAAACAGCCTCCATTTAATCCAAAACTTAAGACTTATAACTTATAACCTATAACTACTCCCTATCGCGCTACATTCACCGTCCTCTTCTCCCTAATCACCGTCACTTTAATCTGCCCCGGGAAGGTCATTTCGGTCTGGATCTTCTGGGCTATTTCGAAGGAAAGTTTTTCGGAGTCGTTATCGGTTACTTTATCGGCTTCTACAATCACACGCAGCTCACGACCCGCCTGGATGGCGTAGGCTTTTTCCACACCCGGGTACGTCATGGCCAGGTTTTCGAGGTCCTTGATCCGCTGCAGGTATTGCTGCATGATCTCGCGGCGGGCACCGGGCCGGGCGCCACTGATGGCATCGCAGGCCTGTACAATGGGAGAGATCACATATTGCATTTCCATTTCATCGTGGTGGGCGCCAATGGCATTTACCACCGCGGGGTTTTCTCCATATTTCTCTGCGAGCTTGGCACCCAGCAGGGCATGGCTCAGTTCGCTTTCTTCATCGGGAACCTTACCAATATCATGCAATAAGCCTGCACGTTTGGCCAGCTTGGGGTTCATACCCAGCTCGGCAGCCATGGTGGCACAAAGGTTGGCGGTTTCGCGGCTGTGCATTAGCAGGTTTTGACCATAAGAGCTACGGTAGCGCATACGGCCTACCATCCTTACCAGCTCTTTATGTAGCCCATGAATGCCCAGTTCAATTACCGTGCGCTCACCAATCTCCATCACCTGCTCTTCAATCTGCTTGCGGGTCTTTTCCACTACTTCCTCAATGCGGGCGGGGTGAATACGACCATCCGCCACCAGTCGCTGCAGACTCAGTCGGGCGATTTCGCGGCGCAGGGGGTCGAAGCTGGAAAGCAGGATGGCTTCCGGGGTATCATCCACAATCAGATCCACACCCGTGGCCGCCTCAATGGCACGGATATTCCGGCCCTCACGGCCAATGATCTGGCCTTTGATTTCGTCGCTCTCGAGGTTAAATACCGTAATCGAGTTTTCAATAGCCTGTTCGGCAGCCGTACGCTGAATGGTCTGAATAATGATTTTGCGGGCTTCCTTATTTGCTTTTTGCTTGGCTTCGTCGATGATTTCCTGTTGCATGGCCAGGGCCTGGGTTTGCGCCTCATTACGCAGGCTTTCCACGATCTGTGCCTTGGCTTCTTCCGCAGAAAGGCCGGCAATTTTTTCAAGCCGGCGAATATGCTCCTCCTGGTGTTTTTCCAGTTCAGTTCGCTTGATATTCACAAGGTCGATCTGGCGATTCAGGTTCTCCTTGATCGCTTCGTTTTCCTTGATCTGCTTATCCAGGTTGCCTTCTTTCTGATTGATGGTTTGCTCTTTCTGACGGATCCGGTTTTCCGCGTCGTTGATCTTGCGGTTGCGGTCGTTTACTTCACGGTCGTGAGCAGCTTTCAGTTGAACAAATTTCTCCTTGGCTTCCAGTTCTTTCTCTTTGCGGATGGTCTCGGCCCGGAGACTGGCTTCTTTGAGGATATTTTGCGATTGGAGTTCTGCTTCTTCCAGCTTTCTTTTTGTGTTTTTTGAAAAGATCAGCTTACCCACCAGAAGACCGACTACGAGAGCGGCGGCCCCGATGACAATGGACAATATATTCGAATCCATGAATGAGTTGTTTAATGTGTTCCAAAATGATATAGTCTGTTCTGCGTCTCATCACGATGGCAGATGTCCGGAATTAAGGACATTAGGCGAAGATAAAAAAATGCGCTGAATAAAGCCCGTTGATATTTGAGGCATTGGGCGATAGGAGCCTGACTGGCAAGGACTTTCTTTGGTCCCCCTCCCTGCGCCGATGGTTCGGAAAGTACTGACCCTTCGTTGACCGGCAGCGGAGGTAATGGTGAACGAATATGGCTGGTGGGCTTATTTAGAAAGCTGATTATCAATTGATTTTTCAATTTCTTCCAGCTTTTGAAACATATCGGGAGGCAGGGCTGATATGTCCTGGCTCCGTTCGGTAGCCAGCCAGATCAGCACCATCGCGATATAATCCTGCATGTCTTTACCGGCAAAATGGGTCTTATATTCCAGTATCTTTTCATTGATGGTCTTCACTGTCTTTCGCACCACTTCCTCATCAGCCGGGTTCATTTTGATTCGGTAGTTGCGATCGCCAATCACAATTGTCGCGGCAATTAACTCAGGCATAACTTGCAATTTTAGAAAATGCTGTTTATATTCGACTCCCCTTTTACATGAAGGCGCATTCCGCACCGTATGAATCTTGCTTTTCCCAACCCCATGCAAGCGAACTTAACCAAAACACTTATTGAAACATGTTCGCCAAAATTAAGCCATCAATGTTTATTGATGCCCTTCAACTGGAATTAACTTCCGCCAACGGTTCACATCTCAAAGCAGTGCTGCGCGACGAAAAGGGTAGTGTGTGCGGCAGCCTCGAAAAATCGGTGGCTTGTGAAAACGAAGCCTTTACCTGGAGCGGCCTCAACGACCTTCCTTATGGCACCTACACACTGGAACTTTCGCAGGGTGATGATCAGATGGAAATGCGTTTGGTAAAAAGAGTTTAAAGCGGGCTTCCCCTGCCTGATGTTGCCGGCGACTACTCGCTCAGCAATGCTATGCACCTGTCTATCTCACGCAGATAAGCATTGATACGTTTTTCGAATTGCTTTTTTTCCTGCTCATCCATTCCGCCCGAAGCATACCGGGTGATTTCCGCTTTTTGTTTCCAGGCTTCCAGTTCCTGCTGCTGTTGTTCCAGCCGGCTACGCGTTTCCTGCAACGAGAGGCGCAGGCGTTCGTTCTCCTGCCGCAATTGCTGTTGCTCCTTCAGCAATCGCTGCAGTTTGTCGTGTACGCGTTTTATGATCGAAAGATCCTGTTCCAAAGCGATGAATGGACTTGGTTGATCTGTGATTTAAATTTACGATTTCCGTATTTGTGCCCCCAGCTCCTTTTCCAGCGCCTGCATAATTTTTTGCATCCACCCATCAATCTCCTTATCGGTGAGGGTTTTTTCTTCATCGAGGAAGGTGAAGCTTACGGCCAGTGATTTACGGCCCTCACCCAGCTTTTCGCTTTCAAACACATCAAAGAGTTGCAGCTCGCGCAGGCTTTGCAAACGTATTCCCTTCACCACTTTTTCCAGGTCGGCATAGGGCAGCTCCCGTGGCACCAGCAGCGCCAGGTCGCGTTTCACGGCCGGGAACCGGGGTATTTCGGCTATATGGGTTTTGCTGGCTATTGCTTTTTGCGACAACAGATCCCAGTTGAAATCGGCAAAATAAACGGGTTGCTTTATGTCGAATCGTTGCAGGGCGGCCCGGCTTACGGTGCCCAGTTGCAGCAACCAGTCCTTACCCAACATAGCCACCAGTCCTTCGGCAAATTTCGGGTGCTGCAAGGCTTCAAAGTGATCGGCCGCAATGCCGGTGAGTTGCAGTAAAGCACCCGCGATGCCCTTGAGCTGGTAGAAATCTGATTTTTGGGGCTTGGCACGCCAGCCTTCCTCCGCGGCCAAACCGGTGAGGTAAAGGCACAGGTGCTCCCGTTCCTCATAAGCGCCTTCTTCGTTTTTAGAATAGGTCTTTCCATATTCAAAAAAGCGCAGGTCTTCGTTCTTGCGGTTCAGGTTATAGGCGATGGATACCAGTCCCGTTTCCAGCATCGAGGGTCGCATGATGTTGTGGTCGGCGCTCAGGCTATTGAGCATCCGTACCGCATCCTTCAATTCTTCCTCCGAAAAGAAGGCGGAATTGGTAATGCTATTGGTCATGATTTCATGAAAACCCAATCCTACCAGGTAATTGGCCAATTTCTCGCGGAGTGAAAAGGCCAGGTGGTTTTCCTCCACCGCTGGCGTTATGCTGATCATGTCCGGTATCTGAATATTGTCGAGTCCGTCGATACGCAGCACTTCTTCCACCAGGTCGGCGGGCAGGCTGATATCCGGCTTATGATAAGGCACTGCTACCCGCAACTCATCCATGCCCTCTTTCACTATTTCAAATCCAAGACTGGTGAAAATCCGGTTCAGCGCATCGGGATGATAATTCTTTCCGCTGAGTTTTTTGAGGTAATGGTATTTAATAGCCACCTGCACTTTCTCTCTTGGATCGGGATAAATATCAGTGATGGGAGAAGCTATTTCTCCTCCCGCAATTTCGAGTATCAGTTGAGTTGCCCTTTTCAGTACAGGTATGGTAGCGGAAATATCCGTCCCTTTTTCAAAACGCGTAGCCGCATCGGTCCGCAATCCATGGCGAAACGAAGTTTTGCGGATGCTTATCGGGTCGAAGCAGGCGCTTTCGAGAAATATATGGGTGGTGCTTTCCGTAACACCGCTATGCATGCCGCCGAAAACACCCGCGATACACATGCCGCCTTCGGCATCGCAGATCATGAGGTCTTCATGGCTCAGCTTGCGTTCTTTTTCGTCGAGGGTAACGAATGCGGTATTGTCCGGCAGGTTTTTAACGATCACTTTTCCACCCCTGATCTGGTCGGCGTCGAAGGCATGGAGAGGCTGGCCGGTTTCGTGTTGCACGTAGTTGGTAATGTCTACAATATTGTTGATAGGACGAAGACCGATAGCACGCAGCCGATCTTTCAGCCATTTGGGCGATTCACCTACCTTGATCTGGCTGATGCAAACACCCGAATAGCGGGGGCAGGCCTGGCTGTTCTCTACCTGTATGTCGAGAACAATACTGGCTTTTTCCGCCTTAAATCCATTGCCATTAGGTATTTTGGCACGAATATCTTTTTTGTCGTGATGGGAAAGGTAAGCGCATACATCACGGGCCACACCCCAATGGCTCATGGCATCCATGCGGTTGGGGGTCAGGCCAATTTCAATGATGGTATCCTCATAAGGCTGAAAATATTCAGCGGCCGGCGTGCCGGCTTTCAAATGTGCCGGTAATACCATGATTCCTTCATGCGATTCGCCCAGGCCAATCTCGTCTTCGGCGCAGATCATGCCATGACTTTCCTGTCCCCGGATTTTTGCTACCCGCATGGTGAGCGGATCGCCTTTAACCGGGTAAATGGTCGCACCCACCGGGGCTACCACCACCTTTTGGCCGGCCGCCACATTAGGGGCGCCGCATACAATGGACAGGGGTTCACCCTCGCCAACGGATACCTGGGTAAGGGTAAGTTTATCGGCATTGGGGTGCTTTTCGGTATGCAATACTTCGCCAATCAACAGCCCTTTCATTCCGCCACGCACTTCTTCAAATTTGTGCATGCTTTCCACTTCCAGGCCGATGGATGTCAGAATTTTGCTCAGTCTTTCCGGTTCAATCTGTACGGGCAGGTACTCACTGAGCCATTTATACGAGATAGTCATAATACAATACTTGTTCTTCTGTTATTCTCGCCGCAAAGATAACGGAATCGCCTGCTGCTTTTTTGCCCAGTTTTCAACTATTGGCCGGTCCCTTTTGCCCCCTATTGACTGCTGAGAAAGGAAATGCTTCCAGGTTATTGGGGTTGTCGAATCGTTCTTCGGCCCAGTGGGCATTGGCCAGCCTTTCGGATTTGTAGGCGTCCCAGTCAAATTCGCGCAGGAACCGAATGGCCGCCTCCGCTCCCTTACGGAAAAGGAGGGTCTTTTCCTGGTCCGACATAAAAAAATTGAGCCAGCTATGTCCGCGCACATCAATGGAGCAAACCGCTTTGTTGAAAGCGCGGTTGCGGATGATAAAATCGCGGTCGAAATGAAAGCGAATAGTGGAGAAAAGCGAGAACAGGTATTTGAAGAGGGTATTATTGCTTCGGTTGGCCGCATCAATAATACCATCCTGCAGGCGCACGCCAAAAGTGGGCATACGGGGAACGGGATAACCGGGATGATAAAAAATACTGATCGGAAAATTGGAAAGAATGCCCCCATCCAGAAACTGCGAGCTGTCGGGAATCTGCCTTTTTTCATTCTGCCAGTTTACCTGCCGGCTCCAGGTATCGAAATTGCTTTTTTGCCGGATGCCTTCCAGCCGGAATGATTCGAAGAAAACGGGGATCGACATGCTGGCACGGACAAAGTCGGCCGGATGCACATTTTCCGGTTTATCCCAGTAAAGGTCCCACATACGGGGAAATTCAATTTTGAGCTTGGCGATAATGTCGCAGGTAATCAGCGTCATCATGGGCATATGCGGAGGTTCCTGCCCCGGCCTTCGGGGATCGGGCTTAAGCTGTAGCGGTGGCACCTGCATAAAATGCTCGCCAAATGCCTTCAGGGAATCAATAGTTCCCATCGAAGGGTCTTGTTGTATATGACAACTCTCCAGAATCTTTTTTAACCAGTTGTGAAAGGCCTGGCCACTATTGAGCCCATAACCCGTGCGGGCAATTCTCCGGAATCGCTGGATTAGGAACAATCCAAAAAAAATCAGGATCAAAAGACTGATGGCGGCCGCCAGTCCTATCCATTTGGCTATGCCGGGGTAAAAGAAATTAAAGGCAAAGCAGGCCAGCGAACTGACCAGGAGGATGAGCAGGGTCCATTTCAGAATAGCTGCCAATCGCGCCAGCGCCCGGGGCTTCAGCACGATTTTCTGAACCAGGTTTTTGATCCACCGGGTGAAGCGGCTATTGCCGGGCTTGCCATCTACAAAAGAAAACATATCGAGGTCCGAAAGATGCCGGGCAATGCTGGCCGACTTTTCCGATTCCTTACGGCCGAGGGCGGCGAGCAGTAGCGTATTGATGGCGCCGGCACTGGTGCCGGCCATACTGAAAAAGCGGATGCCCATTTTTTCGAGCACATAGGTGTAGCCAACGAGCGCGATGCCGAGAACGCCACCGCCTTCCTGTACCAGGTCCACGTATTGATTGCCATCGCGGTCGGTTACATCCGATACGTGGAGGCTCCTGCCCTGTTGGGCCAGTTCTTCCCGAAACGACTGGATAAGCGCATCCACACCCGATTCGGTGATCAGAGGATAAGGCATGGTTTAATTTTCAGGAAAGTTACTGCATGGCTCGCAATAACCGCCTGTCTCCAAGCCCGGGTATGAGCCTGGGTTGCCATCAACCATCCTGTCCAACCCGGAATACCAGGCTGAAATACTGAAAGTATCGTCCTCCCTGGTCTTTGGTTTCACTGTTCCATTCCCTACCGTGGTGGAAAAAGTCGGTATTGTCGGTAGCAGCATCAGCTACGGCCACCAGCATGTTGCGGGCTGCCAGCTTGAAGCCATAGGTTTTACCAGCCTCCAGCCTCAGGGGTTCAAAGAGAAACCTTATCCAGTTTTCCCTTTGCCATTCGTGAAGGGAATATTCGCAAACACGCAATGGCGGCAACCAGGTTTCTTCCTCCCTGTCAAACTCATGCAGGCTCATTTGTAAGATACCACTGTGCAATACCGTGGCCAGATAGATTTCAACAAAATCTATCCGCGCATCCTGTGGACATTCAAAAGTTTGACCGGCGAAATGTTCCTGCCGGTCACCCGGTGAATAGCCGATCCAGGTGTAACAGGTCTGTTGCCGGTTCTGAAACTGTAGGGGAGCAGAGGGGTGACCTTCCATGATTAAATTTTTCATGTTTGTAGATTTTCGTGATAAAATCCCCATGGAAGCAGGTTGGCTGGTTGAAGAGCGGAGAGTCGTTGCGGACTCAATTCTAAAACTCAACCCCGGCTCTTTTATTGTGGAAATGGGGTACGGAATTATTCTTCCGGCTCGCCAAAATTTTTAGTAATTTCGGTGCGGTTCCGCTGAAATTGTGGATAACCAACCGTGGAACGTGGGAAATTCGTGAACAAAGAAAAATTTCCAAAACGGGGGAATTGATTGGGGTGCGTCCGTTATTTTCGCCGTCCGTCTTTTAAAACATTACGATAACGAATTAATCATATTTTCTTAACATGGAATTTACGAACCTGAGTAGTAAGGACAGGAAGCAAAAGCGGCGAGCCAATATGGATTTGGGTTCCATGGTGTATGGAAAAATTCCTCCGCAGGCCAAGGAGTTGGAGGAAGCGGTGCTGGGTGCCATCATGATTGAAAAATCGGCATTCGACCTGGTGATCGAAACCCTGAAGCCCGAATGCTTTTATGTGGAGGCCCACCAGAAGATTTTTGCGGCCATGCAGGGCCTGGCCAATAAGAGCCAGCCGATCGATATCCTTACGGTGGTGGAGGAATTGCGGTTCCGGGAAGAACTGGAGATGATTGGTGGTGCCTATTACGTTACCAAGCTGACCAATGCGGTTGTTTCCGCCGCCAACATTGAAGCACACGCCCGCATCATTCTGCAAAAATTTATTCAACGTGAACTTATTCGGATCAGTGGTGAAATCATCAGCGATGCTTTTGAAGATTCCACCGATGTGTTCGACCTGCTCGATGATGCGGAGAGCAAGCTTTACCAGATCACCAGCAATCACCTCAAAAAAGATTTCGACAGTATCGACTCCGTGCTGGTGAAAACCATTCAACGGATCGAGGACCTGCGCCACAGAAACGAAGACGTAACCGGCGTGCCGAGCGGATTTGCGCCGCTCGACCGTGTGACCTATGGATGGCAGAACACCGACCTGATCATCCTGGCGGCCAGGCCGGCCGTGGGTAAAACGGCTTTTGCCCTTAACCTGGCCCGCAATGCTACCATGCATCCCACCAAACCCACACCTGTGGCTTTGTTTTCGCTGGAGATGAGCGCCGGCCAGTTGGTGCAGCGTATACTCAGTGCTGAAAGCGAAATCTGGCTGGAGAAGATAGCCAGGGGCAAGCTTGAGGAGCATGAAATGAAACAACTCTATGCCAAGGGTATTCAACGATTGGCCCAGGCGCCCTTATTTATCGACGATTCGCCGGCCCTCAATATTTTTGAATTGCGCGCCAAGTGTCGCAGGCTGAAGAACAAGCACAATATAGGCATGGTCATCATCGACTACCTGCAACTGATGAGTGGCGCCAGCGAAAACCGCAACACCAACCGTGAGCAGGAGATCAGCAATATCTCGCGTAACCTCAAGGGGCTTGCCAAGGAATTGAATATTCCCATCATCGCGCTTTCGCAGTTGAGTCGTGCGGTGGAGCAAAGGGGCGCGAAAGAAGGCAGCCGTGTGCCGCAATTGAGTGATCTGCGCGAATCGGGTGCCATTGAGCAGGATGCGGATATGGTAATGTTCCTCTATCGCCCGGATTATTATGAAATGACGCAAAATGCGGAAGGGGAAAATGTGAAGGGACTTACCGAAGTGAAGATCGCCAAGCACCGGAATGGTTCGCTGGATACCATCAAACTCAAAGCCCTGCTCCATATTCAGAAATTTACCAGTTGGGACGAAGACCCCTATAGTGGCATGGGACTGCCTCCGGGCGGCTGGCGACCTGTAGATGATGGTGGTGGTGGCGAGAAATTGTATATCCAAACGGGTAGCCGCATGAACGATATACCGGATGATGAAGATCCCTTCTGATTGAAGTTCCAAAAATTCTGACCTTGGCTTTTTTTTACCATTCCTTTGCCGACCCGGCGCCGGACGAATTGCAGTTAGATGAAGATAGTTCCCGGCATATAGCGCAGGTGTTGCGCATGCAGGCCGGCGACTCCCTGCAACTCACTAATGGCAGGGGCAGCCTCCTCGATGTGGAGTTGCTGGAAGCGCATAAGAAGCATTGCCGGGTAAAAAAAGTAGCCGCGCAAAACATCCCTGCTCCTGTACGCCGGCTCACGCTCGCCGTGGCCCTGGTAAAAAATACAGCACGATATGAATGGTTGTTGGAAAAAGCAACCGAGATGGGGCTTTTCCGGATTGTACCATTGCTTACTCATCGCACCGTTCGGGAAAAGTTTCGTCGCGATCGTATGGAAGGCATCCTGATAAGCGCCATGCTGCAATCGCAGCAGGTATGGTTGCCCGATTTGCGCGAGCCCTGTAATCTTGCAGATTTTTTTGAACAGGATTTCATCACCCCCCAATCCCACTGCTATATTGCCCATTGCCAGCCCGGCAACCGGCAGGCCTGGTTGCAAAAAAGTGCTAATGCTTCCGACGAAAAAATAATCCTGATTGGCCCCGAAGGTGATTTCACGGAGGAAGAAATTTCCCTGGCCCTTTCCAAAGGCGCAATACCGGTAACCCTGGGCGCCAATCGTCTTCGTACGGAAACGGCGGCTTTAGCCGCGATGGCAGGATTTTATTTGCAGGGCGATTAAGGCGTATTCAATTTTCCACTCCTTTATTTTTCCAGCGACAGCGCAATTTTTTTTACAATGGAGGGTCCCTCGTAAATAAATCCTGTCCATACCTGTACCAGGCTGGCACCTGCCTGCAATTTTTCCTGCGCATCTTCCGGGCTGAAAATGCCACCTGAGGCGATAATGGGCGCCTGTCCTCCGGTACGTTCCGCTATATAGCGCACTACTTCCGTAGATCGCTTGCGTACGGGTGCGCCGCTGAGGCCGCCGGCTCCCATGCTTTTTATTTTTTCGGCATCGGTGGCCAGGTTTTCGCGACTGATGGTGGTGTTGCTGGCAACAATACCATCCAGCTTTATCTCGAGGGCAAGGTCGATCACATCATTTATTTCTTCCTGGCTGAGGTCGGGGGCAATCTTCAGCAGGATGGGGCGGGAACGGGCTTTGCCATTATTGATCATTTGCAGGTGCAGCAATATACGCCGGAGTGACTCTTTCTCCTGCAGGGCCCGCAAACCGGGCGTATTGGGTGAGCTTACATTCACCACAAAATAATCCACCCAGGGATGCAATTCCCGAAAGCTGGTTTCATAATCCTTCCAGGCTTCCTCGTTGGGCGTTTGTTTGTTTTTGCCAATGTTTCCGCCGACAATTAGTTTACTGGGTCCTTTTTCCCGCCATTTTTTCAATCTTTCAGCGATGGCTTTGGCGCCATCATTATTGAAACCCATCCGGTTGATCAGGGCCCTGTCAGCCGGAAGACGGAAAAGCCGGGGTTTTTCATTACCTGCCTGCGCCAGGGGAGTAACGGTTCCTATTTCTACAAAGCCAAAACCCAGCGCTTCCAGCTCGCGGAGATAGCGTGCATTCTTGTCAAACCCTGCCCCCAACCCGATGGGATTGCGAAGGCCAAGACCGAGAAACTGTCGTGAAAGCCGGGCCGACTTTGGCGTATACAGGTTCGCAATCAGGGCACGCAGCGGTGGCAAACTGCAAAGGATACGCAGGCAATTCATCGAAAAATAATGGACCGCTTCGGGAGGGAACAGAAATAATATTTTTCGTAAGAGCTGATACATTGCGGCTTATTTATAGGTCTCCAGTTTTTCCAGTAATTTTTCGCTGAACAGAATCCCCGAAAGCGGGCTATTCGTTTCCAGGTTGAGAAATGTCCATTGTGGAGATATGTCATCGCGTATGGCTAAAAGAGCCGCACGATGGCGTATAAGGTACTCTTTCTTTTCCTTGTTGTAGCTAACATTGCCTTCACCAAATTGAAATTCAAAAATGCGCACCATCATTTTATTGTCCTCCTCATCCATTTCTTCATCCGCCTTTATCAATTTCATGTGCATATTCATCCGGTAAAAAATCTTGGCGTAATGGCCACTGTCGAGCTGAAAAACCGGGAAAATGGTATCAACGCGGAAACTGTCTAACCGCACTGTCACTTCCTCCGAGTTCATAGATTTGTTCAGTTCCTTTTTCATATCCTCGCGGCTTACGAGGGCAAATATGCGGGGATAGGTAATGTCGAGCGCCTGATCCACATCCATCGACTCCGTGAAAGCGAGGAAGGCATCGAGCCGGGAGCGGATAATGCTGTCCTCTTGCGCAAAAGCTAACTGCCCGCCCAGGGAAAGCACCAAAACCAACAGAAATTTATGCATGATAAGGAGACTTATAGAAAAATTGTGAAGGCAAAGATATATCCGTAAATTTGAACTGGAAAGTTGCATAAACAACTTTTGAGGTAATTAACGTATTACTTACAATTTTCAACTTACTACTCCATGAACGACGCGTATATAGTTGCCGGTTATCGCAGTGCCGTTACCAAGTCGAAGAAAGGCGGATTTCGGTTTTATCGTCCCGATGATTTGGCCATCACGGTCATCAAAGGTTTAATGGCCAGTGTGCCACAGTTGAAGCCATCACAGGTGGATGATGTGCTGGTGGGCAATGCCGTACCGGAAGCCGAACAGGGTTTACAGGTGGGGCGCATTATTGCGGCAAGAGCCCTGGGCTATGAAGTTCCTGGCGCAACGGTAAACCGGTATTGCGCTTCGGGCCTTGAAACCATTGCTATGGCTACGGCCAAGATTCAAACCGGACAGGCCGATTGCATTATTGCCGGTGGCACCGAAAGTATGAGCCTGGTACCCACGGCCGGATGGAAAACCGTGCCGGCTTATTCCATAGCCAGCGATGAACCCGACTATTACCTGAGTATGGGCCTCACCGCTGAAGCCGTTGCGAAAGAATACAAAGTAAGTCGCGACGATCAGGATGCGTTTTCCTATCAATCGCATCAAAAAGCGATGCGCGCCATCGAGCAGGGGTATTTCAAGAGTGGCATTTTGCCGGTGGAAGTGGAGGAAGTGTACCTGGATCAGAAGGGAAAAAAGCAGAAGAGAACGTATACAGTGGATACCGATGAAGGCCCACGTGCGGATACATCCATGGAAGCGCTGGCCAAACTAAAACCTGTGTTTGCTGCCGGCGGTGTTGTTACAGCCGGCAACTCATCGCAAACATCCGATGGTGCCGCATTTGTAATAGTGATGAGTGGAAAGATGATGAAGGAATTGGAACTGCAACCCATTGGCAGGCTGGTAGCCTGCGCATCGGCGGGTGTGCACCCCCGCATTATGGGTATTGGCCCGGTGGCTGCCATTCCCAAAGTGTTGAAGCAGTCGGGTATGAACCTGGGCGATATCGACCTCGTTGAATTGAACGAAGCTTTTGCCTCACAATCGCTCGCGGTAATCCGCGAAGCCGGCCTGGATCCGGAAAAAGTAAATATCAATGGCGGGGCCATAGCCCTGGGTCATCCGCTCGGTTGCACGGGATGCAAGCTGACGATACAGGTACTCAACGATATGAAGCGGCTGAAAAAGAAATATGGTATGGTAACCGCCTGTGTGGGCGGGGGACAGGGGATTGCGGGAATTATTGAAAACCTTTAATTAGACGTATTACGTTTTTTGGGTTTAGAGTTTAGGGTTTAAAGTTTAAGGTTTTGATTTGTTCGTGTATCAGGGTATTAAACTCAAAACCTTAAACTTTAAACCCTAAACTCTAAACCCCAAAACTTTCCACTCCACAACGCGGGGGAATTCCGTCATTCAGGGCTGTTGATCGCGACAGATAACGGGCATAATTTTGGGTATTCAATTTTTACAGAATTGCCTAATACCTGAACACATGAAACATGTTTCCATCCTGATCCCCGAAGGGGATACCAGCCTCAGCAACCTGGAAGCCACTTACAAGATGTTTACTATGGCCAATGCCCAGTTGGAACAATCGGGTTCCCATCCTGTATTCAAAGTGGTGTTGGTGGGTATGAATGGCGACTCGCAGATCAGCAATGGACTGTTTAGTGTTCGCCCCCATGCGAGCATCGATCAGGTAGAGCGAACCGACCTGATCGTTATTCCCGCCATACATGGCAATTATGCCAAGGTGGTGGAAGCCAACTCTCATTTTATACCCTGGATCGTCCGACAATATAAGCAGGGGGCGGAAGTAGCCAGCCTCTGTATCGGCGCTTTTCTGCTGGCGAGTACGGGATTGCTGGAAGGCCGGCATTGTGCTACCCATTGGCTGGCGGCGAAGGAGTTCAGAGAAATGTTTCCGCAGGTGGATTTGGTAGATGACAAAATCATTACAGATGAACACGGTATCTATACCAGCGGCGGTGCTTATTCATCACTCAACCTCAATCTGTACCTGATAGAAAAATATGTAGGTCGGGAGATGGCGGTATTGCATTCCAAAATTTTTGAGATAGATATAGATCGCGAAACGCAGTCGCCCTTCATTATTTTCCGTGGACAGAAAGACCATAATGACCAGGAAGTGCGTCGGGCGCAGGAGATCCTGGAAAAAGATTATGCGGAGCGCCTCTCGGTGGATGTTCTTTGCAGTCAGTTGGCGTTGGGTCGCCGAACTTTTGAACGCCGCTTTAAGAAAGCAACCGGTAACACTATTGTAGAGTACCTGCAACGCGTTCGAGTGGAGGCCGCGAAAAAAGCCCTGGAAAAGGGACGAAAGACGGTAAGTGAAGTGATGTATGAAGTGGGCTATAGCGATCCTACCGCATTCCGGGATGTGTTTCGCAACTATGTGGGATTAACGCCGCTGGAGTACCGGATGAAGTTTAGCTATACGCATCAGCAAGTGGCCTGATGGAAGGGGTTGAGGGCAATTGCGCAGATTCAGGTTTTCGCGTGTAAATTGCAGGAATGAATGCAGCAAAACCCACCCTGGTACTCGGGGCTTCCGACAACCCTTCGCGTTATAGTTTTCTTGCCATGGAAAGATTACAAAAAAATGGGCACCCTGTTTTTGCGATAGGTCGTAAAGCAGCCAAAGTACATGGGGTACTGATTGACACTGAAAAAATCCCTTACGAAAATATCCATACCGTTACGCTCTACCTCAGCATCGATCACCAAAAGGAGTACTACGATTATATCCTGGATCTTCAGCCGCGCAGAGTGATCTTCAATCCTGGTGCAGAGAATCCGGAATTCGCCAGCAAACTGGAAGCAGCCGGCATTCAGGCCATTGAAGCCTGTAGCCTGGTGATGCTCAGCACCGGGCAATACTGAAAAACGCTTATTTCTCGAAATTTTACGAAAGAGGCCTGCGTACTAGTCCCCGATTTTGCCGAATCCCTGTACCAGAATCTTGGGATCGGTTAAAAATTGTCGGAAACTTGTAGTACCGTACCCCCCTGAAAGCTGAGGCAATGCGAATTGCCGACAGAATAAAATCCTTTTGTCCAAACAGATATCCCATGAAACGCCGTATTCTACCGGGCCTGGCCCTGCTATCTTTCGTATTGTTGATGTTGGATGCTGCTGCGCAAAGCAAAGCACCCATCAACGAACCCAACTTACAAAAGCCCCGTCTTTTTGCTGCGCTTCCAACCGAATTATCGATGTCTGTTGCCGACATGGAACAATTGCTGCTGCCCGCCAAATCGGCCGCACGCAGTGAGGACCTGATGCGGTCTGAAAAAAAGATCGCCGTTTTCACGGCCAACTATGTATCCGCTACCTCCTTATATGAAAACAAGGTGCACAGTGTGGTGCTTCGCCTGAAGGATTTTCCGGGCGCTACGCTGACCCTATCCTCATCCACCAACCCTGATGGTACGGTCGCTTATGCTGGCCGTATCATCAGTTTTCAGCATGCCGATATGTACATGCTGGTAAAAAAGGGAGAAGGATATTGGTGGGAGAAGAAGGGATTTTATGATGTGGTAGCTGAGTAGCGTGAATCGTGAGACGTGAGACGTGAATCGTGAGTCGTGAGTAAGGTTTTTGGTTTATAGTTTAATGTTGTTGTTCATCCAATCCGCCTGTTATGAAAAACCATGTCCGTACACTTTTGCTGGGTAGTTGCCTCCTGGGCACACTATGCCTGAGAGCCCAGGTACCCATTATGAACAGTTATCCGTCCGCAACGGCTACCATTTTTTTGGATTTTGATGGCCACCGGGTGGAAGGTACCAGTTGGAACTATATGGGTGCTATCAATTGTGCCCCCTCGGGTCTTGGCGAAGCCAAGATCATCGAAATCTTTAATCGCGTGGCCGAAGATTTTCGCCCTTTCAATATTAATGTTACAACCGACTCTACCCGATTCCTCGCTTCTGCCTTAACGCAGCGTACCCGCGTTATCCTGACCACTACTTACGAATGGTACGGAACAGCAGGTGGGGTAGCTTTTGTGGGTTCATTTGCCTGGCCCGACGATAATCCCTGTTTTGTTTTCACTGGCCTTCATGGCTATCGTACCAAAGATATTGCCGAAGCTACCGCTCACGAAGCCGGGCATACGCTGGGATTGTACCATCAGTCGCGTTACGATGCATCCTGCAATAAGGTTTCTGATTATCATTCTGGTGCCGGTTCCGGTGAAATAGGTTGGGCACCCATTATGGGTGTGGGTTATTCCCGCAATTTCACGCTCTGGCACAATGGCCCTAATTCATACGGTTGTACTAATTTCCAAAACGACCTGGATGTGATCACTTCCGCCACCAATGGTTTCGGGTATCGTAATGATGATCATGGCACCAGCTTTGCCGATGCTACCGTTCCTGTCTTTAGCAACAACAGTTTTGAGATGACGGGGATTATTGAGCGCAATACCGATTTGGACTATTTCCGCTTCATCATGCCCGGAACCGGACGTTTTGAACTGGATGCCATTCCTTATAACGTTGGTACGGGCAATGCGGGCTCCGATCTGGATTTGCAGGTAACACTCTACAACGAAAATGAAGTGGCCCTCAGCACTTATAATCCCGGCAGCCTGCTCAACTCCATCGCCGATACCACGCTTTCAACGGGTACCTATTACCTGAAGGTGGAAGGCAAGGGAAATTTATATGCCCCGGAATACGCCAGCCTGGGCTCCTATTCCCTCCTGGCCAATATAGATGTGGATGGTGGTACCGTACTACCCCTGCGTCGTTTTCAACTCAACGGCACCTGGCAGCAGGGCAAGCATAACCTGAACTGGTTGATTGAAGCAGATGAGCAGGTTGTTGCACAAAGCATCGAAATCTCGCACGATGGTCGCTTGTATGAAGCCCTCCTTCCAGTGGAGGCGCAGAGCCGTCAGCATATTTACCTGCCCGATCATCCGGCCCTTGCTACCTATTACCGCATCCGTGCCGAGCTGGAAGATGGACGTCGCTATTATTCCAATACCATCGTCATTCGTGAAGACAGGAAGGGCAGCCGTCCGGCGCTCCTGCAAAATCCGACCAAAGCCAATGCCATTCGCGTAGAAGCGCCCTTTGCCTGCGAATACCGTTTGCTCGACCTGAACGGGCGACTGATCAGTTCAGGCAGGCTGCAGGCGGGTGTACAGCAACTCCCGGCACAAGGCATACCGGCCGGATTTTACCTGCTGCAATACCTCCATGAGCGAGAGCAATGGAGCGATAAAATCCTGATCCAATAAGTATTTCCCGTTCTGTTAACAGAACAATAATCCGTACCCCTTTTGTCAAATGGAGGTTTTTCTATATCTTAGGAAAACCTCTTTTTATATGCGATGGAGAAGATTTAATGGAGATCCTATTGAACTTCCGATCAAATCCGCAGTGGAAAATGCCATAAAGCGTGAAACTGCGGCCGGCTACCGACTCAAGGTTTGCATCGGCACCGACTCCCAGGTAAAGGGCAGGGAAACAGAGTTTGCCACCGTAATTGTTTTCCTCCGGGAAGGGCATGGCGGCTTTATGTTCATTCACAACGAAAAGACCCGCCAGTCGTTTACCATCAAGGAAAGGATGCTGATGGAGGTAGCCAAGAGTATCGAAATAGCTTATGAATTGTGCAACCTGTTTACGGAGTATAACGTAGATATGGAAGTGCATGCGGACATCAACACCAATCCGCATTTCAAGAGCAACGATGCGTTGAAGGAAGCCATGGGTTATATCCTGGGTATGGGCTTTGCCTTTAAAGCCAAGCCTGAAGCATTTGCCAGCAGTTGCTGTGCCAACAAGGTCGTAAACTGATCGGGCCGGTTGGGGCCCTCAACCAAAGGCAACGGATCCATGCGATCTTCCGCATGGGTAAGGGCTCTTATTCCGCCCAACATTCCTGAATTCCCTTTATTTTCCCTGCCCCGATTTGGCTTTTCTCCTGCGCAGCATACCCAACACCAGCACAGCCAGCATAAGCAGGCCAAATCCAATCCGCAACAGCGCGTTTCTTTTTGCTTTTTCATCCCTTTGTTGGTAGTCCTGCCTGAAGTTGTTGAAGTCCTTATGCAGGGCAGCGCTTTCCTTTTCCTTCCACAGGCTGTCGGCAATAATATTGTTAACAACAAGGCTGTCAGGTGGGGGTACTACCAGGGAATCCTGGGCCTGCAGGCTGGCAGGTGGCCGGCTGATCAATAGCAGGCATAGCAAAAGTCGATACATCTTTTTTGGAGGGAAAAGTAGCGGTACTGGGGCCATCAGGGAATACCATGAGGCGGGTATTTGCCTCTTATTCGCTGCCGGCAGGGTGGGGTCGGAGCGTGTCGGCAACAGCGCTTAATGAAGCTTGCTGCTGCACAGGCAGGGGTTTTTCCGACAACACGCGGGTGTCGCGCTGCGCGAAATAGTAAAGCAGGTTGGTGGCGACAAATAAAAGCGCGATGATGCGGTACTGAATTTTTGCTGTTCCCATGCGGATGGCTTGCTGCGAAGCTAGGGGAAAATAGTTTTAAGTTGTAAGTTTTAAGTTTTAAGTGATAAAGTGTGCCAATACATAATTTAATGGGACTGAGTTTGTAAACACATTGTAACTTAAAACTTATAACTTAAAACTTATAACTTTCCAAGCATTTCTTCCAAAAATCCCAGCACCAATTCCCTCCCCTCCCTCGTTTCGGCGCTGGTAACAAAGAATGGAGGCGTTTCTTCCCATTCCTCCAAAAGCCTATCGATGAATTGCTGCACTTGCCGTCGCGTGGCACCGGGTTTGTTTTTATCTGCCTTCGTAAAAATTAACGCGAAGGGCACCGACCATTTGCCCAGGTTGCGGATAAATTCCAGGTCAATGGCCTGGGGTTCGTGTCGGCTGTCGATTAACACAAACACACATCGCAGGTTTTCCCTTTTGCGGAGATAATGATGTATCATTTCTTCCCAACGGTTTCTGTCGCGCTGCGAAATTTTGGCATATCCGTATCCCGGCAGATCCACGAGATACCATTTTTTCTTATCGCTGGAGAGTATGTCGAAATGATTGATGAGTTGCGTTTTGCCTGGCGTGGCCGAGGTTTTGGCCAGGTTCTTCTTGTTGCAGAGCATATTGATCAGCGAAGACTTGCCTACATTGCTGCGTCCGATAAAAGCAAATTCCGGCCGGTCAGCCACCGGGCATTGCTCGTAGTTGGCGCTACTGATAATATAACTGGCCTGGGTGATTTCCATGAATGCAAGATAGGAAGTAGTAAGTAGAAAGTAGGGAGTAGTAAGTGGGGAGTAGAAAGTAGGGAATGGTCAATGATAGTGCCTGCGATGTTTTCAGGTCTGGTGGTTAGGGCTGAATAGGTGAGTTGACGTACCCACCAATAAAATACCGATTTCAAATTGGTACTTTCTTCTCTAACCCCACTTTCTACTCCCCACTTACTACTCCCTATTTCCTCACCCATACAGCTCCTGATGTATCGATTTCCTGTCGTATCCGAGCGCCTGTATTCTTTGTTTGGCTTCATCTATCATCATTTTCCATCCGCAAAGAAAGAAATAGGCGGGTTTTACTATTTGTTGCCCTGGATTGTCGGGATCGGGAATCATGCGGCTGCGGCAGAGGTCTTCGTATACCTGGTGCACATATCCTATTCGCACCAGGTGGTCGTAATTACCGGGCTCTTCGCGGGAATAAGTGGTGATGTATTGAAAACTGGGAACCTGTCTTGTCAATTCTTTCAGCTCCGGCGCATAAAGCGCATCGCCAAATTTGCGGCAACCAAATATGAGATAAACCTGCTGATGCGGAATATTATTGCGCAAGATATGATGGGCCATACTCCGAAAAGGCGCAACACCCGTACCTGTACAAATCATATAAATATCGCGGTCGATAGGATCGGGCAGTGTGAATACCCCCTGCGGGCCGCGGTAAATGAGTTCGGTTCCCACTTCTACATGGTTGAATAACCAGGTGGTACCGGCTCCTCCTTCGAGCAGCACAATCACCAGTTCAAAAACATTGCTGCCATCGGGCCAGCTCGCGATGGAATAGCTGCGCCAGCGTTTATTGGGTTTTTCGTGAATGGGGAGATCGAGGGTCACGAACTGACCCGGTTGAAAATCGAAGCGCTCCAGTTCCGGCACCTGTATCCAGTATCTCCTGGTGCTGGGCGTTTCCTGCTCTATACGAATAACTTTTCCGGTACGCCAGGGTTGAACAGCCATAACGAGGTTTGATTATTGATGATCGAAATATGAACAAGCAACTAACTATCTTCTGCGGCTCTATCCCCGCTTCACGGGTACCTGTATCTAATGTAAGCTGAGTTTTCCACATAAAAAAACCGTTGGCATAGTACTTGGAACATTTCAGTTGCTTTCCCGAAATCATCAGCCACCCAAAAGAGATTGTTCACCTCAAAAACTAGTATCATGAAAAGGAAATTCTTTTCGGCAGGGTTGGTATTGGCGCTCTGCAGCAGTTGGTTTGCCATGCATTCAGCTCAAACCACTATCATTGGAAAAGTGGTACCCCAGGATGCCGTGGAACTGATTTGGGCGATCAGCGGGCAGGATACCGTTAAAACATCGCCGGTGTCGGGTGGCTTCGCCCTGCAGGTGAAGCCCGGAAATTATAAGGTGGTGATAGACGCTAAAGATCCTTACAAAGACTGGGTAATGGAGAATGTGGCCGTAGCGGAAGGCGAAACCCGCGATTTGGGAGAGATTGCGCTGGAGCAGTAAGCAGGAAGATCGCCGGGAGAACAGGCGGATTCTTCTTATCTTTGCGGCGCGGAATTATGATCCAGGATTTGTTGCAGCGATACCGACAGAACCCCCGCTTATTTCAAATAGCGGACAGGCTTTCTTTTGCCCGGCCGCAACAAATTCTTCTCCCGGGATTGCAGGGTAGCAGCGCTGCCTTTGTTTTTTCTGCCGCCCTTACACATGATTCGAATAGCCAGCTCAATCACCTGATTGTTTTGAACGGCGCGGAAGAAGCGGCCTATTTTCACAATTCCATTGAGAATATCACGGGTGGGTTGGATATTTTTTATTTCCCTTCATCCTTTCGCAACCGCAAGAATTTCCGGCTCCTTCACTCGTCGCATGTAATGCTGCGCACGGAAGCGCTTACCCGTGTTGCTGCCGGCGGCAACCGAAAGGTACTGGTTACCTATCCGGAAGCGCTGCTCGAGAAAGTGGTGATGCCCGATCGGATCGCTTCGCAGGTCATTCAGATCAAAACCGGCGACAACATTGACCTGGGCGCCATGCTGCTAAAGCTGGCTGACTATGGATTTGAACGAACGGATTTTGTATATGAACCGGGTCAGTTCGCGATTCGCGGTGGCATCCTCGATATCTATTCTTTCGGCAATGAGAAGCCTTACCGGATAGAGCTTTTTGGCAATGAGGTGGATTCTATCCGTATCGTGGATCCCGAAACACAACTCAGTGAACGCAAGCTGATACAGGTCACCATTATTCCCAATGTGGACGCAGACCTGGGTGAAGGTCAACGTATTTCCCTGTTCGATTTCCTGCCCGAGAACACGGTTTTGTGGATACAGGATCCGCAGTTTCTCCGCGAAAAACTACAGGATACGCTGGAAGAAGTGGAAGCCTTCATGGCCATCAGCAAAAATCTCCAGGATTCCAAAGCGGCCAACCCTTCCAGGGCGGCTGTGGCAGAGGAGGAAGATAAGTTTCAACGGGCGAATCTTACGCTGGATGACTTTATTCGTCCGGATGCGTTGGATGAGGCCGTGAAAATGCGGCATCTGCTGGTTTGGGGTCATGGCGCTGAATTGCCGACCGGTGCGGCTGCCGGCATAGAACTGGATTTTCATACGCAGGCGCAGCCCGCCTTCAACCGTCAATTTGAGATGCTGATACGCGATCTCAAAAGCTGGGAAGCGAAAGGGTTCAGCCTCTTTTTGTTTGCCGACAATCCCAAACAACTGGAGCGTTTACAAACCATATTCGACGACCTGAAGGCCGAATTGGTTTTTGAGCCAGTTACCGTTTCCATACATGAAGGTTTTGTGGATGAAGACCTGAAACTGGTTTGCTATACCGATCACCAGGTTTTTCAGCGCTACCACAAGTACCGGGTAAAGCAGGCCTACAATAAGAACAAGGCCCTTACGCTGCGTACGTTGCGGGAACTACAACCGGGTGATTATGTAACGCATATTGACCACGGTGTGGGCGTGTACAGCGGACTGGAAAAGATGGAAGTAAACGGAAAATTGCAGGAAGCTGTCCGTATCATTTACAAGGACAGTGATATTCTTTACGTCAACATCAACTCGCTGCATAAGATTGCCAAATACACAGGCAAGGAAGGCTCTGTACCAAAGATCAACAAGCTGGGTAGCGATGTATGGAATAAGCTGAAGGAAAAGACCAAGACAAGGGTAAAAGAAATCGCTTTCGACCTGATCAAACTCTATGCGGCGCGAAAGGCGCAGCAGGGATTTGCACACACGCCCGACAATTATATGCAAACCGAGCTGGAAGCCTCCTTTATTTATGAGGATACACCGGATCAAAGCAAGGCCACGGCCGATGTGAAGAAGGATATGGAATCGCCTTCGCCGATGGACCGCCTGGTTTGCGGCGATGTGGGTTTTGGAAAAACAGAAGTGGCCATTCGTGCGGCTTTCAAAACCTGTGTGGATGGGAAACAGGCGGCAGTGTTGGTGCCAACAACCATACTTGCCTTTCAGCATTTTAAAACCTTCAGCGACCGGTTACGCGACTTTCCGGTAACGGTTGATTATATCAACCGCTTTAAGTCGGCAAAGCAGCGAAAGGAAACCCTGAAAAAACTGGAGGAAGGAAAGATTGACATACTGGTGGGTACACATGGATTGCTGGGAAAGGAGGTGAAGTTTAAAGACCTGGGCTTGCTGATCGTGGATGAGGAACAGAAGTTTGGGGTTGCGCATAAGGAAAAGATCAAAACCCTTCGTACCACGGTGGACTGTCTCACACTTACGGCCACGCCAATACCCCGCACCCTGCAGTTTAGCCTGATGGGTGCCCGCGACCTCAGTATCATGAATACGCCGCCACCCAACCGGCAGCCCATTCAAACCGAAGTGCAGGTGTATAATGAAGATTTTATACGCGATGCCATTTATTTTGAAACGGAAAGAGGCGGCCAGGTATTTTTTATCTACAACCGGATCAGTGGCCTGGCTGAGATGGCTTCTATCCTGCAAGGGCTTTGTCCCGATCTGAGCATTGGCTATGCGCATGGACAAATGGAGGGCCATGAGCTGGAGGAAAAGATCCTGGACTTTATTGACCGGCGTTACGATGTATTGGTATGCACCAACATTGTGGAAAGCGGAGTGGATATTCCCAACGTCAACACCATTATCGTCAACAACGCGCACCAGTTTGGACTCAGCGACCTGCACCAGTTGCGGGGCAGGGTAGGCCGCAGCAACAAGAAAGCATTTTGCTATCTGCTGGCGCCGCCTATGAGTACGTTGCCGGCTGATTCGCGCAAGCGTTTGCAGACCCTGGAGCAACACAGTGAGTTGGGCAGCGGTTTTCAGATAGCCATGCGCGATCTCGATATTCGCGGAGCGGGTAATTTGCTTGGAGGTGAACAAAGCGGCTTCATGGCGGAGATTGGTTTTGAGATGTATCAGAAAATACTGGACGAAGCCATCCGGGAATTGAAGCGAACGGAGTTCCGGGAACTGTTTCGCGAAGAAATACAAAAGCAGGATGATTTTGTGCAGGATTGTACCATTGATACCGACCTGGAAATTCTGATACCAGATGAATACGTGGAAAGCATCACCGAAAGGTTGAGCCTTTATCAACGCCTCGACAATAGTGAAACCGAAGAAGAATTGTTGGCGCTGCGCGATGAAATGACAGATCGCTTCGGTCCCCTGCCCGGTCAGGTGGAAGCATTATTTACCACCGTTCGCTGCCGGAAGCTGGCGGTAGCATTGGGCTTTGAGAAAATGTCGTTGAAAGAGGATATTGTGCGCTGTTTCTTTATCAACCGCCCCGATTCACCCTATTTTGAATCGGATCTCTTCAACCGGATTCTGGGCTTTGTGCAAACCGAAACCAACAAGGCGCGACTGAAACAAACCGGAAAGCTATTCCTGCTTGTGATTCAGCCTGTTAAGACCATGGAATCGCTCCATCAATTTCTGCAGGCCCTGCACAATTACTGTTTTACCCCTATTGCGGCGGAATCCTGAACATTATTGAGTAAAAAAATGCACTGGGGACAAACGGAAATCCCCTGTTTTTGCGTTTATTGTATTGTATTTCAGCAAGCCCAATACTATGAAGCAAAAACCAATCCTGCTGCTTGTCATCCTTTTGGCAACTATTTTCCATTCTTATGGGCAAGGCCCCGAAAAATACCGGATCCAGTTGATATCCGGGACCATCGACCCATCACCCAATATTAGCGCGGGCAAGGTAAAAGACCTGAACAGGGGATTGAGCCGTTTTGCCGGTAAGGGCCAGGTTTTTATCCAGTTTTTTGCCGCTCCGGATCAGGTGCAGCGCGAACAATTGCGGGTGGCCGGGATTGAGTTGGGCGATTATGTGTCGGGTAATGCCTGGCTCGCCATCACCAAAGGAGAGCCTTCTGCTGAAACATTAAAGAGGCTGGGAGTTCGCGCTTTGGTTCCGGTGGAACCTCAACACAAGATTCAGCCCGCCTTATTGCGCAGCCAGCCACCTGCCCATGCGCAGCGGGGCGAGGGGCAACTGGAAGTATGGATCAGCCTCAGCGCTTCATTTGTTGCAAACGACATCAAAGCTGAATTAGCCAAACTTGGATTTTCGCCGACAGAAGAACGATACCAGGCTTATCGTGTTTTGGGTTTGCAGGTTGCAAAAGACCGATTGAACAGGTTAGCCGCTTTGCCATTCGTGGAATTTGTGCAGGCGGCCCCGGCTCCGGACCAGGCTTTGAATGATAAGAGCCGTGCCAATGCCCGCGCAAATGTGTTGCAGTCGAATGGACCAGGAGGCTACAACCTGAGTGGTAATGGGGTAGTGTTGGGGGTTGGCGACGATGGAACGCCCGTACAGCATATTGATCTTATCCGACGGGCCTACAATCACTCCTTTGCCACAGCCGGACCACATGGCGTACACGTGATGGGCACCATGACCGGTGCCGGTATTCGGGATGAACGGTATATGGGTTATGCGCCTGCTTCCAATTTTGTTGCGCAGGTTTTTTCGAATATTCTTTTATACACGCCACAATATATTGCTGATTACGGCATGGTGCTGACGAATAATTCTTATGGAAATGTGGTGGATGATTGCGAGAGTTTTGGCATGTATGATCTCTATTCGCGGGTGGTGGATATGCAGCAGAATCAGTATGGGTTTCTCATGCATGTATTTGCGGCGGGCAATAGCGGCACCTTGGTTTGTAATGGTTATACCCCGGGATTTGGCAATGTGCTGGGTGGATTTCAATCAGCCAAAAATTCCATCAGTGTGGGTAATACCTGGGAATACGGTGAACTCGCAGCCAGCTCCAGCAAGGGGCCGGTAAAGGATGGGCGAATAAAGCCGGAGATTGCCGCGCAGGGCACAAGGGTTTTTTCCACCGTAACCGGCAATAATTACAATCGCAACAATGGCACCAGTATGGCAGCACCGGCAGTAACGGGCGGCCTTGCCTTATTGTACGAGCAATATAAAAAGCAAAATGGTGGTGCTAACCCGGATGCTGCCCTTATGAAGGCACTATTGTGCAATGGGGCTACCGACCTGGGAAATCCCGGACCCGACTATACTTATGGCTTTGGCTGGATGAATCTCTGGCGATCGGTGCGTATGCTGGAAGAAGAAAATTATTTCAGCGGGTCAGTAAGCCAGGCCCAGACGGTATCACATTCTATACAGATACCTGCCGGAGCTACAATCGCCAGCCTCAAACTGATGCTGCACTGGAATGATCCGGCTGCTTTGCCTTTGGCCACTCAAAGTTTGATCAACGACCTGGATCTGGTGGTTCGCAAACCCGATGGCAGCACGGTACTACCCTTTGTGTTGCAGGGAAGCGGCACCCAGGTAACCCAGGCGGCTACGCGAGGTGCCGATCACGTTAACAATTTGGAGCAGGTGCTGATCGAGAACCCCATGCCCGGCAATTACACAGTAGAGATCACGGGCTTTCAATTGAATGCCGGCGGCAACCAGTCTTATGTTGTCGTTTTCGATACCATTTCGGCAGGTCATGCTATTACTTATCCATTTGGTGGAGAACGGTTCAGCGATAGCGATTCGCTCTATATTTCCTGGGAAAGCCAGGGCCTGGGTTCGGGCAATCAGAGCCTCGAGTATACCATCGACAATGGGGTAAACTGGATTACCATTGCCAGTAACCTGTCGCCCACGGCACGGCAACATCTTTGGCATATACCACCCGGCACCCTCAGTACCGAAGCGCGGATTCGATTGAGTCAAAACGGGAATCAAACGACCAGTGAGGTTTTCACCATCCTGGGTGTACCGGTAGTAACGCTGGCGCCTGTGCAATGTGACACTTATATAGCCATCAACTGGTCGGCGGTTGCGAATGCTGATAACTATGAAGTGCTGGTTTCTACAGGCGAAGCCATGCGAAGTATGGGTTTTACCACGGGCACCAGCTATACGATGGGGGGATTATCGCGCGATTCCAATTATTTTGTGGGCGTTCGTGCCTGGAAGGATGGAAAACCAGGACGCAGGGCGCTTGCTGTTAGCCGCACTCCATCCACGGGTACCTGCGCGGGGGTTATCTCCAATGGTGATCTGCGGGTGCTCTCCATTTCATCGCCAGTTACGGGTGGACGGCTGGAAACCAGCCGGGTATTGTCCGCCGCAACCATTATCCGGTTCTTTGTACGGAATATCGATGATCAATCCTTTTTGGGCGATATTCCGGTAGGGTACCAGGTCAACAACAATCCGGCTGTCAGGGATACAATTCGCAATATGAGCCTGGGGGCCAATGGCACTATCAGTTATGCTTTTGCGGTTCCGGCCGATCTATCAGCACCGGGTGAATACGTGATCAAAGCCTGGATCGATCAGCCTGCTGATCCTGTAGCCGGCAACGATACCGCCCAGGTACAGGTGAGGCAGGTGGAAAATCCTGTTGTTGACCTCAGCAACCCCTTTCTTGAAGATTTTGAGGCAGGGCCTCTGTTTGTCAATAGTACGCGGCAGGTAGGACTGCCAGGCCTGGACCGATTCGATTTTATCGGCTCCACCAATTTGGCGCGTATCAGGAATCGTGTAACGGGTGTAACAGCCAAATCCGGCGAGCGGGCCCTTACGCTGGATGTGAGCCAGTATGCCGGCGCCGGCAATATTGATTCGCTCACCGCCACTTTTAATTTGAAGAACTACCAGGCAGCCAATGCCGATATCCGCCTCGATTTTCAATATAAGCACCATGGGCAATTGCCTCATCCGGCCAATCAGTTGTGGGTACGTGGAAATGATCAAAGCCCCTGGCTTCCGGCATACGACCTGGATGATAATCAGGCCGAGCCCGGTGTGTTTCGTAAAACACCCAGCCTCGAAATCAGTGATTTGTTATTGGCCAATGGTCAGGAATTTAGCAGCAGTTTCCAGGCGAAATGGGGACAATGGGGGCGCTTCAATACCACCGATCAAAAGAGTGCCGCTGGTTATACATTCGATGATATCCGGCTCTATACGGTGGTCAACGATATCCAGCTTATTAGTATAGATACCCCCATTGTGGCCAGTTGTGGTTTGGATGCACAGGTGCCTGTCCGTATCACCGTACGCAATAGTGCCAACGACCCCATTGGTTCCATACCCGTTTCCTACCGGGTAAATGGCCAGGCTGTAGTAACAGAAACCATCGCGAGCATACCCGGTAATAGCAGTGTCGACTATAGTTTTATCCAGAGGGCCAACCTATCTACCCTGGGAACCTATCAACTGGATGCCTGGGTAAGTTTTCCCGGCGATGATTTTCGCGACAACGATTCGGCCAGCACACAAATTCGCAACTCGCCCGTGATAACCAGTTTCCCTTATCTTCAGGATTTTGAAACCGGAGAGAGCTTCTGGTTTGCATCGGGCAATAATAGCAGTTGGGAATGGGGCACTCCCGCTTCGGCTAAAATTAGAACTGCCGCCAGTGGTCAGCGTGCCTGGAAAACAAGCCTTGTCGGTAACTACAACGATGGCGAATTATCTTACCTCTATTCGCCCTGCTTCGACCTGAGCGGTATGAGCCAGCCGATGTTGAGTTTCAGTTCGGCGCTCGATATTGAGGATTGCGGCGCTTCCACGCTCTGCGATGGAGCCTGGGTGGAATATTCAATTGATGGAAAGACCTGGCAAAGGCTGGGTGCTTTTAGCGATGGTATGAACTGGTACAACCGCAACTATGGCAGTGGCCCGGTGTGGAGCATTCAAAACTATACCTACTGGCATGCGGCTTCCATTCCGCTCCCCGCCAATCATGCTAATCTGCGCATCCGTTTTGTGATGAGCTCTGATCCCTATGTGAGCAGGGAAGGAGTGGCCATTGATGATATCCATATATACGACCTGGCGGAGGGCATTTTCAATGATGCGGTGGATAGTAGTAATAAAGTGGAACAGGTGCCTGTTGCGAATGAGTGGATCCGGTATTCGGACAATGGGCAGTTGCTGGCGGATCTTTATGCAGGCAACAATAATTTGGGAAATGTATCGGTACAGGTGTATCGTTTCAATGGTCCGGTTCGGGATACCAACCAGGCTTATTACCTCAACAGGAACCTGGTGATTCAGACGAAAGCGTCGAAGCTGGAAGATTCTGCCATAGTGCGTTTTTATTTTACCGATGCGGAAGTGGAAGCCTGGCGTGCAGCCAATGGTTGTGCGGAATGCCCCCAACCCGTTTCGGCTTATCAACTGGGTGTGGCGGCATACGCAGATGCTGATCCTGCGATTGAGAATGGTACTATCGACGACAATAGCGGCACACGCTGGGAGTGGTTGCCTCGTGAGGCTGTAAGGATTGTTCCCTTTGAAAGAGGGTATTATGCCGAGTTTAAGCGTTCCCGCTTCTCCGAATTCTGGCTTAGTGCTGCCCGGCTCGACAATATGCCCCCCGCCTCTCTCGTATTTAGCCAGTTTACCGCCCGCAGGTCGGGTACGAACGATGTGGTACTGGATTGGCGCACGCAGTCGGAATTCAATGTGGAGGATTTTGAAGTGGAACTGGCCCGCGGCAATGATGCGTATAACCAGCAGGATTTTGAAGTGATCGGAAGCCAGGTTTCGCAGGGCAATACTACTACAGGACATAGCTACACTTTCACAGATACCGAACCGGGTAAATCAGGAGTTCGATATTACCGGATCAAGGGCCGGACCTATATGGGCGACACTGTTTACACCGAGGTGCGCGCAGTGGTATTCGATAGCGACCTGAACTGGCAGATTTATCCCAACCCCAGCAGTGGCAATGCCTGGTTAATGTTCCAGGTGAATGAAGGGGAGAAGGTGCAGGCTGTTGTGTACGACATGCAGGGGCGCAGGTTGCTGCAACGGGAGTTTACCGGAACAGGCTTTGTGCAGAAACAGGAATTTGACCTGTCGTCGATCGCAGCCAGGGGACTATACCTGGTGGAACTGTTTTCGGGTGGAGAAAAAAGGAGGTTTAAGTTGTTGCGGCAATAATCCTAAATTTTATTGCGCCATTCATTTTCTTCTTTCTTTTTTTCCAGGGCTATCAGGCGCAGCTTTTGTGGGTATTGGCCAATAAACAATACAGCGATCACCGACACCGAATAGATCAGGTAAACCAGGATCACCAGCGAGAACACGCCGAACAGGATCATAAAGAAGTTGAGGGCGAAAACCAGCAACCCGGCAATAATGAGCAGAGTGGGCGCGATGGCTTTTTGCAGGGAAAGAAGAATATACGACAGGATGGAAAAAATAACGGCCAGTATCATCACCCCGCTGATCCAGTGCTCGCGGGTAATGGCAAAAAGCTGAATAAGGCAGGTAGCTCCCAGCATCGCCCCAAATATTCCGGTATAGGTGCAGGTATCCTCTTGTCCTTTCGTCAGTTGTTGCATAAGCCAATTTTCCGGCAAAATAAGAACTCAGGTTCGAATATGCCAGCCCGAACGCATTCTTTTCCCTCGCTTATAGAATCAACATGTCGCAAGTCCTGCATTGTCTATGCAAAAAAAAACCGCGCCAAGCGCGGTTTTATAAGTGATGATTCGATTTTAGTCTTGCCATCCTTTCTTCGCAATACCAGCCTGTATGGCGGCTAATGCTTTCTCTTCACCGAGCAGGGTTGTCAGCTTGTTGCCCTTGCCGTCGTGTCCCTGAGCCATATAACCGCCTTTTGCGGTGCGGGTAATTACGGCGTCCTGGATGGGAACCCCTTTCTCTTTGGTCTTAACGTTGTAGGCGGTCAGTGTTACTTCAGACATGGTTAACATTTTAGATTTTGAAAGGCGTGAAATTACGGATTTTGGGGGCGCCATTTGGCTGCGAACCCTGTTAAAATAGCTAAAACTCCCGGAAGCCCGGGAGTTTTAGATTGATTTTCAGCGATTTGCGATCTATTATATTTTTTTTCCACCTCTTTTGCAGGTCTACACGTCCAATTTGGCGTATTTGGCGTGTGTTTCAATGAATTCGCGACGTGGCGCCACTTCATCGCCCATCAGCATGCTGAAGACCCTGTCCGCCTCTGCGGCGCTTTCAATGGTCACTCGTTTCAGGGTGCGCGTTTCGGGGTTCATGGTGGTATCCCACAACTGGCTGGCGTTCATTTCACCCAAACCCTTGTATCGTTGCACGTTTACGCTGTCTTCCTTACCACCGCTGAATTTTTCCACCAGTCCTTTTCGTTGGGTTTCATTCCAGGCATAAGCCTGCTCCTTTCCTTTCTTCACGAGGTAGAGAGGGGGTTGCGCGATATACACATAGCCCTGTTCCACCAGTTCTTTCATATAGCGATACACAAAAGTGAGGATGAGGGTGGCGATATGCGATCCATCCACATCGGCATCGGTCATGATGATCAGCTTGTGGTAACGCAGCTTGGCCAGGTTCAGCGCCTTGGGGTCTTCCGATGTACCCACCGTTACTCCCAATGCCGTGTACATATTGCGAATCTCTTCGTTTTCGTAAATCTTATGCTCCATGGCTTTCTCCACGTTCAGGATCTTGCCACGGAGGGGCAGTATGGCCTGGAAACTGCGATCGCGGCCCTGCTTGGCAGTGCCACCGGCTGAGTCACCTTCGACCAGGAAGAGTTCACATTTTTCGGGATCTCTTTCGGAGCAATCGGCCAGCTTACCCGGGAGACCGCCACCGGATAGAACGGTTTTCCGTTGTACCAGTTCCCTGGCCTTTCGTGCCGCTGCACGGGCCTGGGCCGCTAAAATTACTTTGTTGATGATATTGCGGGCATCTTTCGGGTTTTCCTCGAGATAGGCATCCAGCACTTTCGATACCGTGCTTTCCACCACACCGCTCACTTCGCTATTGCCCAGTTTTGTTTTGGTTTGTCCTTCAAACTGAGGCTCGGGTACTTTAACCGAAATGATGGCACTTAGTCCTTCCCGGAAATCATCCCCTTCAATCTCCACTTTGGCTTTTTCAAAAAGTCCGTTCTTATCGCCATAGCTTTTGAACACCCGCGTCAATGCACGGCGGAAACCCGATACGTGCGTACCTCCTTCAATGGTGTTGATATTGTTGACATAGCTATAGATATGCTCACTGAAGGAGTCGTTGTAATTCAGGGCTACTTCCACCGCCACATTGGTGGAGGGGTCATGGCCATCCACACTCAGGATGCGGGGGATAAGGGCGTTGCGGCCAGCATGCTTATCCAGCATTTCCACAAATTCCACTATACCGCCTTCGCTGAAAAATTCTTTTGTGTAGGCTTTTTGTTCTTCATCCAGTTCACGCAAATCCGTCAATTCAATGCGGATGCGACGGTTCAGGTAAGCCAGCTCCCGCAGGCGTCCTTCGAGAATATCGCGATTGTAAATGGTGGTGAGAAAGATGCTCGCATCGGGCCAGAATTGAACGCGGGTGCCGGTGCGGTCGGTGGTGCCCACTTCGCGTACGGGATACTGGGGCACGCCAATGGCATATTCCTGTTCAAAAATCTTCCCTTCGCGATGAACAGTTACCTGCAATTTGGTACTGAGGGCGTTTACGCAACTTACCCCCACGCCATGCAAACCGCCGGAAACCTTATAGGAACCCTTGTCGAATTTTCCCCCGGCATGCAATACGGTCATTACCACTTCCAGCGCACTTCGCTTTTCCTTGGTATGCATCGCAGTGGGAATACCACGCCCATCATCCTGAACGGAAATGGAATTGTCTTCATGAATGGTGACCTGGATATTCTTTGCATAACCCGCCAGGGCTTCGTCGATAGAGTTATCTACTACTTCATACACCAGGTGGTGAAGGCCCTTCACACCAATATCGCCAATATACATGGCGGGCCGCTTGCGCACGGCTTCCAAACCTTCCAATACCTGAATGCTGTCTGCACCATAAGTACCCGGTGCGGTGGGTAATTTTTCTGTCGTTTCCGTACTCATAAATTAGCCGGGGTTTCTCCATTTTTTGAGGCAGTGTGGAGAACAGACAAATTTACGAAAAAGGGCGCTCTTAGCCGCATAAATAATGGGCCTTATTATGCACAATTTTCGAAGGAAAATGTAAAAAACAGGGCTATTATCAGCGCTTTACAATCTGGGCCACAAGATCGGCTTCGGTGGCCACTTTATTGCCTACATAAACGGTGCCTTTCATTTCACAAATACCCCTTCTGATGGGTGCCGCCAGCTCCATTTTCAGCAGCATGGTATCACCGGGTTTTACCATGGCTTTAAACTTGCAGTTATCGATCTTGAGGAAATAGGTATCGTATTGCCCCTCACCACTGAGGTTGATTGCGAGGATGCCACCGCATTGTGCCAGCGCTTCAATCTGCAATACCCCCGGCATCACCGGATTGCCCGGAAAATGCCCCTGGAAAAACCATTCGTTGAAGGTCACATTCTTTACACCCACGATTTGCGTATCGCTCAGTTCTATAATCTTATCCACCAGCAAAAAGGGAAAGCGATGGGGCAATTTCTTTTCGATATAACTCAGGTCGTAAATAGGGGGCAAAGTGGCATCGTAAGTGGGTACCCCCATCGTATGCCGGTTCTTTTTGATGTACTGCTTGATCTTTTTGGCAAACTCCACATTGCTGCTATGCCCCGGCCGGTTGGCTATGATGCGTCCTTTGATGGGATAGCCGATCAGGGCCAGGTCGCCCACCACATCCAACAGTTTGTGCCGGGCAGGCTCATTGGGAAAACGCAGTTCCAGGTTGTTGAGGTAGCCTTCGCTTTTCACTTCAATCTTGTCTTTCTTGAAGATTTTACGCAGCCTTTCCATCTCCTTGTCATCAACCGCTTTATCCACGATCACGATGGCGTTGTTGACATCACCGCCCTTGATGAGGTTATGGTCGAGCAGCATTTCCAATTCATGCAGGAAGCAGAAAGTGCGGCAGGGAGCTATTTCGTCCTTAAAGTCGCGCATGTGCTTGAGCCCCGCATGCTGGGTACCCAATACGGGCGAATTAAAATCGATAAGGGTGGTGATATTGTATTCCATCGCAGGCATGGCCACCATTTCCACCCGCTTGCTTTCATCGTAGTGGTAGATATTTTCATCGATGCTATACCAAACTTTGGCCGCATCCTGCTCCAGCACGCCGGCTTCTTCAATCAGTTCCACAAAGGGCTGGCTGCTGCCATCCATGATGGGCATTTCGGGTCCATTAATTTCAATCAGGCAATTGTCTACGCCCATACCCACCAGGGCGGCCAGCACGTGTTCCACTGTACTCACTTTGGCGCCATTGGCTTCGAGGGTAGTGCCACGGCTTACATCGGTTACCAGGTCGCAATCGGCCTTAATGATGGGTTGATTAGGCAGATCAATACGCTGAAACTGAAAACCAAAGCCGGGACTGGCGGGCTTTAACGTGAGGTCGGCCAGGATGCCGGTATGGAGACCGGTGCCTGAAATACTCACGGCCGAACCTAATGTATGCTGTTTATCCGGATTGAAAGCTTTTGTCATGCGGCAAATATAGGAATGTTTCCTGCTTCCCATTTACTCACCATAATAGGGTATAGGTGAACCAGTGCTGGAATAGTAGTTTCGGTTTTTCAACCATTATGGAACAAACACCCAGCGCCCGCAAGAGGATTCTCTCCATCGATATATTGCGAGGCATCATCATGCTGATCATGGCCATTGACCATGTGCGGGAATTTTTGCACGAATCAGCCATGCAGGCCGACCCGCTCAACCTGGAAACCACCACTACCCCCCTTTTCTTTACGCGATGGATTACGCATTTTTGCGCGCCCATTTTCCTGTTTCTTTCAGGGGTATCGGCCTATATCAGCGGTCAAAGAAAAACCAAAGCCGAGTTGAGCCGATTCCTGATCAGCCGCGGCATCTGGCTGGTGCTGGTGGAGTTGCTCGTGATTACCCTTGCCATCACTTACGATCCCTTCTACCGCATTTTTGTGTTGCAGGTAATTTGGGCCATAGGCTGGAGCATGATCCTGTTGGGTTTACTGGTTAGGGCATCTTATTGGGCCGTATTGATTACGGGAGCAGTGCTGCTGCTGGGTCATAATATCACCGATTTTTATCCGCATCTGCGCGAAAACCGCTGGATGGAGTTGTTGCTGACAACAAATGGTGCTTTCTGGGAAATCAGTCCTGGCCGTTTCGTATTCGCCGCTTATGCCATTCTTCCCTGGACCGGCATCATGTTCCTGGGTTATGCGCTGGGCCGCCTGTATAATTCATCGGTAGCCGAAGCCGCCAGACGCCAATGGTTGCTTTATGCGGGTGCCGCTTCTTTATTGTTATTCGTACTGTTGCGTTGGGCAGGTATTTATGGTGATCCCTCGGCGTGGACGCAGCAATCCAACGCCTGGCTGAGTTTTCTTTCTTTTATCAAAGTGACCAAATACCCGGTTTCCCTGCAATACAGTTTGATGACCCTTGGTGTGGCGCTGCTTGCGCTGGCCCTGCTGGAGCGGGCCCGCGGGCGTTTTGCCCATTTCCTCATGGTCTATGGGCGTGTGCCCTTTTTCTATTATGTGTTGCATTTCTTTTTGATCCATGCTATTTGCGTCGCTTTCTTCTTTGCTGAAGGTCGCGGCAGCAGCGAAATCCTGGATCCCAATTCGCCCTTCCTGTTCCGCCCTGTCAATTTTGGTTACAATCTTGTAGTCGTGTACCTGGTATGGCTGGTCGTTATTCTTTTATTGTATAAGCCCTGCAAATGGTTTATGGAATTGAAGCAGCGCCGAAAAGAATGGTGGCTGAGTTATGTGTAGTGGGTGCTGGCGCTACTGTGTTAAGGTGGGCCGGAATACTCCTTCCTGTTTGTCAGGAAGGATTTTATCCCAATAAATTTGGTCGGCTTTCTTACAACAACTTCTCCAGTACTGAACAGGGTCGGGGATATCAATCAATTGACTTGCATCTTTTTTGTATAAAGTGTAAAGGTACAAGTTGGCAGCCCAGTCTGTAGTGGAGTCTTTGATGAGTTCCATCCATTCTGCCTTTTTCAGTCTTGAGATTTTTTTGATTAAACCTTTCCTGATTTTTGGCACAACGACATACCTGGCTAAAACCAGCCCTGAATCATTGATCTGCATACTGGTTTGGTACCAGGTATAAATAAATTGCTTATTATCGAGAATTTGATATGCCCTGGATTTTTGTGAATACAGTTGACAGGAAATTGCCAGCAAATAGAAGAGAACGGTAATACTTTTCATAGAACCATCACTTGAGCTATAAGATAGTGCTTTTTCCGGAATATAATTCAATTGCAGCTTATTGGCCACATGTTTTTGAGGACATGTCATTCCAATTGATGCTGAATTGCACAATGACCTTCAAAACCGTGAGCGAAGTTCGCTGAATGAGCCGGGTACCTGTGTCAGGGCGTCCAGCGCGTGGGCGATAGCTTCAGTAAGGAGTGCGAGGTTGTCGAAATTTATCCGCTCCGCATCATCGCAGGGTTTATGATAACACAAATCATTTTCATCACTGGCCATGATGGTGTGGGCCGGCACCCCTTTTTGCGCAAAGGGGAGATTATCGCTTCGTTCAAATAGCTGAAATGTATTGGAGGGTTCGGGTATGATGCGGATCCCTTTTTCTTCCATTCTTTTCCCCACCATTTCCGGAAAAGGGGAGTACTCGCTGCCGGTAAAGAATACGGTGGCGGGTCCGTGCTGGGCCACACCCAGCATTTCGAGGTTCAGCATGGCAGCTATGGAGCCGGTTTCCATTTCGGCAGCCAACTGCCGGGAACCGTAAAGCCCCAGTTCTTCCCCACTAAACGCCACAAAAAGCATGGGAGTCTTTTTGCCTGCATCGTTGCCAAAATGCCTGGCCAGCATCAGCAGGGCCGTGGTACCGGATGCATTGTCGTTGGCGCCATTCATGGTATGGGCGCCTTCCCGGCCCAGGTGATCGTAATGGGCGCCAAGCAGTAATGTTTTTTGATCCGGATCGCTGCCCGGTTTCCAGCCTGCCACATTCCAGCCCGTTTCCTGGAGATAAGCCGGGTTGAGCTCCACCTGCAGGTCTTTTATTTCTTCCTCCACATATACAAGAATAATATCCCGCTTCATGCCACCCGCTGGCATTTCCCATTGATCCGGAAAATATTTTTTGCGCTTGCCCTGATCGATTGTCGTCCAAAGCAAGAGTGTTCCGCTGCCTGGCCATGGGTGGGTGAGGGTGCCGGGGCTAAACGCGCTGTCGTGATGAAGGATGTGGAGCTCGCCTTGCAAAGCCTCTGGTGAAGGGTAGGGACCGGGGCCGAACCAGGCTACCTGCCTGCCCGCCACCCGGCGCTTGTTACACGTTACCGAAACGGGTGCAGGGAGTTTTCTTTTATTGAGCAGGGAAAAGGGCAGGTAAAAGGATGTTCTTCCCGGCATGGGTTCCAACCCTGAATCAGCAAACTGTTCGGCAATATAGAGGGCCACCTGCAGTTGCCCGGGCGTGCCATTGCCCCTGCCACCCAGCTTATCGGAAGCCAGCCATTCCAGGTGCTGCCTTGCCACCGAAGGCTGAAATGATCCAGCCGTTTCGGGCTGGGCGAAAAGGGAGAGGGGGAAAAGTAGTGGTAGCAGAAGGCGCAAGGGATGAGTTTTAAGCTGTGAGTTTTAAGTTATAAGTTGTAAGTTTTAAGTTGTGTAATAGTTAGTATTTGATCTGACAGTTTTAAGGGGTTATACTTTGGTTTGTTGCGACTATGAAGTTAACCTTAACTGCCAGATGAAGTCGTAGCTAATACAACTTAAAACTTGCAACTTATAACTTAAAACTTAACGCTCTACCTCAGCTCTTCCACTTTCACCCTATCCGGCGTCTCTTTTCCTGCAACTATTCCCCTCGAGCTGAGCGCTATCGATTCAATGATTTTAGCCATATTCACCATATCAAGTGTTTCCACCTCGTCGGAGGGTTTATGGTAATGCGGTTCTTTGTCCATTTTGGCGGTGGAAATGGTATGGGCGGGCACACCGAGCCGGGCCAGGGTGGCATTGTCGGAGCGATAAAATAATTGCTGATCGGGATAGGGGTCGGGATAGAAAGTGAAGCCAGTGCCTTCGAGATTCTTTTGCAGCATCGCGCCCATATTGGTTTTTTCATATCCGGTAATAAAAGCGGAGTTCTTGCCCCACTTGCTTTCCGTTCCAATCATTTCAATATTGAACATGGCCATCACTTTGGCAGGATCATACTGGCGCGAAAAATAAGTGGAGCCATAGCCACCCACTTCCTCCGCCGTAAAGGCCGCGAACACGATGGTACGCTCATTATTCTTCAATTCACTGAAATAGCGGGCCAGCAATATCACCGCGGTGGTGCCGGCCGCATCATCGTTGGCGCCATTGTAGATGGAATCACCATCCACAGGCCGACCCACCCCAATATGATCGTAATGCGCCGAGAAAATGACGATCTCATCCTTCTTGCTTTTGCCGGGCAAAATGCCTACCACATTGGTCAGCTTCTGCTCGGTTACTTCGTGACGGGCTTCGATGCTAAACCTGGAAGGAAAAGCGGTACCCAGGATAAAGATGACGGAATTATCCGTGGCAAAGCCTCCACTTTTGAGGCGGCTCAGCCGGGGAAAATTGCGCGCATGGCTGGTATCCACCAGCACCAGCATGTTTTTCCCGGCACGGGTATAATTCATCGCTACCTGGAAAAAAGATTGGCCGGCTTTGATCTCTGCTTTTTCGTAATTGCCTGTTTCGGTTACTTTCAATATAGGCTGGTAGGTATATACGACCAGCTTTTTTTCATCTATTGCCTGACCATCGGCGCTTGCGCTGATGGAAGTTTGTTTGGCAGTACTCAGGGCAAATTCCTGCTTAAAGCCTGCCCCCGGCTTCCAGGGTTGCAAGCCCGCCTCCTTAAACTCGGTAGCGATAAAGTCGGCGGCCATGTCGATTTCGGGACTAAAAGTGCGGCGGCCCTTCATATCATCGGAAGCCAGCACACGTTCGATACGCTCCGCTTCAGCCGCTGTAATAATACCATCTGTTTTCTGCGCCGAAAGCGAAAAGCTGGAGAGGAGCAGGAGGGTGAGGGGGAAGAATTTCATGAGAAGTTTTAAGTTGTAAGTTTTAAGTAGTAAGTTGTAAGTAGTTAGTAGGGAGTAGGGAGTAGGTAATAGGAGTATTTAGTAGTTAGTAGGAAATATTCAATTGCAAGTACGAAGCAGGCATTATATATAAAAATCAAAACTCTCAACTTACAACTTACTACTTACTACTTACAACTTACTACTTACCACTTACTACTTACCACTCCCTCACAGGCTCATCATTTCTTTAAACTTCACCGTCTGCCGGCGGCTTACTTCAATCTTTTCGCCTCCTTTTAGTTCCAGCAGCAGGCCGCCATTGAAATAAGGTTCTATTTTTTCGATGAGGCGCAGGTTCACGATATGTTTGCGGTTGGCGCGGAAGAAATATTTTTCGTCGAGCCTTTCTTCCAGCGCGTTCAGCGATTTTAAAATGAGGGGTTTATGGGGGCCAAAAAAGACTTTGGCATAATTGCCCACGCTCTCAAACAGGCGGATATCGCTCAGTTTTACAAACCAGCAGCGTTCTCCGTCTTTTACAAATACCTGGTCGTTTTCGCCGAGTATGCTATTGTTGGTAAACTCACCGGCATTCCGATGTTCACGGGTTTCGCTATGCTGCAATTTGTGAATGGCGTCGGCGAGGCGCTTGGGTTCTACCGGTTTGAGCAGGTAGTCGAGCGCATTCACTTCAAAAGCGCGCAGGGCAAATTCATCATAAGCCGTGGTGAAGATCACCTGGGGTGCTTTTTCCAACTGTGCCAACATATCAAAACCCGTCTTGCCCGGCATCTGGATGTCGAGAAAAATCAAATCCGGTTGTTGGCTTTCTATTTTACTGATGCCTTCGTCGGCATTGGCTGCTTCGTCCACTACTTCCACTTCAGGAAAATCCTGGAGCAGTTTTTTGAGTTCAGCTCTTGCCAGACGTTCATCATCGATGATAATGGCTCTCATGTGTTTGTTTTTATTCAGCTTCTTCCAAAGGTATACGCACTTTGGCTTCTACCAGGTTGGCGGTTGCCTGCTTTATCTCAAATTTAGCTTTATTCCCGTACAAAAGGCTCAGGCGGTTGGTGGTACTGGAAAGGCCAAATCCCTCCGAGCTGGAATAGCCATTGAGGTGCCCCGTATTTTCCACCGACAACTCGTGATAATGATCTTTGATCAGGGATCGGATCCTCACCACGCCGCCATGAATCTGTTTGCTGATCCCGTGCTTGATGGCATTTTCAACCAGGGTCTGCAACATCATCGGCGGTACCTGTAGCGAGAGGGTGGCTTCATCAATTTCATACTCAATATGCAGGCGGTCCTCGAAGCGCATATTTTCGAGCGCCAGGTAGTCTTTCACAATATCCAGTTCCCTTTCAAGTACGGCCGATTCGCTTTTATCGGCCTGCATACTGCTGCGCAGGATGGTGCTCAATTCGGTAATGGCCTTGCGGGCGCGCTCCGGGTTTTCATCTACCAGGGCCCTGATGCTATTGAGTGAATTAAAAATAAAATGGGGATTAATATGGGCCTTGATGGTCTTCAATTCCAGCTCTTTTACCAGCGATTCCAGTTTCAGGGTATCCAACTGCTGCTTGCGGCTCTTGGTGATATAATGGTACACGAAATAGATCAGGTTCCAGATAAAGAAGTAGATGAAGAAATAAAAAGCCGCATTCACAATCAGCAGAAACTGGTTTCCTTCAAACTCCTTTTCGCTGCGGTTCATGAGGTTGTATCGCTCCAGCAGCGTCATATCCAAATAGGAGCCAGCCACACTGAAAAACAGGGTAATGGCAATGAAGATATAGAGCTGTTTTTCCAGCTTTTGCTGTAACACATTCAGGCTCAGAATCATGATCCGCATCAAATGCGTAAGCACCAGACCCAGCACAATGAAAATGCCCAGGCGCCCCAAAACCAGTCGCTGATCGGCAGGGGAACCCAGCTTATCGAAGGAATAAGCGAATAGAACATTAATGGCCGCGAATATGCCCCAACCAATAGCCTGAAATAACCAATATCTGCCCGTACCCAGTAACATAATGTCCAAATCTAAATAATATGTTGATGTCCAACGTTTGTAAATATACCAGTGGCAGATTAGTTTTACAAATGGGCGGACAGATTTACCCATTCTGCAAAAAAAGATTGACTATCCTCAACTTCTGTTCAACCAGACTGTTAGAAACCAATCCCTGTGCCGCTGGGAGGAAAATTGTACTTTTACATTGTTAAATTGTATACATGGAAATCACACCCGGTCCCTTGCTTCAAACGATTGATTCGCCAGCCGACCTGAAAAAACTCCCTCGCGAAAAATTACATCAGCTTTGCGATGAATTGCGGCAGTATATCATTGATGTAGTGTCGGTACATGGGGGGCATTTCGGTGCCAGCCTGGGTGTGGTGGAGCTCACCACCGCCCTGCACTATGTGTACAATACCCCTTACGACCAACTGGTATGGGATGTGGGTCACCAGGCTTATGGCCACAAGATCCTGACCGGCCGGCGCGACCAGTTTGTGAGCAACCGCAAGTACAAGGGCCTGAGTGGATTTCCCAAACGCTCTGAAAGTGAGTATGATACTTTCGGGGTGGGGCATAGCTCCACTTCCATCTCTGCAGCATTGGGTATGGCCATGGCGGCCAAATACAAGGGTGAAACCGACCGCAAATGTGTGGCCGTAATCGGCGATGGTGCCATGACGGCGGGACTGGCTTTTGAAGGAATGAATCATGCAGGCGTGGCGGATACAGATATGCTTATCATCCTGAATGATAATTGCATGGGCATTGACCCCAATGTGGGAGCCCTGAAGGAATACCTGACGGATATCACCACATCGCCCACTTACAATAAAGTGAAGGATGATGTGTGGAAGCTGTTGGGAAAACTTCCCGTAGGAAAAAATTTCAGCCGGGCCATGGGCCATAAGCTGGCCGAAGGCCTGAAGGGTATGCTGAGCAGCAGCGCCAACCTCTTTGAAGCGCTGAAGCTGCGTTATTTTGGCCCGATCGATGGACATAATGTGGCCAAACTGGTAGATACCTTACGCGACCTGCGTGAGATTCCCGGTCCCAAGATTCTGCACGTGGTTACGGTAAAAGGAAAGGGATATGCCCTGGCGGAGAAAGACCAGACCAAGTGGCATGCGCCCGGTCTTTTTGATAAAGTAACAGGGGAGATCTACAAGAAGAAGTTTGAGACGCCGCAGCCTCCCAAGTACCAGGACGTGTTTGGCCATACCATGATCGAACTGGCTGAACAGAACGATAAAGTATTTGGCATTACACCGGCTATGCCATCGGGTTCCTCCCTCAAATTCATGATGGAAAAAATGCCCCATCGTGCCTTTGATGTGGGCATCTGCGAACAGCATGCCGTTACCCTGAGCGCGGGTATGGCCACCCAGGGCATGCGTGTGTTCTGCAATATCTATTCGTCCTTTATGCAAAGGGCTTACGACCAGGTAGTGCACGATGTGGCCATTCAAAAATTGCCGGTGGTATTCTGTCTCGACCGGGCTGGCCTGGTGGGCGATGATGGCCCAACGCACCATGGCGCTTACGACATTGCTTATTTCCGTTGTATTCCGCATATGATCATCAGCGCGCCGATGAATGAAAGCGAATTGCGCAACCTGATGTATACGGCACAGTTGGACAAGAATGGGTTGCCGATCGTGATTCGTTATCCCCGCGGAGAGGGAGTACTGCCCGAATGGCGCACTCCCATGCAAGAGATACCCATTGGCAAGGGACGTGTTATTCGCGAGGGTCGGCAGATCGCCATCCTCTCATTTGGTCATCCGGGTAATTTCGCCGCGGCGGCCATACGCGAATTGCGTACTGATGGACTCAATCCCGGCCATTACGATATGCGTTTTGCAAAACCCCTCGATGAAGAAATGCTGCACCAGGTGTGTCAACAGTATGATAAGCTGATTACTTTGGAAGACGGTTGTATACAGGGTGGATTTGGCAGCGCGGTGCTGGAATTTATGGCGGAACATGGCTATAAGAATGACCTGCGTATGCTGGGTATTCCCGACAAAATTGTGGAGCATGGCACACCGAAGGAATTGCACCACGAATGTGGCTATGATACGCCCGCCATCGTGAAAGCCGTGCGCGAGATGATGGGTGAAACGGTGCGGGAGATCGTATAAAGCCTTTACGACATTTTATGGGTTGGGTTAGTCATGGCTGGAATCATAAATCCAGAGCAATACAGGCTTATTGCTGTGGTTGATGACAGGCTTTATGCTTTGCAGGAAGGATGGCGCTATGGTAGGACAACCCAGGCTTTGGCAGATATCTTCATCCGAAGCTGTTTCCGGTACGCATTCGTGACCATGCAACACCACATATCGTTTAAAGGCGTTGCTGTTTCCGGCATCAAGCCCGTGCAATTTCCAGGCAAGGCCAAAGCGGCCCTGGTAGGATTGCCCAATTTTATATTTCCCCAACGAAGTGCAGCCGCTTCCCACCACATTGCTGTATTTTATTTTAGATAACCACCATTCATTGCAGCTACCATGTGTAACCAGCCCCGACATCCTGATGCTGTCGGCCTGCAGGTCGTACACAAAAAAGCGAGGCGAGCCCGAGGGTATATTCATGTCGAGCAAAAAAGCGATCCGGGTATTATAGCCTTTGTCTTTGGTGAAAGTAGCGGCTTCGCCGGCTCGGTCCCGAAGTGCCTGCCGCCAGGCTGCTTCCGGATTATTGGAGGGTGGGGTGGGTGGTTCTGGTGTGGGGCGGGCAAATGAGAAATATAAAATCCAGATTGACAGGATTGCAGAAGTCGGGAGCAGAAATCTGGCCATGGTTTTCGTTTAGCAATGGGTAAGATGCGAGGAATCGCTTTTTCCATATTCCTGATGCAGAGTGCAGAAGGTTCCAGCATTTACACGCCCTCCCTTCGGGAGGGGGCGTTATTCTGCAAACCTTGCTACCCATACGCCCTCCCTTCGGGAGGGTTCCTCATTCCGTAAACCTTGCGAGCTATGCGCCCTGCTTTCGGGAGCTATCATCATTTTTTGCTTGACTGCTGGCATTTGGCCCTCCCGAAGGGAGGGCGTGTGAATGCAGGAGCTTCGGTCGTTATTGATTAGATGGACAGGATTCAGAACCAGCGTGAAAAAAATATGCGTATGAGAATTTCCCGAAAGAAGACGCAACAAAAAAAAGTGCCAATTCACAAGAAGAACTGACACTTAAAACTTAAAACTTACAACTTAAAACTCAAAGCAGCGTCGCCTCCATGCTGATCTGCGTATTCAGCAATTTGCTGATAGGGCAATTGGCTTTGGCTTCTGTAGCGCAGGCTTCGAATTTAGCCGCATCAATTCCGGGCACGGTAGCTTTTACATCCAGATGGCTTTCCACGATGGCGCCATTTTCAAAATTGATAGTGCATTTGGTATCGATATTGTCGGCCGTGAATCCGGCTTCGTTCAACACAAAACTGAGCTTCATGGTAAAGCATCCGGCATGTGCGGCCGCCACCAGTTCTTCAGGATTGGTGCCTATACCTTCCGCAAAGCGGCTGTTGAATGAGTACTGTGTATTTGCCAAAACACCCGATTGGGTAGAAGTGGTACCGGTGCCTTCTTTACCTGATCCTTTCCAGTTGGCCGTTGCGTAACGTTTCATGATAGTTGGTTTTTTTGATTATTCAGTTGGGTTTTCGTCGTCGGGAATCAGGCCTTCTTCTTCCAGTTCGGCCAGCCGTTTTTCCGGCTCATTGTATTCGATAATGAAATTATTCTTGCCTTCACCAATCATGATCTTCATAAATTTCTGCTGCACCAGCTCGAGCAGCGAAAGAAAAAGAAATATGGCATGAACGCGGTTTTCCGCGTGCTGGAATATTTTTTCGAAGGAAACCGTTTTTTCCTGTTGCGCCAGCGACAACATATCCTGCCGGCTGTTTTCCATGGTATAGCGATATTGCACCACGGTATGCACCGGTTTATTTACGCGGTCGCTGTATTTCTGCATGGCTTTTTCAAAAGCCTTCATCAGTTTAAACAGCGTGATCTGCTGGATCTCGGTGCCTTCTCCGGCTTCTTCACCAATTTCAGACAGTTCTTTTTGAATATTACCCCGCTTCACCATCAGCATACGTATGGCTTCCATCTCCGCCATTTGTGCCGATGCTTCTTTGAAGCGTTTATACTCCAGTATTTTGTTCACCAGTTCTTCGCGCGGATCAATCTCATTGCCCTGTGCATCCAGTTCCTTGCGCGGCAGGAGCATTTTGGCTTTGATGCGCATAAGGGTGGAGATGAAAAGGATAAACTCACTCGACAATTCGATATTCAGACTTTCCTGTTGATGGATATAGTCGAGAAAATCGTTGGTGATGCGGGTGATGGGGATATTATAGATATCCAGTTCATCGCGTTCGATAAAAAAGAGCAACAGATCGAAGGGACCTTCAAACTGCGGTAATTTGATTTGATAAGAGGGTGTATTGACCATGCTGGTGAATTAATAAAAAGAGCCCGGTGCGGATTTACCGGACGGGGCTCAAAAATACGGGAAATAGCCATACGGCTTATTTCCGGAGGCTGTCGCGAATTTCGCGCAGTAGCACCACTTCTTCGGCGGGTGGGGGAGGAGGCGCCGGAGCTGCCTCTTTTTTCGCCATGGCCTTGTTCATGGCCTTGATGATCAGGAAGAGTACAAATGCCACTAAAATGAAATCTATAACGGCCTGGAGAAATCCGCCAATGGGAAAAATCGTGTTCCCGATGGTAACGCTCAGTTCGCTCACCCCGCCTTTGCCCATTACCAGGCTGATGATGGGCATGATGATGGTGTCGGTAAGGGCTGTCACAATTTTTCCAAATGCGCCGCCAATAATTACGGCCACGGCCAGGTCAACGATATTGCCCTTCATGGCAAAGGCCTTGAATTCTTTCAATAAGCTCATAGTTGGTTAGTTTGAAGTGTGGGTAATGAGGTTTGTTTCCGGCTAAAAAGATAAGTCAATTTCCGGGTTTGGAGCTCAATGAGACCTATTTCTTTATCCCCGGAAACTGCATGTCGAGGCTTTTCAGGGTGTCGCGTAATTTTACCGCTACCAGGTATTCCTTATACCAGTTTTGGTCGGAGGGAATGATATGCCATTCCGGTTTGTTACAGGCTTCAAAGCATTCTTCATACATCTGCCGGTAAATATCCCAGAGATGCGATTCATCAAAATCTTTCTCATTATATTTCCACCTTTTGGCGGGGTCTTTAATGCGTTCCGTGAGTCGCTCCAATTGCTCCTCATGCGATATATGCAGGTAAAATTTCAGGATCTGTGTGCGGCTATGCTCCTGTAGCAACTGTTCAAAATCGTTGATGGCCTTCATACGCTTACGGGCGGTGTTATCATCGCACCATTTATGTACGCGGGTTACCAGAATATCTTCATAATGCGAACGGTTAAAAACCTGGATCATTCCCCTGGCCGGGGCATGGCGGTGAATGCGCCAAAGGAAATCATGGGATAGCTCTTCTTCCGTGGGTGCCTTAAAGGATTGTACGCGTACGCCCTGTGGATTCATATTGCCGAGTACATCGCGGATCAAACCGTCTTTACCTGCCGCATCCATTCCCTGTATCACGATCAGGATGGAATGCTTGCTTTCCGCATACAGGAGGTTTTGTAATTCGTCCAGCTCTTCCAATATGGCTGCCGTTTCCTGGTTAATTTTTTCCTTATCGAGTTCCTTTGGCGCGCGCGTGGGAATATCGGCCAGTTTGATAGAAGCCATAGGCGTTTTTTTTGAACACACAATATACCAATCTTATTCTTCAAACCCCGAGCCTGAGGGTGCGGGGTTTGAAGAATAAGCTGCAATTTTGCGGGCTATGCAATCAAATGGGATCAAATGGCTGCTATTTCTGCTGCTGTGTTTTGTATGGGGTAGTTCATTTATTTTGATGAAGGCAAGTCGCGATGGATTGACCGGGTTGCAGATTGGCGCATTACGAATATTCTCCGCCGGATTAGTATGCCTGCCCTTTGTGTTCCATCATTTCAGGAAAATTCCCTCACGAAAAACGGGACTCTTATTCCTGACGGGGATGCTGGGCAATTTACTGCCAGCGCTCCTTTTTGCGCTGGCCATTACGCGTATCGACAGTTCGCTGGCGGGTGTGCTCAATTCGCTGACGCCGCTCTGCGTGGTTTGTATCGGCGTGTGGGTTTATCGCGATAGCATTTCCAGCAAAAAGATTATCGGTATCCTGGTTGGTTTTGCCGGGCTTTGCCTGCTCAGTTTGGGTCAGAGCCAAATTGCCCATTGGGGCAACCTGGGTTATGCCTCCCTGGTGTTGCTGGCAACAATATGTTACGGGTTTAATGTAAACCTGGTGAGTCATCAACTTTCATCATTACCACCCATAGCGGTAGCCACCACATCGCTGGCACTCATGATCGTGCCGGCGGGACTTGTTCTGGCATTTACGGGATTTTTCTCGCTTCCCTTTCAGGATACCATCGTACAATGGGCCGTGCTGAATTCGGTGATTTTAGGGATTGTGAGCAGCGCTATCGCTACAGCCCTGTTTTATCTGCTGGTTCAAATAGCAGGCGGGCTTTTCGCTTCATTAGTTACCTATGGTATTCCCTTTGTGGCGCTAAGCTGGGGCTTCCTCGACGGAGAAAAGATTACCTGGTTTACGGTAATTAGTTTGGGAGTGATTTTGGGGGGAGTGTATTTGGCACAGAGGAGTCGAGGGAAGTTGTAAGTTTTAAGTTGTAAGTTGTAAGTCGTTGTTGGTTTTTACTTGAAAAATTAATAACCAATTCCATGAAACATAATCAACTTAAAACTTAAAGCTTACAACTTACAACTCCCTACACCGCCATCACCTCTTTCTCTTTCGCCGCCAGGTGTTTTTCTACCAGGGCTATAAATTTATCGGTGAGGTTTTGAATATCGGTTTCTGCATCTTTGGCGGCGTCTTCGCTGAGCCCGTTTTTCTGCAATTTCTTGATGTGTTCGATGGCATCGCGGCGGATATTGCGGATGGCCACTTTGCTATGCTCTCCTTCGCTCTGGCAGCGTTTCACCAGTTCGCGGCGGCGCTCTTCGGTAAGTGGCGGCAGGAAGAGCCGGATCAGGACACCATCATTTTGGGGGGTAACGCCGATATTGGCGCCAATGATGGCCTTTTCGATGGGCTGCAACATATTTTTTTCCCAGGGCTGAATACTGAGGGTGCGTACATCCAAAACGTTGATATTGGCAACCTGGTTAATGGGCATGGGGGAACCATAATAGTCTACGACGATTCCATCCAGCATTTGTGCATTGGCCTTGCCCGCGCGGATCTTTACCAGTTCCGCCTCCAGGTGGTTGATCGCTTTTTTCATCATTTCATCGGCATTGCCGATTATCTTCGATATTTCTTCCATAGTCTGCATTTTTCAGTCGCAAATCTAATGATAAGCACCCGTTTTAAAAAAAGAAGCCGGTTCAGAAGAACCGGCTGGTGAAAATATTTTTTGCGTGGATCAATTTAGATCTGCGGTGGATGCTTCCTGGGTGAGTGTGACCACTTTGGAAGTGGTTTTCACTTCTTTGAGCTCGTTTACAGGCCGGGCTACCCGCATGCGCTTGCGTTGCGGAGTGGTATAGTAGAGCATTCCAATGCCGGCAAAGGCAAGGGTTGTTAAAATCAGCAGCAGGTAAGTGGAGCCCAATGAACGGCCTGCATAAGCCAGCACCACAAAACCGATATTGGCACCCACGCACACCAGGGTGATGGCTGCATGACCAAGTCCCTTGCTGAGCAACAGGTGATGAATATGGTTCCGATCGGGTGAAAAGGGCGAACGTCCATTGAAAATGCGGATACCAAAAACACGAAGCGTATCGAGCAGGGGAATGATCAATATCGAAATACCCACAGCAGCGGCAGATTGAATGGGAACCACTACAGAGGCGTCGCTGGCCACATTAATAAATTTGATCACGAGGATCGAATTGACCAATCCTATCATGAGGGAGCCTGAATCGCCCATAAATATTTTAGCGGGGTGATGGTTGAAAATCAGGAAAGCTACCAGGCTGCCGGCCAGTGAATAAGCCATTAGGGCGTAGGCCTCGTAGCCGATCATGTAGAAATAAGTACCGAAAATAAGCATGGTAAGGGTGCCCAAACTGGCTGCCAGTCCATCTACACCATCGATCAGGTTGAATGAATTGATGATTACGATAATGGTGAAATAGGTAAGTGCCAAAGCAAAACCTTCGGGAAGGGATTCAAATCCAAACAGGCCATGCATACTATCGAGGCGTATATCGCCCAGGTGAATTAAAATGGAAGCGGCCACTACCTGGCCGATGAATTTTTTGCTGGCCGACAAAACAATCAGGTCATCTTTCAAACCCAGAAAAAAGATCACCAGCGCTGCCGCGAAGAAATATTGGAATTCGGGATTCAGGTATCCCTGGATGGAGAGCAAAGAAGCCAATAGAAAACCCCCGAAAATTCCCACACCACCCAGCGAAGCTACCGCATGCGTATGGACCTTTCTTTCATCGGGAATATCGTAGAGCTTTTTTTGGTCTGCAATCTGCAATACAACGGGTATAGCCAGGAATGTTATAATGAACGAAACCGAAGCTGTTAACAAAACATCAAGCATCAAGCAGGGTTTTACGGTACAAAAATAGGCCTAAACCTTACGGCTTATCAGAGGGTAGGAATTATTTAATATGGTGCTTGTTAAGATTCAATCCCATACCACTCCAGTCAGACTCAAGGGAAAAATGGATTTTGAGACTGATATTGCAATCGGATGGAATTATTCGGAAAAAGTCTGCACTTTTGCAGCACCTCGACAACTTCGAGGCGGAAAGATACAAAAAGTTTAAAAAGATACTAATTTTTATGCCAGAACTGACATCCATCGCATCGCAGGTACGCCGTGATATCGTTCGCATGGTACACGGGGTCAATAGTGGCCATCCCGGGGGCAGCCTGGGATGCACCGACTTCCTTACTGCATTGTATTTCAAGGTAATGAAACATGACCCTGCCTTCCACATGGAAGCCCACAATGAGGATGTTTTCATTCTGTCCAATGGACATATTTCCCCGGTATTTTATTCCGTTCTGGCGCGCAGCGGTTATTTCGACATCAGCGAACTGGCCAGCTTTCGTAAAATCAATTCCCGGCTGCAGGGTCACCCCGCCACCCACGAGCACCTGCCAGGGGTTCGTATCGCGAGCGGATCGCTGGGGCAGGGCATGAGCGTGGCCATTGGAGTGGCACTTGGCAAAAAGTTGAACAAGGACACCAACCTGGTTTTTTCCCTGCACGGAGATGGGGAACTGAACGAAGGTCAAATATGGGAAGCCGTATTAGCGGCAGCACATCATAAAGTGGATAATCTCATCTCGACCATCGACTGGAATGGCCAGCAGATCGACGGGCCTACCAGCAAGGTGATGAACCTGGGCGACCTGAATGCCAAATTCACTGCCTTTGGCTGGGCTACTCTCGAGATGGATGGCAATGATATGGACGAAGTGGTGGCCACGCTGGAAAAGGCGAAGTCAATGACCGGAAAAGGACAGCCCATCGCGTTATTGATGCGCACCGTAATGGGGAAAGGGGTTGACTTTATGGAAGGCACCCACGAATGGCACGGGATTGCTCCCAATGATGAACAATTGGCCAGGGCCCTGGCACAATTGCCGGAAACCTTGGGCGACTATTGACTTCCCTGCCCCCCAGAAGGGGGGTAGGTCATTCTTCCCGGATAACAAATTGCTGTTTTGCCGCTTTGCGTGCCGGTAGCCAGGAAGCGAGGAGGGCTATTATGAATACGGTAGCTGTTACCAACAAAAAGTCGGCAGCTCTTAGCTCAACCGGAAAATATTCAATCAGGAAACTGCCACCTTCCAGCTTCAGCAGGTGAAATTTCATTTGCAGTAAGGCGATGGTCAATGCGAGTGACATGCCGATGCCGGCACCAATAATGGCCAGCAGGAATCCTTCACTCAGAAATACACGCCGGATAAATGTTTTGCGGGCTCCCAGCGCATGCAGGATGCTGATATCCTTTTGCTTTTCGAGCACCAGCATGGTGAGGGCGCCAATCATGTTGAAGGCTCCCACCACCAGGATCAGACTAAGGACGCCATAAATAATCCAGCGTTCGAGGTTCATGACCGAATAAAGGCTCTGGTTTTGCTGGTAACGTGTTTGTACTAAATAGCCTTCGCCAAAAACCTTCGCCACCTGTTCGCGCATGGATTTTTCATCATCAGCATTCCGGAGTTTTATTTCAATTCCACTGAATTCGTTGGGGTCCATACGCAGAGCCCTACGGGCGAAATCGATATTGGTAAGTGCGTATTTATTATCAAAATCCTGTTGAATAAAGAAGGCTGCGGTAGGAGGGGCTTCTGCAATGCTGATATCTTCGAGTGGATCTAATTGTTCGCCGCCATTTTTGCGGGGCAGGATGATGCGTAAATTCGTGAGGTTTCGATCGGCCTGCACGCCCAGCGCGCCTTCCAGCCCCACCCCCAGGATCAGGCGGGGTTCATCGGCAGTACCCAGTTCAAATTCGCCTCGCACCAGGTAATCGGCCACCCCGGTTACGTACCGGTACTGCTGATCGGCTGCTTTCAATGTAGCCACGGTCTGATTTTCTCCATTTTGCAGCAGTGCTTTTTCTTCTACCACACCCGTATATGCCATAACACCGGGCAAGGCAGCCAGTTGCCTCAGTTGCTCAGGGCTGGCCCGCATGGTTTTGCCAGTGGCGGGGGAAACCTTCAGATCGGTATAAAAACTGGAATAGAGCGATTTGACGAAACCTTCAAATCCATTGAATACACTCAGCACCAGGATCAGTGAGGCGGTGCCCACCACAATGGCGCCAATGCTGATCCAGGCGATCACATTGATGGCATTCGTTGTTTTTTTGGCTTTGAAATAGCGCCAGGCGAAAAGAAAGTTCATGTGTTTGCCAGGGGAATGGCCGGGTTATTTTCCTTCGTCTTTTATTTTCTTAAACAGTTCTTCCAGGCGAAATACATGATCAAGCGTATCATCCTGGAAAAATTTCAGCACCGGAATATTGCGCAATTGATGCCTTACGCTGGCGGCCAGTTCCTTCTTGATATCATGATGCCGGTCTTCAATCCTCTTCATTGCCGCCTCCGGGTCCTTTACCTGGAAAAAACTCAGATAAAACCGCGCTTCCAGCAGGTCGGGAGTAACCTTTACACCTGATATGGACACCATGCCTCCATCTATCATACTCAGGCCCAGCTTTTGAAAAATCTGGTTCATTTCTTCGTTCAGCAAACCGGCGATTTGCTTTTGTCTTTTTCCTTCTTCCATAGTATTCCGGTTTTAGGGTGTTTGACCAAAATTCGGCAGACGCTGTAAAATTACTTACTTTGCTCCGTTTAAGCGAACGACAAGCGAGAATGAAGAAATATTCCCGGATTTTAGGTTATCTCAGGAAAAAGAAGGCTAAGCTGGCGCTCTATTTTGTATGCGTATTGCTCGCTACCCTGTTTGGGGTGGTTAGTATTGGCATGCTGATTCCTTTTTTTGAATTGATTTTTGAAACCGGCAGCGGCACCGGCGAATTACTCAAGAGCAACCCATTCGGGGCTGGTTTCACCAATCTGCTGGTGGATTTTATCAAAAAAGACAAAGTGCTGGCCCTTTCAGCCATTTGTCTTTTTATCATTACCGCCACCCTATTGAAGAACGTGTTTATCTACCTCTCGAACCGGCTTTCGGTTCCCATCCGCACATCAATCATCACCGAGCTGCGTGGTGCTTTATACGACAAAATACTCCGGCTGCCCATTGGTTATTTCACCGAAAAGCGAAAAGGTGATATCATTTCAAGAATGACCAATGATATCGCTGAAATTGAAGGTTCGGTTGTGGGTATGCTCGATGGCCTGGTAAAGGATCCCCTCACGGTGATAGGTTACCTCATATTTCTCATCATCATTTCGCCCCAGCTTTCCTTATTTCTGCTGATATTATTACCCGTCACCGGTTTGTTGATAGGCCGGGTGAGCCGTAAACTGAAGAGGCAGAGCCAGGAAGCGGCCGTCAAGTTGGGTGAGGGGCTCTCCATACTCGACGAAACCCTGGGAGGGCTCCGCGTGATAAAGGCCTTCCTGGCGGAAAAAATACTGAGTGGCAGGTTTCACCAGGTGAATAGCGAGTTGTTCGACATACGCCGCCGCATGGGCGCACGCCGCGATCTGGCATCGCCTCTTACGGAAGTAATGGGCGTAATGGTGCTGTGCATTATTCTCTATGTGGGAGGTCGCCTCGTTTTACAAAGCCAAACCCTTGAAGGCGGGGAGCTGATGGGCTATATCGCTGCTTTCGCCATGCTCATCAATCCGGCCAAAAATGTTTCCACTTCTTTTTTCAATATCCAGCGCGGGGCGGCCGCACTCAATCGGGTAGAAGAAGTGCTCAACTCGCCTGTTACTGTAGACGACAATCCTAATGGCAAAATACTCACGACATTCACTGATTCAATTGAGTTCCGTAATGTGGTATTTGCCTATGAAGACGCGGTGATACTCGATGGCATTAACCTGAAGATTGAAAAAGGCAAGACCATTGCCCTCGTGGGCTCTTCCGGAGCGGGCAAATCCACCCTGGCCGACCTGGTGCCCCGCTTTCACGATGTAACAAGCGGTGAAGTGTTGATTGATGGCGTTAACATCCGTGAGTACTCCCTGGAGTCTGTACGCAGGCAGATGAGCATCGTGACCCAGGAGCCCATACTCTTTAATGATACCATTGCCAATAACATTGCGCTCGGTCAATCCGAGATAGACCCCGCGGCTATTGAAAAGGCGGCACGTATTGCCAATGCGCATAATTTTATCATCGCTAAGGAGAATGGCTACGAAACCAATATTGGCGACCGGGGAAGCAAGTTGAGTGGGGGAGAGCGGCAAAGGCTAACCATCGCGAGGGCCGTGCTGAAGAACCCGCCCATATTGATTTTGGATGAAGCCACATCATCGCTCGACACGGAAAGTGAGCGGCTGGTGCAGGATGCTATCAACAACATGATGCAAAACCGCACCAGCATAGTGATAGCCCACCGGCTTTCCACCATTCGCCATGCTGATGAGATCATTGTGCTGCAGAAAGGGAAAATTGTGGAAAGGGGCAATCATGTGGAGCTGATGCAGCAGAGTGGGTTTTACAGGAGATTGGTGGAGATGCAGGAAGTGAGGTGAGCAGCGTGAGGCGTGAGACGTGAGTAGTAAGTAGGAAGTAGTAAGTAGGAAGTAGGATTAGAGTAGTTAAAGCGTAGTATCTGCGCAAATCTGCGTTAATAATCTGCGGAAATCTGCGGGAAAAATTTTAGCACTTTAGACAGTGTCAGAGTCCATGAGAGTTTTTCACAGATTTTCGCAGATAAAAGGATCGCTTCAAAGAGGTTTATTTTTATTTAGGGCCAGGCAACGCTGTATTTAGATAGGGCTACTAATCATGAATGATGAACCTTAAACCCTAAACTTTAAACCCTAAACTCTTCAACATAATTCACATGAGAAAGTTATTTCTAACTATTGCTGCTGCATCTTTACTCATTGCAGCCACCCATGCGCAGAAAAAGGAAATCAATTTTGCCCAGGCATTTGAGAATGCACCAACGGGTATCAGCCAATCCCTGCCACAGATTGTGGGCTGGGAAGATGATGCCCACTACATTGAAGCCCGCCGGGGCGAGGGCCGCAGTATGATCCGGGAAATGGTGAATGTGAAAACGGGTGAACGTAAACCTTATTCGGAGAAGCCGGAAGCGGCCCCTGCCCCAGACCCGGCCCTTCCGAAAGAAGCGCAGAACCCTACTCATAGTCCCGATGGAAAAATGATCGCTTACACACTGCACAATAATCTTTTTGTGAAAGATCTTGCGGCGGGCACCACCCGGCAGCTTACCAGCGATGGGTCGTCTACCATCAAAAACGGCTATGCTTCCTGGGTATATTTTGAAGAGATACTGGGCCGCCGCAGTCGCTATCGTGCTTTCTGGTGGAGCAACGACAGCAGGAGCATCGCTTATATGCGATTCGATGATAGCGAAGTACCGGTGTTTCCCATTTATGTCATCAAAGACCAGCATGGTTACCTGGAGAAGGAGCATTACCCCAAGCCCGGGGATCCTAACCCAAAAGTGAAGGTAGGGATTGCCGATGTTGTAAACGGCAATACCGTTTGGGCTGCTTTTGATCAGAACGATGATCAGTATTTTGGTGCACCTTACTGGACGCCTGGCGGCGAGCTGTGGGTGCAATGGATGAACCGTGGCCAGGACCAGTTGAAAATATACCAGATCAATCAGGCCTCAGGTGATAAATCCCTGGTTTATGCGGAAGAGCAATCAACCTGGATCGACCTGGATAAGGGCGACCGGGTGACTTTTATGCCGGGAGGAAAGGGTTTCTTTTTGAAGAGCGACAAAAGCGGATGGCAACAATTATACTGGTACGATATGAGCGGGAAGCTGTTGGGGCAGCCTACCCAGGGTGAGTACACCGTAGGCACCATATTTAAGATAGATGAAAAGAACAAGACGGTTTACTTCAACGCACGCAAAGAAAACAGCGCCCGCTGGGATCTCTATAGCGCCAGTTTCGATGGGAAGAAGCTAACCCGCCATTCATTTGGCGAGTACAGTTTCAGCGGCATGGAAATATCGCCAGGCAACAAATACTTTATTACAACCTATTCCAATATCAGCACTCCATCTACCATGGTAATGATGGATATGAAAGGAAAAGTGATTAAGGAGCTGGCCAACGCGAAGGGCGAAAACTTTGATGACTATGTGCTGCCGCGCAAAGAACTGCACCGCGTGAAGTCGGCCGATGGCTTATTTGATTTACCGGTGTTGATCATTTATCCGCTCAACTTTGACCCTTCGAAAAAATATCCCGTACTCAGCAGCATTTACGGGGGTCCCAATTCGGGACGCATCATGGATACCTGGCAAACCAGCGGTACAGAGCTCTGGTGGGCCAAAGAAGGCATGATACAGGTGGTATTTGATAATCGGAGCAGCGGCCATTTTGGAAAGAAAGGCATGAATTATATCCATCGCCAGATGGGCAAATACGAGATTGAAGATTATATGCAATGTGCGAAATGGCTGCGCGAAAAGCCCTGGGTAGATGGCGAACGGATCGGAATTACCGGTGGCAGCTTTGGCGGATATATGACCTGTATGGCGCTTACCTATGGGGCTGATGTGTTTACCCATGGCGTGGCCAATGCTTCTGTTACCGACTGGCAGTATTACGATACCCACTATACCGAGCGATATATGGATACACCGGCTGAGAACCCGGAAGGCTATAAAGCTACTTCGGTGATGACCTATGCGGATCGCCTCAAGGGTGTGCTGCGGATTGTGCACGGAACCTCCGACGACAATGTGCATATGCAAAATTCGCTGGTGCTGATCAGCAAACTGCAGGATCTGAAGAAGCATTTTGAGTTTATGCTATATCCCGGTGAGCGGCATGGTATTGGCGGCAACAACCCTGCCAAGGGCTTGCATAACCGTACGGAAGCCTACCAGTTTTATTACCAGCATTTGCTGCGCAAGCCCATGCCGGAGGCGTTTTGGAAGCCGGCGGGCCAGCGGGCTTTTTAAACAAAAAACCTTGCAGGTCTCAAAAACCTTGCAGGTCTGAAAGACCTGCAAGGTTTACTATAAAACCCCACAGGTCTTCAAGACCTGTGGGGTTTTTCAATGACCTGTGGGGTTTTTCAAAGACCAGCGGGATTTTTGAATTATTTCAGAATCTCTCTCGAAATCACCAGCTTCTGTATTTCACTGGTGCCTTCGCCAATGGTGCAAAGCTTGGCGTCGCGATAGAATTTTTCTACGGGGAAGTCTTTGGTATAGCCATAGCCGCCAAAAATCTGAACGGCATCATTCGCCACTTTTACCGCCACCTCACTTGCATAATATTTGGCCATGGCGGCTTCCCGGGTTACCGGAAGCTTCCGGTTCTTGCGGTCGCAGGCCTGCAGTGTCAGTAATTCCGCCGCCGCTATTTCCGTGGCCATGTCCGCCAGCTTAAAGGAGATGGCCTGGAAACTGGCGATGGGTTTATCAAACTGATGCCTTTCCTGCGCGTATTGCAGGGCGGCCTCATAAGCGCCTTTGGCAATGCCCAGCGAAAGTGAAGCTATCGAAATGCGTCCGCCATCCAATACGGCCATGGCCTGCTTAAATCCTTCCCCTACCTCTCCCAGGCGCTGACTGTCGGGAATGCGACAGTTATCAAATATCATTTCGGCCGTTTCGCTGGCACGCATACCGAGTTTATTTTCCTTTTTGCCGGCGGAAAAACCAGCACTGCCTCTTTCCACCACAAAAGCCGTTGAATTGTTGCGGGTGCGGGGCTCTCCCGTTCGACAAATCACTACCGCCAGGTCACCACTTTTCCCATGGGTAATCCAGTTCTTGGTTCCGTTGATCACCCAATCGTTTCCCTCCTTCACGGCCGTACAACGCATATTGCCGGCATCGCTGCCTGTATTGGCTTCGGTAAGCCCCCAGGCACCCAGCCACTCACCGGTTGCCAGTTTGGGCAGATATTGCTGCTTTTGCTCTTCATTGCCAAAACTCAGGATATGGCCTGTGCAAAGGGAATTATGCGCGGCCACACTCAAGCCAATAGAACCGCAAACTTTAGCGATCTCCTCAATCACCGTTTTGTATTCCGTATATCCCAAACCGGCGCCACCATACTTCTCGGGCACCAGTATACCCAGCATGCCGAGTTGGCCCATTTCGCGAAACAGGTGAAGTGGAAATTCCTGACTTTCATCCCATTCCATCACATGTGGCCTGATCTGCTGCTGCGCGAAATCGCGCGCCATCTGTGCTATCTGCGTCGTAGTTTCCGTTACCTGAAAATTCATATAAATAGTTGCGGTTATAGAAAGCGCAAGATAAGAAATATTTTGGAGAAAACTAACAAGCGTTAGTGGAGTTTAAGGTTTAGGGTTTTAGGTTTAAGGTTTGGAGAGAACTTTAAATTTTAGGGTTTAAGGTTTAATCGAGGGATAATAATGGAATACATTCATCCTATCAGTCTTTAAACTTTAAACCCTAAACTTTCAACCTTAACCCATCAACCGCCAATTCCATTCCTTCCGGCAATTCGGCTGAAACTTCTTCATGCAGGCCCAATTGATGCGATATATGGGTGAAATAGGCACGGGGAATTTCTAGCTCCCTTACCAGGTCGATGGCTTCCTGCAGATTGAAATGGGAAATATGTTTTTCGCGGCGAAGGGCATTCAATACCAGCACCTGGCTGCCTTTGATCTTTTCCTTCTCATCTGCTTCAATATAGTTGGCATCCGTGATATAGGTAAAGTCGCCAAAACGGAATCCGAGCACGGGCATTTTCAGGTGCCATACCCGTATGGGGATAACGGGGATGTCGCCCACAACAAAAGGCTCATGACCGATAGAATGCATAGTCAGTTCAGGAATACCGGGATATCGTGTATCCGTGAAGGCGTAGTAAAAATCGCGACGTACCGCTTCTTCCGTCAATGCATCTGCATAAATATCGATGGGTCGCTGCAGGCGGTAATTGAAAGCCCGGATATCATCGAGCCCCGCCATATGATCTTTATGGGGATGGGTGAACAGCACCGCATCCAGTGATTTTACCTTTTCGCGCAGCATCTGGTAGCGGAAATCGGGGCCCGTATCCACCACCAGGCTGGTTTGCTCTGTGCTGACGAGTATGCTGCTTCGCAGCCGCTTGTCGCGCGGGTCAGCCGATTGGCATACCTGGCAGTCGCAGCCCACCATGGGTACGCCACTGCTGGTGCCCGTGCCCAGAAAACAAATTTGCAAGGAGGGATAATTCACTGGCTAAAGATAACCCGTTCGGGCAGTTTACGCCTCCGAGTTTTCCAGTTTATTCATGATATCGCGGTAGAGTTTGCGGGCATCCTCCGTTAGCAGTTCCGGGTTGATGTCGAGTTGTGGAATCAGGTCGATCAGGGTATTGATGCGGCCTTCAATCTGGAGGAATTTATTGAGCACCACCACCTTCTTGGCTTCCAGGATGCAATAACCACTCTGAAAGGTGCCCCGCTCATAGCGCAGGATATAGCCTGCCTGCTCCGTTACGTTTTCCAGCTTATCCAGGGTAGATTGTGTGTACTTCATCGCTTCAAAATTAAATAAGCGGCTTGCAGGGCCGGTTAATACTTTTCCACATTTTCGGGGGCCATCCTTCGCCTATTTCGACTGCATGTTAATGATGGGCACTATCATCTCTTCGAGACTTACTCCCCCATGCTGAAATGTGTTGCGGTAATAATTCGCGTAATAATTATAATTGTTCGGGTAACAGAGAAATCCGTCTTCCCGGGCAAAAATAAAACTCGAATTGATGGAGGGAACCGGCAATCCTATTTCTTTCGGATCACGAAAAGCCAGCACCTCTTTCGCATCATAATTGAGGTTGCGCCCATGCTTGTAACGCAGGTTGGTCGTGGTTTGTTTATCGCCGACCACTTTGTAGGGGGTCTTTACCCTCACACTGCCATGATCGGTAGCCAGGATCAGGCGTACCTGTTTATCGGCCAGCTTTTTCAGGGCCTGGTGCAGGGGGGAATGTTCAAACCAACTGGCCGTGATGCTTCGATAGCTCATTTCATCGCCCGCCAGTTCCTTCAACACTTCCATTTCCGTGCGGGCATGGCTGAGCATGTCCACAAAATTATACACGATCACATTCAGGTCGTTGTGCAGGAGATTGTGAATAGAGTTCACCAGTTCCAGCCCCGCCTGGTTGTTCAGGACCTTGGTATAAGAAATTTTCAGATCGCCCTTGCCCGCATTCCTGAGCTGCTCGCGGAGCAATTGTTCTTCATGCGTGTTTTTTCCTCCTTCTTCCTCATCGTTTTTCCAGAGATCGGGATAGCGCTTGGCTATTTCTCCGGGCATCATACCGGCGAATATGGCATTGCGCGCATATTGCGTGGCAGTGGGGAGTATGCTGTAAAAACTATCTTCTTCCTGGATGCGAAAACTCTCCGCGAAAATGGGTTGAATGGCTTTCCATTGATCAAATCGAAGGTTGTCGATTAAAACAAAGAACAGCGGCGTTCCCTTTTCAAGATGGGGCAATACCTTGCTCTTCATCAGTGTATGACTCATCACCGGAGCTTCTTTGCTGCCGGGCGCCAGCCATTTGGCATAATGACGCGAAATAAATTTATAGAATTCCGTATTCGCTTCCCCCTTTTGCGTGGCCAGCACTTCCTGCATTTCCGGGCTATCGCTTTTTTGCATTTCCAGTTCCCAATACACCAGTTTTTTGTAAATATCCATCCACTCGTTGTAATCGGGATTGCTGTTCAGCGCCATAAAAAGATTCCGGAACTGTTGTTGATAGGCCGTGGTTGTTTTTTCCGCCACCAGGCGCTTGTTATCGATTATCTTTTTCAGGCTAAGCCAAACCTGGTTGGGGTTCACGGGCTTGATCAGGTAATCGCTGATTTGCGAACCTATAGCCTCATCCATCAGGTTTTCCGTTTCATTCTTGGTGATCAGTACTACCGGCAATGATTGGTTGGTCTCTTTGATTTTGGCCAGGGTTTCCAGTCCGGTAATCCCGGGCATGCTTTCATCAATCAACACCACATCCACCGGATTATCGCGCACATAATCGATGGCGTCGAACCCGTTGGTAAATGTTTGCACTTCGTAACCCTTATTTTCCAGGAAAAGTTTCTGCGATTGCAGGCTTTCAATTTCGTCGTCGACCCAGATGATTTTTGCTATAGCCATTCCTTTTGGTTTCTGATGAATGCGGCACTCCGGTTTCAAGCGCCGGGAGACTGGCGATGAAACCGGAGTGAACTCAAATTTACCCTTTATTCTTCCACATCGTATTTTTGTATTTCTGTCTTTAACAAAAACCCAACAATGCAGCCGGTACGAAAGATCATCAACGACCCTGTTTATGGGTTCATCACGATTGATGAGCCCTTGATCCTTCGGATCATAGCGCATCCCTGGTACCAGCGATTGCGGAATATTCACCAGATGGCATTTGCCCATTTGGTATATCCGGGCGCCATGCATTCGCGTCTGCATCATTCCCTGGGTGCCTATCACCTGATGGGTCGTGCCCTGGAAACCCTGCGGCGAAAAGGGGTGGACATCAACAGGGAGGAAGAAAGAGGGGCCAGGGCTGCCATTTTGTTGCACGATGTGGGACATGGTCCCTTCTCCCATGCCCTCGAAGAAGAATTGATTCCCGGTATCCGTCATGAAGCGATCAGCCTGATGATCATGGAGCAATTGAACCGTGAAATGAAGGGAGAACTGGATACGGCCATTGCCATATTCAAAGGTGAACATCCCAAAAAATTCCTCCATCAACTGGTATCGGGTCAATTGGATGTGGACCGGATGGATTACCTCAACCGCGATAGTTTTTTCACGGGCGTGGCCGAAGGGGTGATTGGTTACGATCGCATCATCGAAATGCTGCAAGTAAAGGATGGGGAATTGCTGGTGGAGGAAAAAGGGATTTATTCCATTGAAAAATTTTTGGTGTCCCGTCGCCTCATGTACTGGCAGGTGTATTTACATAAAACGGTTTTGGGAGCGGAGATGATGCTGGTGCGGATCATTCGCCGGGCAAAAGAATTGCTGAGGAAAGGGGAAACTATCGAAGCCGGTTCGCGGGCCTTCGATTTCTTTCTGAAAAATCAGGACCCGGCATCCTTTCAAGAGTTCCTGCCCGTTTTTTGCCGGCTCGACGATCATGATGTGATGGCCACTATCAAAAACTGGTGCCTGCATCCCGATAAAATCCTGGCCATTCTCTGCAAATCCCTGGTGGAGCGCCGGCTTTTTAAAACAAAATTGCAGGCGGCGGAGATCCCGGAATACTGGCTAAAGGAAGTACAGGAGGCTGTGAGCCAAAAACTGGAAATAAGCCGGGACGACGCGGCCTATTTCGCCTTTACCGGATTGGCACAAAATACTACCTATAATATCGAAGATGAGCGGATACGGATCCTGTTCAAGGATGGCAGCATCCGTGATATCTCGGAAGTGGACAATGCCCTGATACAGCACAACCTGAGCCGCCCTGTTAAAAAATATTACATTTGCTTTTATCGTTATGACTGAGGAGCCCGCAAAAGCGGCTTCCCGTTTATCCAATCATCTGAAAGAACAAAAATGACTTTTTCCGCATCACAAATCGCCTTACTGGTACAGGGCCGGATAGAAGGCAATCCCGACGTGCAGGTTTCCTCCTTTGGCAAAATTGAAGAAGCCGGCGAGGGGCAGCTCAGTTTCCTGGCCAACCCCAAGTATGAGGAATATCTCTACAATACCAGGGCCAGTGTGATCATCATCAGCGAATCATATCCCCTTCGCCAAGCGGTTGCCGCTACCCTGATCAGGGTGGCTGATCCCTATTCCGCCTTTGCCACTTTGCTGGCCAAGTACCAGGCATTGAAGCAGCAGCAATTGCATGGGGTTCAGCAACCCTCCTATATAGCTACATCGGCCAGCTATGGCGACCATGTATACATCGGGGCTTTTGCTTATATAGGGGAACAGGTGACTATTGGAAAGAATACCAAAATATACCCGGGCGCATTTATCGGCGACAATGTGGTGCTGGGCGATGACTGCATTATACATCCCGGCGTAAAGATTTATCATGATTGCCGGATTGGCAATAAGGTAACCATTCATGCGGGTACCATTATTGGCAGCGATGGTTTTGGCTTTGCGCCGCAGGCCGATGGCAGTTTTCAAAAAGTGCCACAGATCGGCAATGTGGTGATTGAAGACGAAGTGGAAATAGGGGCCAATGCCACCATCGACCGCGCTACCATTGGCAGCACCCTTATACATAAAGGTGCCAAACTTGATAACCTTATTCAGATCGCGCATAATGTGGAAGTAGGGTACAGCACGGTGATAGCTGCGCAGGCTGGCGTCAGCGGCAGCACCAAGATTGGCAATGGCGTGATGATTGGCGGCCAGGCCGGTATTGTGGGTCATATTCAATTGGGCGATGGGGCCAAAGTGAATGCCCAAAGTGGCGTCAGCAAATCCATTGAACCGGGCAAGGCCGTGACCGGTTCACCCGCATTCGACTACACATCCGCTTTACGCAGCCAGGCCGTGCAACGACGCCTGCCCGACCTGGAAAAGCGCGTGAAGGAACTGGAACAGATGCTCCGGCAATTGCTCGCGGAAAAAGCCAGCCTCGGCTAAATTGATTCATCCATTAAATGCTGATTTCATGCGCAGACTGACCTCGCTGCTCCTCTTCCTGCTTTTGACCATACTGGCCACTGCGCAGGGAAAACCGGCTTATGTTTTATACGACAAGAAGGGCCGGAAGGTGAAATACGATAAAATGATCCGCGATCTTTCGCGCAAGGATTTTGTGCTCTTCGGCGAATTGCACAATAACCCCATCAGCCACTGGTTGCAACTGGAACTCACGAAAGACTGTGATGCCCAACGGGACCTCATCCTGGCCTTCGAGATGCTGGAACAGGACAACCAGGAGGCGGTTAACAGGTATGTGCAGGGAGGGCTTAGCCAGAAAGGACTGGATTCGGCGGCCCGGCTCTGGCGCAACTACAATACCGACTATGCGCCATTAGTGAATTATGCGCGTGATCACAAAATAGGGGTTGTTGCCAGCAATATCCCCCGCCGCTATGCGTCCATGGTTTTTGGAGGAGGTTTCGCGGCACTCGATACCCTTTCCGCCAAAGAAAAAGCCTGGATAGCTCCCTTGCCAATCGCCTATGATCCGGAACTGCCGGGGTATAAAAAAATGCTCGATATGATGCCGGGACATGGCGGCGACAACCTCCCCCGTGCACAAGCCATTAAAGACGCTACCATGGCCCATTTTTCCCTGAAAGCCTATGAGCCGGGCAAACTACTGATCCATTTCAATGGAGCGTATCATTCCGATAATTTTGAAGGCATACTTTGGTATCTGCAACAGCAGGCGCCGCAATTAAAATATGCCACCCTTACAACCGTTCTCCAAAAGGATATTTCAAAGCTGGAAAAATCGAACAGGAATAAGGCAGACTATATTATTTGTGTGGATGAGGATATGACGACGACGTATTAATTTGGGAATTTGGGGATCACTGTTGTCCGGTAAAAATATCAAAAAAGTAAAAGATAAGGGGCCCAATGAG
>CAYMZZ010000003.1:0-353280 GCA_964395095.1 uncultured Citrobacter sp.
GCTTCCGAAGGATAAACGCAAAAAGTCTACTTTTACCGGACAACAGTGATTTGGGGATTTGGTAATTTGGTGATCAAACAAATCCACAAATTCTCAAATTCCCAAATTATCAAATTAGTCCTTCAGTTCTCTCTCTCCCGCATGCACAGCCTGGCTAATTTCCAGTATCAGCGAAGGATCTTTTTCAATAGCGTTTCCGACAACAATCATATCGGCACCGGCCTTGCAGTTGCGATAAGCTTTTTCGGGGTCGGTTATGCCGCCGCCGATGATCAGGGGGCATTGTATCTGGCTGGAGACGGCCTGGATCATTGATTCGGTAATGGGACGGCGGGCGCCGCTACCCGCGTCCATATAAATGAGTTTCATGCCCAGCATTTCACCCGCCATGGCGGTGCAGAGGGCAATTTCATTCTTATCGGCCGGCACGGGAGTGGCATTGCTGATATAGGAAACCGTGGTGGGCGCGCCCCCATCAATCACGATATAACCGGTACTCATGATTTCGAGCCCGCTTTGGCGCACTGCCGGGGCCGATACCACATGTTGTCCGATCAACAGCTCGGGATTCCTGCCCGAGATCAGGGACAAATAAAGTAAAGCATCGGCATGACGGCTGATCTGCGAAGGGCTACCGGGGAAAAGGATGACAGGTATCTGGCAGGATTTCTTAATATGTTGCACGCATTCATCCAGGTGATTGGAAATAACCAGGCTGCCGCCCAACAGGAAATAATCAACACCGGCACGGGTAGAAAGCTCCACCAATTCATCTAACAGGCTGGTATTCACCTTATCAGGGTCAATTAATACGGCGAAGGATTTTTGCCCCTTGCGCTTCTTTTCCAGTAGTTCATGATAAATCGTCGACTTCATCCTATGCCTGTTGGGTTCTTGCAAAAATGCAAAAAGTTTTTGGTAATTGCGTGGGGAAAGTAGGGAGTAGGAAGTAGGGAGTAGGGAGTAGGGAGTTGTAAGTAGGGCTTAATAGAAATCTGCGAAAATCTGCGGGAAACGCATCGGATCTTTAAACCTGTTCAAAGTTCGGGATAGATTTCACGCAAATTCCCGCAGATATGTTCCGCAGATATACGCAGAAAATTGATTACAGTATAACGGGTCAACTTTTTTTGGACGTGGCAAAGGCTCAGAGTTTAATTTGATAGGACGGTTTGGAACTGGAATTGGATTTTCACTCTCCCTACTCCCTACTCCCTACTTCCTACTCCCTACAATCGCAGATACGTCGCCAACTGCAACACATGCACATTGGTAAAGGCATCGCCCCGGCCATTGATATATTGATTCAGGTAGCCGGCCTCCAGGTCCATCTTTGGGCACAGGCGATAGCCTGCCGCCAGGTACAAACGGTTCTGATCAAAAAACTCACCATTTACATTCGCCTTATTGCCAATATTCAGGAACACTTCGTTTTGCAGGGCCAGGAATAGACCCTTTTCAAATTTGGCCTCTGCCTTCAGGGGAAATACATTTCGTATAAAATAGCGGATCCGGTTGGCAAATACGGAGCCATCGTTCTTCAGGTCATTATTTTGCACCACCGACTTTGAAATAAATCGCTGTTCCAGCCGGAAGCGATGCGCCGTGGCCATACGGCTGATCTTGTGATTGATGATCAACTGCTCCCAGATGCGATGCTCCGGCGCATAACCGGTTACGTCCATTACAGAGCGACGGTTGGAGATATAGGCATATCCGGCCGTGGCAACGACCGACTTGTTGAGTTCAACATTAAGTCCGACCCTTAACAGCAGCGTTTGCGTGTGCTGCAATTCATCCGAGCTGCGCCACTGGTTATCGTTGTGGATGCTGGTTTTTTTACCGGTTTTAAAAGTATTGAAATTGGCCAGCCATCCGGAGAACTGTGGCTGCGCAAGCGAACTGTTGCTGAAAACGACAATGGATACAATCAGGAGTAAAAAACATTTCCGCATACAAAGGAATTTTTAAAATGGATCGATGATAAACAAAACCGGGTCGGGCCGGATCATGGCAAAGTTGCAAATGAACAAAAAAAGGGTCAAAGGCATTCCTAACTGCCTGCTAAAATCCGGAATTTCAATGGCAGGTCTGATCTATGTCAGCTTTTTTGACCGGAAAACAGGCTAATTTTCCCTGTATTTCCTGACGGGCATGCTGGTGGCCGGAATATTAAATTTTCATTAAGTGTTGATGGGGATATTTCCAAAAAAAATTTATCCAAAAAAGAGAAAGGGGATGTGAAAAAATCCTGAAAGCCAGTACAGTAAAGCCCTACATGCCAAAGCCAGGTTCTTATCCACATCCTGTTAATATTCGGAGGTTGGAAATTACAGGAGCAAAAAATACTTTCGTTAACGCCAGTCGCCAGACTGGTTTTTTGGACCAGGACCCGTTAAATTCTTTTAAGTTATGAGTAAAAAGGAAACTTCCGCCAAAAGCGGACTGCAGTTTCGTCGCCGCTATACGAAAGACGACGTGAATGTATTTGACCTCTTCGATTATGATTACAGGACCTCTGTTATCAGAAATCCTTCGGGGGAAGTAGTGTTTGAAATGACGAATGTGGAGGTACCGAAGCAGTGGAGTCAGATAGCGACGGATATCCTGGCGCAGAAATATTTCCGTAAGGCCGGTGTACCCCAGCCTGATGGTTCACTGGGGCGCGAAACCTCGGCCAAACAGGTAGCTCATCGCCTGGCCAACTGCTGGAAGGCCTGGGGCGAGCGCTATGGCTATTTCGCTACTGCGAATGATGCCCAGGTGTTTTACGATGAACTGGTCTATTCGATCCTGAATCAGATGTGTGTGCCCAACTCACCACAATGGTTCAATACAGGTTTGCATGAAAGCTATGGCATTACCGGCAAGCCGCAGGGTCACTATTATGTGGATCCGGCCGATGGGCAGGTGAAAAAATCTTCCAACGCTTACGAGCGTCCCCAGCCGCATGCCTGCTTTATCCTGAGCGTTAATGATGATCTCGTTAATGAGGGTGGTATCATGGACCTTTGGGTTCGGGAAGCCCGCATTTTTAAATATGGCTCCGGTGTGGGCACCAACTACTCCAATCTCCGTGGCGAAGGAGAAAAGCTGAGTGGTGGTGGCACTTCTTCGGGCCTGATGAGTTTCCTGAAAATTGGGGACCGCGCTGCCGGCGCCATCAAGAGCGGTGGCACCACCCGCCGTGCGGCCAAAATGGTTTGTCTCGATCTGGATCACCCCGAGATTGTGGAGTTCATCAACTGGAAAGTGGAAGAGGAGAAAAAAGTGGGCGCCCTCATTGCGGCAGGCTACGCATCCGATTATGAAGGCGAAGCCTACCGTACCGTAAGCGGGCAAAATTCCAACAACTCCGTACGCATTCCCAATAGCTTTTTCGATAAGCTGAAAGCCGGACAGGATTGGGAACTCACCGGACGAATGGACGGCCGTGTGATGAAAAAAATACCAGCTCGTGAATTGTGGAACCAGATCGCCTATGCCGCCTGGCGCTGCGCCGATCCCGGTACACAGTACAATACCACCATCAACGAATGGCATACCTGCCCCGAAGGAGGCCCCATCCGGGCTTCCAATCCCTGCTCGGAGTATATGTTCCTCGATAATACAGCCTGTAACCTCGCATCAGCCAACCTGATGAAATTTTACGATGCTGAAAAGAACATCTTCGATGTAGAAGGGTATGAGTATAATTGTCGTTTGTGGACCGTGGTGCTCGAGATTTCCGTATTGATGGCCCAGTTCCCTTCGCAGGAAGTGGCGCAGCTTAGCTACGAATATCGCACACTTGGTTTGGGTTATGCCAACCTGGGTACCCTGCTGATGGTGAGCGGTATTCCTTACGACAGCGAAGAAGCCCGTGGTATTGCCGGCGCCCTCACCGCCATCATGACCGGTATCGCCTACAAAACCTCGGCTGAAATGGCCAGGTCGCTCGGAGCATTTCCCCGCTACGAAGAGAATAAGGAACACATGATGCGCGTGATGCGTAACCATCGCCTCGCCGCTTATGATGCGGATGAATATGAAGGACTGAGCCTGAAGCCGCAAGGTCTGAAGGCACGCTATTGCCCCGACTACCTGCTGAAATCGGCCTGCAAAGCCTGGGATGATGCGGTAGAACTGGGTGAAAAATATGGATACCGCAACGCGCAGGCAACGGTAATCGCACCCACCGGCACCATTGGCCTGGTGATGGATTGCGATACCACCGGTGTGGAACCCGACTTCGCGCTGGTAAAGTTCAAGAAACTTTCCGGTGGTGGATATTTCAAAATCATCAACCAGTCGGTACCCGTTGCTTTGCGAAACCTGGGTTACAGCGAAGCGCAAACTGAGGCTATCATTAACTATGCTGTAGGCCATGCCAGCTTTGCCGGTGCGCCCTATATCAATCACCAGACCCTGAGCGAGAAAGGATTCATCGCTGAGGAAATCAAGCGGCTTGACGCGGCGGTGAAGAGTGCTTTCGACATCGCATTTGTATTTAATAAATACGCGCTGGGCGAAGAATGTTTGCAGCGCCTCGGATTTGTACCTGAGCAATACAACAACTTTGAATGGAGCCTGCTCGAAGCACTGGGCTTTACCGAAGAACAGATGGATGCCGCCAACGACTATGTGTGCGGAACCATGATGCTCGAAGGTGCTCCTCACCTGAAAGCTGAACACCCGCCCGTTTTTGACTGTGCCAATAAATGCGGTAAGAAAGGGGTGCGCTTTATTCATGCGCACGGCCATATCCGCATGATGGGTGCCACACAACCCTTTATCAGTGGTGCCATCTCCAAAACCATCAACCTGCCCAACGAAGCTACCGTTGATGAGATCGCCGATTCCTATATGCTGAGCTGGGAGCTGGGCCTGAAAGCCTGCGCCCTGTATCGCGATGGATCCAAGCTGTCGCAACCGCTCAGCAACAAGTCGGACAAGAAAAAGAAAAAAGATGACGGAGCCGTAGCGGATGCCGCAAGAGCCGAGGCGGAGGAAAATGAAAGCATTGTTGGCAGCAACATCGTGGATCTGAGCCGCCTGACGGTGGAAGAACTGCTGGAAGAAGTGCAGAAGCGGGTGCAGGCATCGCCGGATACCAAGCTGAAGCGAAAGCTGGCGTCTATCGTGGAGCGTCGCTCACTACCCGCCAAGCGTCGTGGCTTTACGCAAAAGGCCAAGATCAACGGACAGGCCATATTCCTGCGAACCGGTGAGTACAATGATGGTACACTGGGAGAGATCTTTATTGATATGGCCAAAGAAGGAGCCACCATGCGCAGCATGATGAACTGCTTTGCTATCTCCATCTCCATCGGACTGCAATATGGTGTGCCACTTGAAGAGTTTGTCGACAAGTTTGCATTCACCAAATTCGATCCATCTGGTTTTGTGGAGCACCCGAATATTAAATCAACCACTTCTATCGTCGACTTTATCTTCCGTGTGCTGGGCTATGAATACCTGGGTCGTACCGACCTGGTGCATGTGCTCGACAAGCCGGAAGTGATGAACACCGGTAAGGATGACTGGGATGAAATTCCCTCCAGCCTCGAATATGCGAAGGACCCTGAACTGTCGAGCGTGCGTATAACGCCCTCAGCCGGTAGCAGCACACCTCAGCCCGTAAAGAATCAACGCATGGCGCAGCCCGTAAAAGCGGAAAGCGGAATGGACGCTGTGAATGCCGCCGCGAAAAATATGCAAAGCGACGCCCCAGCCTGTAATGTATGCGGACATATCATGATGCGCAGCGGCACTTGTTATAAGTGTTTGAATTGCGGGAACCAGGGGGGATGTAGTTGAGTAGAAAGTTGTAAGTAGTAAGTTGTAAGTTATTTAAGACCTGTTGGGTTTTTGCCTGGCAGGTCTTTTTTTTGTTTAAGGTTTAGGGTTTAAGGTTTAAGGTAAATAAATTAAACCTTAAACCTTAAACCTTAAACTCTAAACTCTAAACCCAATACTCACGTACTACGTAAAACGTAAAACGTACAACTCAAATAAACACTCGGCTACCGTAACTATAATTTTCCCTAAACTCCTTTGGCGTGCAGCCTTTTTTCTTTTTGAAGAGCCGGTTGAAGTTGGAGATATTGTTGAAGCCGCAATTGTAGGCTACTTCGGCAACCGACTGTGTGGTATCGATGAGCAGGCGCGATGCGTGCCCCAGGCGCATTTCGAGAAGGCTGTCCATAAATGTGATGCCCGTTCTGTTTTTGAAAAAACGGCTGAAGGAAACATCTGTCATATTGCTGAGCCGGGCCACTTCGGTAAGGGTAATGGGTTTTTGGAAATTCTGGTTCATGTATTCGAGGGCCCTGTCAACACGGCGGCTATTGTAAGAAACCTCCACGTTGCTGAATGTCGCATCCGACAAGGTATGCATATTACGGCTAATGCTGAGGTCGTGTAATATGGAGAGTAGTTCGAGCACAGAGTCGAAGCCCTGTTTTTGGGTAAGTAAGGTAAGTCTTGGCATTATCTGCTCAATGGTAGGCCGCGCAAAGAGGATGCCCCTGGCCGAGCGTTCGAGCATGGTTCGGATAAAGCTCATCTGGTTGCGGCGAAGAAATTTTTCGTCGAAGAGGTCCTTATGAAACTGAATGGTAATCTCTTTGATGGCTTTGCTTTTGCATTTATGCGTTTGCCATACATGTGGCAGATTGGAACCTACCAGCACCAGTTCCAGGTCGTCGATATCGCCAATATGGTCCCCTACAATGCGTCGTGCACCCTTGGCATTCATGATAAAATTCAGCTCCAGTTCTTCATGACTGTGCAAGGGAAAATCAAATTCCGACTTAATACGTGAGAAGATGGTAAAGCAGTCGGCCTGGGTCAGTGGGGTGATCTCCCGGATTGTTTTCTGCATACCGCAATCGTTTAATAATCCTAAAGGTAGCAAAATTGGATAAAATAGTATAGCTAAACTAAATTTTGCAATCCGTTGCATCTTTTGGGTTAATCAACTGATTATTAGTTTATTGATTTTCAAAAGCCAATTATTGGTGAAATAAAGCATCAAAATAGGATAAAAAGATATTAGTATTGGCTTGATAAGAACAATTAACTTTAGTCCAAACTAATACTTGCTATATGAGAAATGTAAAGCTTCCCAGGGCTTTCCTATTGCTATGTGCAATATTGCTAACCTCTTCCATAGCCCTGGCCCAGGAAAGGACCATTACGGGTACTATCCGGGATGATGCCGGCAATCCACTTTCCGGGGCGTCCATCATGGTTGTGGGATCCCCCTCCATCAGCACCGTTACACAAACCAATGGAAGCTTTCAGCTTCGGGTTCCCAACGCTGCCAAACAGTTGCAGATTTCCTATGTGGGAAGAATCCCGCAAACAGTTTCGATTGATAATGTCAACACGGTAAGTGTTGCGCTTGAACTCGCCGACAACAGCCTGAATGAAGTGGTGCTGGTTGGCTATGGTTCTTCCAAAAGATCGAACCTTACATCGGCGCAGGTGTCTGTTTCAGCCAAAGACATCGAACGCACCATCAACACTACCATCGAGCAGGCCATACAGGGCCGTGCCGCCGGGGTGTACATTACCCAAAACTCCGGACAGCCGGGTGGTGGAATGTCGGTCAATATCCGGGGCATTAGCTCGCTGGGTCGTACACAACCCCTTTATGTGGTTGACGGGGTACAAATTCAGGCTAATGAAGATGTCGCTTTCGGCAACCAGAGCAGTAGCAACCCGCTCGCAGGCATTAACCCCGCCGATATCGCCGATGTGCAGATTTTACAGGGGCCGTCTGCTACCGCCATTTATGGTTCACGCGCCAGTAATGGTGTGGTACTCATCACCACCAAGCGTGGTAAGGCGGGTGATATCAAGATCAACTACGCTTATCAGCATAGTTTGCAAATGCCACCCAAAAGCCTGAAAGTGATGAACCTTCCGCAGTATGCGCAAATGGTAAAAGAATACCATGCACTGGCTGGCGGCACCACTCCGGAACCCTTCCTCGATCCCAGCCTGCTGGGGCCAGGAACCGACTGGCAGGATGAGCTGTTTAATGTTGCCGACATGGGCAAGCACCAGCTTAGCCTGAGCGGCGGTAGCGGCAATACTACTTATTATCTTTCGGGCGAATACCTCGACCAGGAAGGGGTAGCCCTCGGTTCGGGTTTCAAGCGCTATGGAGTGCGGCTCAACCTCGACAATAAGCCCCGCGAGTGGGCCACCATTGGTTTTAACGTAAACTATAACCAAACCAATGAAGTACTGACCACCACCAACTATGGTAATGCGGAAAGTCCGCTGATCGCTAACGCGCTGCGACTGACTCCTCAAATTCCGGTGACCAACCTCGATGGTTCCTGGGGCGGTAGTGATCCGGTGAATGGCGCCAATCAGTTTGCTCCCGTTAACCCGGTAGCTCTTGCCAATCTTATCACCAACAACAATATGCGTCGTCAGCTCCTGGGCGGATTAAACCTGGGACTGAACCTGGCCAAAGGGCTTACCTTCCGCACTTCTTTCAACGGAAGCATTGGCAATGGCCTTTCCACTTACTATACGCCCACCTATCAGATCGATCAATGGCATTATAACCTGATCGCTTCATTGACCACGGGCACTTATACCAGTTGGTATTACAACTGGAACCAGATGCTCGAATACAACCGCACATTCGGCAAACACAATGTGCACGTGATGGTAAGCCACGAAGCGCAGGAATCAGAGTACCAGGCTCTCGGCGGATCACGCACGGGTTTTCTCACCAATGACGTGTATGATGTAAACGCGGGTGACCCGGTTTCCGCCACCAACAGTGGTGGTACCTACCCCTGGTCCATTGAATCATATCTCGGTCGTTTGAATTATAATTACGATAACCGCTATCTCCTGACGGCCACCTTCCGTCGCGATGGTACTCCCTACTTTGGACCCGAAAATCGCTGGGGTAATTTCCCCTCGGTTTCAGTGGCATGGCGGGTGAGCCAGGAAGATTTCTTCAAGAGCAATTTCGTGAGCGAACTGAAGCTCCGTTACGAAACCGGTTTAACGGGTAACCAGGGTACGGGTGCAGGAATTTATTCGCGCCTGAGTACGGATGCCACTCCCTGGGGCACCGGCTTCCTGGTGTCGGAATTGAAAAACCTGGAATTGGGTTGGGAAGAAACCAGTACCAACAACTTTGGTATCAATGTAGGCTTACTCAACAACCGCATTACCCTGGAAGCGGATTATTATGTAAAGAATACCGACAACCTGATCCTCAACGCCAATATTCCCTGGTATATGGGTACCGGTGGCAGCCCCGGTGGTGTAGCCGCCCCGCTGGTGAATACCGGTGCATTGAAGACAAAGGGCTGGAACCTGACTATTGGCGCCAGCATCATCAACAAGCGTGATTTCCGTTGGGAAACCAATTTCAACGTATCGCATTTCGATTCCCGTGTTGTTTCGCTGACTGGCGACCGTCCCTTTATTCAGCGTACATCCTGGTGGATGAATAACTGGACACAGCGCTCAACCATCGGTTTGCAGCCCTGGCTGTTCCGTGGTTATATAGAAGAAGGCCTTTTCCAATCCGTGGACGAAATTGCCAATAGCGCTTTGCCGGTCGATAATAATGGTAATCCCCGCCCCATTGATCCCAACAACGGGATTTGGGTAGGCGATGTAAAATACCGCGATATCAATGGCGATGGCAAGATTGATATCAACGATGAAACCAATATTGGCAACCCATGGCCTAAATACACTTTTGGCTTCACCAACAACCTCGTGTATAAAGACTTTGAATTGAGTGTTCTGTTTACCGGTAGCTATGGCAATGACATCTACAACTATATTGCTGCTGCCAACAGCAACCCCAACAACGTGAACCTGAGCCGAAACTTCTTTGCAGATGCGATGAACTATGCCAAGCTGGTAGATAATAACGGCAATATTGTATTGTCGAACCCTGATACCCGTATTCCGAGGATATCGAATAACCAGGTATCATCCGATAATAACTATGGCAAAATCACCAATCGTTTTGTACAGGATGGTTCTTATCTGCGACTGAAAAACGTATCGCTTTCCTACAATCTGCCAGCTAAACTGCTCGGCAAGTTGAAATTTGTGAAAGGCCTGCGCGCGACAGTGGGGGCACAAAACGTATTTACGCTCACCAAATACAAAGGATACGATCCTGAGGTGGGTGCCTATGTGGGTACAGGTTCCTCCAACGGAAACCAGGCCATTGGCATCGACTTCGGCCGCTATCCGCTCACCCGCATGTACAATGCCACCATTAGCGTTAACTTCTAAACTATTTGTATGAAAAAGATAAATGGAATACATTATTGTTTAGCCCTGATGCTGGCGCTTGCTGCATTTACGGGTTGCAAGAAATCATTTTTGGAGAAGCCGCCACTGAGTGAAATCGTGGATGTGAACTTCTACAAAACCAATGAGCAGGTAATGGCCGCATCGGCCCTGCTCTATAGCAAGGTATGGTTTGACTATAACGACAAAGCCATGTATAACCTCGGCGATTTCCGGGGAGGTACGGCTTTTTCGGCCTGGAACGACAGGGGTAATGTTCTTTTCAACACCACGGGCGACAATGGAGAAAATGGTGCTTCCTGGCGTGCTTTTTTCACCGTAGTAGCACAGAGCAATCTGCTGATCTATAATCTCAACACTTATGGTGGACCAGATGTAACGCCCGCGGTGAAGAATATGGCTATTGCCGAAGCCCGCTTTATGCGTGCGCTGGCCTATCGTTTCCTGGTCATGAACTGGGGCCCTGTTCCCATTATTGAGAACAACCTGGAGCGCCTGTTCGACACTTCCATTACACGCAATACCGTGCCCAGTATTTGGCGCTTTATCACCCGCGAAATGCGCGCGGCGGCAGAAGACCTTCCCGAAGCAGCGGCACAGGAAGGCCGCCTCACCCGCTGGTCGGCCGAAGCCATGCTGGCCCGTTTCTACCTCACCCGAGCCGGTGTGGAAAGCCAGGGTGGAGTGCGTAACCAGTCGTTCCTCGATAGCGCGAAATACTATGCTAACCGGGTGATCACCATGAGCGGTAAAAGTCTGCTCAATGATTACGAAGACCTGTTCAAGCATCCTTACGACAACAATAACGAGTCGCTTTTTGAATTGCAATGGGTGTTTGCGGGGCCCAATGTTTGGGGTATCAGCAACAGTATGCCGGAGTACCTGGCTTACAGTCCCGATATCGCTTTTGGCGGATGGGGCGGTGATAAGGGAGCTACCTGGTGGCTGGTATCACAATATGAAGGAATCAACCAGCAACCAGATGGTACCTTAAGGGGCCGTACCGTAGACCAGCGACTGCACGCCACCTTTATGCTGCCGGGTTTCTATTACCCCGAGATTACAAAGGTTTCAGACCGTCAGAAGCTGATATATCCTTTCAATGGTACCGACCAGAATTTTCTTGCGGTAAAAAAATACGTGGTAGGATCACCCATTGATCTGGCCGGTATTGCTTCCCAGCAGCGCTATCCGCACAATACCTACATGATGCGCCTTGCCGAAATGTACCTGGTATATGCCGAAGCGGAGATTGGCAATAACGGAAGCACTACCGACGCTACAGCTATTGAATATTATAACCGCATACGTACCCGTGCCGGCCTGCCTCCCTATGAAGTGGGTGGCCCCAACGGCAGCGGACCGCTTACGCTGGATAAAGTATTGTCGGAGCGCTTCAAGGAATTCGCGATGGAAGGTATGTCATGGTACGATATGGTTAGCCTTCACTACTGGGCGCCCGATCAGGCTTATGCCATATTAAATTCACAGGATCGGGGCTTGTTCTTTACAGCACCCAATCAGATGCCTGATCCTAATGAATGGACATTTACCAAAACATCCTGGTTTTCGGAACGAACCATCAATGCCAATTCAGGCAATTTCCTGCTACCCATTCCCAATGCGGAATTGAGCCAGGCGCCTAACCTGAATAATCCGCCGGTAGATTATCCGTAAGCGAAAAGAAATATTTCAACCCATTCAACATAATACTATGTTACCAATAAAGAAACTACAGAGATCGCTGCTTTACCTGCTCTTGCTGGTAAGTGCTGCTGGTTGGATGTCATCCTGCTCCAAGGACGACAGTGAAACAGGCACACCCGTTATCAGCTACGTAAGGATAACCCGGCCAGAATCTTCGGATTCCCTGCTGATTGGGGCCGGACAGGGGCAATTGATTGCTATTGTGGGCGACAACCTGCAGAATGCCGTGCAAATCTGGTTCAACGATCAGCGTGCCAACGTAACGCCAACCTATATTACCCGTACCAGCATTCTGGTGGCAGTGCCCAGCCAGATTCCGATTGAAGTGACCAACCAGTTGCGCATCATTTTCCGCAATGGTTATGAGCTGATACACCAGTTTGAAGTACAGATCAGTGAACCGGTTGTCAACAGCATGGTTTGCGAATATGTGAAAGAAGGAGAAGTGGCAACTATCAGAGGAAACTTTTTTTACGAACCCCTAACGGTCACATTTGAAGGTGGCGTAACGGGTGAACTGGTGGAGGTGGAAGATGAGCAGATTCAGGTGCGTATCCCTGCGGGTGCGCAACCGGGCCCTGTTGTTGTTACTACCAACTTCGGCGAAACGCAGTCGAATTTCTGGTTCCGCGACGATCGCAATATGCTTATTCATAACGATCCCTGGTCGGGTTGGTGGGGTTCCGGCAATGTGGTACCGGCTTCCGATCCGCTGGCCATCAATGGCAATTTCACCCGCATCACCGCTGCCATCGGTTCCTGGGGATGGACAGAATGGATTGGTGGAAAAGAAGATGCCCTGAGCACCAGTCACAATTTGCCGGATGATGCAGTATTGAACCCGGCAAAATACAATATGAAGTTTGAGATCAATACCCTGAAGCCCTATGATGGTAACCGGATCAAATTTATGATTGGCCAGGTGAATGGTCCCGACCCTAACTGGAACACAGAGCCCTATTTCTGGGAGCCCCCGTTTGATACGGATGGCAAATGGCAAACCGTGACGGTACCATTTGAGCAGGTAGTAGCGAATTATGTGACCAACTGGGGAGTAAGGCCACAGGGATATGGTGTGAAAATCTGGTTTCACGGCCCCGGTGCATTAGATGCAGATATCTGCTTCGACAACCTGCGTGTGGTGCCCAAGGACATTCAATAGATAACATTTGCCGAATCAAAACAAACTACAATGACAAGCATTTTCAATAAAGCCCTTTTCTCCGTTTTGGGATTAGCGGCTACACTGACCATCCTGGTCTCCTGCGAAAAGGATAAGGAGGACAAAGATTCGGGTATGGTGGAGCTGCTCAGCTTTGGCCCAACGGGTGCGAGGCATGGTGATACTATCCGTTTTATTGGCCGCAACCTGGACCAGGTCACGGCTATACAGTTTACCGGAAACGCTTCCGTGGTGGAGAAATCAGCATTCGAATTGCATACACCGGAACTTATCCTGCTGATCGTACCTACATCGGCAGAGAAGGGCGTGGTTACTCTCAAAACAGCCCAGGGCGAAGTGGTTTCCAAAACGGAGTTTAACCTCAATGTGCTTACCACAGTTACCACGATGACTGCCGCGGCTCGTCCCGGTGCAAATATCACCATCAACGGATCCTACCTTAACTGGGTGAAGAGTGTTACATTCCCCAACGATAAACTGGTGGAATCGTTTGTGAGCCAATCATTCGATCAACTGGTTGTGACCGTACCCGAAGATGCGAAAACGGGGGTATTGATCCTTGCTTTTGGTGGTACGGATTCCTCCGAATTAGAAACAGAAGAGGAGTTGGAAGTTATTCTTCCACATGCTACCGGATTTTCCCCCAACCCGATCAAACACCAGGAAAACCTAACCATAACGGGAACAGATATGGATCTGACCCGAAAAATCTATTTCACCGGCGTAGCAACTGCAATAACCAGTTTTGTTAGCCAGAGTGCCACGCAGGTAGTGGTAACAGTACCTGCCGGAGCTACGGCTGGCCCACTCACCCTCGAAGCTGCTTCGGGTGAGCAAACGGAATCGGCAGTGGATCTCACCTTAACACTTCCTGCGGTCAGCGCCATGAACCCCAACCCGGTTGATCCCGGTGCTGATATCACCATTACCGGAACCAATCTTGATCTGGTAACATCGGTTACATTTGAGAACGCCCCAGCGGTTACCAGCTTTGTGAGCCAGTCACCCACACAAATAGTAGCAACGGTACCCATGGGCGTGCTGCGTGGGCAAATTACCCTGGGTGTGTTGAACTCAACGGTAACGGTGAAATCAGCCGATGTGCTGGAAATTACGGGAAGTGCACCTCCGCCCACAGTGGCACTATTATTCTATGATGATGCTGTTACCAGCAACTGGACCAGCACAGGCTGGATTGGTGGAGGTTGGGGAGGTGCAGCCGATTACAACAACAGCTCACCCGTGCGCGCGGGTACCAAATCGGTGAAGATTGATTATTCTGGCGGATACGGGTCACCCATGCAATTGGGAGGCGCCAATATTCCTTTTGCCGGTTATACCCACTTTAAAATCTCAATTTATGGCGGCGCGGGCAGTAACGGGAAGAATATTAATATCGGTATCAATGGCGGAGATTCCTATACCATCAATGTAGTGGAAGGTGAATGGACCGACTATGCCATACCTATTGGTTCGTTGACAGCCGCCAGCGCGCTTACCGAAATATGGGTGAAAGAATATTCCGGAACCGGAGGTTTCACCATTTATGTGGATGCTATGGGTCTGAACTGACACGGGCAACCATTCATTCAAAAAATAAAATTCATTACCCGTTTAGCAGACAGGTTTTACGAACTTGACAGCACTTTTTGGAAAAGACTGAATAGGCGATCGGCCCATATCAGTGAATGTCGATTTTAGCAATCGTTCGAAGAGAAGGGTTGCGGGTTGACTCTTCTTCCTGCAACCTCTTTTCAAAAAGTGATTGTACACCGTTCAAATCAAGGCCCATGCGATTGAGCTGGATCGATGCCAGTATGGTAATGCTTTACCTGATCACGATGGTGATGGTAGGCTGGTATTACCGGAAAAAGGCGCGGATTAATAAGGAAAGTTATCTGCTCGGAAGTAAAAGTCTTCCCTGGTATAAGCTGGGCCTCAGCGATGCCAGTGATATGTTTGATATCAGTGGCACCATGTGGATGGTTTCCATCTGCTTTGTATATGGATTAAAAAGCATTTGGCTGCCCTGGCTCTGGCCCGTTTTTAACCAGGTATTTATGATGATGTACCTGAGTAAATGGCTCCGCCGAAGCAATGCCAATACGGGTGCGGAATGGCTGCAAACCCGCTTTGGTACCAGGGGCAAAGGGGTACAGGGTTCACAAGTAATCATTATCGCTTTTGCCCTCATCAGTTGCCTCGGTTTTCTGGCCTATGGCTTTATTGGTCTGGGTAAGTTCATTGAAGTATTTGTTCCATGGGAGGCCATACAGCCTTATATGCCTTTTGATATCGCCGAAAAATATGTTCCTCATTTTTACGGTATCATATTTACGCTCTTCGCGATGTTCTATTCCATTATTGGCGGACTGCACAGCATTGTTACAGGCGATGTGATCAAGTATTCGATCATGACGCTGGCCTGTATTGCTATTGCGGTAATAGCCATGCAGCATCTGCAAAATCAGTCGCTCAATGTTCCTGAAGGCTGGGATGATCCGTTTTTCGGATGGACGCTTAATCTCGACTGGTCGGCCATCGCCGCCGAGGCAAACGACAAGATTGCTTCGGATGGATTCAGCTTGTTTGGCGCCTTTTTCATGATGATGCTGCTCAAAGGCATTTTTGCCTCACTGGCCGGCCCGGCGCCGAATTATGATATGCAAAAAATATTGAGCACCCGCAGTCCCAAAGAAGCCAGCAAGATGACGGGCTTTGTCAGCATCATCCTGTTGCCGGTACGGTATAGCATGGTGATAGGCCTCACGGTACTGGGCCTGCTTTATTACAATCAGCTTTACCTGAAAGGCCCCGATGGCATCACCGATTTTGAACGGGTACTTCCCGCCACCGTCAATACATTTTTGCCGGTGGGTGTGCTGGGCCTGGTACTAACGGGTTTATTGGGCGCATTCATGGGCACATTCAGTGGAACGCTCAATGCGGCACAGGCCTATATCATCAACGATATTTATGTGAAACGCATCAATCCCAACGCCAGCACCCGACGCGTGATTCACATGAACTATATCGTGGGTGTGCTGGTGGTGGCGGTAGGTGTAGTATTTGGTTTCCTTGCAAAAGATGTAAATGATATACTGCAATGGATCGTAGGTGGCCTCTATGGTGGGTATGTGGCGGCTAATTGCCTCAAATGGTACTGGTGGCGTTTCAACGCACACGGCTATTTCTGGGGAATGACAACCGGGGTGGCAGGTGCATTGCTCATGCTACAGTTTGTGGAAGGGGTCGACCTCTACTGGTGGCCATTACTTTTTGTATTATCGATGGCAGGATGCCTGATTGGAACCTACACCGCACCACCAACCGATACGGAGGTATTGAAAAGTTTCTATACTACCGTAAAGCCCTGGGGCTTCTGGAAACCCATTCATAATATTGTTGTTAAAGACAATCCATCTTTTGTGGCGAATGATCGCTTTCGTATCGATATGTTCAATGTGGTGCTGGGGATCATTGCGCAATGCTGCCTCACGCTGCTACCCATGTATATCGTTTTATGGATGGAACTACCCTTATTGATAACCGTTCTTATACTTATCCTGATAGTGCTGGTGTTGAAAAAAACCTGGTGGAATAAACTGGAGAATTGATTTCTAAAAAATGACGATGGCTATGAGTAATGCATTTTACAAACGATTGGCGGAACTGGAGCATCGGCAGGATGAAATCCTGAATCGTTGCAATGCCCGGCTTACAGGAGGCAATGGAATTGTGGACCGTTATGCGTACCCGGTGCTAACGGCTCAACATACACCCTTGTTCTGGCGATATGACCTCAACCCCGAAACCAATCCGCACCTTATGGAACGGTTTGGCATCAATGCTGTGTTGAATGCGGGTGCGATTAAATGGCAGGATAAGTACCTCCTGATAGCGAGGGTGGAAGCATCGGATCGCAAATCATTTTTCGCGGTAGCCGAAAGCCCCAATGGTATTGACCAGTTTCGTTTCTGGGATTATCCCATCAGCATGCCCGAAACAGAGGAGCCGGATACCAATGTGTACGATATGCGGATTGTGCAGCACGAAGACGGATGGATTTATGGTTTGTTTTGTACCGAAAGAAGAGATCCAAAAGCGCCACCTTCCGATCAGTCGTCGGCCGTGGCGCAATGCGGCATCGCCCGTACCCGCGACCTGGTAAACTGGGAACGCTTGCCCGATCTGAAAACTCCCTCGGCCCAGCAACGTAATGTTGTGTTGCATCCTGAATTTGTGAACGGTCAGTACGCTTTTTATACACGTCCGCAAGATGGCTTCATTGAGGCCGGCAGGGGAGGTGGCATCGGCTTTGGATTGAGTCGATCCATAGATCCCGCCATTATTGATAAAGAAACGGTGATTGATCCCCGCGTGTATCATACCATCTATGAAGTAAAAAATGGCCTGGGGCCCGAACCCATCCGTACCGAGAAGGGATGGCTGCACCTGGCACATGGCGTGCGCAACACCGCCGCCGGTTTACGGTATGTTCTTTATTTATTTATGACCGACCTGGAGGATCCTACCCGGGTTATCTACAAACCCGCCGGGTATTTCCTGGCTCCGGAAGGGGAGGAAAGAGTTGGCGATGTATCCAATGTTTTGTTTTGTAACGGCTGGATACTTGACGATGATGGAAGGGTACTGATCTATTATGCGTCCTCGGACACACGCATGCACGTGGCCACGAGTACGCTATGCAAGTTGCTCGACTATGTGATGCATACGGCAGAAGATCGTTTCAGTTCGGCTGAAACCGTTCGTACGCTCACCAGCCTGATCGATCGTAACCAGGCGGCTTTTGCACAGACTTTGCAAGCGACGCCGCTTAATCCGAAAAATACGGGCGGATGAAACCTTTAACCATAACAACGGCTGCACCGGTTGAATTGCCGGTGGAGTTTCGAATGGAACTCCGGAGAGAGCTTTCCTCTTTGCTGGAGTGGTGGAGTTCGGTGGCAGTAGACCCGTTGAAAGGCGGTTTTTATGGTTCGGTGGATAATGCCAACAAGCCCGACCCGGCGGCGCCAAAGGGTATGGTGATGATGGCGCGTATATGCTGGGCTTTTTCGGAAGCTTATCGCTTTCATCCACGTGATGAGTGGCGACAAATGGCGGAAAGGGCCTTTTCCTGGATGCTGCACCAGGGCTGGGATCATGAGTATGGAGGATTCTACTGGTCGTTGACGGCAGAGGGTGAAATGTGGGAAGGAAAGAAGCAGATCTACGGACAGGCATTTGGTATCTATGCTTTAGCCGCCTACTACCGCATTAGCGGCGATGGCATGGCATTGCACCTGGCCCGCGACGCGTTTCGCTATATAGAACAGAATAGTGCGGATGCGGAACGGGGGGGATATTGGGAAGCATTTGATCGCGACTGGTCACCATTAGCCGATATGCGGCTGAGCGATAAGGATGCCAATGCGAGCAAGACGGCCAATACCCATTTGCACCTGGTGGAAGCCTATGCACTTTTATACCAGGTAGCGCCGGATGAGGAATTGCGACAACGAATAATTCATATTCTCGAACTTTTTGATCAGCATTTTATTCGGCCCGATGGCAGGCTGCAGCTTTTTTTCAACGACCAATGGAAGCCGAGTGGGAGCCTTCGTTCCTTTGGACATGAGATTGAATGTGCCTGGTTGCTGAAAGATTGCGCGGAAGCGATAAAGCATCAACGCCTGATGGATTGTTTTACACAACATGCACAACAATTAATCGGGGCCGCGGAGCAAGGGTTGGATGCGGACGGAGGATTGTGGTACGAATGGGAACCGGATGCTGATATATGGATTCGTGAAAAACACAGTTGGCCACAGGCGGAAGCCCTGCTGGCTTATGTGTGCCAATGGCAGGCAACCGGAAACAGGGAATGGCTGGAAAAAGCAAAACGTAGCTGGGGATTCATTCGCAAGCACCTGGTTGATCGCCAGTATGGAGAATGGTTTTGGGGAATAGACGATCAATACAGAATAATGAATAAGGATAAGGCGGGTTTCTGGAAATGTCCCTATCATAATAGTCGCGCCATCCTCGAAAGTCTTTGGCGGATGGCTTCATTTTAACTCATTCAGAAAATGCTCAAACAAATTTTGCGTAGCGCAGTGGTGCTGGTCTTGAGCAGCAGCCTCGGAGCCTGCAGTAAGTCTGGCGGGGAACCTGCTCCCGGTCCGGGCCCCGGACCCGGACCGGGTCCCAACCCTCCTCCGGCTCCTGTGGTAAAACCCCACCTCTATGTGCAGGGCACCAGCCTGAAAGACAGTACGGGGCAAACTGTGTTGCTCCGCGGCAATAATTTTCCGGTATTCTGGTTCCCCAACGATTACAAACCATCTTTGTCGGCGGCAGCATCATTGGGCTCTAATGCAGCCCGGCTGGTCTGGCAACTGGAATCCCAACCCTGGACGCCGGCACTTGGCGTACTCGATGAAGCCATTGCCGCCTCTGTGGCTGCGAAAATGATACCTATTGTAGAGTTGCATGATTTCACGGGAGGAACGAGCGCCAATGATATTGTTGCGGCCGTTAACTATTATACACGAAGCGATGTAAAAGCCATTATGAACAAGTACAGCGCTTTTCTGATTCTCAATATTGCCAACGAATGGGGCGATGGATCGGTTACGCCCCTTGCCTGGCGCAATGCCTACCTGCCCGCCATTCTCAACTTGCGAAATGCGGGATACAAAATGCCCATCATGATCGATGCACCCGGGTATGGGCAAAATGAAACAGCCATCGTACAATACGGGCAAGCCTTACTGGAGGCCGATCCGGAAAAAAATATCATCTTCAGTGCGCATGCCTATTCCAACTGGAACAATAGCAACAGCTATGCCACGCGTATGGATGCCATTTTATCAAAAGGGCTCTGCCTCGTATTTGGCGAGTTTGGATGGAATGTACCCGACGATCAGCAACCCACCGATTTTGTCTGCAAGGTAGATGCACCCTTGTTGATGCAGCTCTGCCAGCAAAAAAAGCTGGGCTATCTTGGTTGGAGCTGGAAGGGAAATAATACGGCCAATGCCTGTTTCGACATGAGCCGCAACTGGGGCGACACCACCCAGCTCACCACCTGGGGCCGGCAATGGGCCTATGATCCGAACGGCGTGAAGAACACGGGAGTGAAGGCGGCAGCGTTCAGGTGAGAATCGTGAGGCGTGAGGCGTGAGTAGTGAGTCGTGAGTAGTGAGTCGTGAGACGCGAATAGCGAATAGCGAATCGCATGGCGTCAGCCATGCGATTAAGCCCCGAAGGGGCGATATATATTAGCCCAGCCCGTAGGGCTGGGAGAGAATTAAAGAGAGTCGGGTATCAATAATAGAATGAAAATCATCCAATCAAATCTCAAATCCACCAATTGTCAAATCCATCCATCAACATTTTACGAACCACGTTTTACGTACTACTGCTCACCATGGTTCTCGGTTGCAGAGAAAACCATTCCTCTACGTTTTTCCATCCCACTGATCCCGGCATTCGGATCACCGGCCGCACGTTGACGTTGGGAGCCGACAGCATTCGTTGCTGGCAGCCAGGTGTGCAGATAGAGTTCCTGTTTGCAGGTGATAGTTGTGAAATTTATCTCGGCGACGAAATGCGCTGGGGCTCCAACTTAAATTATATTCAATTATCAGTCGATGGCGAATCGCAGCGATTGCAGTTGAAAGCAAAGCTGGATACGATACGCATCAGGGCCCGCAATAACCAGGCAGCGCATCATGTAGTATTGATGAAGAATACAGAGGCCAATATCGGCTATATGGATTTTTATGGCTTGCGTGCATCATCGCTGGCGGCATTGCCACCCGAGCCGGAATTGAAACTGGAATTCTTTGGCAATTCCATTACCTGTGGCACGGGCAGCGATACCAGTTCCGTACCCTGCGGCGCGGGAAAATGGCAGGATCAGCACAACGCCTGGCTGGCATTTGGCCCCCGCTTGGGAAGGGCACTCAACGCATCGGTTCACCTTTCTGCTGTTTCGGGCATCGGACTCATGCGTAGTTGCTGCGACCTGCCGATCCTTATGCCACAGGTATTTGACAAAGTGGATATGCATGGCAACCTGCACCAGTGGAACTTTTCCAGTTATCAGCCTGATAAGCTTATAATAAGTCTCGGACAAAACGACGGCATCCAGGATTCAGCCAAATTTGTACAGGCCTATGTAGCGTTTCTGCGCCAACTCAAAGCCGTATATCCCAATAGCGAGGTCCTGCTCCTGAGCAGCCCGATGGCGGATGACCAACTGCGCCAATGGTTCCGTCAGGTTTTGCCGGCGGTGGTAAAGGAAATGAAGGACACCCTACCTGCCATTCGCTTTCATATTTTCGAAAAGCAATATGCAGGCGGATGTGATTTTCATCCCAGCGTGGGGGAACATGAGGCGATTGCGAAGGAATTGTTGCGTGTGTTGTAAGTTATAACTTGTAAGTTTTAAGTTGTAAGTGGTAAGGATAGTGATGTTATATAAGGGCTAATTTAATTTCAATACATTTAAAGATATATTTGGACAATTCCCATAGGAGATTCAATACAGAATAAAAAGGCCAATCCAGAATAAAGCCAATTTTCTTTAACTTACTACTTACAACTTAAAACTTATAACTTAAGAATGGACCGTTACGCAAACATGCAATACAACCGCTGCGGCCAAAGCGGCCTCTTGTTGCCCGCAATATCATTGGGGCTTTGGCACAATTTCGGTGGGGTGGATGATTTTGAGAACGGCCGCGCCATTGTCCGCTGCGCTTTCGACCAGGGCATTACCCATTTCGACCTCGCCAATAATTATGGTCCACCTCCCGGATCGGCGGAAGAGAATTTTGGTGCCATCCTGAAAAAGGATTTCCCCGGCTATCTGCGCGACGAGCTGGTTATTTCTACCAAGGCCGGCTGGCGCATGTGGCCAGGCCCCTATGGTGAATATGGTTCACGCAAATACCTGCTCGCCAGTCTTGATCAAAGCCTGCAACGTATGGGTATTCCTTATGTGGACATATTCTATTCGCATCGACCCGACCCGGATACTCCAATGGAGGAAACCATGATGGCACTCGACCATGCCGTACGCAGCGGTAAAGCCCTGTATGCAGGCATTTCCAGTTACGATGCCGAGCAAACGCGCAAAGCCATCGATATCCTGGCCAGCCTGGGTACTCCCTGCCTCATTCATCAACCCAAATATTCCATGCTCGATCGTTGGGTAGAGCAGGGTCTGCTCGATGTGTTGGAAAAATATGGCGTGGGCTGCATTCCCTTTTCACCACTCGCGCAGGGTCTGTTAACGGATAAATACCTGAAAGGAGTACCCGAAGATTCGAGAGCGAAAAAAGCGCATGGATTCCTGCAGTTGAGTGAGGTCACCGACGAGCGCATTGCGCAAATGCGTGCCCTCAATGCCATAGCGGAAAGCAGGGCACAGTCCCTGTCTCAAATGGCCATCGCCTGGTTGCTGCGCGACCAACGAATTACCTCGGTGCTGATTGGCGTAAGTTCCACCGCGCAATTGATGAATAACCTGGGCTCCCTGCACAAGCTGGCATTCAGCAGCGATGAGCTCCACGCCATTGAATCGATCCTGAACCCCTGATGGGTGACAGATAAAAATAATTATTGGATTTGAAATGTATTGAATCATGAAAAGAAGAATGTTCTCAAGGCAGGCTATCCTGGTAAGCTTTTTATTCCTATGGTTGCTGCCCCCGGCAAGGGCTCAGTTGATCGACAGTAAGGCAACGCCCGAAACCAAAGCGCTTTTCCGGAACCTGAAAGAGCTTTCTGCCCGGCACACACTGTTTGGTCATCAACACGCTACCGAATATGGGCATGGCTGGTATGGCGATGCCGACCGATCAGATGTAAAATCCGTAACGGGATCGCATCCGGCAGTAATTGGCGTGGATCTGATGGGGCTAAGCGGCCAAAGCGAAGAACAGATTCAATGGAATTTCAATGCCCTCAGGGATAATATTGTGGCCACTTACAACCGCGGAGGAATAACCACCGTGGCCTGGCATTTCAACAACCCCACCTCGCCCGGCGGCTTTTACTGGAATGATTCCGTTTCAAAACCCGCCATTCAATTGATGTTGCCCGGAGCATCGCATCACGAGGAATACAAAACGATATTGCAACGGGTAGCCAGGTTGGCACATGCCGTGAAAGGGAATGACGGTAGCCTCGCTCCTCTGATTTTCAGACCCTACCATGAGATGGACGGCAATTGGTTCTGGTGGGGAGCCGCCCATTGCAGTCCCGATCAGTTCAAACAAATCTGGCGATTTACGGTAGCCTATTTACGCGACAGTCTCAATGTGCATAATTTCATCTATGCATTTTCGCCCGACTGCCTTTTCAATTCCGAGGAGGAATTCCTGCAACGCTATCCCGGACATGAATGGGTAGATATGGTGGGCATGGACAATTATGCGGATATGGGGCGCGACGGGAGCTACAACCTCGAAGCAGCCTTGCGTAAACTACAGATCGTTTCAGATTTTGCTAAAAAGAATAACAAACTCGCCGCATTTACCGAAACGGGACTGGAATCCATTCCCAACACCCGTTGGTGGACGGATGTATTGCTCCGATTGATGAAAACAGACGGACTTCAGTTGAGTTATGTGCTGGTCTGGCGCAATGATCAGCACAGTCCAACACATTATTATGCCCCTTTTCCGGGCCATCGTTCCGTTCCGGACTTTATGCGTTTCTACAAAGATCCATTCACGTTGTTTGAAAAAGACCTTCCACCGATGTATAAATAAGCGAATACGAATAACTGTTCATCGACATTTTTCTATCTTCATAGGATTATTCCTGAAGGAATAATCCGTTAATGTCGATAACTCGAAATCTCATGATTGGATCTTTTTCTGCCCGGGCGATATTGGTGATTCTATTCTTTGTTCCCTTATTGGGGAATGCACAGATTCGGGTGCGGGATCAGCGTACCGAATACCTGGCAGAGCCCCTGGCCGTAGATACCGACAGTCCGAGATTTACCTGGAAGATGATTTCAGAAAAGGAAGGACTATCGGTACATAGCTGGGAATTGAGCGTGGGCAGCGATTCCCTGGCGCTGATGAATGGCAGGGGCGATATTTGGCGATCCGGGCAAAAGCAGGATCCATTGCCACTTGCCGTATACAATGGCCCGGCTTTATTGCCCCATAGCCGCTATTACTGGCGTGTTACTGTTTACGACAATACAGGAAAATTACACCAAAGCCCTGTGGCCACTTTCGAAACCGGGTATCTGGGTCGAGCCAAATGGATGGGACACTGGATCAGTGATGGGAGAGGCCCCGAAGAGAAAGTGGCGCCTTTATTCCGAAAGGCATTCAGGCTCCACAAGCCCGTACGCAGGGCAAGGGCCTTTATCGCCGTAGCCGGTTTATATGAGATGATGATCAATGGACAAAGAATCGGCGATCACGTGCTGGACCCGGCCTATACGCGTTTCGACAGGCGTATTCTCTATGTAGCCCACGATATCACAGCCTCGCTCAGTACGGGCGAGAACGTGGTAGCCATTCAGCTGGGTAATGGCTGGTATAATCATCAGTCTACGGCAGTATGGAATTTTCACGAAGCGCCCTGGCGTAAGCGCCCTGCCTTTTGCATCGATATCCGGGTGGAGTACCTGGATGGCACCTGGGACTATGTGCGCAGCGATCGTAGTTGGAAAACAGCTCCGGGCCCCGTTGTTTTTAACAGCATTTATACCGGCGAACATTATGATGCCAACCGGGAGATACCCGGATGGGATAAGCCCGGCTTTGCCGACAGTGCATGGGCCAATGCCAGCCTGCGCGCCGCGCCCGCGCCGCTGGTAGTGGCCCAGCAGATGCCGCCCATCCGTTCAGTACGCACTCATGCCCCCGAAACTTTTCAGCAACTATCGGATACACAGTGGGTGGTGAAGTTTTCGAAGAATATGGCAGGCGTCACCCGTATCAGGGTATCCGGCGAAAAAGGAACCGTGCTGCGCATGATTCATGGCGAAAGACTGGACTCAACCGGTAGGGTGGACCTATCCAACCTCGATGTTCACTACCGTCCCCGGGATGATTCGGATCCCTTTCAAACAGACATCTATGTGTTGTCGGGGAAGACGAACGAAGTATTCACTCCCCGGTTCAACTATAAAGGTTTTCAGTACCTCGAAATCAGAAGCAGCAGACCCCTCAGCCTCGTTGCTGCCAACATTGAAGCGTTGGAATGGCACACGGATCTTCCGGAGCTGGGAAATATCCAATCCAGCCATGCATTGCTGAATGGCATCTGGAGGGCTACCAATAATTCTTACCTCAGCAATCTTTTTGGCTACCCAACCGATTGCCCGCAGCGTGAGAAAAACGGCTGGACAGGTGACGCCCATATAGCGCAGGAAACGGGGCTTTTTAATTACGATGGAATTACCGTCTACGAAAAATGGCTGGCCGATCATCGCGATGAACAACAACCGAATGGGGTGTTGCCTTCCATTATTCCCACAGGAGGCTGGGGATACGATTGGGGTAATGGACCCGACTGGACCAGTACCATCGCCATACTGCCCTGGAACCTATTTCTTTTTTATGGCGATGACAGGGCATTGCGTGATAATTATGAGGCCATCAAAAAATACGTGGATAATATCGCGGCCAATTATCCCTCAGGCATTTGCAGTTGGGGCCTGGGCGACTGGATTCCGGTGAAATCGCAAACTCCGGTTCCCTTTACCTCTACTGCTTATTATTTCCGGGACGCGCAGATCTTGTCGCAGGCGGCAACCCTATTGGGAAGGACTGGCGATGCGAACTATTATGATTCGCTGGCCCATCGCATTCGCCACGCTTTCAACCAGGCCTATTTCGACAGCACAAAGGCCATATACGGCAGCGGTTTGCAAACGGAGATGAGTGTGGCCCTGCATTTTGGCCTGGTACCGGATCAATTCCGGCAAAAAGTGGCGGATCGTCTCGCGGCGCGGGTTAGGTCCGATGGCGTAAAATTGGATGTGGGTTTGCTGGGAAGTAAATCTATTCTCAATGCCTTGAGCGAAAATGGATATCCCGATCTCGCATTCCGCCTGGCCAGCCGCGACAGTTTTCCTTCCTGGGGATGGTGGATAAAGAATGGGGCCACCAGCCTGTACGAGAACTGGCCTATTGATGCTAAATCCGACATCAGCATGAACCATATTATGTTTGGTGAAGTGGGAGCCTGGATGTATAAGTGCCTCACCGGTATTCGCCCCGATCCGGCGCAGCCGGGTTTTCGACATTTTTTTCTGAAGCCGCATTTCGCCGAAGGAGTGGATGAATGGAAGGGAACTTTCAATAGCCCATTTGGACTTATAACATCTCATTGGAAAAAGGAGCGGAAATCAACCCGATATACTATCGAAATTCCATTGGGCGCAGAAGCTACTTGCCAATTGCCCATACCCAGGGGTAAGAAGGTATGGCTCGATGGTAAGGAAATAAGTGTAAACACGGATAGGGCGCTGTCTTTAGTCCTAACAGAGGGGAAGCATTGGATTGAGATAAGGTAGCGGTATTTTGTTTATGCAAGCTTAATTCGCTATTTTTAGTAAGTGCATACGCGCACCGGTTGATTCTTCCCTTAAGAAGAATACGGTGCTGGGGCCAGACCGGTCAACCGTTCATTTAACTCGATAATGGGTGTAATTGACGAAAAAATAGCCGGTGCCGATAGCACTGGCTCAGGATTTTTCTCCCTTCGAACGAAGTTGCCCGTTTTTGTTGGCCTGCTCCTCCTGGCGCTCATTTGTGCCTATGCGATCATCTCCTATACTTTTGCTCGCCAATCCGCCGTAGAAATTGGCCACGAAAGGATCGACAAAGTAACGAGGCAGATGAGTTCGATATTTGCCCGCTCGGCTGCGGCGCTGGCCGGTATGCATGCTCAACTGGCGAAGAATGAAAATGTGCAGGCATTGTTGGATACAGCATCATATAATAATCGAAAAGATAGCGGTATGGCCGTCCTTCGGCGATCCCTGGCGGATGAAATGTGGGTATCGGCCCAGGTGCTCAGCAGGGAGGGTATGGTGCTTCATCGGGAGGGCTCGCCGGATCAGTTAAAACTGCTGAGTAAGCAAATACTCCCTGACCTGCTGCTTACCAAACCTGATTCGGTGTTGATCGGCAACCTTATTTATGCTGATTCATTTTTGTATTATCCGATTGTAAGTGGATTGGCCTATGGGGGCAATCAGCAGGGATTCCTGGTTCGCTGGCGGCAGCAGCGTACGAGTGCCCAGGCGCTGGAACAGTTCTATTTGCTGCTGGGAGAAGGCTCTAACATTTTGATTGGAAACAGCGACGGCACATTGTGGACTGATCTTAACAAGGCCATAAAAGCGCCAAACCTGAACAGAAAAAATCCACTGGCCATCACCGAATCCATTCCCGGTACATCCTGGCAGCTACATATTGCGCTTTCTGAAAAGCAGGTGCTGGGTTTGGTGAATGCTTCACTGAAATGGTTGATCTTCGTCGGGATCGCGCTCTTTGTTGTGGGCGCTATTTTCGCATGGCTGATTTCCCGAAGTATTACCCGCCCCATTTTTCGCCTAACAGATGCCGCCGCCAAAGTAGCGGCAGGCAACTTATCAACGGAAGTGGATCAAAGTGGTAAAGATGAGCTGGCCGTATTGGCCACTTCTTTCAACAGCATGGTTGAAAAATTGCGAAGCGCCTATCAGAAGCAGGAAGAGGTGGTGCAATTGCGAACCCGGCAACTGGAAGAACGACTGGTGGAATTGAAAGCCAGTGAGAGCCGGTTCAAAGACCTGCTGGAATCGACGCCGGATGCTACAGTGATAGTAGATGCTGCAGGCGACATACAATTTGTGAACCGGCAAACGGAAGTGTTGTTTGGCTATCAGCGTTCCGAACTGCTTGGCCAGCCGGTAGATAAGCTCATACCCAGCAACTTCAGGGCCACCCATACGCTGCACATGCAGGGTTATGTGGCTTCACCTTTGGCGCGGGGTATGGGAACGGGTCTTGAAATTTTTGCGCAGAAAAAAGATGGATCGCAATTACCCGTGGAAATTAGCCTCGCACCCATCAAAGCGCAGGGGAAATTGTTGATAACAGCCGCTATCCGTGACATTAGCGAGCGAAAAAAAGCAGAGGAAGCCATTCGCGATATCAATCGGGAGTTGGAGTCCTTTACCTATTCCGTATCGCATGACCTGCGTGCACCCCTGCGTATTATTGATGGTTATGCCGACATTCTGGAAGAGGATCATGCGAGTCAGCTTGATGCGGAGGGTCGCAGATTTCTCAAGGTCATTAAATCAAATGCCCGCCGAATGGGGCAGCTTATCGATGATTTATTGGATTTGTCCCGAACCGGCCGCAAAGGAATGGAGTTCGAAAAGGTGGATATGCAGGGAATGGTGCAGGAAATAGTGGAGGAAATGGAGCAGGTGAAAGAGTTGAATGCCCATATACAGATAGGCGAGTTGCCGGAAGTAAAGGCCGATGGCAGCCTGATCAGGCAGGTATGGATAAACCTGATATCCAATGCGGTGAAGTATTCATCAAGAGGACAAACGCCTCATATCCGGATTATGGCGACTAAAAAGCCGGGTGCTTATGAGTTTAGCGTTAGCGACAATGGCGTGGGTTTTGATATGAGTTATTCAGGGAAATTATTCGGTGTGTTTCAGCGCCTGCACAATGATGCCGACTTTGAAGGAACCGGTATAGGCCTGGCACTGGTAGCCCGTATCATCAAACGACATGGTGGTCGTATATGGGCCGATGCACGTCCCGGAGAAGGTGCCACTTTCACGTTCAACCTTCCTATCACGTAAATAAATTTTAATATCATGGAGCATAAGGAAGTGGAAATACTACTGATAGAAGACAATGCGGAAGAAGCGGAACTCACGATTCGCGCCTTGAAGAAGCAGCGCCTGGCCAACCGTCTTTATCATATCAACGATGGTGTGAAAGCCCTGGAATATATTTTTGGTACGGCGGAAGGTAATACCCGCCAACAGGAATTTAATCCCAGGTTGATCTTGCTTGATTTGAAATTGCCCAAAGTGGATGGGTTGGAAATATTGCGAAGGCTCAAGGGCAATGAAACCACCCATACGATTCCCGTGGTGGTACTAACATCCTCCAGGGAGGAATCGGACATTATTGAAAGCTACCGACTCGGGGTGAACAGTTATATTGTAAAGCCTGTCAATTTTGAATCCTTTACCCGGGCGGTTTCGGAATTGGGCCTCTACTGGATGCTGTTGAACCAGACGGCTGATTGAAATGAATTGCTATGGCGGATGAGTTGAAATTATTGATACTCGAGGATAACCCTGCCGACGCGGAGCTGATTCAGCGCGTGTTGAAGCGGGGCGGATTATCGTATAGCGCCGTACTGGCAACAAATGAGAAGGAGTTTACTGATGCGTTGAACAGCCATAGCTTCGATGCGGTCCTATCTGATAATGCGCTGCCGCAGTATGACTCTGAAAAAGCGCTGGCCTTTGTCAAATCGCTGAATCCGCACCTGGCCTTTATCCTGGTAACGGGAACCGTATCCGAGGAGTTCGCCGTTAAGATCATGAAAGGAGGGGCGGATGATTATATACTGAAGTCGAATATGCTTCGGCTGCCCACCGCTGTTCTCAGTGCCATAGCGCATAAGCGTATGCAATGGGCGATGGAGCAGGAGCGTAATCTCACGGCGGCCATCGCCAATAGTTTTCCCGGGATTTTTTATCTCTATAATGCCAATGCCGGTTTACTGAAGTGGAACCGCAACCTTCAGCTCATCACAGGTTATTCAACTGATGAAATAAGGCGTATGCGGCCTCATGAATTATTCATTGCCGATCAGGACACGCTTCCATGGTATGCCGATGAAGGCTCCGGACTGGAAGGTGCTAATGGCCGGTCGGTTCGGCTGTTAACAAAAAATTATGCGGCTGTACCCTACATATTGCTGCAGGCGACAATTGAGTATGATGGGCAATCATGCCAGCTTGGGGTCGGGCTCGACATTACAGCGGCCCGGCAATCGGAATTGGAGCAGCGACAGCTCAATGCGCAATTGAGAAGCCTTTCGGCCCGCCTGCACAACGCGAAGGAAAATGAACAACGTCGTATAGCCCGCGAAATACACGATGAGCTGGGCCAGCAACTTACGGGTCTGAAAATGGATATTTATTCTCTCGGAAACGCCATCAGCAATGAAGTGAAGCCCGCTATGTTGCAGGCCCGGTTACTGGAAGCCAGCAAACTGGTGGATGAAGCAATCGGCACCATCCGAAAAATAGCTTCGGAATTGCATCCCACAATCCTGGATAATCTCGGACTACCGGCAGCCATGGAATGGCAGAGCCAGGAATTCAGCAGGCGATTCCAGATCCCTGTGGCTTTTATGGCCAATGACCAGGCCAGCGCTCTTCACTTGCATAGCGAGGTGGCTACGGGTCTGTATCGCATCTACCAGGAGTCGCTCACCAATATAGCCCGGCATGCCGGCCCCTGTAAGGTGAAAACTACATTGGTAAAAACAGAAACCGATTTGGTGTTGACGATCGCTGACGATGGGAAAGGTTTTGATCCCGCGACGGTAAACAGGCATCAAACATTAGGCCTCCTCGGTATGAAGGAGAGGGCTATGATGATTGGGGCAAATGTAGAAATCACCAGCGCACCGGGTAAGGGAACGGAAGTAAATATTACCTGGCCACTCCCTTTGAAGGCTGATCCCGTGCAGGAATAGCGGGTGCCCCCGCCATTACAAGTGATTTTACGTTGTAGGAATTCGATTGGATGGCTTCCCTGGGAAGATCTGCCCGCTTTCTCTTCGTTTTTTAGAACCTGCACCTCTATATTGCAGACCTAATCCGATACGCATGAATAAACGTACCATTCTCTGGGCCCTGTTATTTATTATCTTTTTGGAATCCTGTAGCCGGGCCATGTCACCCTATGAGGCCGCCAATAACCCGCGGGGGAAAAAATGCCGGTCAATTCGTTAAATGAGCCATAGGCCGGGGTTGTTTTCAACCCTGGCCAAATAAATTGCCAACGGCGCCTTCCAGCATCGGAAATTTTTCCACTACATAATTCTTGATGGTCGCAATCGCTTTTTGCGCCTGCTCATCGGTGAGGCCTGCTTCTGATTTCAGTTTTTCAATCAACTCCTGCATAAGGTTTATTTTAGGTTTAGAATAAAAAAGGACTGCTTATCGAAGATAAGGCAGTCCTTTTACTTATGATCAGCTTACAGTTATAAAACTCAGGCAGCCTTCACCAGGCTGAGCTTGCTCTTGTCGAACTTACGCTTGGCATAGTCAAGATCAAGCGTAAATTGTTTTTCCTTTGAAGAAGGAAGCTCAAACATCGCATCGGTAAGTATGCTCTCGCAAATGCTGCGAAGTCCCCTTGCTCCCAGTTTATACTCCACGGCTTTTTCCACCATAAAGTCAAGCACTTCATCTTCTATATGCAGCTCAATACCTTCCAGTTCAAAAAGCCGGCGGTATTGTTTTATCAATGCATTCTTGGGCTGGGTCAGGATGGCGCGAAGCGTATCGGCATCCAAAGGATCGAGGTGCGTTACCACCGGCAGGCGTCCCAATAGTTCAGGGATGAGGCCAAATGATTTCAAATCCTGCGCATTCACATATCGCAGCAGGTTCTTCTTCATTGTGTCCTGCAGATCCTTGTCTACATTGAAACCAATGGTATTGGTTTGCACGCGGCGGGCAATGATCTTATCGATGCCGTCGAAAGCGCCGCCACAAATGAAGAGAATATTCTGGGTATTGATCTTGATGAGCTTTTGTTCAGGATGCTTGCGACCGCCCTGCGGGGGTACCAGCACATCGGTTCCTTCCAGCAGTTTCAGCATTCCCTGTTGCACGCCCTCGCCACTCACATCGCGGGTGATGGAGGGATTATCGCCTTTGCGTGCGATCTTATCAATCTCGTCAATATACACAATGCCACGCTCGGCGGCCTGCACATCATAATTACAAACCTGCAGCAAGCGGGTGAGAATACTTTCCACATCTTCGCCCACATAGCCCGCTTCGGTAAATACCGTGGCGTCTACAATGGCAAAGGGAACATTCAGCATGCGGGCAATGCTTTTGGCCAGCAGGGTCTTACCCGTACCGGTTTCACCCACCATCACGATATTGCTCTTTTCAATTTCTATTTCCTGCTGGTTGCTGTTGGGGTCACCAGGTTTTTGTTGCAGGCGTTTGTAATGATTATACACCGCCACTGCGAGTACCTTCTTGGCCTCATCCTGGCCAATCACGTATTCATCGAGGAATTTCTTAACCTCAATGGGTTTTTTAATCGTGAGTTTAAAGGCAGAAGCGGGAGTCTTATCGTCACGTACCATCAGCTCCTGCTCAATGATTTCACGCGCATGTTCCACGCAGTTTTCGCAAATATGACCTTCCTGTCCCGCAATCAGGATCTTAACCTCATCCCGGCTGCGGCCGCAGAAAGAACAATGTAGAGTATTCTTAGCCATTTAGTGATTTGGGTAATTAATGCTATTAATCAGACGTCAGCAAAATTAAAAAACCGCCGGTGAATTGACGGTTTTTTGCTCAAATCTTATTTAAGTATTTGATAAATATACGTTTACAGATTCGTAATAATCTTATCCACAATACCGTATTCTACCGCTTCTTCCGGATCCATCCAATAATCACGGTCAAAATCCTTCATGACCTGCTCCAGCGACTTGCCACAATTCTCGGCCAGGATCTTCGCACCCATTTCCTTTACCTTTTTGGTTTGGCGGGCCTGAATTTCGAGATCGGTACTCACACCGCGGATAAAGCCTCCCAGGGAAGGCTGGTGAATCATCACCTCTCCGTGCGGATAGATATAGCGGCTTCCCTTCTTGCCCCCGCTCAGCAGGATACTACCCATGCTGGCAGCCAAACCCATACAAATCGTGCTCACCGGGCTTTTGATCATACGCATGGTATCGTAGATCACCATGCCACTGGTAACCACACCACCCGGGCTGTTGATATAAAATTTGATTTCTGTGCCGGGCCTGTCACTGTCCAGCAACAGCAGCTTGGATACCACATCTTTGGCGCTCTTGTCGTCAACAACACCCCATAGGTGTACACTGCGGGATTCGAAAAAGTATTTTTCCAGCTTCTTGCTAAACATCATCAGGTCCGACTTGGGCCTTTCCTCCTGCTCTTCCTCTTCTTCGTCCATTTTCCAGCTGGGATTGATATAATATTTATTGAATGACATATTCTTGTATTTATCGGTAAGTTAAGCAGGGTTTATCAGTCCTTTTTGTCTTTGCGGGGGTTGGTCAGCAACACCTCGTCCACAATACCATATTCCTTTGCCTCGGTGGCGGTCATCCATTTGTCGCGGTCAAAGTCCACTTCAATCTGATCCACCGGTTTGCCGGTATGGTAGTTCACCACCTCGTACAGTTCCACCTTCAGTTTGCGGATCTCGTTGACGGTAATTTCAATATCGCTGGCCTGTCCGCCTATAGCGCCGCTGGGCTGGTGCATCATGATGCGGGCATGCTTGAGTGCTGCGCGCTTGCCTTTGGTGCCCGCTCCCAGCAATACACAGGCCATGGAGGCGGCCATACCTATACAGATGGTGGCCACATCGGGTGTAACGTATTGCATGGTGTCGTACACGCCAAGACCGGAATAAACGCTTCCGCCCGGGCTGTTGATGTACATATTGATGTCGCGTGTACGGTCGGTTGAGTCGAGGAAAAGCAATTGCGCGGTCACAATGTTGGCGATTTCGTCGTTGATGGGATAGCCCAGGAAAATGATACGGTCCATCATCAAACGGCTATACACATCCATCACTGCCACGTTCATCGGACGCTCTTCAATGATATTGGGTGTCATGGCCGTTACCAGGTGGTTGCTATAGCTATGCAGCAAATTGCTGGATAGGCCACGGTGCTTTACGGCATATTTTTCAAACTCTGAATTAAAACTCATGATTCGCGTATTGTTAAGTTAATTGTGCAACAAGTTAATGGTTTGCCACCTGAAAATGGCATCTGTCCGGTCGATTTTTTGACCTTGTCGGGGCTAGTTTTTTATTACCCTTCAGCGGTCATATTTGTTCGGTTTGGGATCAGGAAAACATTTCCCTGATCTTATCAAAGAAACCCTTCTCGTTTTTGTCGGGGGTGGGTTTGAAATTGGGTGATTGCGCCAGCTTTTCGAGGGCCGCTTTTTCATCGGCACTCAGGTGCTGGGGCGTCCATACACTCACATGTATTAATTGATCGCCTTTTTCGTAGGAGTTCACCGCGGGAAACCCTTTCCCTTTCAGCCGGAAGATACGACCGCTCTGGGTACCGGCGGGGATCTTAATTTTCGCCCGTCCATCTATGGTGGGTACTTCCACCTGGGTGCCGAATACGGCTTCGGGGAAGGAGATATGCAGGTCATAAGCCACATTGAGCCCATCGCGCTGCAGTTCCTTATGTGTTTCTTCTTCAATCAGGATGATCAGGTCGCCGGAAGGGCCGCCCCGCTCACCGGCATTGCCCCTGCCCGATACGGTCAATTGCATGCCTTCCTGTACACCTGCGGGGATATCGATACTCACCGTTTCTTCCGCATATACGCGTCCGTCGCCTTTGCACGCTGTGCATTTGGCCGTTACCGTGCTGCCTTCACCATTACAGGTAGGGCAGGTGGTTACGGTTTGCATTTGTCCGAGGAATGTGCTCTGTACGCGACGCACCTGGCCGCTGCCACCACAGGTTTGGCAGGTTTGCACGCTGCCTTTGTCTTTAGCGCCATTGCCACCACAGGTTTGGCAGGTCACATATTTTTTTACCTTGATGTTTTTGGTGACACCGCGGGCAATTTCTTCATAGGTCAGCTTCAATTTTACGCGCAGGTTACTGCCTCTTACGCCACGCGCACGGGCGCCTCCGCGTCCTCTTTGCTGGCCTCCAAAAAAGCTTCCGAATATATCATCGCCGAAGATATCTCCAAACTGGCTGAAGATATCATCCATATTCATGCCGCCGCCACCAAAACCACCGCGACCATTGCCGCTTACACCGGCATGACCATAGCGATCGTATTGCGCGCGCTTATCCGCATCGCTCAATACTTCGTAGGCTTCCGCGGCCTCCTTGAATTTTTCCTCAGCGGCCTTGTCGCCCGGGTTCCGGTCCGGATGGTATTGCATGGCTACCTTGCGGTAAGCCTTTTTGATCTCATCCGCACTGGCACCCTTTGTTAAGCCCAGTATTTCGTAATAGTCGCGTTTCATTCTTGAGTTTGAAGTTGTAAGTTGTAGGTAGTAGGTTCTAAATTTTGGGGTTATGTAATTGATTGTATGTCGGGAAAAATTAAGCTTTAGTAGTAAGTGCGAAAATCCTTATCACATGTAATCCCAATCGTTTTTGCGACTTCCATACTTAAAACCTAAAACTTATAACCAATAACTTTTATCTCACTTTCCCACTACCACTTTCGCATGCCTGATAATCTTCTCACCCAGATAGTACCCCTTCTCCACTTCATCTATCACTTTCCCCCTGGCTTCTTCGGAAGGAGCCGGAATTTCAGTAATGGCTTCATGCAGGTCGGCATTGAATTCCTGGCCGATGGATTCCATCTCCTTCAGGCCGCGTGTTTGCAGGATCTGTTTGAGTTTATGAAAAATGAGCGTTACCCCTTCGCGGTAAGGCCCAATCTCCGAAGCCTGGTCAAATTGTTTTTCGGCACGGTCGCAATCGTCGAGCACAGTCAGCAGATCGCCGATAATGTCGCGCCCGGCTGTTTGAATCAGTTCCAGGCGTTCTTTCGACGTGCGCCGGCGGTAGTTATCGAATTCCGCTGCCAGCCGGAGATAACGGTCTTTCGAGTCCTGTAATTCTGTCCTGAGCTTTTCCAACTCGGGCTCATTTTCGAGCGGCTCATTCAGGTGGGTGGTACCTTTCAGGTTCTCATCCGCATTGATGTTGAGTTCTGATTGGTTTTCAGAGGTTTCGTTAACCGTTTCGTGTACTTCTTTGTCTGCCATCTTATTCAAAATTGTTTGCAAAGGTAAGCCTGTCAATAATATTGCCAAGGCGGGTATCAGGACAAATTGACCGTGAAAGCCCCATAATCAGGTGCTTAGTGGCAGGATACGGTGCCATGCATGGCACAGAAATGTATGGCTATCATCCCTTACCTTGCGCTTCTCTATGAGCAATGTAATCCTGAAAAGAAAGATCACCCCGCGTATCGTGAACGGGCATCCCTGGGTTTTTGGTAATGAAGTGGATAAGATTGATGAGCAGGCCCAGCCAGGCGATATCGTGGAATTGTACGGTCATGATGAGAAATTCGTGGGCCGCGGCTATTTTAACCCGCAATCGCAGATTGTGGTGCGCCTGCTCACCCGCGACCGGCAGGAGCAGGTGGATGCCGCTTTCTTTCATCGGCGGCTGGCCGAATGCTGGGCTTATCGCCAAAAACTGGGCTATACAGCGAATTGCCGCCTGGTATTTGGAGAAGCCGATTTTCTGCCCCAACTGATTATTGATAAGTTCAATGACTATTTCGTGGTGCAGACCCTGACGCTGGGCATGGACAGATGGAAGCCGGCCATTGTTGAAGCCCTGCAAAAAATATTTCAACCGAAAGGTATCTATGAGCGTAATGATGTGCCGGTACGGGAGTTGGAGGGTTTGCCCCAGGTAAAGGGTTTTTTATCGGAGCCCTTCGATACAAAGATCATTATCGAAGAAAATGGTTTGAAGTTTCATGTAGACCTCGACCAGGGTCAGAAGACCGGTTATTTTCTCGACCAGCGTGATAATCGGCGCGCGATTCAGCATATCGTGAAGGATGCCGATGTATTGGGAGCCTTCACTTATACGGGCACTTTCGAAATACATGCGGCGGCCTATGGCGCCCGGTCGGTGCTCGGGCTCGATATTTCGGCCAATGCAGTGGAGCAGGCCAACCGCAATGCCGCTCTCAATGGGCTCGAAAAAATTTGTCGTTTCGAAATGGCCAATGCCTTTGATGTGTTGAAGCAATGGGCCAAAGATGGCCGGCAGTATGATGTGGTAATGCTCGATCCGCCTGCATTCACCAAAAGCCGTGAAACCATTCAGAAAGCGATCACCGGTTATAAAGAAATCAATTTGCGCGGCATGAAACTGGTGAAACCCGGCGGCTTCCTCGTTACCTCTTCCTGTACCAGTCTCGTGCAGGCTGAACTTTTTCTGCAAACCATCGATATGGCTGCAAAGGATGCGCGCCGCCGCATCAGGCAGGTCTGTTTCCAGGCGCAGGCCGCTGATCATCCCATCATCCGGGGCCTTGACATGACGCAGTATTTGAAGTTTTTGATCGTGCAGGTTCTATAAGCTATTACACCTTTAAGGTTTTAAAAAACCTTAAAGGTGTAGGTGCGTATTCTTAAACATTAAACTTTAAACCCTAAACTACTCAATTGCTTACCTGAAACTTGCCGTTTTCAATTACTTTTCCCTTGGAATCCGTGAGGTAGAAGATGTACATACCACGGTTAAAATTGCTGAGGGGGATATTTGTTTTGTCCGACACCGGGCGGGTTTCAAGCATTTTCTTGCCAAGGAAACTGTAAATGGCGATGCTGAGACCGGGCTGATAATTACCCTGCAAATCGAAAGTGATTTGGGTAGTGGCGGGGTTGGGATAGAATTTCACCGACTTGTCCTTCCCGGGCAGAGGACTGCTATCGCCCTGCGCCTGAGCGGCGGTGGCCATCAGCAGAATAAAGGATAGTATGGGTAAAATTCGTCTCAACGAAACAAATTTACATTTATTATGACAATAATAGAACCTAAAATCCAATTCCGCAACGTAGAACTACGATAAAAACAAAAAAGTTCTAAATCAGTGATTTAGAACTTTCAAGCCCGGGCATTTTAACAAGACTTTAGTTGAGTTGCTCCAAAACTTCGTGGATCGCGTTAAAATTGGGAACCTCACCCGCATTATCGAGAACTTCCGCATATCGGATATGGCCTTCCCCGTCGATCACAAAAGCCGCCCGCTTGGACACGCCTTTCATGTCGAGGATCCAGTCCTGGTAAAGCGCGCCATAAGCACCCGACACTTCCTTATTAAAATCGCTGAGCAGGGGGAAATTGAACTGCTGGCTGTTCTTAAACTGGTCGAGCGTAAAGACCGAGTCCACGGAAATTCCTAACACCTGTGCTTTTGCATGGCTGTAGCGTGCGATATTGTCGCGGACACCGCATAGCTCCTGGGTGCATACGCTGGTGAATGCCTGGGGAAAGAACAGGATCAGTACATTCTTACCAGCGAAATCGGAGAGGGAAACCTTATTTTTTTCGCTGTCGTACAAACTAAATTCGGGCGCTTTATGGCCGGGTTGAATGAGCATGGGGCAATAATTTTTAAATTAATTGCCTTTCTAACAAATGCCGGAAAATTTGGTTCATCCGATTTTTAAAAACGAGGGCAACGCACGGCGTTGAGGCTGGAGTTGTGCCGGTCGGGGAGCACACCAGTATAGGATAGTGAAAGTTCAAAGCCACCGCGGCCAAGGCTGGCCGGCCTGAGCTTGGAAATATTCACATCGTAGCTGAAGGCAAAGGTGAATCCGCGATGATCTACCTTGATCACAGGAATAAAGGCATCGCTCCAGCGGAGAAACAAGCCGCCATGCACTACGTATTCAGGGTTGTCGATTTCCGGACCCAGTTTTAATCCATAGAGCGCGCCGGTGATGGTTTCCTGATATTTTTTTTGCATGGAATGATCCGCCTGAATGGTGATATAGGACCATTCCGTCACCCCAAAACGAAAACCCGCGGAAGCCACCCATTTGGGATAGAGTGTAACCGCCGGATCCCGGAAAAATGAATTCTCCGGATTGGTAAAATGATGATAGGCCACGCCGAAATAATAATTGTCTTCAGGGTCTTCGGAAAGCTGCGCGTTGTAGCTCATGCCCACACTGCCATCGAGGTAGGTGTAGTTGGGTATAACGGTGGGTTCATTGTCGCCCCCACCAGTATAAGTGCCATCAGTGGTGATCTTGCTCCGGTCAAAATTGCGATTCACCACCCCTCCCATAAAACCGAGGGAGAGATAACTGTTTTTCTCGCTGCTGAGTGATTTGTGGTAATTAATCACCGGCAGAATGCTGGTTTGCGTAAGGGCAGCGCTACCGGCACGGTCAAACAGCACCTGTCCGCCCAGAGTCAGAAAATCATCCATCTTACCAATCGGCAGTTTGTACTCACCATTCAGCGAAACGGTTTTGTAACCGGTTGTTACGCTGCGCCATTGATCGCGGTACACGGCCTGCACCCGGTAATCGCCGGTGAAAATGCCGGCCAGCGATGGATTGCGCAGCAGTGGTGTTTCAAAAAACTGGGAGAAATGAATATCCTGCGCATGCGCCTGAACCTGCAGCAGTAGCAGCAGCATCCAAAGTAGGCGATATTGTAGGCGACATTTCATCAGCGCAGCAGGGTTATATTTCCTTTTAAAGGTATGACGACGTTGTTCTCGCAAATAATTTCCATCATATACACATATACATCCGGCGAAGAGGGTTGCCCCTTGAATGTGCCGTCCCAACCCATGGATGGATCATTGGGCATGAAATCTCTCTTCTCAAATATCAACTGCCCCCAGCGGTTGAATACGCTGAAATTCTTTATCCTGAACAGACCTGTACCACGGGGGAAAAAGCGGTCGTTGCGCCCATCCCCATTAGGAGAAAAGGTATTGGGTACAAAATAGTTTAAGTTGTTGCAAACAACATTGACGGTAATCTCCGAGAAATTGAAACAGCCATAAGCGCTTTCTATATTCACACGATAGGTAGTGGTTGACGCCGGATTGGCCGTGGGAACGGGACAATCGAAGCAGTTCAGTCTGTATTCAGGTGTCCAGGCGTACCGGGTAATATTGCCCGTATAATCCATGGCAAGTGGCGTGCTGCCGCCGGCGCTTATGATGATGGGGTTTTGCACCGGGGTGGCAGTGGGAGGCGGACTCACATAGATTGGGTGAGTGACCGTATCGCTACAACCAATTGCATTGGAGGCAATCAGCCTCACGTTTACATCACCGGTATTGGTATAGGTAACAGATCCATTCTGCGTATCGGCGGTTTGTCCATTCCCAAAATTCCATTGCCAGAACGTCACCGAATCGGGAATGGCTATACTGCCCCCAAAGGGTTCCACCTGGTTCACGCAAATGGTATCGCGTGCGGTAATGATGGGCTGCGGCGTTCGATATACCAGGATGGTATCCTCGTATGAACTGCTGCAATTGCTTTGCGTGGTAATGTTGAGCCGCACAATATAGGTGCCGGGCTGTGTAAAATTATGGGTAGGACTTTGTGCAGAGGAGGTAGCCCCATCTCCAAAAGTCCAAAGGGTAGACATTATGGGTTCGTTGCGGGTGGTAAAGTCGGTAAATTCCACCGGACCATTATCACAAAACTGGGTACGATCCACGCCGAAAAGGGGGATGGCGCCTAAAACATCAATGCGCGTAGGCCCAAATACCGTGCTTTGACAACCGGAAATACTATCGAAGATGATGACATAGGGTCGGTTGAAACTGGGTTTGGAATAAAAATGGCTCAGGCTGGTTCTACGGGTGGAGTCGGCCGTGCCATCTCCAAAATAAAGGATAAACTTAAAGCCTGGTGGAATATCGAGGTCGAAATCTACATTCAGCGAATTGCAGGCGCGAAGCACGGGGCCATAATTCAGGCGAACGTCATTAATGTTGTGGACAGTAACATTTGACTGGGCTGAATCCACGCAGCCTCCGGGCCCGGTGAGGTATAAAGTGGGTGTATAGGAACCGGGTGCGCCATAAAAGTGGCTGGGGCTGGCAGCATTGGATGTGGCTCCATCGCCAAAGGCCCAATAGTATGAGGCATAATCGGAACCCGCAAAGGTGAAGGTAGTACGTAGTGGCGGGCAAATACTGGTAGTATCCTGGATGCTGAAAGCGGCTTTCGGGCTCCTGATCTTTATATAATTGAAACGAATAACAGAATCCTGGCAGCCGTTAATGTCGGTTATCACCAGCTTTACCGTATAGTCGGCATCGTCAGGGCCGTAGGCATGTTGTGGATTCGCATCGGTGGATGTATTTCCATCACCAAAATCCCAGAGATAGCTAAGTCCGGTGCCCGAAGAAGTATCAATAAAACTGATAGGGGCGCCCGGGCAATAGAAAGTATCCGCCCTGAACCCGGCCATCGGGTTCGAAACGAGTAGCGAAGTGGGCAATTGATAAGTGCTGGCACATCCTCCCTGGTCGGTAATAGTCATTCTCACGGGGTAAACGCCGGTACTGCCATAAGTGTGGGTAAAGGGCCCGGAGGTATACGACTGTGTAGTGCCATCACCAAAATCGAATTGCCAGCTTACGATGGGGGCGATGGAACTGGACTGGTCCACAAATGTGAAGGTCTTATCGCTACAATCACCTGTTTGTGTAATGCTGAAAAGTGCCTGAGGTCCATTTACTGTAAGCAGACCCGGGAAGGTTTGCGTGCTGATACAGCCATTTAGATCGCTAATGGTCAGCGTTACATCGTATGTGCCAATGGTATAGATGCTGTATGCAACATTCCTGGCAGAGTCGGTAAGGTTTACACCCCCTACATTCCACACATACCACCTGATATTGGCAGGATCAGATCCTGTTGCATTGAGTGTAAAGCTTTCGCCAGGGCAAAGACTGGTTTTACTGGCGGTGAAGTTGGCCGTTTCATTCAGCAGCCTAACTATTTGTGTGGTGGAGTAGTCGCAACTACCATTGGTGACCGTTAGCCTGACCGGATAATTACCCGGTCCCGGATAGGTGAATGCGGGTGGGTTCTGCCCATTGAACTGCGTGTTGGCCGGATCGCCCATTTCCCAAACCCAGGTAAGCGGGCTTAAGCCGGGATCTACAATACTTTCGTCGGTAAAGCTCACTTCATAGTTGCCGCAGACAACATCATAGCTAAAGGCGGCTACCGGCGGCAGAATGGGCATCACCAGCGTATCGCTTGCTTCGCAACGGTTATTCCGTACGGTCAGCACCACATTTAATTGTCCCGTATCCACAAAAACATGTGTTGGGTTTTGATCGCTGCTGCCGCTTCCATCCCCAAAATTCCAGTTCCAGATTACCTCGGCTCCGGGTGTGGTTACCGAAAGATTGTTGAACTGAAAGGTATCGCTCGCGCAACCACCCGGCGGTGCTACTGTGAAATCAACAATTGGCGGCACGCCGGTGCGAACGCCATTTGGAATTGTTACTGACTGGGTACAACCACTGACCGTGGTGATGCTGAGTGAAACATCATAGTTGCCGGCCGCGGGATAAGTAAAGGGAGGAGGATTGGCAACAGTAAAAATACCTCCGGGTGCACCCAGATCCCAATTATACGAAACAACAGTATCCAGCGTAGTTATGGTCGCTTCCGGATCCCAGGTGAAAGGAATACATCCGCCTGTCGGCAGATTCAATCGTATCTCGGGTTCCTGCACACGAATAAAAGTTGTTTTTCGCATCGTGTCGCGACAGCCGGCGGAGGTGGTAGCTATAAGCGTTACGGTATAATCCCCCGTAGTGGTGTAAGTATGACTGGGGTTTTGCAGCGTGGAAGCTGAACCATCCCCAAAATCCCAGTTCCAGCTAATGGCACCCGGTGTAAGATCGGTAAACTGGACCGTGGCGGGTGCCTGGCAGAAGCTGCTGTCGTTGGCGCTAAAGTCAACTCCCGGTGTAGCGTTCACCGTAACCGTGCGTGTAGCGGAATCGGTACAGGTAGCATAACGGTTCACCACTTTAACGGTATAAGTGCCGGGGCTCAAATAGGTTTTAACCGGATTGATCTGTCCCGAACTGGTGCCATCACCAAAGGTCCATACAGAACTTACCGGAGCGGGGCTTGAGTTGTTTTGAAAGCTGGCAGGAGCCCCCAGGCAGATGTCGGCGGGAGCAATAAAGTCGGTACTGGCACTGTTGATGGTTATCGTCTTCTGTATGGATCCCGTGCAGCCGAGATTGCTCAGCGCATTGAGCGTTACATTGTAGGTACCAGGCGCGGCATAAGTGGCTACGGGATTGGCGCTTGTTGAGGTTTGGCCATTGCCGAAATTCCAGGTATAGCTGATGGTACCCGGCCCATTTGATTGGTTTTGAAACTGTACATTATAGGGCGGCCGGCAGGTAGGTGGCGGTACAAAATTGAAATCGGTGCTGATAGAGCCAACCACACGTATATAACTGGTGCGGGTACGCACCTGCTGGCAACCCGTGCTGCTCACCACCCTGAGGGTCACCGTATAAAAGCCGGTACTGGTATAGGTATGCACCGGATTTTGCGCGGTGGAAGTACTGCCATCGCCAAAATCCCACGACCAGCTCACAATGCTACCGACAGCAGTGCTGGATTGATCTGTAAAACGGATGGTGGCCGGTAAGCAGGCCAGGGTTAGGTCGGCACTGAAATTTGCCACCGGCGAAGGGTTGACCGTGATATAGTCAATCCGTTCTGTTTGCCCTATGCCGGTCGCGTTTTGTACCACCAGTCTCACAGAATAGGTGCCGGGTGTACTAAAGGTTACAACAGGGTTTTGTACACTGGAAAGTGTTCCATTGCTGAATTCCCAGTTCCAGGCAGTTGGATTGCCGGAACTTAAATCGGTAAATGTAACGGTAAGGGGCGCACAGCCTGAAGTGACATTGGCGCTGAAATTGGCAACGGGGTTCTGTGCATGAACTCGCTGCATACTGCCCATACACAGTAAGAGCATCCATACGGTCGCAAGGGTCTTCGAAAGAGTATGGTAGGATTGAGGTTTCAGGCTTTTACAGTTTGTGACGCTGCTTGGTGCAATTTCGTACAAAAAACTGAACCTTTTACGAATGCTTAAAGTTTCTGGCTGCTATAATTTATCGAGCCGCATCGATTTTTGGGTACCGCCGGTTTGCTGAGTAAGCAAAACATACGTGAGGGTATTGTTGGTAATTTGCCAGGTCCCGTTGAGCAGGGATATAGGTTCGGCAACAGCACCGAAATCAGCCCAGGTGGTTTTATTGCCCACATCGCCATCCCAGTCGCCGGTAAATTGTACCACACCATTCTGTATGGCATCCACCGTCATATTGCGATGGTATTGAAACCGGTAAGGAGTAAATTCTGATTGGCGGCTGATGCCATCCTCTACAAACTGGGTCACGACCCATTGCCCATCGACCATGATGTCGATGATTCGGTTTTCCTGGATCTTTTCAATCGCTTTTTTACAGGAAAGCAGGCTAATACCTGTGAGCAAGATGCCAATATAAAATAAACCCTTCGCCATGTATGGTTTAAAAATAAGGTTTAAGCCTTATGGCTGCAAGCGTAAAAACACGGTATGGTCTGCCGCCGAAGGCAGGTTCCTGTATCGCCCGGTTATTTCGCGGGAAATTTAGCATCGGCCATTACTTCCCTGATTTGCAGGGTATGGCGTTGGCAATGCCCCACTATAAAGAGGAGAAACTGGTAAGCGTCCATTTTACCGAGCGGCGTATCCATTACATGATTGCGGAGGTCTTCGGTGGTGGTGCGGGCATACTTGAGATGTCGCCCACGTATTTCTTTAAATGCATCCAGTGCTTCTGTGAGGGAAGTAAAGCCCGTTTGTGCTGGTTCAAAAGTTTCTGACGTTTTCACCCTCGTATCGCGGCTACGAATACCTTTTCTCAGGTCTTCGTCCGATATCTTTATTTCAGACCGCTTTTCCGGATTAGCGGGCTGCTTCAGCGCTTGCTGCATCATATCAAACAAGGTCTTCTCGGTATGCACTATATGATATACGCATTCTTTGATGCTCCAGCGATCGGCGGCAGGTTTAAACTCAAGCTGCGCAGTTGAAAGATTTTTGAGCGAGTTCAGCAGTTCCGAGCGGGTTTCTTTCATTTCATTCACCAACACTTTCCGTTCGGCTTTGGTGAGCGATGTGTCGGTTGATTTGCCAGCAAAGCCGGTCACTACCAGCAGGGCAAGCAGCAAGCGGCCATAGGTTCTTTTAAGCATGATAATAAATTTTTAATTGAACCATCGATTCGTAAGCTGCCAAAGGGTTGGGCCACAAATATATTCAGAAATTGATACAAACAACCGTATTTCCTATTTCAGGGGTCTTTTTTTCACCATACCTCCACGGGTATCCTTGATGCTTTGCATCACCACAAATGCCAATGGATCTATCTTTTCCACTTCGTTGGTGAGTCGGCTTATCTCCAGCCTGGTCACAACCGTGAACAGAATTTCGGTGGCATCTTTACTCTCCCCCCTCTTGCCAAATCCTTTCTTGCCGGCATAGATCGTGAGGCCGCGCCCCATCTTGTGCCGGATGAAATCAGCAATCTCTGCACTGCGATGCGAGATGATGGTAACGCCGGTAAATTCCTCCACTCCCTCCAGTATAAAGTCAATCGTTTTGGAGGCCGCCAGATAGGTAAGGATGGCATACAGGGCCGTTTCGGTACCCAGCAGGTAAGCGGCCACTGAAAATATGAGGATATTAAAAATCAGGATAAAATCGCCCACACTCAGGCTTCGTCGCCGGCTTAGGAATATGGCCAGGATCTCCGTGCCATCAATCACCGCTCCACCCCGAATGGAAAGACCTATGCCGGCACCCAGGAAAAAGCCCCCGAAAACCGATACCAGCAATTTGTCGTCAGTGACAACAGGGTAGGGAATGATAGCCACAGCGAGTGCGAGTAGGCCGATGGCCGCTATACTGCGCAAACTGAAATCGCGGCTGATGGTGCGCATACCCATCAGGATAAAGGGTACATTGATCAGCACTATCAATAACGAGAAACTAATCCCTGTCTTGGCATTGGTGAGCAGCGATATGCCGGTTACACCTCCATCAATAAAATTGTTGGGCAGCAGAAAGCCTTTTAGCCCGAACGATGCGGAGAGTATACCCAGGGCAATAAAAAATATACTTCGGGTATTTCTGCGCAAAGCCTGCTTTCGTTGCCAGGTGCGCTTGGCCAGTTGGTAGCCGCTAACGGTAACCTCGTGGTTCACCGTCACCAGCGTATGAATGATCCGGTGAAAAAGGTTATTAAAATATTTTCTGGCCATGGAACCAAAGATATTTATTTGGTCCATCCTGTTAAGGGGGAGATGCAATCATTTAATTAAATTGCTTCCGAATCATCCCCGAAAGAATATGCGTATCGCCGATATTGTTAGTGTTCTTGAAAAATGGGCTCCGCCATCCTTACAGGAATCGTATGATAATGCCGGGCTTTTGCTGGGCCGGCCTGAGAATGACTGTACAGGTGTGCTTTGCGCGCTCGATGCCACGGAAGCCGTGCTCGACGAAGCACGGCAGTTGGGCGTGAATATGATTTTGGTACACCATCCAATCATCTTTTCCGGACTCAGGCGCATCAATGGGAATAATTATGTGGAGCGAACCATTCTGAAAGCCATTGAATACAGGATGGCCATTTATGCCTGCCATACCAATCTCGACAATCTGCTGCAGGGCGTGAATGGCCGAATGGCCGACCGGCTGGGGCTGATCAATCGTACCCTTCTCGCGCCTAAACCTGCCATGCTGAAAAAGCTTTTCACTTTTGCTCCCCGTGCAGATGCCGACAATGTGCGCAATGCACTTTTTGAAGCGGGTGCAGGTCATATTGGCCATTACTCCCACTGCAGTTTCAATACGGAGGGTTTGGGTAGTTTTTTGCCAGGTGAAGGAAGCCAGCCCCATATCGGCCAGCCGGGCGTATTGCATTTTGAAAACGAAGTGAAACTCGAAGTGCTATTTCCGGCACACCTGGAAGCGAACCTTATTCGCGCCCTGAAGGCGGCCCATCCTTATGAGGAAGTAGCCTATGATATAGTGCCACTCGCCAACGAACACCAGGAGCTTGGCGCCGGATTGCTGGGTGATTTGCAGGATCCCCTGGCGCCGGAAAATTTCCTGGAGCTCCTGCAAAAGCAGTTTTGCCTGCCCCTGGTGCGTCATACCGCACCGCCCAACCGGCCCATTCGCAAAGTGGCTTTGTGCGGAGGTGCTGGCAGTTTCTTGATTTCCAAAGCATTAGCGGCAGGAGCGGACGCGTTTGTAACGGCCGACCTGAAATATCATGAATTCTTCGACGCCGACGGGCGCCTCTTGTTGGCCGATATTGGCCATTATGAAAGCGAACAATTCACAATCGACCTGCTCCAGGAGTTTTTGCTGCAAAAATTTCCTACCTTTGCCGTCCTTAAAACAAAGGTGGAAACCAACCCGGTTCAGTATTTCAAGGCAGGATCCTGAAAGCCGAAACCCGGCCCACTCAACAAAAACTGAATAATTTACATGGCACAGGTTAAAGAATTTTCGGTACAAGAAAAACTCGCCGCATTAATCTCCCTTCAGAAAATTGAAAGCAAACTGGATGAAATCCATATCCTGAAGGGCGAACTTCCGATGGAAGTGGCTGACCTCGAAGATGAAATCACCGGCCTGCATGCCCGTCAAACCCGCATTGAGGAAGAGATCAATGGCGTAACGGATTTCATTCAGCAAAGAAAAGACGCCATCAAGGAATCGGAAGCCCTGATCAAAAAATACGAAAAGCAAAGCACCAACGTAAAGAATAACCGCGAGTTTGAAGCGATCAATAAAGAAATGGAGATGCAGCAGCTCGAAGTAAAGCTGGCTGAGAAGCATATAAAGGATGCAACGGAAGAAATAGCCGAGAAAGCGGTATTGCTGGAGAAAGCAAAAAAGAATATTGCGGCCAAAGAAGGCCTCCTGAGTGCCAAGAAGGGGGAGCTGGAAAAAATTATCGCTTCCACCGAAAAAGAAGAAAAACATTTTAATAAACTGGCAGAAGCTGCCCGTCAGGAAGTGGATCACCGCCTCCTGTTAAGCTATGAGAAAATCCGCAAAAGCTATCGCAATGGCCTGGCCGTAGTGCCGGTAGAGCGGGATGCCTGTGGCGGTTGTTTCTATTATATCCCTCCGCAAAAGCAAAGTGAGATCAAACAGCACAAGAAAGTGATGATCTGCGAAAACTGTGGCCGTATTCTCGTAGATGAAGAATTGACCACTCAGGTAGAAGTAAAATAAAAGGATTAGTCAATAGAAGAAACCAGCCATCAGGCTGGTTTTTTTATGCCCCTGCTGAACCCATATATCCCGGCATAGCGCTTTTCTGCCTAATTTGCGTTTCTTAATTTTAAGCATGCTCACAGCATTATCTATACGGAACTATGCCATCATTGAAGAATTGGATATCGATTTTTCGAACCAGATGAATGTGATTACGGGTGAAACAGGTGCTGGTAAATCCATTATTGTGGGCGCCCTGGGTTTGATATTGGGCGAAAGGGCGGATTCATCGGTATTGGTACATAAGGATAGAAAACTGGTGGTGGAAGGAATTTTTAAAAATGCATACAGCCCCGCGGTAAAAGAACTTTTTGCGGCGATGGACTGGGAAGTGGAAAATGAACTGGTTATTCGTCGTGAAATAAGCAGCCAGGGGAAATCGCGCGCTTTTGTAAATGATAGTCCGGTTAACCTGGCACAATTGCAGCAGCTTAGCATGCTGCTGGTTGATCTGCACCGGCAATTTGATACCCAGGAAATAACAGGCCAGTTATTTCAGCGACAGGTACTGGATGCCATGGCCGGGCAGTTGCCACTGGTTCAGCAGTACCAGGTATTGTATCATCAATGGCAGCAAGCCCTGCATGAACTGGACGACCTGCAAAAAAGCAAGCAGGCATTTGAGGCAGAGGCAGATTATAACCGCTTTCAGTTTACCGAACTGGAGGAAGCTGCTTTTCGCGACAACGAACTGGAAGAGTTGGATGCTTCCCTTAAGATGATGAACCATGCGGAGGGCATTCGCACGGCACTGGACCGCGCCACGGATATGCTCGACAATGGCGAAACGCCGCTGAGCGCGCAGTTGAAATCCATCCTGCAGGTGTTGCAGCCCTTCAGGGATTATCATCCTGATTTGCCGGGAGTATTGCAGCGGCTACAATCAACTTATGTGGAACTGCAGGATTTGAGTGGTGATATGGAACGAATCGGCCGCCAGGTGAATGTGGATCCCGAAGAAATGGAACGCATGAATGAACGGCTTTCGCTGGGATACCGCTTGCAGAAAAAACATGCCGTTAACGACACCGCCGGATTATTGGAAATACAAAGAAAACTGGAGGAAAAGCTGGCAGCGGTATTGCATATCGACGATAGCATTGCCGCCGCAGAAAAAAATGCGGCGATGCTGGAACAGGAGGCGAAGGCGCTGGCCGCCAAGATAAGCGCGGCCCGGCGCAAGCAGGTGTCGCCCCTTGAACAGCAGGTGAATAAATTGCTGGCCCAGGTGGGCATGCCCAATGCCCGGTTAAAAGTGCAGATGCTGGAAACCGCATTGAAAGCCGATGGATCAGACCAGATAGAATTTCTCTTCGACGCCAACAAGAGTGGCGCTTTCAATAGCCTGGCTAAAGTGGCCAGTGGAGGCGAGTTGAGCCGATTAATGCTTTGTATAAAATCGCTGGTGGCAAAACGAATGGACTTGCCCACACTGATATTTGATGAAATTGACACCGGCATATCCGGTGAAGCGGCCCGCCAGGTAGGACTGATTATGAAAGAACTCGCCGCAAGCCGCCAGGTAATTTGCATTACCCATCAGCCACAGATCGCCGGCAAGGGCGACGCGCATTATTTTGTGTATAAGGAGAATGATGGCAAGATGCTGCGCACACATATACGCCATCTTACGCAGGCGGAGCGCATCACGCATATTGCGCAAATGTTAAGTGGTGACAAACCTACCGCCGCAGCCATGGAGAATGCGCGCGAACTGGTATCGGGATAAACGATGGGAATCATACTCAAACTGGTACTATTTATTTTCCTCGCAGGTTCATCCCTGCTGGCGGGTTATTATCTCTACAAGGCACTGAATAAAAGGATCCAGGAAAGTGAAACAGGCTGGCAATTACTGTGGAATTGCCTCCTTCTGTTTGCCACACTGGCCGCTTTGCTCACGCTTTGCCTATTTCTTCTCATCTATTTTTATCAGTTTATGCGAGGGGAAGATGGAGGCCTGTTTACTGGCACAACTGCAGGGTATGGATAAGGCCAAAAGTCTTATAATCCTGTTGCTCCTGGTAGGCGCCATCCTACCCATCTATTTTTTAAGTAAATGGACACAGCGCTTGATCAAACCCCGGCAATCGCTGGCCAGGCTGCTGGCCTGGATCGGGTTGATAGCCGTTGCTGTATTTCTGATCACATTTCTCCTGGTGAGGATGGTGACCCTGCTCTTTCCACTTCCTTAATCGAAACTTCTTATTTTTACCGCCACTAAAACCAAAGGCTATGGCTAATCAACTACTGAAAGGAAAAAAAGGAATCATTTTTGGCGCGCTCGACGAAAAGTCGATTGCCTGGAAAACGGCACTGAAATGTGTGGAGCAGGGTGCGCAGATCGTTTTAACCAATGCTCCCGTGGCTTTGCGCATGGGTGAAATCAATAAACTGGCCGAGGCCTGTGGTAACGCACCCGTTATTGGGGCCGATGTAACCAATATGGATGATCTGAAGAAGCTTTTTGAAGAGTCGATGGCGCATTTTGGTTCCAAGGTCGATTTCGTGTTGCATTCCATTGGCATGAGTTTAAATGTGCGCAAGGGAAAACATTATACCGAACTGAACTATGAATGGAATGCCAAAACACTGGATATTTCGGCCATGAGCCTGCACCGTGTGCTGCGCACGGCTTGGGATATGGATGCCATCAGCGATTGGGGCAGCGTGGTGGCGCTTACTTATATAGCTGCGCAGCGCGTATTCCCCGATTACAACGAAATGGCCGATGCCAAGAGCCTGCTCGAAAGTATCACGCGCAGCTTTGGCTACCACTATGGCGTACGCAACAAGGTACGTGTGAATACCATCTCCCAATCACCTACGCGCACCACAGCCGGCAGCGGCGTGAAAGGCTTTGATGGTTTCATCAACTATGCCGAAGCCATGAGCCCCCTGGGCAATGCATCGGCCGATGATTGCGCCAACTATGTAGTAACCCTCTTCAGCGATCATACGAAAATGGTAACCATGCAAAACCTGTTTCACGATGGAGGATTTAGTTTTACAGGCGTTACGCAGGAAGTGATTGAGAAAATGGGGTAGTGATAAGTTGTAAGTAGTTAGTTGTAGGTTTTAAGTTGTTGTTGAAACTTAGAACTTACAACTTAAAACTTATAACTAGGAAAGAAAAAGCCGGCTGCAGGCCGGCTTTTTCTTTCCTAGTATTCGTCCTCATTAAAGAGGAAATCATCCTGTGTGGGATAATCGGGCCATATGTCTTCGATGGTTTCGTACACGTCACCTTCATCCTCCAGTTCCTGCAGGTTTTCTACCACTTCGATAGGAGCACCGGAACGTATAGAGTAATCGATCAACTCATCCTTGGTGGCCGGCCAGGGAGCATCTTCCAGGTACGAAGCCAATTCTAAGGTCCAAAACATCTTATCAGGGGTTTAATATTTTAGGAATCAGGTATATGGGTAGGGACAGTTCCCCCCAATTTTCCGCAAAAGTAATTGTATTAACGAATTTTCCAAATCCTTCGTTGCATCCCGGTTTCGGAAGATTTTCTTAAAGCCGGCAAAAGGCTTCAGGAATGGGTTTTGTTACCCCCTTGCTTTTGCGGATATTTGAGCCCGAAAAGCATTATCGCTGATGATTACTGCCCGGAATATTCACAAACATTATGGATCGGTTGAAGTACTGAAGTCGGTGGATCTCAACATCCAGAAAGGCGAAGTAGTGGCCATTGCCGGTCCTTCCGGCTCGGGCAAAAGTACCCTGCTCCATATTCTGGGTACGCTCGACCGGCCCGACAAGGGCACGGTGGTCATGAATGGGCAGGATCTCGGCGGCCTGTGGGGCAATAAGCTGTCGGATTTCCGAAACCGGCATATCGGGTTTGTTTTCCAGTTTCACCATTTGTTGCCGGAATTCAGCGCCCTTGAAAATATCTGCATACCCGGCTGGCTGGCCCGGCGCCCCCGCAAACAGGTGAGGGAGGAGGCCGCCCAACTCCTGGACCTGATGGGGCTCAGTCATCGGATGGAGAATAAACCCAACCAGTTGAGCGGGGGAGAGCAACAAAGGGTGGCTGTGGCAAGGGCATTGATCAATCAACCCGATATTGTTTTCGCCGACGAACCAACGGGTAACCTGGATACAGCACATGCCCGCGAACTGCACCAGCTTTTCTTTGACCTTCGAAAGCAGTTTCAGCAAACCTTCCTGATCGTCACCCACAATGAGGAACTGGCCGGACTCAGCGATCGGGTCCTCCACATGAAAGATGGTCAACTGGGGGAAGAATCACTTCAAAAAATGTAATCCCATTTCTGAGGGGGCTTATTTCTCTTTGTCCATCCGCGGCTTCCAGGCAATTTCCTCGGCTTTGAGTTGTTGGGCAATATACCGCGACAAAACAAAGAGGTAGTCGCTGAGGCGGTTCAGGTATTTCAGGATCAGCCTGTCTACTTCGAGGCTTTCCAGTTCGAGGCGAACACAGGCCCTTTCGGCCCGACGGCAAACGGTGCGGGTAATATGTAGCTGCGATACGGTGGGATGCCCTCCCGGCAGGATAAAGTTCTTCATGGGAGGTAATTGCTCATCCATTTCGTCCATTGCTTTTTCCAGCAACTCAATATCGGCCTCTTTCAAATCGGGCAGGCGCATGCGCGGCTCTTTCACGGGATCGCAGGCCAGTGATGAACCAATCGTAAACAGGCGATCCTGGATATCCTGCAAAAGTTCCCTGACCCGGGAATCGGCCAGCAGATCACGCGAATGACCAATATGGGCGTTCAATTCGTCAACAGTGCCATAGGCCTCAATCCGCATATGGCTCTTGGGTACCTTGGTACCACCAATCAGCGAAGTGCTGCCCTTATCTCCGGTCTTTGTATATATTTTCAGGGACATGTGGCGTGCTTTAGGGGGCGGAAATTCCGCGGATTGTCTATGCTTGCAACAAAAGTAATGAGAATTGGTTGAGAGCGGGAGGAAGTTATAAGTTGTAAGTTTTAAGTTTTAAGTATTAAGTTTTAAGTTATGGGTCTTCAATGAGTTTTTGAAGTAGAACTTAGACTTTGTCAGCTCCTAACAACCGTTGACAGCTATTACTGTGATCAATGGATCTGCGTATATCTGCGAAAATCTGCGGGGAAACTCGCCTGCACTCCGAACCAGCTTATAGTGTTGATGTGTTTCCCGCAGATTTTCGCGGATAATAAACTTTAACTACTCCCAACCTGCCGACCGGCTTATTACTTACAACTTATTACTTACAACTTAAAACTTCCCACTCACCCCTGCCTGAGTACTTCCGGCTCATTCTTTTTATCACTCTCAATCACTCCATCGCGCAAGCGAATCACCCTTCGGGTATGGCGTGCTATGTCTTCTTCATGCGTCACAATCATTACCGTATTTCCACGGCTATGGATCTGCTCGAAGATTTCCATGATTTCGTAGGAGGTTTTGGTATCCAGGTTGCCAGTGGGTTCATCGGCCAGTATCAGCGATGGGTCGTTGACGAGGGCACGGGCAATGGCCACCCTTTGCGATTGGCCACCGCTCAGTTCATTGGGTTTATGATGCGACCGGTCGGTAAGTCCTACCAGGTCGAGCATGGCGAGTGCCTTGTCGTTTCTTTCCTTACGGCTCATACCCGCATACACGAGGGGCAGGGCCACATTTTCGAGGGCCGTGAGGCGGGGCAGCAGGTTGAATTGCTGAAACACAAACCCGATCTCTTTATTGCGGATTTCTGCCAGGGCATTATCATCCATCTGGCTCACGTCATTGCCGTTCAGAATATAACGGCCACCGGAAGGAGTATCGAGGCACCCGAGGATATTCATCAGGGTACTCTTGCCCGAACCCGAAGGGCCCATGAGCGCCACATAATCGTTGCGGTTGATATTGAGCGTAACGCCTTTCAATACCTCCAGCTCATGTCGCCCGATATAATAACTTTTGCGGATGCCGGTAATTTCAATGATGGGTGAAAGGCTCATAAGAAGGGACGATTTATTTGCGGATCACTTTCGGTACCAGGAAATACTGCTCATCATGAGCCGGAGCATTTTGCAGGGCCTCCTTACGCGTAATGCTGCCGGCAACAACATCGTCGCGCAGCACATTTACCGACTGGCTCATATGCATCAGGGGCTCCACGCCCTCCAGGTCCAGTTCATTCAGTTTCTCTACAAAACCGATCATCTTCTCCAGGTCTTTCTGAATGCTTTCTTTTTCCTGCTCGTTAAACCGGAGCCGGGCCAGCCGCGAAAGTTTATCGATCAGTTCGGGTGTAACCTCCATGCCACAAAACTAATGGGATATTATGAGAATGCCCACTATGTTACCGCTCCGTGGTATTATTCCACCCAATAATCCCTAAAATCCCCGATTTTCCCAATTTCCCATTAGTTTTGCCGCCCTGCCATTCAAAAATGCGGGAGAGGATTATGGCCCAACAGCAGCAAATTGTCATGAGTGGAATCCGCCCCACGGGATTCCTGCACCTGGGAAATTATTTTGGCGCGCTCCGCAATTATGTACGGATGCAATCGGAGTATGAATGTTATTTTATGGTGGCCGATTGGCATTCCCTTACCACACATCCTGATACAAAAGAGCTGGGTACCAGCGTAAAAAGGGTATTGGCAGAAAATATGGCGGCTGGGCTCGATCCGGAAAAAGCCTGTCTGTACCTCCAAAGCGCCGTACCGGAGATCGCCGAACTGTACCTCTTGCTGAATATGCTGGCCTATAAAGGGGAACTGGAGAAAACCACCACTTTCAAGGATAAAGTGCGGCTGCAACCGCAAAATGTGAATGCGGGTTTGCTCACCTATCCGGTATTGCAGGCAGCCGATATCCTGATCCATCGCGCACTTTATGTACCGGTGGGCAAGGACCAGGAGCAGCACCTCGAAATGGCCCGCAATTTTGCGCAGCGATTCAATCACCGCTATGGCGAAGTGTTTCCTGAACCACAGGCTTTCAATTTTGGGGAAGAACTCATCAAGATACCCAGCCTCGATGGAAAAGGCAAGATGAGCAAAAGCGAAAACCAGTATGCCACACTTTATCTTTCTGATTCAGATGACCTGATCAGGGAAAAGATCAAGAAAGCAAAGACGGATGCGGGACCTACGGAAAAGAACAGCGCCATGCCCGATTATATCGAAAACCTTTTCGATCTGATGAAGCTGGTGAGCCATGCGGATACCGTGCAAAAATTCATGGACGATTTCCAGAATACCGGTATTCGCTATGGTGATATGAAAAAGCAACTGGGAGAAGATATGGTGAATTTTATACGACCCATCCGCGAAAAAGCGGAGGCCATTTTTGCCGATGAAGAAAAATTGCGGCATGTGGTGCAAATGGGTACGGAAAAGGCGAGAGCGAGCGCGCAGGCTACCATCGATGCCGTACGCAAAGCTATGGGACTGAATTATTTCAATTGAAGGTAAAAGCTTCCCGCAGGCAGAAGGCTTTTTTTCAGGTAAAGTTTCTATATTCATTTTTTTAAAGCGGAATCGTCCACCGACGGGCACAGGGACACTATGGCTAAATCGAAAAAACCAAAACATATTGCTATCGCCGGCAATATTGGCGCGGGTAAAACCACGCTCACCGAAATGCTGAGCAAGCATTATAAATGGATTCCCCATTTCGAGGATGTGGACCATAATCCTTACCTGATGGATTTTTATGAGGACATGCCCCGCTGGAGCTTTAACCTGCAGATCTATTTTCTGCATAGTCGTTTACAACAACTGGTGGAAATTCAAAAAGGCACCGAAACGGTTATACAGGACAGAACCATTTACGAAGACGCCAATATATTTGCCCCCAACCTGCACGAAATGGGGCTAATGAGCAAGCGCGATTTTGACAACTACTTCCATTTTTTTCAAACCCTCAAGAGCCTGGTGCAACCGCCCGACCTGCTCATCTACCTGAGCGCCTCCGTACCCACCCTGGTAGGGCAGATACAAAAGCGAGGCCGTGAATACGAAGAGAATATCCGCCTCGATTACCTTAAGCGATTGAATGAATACTACAACAAATGGATCGAAGGCTATAAGGAAGGGCCACTGCTGGTGATTGATGTTGACCAGAACAAGTTTGCCGAAAAGGAAGAAGACCTGGGTGAGATCATCAGCAAGGTGGATAGCCAGTTGTACGGTTTGTTCTGATTCACATCGCGGCTTTGCCGCGCTGTGAGTTGGCTGTCGGGCGCCTGCGCTTGCTGAATAGATTAGGCTTTAGGTGCCCCAGATAAATCTTAATATTTGCGCCATCACGTTTCAAATTTTTTGTGATTTCCCTACATTAAAGAAAATTTAATTGTAATACGGGCTAATGAATGTAATTCGAGGAATACTGCTAAGTAATCTTTTTTCACTATTGGTATGGCCATGTAAATCGCAGGGTGAAAGCGATATTGCTTTTGAAAAAGTAGAAATTAGTGCCAGTACCAATGCAGTAGCCTTCAAAAAGCATATTGAAGCAAATACTATTCTTTCTGACTCTTCAGTTTGGCATATACCTCCAGGCGAATACAAAGTGGTAGTTAGTTTTGTAGTTGATAAGCATGGCTATTTAGGCCAGTTTCGAATAAAGTCTGAACCCGGATTTGGTTTAGGGCAAAGAGGTATTAAAGTAGTGAAGTCGTATAAAGGAAAATGGCAACCGGCCAGTCAATGCGGAAGGCTCGTGAATGCTTATCGTGATCAGGAGCTCGTGTTTACCGTTTCGCATGGTAAACTCTCAAATGCTCAAACTCAACACTAATTTTCCAAATTCCCCCAATTCCCAAATACTCAAATTCCCCTCTTCGGGTATTGGGCAAATGAGTCGGTCTCCTTCATCCATTGTCGGATTTTTTCTTCCCATTCTTTTTGTTTGGCCTCATTGCGGCTATGGTCGGTTTCTCGGTCGTATTGATTTTGCAGATCGTCTTTTTCCTTTTGAATGGTCTGGTAAATATTCTCCAGCTTCTCGCGGAAATTGCTGCGATCGAACCTGTAGTTCAACATGCGTTGATGCAATCGCCGGGCATAGAGTTCGGCGATGTCAAAATGTCCCTGTTCATGTCCCAGTACATGATCCGTTGGATGGCGTACCCAACTGCGAGCGGGCGAAAAAGTGCTGCTGATAAAGTAGAGCAGTTTACCGTTTTCAATTTCGTATTCAATGGAAAGATAGGTGGTGGTGGAGGCCGCTGCGGAAATCTGGGGATCGGGTTGACCTTTATAGTCGCTCCAGGCCAGTTTGCGGCTGGCCGACCATTCTATGCGGTCGCCCAGGTCTTCCTGTGCCATAAGCGGTGCGTATAAACTGCACAAACAAAATCCCAGCAAAGCTATTTGGAGCATAGGCATACAACGTTGTGGACCCCTACAAATTTCAACCGAAATGATAAACAAAACAAAAAACCCGTTCCGCAGGGCGAAACGGGCGCAAAGCAGGCAACCGTCCATGGTGGTATGCGTTTACATCTTTGGTGCGGCCGCGCGTATTTCGGGGCTTACACCGGATGCGTACTTCTCAAAATTCTTTATAAACAGCGAAGCAAGGTAGCGGGCTTTTTCATCGTAAGCTTTGGGATCGTCCCAGGTGCTGCGGGGATCCAGCACATCGGCGGGCACTCCCGGACATTCCATCGGAATTTCCATACCAAAAACATCATGAGGATGGTAACTCACTTTGTCCAGTTTTCCATCCAATGCCGCGCTGATCATCGCACGGGTATATTTCAGCTTCATGCGTTGCCCCTGGCCATAAGGGCCGCCGGTCCAACCGGTATTCACCATCCACACGTTCACTTTATTTTCCTGCATTTTGCTTCCCAGCATTTCGGCATAGCGGCCGGGGTGCAGGGGCAGGAAGGGAGCGCCAAAGCAGGCACTAAAGGTTGGTTTGGGTTCGGTAACACCTGCCTCAGTTCCCGCCACCTTGGCTGTGTAGCCCGATATAAACTGGTACATAGCCTGGCCGGGATTCAGCTTCGCGATGGGAGGCAACACGCCAAAAGCATCGCAAGTGAGGAAGAAAATATTACGGGGCAGATCGCCCAACGAAGGCTCCGCTGCATTACTGATAAAGTGAAGCGGATATGAAACCCTGGTATTTTCGGTGATGGAAGCATCCTCGAAATTGATGCGATTGGTACCGGGATGAAAAACGGTATTCTCAACCAGCGCACCGGGGCGAATGGCACGGAAAATTTCCGGTTCTTTTTCTTCGGTCAGATGAATGGTCTTCGCATAACAGCCACCTTCGAAATTAAAAATGCCATCCCGGGTCCAGCCATGTTCATCATCGCCTATCAACTCGCGATCGGGATCGGCGCTCAGGGTGGTTTTACCCGTACCACTCAGCCCGAAGAAGATGGCCGTATCACCCTTGCTGCCGCGGTTGGCGCTGCAGTGCATGCTGAGCACATTACGTTGCTGGGGCAGTATATAGTTCAGTATGGTGAAAATGCCCTTCTTCATTTCACCGGTATAGCCCGAGCCGGCAATCAGGATCATTTTCTTTTCGAAAGAAACGATGGCGGCATTGTGTTGTCGTGTACCACATTCCTTAGGATCGAGGCGCAGGCCCGGAGCAGAAATAATATGCCAGTCGGGAGCAAATCGCTCCAGTTCTTCTTCCTGCGGACGGAGAAACATATTGTACGCAAAAAGATTATTCCAGGGCTTCTCGTTGATCACGCGAATATTGAGGCGGTAGCGGGGATCGGCGCAGGCATAGCAATCGCGTACCCAAATTTCCGGCAAGCCATTGAGGTAATCCATGATTTTGTTGTACACAATATCAAAGTAGCGGGCCTCAATGGGGAGATTAAATTCATTCCAGTGAACGGTGTTGGCGGTGATGGCATCCTTTACAATGAATTTGTCTTTAGGAGAACGACCGGTAAACTCGCCGGTTTTGATCACCAGGGCGCCGGTATCATTCAATTCTCCTTCACCAATGCGCAGGGAATCCTGAACCAATTCATCGGGTCCGGATTGATAACGTACCTTATCGCGATTCCTGATGCCGAGATGTACCAGGGCTATAGGGGGTACGGTTGTTACGGAAATAGACATAGTAGCAAGCAGTTTTTGATAAAGCACAAAGGTAAAACACAATTTCCCGTAAATACAAACAAGTGTTAGGGTTACACATTACAACAAAATGTGGAATATGGGGCTGTTTTTGAAAAATGTTTAATAAATACCCGATAGTTTGCGATTTATCAAATAGCCCATGCTAACTTGCTGAATAGTATGCATTTTTGCCACAAACTAAATTTTTGCCAGGCGCCCGTATCCCTGAGGTATTGCCTTATTCGCTAATTTGCCAGCGCAGGCCGTCTGCAGCGGACCCTGCCTGTTTTTTATACATAAAGCCCTGAATTGTAGGTTCTAAAATATAAGCATGAAGCATTTACCCCTCGATCCCCAGATTTTCATCCGCAACCGTCAGCGATTCGTGAAGGAAATGCCCGCCGGCTCCATTGCCATTGTGGTCAGCAATGATGAAGTGCCGAGTAATGGGGACGCGAACTATACCTTCCGGCAAAATAGCGATCTGTATTGGTTAACGGGTATTTGGCAGGAAGACAGTATGCTGGTGCTTTTTCCCGAAAATCCGGATCCCAAATTCAGGGAAGTGCTGGTGCTTGTAAGGCCCAATGAGCTGAAAGAAAAATGGGATGGCCGCCGGCTGCGGGCTGCTGAAGCCAAAGCCATTTCGGGGGTGGAAACGGTGATCTGGCTCGACAGCCTCGATGCCCTCCTGCAAACCTGGGTGCACCTGGCCGAAACCATCCTGCTCGATACCAATGAGAATGATCGTAAGGCCAGCCTGCTGCGCACCAGGGATTACCGTTTTGTAGACGAAATGAAGGCGCGTTACCCCCTGCATCAGTACGGTCGTGTGGCGCGGATCATGCGCGAACTGCGTGCCGTGAAAACGGGGGAAGAGATAGAAGTGGTACAGAAAGCCATCGATATTACACAGGTGGCTTTTGAAAGAGTGATGCGTTTTGTGAAACCGGGCGTGATGGAATATGAAGTGGAGGCTGAGATACTCCATAGCTTTATCAGCCAACGTGCCGAAGGCCCCGCCTACAATAGCATCATCGCCGGTGGCGACAGGGCCCGCACCCTGCATTATGTCAGCAACAACAACCGATGCAACGACGGCGAATTGCTGTTGATGGATTTTGGTGCCAACTATGGCGGCTACTGCGCCGATCTAACACGGACCATCCCGGTGAATGGGCGTTTCAGCAAGCGGCAGAAAGAAGTGTATAATGCCTGTTTGCACCTGCACAACTATGCGAAATCCTTGCTGAAACCCGGTATCAGCATTGTGGCATACACGGAAAAAGTGGGGGAGGAAGCCGGTAAACAGTTTTTGAAGATCGGATTGCTCAGCAAGGCTGATATCAAAAACCAGGATCGCGAAAATCCGGCTTTTCGCAAATATCTTTATCACGGCATTTCGCATCACCTGGGTATTGATGTGCACGATCTGGGCACCCGCACCGAACCCATTAAAGCGGGTATGCTCTTTACCGTGGAGCCTGGTATCTATATTGAAGAAGAGCAAATGGGCATTCGCATCGAAAATAATGTGTGGATCACCAGGACCGGCAATAAGGATCTGATGAAAAATATTCCCATTACCGTGGAGGAGATAGAAACCTTCATGAAAAAATAGGCAAAGCATAAGCATTCACCACTCAACCAGCATAAAAATAGTCGCATGAAGCATATTCCGAATTTATTCACCCTGCTCAACCTGGTACTGGGTTGTATGGCCATCGTATTCATTTTGCAGAATGGCATCGTGGTACTGGAAGATGCGCGCGGCACGCAATTGATTCATATGCCGGAAAAGATCTGGATGGCTTCGCTCTGTATTGGTTTGGCAGGCCTGGTCGATTTCCTGGATGGCTTTGTGGCGAGGTTGTTTAAAGCATCATCAGAAATGGGCAAGCAGCTCGATTCGCTCGCTGATGTGGTGAGTTTTGGCGTGGCTCCGGGTATGATTCTTTACCAGTTTCTTCGCCTTGCCTATGCGAGTGAGCCGGGTGGTATGGATATTTCGATGGCTTATACGGCTATCGCCTTCCTGGTTCCGGCCGCCGCAGCCTGGCGTCTGGCCACCTTCAACCTGGATCCCACACAATCCACCAGTTTTCGTGGTGTGCCCACACCGGCGGTAGGCTTATTGGTCGCCTCCTTCCCTCTCATCTACTGGAATGTGAATGAGCCCTGGGTAAGGGATTATTTTCTGCTGAATAATTGGGTATTGACCGGGCTGATCCTGCTGCTCTCCTGGCTTATGGTATCGCGGATACCCATCATGAGTCTCAAGTTTAAAGATTTTACACTGGCGAACAATATTCCCAAACTGATCCTGCTGGCAATAGCCATCGCCGCCATTCTCTTTTTGGGGTGGATGGCCGTACCGGTTATTTTCCTCGCTTACCTTTTGGTATCTTTGCTGTTCAAAAATCAAATTGCATGAGTTATACCGTACAAATCAAAGTGATGCCGCTGAAAGAATTGCTCGACCCACAGGGTAAGGCGGTGATGGGCGGTTTGCAGAACCTGGGTCTGGCAGGTGTGGCGGATGTGCGCGTGGGAAAAAATATCACCCTTCAGGTGGAGGCGGATAATGCCGATAAGGCACGTGCCATTGCGGAAGAAGCCAGCAAAAAACTGCTTTCCAACCCGGTGATGGAGTACTTCGAAATTGAAGTGAGCCAATAATTGCCCCAGGGGCAGCTCCTGTTGTACCGGCTAAATACTTTTCATGCTCTTTCTGGTTCCCACACCGATCGGCAATTTAAAAGACATCACTCTTCGGGCTTTGGAAGTGCTGAAGGAGGTGGACCTGATTCTGGCGGAGGATACACGCACCAGTTCCAAATTGTTGCAGCATTACCAGGTCAGCCGTCCCCTTAGCCCCTATCATCAGCACAATGAGCACCGGGTGCTCACCCATCTGGTGAATCAATTGCTCGAAGGAAAAAAAATAGCCCTGATTACCGATGCGGGCACGCCCGGTATTTCGGATCCCGCTTTTCTCCTCGTACGCGAATGCATCCGCACGGGTGTGAAAGTGGAATGCCTGCCCGGTGCCACCGCATTTGTGCCGGCCCTGGTCAACAGTGGTTTGCCCGCACATCGTTTTTGCTTCGAAGGATTTCTTCCCCAAAAAAAAGGCCGGCATACGCATCTGCAATCGCTGGCGGAGGAAACGCGTACCATGATTTTTTATGAATCGCCCATGCGATTGCTGCGTACGCTCGAAGACCTGGCCGCAGTATTCGGGCCGGATCGACCCTGTAGCGTGAGTCGTGAACTGACTAAAATCTATGAAGAAAACGTGCGCGGCAGCCTCCTTGAAGTGAAGGAACATTTCAGTAATAAACAGGTAAAGGGCGAGATTGTGCTGGTGGTGGCCGGAAAAGGACAGGAAAAATGGTAAGATAATGATAAAAAATACGGTCGGCGGTTCTCGTAACCGATCCGGCCGCAATTTTGCAGGAACCATTCAAAAATTCAACCGATGAGATCTATTCTAACGACGATTAGCTTCCTGCTGGCCATCACGCTCAGCAGCCAGGCACAGATCCGGGAGATTCCCAAAATCGTGGAGGAAACTTTTGCCAATCAATACAAGGGTGCCAGCAATATAGAATTCCGCGACCAACTGGTGCGGGTTGATGTACATTTTGAGCTGGATGGCGAAAGCATGATTGCTTCCTACAGCAACAAAGGTCTTTGGAAAGAAACCCAGAAAGCCTGGGAATTTGAAAAGCTGCCCGAAGACGTGAAAGATGGTTTTGAAAAAAGCAAGTTCGCCGATCGCGAAGTAACAGAAACCGTGGTACTCTACCTGCCCGGCGGCACCGAACAATACCGGCTGCTCGCCAAAAAGAATGACGTGGAAAAAAAATACCTCTACTTTAATACGAAGGGGAGATTGTTGAGAACTTCGATTACGTTGTAAGTAGAAAGTAGTGAGTAGTGAGTTGGGGGTAGGGTTCTATTGAAAAGAATCTGCGATGATCTGCGGAAAAATCTGCGAAAATCTGCGGGAAATATCACTGGCACATTCAGCATCTTCAAAGCACCGGAAGTTTCCCGCAGATTTTCGCAGATTTTTCCGCAGATATACGCTGATGAATGGATTAAGGTAATAACTGCTATCTTCTTTTCGGACCTGACAGGGTTTAAAGTTTAGACTATAATGTTTAATGCTCAAAAGTTGAAATATAGATTCATTTTCATATTCAATAAGAAGAAATATAAATCCTCAAATCCTCAAATTCCCAAATCCCTTAAACTTTAATCCTTTTCCTTAATTTTCCACTTTCTATTGATAAAATACAAGCGCATGCGAAAAACAGCCCAGCTCATTTTACTTACTCTTTTCTCTTTGCCCGTTTTGGCCCAGTCCGACCGTTGGCAGCAGAAGGTAAAATATGTGATGGACATTGATATGAATGTGGAGACGAACCGCTTCAATGGCAAACAGAAACTGGAATACTGGAATAATTCACCGGATACGTTAACCCGTGTTTTCTATCATTTATATTTCAACGCTTTTCAGCCGGGTAGTATGATGGACGAGCGTAGCCGTCGCCAGGGTACCATTCAGATTGGCCGGGGATCCGATTGGGATGCCCGTGTACGCGATCGTATTCAAAATCTGAAACCCGATGAAATCGGCTATCAGAAAATTCTTTCACTGAAGATGAATGGCCGTGCGCAAAAATTTGAAGTGCTGGAAACTATTCTGGAAGTAACGCTCGACAAGCCCATTCTGCCGAAAAGCAAAGTGGTGTTTGACATGGAATTTGAAGCCCAGGTGCCATTACAGATTCGTAGAAGCGGTCGCGATAATCCCAATACCAAAGTGCGTTATAGCATGAGCCAGTGGTATCCCAAGATGGCGGAATATGATTTTGAAGGCTGGCATCCCACGCCTTATGTGGGCCGCGAGTTTCATGGGGTATGGGGCGATTTTGAAGTGAATATCAAAATCGACAAAAACTATATCCTGGGAGGCACCGGCTACCTGCAGAATGCCAACCAGATTGGCTATGGCTACGAAACACCGGGCACACGCGTGAATCGCCCGGCTGGCGACAAACTGACCTGGAAATTTGTGGCGCCCAATGTGCACGATTTTATGTGGGCTGCCGACCCCGGCTATAAACATATTACCCGCAAAGTGCGCAACGACCTTACCCTGCACCTGCTTTATAAAGATGGTGTAGCCAACGCGGCTACCTGGGAAAAGATTTTGGACGATGCCGAGCGCGCTCTTCCCTATATCGAAAAGACCTTTGGTCCCTATCCCTACAAACAATATTCATTTGTGCATGGTGGTGATGGGGGCATGGAATACGCCATGAGCACCCTACTGGCCAGCCCCGGCGCCTGGCTGCACGAATGGCTGCACAACTGGTATCATGGGGTGCTGGCTACCAATGAAACAATCTATCCCTGGATGGACGAGGGTTTCACCAGCTATGCCGACGAAAGGGTGATGGCATTCCTGCAGGGCAAGGAAGGCTTTGTACAGGAAGGCAGCTACCGCAATTATTTCGGCCTGGTGCGCAGTGGCCGTGAGGAACCCCTCAGCACCCATGCCGATCATTTCAATACCAACTTTGCCTACGGAATCGCTTCCTATTCCAAAGGTGCTGTATTCCTGGAGCAGTTGGGATATGTTGTAGGCGACAAGGTTCGCGATCAGGTTCTGTTGAATTATTTCAATACCTGGAAGTTCAAACACCCCAACCTGAACGATTTCATTCGCGTTGCGGAGAAAACAGCGGATATGAAACTGGATTGGTACAAGCAGTACTGGGTGTACAGTACCAAAACCATCGATTATGCGTTCGACAGTCTTTGGGAAGCGGGTGGCAAAACAAAGATCCGGCTGAAGCGGGTAGGACTGATGCCCATGCCCGTAGAGCTGAAACTTACATTCAAAGACAGTACTTCCGAAATCCATTATGTTCCGCTCGATCTGATGTATGGCGCCAAGCCTGAAGAAGATGAAACGCCCCGCAAAGTGTATCCAGCCTGGAAATGGACACATGAAACCTATGTGGTAGAAACCGATAAACGCATCATGGATATTTCCATAGCGGAAATTGATCCCAGTATGAGGATGGCGGATGTGGAGAGGAAGAATAACAGGATAAAATTGTAATACGTATTACGTATTACGTTCTACGTATGGTTTAGAGTTTAAGGTTTAAGGTTTAAGGTTTATATGATGCCTTAAACTTTAAACCTTAAACTCTAAACCAAAAAGCGTACTACGTAAAACGTAAAACGTATAACGCAAAAAAGCCACCCCGATTCAGGTGGCTTTTCTACGTTTTTGATTAGAGTCCTCCAAGAGAATTTGCAAAGTAGGTTTACGGTTAATGGTAAGGTTATCTGAAAGAATTTCCTAATCTGATACGAAGCTACTTTTTCCCGGGCAGGTACCCAATACCACTTTTGTGGTATTTTTCTTATCGCCCAAAATATTTGTTAACGGCTTCTATGCGGTTAGTAACGTGTAGTTTTTCGTAAATATGATAAACATGTTTACGAACCGTTTCGGGGCTAATGAATAATTCAGCGGCTATTTCCTTGTACATCAGACCTCTCGATAATTGTTCCAGGATTTCTTTTTCACGATTGGAAAGGCCTTCCAGTTCAGGTTGCCCGCTATTATTAACGACGGGTTGTTTTTGAAAAGCAGCCACTACTTTTCTGGCGATCTGGCTACTCATGGGTGCACCGCCCTGGTAAAGTTCGCGGATGGCTCCAAGCAGCCGGGCAGGGGCCGTTTTTTTGAGAATATAACCACTGGCGCCCGCACTCAGCGCTTCGAATATTTTTTCATCCTCTTCATATACCGTACACATCATGAAATTTGTGGCGGGAACCACCTGCTTGAGGGCTTTTACGCAATCAATCCCACTCTCTTCTGTGCCCAGGTTAATATCCATTAAAACCACATCAGGCTTCAGGCCGGGAATAGCACGGATGGCTTCCTCAGCCGTACCTATGGTTCCAACACATTGATAGCCATCCGACATGCTAATAATCTCTTCCAGGGCATTGCGCAGATCCCTGTTATCATCTACAATACAAACCGAAATATCGTTCATGAGGCAAAATTGGGAAATAAGCGGTGAATGGGCAATACCACGAAGTGGTAAGTAGGGAGGCGTGAGGCGTGAGTGAGCCTTAGGGTTTAAAGTTTAGGGTTTAAGGTTTAAGATTTGAGGGAGTAATTGGTTGACAAAACATGGTAAAACTTTAAACCTTAAACCCTAAACCTTAAACTGACTCACGCCTCACGCCTCACGTCTCACGATCCAGGAACGTACAGCAAAAACTTATCCTTAAAAAATTCTTCCTGAAACAAATCGCTCACGGGCATCACGCTGGGTCGGGTGAGGCTTTCCTGTATTTCAAGGTTCAGGTCGCCTCCTTTCAAACAGATCAGTCCGGGTCCGGGAATTTGGTTGCCGGCTTCGGCTGCTATATTATTATGGCTCTTACGCAGCAGGGGGCGCGACCATTTCCACAAGTCTTTCAGCGGTGCCACTGCCCTCGACACCACAAAATTGTATTTCCGGTCGCGGATATTTTCTACCCGCACATGCTGTGTGCGAATGTTTTTTACGCCAATAGCCGCAGCAATTTCTTCCACCACTTTCAGTTTTTTGGCTATGCTGTCAACCAGGTGAAATTCCACTTCCGGAAAAAAGATGGCCAGGGGCAAACCGGGAAATCCACCACCGGTGCCCAGGTCAAGCACCTGCATGCCGGCTTGCATTTCTATCGTGGCGGCAATGCTGAGTGAATGCAGCACATGACGCTCGTACAGGCTGTCGATATCTTTTCGCGAAATCACATTGATCTTTTCGTTCCAGTCGCGATAGAGCGGTTCCAGTTGACGGAACTGGCTAAGTTGCGTGTCGGTAAAGTCGCTGAAATATTTTAGCAGTATATCCATACTCAAAGGCATTGGCATTATTGCCAGTCTTTATCAGGCCTGCGCCATAGTGCCGGCGCAAAGATCAGGTAATAAAAAAACATCCAGAGGTCGAAAAAGAAAAACCAGGGACGCAGGTCATCTTCTCCCATCTTTTTCATGGCTTTGCCAAAAACTATTCCCAGCATGATCAGCCTTATTGCGAAGGGGATCAGCGCCCAGCGCCAGTCGAACCAGATCAGGCTGGCCGCCAGCAGGGGATAAAACAGAAACTGGCTACTGAAATAAAGGCCCAGCAGAAATTTATGCCGGCCCTTATAATATTTAGCTGTGGTATAATGCCTTTGTTTTTGCCGCAACCAGGCCTTCCAGGTAGTTTTGGGAATACTGCGGGTAACGGCATCGGGATCGATCACCACTTTGGTATTGTGGGCCGTAGCTACTTTGTTCACGAAGAGATCATCGTCGCCGCTGGGAATATGGTTGATGGAGGAGAAGCCTTTGTGGCGCAGGAATAATCCTTTTTTGTAGGAAAGATTGCGTCCCACGCCCATATAAGGCAGGCCGGCCAGCGCATAGGAAAGGTATTGCAGGGCCGTATGAAAGGTTTCGAAGCGGATCAGCTTGTTGAGGAGGCCTTTTTTTCGGTGATAAGCGCCATAGCCCAGCACCAGTTCCGTGTTTTCATCATAGGCGTCCTGCATTATTTGTATCCAGTTTTCGCTGGCAGGCACACAATCGGCATCGGTAAGCAGCAGCACCTCGTGCTTTGCCTCGCGAATGCCCACCGAAAGCGGGTATTTCTTGCCCCTGATCAGTTTAGCCTCCTGGGTGAGATCCACCACCTGCAGCGATTTAAAGGTCTTCTTCAATTCCTGCAGAATATATTTGGAATCATCAACGGAGTTGTCGTTCACTACAACTACTTCATAGGTGGAACGATAGGATTGCACCAGCACACCGGGCAGGTTGCGTGCCAGGTTCTCGTCCTCATCGCGTGCACACATGACGACCGATACGGGATGCTGCTGCGACCGGTCTTTTTTACGGGGCCGGAACCAGGCGATGCGACTGAAAAAATAACCGAAATAATAGAGTTGTATGGCCGTAACGGCGCATAGGGAATAGAAAAGAATCTCATTCCAGGCAATGGGTGGCATGGCGCGAAGATAGAAGAGAAAATGTTGATTTGTTTATTCGGTTATTTGTTGATTTGTTGAATGCATTTAGCCCTGAATCGTTATCAATGTTGGTAGAAAGGGGATGTAGTGGCACCGGGATCAGTTAACGAAGCAACAAATCCCCAAATACCCAAATAACCGAATGACCGAATAACCAAATAACATTTTATCTACCTTTGGCCAGCTTTAGGAACGTTAAAACTGAAAAGATGAGCGTAAAAATATCGGCTGCCATCACGGCAGTGGGGGGCTTTGTACCCGAAGACAAGTTGACGAACTTCGATTTAGAGAAAATGGTGGATACCACCGACGAATGGATCCGGACCCGCACGGGCGTTGTAGAGCGAAGGATTTTGAAAGGGGAGGGCAGGGGTACTTCCGAAATGGTAGTGCCGGCCGTTCGCGACCTTTGTAAGAGAAGAGGTATTGATCCCCTCGAAATAGATTGCCTGATTGTGGCTACGGTTACACCCGATATGGTGTTTCCCGCCACGGCCAATATAGCATGCGATAAACTGGGCGCCAAAAATGCCTGGGGCTATGATGTGTCGGCTGCCTGTTCTGGTTTTCTGTATGCGCTTACCCAGGGAGCGGCTCTTATCGAAAGCGGACGTTATAAGAAAGTGGTAGTGGCAGGCGCTGATAAAATGAGTGCGATTGTTGATTATACCGACCGAACCACCTGCGTCATTTTTGGCGATGGTGCTGGCGCGGTTTTGCTCGAACCGAATACGGAAGGCTTTGGTGTGCTCGATAGCCTGCTGAAGAGTGATGGCAGTGGTTGCCAGTATCTCCGCATGAAGGCGGGAGGTTCCGCCTATCCTCCCAGTGCCGAAACGGTGGCCAATAAAGAACATTATGTGTACCAGGAAGGGCAGGCCGTATTCAAATTTGCCGTAAAGGGTATGGCAGATGTAAGCGCGGAATTGCTGGAGCGTAACCAGCTCACCGGCGACGATATCTCCTGGCTGGTACCCCACCAGGCCAACCTGCGCATCATCGATGCAACGGCCAACCGAATCGGGCTTCCCAAAGAGAAAGTAATGATCAATATCCAGAAATACGGCAATACCACTGCCGCCACCATTCCACTTTGCCTTTGGGAATGGCAGGATCAATTAAAAAAAGGCGAATTGCTCGTACTCGCCGCATTTGGCGGAGGCTTCACCTGGGGAGCCACGCTGGTGAAATGGGCGTATTAGAGAATATTTGCTGATTTGGGGATTTGGGAATTTGTTGTAAATAGTTTAAGGCGCAATCGGTCATCACGAAAGCTCAACATTTACCATGCTACGACGCCTCAAATTCACAAATAAACAAATCAACAAATAAACAAATAAACAATTCAACAAATCAACAATTCAACGAATCAACAAATAATGTCTTCTCCCCTCTATTCCGGCTTTAGTTCCACGGCCATTCATGCGGGTCATGAAACGGATCCCCGTCACGCGCACCTGGTACCCATCTATGCCAGCAGTACTTATGTATTTGATACGGCAGAGCAGGGTATGCGTCGTTTCAGCGGACAGGAAGAAGGATTTATCTATAGCCGCTGGGGCAATCCTACTATTGAGGAAGCGGAGAAAAAAATTGCAGCACTGGAAACCCTCGGTCTCGACCTCGAAGTAAAGGGCATTCTTCATGCATCGGGTATGGCGGCTATCAGTTCCCTGATGTTGGGTACTTTGAAAGCCGGCGACAGGATTTTGACACATTTTTCCCTGTATGGAGGCACCGAGGAAATGATACATCGGGTGCTTCCGGGTCTCGGTATTGAGGCCGATATAGCAGACCTGCGCAACCTGAATACCGCGGAGGAACTGCTTCAGCGCCATCCGGCCATCCGGATGATCTATATTGAGACACCTGCCAACCCTACCATCCAGTGTGTGGATATAGCCGGCCTCGTAGCCCTGGCCCGGAAATATGGAAAGATTGTTGCCTGCGACAATACCTTCGCTACGCCCTATTTGCAGCAGCCCTTTCAGTATGGAGTCGATTTTGTGGTGCACAGTACCACCAAATTCCTGAACGGGCATGGCACGGCCATTGGCGGAATCCTGCTCGGCCGGGATATCGAGTTCATGCGCACCCGCATGACCAAAGTGCATCGCCTGCTGGGAGGCAATAGCAACGGATTCGACGCTTTCTTATTGATCAATGGCATCAAAACCCTGGAGCTGCGGATGGAGCGCCATTGCGCCAACGCGATGGAAGTGGCCCGCTACCTGGAAAATCATAAGGCTGTTGCCAACGTGAATTATACGGGATTACCTTCGCATCCTGATTTTGCTACCGCACAAAAACAAATGAGGCATCCCGGAGCCATGCTCAGTTTTGAATTAAAGAATGGCTTGCAGGCTGGTATCGATTTCATGAATAAACTCAAAATGTGTATCCGCACCGTTTCCCTCGGTACCTGCGATACCCTCTTGTCGCACCCGGCATCCATGACCCACTATGGCGTGCCCCGCGAACAAAGAGAGATCTATGGTATTACCGATGGCCTGATTCGTATGAATGTAGGCCTGGAACAGGCGGCGGACATTATCAAAGATTTGGAACAAGCGCTGTGAGCAAATTGATAATTTGTGAATTTGGGAATTCGGTTATTAGTTTAGAGTTTAGGGTTTAAGGTTTAAATACAAATCCCCAAATTCTCAAATTTTCAAATTCCAAATCCCCAAATACTCAAATTCTCAAATCCCCAAATTCTCTCTCCCATGTTTGCATTCTTAAAAGGTCAATTTGCTCACAAGAGTCCAGCGCTGGTTCATTTGGATGTTAACGGGGTGGGTTATGAATTGCAAATCAGTTTACATACTTATTCGCATATCCAGAATTTGGAGAAAGGGCAATTGCATACGGTAATGATCGTAAGGGAAGATGCTCACCTGCTATATGGCTTTTTTGAGTTGGCGGAGAAGGAGATGTTTCAGTTGCTGTTGGGAGTATCGGGGGTAGGGGCGAGCACGGCCCGGATGATGTTGTCGTATATGAAACCCGAGGAATTAACCCGGTCTATCCTGGGTGGGGATGTAAAGGCCCTGGAATCGATTAAGGGAATCGGCAAAAAGACCGCCGAAAGAATCATTCTCGAACTGCGCGACAAACTGGGTAAACAAAACCCCGTAACAAATATTTCCCCTATGAAAAACAATACTTTGCAACAGGATGCGTTTAATGCTCTGACGGCGCTGGGGATCCATCGCACGGCCGCTGAGCAGGCAATCAAAAAGGCCTTGCAGGCAGAGCCGGACCTGCAGGTGGAAGAGCTGATCAAAAAAGCACTCCGTATCCTTTGATGGCCTTAATTTCTGGAACTAATTGATCCTGAGAACAAATTGAATTGCAAAGTTGCAAATATCTTCCGTACGACGGTAGTGCTCACCCTCGTATTGTGTATAATCGGCAAAGCTAACAGCAGGGAATATTCAGATAATTTTTTTCAACAAAACCCCGCTGACAGTTCCCGAAAGGATACCCTTCGGTATCCCATTTACGATCGTTATGGGGATCCCCTTAGCGCCCCGCGCAGCAACGCTTTCGACCTTCGCGATACAGCTTTCATCAAAAAAAATATCGAATACGACCCCCGCACGGGCGAATATTTTATCACGGAGAAGATTGGCGACCGCTACTACCGCACCCCCGTTTCTTTCAACCGCGAAGAATTCATGCGCATGCAGGGCCGCCGCGACGAAACGGATTATTTCCGCAAGCGCGCCTCCCTGCTCACCGACATGAACCGCCGGAACTTCAAGCCCCAGTTCCAAACCTCCCCCAGTTGGTTCAACCGGATTGTGGGGGTGGGTAAGGTAGACATCCGGCCCTCCGGCGAAGTGCAATTGCTGGCCGGCTATTTTGGACAAAATATCAAAAACCCGACCCTGCCGGAAAGGGCCCGAAGATTTGGCGGCCTCGATTTCAACATGAATGCGCGGATGCAGGTAGATGCCAAGATCGGCGACAAGCTCACCCTTCCCATCAACTACAATACCCTCGCCAATTTTGAGTTTGAAAATCAACTCAACCTGAACTATATCGGCAAGGACGATGAAATACTCAAGCAGTTTCAACTGGGCAACGTCAATTTCCAAACCAAGAGCACATTGATCCCCAGCGCCACTTCTTTGTTTGGGGTAAAAACCCAGCTTCAGTTTGGCAAAATGTTCGTAACCGGCGTGCTCGCCAACCAGCGTGGCCAACGGCAGTCTATGGGTCTCGAAGGTGGAACGGCCACCCAAACTTTCCAGCTCAAGGCCGATGAGTATGAAGAGAACCGGCACTTCCTGATGACGCAGTATTTCCGGGGACGGTACAATACGGCCATGGCCCAGTTACCGGTGGTGAACTCCCCCGTGCAGATTCTGCGGGTGGAAGTATGGGTAACCAATCGCAACGGTGCCACCACCGATACCCGCGATGTGGTAGCCCTGATGGACCTCGGCGAGGGCGCCCCCTTTGGCCCCTGGGGAGGACCCGGCAACCCTAATGCTCTTCCCGACAACAATACCAATACGCTCTATAGTTTGTTAACAGGGCCCGGTGGCAACCGTAATTCGAGCACCATCCAAAGCTTTTTGACCAGCAATGGTCTGACGCCCGTGCAGGATTTTGAAAAAACCTTCGCACGCAAATTGCAGCCTACGGATTATTATTTCAATCCCCGTATCGGTTTCCTTTCGCTGAACCAGCCCCTGCAGCCCGATGAAGTACTCGGTATCGCTTTCCAATATACCTACAACGGCAAAGTATTCCAGGTAGGTGAGTTTTCGCAGGATGTGCCGCCTGATACTTCGGGGGCCACTCAAAAAGTGTTGTTTTTGAAGTTGCTGAAAGCGACATCGCAACGGACCAATTTGCCCATCTGGGACCTGATGATGAAGAACGTGTACTCGGTAGGCTATGGCCAACTGGATCGTACCGACTTTAAGCTGGATATCCTTTACGAAGAACCCAGCCTGGGCGAAAAAAGATACCTGCCTCCGCCGGATGTATTGCCACAGTTTGAAGGACAGCCCCTGATTTCCCTGGTCAACCTCGACCGGCTCAATAATCAAAACGATCCGCAGCCGGATGGTGTGTTTGATTATATCGAAGGATTTACCGTGATTTCGAGCATGAGCCGGATCATCTTCCCCGTGCTGGAACCCTTTGGGCGAGATCTCGAATATGTGTTTCCAACCCAGGTGGAGCGGGACCGGTATGTGTATTACCCCCTCTATGATACCATCAAGGCCATCGCGCAAACCTATGCCAACCTGAATCGCTATAAGCTTTCCGGTAAATCGCGCACCAGCTCCAGCGGTTCGGGCGATTACCAGTTGGGTTATAATATACCCCGCGGCTCGGTAACCGTTACGGCCGGCGGGCAAGCCCTGCAGGAGGGTATTGACTACGACATCAACTACGACCTGGGTACGCTGCGCATCATCAACCAGGCCATCATCAATTCCGGAGTGCCGGTCAATATCAGTTACGAAAACCAGAATGCTTTTGCCATACAGCAACAGAACTTTATGGGGCTGCGTATGGACTATATCGCCAACGACAAACTTTCCATTGGCGCCACCATTGCGAGGCTGGGTGAGCGTCCCTTCTTCATCAAGCAATCCTATGGTGAAGATCCGGTACGCAATACCATGTTTGGCATGGATGTGGACTACCGTAGCGATTTTCCACGACTTACCAAGTGGCTCGACAAGCTGCCCTGGTATAGCACCCGCACCATGTCGTCGATTAAAGCCTATGCCGAAGTGGCCGTGCTGAAGCCGGGCCACTCTCCACAGATTGGCCGGGGCAGTAATGGCCTGGTGTATATAGATGACTTTGAGGGAACCCGTGCGGCTATTGATTTGCGGTTTCCCCTGATCAACTGGAACCTGGCCAGCGTTCCCCAGCGTTTTCCGGAAGCTGCGCTCAACAACGATCTGGCCAGCGGATACAACCGCGCCAAACTGGCCTGGTATAATATAGAACCCGTTTTGCAGGAGCGCAGCAATCCCAACAATCCCTTACAGGGTAATGTGGATGAGCTTTCGAAGCCGGAAGTGCGGCAGGTATTGCAGCGGGAAATATTTCCGCAGCGTACCATCGATTTTGGCCAGGGCCTGCTCACTACTTTTGATCTTGCTTTCTATCCCAAAGACAAAGGACCTTATAATTTTGAAAACCGCGGCGGCAGAATTGATCCCAATGGTCGCCTCGCCAATCCCACCCAGAGCTGGGGTGGTATCATGCGCAACATCGACCAGATCGACTTTGAAACGGGCAACGTGGAGTATATCGAATTCTGGCTACAGGATCCCTATGTTACCAATACTGCCAGCGGTGCCGGTAAACTGTTTTTCAACCTGGGCAATATTTCGGAAGATATTCTGAAAGACGGTAAGCGTCAATACGAGAATGGTCTTCCAACTCCGCGACTCAATACTCCGGTAGATAATTCCAGTGTGTGGGGAAAAGTGCCCTCCAATCCCCTGCAGGTAACCAATGCTTTCAGCAATGATCCTGCCGACAGGGAGTTTCAGGATGTGGGATTGGATGGACTGACCGATGAGGAAGAGCGTAGCAAGTTCGACAATTACCTGCAGGGTCTTGCCGCTGTAGCGCCCGCCGCCGCCGCCATTGCGCAGTTGGATCCGGCTGCCGATAATTTCAAACCCTATCGCGATCCCAGCTACGATGCCGGCAATGTGGGTATCCTGGGTCGGTATAAAAATATCAATAATCCCCACGGCAACTCGCCGGTGAGCAATAACAGCAGCCAGTTTGTAAACGCCTTTACCCAATATCCCGATGGCGAAGAGCTGAACCGCGATAACACGCTCAATGAGGTGGAAGAGTACTTCGAGTATGAAGTGGATATTGCGCCCAACATGATGACGGGCACCAATTATATCACGGATATTCGGATGGTGAACGTAACCCTGGCCAATGGCGGTCAACGCCCGGAAAAATGGTACCTGTTCCGGATTCCGGTTAATGAGTTTACGAACAAAGTGGGTAATATACCTGATTTCAAATCCATCCGCTTTATCCGTATGTATGTGACGGGTTTCCAGGATTCGGTAGTGATGCGTTTTGGAAAACTGGAGCTCGTGCGCAACCAATGGCGGAAGTTTCAGTACGAAATTGATACAACCGGCAACTATACCAACCTGCCGGGTAATGATCCGGTGGAGTTTAACACCCTCGCGGTAAACCTGGAGGAGAACGACCAGCGCCAACCCATCAACTATGTGATGCCCCCGGGTATTGACCGGCAGCAGCAGTTGAGCAATAACAACGTGCAATTATTCCTCAACGAACAGGCGCTGAGTGTGCAGCTTTGCGGGCTGGAGAATGGCGAGTCGCGTGGCGTTTTCAAAACCATGAACATGGATATGCGTCAGTATGGAAAAATGCGCATGTTCATACACGCGGAGGGCCGTGGCAGCGATGGGGCCATCCAGGACTATGATCTTTCCGCCATCGTTCGTATCGGCAACGATTTCCAGGGCAACTACTATGAGATCCGCATTCCGCTGAAAAAAACCAACTGGGGTGTACGCGATAGTTTGTTGATCTGGCCGGAAGAAAATAATCTCGATTTTGACCTCGAAGAGTTGACCCAATTAAAGCTGCGCCGGAATAATGGCGGTTTCTCCCCCTCGCAATACTATAGCGAACGATTACCCAATGGCCGGGTATATGCCCTGATTGGTAACCCCAACCTGGGTGAGGTAAGAGGTATGATGCTGAGTGTTGTGAACAACAAGGCGGAGCCCGCCTGCGCGGAAGTGTGGTTTAATGAATTGCGATTCTCCAACCTCGATGAAAAAGGCGGCTGGGCCGGCCTGGGCCGGGTAGACCTGAACCTGGCTGATCTCGGTAGCATATCCCTTTCGGGGACGGCTAAGAGCCGCGGCTTTGGCACCCTGGAACAGCGAGTAAATGACCGCTCCCGTGAAGATCTCTATACCTTTGATGTTTCCGCCAATATCGATGCCGGAAAATTGTTGCCGCGTCAACTGGGTGTTCAGATACCTGTGTATGCCGGTATCAGCCGCATTACCAGCACACCGGAATATGACCCTTATGACCTCGATATAAAATTGCGGGATAAGCTGGAGAATGCGACCGGACCCGATAAGGATTCGATCCGGCGTGATGCGCAGGATATTACGACCATCCGAACCATCAATTTCACCAATGTGAAAAAGATAAAGACGGATGGCAAGAAACCGAAGATATGGAGCCTTACCAATTTCGATTTCAACTACTCCTATATGGAGACGAGGCAGACCAACCCGCTGATCGATCTCTATGAAATGCGACGTACCCGAGGCGCCATCGCTTATAATTATGCGCCGGATCCCAAATACCTCGAGCCTTTCAAACGACTGATCAAGTCGAATTCAAAATGGCTCACCTGGATCAAGGATTTGAATTTTAACTATGTGCCCTCGCAGCTTTCGTTCAGGGCCGATGTGTTTCGCCAGTTCGGCGCTACCCGCCCGCGCAATGTGGGTGGCGGACCTTATAAGATTCCCGAAACGTATGATAAGTACTTTACTTTCGATCGGGTATATATTCTGCAATGGAACCTCACACGTTCCATTACCCTGGATTATTCCGCAACCAATAATGCCCGGATAGATGAGCCATTCGGAAGAATTGACACGGATGCGAAAAAAGATTCGGTGCAACGGAATCTCTTCAAGGGTGGACGAAATACGCAGTTTGCCCAGGAAGCGGGTATATCGTATACATTACCCACACAGAAATTTCCCTTCCTCGACTGGACCAGTATTCGCGCCAATTACAGTACCAAATATAATTGGCTGGCATCATCCCTGCTCGCGCGCAGCCTGGGTAATACGCTCAGCAATACGCAAACACGTACGGTGAATGGCGAGTTCAATTTCGATCAACTTTACAATAAGTCGCGCTTTCTGCGTGCTGCTTCGGGCATGCAGGCAAGACCCAATCCCCGCAATGCCAACCCCAACGCAAGACCGGTGAACCGCGATACCTTGTCGAAAACAGCAATGGCTCCGGTTATTGCCGATAGCGTGTGGGCCAAGATGACCAAGAAGGAAAAGCGTGCTTACCGTAAAGCGGAGCGCAAGCGTAAGCGGGAAGAACGACGTCGTGAAAGGGAACTGCGGAAGAATCAACCCGTGGAAATGGGTAAGGGCGTAAAAGCTGTGCTAAACCTGGCTACATCGCTGAAGCGGGTAGGTGTGCAGTTTTCGCAGGATTTCGGAACCACCCTGCCGGGGTATATGGATAGTACCGTGTTGCTGGGCAATAACTGGCGGAGTGGCGAACCGGGTATGGGATTCATTTTCGGTTATCAACCCGACACGAGCTGGATCAATCGTTTTGGCGCACGGGGGCTGCTATCACGCGATTCGCTGGTATCGGCGATGATCCAGCAACGCTACAATGAGCGGCTCAATATTACGGCACAGGTGAATCCGGTGCGCGACCTGAATATTGATATTAATCTCGACAAAACCTTCAGCAAACAGTATTCGGAATTGGTGAAGGATACTTCCGGTAGTGCAGGCCTGGCACGCTTTAATCCTTATGCCATGGGTAGCTTTAGCGTTAGCTATATTGCCTATCAAACCCTCTTCGAAAAATTTGACCCGAACCAGGTATCAGAAACCTTCCGGGAGTTTGAAAGCAACCGCGAAATACTTTCACGCCGCCTGGCCGAGCTCAACGATTACCAGGGAGGGCAAGTGGACCCCAACGACCCGAACTATTACCTGGGCTATGGCCGCTATGCGCAGGATGTGGTGATTCCATCCTTCCTGGCGGCTTATACCGGTAAGGACCCATCCGGGATCAAACTGTTTAAGAACAGTAATCCGAATATTCGCTCCAATCCTTTTGCCGGGTTGTTGCCGAGACCCAACTGGGCGCTTACTTATACCGGACTTTCGCGAATACCGGGGCTGGACAAAATATTCAGCAACGTAACCATCCGCCATGGCTATCACAGCACTTTAAGTATGAATAGCTTTAATACGGCGCTACTTTTCGCGGATCCGAATCGTATTGGCTATCCCTTTTTCCGCGATACACTAACGGGGAACTATATTCCCTACTTCCTGATTCCCAACCTCACCATTCAGGAGGCATTTGACCCGATGATTGAACTGGACGTTACTTTTACCAATCAGCTCAGCACAAGATTCGAGTTTCGGAAATCGCGTACCCTGAGTTTGAGCCTGATCGATTACCAGTTGGCGGAAAACCGTTCAACGGAATACGTGTTCGGATTCAATTACCGCAAGAAGGGGGTGCCCCTGCTGAAGAATATGCGTATTGGTAAAAAGGGCCAAAAGCTGGATGGTGATATCACATTCCGTCTCGACTTCAGCCTGCGCGATGATGCTACGGCCAACAGCAAGCTCGACCAGGGAACCGCATTTGGTACAGCCGGGCAAAAAGTAATCCGCATCAATCCCCAGATTCAGTACGTAATCAGCCAGCGGGTAAGACTGAGTCTGTACTTCGATCAAACCCGCACCATTCCCAAGATCAGTAACGCGTTCCCCATCACCAATACCAGGGGAGGATTGCAGATTGATATTTCCCTGGCGCAATAAAGGAGCGTTATACGTTATACGTTTTACGTTCTACGTATGTTTAGTGTTGAATGTACCAGGTTGGAAGTTCTTGTGAATGCTGGCCCCCGGCATCCAATTGGATCCTTATAATAGGTGTAGGTCGGGATAGGGGGACAATATTATTGCAGTAAAACAACTTCTAGATCCCATCGTTGCGCCTGCCTCGCCCTGGCGGTTCTTTTGCTACTACGTAGTATTTGTAGGTATTTCGTTGCGTTCGTTGCGACTTCTTTGCGATCGTTGCGTTAAGCCTTTCGCACATTCGATATGGTTGAGACTGCGCTATTTTCAACGCAACGGGCGCGAAGAAGTCGCAACGAGCGCGAAGTAGCAAACAAGTTTAAGTGTAACGAGGTAAACTCCCGAGGGTAGTGAGTATGAATGCTGGTAATGACATCATATGGGGTCCTTTCAGTAAGTGTGAATGGCGAGTTGGGGAATATATCTGCGCCAATCTGCGATGAAATCTGCGCCAATCTGCGGGAAAACTCGCCTGAACTATGAAGCTGATTAAAGTGCTGAAGCAGTTCCCGCAGATTTATCTAATAACTGCTTATAACTTACAACTTTCAACTTACTACTTACTACTTACTACTTACTGCTCACTACTTCCCTCCCGGTATATAAATCGCAAACACCCCATTATTCCACACTTCCCTGTATCCGTGTTCGTTGATAAAATTCTCAAGGGCTTCATCCCTTTTTTCGTTGATGGTTGCCCAGTTCTCATCAAAATACGGTGGGGGATCGGGCCAGTTGGAGGCTTCGGCTACGGTCTTTATCAATTGCCGGACGATCACGGGTCTTTGTCCGGTTTTCGCTTCGGTGCTACGGAGTTCTTTTCCAAAGAAACTGCCTTCATACAGCCAGGGCAAAGCATTGCGGAGATAGGGACGCGTACGGGTAAGATAATGCATCATGGGGATGGTATGATACATCAGCACTGTATCGCCTTCTTGAAAATATTTTTTCGATTCCGCCAGTAATTCATTGATGACCCTGGCACGCTCAGGGGTAGTGTACACATGGCGGATATAAGGGTTATCCACCTGTGCCGTCATCCTCGTGCGATCGTTCCAGTCGAAAAAGGGATAATAATAAGCCTGGCGCAGCAAAGCAAAAAAGATAAGCAATACGGCCAATAGCCCGATAGTTCGGAATTGACGGTTATCGATCCAGGTTTTGAGATTCCATCCTGCGCGCGTGCTGTCGAGCTTCCAGTTGGTCTCTAATTGGGTCCAGCGCGAGAAATAATCCACGGCAATGGGAAGCCCAATCCACAACGTGTACATGCCAACGGTATAGATGCCATCGGAACTGCCCAGGGGGTAAGTGAGAATGATGTACAGGCCCATCAGAGTCAACACCCGGAGGTCCACTGATTTTTCCGTGGTAAAGATGAGCAGGGCAGCCAGCATGCTGAGGTCGGTAAGTAAAAAGACCATGATGATGTGATTGATCTTATTGCTCCAGATCAACCAGGCAAATGCAAGCAGCAGCAGCGTTACTAAAATATTGATAAGGGGTTTGCGCCAGGATGGCCGGTACTGAATAAGATTACACAGCATTGCGGAGGCAAGAATGGGAATACCAATCATTAGACCATGCTTTACCGCGGAACCATACAGCACAACAAACTGCTTCAGCAATTTTCCGAGTCCGTAATGGCTACTGGCTCCGCCGCTTCCCATTTCCATCACCAGTTTCACGGCTCCCAGGAATATATCAAGTTGCCCGGTAGCCATACCAAAAGCGATCATTACGCCCATTCCCGCAATAAAGCCTCCGCCAAAAATAAAAGCGAGGCGGAACATGCGGCCCCAACTGTATTGTTGCAGGTAGCCATAATAGAATATAGCCAGTACCAGGCCCAGGTTTACCAGGCTGGGAATTCTTGCCAGGGTTTCAAAAGCTACCATCATCCCTGCCAGGAAGATCAGGAAAGGTTTGTTGCGCTTCAGCCCGTTAAACAGAAAGAGGGCACAAAGCATATAGAGCAGCATGCAGAGATAATTGTAATGGAACATGCGAATGTTGTTGGCGATAACCAACAAAGCAAACAAGAGTCCAAGCCTTAATGCCGCTTTGCCCAGGTAAGGACGCAGGAGTTTATAAGCCAGCATGCAGGTAATGCCCAGGGTAAAGGCGCCCAGCATTCGGTGACCCCAGATACCCATGGTCGGGAAAAGATAATCGAAAGCGCCTCCCACTACACCTGAAAGCCAAAACATGAATGTGTACTGCACCGCTTCGGGATCTGTATATATATTACGGTAGAATACTGCATTCAATCCTTCATCCGAGAGATCAAGACCCTGGAAAGTCATCAGGATACAGTAAAGAAAAACGAGGCCGGCAAAAGCCCAGGATGGCATCCGTTCAAAAAAAGGAAGAACCGAAAAAGATTGTTTGGACATGATGGCAGAGGTTGGGTTCGATTAGCGGATAAATATAGGCATGACCCTCCGAAATACATAGCGGCTACAGGGGATTCCTTTCAGCAGAATCTTGCAAAAGAAATTTTTGACCTTAGCCGCTCAAAATAGTAGGATTAAAGAAGTTTTTTTTATACATTTGAGCCGCAATGCCTAACGCATTGACCTTCATTTGATTGGTAGCACCTAATACCAGCCTGTAATTTTGGCCTTCAAAGAGTTAAACTGCGAAAGCACCAGAATTATCGCTAAGTACCCAATGTTCCTATTGTTTATTCCATGCCATTTCATTGTTGAATGATCATTGATCATCCGAGCCTACTGAATGCCCAAAGTCCAGTAATAGCCTGCAAAAGCCGGGTAAACCGTAACTATTTAAACTTATATAACCGAATCATCAGATGGCAAACATTACAGTTGGCGTTATAGGCTATGGATATTGGGGGCCTAATATCGTACGTAACTTCTTCAGCACGCCGAATTGCACCGTAAAGACAGTGGCCGACGGAAGGCCGGAACGTTTGGCGGCTTTAGCCAAAACCTATCCCGGCATCCAGGGCATTTCATCAGGCCAGGACCTGATCAACGATCCCGAAATTGATGCAGTGATCATTGCCACGCCAGTATTCACGCATTTCGCGTTGGCCAAAGAGGCCTTGCTAAAGGGCAAGCATGTGCTGATCGAAAAGCCCATTACCTCTACGGTAGCGGAGGCCGAGGAGCTGATCAATCTCGCCGAGCAAAAGGGACTCACCCTGATGGCTGACCATACTTTTCTTTATACGGGCGCCGTACAGAAAATGAAAGAGCTCATTGAGAATGGTACGGTGGGCACGCCCCGTTATTTTGATTCTTCCCGTATCAACCTGGGACTGTTTCAGCCTGACGTGAATGTGCTGTGGGACCTGGCTCCGCATGATATTTCCATTCTTACCTACCTCATCACCGAAGAGCCGATAAGCATCAACGCCACCGGCATTTCACATACAAGAAATAATATCGAGAACATAGCCTACATGACGGTCAACTATGCGTCGGATTTCATCGCGCATTTCAACTGCTCATGGACCTCGCCTGTGAAAGTACGGCAAACCCTGATTGGCGGGGATAAAAAGATGATTGTGTACAACGACCTGGAGCCCTCTGAAAAAGTGCGGATCTATGATACCGGTTATGATCACAAAACGGATTTAGACAAAACCCGCATCATGGTCGACTACCGAACGGGCGATGTGTATATTCCAAAACTTTCGACGAAAGAAGCCCTGGCAGGAGTGGCGGCCGATTTTGTGGGTTCGGTTATCGACAAAAGAAAGCCACTATCGAATGCGCACCTGGGTATGCAGGTAGTGAAGATTTTGGAAGCATCGCAGATTTCAATTAAAAACAATGGTAAAGAAGTAAAAATATAAGGTATGGAAACAGTAACCATCAATAATGACCGTCAGAGTCTGAATAATGTAACCATTGGCGAAAATGTTCGCATATTCAATTTTGTGAACGCTTATGGCTGCACCATCGGCGACAATAGCAAAGTGGGCGCCTTTGTGGAAATTCAGAAAGGAGTAACCATCGGACGTAGTTGTAAAATATCGAGCCATACTTTTATCTGTGAAGGTGTGCATATCGAGGATAATGTTTTTGTGGGGCATGGCGTTATGTTTACCAACGACCTGTTTCCCCGCGCCACCAATCCCGATGGCAGCATGCAAACCGATGCCGACTGGAAGTGTATAGAAACCATAGTGAAGAAGGGCGCTTCCATCGGCAGCAATTCTACCATTCTTTGTGGAATCACCATTGGCGAGAATTCCATGATTGGCGCTGGCGCTGTGGTTACGCGCGATGTTCCCGCCAATACTATTGTGGCTGGCAATCCGGCCAAGCCCATCAAAACCATTTAGTACCCTTTACCTAAGCCTACCATAATGAATAAAAAGATCAATTGCCTGGACCTGAAAGGACAGCACCAGCAAATAAAGCAGGAAGTATTTGAAGCATTTGAAAAAGTATATGAGAACACCGCATTTTCAGGAGGCTCATTTGTAGAGTCATTCGAAAAGGACTTCGCCCGGTTTTGCGATACCCAATATGCCATAGGGCTCAATAATGGCACATCTGCCTTGCACCTGGCGATGATCTCCCTCGGCATTGGCGCCGGAGATGAAGTAATTGTTCCCGCCAACACCTTTATTGCTACAGCCTGGGGTGTATCCTATGTTGGCGCTACACCGGTATTCGTGGATTGCCTGCCCGATACCTGGGAGATAGATCCGGCACGTGCCGAAGCCGCCATCACTCCGCGTACCAAAGCCATTGCCGGCGTACACCTGTATGGACAGCCTTTTGATGTGGATGCCATCGCGGCCATTTGCAAAAAGCATGGTCTCTTTCTGATTGAAGATGCAGCACAGGCGCAAGGTGCACGCTACAAGGGTAAGCTTGTTGGCGGCTTTGGAGAAATGGCCTGCTTTAGCTTTTACCCCGGCAAAAACCTGGGAGCCTGCGGCGAAGCCGGTGGCATTACCACTAATAATGAGTCGTATTACAAGCACCTGCAGAGCTTGCGTAGCCATGGAATGACCGTGCGCTATTATCATGATGAGCTCGGATTCAATATGCGCATGGGCGGTCTGGAAGGCGCTTCACTTTCCATCAAACTCAAGTACCTGCCCGACTGGAATAAACGTCGCCAGGAGATTGCGCGACGGTACCAGAAAGAAATCAGTAATAATAAAATTCAAATGCAGGTGCAACCGGAAGGGCATGAGTCCGTATTCCACCTGTTTGTGGTCACAACAGCCGACCGGGAAGGGCTGATAAAGTACTTAAACGAGCGAAATATTTTTCCAGGGCTGCACTATCCCGTTCCCTGTCATTTGCAGAAAGCATATACGCATTTGGGGTACCAAAAAGGCGACTGTCCCCATTCGGAATACCTGGCCGAGCATTGTGTTTCGTTGCCCATGTATGCAGAACTGACGGATGATGAAGTGAAATATGTAATTGACACGCTTAACCAATACTGATCATGCTTTCGGCAAAGCTTAGAAAATGTGTGGAAGGTCTTCAACTGCGACTGCAGGGGTTGACGGTGCTCACCGAAGCCGCTTCGGGGCCTTATGTTGTGACGCCTGTGCTGGCCGCGCTGGCCGGTGCCAGGGTTGTTGCTTACTCAAGGACAACACGATACGGCACGGTGGAGCAGGTATTTGAAGCCACGCGGAAGCTGGCGGAGGAGGCGGGTGTGCAGGTGGAATTAGTGCACGAGATTACACCCGAAATTGTTGCTTCTGCCGACATTATCACCAATTCAGGGCACCTGCGGCCACTGAACCGCGAAATGCTGCAACATGCCAAAGATGGCCTGGTAATACCATTGATGTATGAAGCCTGGGAGTGGCGCGATGCGGATATGGATATCCAATATATCCGCGAACGCGGGTTTAAACTCGGCGCCACCAACGAAAGACATCCCGATGTGGATGTATTCAGTTACCTGGGCGATATGGCCCTGCGACAGATATTTGAAGCGGGCACCTGCCCTTATAAGAACAAATTCATCCTGCTCTGCAATAATGATTTTGGTCCTTATATCGCCAAAGTGCTGGCCCGCAATTGTGAGGCGCTGGCCGTGGTTGATCTCGACGACAATCGCGGAAAATATGCCGACCTGGCGAATGTTACCTGGCTGGGCGGATTCCCGGAAATAAAAATTCCAGCATCGTTCCGGGATGCGGAAGCGGTGCTGTTTACTGCCTATCCTTTCGACCAGGAATGGATTGGTCAATCGGGGCCCATCCGGATTTCATCGCTGAAGGAACAACTGTCTGATCCCTATATACTGCGCTATGCGGGCGATGTGAATACAAGGGACCTTCAACAGGCAGGTATTCGCTTTTTTCCCGAACAGGTAGCCAGTGGTCATATGGGCATATTGCCTTCTGCTATTGGCTACGATCCTATCATTCGCCTGCAGGCCGGCGGATTGAAATCGGCCGAAGCGTTGGTGACAGGCGAACATTTTTATAAAAACCTACCCATTGTAGAACTGCTATGAGCCAGGAAAGAAATATTATCGCTATAGGTCGGTCCCGATATTTATATGATGGAATCCGTTATGTGCAGCAAAACGGGTATCGGGTTCGCGCTATAATAACCGAGGAAGCATACGACGAGTATGACGTGAAGCAGGAAGATTTTGAAAAGCTGGCCGGTGAAATCGGGGCGGCGTTTTTTGTAATTCGCTCGCTCGACAAGCCGGAACTGTTGGAAATCCTCGAAAAGAATAATGTGCGTGCCGCCATCAGCGCCAATTGGAAATATACCATTCCGCCCAAAGTACTGGATCGTTTTCCCTGTGGTATCCTGAATTATCATTTGGGAAACCTTCCGGACTACAAAGGCAATGCCACCGTTAACTGGACCATCATTAATGGAGAACCCTATATCAATGGGAATATTCATAAGATGGATCCGGAGCTGGATGCCGGTGATATTATTGCCCGTGCTCCGATTCCCATTTCAGGCGACATTTATATACGGGATATACTTATTGAAGCTGAGAAGCAGGCACCGGTACTGTACAAAAAAGCGCTTGACCTGGTATGGGACAATCCAGGCGCCTATGATCTGAAGGGGTCGGTGAACGGACTACGTTGTTATCCACGTTTGCCGGAAGACAGTCAGATCAACTGGCAGGCAAGAACAGAGGAAGTAGTGCGCCTGGTACGTGCTTCTTCAGAACCCTATAAGGGCGCGTATAGCTTTCTCAACGGTGAGCAGGTAATTATATGGCGGGCCCGTGTACATTTTCCGGAAAACCGCTTTCTGGCCATACCCGGCCATGTGGTAGAGATCCGGAAAGATAAGGGTAGCGTTTTGGTAGCTGCCGCCGATGCGATGGTGGAGGTGCAGGAGATAGAGGTTAAGGGCGAACGCATGCCCGCAGCGGACTATATAAAAAGTATTCGTGTCCGATTCAAACAACAGCTATGACGGCTACATCACCCATACAGGTTTCTGTCATTATACCCATCTACAATGAGTATGAGGGAATACCTTTTCTGGTCGAAAGTCTCAACGCATTTTTTGCGGAGCAATCCTTTTCGGCTGAAGTCATTTTTGTGAACGATGGTTCACATGATGGTTCGGTTGATCGGCTGGCATCGGTGGAGCATAAAACGTATAAGGCAAAGCTGATCAGTTTTTCCCGCAATTTCGGTTCACATGCTGCGCTGCGTGCGGGTATTGCGCAGGCCAGTGGTGATTTCATTTGCTTTAACTATGCCGACTTGCAGGATCCCCTCGAACTGATCCTGACCATGGGAGAAAAGATGAAGAATGGTGCCGATATTGTGTGGGCCCACCGCGAGAGCACCAAAGTGAGCTGGAGCGAGAAAACCTTTTCCCGATTCTATGCCTACCTCATGCAAAAGTTCGCCTTCCGCAATTTCCCGGAAAAAGGTTTCGATATCGTGATGTTTAACCGAAAAGTGGCCGATGAGGTGAACAAAAATGTGGAAGCGAATTCATCCATCTTTCTGCAGATACTGGGGCTTGGCTTCCGGCAGGAATCTATTTCCTATAAGAAGAGAGAACGACAGACCGGTGTGAGCAAATGGACCCTGTCGAAGAAGATCAAACTCTTCATCGACTCATTTGTTGCCTTTTCTTATGCGCCCATCCGTTTTGTAACCATTGTTGGAATTATCTTTTTTATTGTGGGTATGATATGGACGCTCTATATCGTGATCCGCAAGATTTTCTTCCAGGATCTGGCCGCTGGCTGGCCCGCTTTGATGTCGATCCTGATGATAGGTTTTGGCATTACCAATATATCGCTCGGTATTATTGCCGAGTACCTTTGGCGTACCCTTGATGCCAGCCGCAAGCGCCAGGTGTATATTATTGATGAAATCAAAATTTTGAAGGAATGATAAAAGCGGTGATGCTTTGTGTGTTGTATGCGTTTCTCAACGTGAGTGGCGCCGCCCTTATCAAGTGGAAATTGAAGGGGAGGACCCTCGCGGCCCTGAACGACTGGCTGCGATTGCTTTTGGAACCGCAGGTAATTGCCGCTTTCGCGCTCATATTTCTGTCGATGCTTGTGATCTTTAAAGCACTATCCCTCGCCAATTTCAGTTTTGTGATTCCAGTGTCGGCAGGAGTTAATTTTTTATTGACGGTTATTGCCGGTTATTTCATTTTCAGGGATCAATTAAATTATGTTTCTTTCATCGGCTTCGCGCTGATTATCTCTGGTATATTATTGTTAAGCATTAATAATTCTCAACATGCCTGATATGGTAAAAGACAGTACAATCCTGGTGACCGGTGGAGCCGGATTTATAGGATCTTATGTGGTGGAAGAATTGCTTCCCCTGAAGCCCGGGAAGATCCGCATTATTGATAATTTTATTCGTGGTTCCAGGGAAAATATGAAGTCGTTCGAAAACCATCCCCTGGTGGAGTTTTACCAGGGCGATATCCGCGATACCGCTCTCCTGGAAAAATGTGTGGAAGGATGCGACTATATTTTTCACATGGCCGCCCTTCGCATCAATGCCTGCGCCCTGAATCCGCAGGACGGATTCGAAGTAATGCTGAAATCCACCTTCGACCTGGCCCAGTTGGCGGTAAAGCATAAGATCAAAAAAGTCATCTACAGTTCCAGCGCCTCCGTTTATGGACTGGCTCAGCATTTTCCCACACCGGAAACGGATAATCCCTACAACAACCAGACCTTTTATGGGGCTGCCAAGTTGTGGGGTGAACAATTGTTCCGCAGCTACAAGTTCATGTACGGGCTCGATTATGTGGCGCTTCGGTACTTCAATGCCTATGGTCCCCGCATGGATACGGATGGTAAATACACGGAAGTGATGATCAAATGGCTGGATTGTATCCGCGACGGTCGGAACCCATTGATTTACGGCGACGGGTCCACCACCATGGACTTTGTGTATGTGCGTGATATCGCCCGCGCCAATGTGGCTGCCCTGCAGGCCGACGTGTCTGATGAGTCATTCAATATCGGCAATTGCGAAGAAACAAGCCTGCGTCAGTTGCTCGATGTGTTATTGAAAGTAAATGATTCGCAACTGGAACCTGAGTTTCGGGAAGAGAATTCGATCAATCCCGTATCGAGACGATTGGCCGATATCAGCAAGGCTGAACAATTATTGTCGTTTAAGCCAACGGTTAGTTTGGAAGCAGGCATGAAGGAGTTGTCGGCCTGGTATTTTGAGAAAAATAAAAGCACGCAAAAAGCATGATCCCCATAGCAAAACCCTACCTCACTACCGACGAGGCGCAGGCAGCATACGATACCATCTTAACGGGATGGATAACCCAGGGTCCCCGGGTAGCGGAGTTTGAGAAAAAGTTTGCGGAATATACCGGTGCCCGCTATGCCGTGGCATTGTCTAATTGCACGACGGCCCTGCACCTGGCCATGATTGTGTCGGGAATTGGGGCCGGCGATGAAGTGATTTGCCCTTCCATGAGCTATATCGCCACGGCCAATGCCATCCGCTATGTAGGTGCCAATCCCGTTTTCGCCGAAGTGAACCCGGTTACCTATAACCTGGATGTGCAGGATGTGGAAAAACGAATTGGTCCCAAAACCAAAGCCATCCTGCTGGTGCACCAGATTGGCATGCCTGCCGATATCGATGCTTTCAGCGCGCTCGCCAAAAAGTACAACCTGAAGTTGATCGAAGATGCGGCCTGTGCGGCGGGTTCTGCTTACAAGGGTGGAAAAATCGGCAGTCATTCCGAACTGGTTTGTTTCTCGTTGCATCCGCGCAAAGTGATTTCTACGGGGGATGGTGGATTTGTTACCACTAACAATGAAGCCTATTACGAAAGACTTAAGCTGCTGCGTCAGCATGGCATGAGTGTGAACGACCGGGTAAGGCATGAGTCATCCAAGGTAATATTCGAAGATCATGTGGAGTTGGGATACAATTATCGAATGACGGATATCCAGGCGGCCGTAGGTATTCACCAATTGGCCAAGCTGGATTGGATCGTTGCTGAACGCAGGAAGATTGCCCGGCAATACCAGGAGGCCCTCGCCGATATTCCATTCATCCGTTTGCCCAGGGAAGAAGAAGGATATTTCAGCAATTTCCAATCCTTCAGCATATACCTGCAGAAGGATTGCCCCGTATCGCGCAATGAACTGATGCAACGGATGCTGGATGATGGTATCGCTACCCGTCGGGGCATCATGACAGCCCATCGGGAAACGGCCTATAAGAAAGAATTTGCGCAGGTATCGCTGCCGGTATCCGAAGATGCGGCCGACAACAGCATTATTATTCCCCTGTATATTCCCATGGAACAGGCCGATATTGAGAAAGTGATCGCTGGTTTCCGGAAGGCGCTGGGTAAGTGAGAAAATAGACGGATATTCGCGCCATTCAACAGGCTTTTACCCATGTTGGCAAAAGCCCGCTCAATATCCCTGCATGAATAAAATCAGCATTATTGGTTTTGGCAAGATCGGACAGGCCATCAGTGCCCTGTTGCTTGAAAAGGAGACAAATGTGCTGGCCCTGGATACCAATACCAATCTGCTGGATGCTATACAGCGGCGCGGGTATCATTCTACCGAACCCGGATTGAATGAACGAATTCAGCCCGCACTCGCGGATGGAAGGCTGCAACTTAGCAGCGATTACGCGCAGCTTGCCGGCACCCATGCAATTATCATTTGTATTCCCCTTGGCATTTCCGATCAGCGGCAGGTGGATAATCGGCCTTTCCTCGAATGCATCCGGCAACTGGCACCCGCATTGAGCGAACGGACCATTGTGGTACTGGAAACAACCGTGCCTGTTGGCTTTATCCGAAATGATCTGGTTCCCGCTTTGGAAGAGCAGGGACGCCGGCATGGCCGGGATTTCTATATGGCCTGCAGTCCCGAACGGATCAAGAGTGGTACCATGCTGCAACAACTGGCCATGATCCCCAAAGCCATTGCGGGTTATGATGAAGCCGCCGCCGATGCTGCCTTTCAATTTTATCTCCGGTATTTTTCCCGCGATCAACTTACTAAATTACCGAGCCTGGAAGCGGCTGAGTTTATGAAGCTTTCAGGTATGGTGTATCGCGATATCAATATTGCGCTCAGCAATCAACTGGCCCTGCTGGCCAACGCGAGCGGTATCAATTTCCAGGAAATGTTGCCGCTGATCAATGCCGATAGGGAAGCTAACCTGTTGCAACCCGGGATAGGAGTAGCAGGTCATTGTACGCCAGTTTATCCTTATTTTCTGATTGAAAATTTCAGGAAGATCGGACTTGATTTTACGCTGGCATCAGAAGGGCGACGGATAAATGATGAAATGGCTTCCTATGCCATATCTCTGCTTCAACCCCATCTCCGGAATAAGAAAGTGCTGCTGCTTGGTCTCGCTTTCCGACCCGGTGTAAAAGAAGATGCCGGAAGTGTGGCATACAGGCTGCGCCCGCAATTGGAGCAGGCTGGCATCGCAAGCAGCCTCCACGATCCCAATTATTCCGAGTCGGAAATACAACTGCGAGGCTTTGTTGCCAACAGCAATATTTACGAGAGCGAAGCCGAAGGTCTTATCCTGGTTACCATGCACCCGGAATATGCATCGATCGATTGGGTAAAAATGGCTGCCAATGGAATCCGGTTTGTGGTAGATGGTCGCAATCAACTGGATAAAATCGCCATTACAAAAGCGGGAATCCAATACTGGGGTATTGGCAGGTCCTGAGCTATTCTATACTTGCCGTAGTATCGGTTGGGGCAGGCGCTTTCTTAAACAACATCACATAGCCACAGAGATTCCTCTTCTTTTTCTTGTTCACCTGCACAGGTTTCATCATGTGGAATTCCGAAAACTTGGGGATATAAGAATAGGAGATGATGTTTCCGTCAACATCGCCCCAGCGTTTTTGCTGAAAGATTACCTGCTTTTCATTCCAGTCAAACATCCGAACTTCATAGAGCTTGGAGCTATAGTCGCCGATGAAAACAAACTGGTACCAGGCGCCCTGGGTAAGGGGCATCATCACAGGCATTTCATATTCGCTTTCCATGGCGATGCTTGCTTCACGCAGCAGCGAATAGCCCTGGCCCTCATATAAAATTTTCAGAGAATCTACCTGGCGACTGATAAGGTCGTCTTCGCAGTTTTGTAAACGGATATCCTGGGCCGGCAGGCTTTGCCAACCGAGGCAGATTGCGAGCAGGATGATGAATGGCTTTTTCATGGTTTTACGTGGGTTCGGATTTGTTTATAAAGATATACGGGACAACCGTAAAACTGAGATTTTGACACGGGATATTGGGTGTTGAACGGGCATTTGCCTCGGAAAAATACGCAAATCCCGAGCCAAACCCGGAAAGCCGATTGGGCGATTGAAAAGATAAGGATTTTTTATTATTTATCAGGTATCCCTTTGCATGTAAATACCATCTGCCTGCTGGGTACAGGTGAGTACCAGATCGTTGATGCAAACATGAGCAGGGAGGGTAGTGCAGTAATATACGACCTCGGCCACGTCATCGGCGGTGAGTGCCTGCAGCCCCTGGTACACGGAAGCGGCCGTGCTTTCATCTCCTTTGAACCGAACCAGGGAAAACTCGGTTTCGGCCGCACCGGGATGTATGCCCGTTACTTTAATCCGATGACGCAATAAATCGATTCGCATGGCCTGGTTCAGGGCATCTACGGCAAATTTGGTGGCGCAATAGGTATTGCCTTTTTCATAGACCAGCTTACCCGCAACGCTACCCATATTGATGATATGCCCCTTCTTCCACTTCACCATCCATTTCGCCACGGCCTGGGCCACATATAAAAAGCCCTTTACGTTCGTGTCGATCATCCGGTTCCAGTCGTCCACATCCGCCTCCTCAAAATAATCCCTTCCTACCGCGAGCCCGGCATTGTTGACAAGAACATCAATCCGGTTCCAGGGATCAGGCAATTCTTCAATGCTCTTGTATACCAGTTCCTGCTCGCGCACATCAAATGCCAATGGGAAAACAGCCACATTATATTTTCGTTCCAGTTCATTGCTTAGCTCCAGCAATCGGTCGGCCCGGCGGGCATTCAGTATCAGGTCATATCCATGGCTGGCAAATTTGATAGCGCAGGCTTTTCCAAATCCGGAACTGGCTCCAGTGATGAGGGCGATGGGGGGCATGGGGAGTATTAAGTTGTACGTTTTAAGTTATAAGTATTAAGTATAAGGGGGGAAGGTCCGCGACCCATTCATGTGCAATTTACTAAAATCATGTTTCAGCACATGGGTATAGTAGACCCCAAAAGTTTCAATACATATACTAAGTAAGCATGATCCGGTTCGCGAGAAAATATAATCGACCAAAACTTAAAACTTACAACTTAAAACTTTCAACTCTACCTCACCAATGTCACCGTTCCTTTATCTGTTATGGTATTTCCCAAATAATCCACCGCGCTGAGCATCCATACAAACACATTACTTCCTTGCGGCGTACCGGAAATGCGGCCATCCCAGCCGGCGCCGTTGGTGGTGGTGCTGAAAACCATCTGCCCCCAGCGATTGTAAATGCGGAAATAATTGATGCGTTGAATACCGACTGCAATGGGTCTGAGCTCATCATTTAAGCCATCACCATTGGGGCTAAATGCGGTGGGAACAAATACACTGGGCACCGTTTTGAAAACGGTCACTTTTATGAATGCGGAATCGTAACATCCTGCATCGTTAAACACTCGTACGGTATAAGTGATGGAATCTGTTTCGGGTCCGTAGATGCCAATGGGATTTTGAATATTGGGATTATCCAGTGCGGTAGCGGGTATCCACTCATAGGATGTACCGCCGGTAGCGTTGAATTGCACGGGTTGACCCACCACCACCAGGGTGTCGTTGCCGGCAAAGGGTACAATATCGGGTAAAACAGTTACCAGTACTGTATCGAAGCCTGGCTTGGGGCATCCCAGGTTGTCGAAGCTGGCCAGCACATATTCCTGGGTACGGGCCGGAAAGGCTGTTGGACTCAATGTATTGGGGTTGATCAGGCTCGCCGTTGGCGACCAGGAAAAACTACTGCCGTTATGCGAGCCATTGAGCTGTGCCGGTGTATTATAGCAAATAACAGTATCCACGCCGGCATTGGCCACTGGATAAGGAACCGTTCTGATGGTTATATTTTCGGTAGCCACACAACTGCCAATCCGGGATTGCACCTGGTAGGTGGTAGTGGCTGTGGGAGTAGCCACCGGATCCTCCAGGGTCGGATCGTTTAGCGTGGCGGTTGGGGTCCAGCTATACTGGAGCCCGTCGGTACTGATATTAAGTTGAACGGAATCCGTGAGGCAGATGGTCGTATCGTTCATGGCACTCAGGGTCACGAAGTTGACCACTCTTACCTGTACCGAGTCTTCGTTGATACAACCCTGCTCATTGAGGGTTACCACATACGTAGTAGTGCTGGTTGGGCTCACCGTTGGGGTGCCCGTGTTGCCGTTTACGATATTAGTATTTGGCGCCCAACTGAAATTACCTGTTCCCGTTGCCTGCAATTGTACGGCATCGGGGCGGCAGATAAGCGTGTCTTTAAAGGCCAATGTAATCGGGGGCTTTTCGATTATTTCGATAGTTCGAATGATCGTGTCGAGGCAACCCACACTGCTGCCCACGATCAGCCGCACATTCTTAACGCCGGGGGTGGTATATTGATAGGTAGGATTCTGATCGGTAGATACATCGGCATTGCCCGGGTCGCCAAAATCCCATTGCCAGTTATCTACCACACCATAGTTCGCACGGGTATCATCAAAAAACTGGGTGGGATTTGTGATACAAACGCCACTGCTATTAAAGTCGGGGAAGAATCCGGGAAATACCCGAATGATGGCGGTGGTGGAATCCGAACATTCCTGTCCGCGATTGGCCACCAGCTTAAGGGTGTATACACCGGCAGTGGTAAAAGTATGGGTCGGGTTTTGAAGGGTAGACGAATTATTGGCTCCGGAAGCAGGGTCCCCAAATTCCCAATAATAGGTATTGATCAGCGGGTTGTTGGGATGCGTGAAATTGAAGGTGAATCCATCGCAACTACGGTATTCCGGCTCCAGTACCGGCTTGGCAATATCGCAACCGCCCGCTTTTATCTGCAGGTCTTTTCGTTGGGTGGCAATCACCACACCATTTCGAATCTCCTCCACACAAACGGTAACTACATAGATGCCCTGCTCGGGTGAATTGCCACTGATCAGACCCGTTGTGGGATTGATGGTAACATTGGGACCCAGCGGCGCACCGCCATTGAAGGGGAAACTGTAATTCACATTGGGATAGGGAGGAGGCGCAGGCGGATTAGGTGCCGGCGAACTGGGTGAACCTCCCTGTCCGGATTGGCCGCCGCCCACAAAGGCCGGACAAAAAGTATAGCGAAGCTGATCGCCATCCGGATCAATAGCGCGGAAACTGTAGGTAAAGGGATAGCCACCGCAAATAATTACGGTATCCAATCCTACAAAGCGGGCGCTATTGTTGTTGGGAGCCGTGGAGCCCCGATTGGTTCCGGGAATGACAGCGGAATAAGTGGCGCCTACGCTACCTGATGCTACCAGGTTGTTGATCCCGTTGATGCGGCAGCAGCGTTGATAAGAAATGATATATCCAGCAGCGGAAGCCGGTACGGTAATGGTGGTGGTATAAAAGCCTACTTCATAACAAACCACTGGCGGATTGCTGATACAGGGGCCGGGGTTCGAGAGCTGTAAACGATCGCGATTGGTAATAGGTACATTAAGCTGACGAATCATGGTATTACTGCCCATTTCAAACACGGCAATGGCTGCCGTTGGATCTAATTGGGCGCCGGGAGAGTTACAGTCACGGTAAAGTTTCAGGGTAACCGCATAGGTATAATCACTGCCACTTACGCTAACCAGGGTATAATACATCTCTCCACCGGTGATATGTTCCGCGCGGGCTGATAAAAAGAATACGAGGTTAGCAAGTAAGCTGAATAAAATACGCTTCATGAGTGCATCGGATATCATGACTTAGCAATCTTCGAGGAATGCGCGCAACAATTGATGGCTGCGCCCGGGCTCTTCCCACATTCCCATATGACCACTTTTTGTCAAAGTATGAATATACGCCATTTTGGGGAGCTTGCATAACCGCAGGGTATCGGCCAATGGCACCGCCTGGTCATGTTCGCCCATCACAATCAACACAGGTATAGACAGTTTCGACAGCAAATTGCTGCGGTCGGGTCGCCTGATCATGGATTCGTAATAGGAAACGAGCGCTTCCCCTGAAAAGTTGTCCCCAAGGGCCATTAATCGGGCCAATAGTTCTGGTTTTTTTTCGCGGGTGTCCGGCGCAAAAAGGTTGGGAATGGTATTTTTCAAAAATTCCTGTGGCCCATGTGTGCGAATAAACTCCATTCCCTTATTCCGGGCGGCGACTTTTTCTTCGGAATCGGCGAAAGCGGTGGAATGAAAAAGTCCCAATCCCCTTAGTGAGCCCGGGTAATTGGCTGCAAATGCCAGGCTGATATAGCCACCCATGCTGTGGCCGATCAGCACAAAGGATGTCCAGCCCAATTCATCCGTCAGGGCTTTCAGGGCATCGGCCAGCCCCTCCATGCTCATGTCGGTAATAGTACCGGTTTGGCCGGAGCCGGGAATATCGGGTACCAAAATTTCGAAATCATTCTTTAATGCCGATACGGTATCGTCCCAAACAGCGGCTGTTTCTCCAAAGCCGTGCAACAATACAACGGCGGGTCCCCTGCCTTGTAAGGTATAATGCAGTCGGGTTTGCTGGTATGGAATGGCAGCGGTCATAGGCCAGGGTATTGTGAATGGTTTTAAAACATGGCGGCCGGGAGTTTCTTCCTTTTGCGTCGGAATTGAATCACCGTCCGGATCAGGAGCCAGGCGAGCAGGGCAATGGCGATAACGGTTGCTGTACGCGACAATATATCTCCATATCTTACGAAGAAAGTGATACGGTTATCCACCGGTACGTTGAAGCGTATGGCGCTGGCCTGATCCCAGGGCTGGGGGTTGATCACATTGCCCAGCGGATCGATAAAGCAACTGATACCCGTATTAGCGCTGCGCGCCACCCATTTACGGGTTTCCACGGCACGCAGGCGGGCATAGTTCATGTGCTGGCGATAGCCGGGTGTATTTTCCCACCATCCGTCATTGGTGACGATAGTGAGCAGGTTCGCCCCTTTTCGGATATATTCGGTAATATAATCGCTGAAAATACTTTCGTAGCAAATAACAGGAGCCGATTTGTAATATTCATCCCAGGGCACAAATACTTTTCTTTCTGAATCGCGGCCCAGGGTGCCGCTGGTTCCGCCAAATTCCTCGAACCAGCTTCGCATAAACCAGAGGAATGAGGGAAGGGTTTCCACGCCCGGCACCAGCTTGGCTTTGTGGTAAAGCTGGTAGCTGCTGTCGGCTTCGAGCAGGGCAGCGGTATTGAAGAAATCATAATAAATACCACTGGCTTCATCAAAGCGGGCTGTGGCGCTGGCATTCGACGGGTTGGTGCCATATTCCTTATAACTTTCGATACCCGTGAGCAGGCTGATAGTCGGATGTCTTTTGAGGAAAGACCAGACCGGACGATACCGGAAATCTTCCCTGAGCTGATCTTCGCGAACCACTACGGGTATGGCGGTTTCGGGCCAAATAACCAGCCTGGTATCTGAATTGATCTGGCTTTCAGAAAGGGTGATCAGTTTATGAAGCTGATCTTCTACCGAGCCGGCGAACTTTTCCACATATGGATCAATATTGGGTTGCACTACTACCACGTTGCGATCGGCATCTGCCAATGCCTGCTCAGCTATTTTCCTTTCGCCGGAAGCAATGAGCCGGCTCAGCAAAATGGGAATGACCCAAAGAAGGATCAGGGTCCCCGCCAGTATCCGATAGCCTGCATCCCGTTGTCCTTCCCGATATCGTTGAAAAAGGGAGAAGGCGAGAATATTCGCGATCATTACCCAGGCGGTGCCGCCGGATGCCCCGCTGTATTGATACCATTGCACCCATTCCGGATGCAGGGCAAATACATTACCCAGGGTAAGCCAGGGCCAGGTAAGCTCCCAGTTATGATGCAAAAATTCAAAAGCCAGCCAAAAGAGTACCAGGCCCGGGTAGGCAATCCGGTATCCCAGGTTTTTGCGCGTGATATGAAACAGCAACCAGGGCACGCACATCACCAGGCTATTCACAAAAAAGGCGCCGAGTGCACCGGGCAGGCTGGCATTCCAGATCCACCAGGTGGTGAGGATATTCCAGCCAAACATGTGCAGATAGGTGTAGCCGAGGAATTTCTTCCAGTTGAGGGTTCTCGATTCCAGCCACAGTAGCGGAACCCATGCAACAAAAATAAGGATGGTAAGCGACGACACAGGCCATGCCGCCCACAACAACAGGGAGCCACAGGCCGCAATCAGGAATGGCTGGAATTTATTCAAGATGGCTGGTTTTCGTTTCCGGTATTACCTTCTGCTATAGTTGGGGGCTTCCTTGGTGATCTCCACGTCGTGTGCATGGCTTTCGCGCATGCCCGCGTTGGTGATTTTCACAAATTTCGCTTTCTTAAGTTCATCCAGGTTGGCCGCACCGCAATAACCCATACCGGCACGCAGGCCACCCACATATTGGTACACAATTTCTTTCAGGGTACCCTTGTAAGCCACACGACCCTCAATGCCTTCAGGTACAAATTTCTTCACATCATCTTCCACATCCTGGAAATAGCGATCACTGCTACCGGTGGCCATGGCGCCCAGCGAACCCATACCCCGGTATTCCTTGAATTTTCTTCCTTCGTAAATGATGGTTTCACCAGGACTTTCTTCTGTACCGGCAAACACACTTCCCATCATCACGCAACTGGCGCCAGCCGCCAGCGCCTTCACCATATCACCCGTATAGCGAATACCGCCATCGGCGATGATTGGAATATTCTTCTTGCGCAATGCCGAGTAGGCCTGCATTACGGCGGTGAGTTGCGGAACCCCGGCGCCGGCAACAATACGGGTGGTGCAGATGGAGCCTGGTCCTATCCCCACTTTAATAGCATCGGCACCGGCCTCGGCAAGGGCCAGTGCACCTTCGGCCGTACCCACATTACCGGCAATTACATTAATATTTCGGAAATTCTTTCTTACGTCCTTCAATGCCTGGATCACTCCTTTGCTATGACCATGGGCGCTATCGAGCGCAATCAGGTCCACGCCATTATGCTGCAGGGCGGCCACGCGATCGAGCAGGTCGCGCGTGATGCCCACTCCGGCGCCTACCAGCAGGCGCCCAAAGTTGTCTTTAACGGCATGCGGGAAACTCTGCAATTGCAGAATATCGCGATAAGTAATCAGGCCAATCAGTTTGCCTGCCTTATTTACCACGGGCAGTTTTTCAATCTTGTATTTGCGTAATATGGTCTCCGCTTTTTTCAGGTCGGTGCCTTCAGGCGCGATAATCAGGTTTTCGCGGGTCATCACTTCACTCACCTTGCGTTTGCCATTGGTTTCAAAACGCAGATCACGGTTAGTGAGAATGCCGCAGAGTTTACCTTCTTTATCAATGATGGGGATACCCCCTATGCGGTTTTCGCGCATGAGGCGCATCGCGTCACCTATACTGGCATTTTCGAGCAGGGTGATGGGGTCAAGGATCAGTCCGCTTTCACTGCGTTTCACTTTCCGCACATGTTCGGCCTGCTGTTCTATCGTCATGTTTTTGTGCAGGATACCCAGGCCGCCTTCGCGGGCCAGCGCCATCGCCAGGTTTGCTTCGGTCACCGTATCCATGGCGGCCGAAAGAAGGGGCACATTCAGGGTAATATCGCGCGTAAGCCTGGCACTAATGTCCACATCGCGGGGGAGCACCTGGCTGTAGCCGGGTTGTAATAGCACGTCGTCAAAGGTTAATCCTTCGCCGAAAAACTTGTCGGCGAGATTCCATTCCGATGATTTTGAGGGGGTTTGCCTGCCTGAGGCGGAGGAAATTCTTGTTGCCATGTGCAAAGATAGGGCAATGACTGCCTTCGTGCCAAAAATTTAGCATAGCCCCACTATTCAATTCCTCACCTGATAAGGGTCGTGGTCCCTTTCTGAAATACCTTCTGCCCCGTATCCCGATGGGTATATGACAGGAACCAGACGTACACACCTGTATTCTGCGGTAAGCCTTTCACACGGCCATCCCATTTTTGAGTCCAGTCGCGCGACAAAAACACCAATTGTCCCCAGCGATTGTATACCAGAAACTCAAGGTTATCCGCTTTAATGGCATTGTTCGGATAGAGAAAATCATTGAGGCCATCGCCATTGGGTGTAAAGGCGGATGGTACGGCTATATAACAGTTGTCGAGTACCGTCAGTTGTTTGCGCATACTATCGCTGCAACCCAGTGTGCTATTGGTGGCCACCAGGGTTACACGGTAAATGGTTTCCCGGTTATTGAAGGGGTACTGCACGGGTGCGGGGTCCTTTGCTGTACTGGTGCCTGCCGCATCAAAGTTCCAGCGCCAGCTATCGATAAGGCCGGTACTGTTGTTGACCACTGTAAGCAGGTCTTCCGGACAAATTACTGCGGGCATGTCAAAGTTGGCAATCACTTCATTGTCCATCACCAGGTTGGTGCCCCATTCGTCGCTGCAAACCCCATTACTCACCTGCAGGCTTACCTGGTTGGTACTCGATGATGGGAAGCTGCTGGCAAATGTAGGGGTGTTGGCAACAACATTTCCATTCACCGTCCAGACCCAACTGTTTACATTATGTGCGCCATCGTGCGTAAACTGGAGGGTATTGAAGCGGCAATCGAGGGCGCTGGTATAGGTAAACTCTGCCGACACAGTGTCGTAGGCGACAAATTGCCTGGAGTGCACAGGCAGGTTGAGGCCACATTCATCCCGGATGGTGCTGCCATCCACTCCTGCCTGGAAGGTTACGGTATAGGTACCTCCTTCGGTTATAGGCTCTGCCAGGTTCAGGGTAATCACATCGGTTTCTCCACCGGCGCAGGCGGTTTGCACGCTGGCGACTGACACGGCTGCGGGTCCACTCACCACAAAATTGCTGCCGTCGGCCTGTATGGAAGCGCAGTCGATTTTCTTGGGGAAATAAATATTCAGCGATTGAGGCGAGCAGCCTACCGTACCGATGCTGTCGGCAAAAATGGGCTGGGCCACCACAAAGTCAAAAGCAATGGGCGTTCCCGGCGGTATGGCGTTGGCGCAGGCATCGAGCAGGGTATTGCCGTCGGCGCCATCATTTACCACCAGTTGGTAATTGCCCGCAGGTATGGGATTGGAGAGGGTCACCGTGATTTCGGTAAAGTCAAAGCCTGAAGCGCAACCGTTGGTACTAACGCTGCTGATGCTCGCATTGGCGGGCAATAAAGAAAGTTCCGATCCATCGGGCGAAAGCGAATTACACCGGATGGGTTTGTTCAGGGTAAAAGTGAGTACCTGCCCATCACAATCCGGTTTAATATCCTTGGGCGCCGGTTGGGTAGGGTCGGTGATCACTGCCGTACCACCCCCAAAACTGAGCGAGTAGCCCGCTTGTGTATCGGTGAAATGGCTGACCAGCAGGATATAGTCGCGCCCGGCGATCAGGTTGGGCATTTTGGCGAAGGTGGGCATATTTTGGCCGGGGGAGGAGGCACATTGTATATAATCCACGCCGTTTGCCGAAGCGCCGGTGGGGCCATAAGTACCGGCCCAGTTGCCGGTAACAACAATACTTGTATTGGTAAATACCTGGTTGGCATCGAGGCCGGTTATATCATAAAGTTGCCAGTCGTAGTCGCTGGTAGGGCTGTTGGGAGTAATGGTGAAGCCCAGGGTACCGGATTGGTAGCAACGAAATTTATACCAGAAGGGATTGCGGTTGGCATAACCTGCATTGTCATCGCAACCTGGGACAAAAAGGTTGTTGGTATTACAGAGCGGAACGGTATTTTGCTGAAAGTTGGTGGTGCCGCAAACCGGAAACGCAGTGGCCGGCGTTTGCCCAAGGGCGGTGCAGGCCTGCGACCAGGCCTTGTTCACAAATCCGGAAATCAGGAGAAGGGCAGTCAGTAAAATTCGGTAGCAAAATCCTTGCATAAAGCGCGTAATAGTGATGAATGACAGACAAAGCGGGTAATACGTTGCTTTGCGGGCAGCAACCCTTATGCCAATCGGTACATTTTACCGGGTAAAGATACAATTAGATTCTTCAGCTCAAGGCTCAGGATGGCCGCGGCCACGGCGCTATTGCTCAGCCGGCTAAGTATATTCAGATCATCAATGGCCCTGCTTTCGCCCGATTGGAGCAAATCAAGAATGGCTTTTTCTTCCGGGTTAAGTTCATGAAAAAGTGAGGTTTGCAGGTTTTGTCGCCGGGTTGATGATTCTACCCAGTTCATGAACTGTAGCAGGTCGCCGGCATGCCGGATCAGTACGGCTTTGTTTTGTCTGATGAGTTCATTGCAGCCGGCACTTCTGGGGTCATTCACCCTGCCCGGAAAGGCGAATACATCGCGGTTATAATCGTTGGCCAGTTCGGCGGTAATGAGGCTGCCACCTTTTTCGCCAGTTTCCACCACCAACACCGCATCACTTAGCCCGGCCACAATGCGGTTGCGTGCCGGAAAATGATGGCGGTCGGGTTGGGTACCACTGGGAAATTCGGTAATCAATGCGCCGGCATGTCGTACCATTTCCATGGCCAGCGCACCGTGTTGTGGCGGGTACAGATAGTCGAGCCCATGCGCCAGCACGGCTGCCGTGGGCAACTGCTGCCGTAGCGCGGTCTTATGCGCCAGGGCATCAATCCCAAAGGCGAGACCGCTCAATATCAACACATTTTCTGTGGCCAGGTCCCGGATCAATTGTTCAGTCAGTTGGCGACCATAGTCGGTGTGCATCCTTGTGCCCACGACCGCCAGCACGCGAGCGCAATTCAGATCGGCCATGCCGCGCGCATAAAGAAGGATGGGTGCATCCGCACAGTTGAAGAGGCGACGGGGATAGCCCGGCTGGCCCATAAAAAGGGTATTGATCTTGTTGTTTTCAACAAAACGGCATTCCTCTTCTGCGCGTGCAAACTGGTTAAAGCTGCGGATCGCCTGGATCCTGCTCTCTCCCAGTCCTTCCACAGTCCTCAGTTTGGCGGGGCTGGCCTGAAAGATGGAGAGGGCATCACCAAAATGCAGCAGTAATTCCCGCGCTATCACCGGCCCGATCTGGGGAATCATGGTAAGGGCAATCTGATAAGGAAGCTGCGGATGCATGGCCGCAATTTAGGGCGGCCGCTTGCCTTTAACCTTGTTAAAGGCCCAGTACTTTCACCTCGGTACGCCTGTTTTTTGCACGCTCCGCTTCGGTGTTATTCCCGGCAACCGGCCTGGTTTCGCCGTAGCCCTTCGCCTGCAGGCGGTTGGCAGCAATGCCCTGCTCTTTCAGGTAGGTCACTACCGCCAGCGCACGGTTATTGCTCAATGCCAGGTTGCTGGCGGGAGTGCCTACATTATCGGTGTGTCCGCTTATTTCTATCCGTAAACCCGGGTTCTCTTTCAGCAGCCCCACCAGTTTGTCCAGTTCCGAGCGGGAAGTAGGCTTGAGGGCATATTCGTTGTTGTCGAAAAAAATATTGTTCAGCACAAAGCTCGCATTGGCTTCTATGGGTTGCAAGGGGATGTCCTTTTCATAAGTACTGTCTGGCGGATTGCCACTGAGCAGGAATTGGTCGGAATAGAAAAGGTAACCCTTCCGGTTTACATTGAAAGCATAATCGCGTCCAATGGGCAGCGTAATAAGATAGTGCCCGCGTTCATCCGTTTGAATCTGCGAAACACTGTTGCCGTTGGCGATATCGGTTAGTTCTACCGTGGAAGGCAATCCCGCTTTGGTTTTGCTGTCGTACACTTTCCCTTTCACCCAAAAGGTGGGGGTGGGGCGCACCTGTTCGCGCAATTCAAAACTATAGATATCCCAACTGCCCCGGCTATCGCTCCGGTCGCTGGCATAGTAAGCCGTTTTCCCATCGGCGGTGATGAACAGGGTGGCTTCCTTGTTGATGGTATTGATGGGATAGCCCAGGTTTTCGGGTTTGCTCCAACTGCCTTTGGGTCCTTTGCGGGAAAGAAAGAGGTCGTCATCGCCATAGCCGGGCCAGTGGTTGGAAACAAAATAAAGGGTTTGATTATCGGCATGCAGAAAGGGGCTTTGCTCGTCGCCAGGGGTATTAATCTGTGGGCCCAGGTTTTCCGGGTCTCCCCATTTGCCATTGGGCTGCAGGCGGGTAACATAGATGTCGGCACCGCCATATCCGCCGGGGCGACGGCTGGTAAAGTAGAGCTCTTTCTTGTCGGGTGAAAGGCAGGGTTGCGATTCCCATTGATCGGAGTTGACACGGCCACCCAGGTTGATGGCTTCCGACCAGCCCTGTTCATCGAGATAGGAAATATAGAGATCGCAACTGCCAAAACCATCGCGACGGTTGCAGGCGGTGAAAACCACCCATTGACCGTCCTGCGAAATGGTTTGTGCGCCTTCATTCATCGGGGTATTGATGGCGCCGGGCAGGGGTGCGGCCTGGGCCCATTCACCTTTTTCATTTTGCCGGCTGGTATAGAAGTCTTCATTGCGCCTACCCAGGCTTCGGGTGAAAACAAGTTCTTTGCCATCGATGGTGAGGACGGGAAAATATTCCGGTTCTTCGGTGTTCACGCCTTCGCCGAGATTGAGCGGCGCGAATACATATTCGCTGGTATTATTTTTTGCCGCGAAATCCACCGCAAACTCATAAGATCTTTTGCGGTATTCGGCCGCCTTTAGCGAACTGGAATTTTTAGGAGGTTTTTTGTCGAGCAGTTCATTGATCGCGTCCAATGCTTTTTGAAACTCACCCATGCCTGCCAGGTTGATGGAATAGGGAAGTTTGTATTCCATTGTATAACCCTCATCGAGCAGGAAAGCTTTTTCATAGTAGGCCACGCACAGGGGGTATTGTTTGGTTTGGCCATATACCCCGGCCAGGGAGAGATAGGCATCCACGTATTTGGCATCTTTGGCGATGGCGTCGAGCAGGTTTTTTTCCGCCAGCCCGTATTGGCCATCCTGGGCATATTGCAAACCGGTATCGTATAAGGCTTTTGCTTTCTTATTTACTTTGGAAGGATCATACTGCTGCGCCGATAAGGCAGCAGATAGCAGGCAGAAGCCCAGCAGACCGAGGAGTGTTTTCATGGACATGCATTAAAGATAATAAAAAAGAAAGTAGTGAGTAGGGAGTGGGAAGTAGGGAGTGGGAAGTAGGGAGTGGGAAGTAGGGAGTGGAAAGTAGGGAGTGGAAAGTAGGGAGTAGTGAGTGTGAGTAGAAAGTAAAGTAGCTGGTGAGGAGTGCAAGGTGTAAACTTTTCTTAGGACACGTCAGAATATGAAATTGAAAATAGGTTCCGGCGACCTTAATTGGCGTCCCTGTTGGAAGATTCTATTGCAAAAATGGTAGCTCTCTGTAATTTGTCATCTACCTGCTTGCTCCTGGTTATTTCCTACTTACTACTCGCTACTTTCCACTTCCTACGCCTCACGGTACCTGAATATACTTATGCACCTGCAAACTCAGCTCCCATTGAGGATGGGCTTTGATATAGTCGACAATAAGGGGAGTAACCTGGGCGGCGCGGTCCCACTCGGGCTGTAGGTAAAGGCGGCACTGGGGTACAACCATCGAAGCGTATTTTTCGGCCCAGTCAAAATCCGACTTGTTGAATACAACAACCTTCAATTCATTGGCCAGCGGTAGAATTTCGGGCAGGGGGGCTTTGAATTTTTTGGGGGAAACGCAGATCCAGTTCCATTGACCACTCAGGGGATGAGCGCCCGAGGTTTCGATATGCGTTTGCAGGCCTGCTGCCTGCAGGGTTTGGGTGAGGGGTCCCAACGGATGCATCAGCGGTTCGCCGCCCGTGATCACCACAATTTTGGCCGGTGTTGCCTGAATCTCATGGAGAATCTGCTCTACGGTCATCACCGGGTGCCGGGCCGCATCCCAGCTATCTTTCACATCGCACCACACACAACCTACATCACATCCTCCGAGTCGCACAAAATAGGCAGCCCTTCCCTGGTGGTAACCTTCTCCCTGAAGGGTATAGAAATGTTCCATCACGGGCAGGGCCCATCCCATATCGGTTTTTTCGGCTTGCACATTTATCGGCTTTTCTGCATTCATGGATCAGAGCTTCCGGGTTTTAGCCATGTCGTTCCTGGCATGACTTATAAGTGTTCTTCATTAGCGCGGCGATAGTCATGGGGCCAACGCCTCCGGGCACGGGGGTAATCCAGGAGCAGCGGGGAGCCACTTCGTCGTACTCCACATCACCTTTCAAACGAAAACCGGATTTGCGGCTGGCATCGGCTACCCGGGTGATGCCTACATCAATGACCACGGCCCCTTCTTTCACCATATCGGCTTTCACATATTCGGGAATACCGATGGCGGCAACAATGATATCGGCCTGCTGGCAAAGGGCGGTCAGGTTCTTGGTATGTGAATGGCAAATGGTCACCGTGCAATTGCCGGGATTGGAATTTCCGCTCAGCAAAATACTCATAGGCCGGCCTACGATATTGCTTCGGCCAATAACCACGGCATGCTTTCCTTTGGTTTCTATCTTATAATGCTCCAGTAGCAACATGATGCCATAAGGCGTGGCGGGGATAAAACTGGGCAGCCCCTCCACCATCTTGCCTACACTCATCGGATGAAAGCCATCCACATCCTTGTCGGGGTCAATCGCATTGATCACTTTTTTGGCGCCGATATGTTTGGGCAGGGGCAGTTGCACCAGGATCCCGTCCACATCATTGTCCTGGTTCAGCTCCTCAATTACTTCGAGCAGTTTGAATTCGGAGGTTTCTTCTTCCAGCCGGATCAGGGTGGAGTGGAATCCGGTTTCTTCACAGGCTTTTACCTTGGCACCCACATAGGTTTCGCTGGCGCCATTATTGCCCACCAGCACAGCGGCGAGGTGGGGAACTTTCTTTCCTTCGTTGGCTCGTTGCGCCACTTCAATACGCAGCTCATCCTTGATGGCCTGCGCTGCTTTTTTCCCATCTAAAATTTGCATGCGCAAACGTACGATAAAGTTTTAAGTTGTAAGTGGTAAGTAGTAAGTAGTAAGTGGGAAGTAGGGAGTAGGGAGTAGGGAGTAGGGAATGGTAATGATATCGCCTGATAAAAAATCTGCGGAAAACTGCGTGGGGATCTGCGCGTGCCTGCGGGAAATACTTTGACACTTTAAACTACTTCAGAGTACAAGAGTGTTTTCCCGCAGTCATACTGTTGGTAACACAGATTCATTTTCGAAACACCCCCCTACTTACTACTCCCTACTTACTACTTACCACTCACCGCATTCTCCGAAAATCACCACCACTTTCCGGTCAAATCCCCCAGCATTTCCGGTGTTTTTCCCTTGGAAACGGGGTCGTCCCGGGTTCATCTTTACGGTATGATGTGCGGTTTGATTTGTAGGGCACTTGGGGTGTGGATGATGGTGAGCCTGGTTGCCGGAATTAATCCGGCTGAAGCGCAGCGGGATAATGAGTCGACAGCTAACCTGATTTTTCAGCCTGATGCCTACGATGGGGAGAGGGGGGCTACTGTTTCGGGCGCAGCCAGCGTGGCTACGAACGGCGGAGTCCTCACTCCCCAATTTTTTCTGCAGGCTGCGCAGCCATTTGGTATAAAAAGCTGGCAACAAATCAACGCCAGCCTGGCATACCCTTTTTCATCCGGCGCTTTCCGGATCGACCTCGGATATGAGAGCCTGGAAAGCTTTCGCCGCTACCGCATCGGTATCAGTTATGCGCATCGGGTCGACAAAGCCTGGTACATAGGACTGGGATTCCGTTTTTCGCAAATGCGAACGGCCGGCTATCCTCAACAGGCTGCACCGGGTTATGAACTGGCCGTATTGTGGCAGCCACTACCAGACCTTGCTTTCAGCAGTTCGCTGATCGCTTTTCCAAATTTTTCCAATAGCTATGTACGCGGTCAGTGGTGGCCGGAGGAATTCCGTGCCGGTTGCTTTTACCGCTTTAGCCGCAGCCTGCTGGGATTTTTGTCCATCAACCTCCCGGGCAGGCAGGTGCCTGCGCCAGCTATGGCGCTGCGCTACCAGCCCGACCCCAAACTTTTCATCCGGTTGGGAATGAGTACCGGCCCTCCCAGCTACTTTTTGGGAGCGGGGTACCAATGGGGGCCCATTAGTTTCGAAATATGGACAGGGCTGCATGCCTTTCTCGGCTTATATCCGGGTATGGCTTTACGCTGGGAATCGCAAAAACCGCCAGAGCGTACCGATCCTGATGGTGGAAGGTGAAACTCAATATTGTGTTTTTTAACTACAGGTATATACTGCTTACTTTTCTGCAGGTTCTATTGTTGTTGGCAGCAATGGGGCAGGAACCTCCTGCCGTGGAGCTTCCCTGGGATGAATTGCTGCAGCAGGAGGAGGTCAATCTCGAGGATGATGCGATCCTGTTGCAATGGGAGAATGGTAGCCGCCAAAAGATCAATCTCAACCAGGCAGATGCTACCCAATTGGAAAATATTCCCGGGCTGTCTGCATTTCTTATTCAGCAATTGCTGCTGCATCGCCATCTTTTTGGGGAACTACTTCATATGTATGAGCTCCAGGCAATACCCGGCTGGTCGCCAGAGATTATTCGTTACGTGATGCCCTTTGCCATGGTGGAGGAAAGCTGGCGGGCCCGGATGGGCAGGGAGAAGCCATGGCGCGATGGTGAGAAGAGCCTGCTGCTGCGGGCAGGTACCCGTATTCGCCAGGGTGAACAAAGAATGAAGCAGCATTTTACCAGCATGCTGCGATACCGCTATGCTTTTCGCGACAGGTTGCAATACGGTATTGTTGCCGACAAGGATATTGGAGAACCTTTTTTTGGACCCGTGCAAAAGGCGGGATTTGATTTCTACTCCCTGCATTTTTTTCTGCGAAAGCCCGGCTTGTTGTCGGCCATAGCTATTGGAGATTATAGCATCAACATGGGCCAGGGTTTGATACAATGGCAAAGAATGGCTTTTGGTAAATCAGCCGATATAGCGACAGTTAAACGGCAGTCAGCGGTGCTGAGTCCCTATCAGTCTGCCGGAGAGTTTCGGTTCTTCCGGGGAATAGCCCTGCAACTTACTAAGCGACGTTGGGAGTTGACGGCCTTTGTATCGCAGCGGCAACTAAGTGCTTCGGTGCAGGAGGACAGCAGCGGGAACCTGGTTTCCTTTTCCGGTTTTCGCACATCCGGCATTCATCAAAGTGCATCGGAGCAGCGGGGAAAGAACCGGATAGGGCAGGGTTCGGCAGGTATGGTTGTTCGCTACGACATGGCCCGGTTCCGGGTTTCACTTAATGCGATCGGGCACAGGTTTTCCGCACCTCTGGAGCCGGCCAACCGCCCGGATAAATTTTTTGCCATCCGGGGAAGGAGTTGGTGGAACAGCAGCATGGATTGGGCCTATACCTGGCGAAATATCCATTGGTATGGAGAATTTGCGTTGGATGCGAGAGCCCGTCCTGCTGTGAGCTCAGGAATATTGTCGAGCCTTTCATCGCAGTTGGATATGGCTATTATTTACCGAAACCTTTCCGTTCCCTATCAGTCGCTGTACGGCGATGCTTTTACCAGCAATACCCAGCCGGGTAATGAGCGGGGGCTTTATGTTTCGCTCGACTGGCGCCCATCCCCGAAATGGCGGGTGCAGGCATTTGGGGATCATTATTTATTTCCCTGGATCCGGTATACAAGCGACGCGCCGCATAGGGCAGGGGATTATCAGGTGCTGGTAACGCACCGCATCAGCCGGTCGATGGATTACTCCTTCCGGTATCGGAGTGCCTGGTCGCAAAGCCATTTCCCGATAGGGCTAACGGGCGGTAGTGTGTTGCAAACAAATGGGTTACGTTTTCAGCAGCGAATTGGGATGAACGGTGGATGGGAGCTACGCCAAAGGCTGGAATGGAAGCAAAGCAGGGTACCCGCCAGCCTCCCTTTGCCGGGAATGCTCTATTACCTGGAATGCATATACCAGCCCCAGTTATCAGCCATTAGCCTGAGTGGCAGGATTCAATTTTATAATACATCCGACTATGCCACCCGCCTCTATACACATGAACGGGATCTGTTATATTATACCTCATTACCAGCATTTTATGGTAAGGGGATGCGGTATTATTTATTAATCAGATATAAGCTGGGAAAGCAGGCTACGGTATGGTTAAAGTGGGCGCAAACGCATAATCTTGCTGGAAAAAACGACAGAATTGGCGAAAGCGGGGAGGGTAGTGCGGGCCTTTCTGAACTCCGGTTGCAAATAAGGTGGATACTCTAAAACCGGCAAACAAATTTTTACGAGTGGCAATAAGAATTTGTTAAAAAAATCTTTACATTGCCGCAGCATTTTTAAAGATGAGGCTGTCTCCTTATGGTAGCCTTATCAGTGAAAAGGACGGATTTCACTGACAATCAATTCGTTTTAATCTAAAATTGACGTTCACATGAGAAAACTCGCATCACTGCTTGCAGTGCTGATGCTATTTAATGCATTGGCATTTGCACAACAAAAAACGGTGACTGGTACGGTTAGGGACGCGAAAGGCGAGCCCATTCCATTCGCCACCGTTTTGGAAACAGGAACCAATAACGCGGCCACGGCTGACGCGAATGGTTCCTTTTCTATTCGTATTAAGGAAGGCTCCAGCCTTACCATTTCTGCTGTAGGTTTTGAAGAAACGACTGTAAAGCCAGGTTCTGGTATCACCAGTATCACACTGGAACAAAAAGGCGATGAATTAAAAGAGGTGGTGGTTTCTACTGCCTTCGGTATCAAAAAATCAGCAAGGGTTACGCCCTATAGCGCCCAGGTGATAGATGCCGAGAAAATGAAACTGATTCCCCAAACCAACCTGAACAACGCGCTGGCCGGTAAAGTAGCCGGTACTCAGTTTCGGGGTCAATCGCCCATCAAGCTGAGCAGCCAGGGTGATTTCCGGATCCGCGGTGGCCAGGGCCTGGGAGATCAGGGTCCCATTTACGTGGTAGATGGTACTATCGTGAACTCATTTGATATCAACCCCGACGATGTTGCCGATGTTACCGTTCTGAAAGGTGCCAACGCAACGGCTCTTTTCGGTGGCCGAGCCATCAATGGTGCAATAGTAATCAACACCAAAAAGACTGGCCAGGCTGGTACTTCAGGTATTGAAGTGAATCAGGGTATTACCCTTGATCGTGTTTATGTACTTCCCAAATATCAGAACATCTATGCGGGTGGTTCTCTCCGCCAGTTGAAGCAGTTTAACTGGAATTCGAGCATGCCTGCTGAATGGCAGCCCCTCGATGGCAAATTCTTCCAGGATTATACGGATGATGCATCCTGGGGTCCTCGCATGGTAGGACAGGAATATGTTCCCTGGTATGCCTGGATTCCCGGCCATAGCCGTTATGGCCAAACGGCCGCCCTGGTTCCACAAAAAGACAATATGCGTGATTTCTGGGAAACCGGTATCACCAACACTACCAATGTGGCATTTACCAAATCAGGCACCGGGTACAATACCCGTTTGAGCTATACAAACAACACCGTAAAAGGTCTCCTGCCTAATACTTCCATGATTCGCCATACACTTACTGGTTCAATGAACCTGGACTTGAATGAGCGTTTCACGGCAGGTACCAACTTCACTTTCACTAACCAAAAGATTCAGGGTTCTTTTGATGATGGTTATGCCAACCAGTCGGCTGGTGGTATGAACCAGTGGTTCCACCGCAACCTCGACATGAATATCATGAAAGAGTTGCGTGGTCTGCGTACGCCCCTGGGTACCATGGCTACCTGGAACTTCCGTACCAATCCGGATGCGGGTAACCCCAACACGGTTTATAAAGCCAACTACTGGTATAATTTCTATACCTGGTTTGACCAGATCGATAACAGGCAAAGGCGCGATCGTCTCTTTGGCGACGCCTTCCTGGTTTACAAACTCAACAAGAATATCCGCCTGAAAGGAACTGTGCGTAAGAATCAGTTGACCACTACTTACGAGAATATTACTCCTTCGATGCTGGAAGCCAGTGCCCTTCAAACAGGTGTACTCGCCGGTTATTCAACGGGTGGCACTCGTTACAACGAGATGAACTATGAATTCCTGGCCAGCTACAACCAAAAGGTGCTGGAGAAACTCGAGATTTCTGCTAACGCAGGTGCCAACTGGATGCATACCGATTACCGTGCACAAACCATGAATACGGTTAACGGTTTGAACGTTCCTGACCTTTATGCCATCTCTAACTCTAAAGCCAATCCTTCTATCGGTAACTCTCGCGAAACTGAAAGGCAGCGTTCCCTGTTTGCGAATGGTGAGTTTGAGTGGGATCGTTTTGTGAGCCTTTCCTGGGCGATCCGTAGCGACTGGTATTCTACACTCTTTGCTGGTGAGAACAACCTGATCTCTCCCGCTTTTGGTGCAAGCTTCGTGTTTAGCGAATTCACCAAAACTGATCTTCCCTGGTTGAGCTTTGGTAAAGTGTTTGGTAGCTGGGGCCGTAAGCCTACTGCTCTTGGCATTTATGCTAACAACTTCCTGTATGGTGTAAACCAGAACCAGTGGAACGGAAGCTTCCTGATGAGCACACCCAACACACTGGTTGACCCTGCTACAGTGGGTGCTTTGATTACTACTTTTGAAGCGGGTCTGGATCTGAAATTCCTGCGCAACCGCCTTGGAGTAAACATTGTTTACTACGATGAGGTGAACGATAAAGGACCTTTGAGTGTGCCTATCGGACCCGTTTCCGGTTTCACATCAAAAATTGTAAACGCTGCACGAGTTGAAAGAAGAGGTATTGAAGTTATTGTGGATGCTCGTCCCATTTCCCGGAAAGACTTTTCCTGGGATATCACCAAGACTTTCAGCTACCTGATCGAAAACCCCGTAGTGGAGATCTTCGAAGATCAGGATGAAATCCTGTTGGCAGGTGGTGCATTCGGAACCCGTTTTGCCCGTGCCTTCCAGAAGAAAGGTCAGGATTGGGGTCAGTTGATCGGTGGTGGTATCGCCCGCAATGCGGCTGGTGTGCCCCTGCTGGATGCCAACGGATTCTATGTTCGTGATCAGTTCAAAGAGTGGGGTTCTGTGATTCCGAAAGTGACTGGTGGTTTGGTGAATACCCTGAGCTACAAAAACTTCCTGCTGAACTTCTCAATCGATTACCAGTTTGGTGGTAAGTTCTTCTCCCTTTCCGAAAGCTGGGGTCACTACTCTGGTCTGATGGAAGCTACGGCTGCTGTTAACGACAAGGGAATGAACGTGCGTGATGCCGTTGCCGATGGTGGTGGTGTACACGTAGTAGGTGTAGCTGCTGCCGATGGTCAAACTGTAGTTGACATGTATGTAGATGCGCAGGATTACTGGCATCAGTTTTACAACAACCAGATCGCTGAGCCCTTTATCCATGATCTGTCTTTCGTAAAACTGCGTGAGATCAGCCTGGGCTATCAGATCCCTGTTCAGAAACTGGGTATCGGAAAAACCTTTAAAGCCGCTGCTCTTTCTTTAGTAGCTCGTAACCCCTGGATCATTTATCGTGATGCCAAAAACTTTGATCCTTCTGAAATTTCAGGAGTACAGGGTGAAGATGGACAGTTCCCCGGAACCCGTTCACTGGGTATCAATCTTAAACTCAACTTCTAATCACGGTAAACTTTGAAAAAATGAAAATGAGAAAACTAATCATAAACAGCATGTTGGCCGGCTCGCTATTAGCGATGCTCCCCGCATGTGAAAAGCTGGAAGATTTTGGGGGAACCAACGATAACCCCAATGCGACCACTTCGCCCAATACGGCGGCCCTGTTGACCAATACCCTTGCAGGTATTGGCGGCTATGTGTGGGGTAATGGTATCACCATCAACGGTGCGCTATATTCCCAGTACATGTCGGAAACACAGTACACCGAAGCATCACGCTATGCCACGCCCACGCTTAACTGGAGTGGCTATTATACCGGTGCTTTGTATGATCTGCAAAACATCATCAACTACAATTCTGATCCTGCTACTGCAGGTGTGGCTGCTCTGAATGGTTCCAATGCCAACCAGATCGCTACGGCTCGTATCCTGAAAGCCTATATTTACTGGGTACTGACGGATGCCTATGGTGATATTCCCTACTTCGAAGCCCTGAAAGGGGAAGGCGCGCTGGCTTATGATGAACAAAGCCTGGTATATGCCGACCTGATCAAGGAGTTGAAAGAAGCCGTTGACCAGTTTGATGGTGGAGACGTTTTTCGTGGTGATATTGTGTATAGCGGAAACGTGGGCAAATGGAAAAAATTTGCCAATTCCCTCCGCCTGCAAATTGCCCTGCGTATGTCGAAGGTAGATGCCGGCACTGCTCAATCAGAAGTTAGCTCTGCCCTGGGACATTCCGCCGGTGTGATGGAAACAACCGCCGATGATTTTACCCTGGCTTATCCCGGAGGTATCTACAACCATCCCTTGTATCAATATTACAATATCACTCAGCGTTTCGACTATGCGCTCAGCAAAACCATCAGCGATAACCTGAACAACAATGGTGACCTTCGTGCCAATGTGTACGGTTCATCCACAGTTGGTTTCCCGTATGGATTGACGCGTGATGATGCGGTTGATTTTGCGAACAGCAATCCCAACTGGGCACTGGTGTTCTCCAGCAGCCGTCGTCAGGCTAATTCACCGCTGACTATTCTGGGTTCTGCTCATACCTGGCTGGCCCGTGCTGAAGCTATTCAGCGTGGCTGGGCTTCCGGTACTGCGGCTACCGCTTATGCTACTGGTATCCAGCGGAGCTGGGAACAGTGGGGTGTATACGATGCGGGTGCTTTTGCCACTTTCATCGCGCAACCTAATATCAACCTCACTACCAATGCGCTTACCAAGATCCAAACACAGCAATGGGTAGCTTTTTATCCGGATGGTGCCCAGGGCTGGGCTAACTGGAGAAGAACGGGTGTGCCCGCTTTAACGCCCGCTCCCGGTACCGGTACGCCTGATTTGCCCATTCCGCGCAAGCTGCCTTATGGTCCCGACGAGTTTAACCTGAACAAGGTGAACGCTGATGCCGGTGCCGACAAGTACACCGTAGGTGGCGTGAAAAACTCCCAGGATGCGCGTGTATGGTGGGATAATTAATCTTTCATTCAATTAATTAAATTATATGAAGAAGACATTTTTAAAATATGGTATGTTCCTGGCCGCGTCGGTTCTGCTTTTCTCCTGCGAGAAAGCGGAGATCAAAGACGGCGGAGGAAAAACCCTGATTAAATTGACTGAAGGAGGTCCGGATCCTGTGGTAATGGCGCTGGACGTAAACCCTACAGTTGAAACAATTAAAATCGCCAACGTATTGCGCGATGCCAATACGAATGCCGACATCAACAAAGAGGCTACCATTACCATTACCAACACCCAGGCCTTCCTGGATGCATACAATGCGGATAATGGTACGGAGTATGAATTGCTGCCTCCCGGTTCTTTCACGATTCCCGCTGCTTCAGGCGTAACCGTAAATGGCAACACCTGGACAATGACCCTTGCTTCCGGGGAATTTAACCGTGGCATTTCTGTAACCATCGACAAGAGCCTGCTGGACCTTTCCAAGTCCTACGCTTTTGGTCTGGAAGTTACACAGACTACCGTGGGTGAGCCCTCGGCTGGTACTGGTAATGGTATCGTAAACGTGCTGATCAAGAACGATTATGATGGCGCTTACGAAGTAACCGGTACTATGACCGATGCCGCCGCAGCTTTGGAAGGTCTGTTTCCCATGAACTATCACCTGATCACAACCGGTGCTTCTTCCGTAGCCGGCTGGGATCCTGACTATTGGGTGGATTATTTCATCCCCATCATCAGCGGTGGTTCCGTGAGTGGTTATGGTGGATACAGCCCTGTTTTCACATTCAATGCGAGTGGTGAAGTTACGTCGGTGGTCAATATTTATGGCCAGCCCGCCAGCAATGGCCGCTACGCAGCCCTGGATCCCAGCGGAACCAACAAATGGGATCCTGCTACCCGCGATATTGATGTGAAGTTCTTTATGTATCAGCCGGCATCCGTTCCCCTGCCTGCACCCCGTGTGGTGTTTGACTGGCATATGGAATACAAAGGAGCCCGTCCTTAATCCGATTACCGTTCATAGTTGAATAAGAAAGCGACCCCCCGGGGTCGCTTTCTGTTTTTGCGAAATCGTATCATTGAGGTAACGACGAGTATGGCTACCTTTATGCTTTATTCAATTTTAAGATTATTATGGCTGATACACAACCCAACCAACTGAATATTGAAATCTCGGAAGAGATTGCGGAAGGTCTTTATGCCAACCTTGCCATCATCACACATTCGCATGCCGAATTTGTAGTGGATTTTGTGAACGTGATGCCCGGCACACCCAAGAGTAAGGTGAAATCGCGCATTATCCTCACACCCCAACATGCCAAAAGGCTGATGAAGGCCCTCACGGAAAATATCGCCAAATTCGAATCAGTGAATGGCAATATCCGCGACCTGGAAGAAGTGAATTTGCCGCTGAATTTTGGAGGACCCACGGCGCAAGCGTGAGGGAAGTTTTAAGTTCTAAGTTTTAAGTTGTCAGGATTGGTTTGATGATTTTACGTCTTTAATACTGGAAGAAGATATCTCTCCGGACTTCCCTTAACATCTCTTACTTAAAACTTACAACTTAAAACTTACAACTTTTCCTCCCTCACAATTCTCCCTGATCGGCAAACGAATAATATCCCTCCTGGCTGATGATCAAATGGTCCAGCACCTTTATTTCGAAGAAGGCGGCGGCTTCCTTTATTTTTTGGGTAAGGCTGTGATCTGCTCCGCTGGGCCGGAGGTTGCCGGAGGGGTGGTTATGGCAAAGGACCAGGTTTACGGCATCGTATTCGAGCGCTTTGCGGATGATGATACGCGTATCCACCACCGTGGCGGCTATACCGCCCTGGCTGATGATCTCGAAATGGTTTACTTTGTTGGCCCGGTTCAGGAATACCACACCAAACACTTCGTGCCGGTAATCCTCGAGCATGGGCTTCAGAAAGCCCGCCATCTCCGAGCTGTTGCGCATGATCTGGCGGGTGAGCGAAGTGCTCAGTTGCCGCCTGCGGCCCAGCTCAAAGGCCGCCACTATCGCCATGGCCCGGGCCTGGCCTATTCCCTTGATTTTCTGCAGGTCCTTAATCGGCATCTTGCTCAATTGCACGATATCGTTCTCCGCTCCCGACAGAATATTGCGTGCGAGATCAAGCGCCGATTCTGTGCGGGTTCCGCTATGCAGCAGTATGGCCAAAAGCTCCGCGTTGCTGAGGGTGGGAGCACCCAGCATGCGTAATTTTTCGCGGGGTCTTTCGTCTTTTGCCCACTGCTTTATTGAGTACTTCTGCGCTTGCATGCCATTAATTTAACTTCTATTTTTATCAATGAAAAGTGAATTTTCCCGCCGATTGGGGGAAAAACACAGGAATCCAAATTTTTGAAGAACCCCAAAAATCTGTATTGTATGAAATCCAGGTCCTCCTCATCCATGGGCGCTCTGCACCCCGTACTCTTCTTTGCCGTAATGTATGTAGTGGTTTTGTTCCTCTCCATTTTTATCTGTTCTTCCATTTTTCACAGCCTGAATGATTCCGAATCGGGAGTGGAAACCACACAGACGAACAATTTGGCCAGCGGTCAAAGCAGTATGCCGCTCCAGGTTTCGAGTGCGATAGTAGTGCGCTAAGCCAATTGATTTTAATTTCCAGATTTTATCAGCCGTCAAACCGCTGATTGCATCGATATTAATATCTTCGCCGCTCCGGTATCCATAATCGGAGCATCAGTAATTACCCATGCAATCAGCCAAAATATTCGCCGGCACCAGCTCCGGCCAGTTAGCCGAAAATATTTGCCTGAAATATGGCACAAGACCTGGTAAAATCGCCATCCAGCATTTTAGTGATGGTGAAATATGTCCCGTCTTCCTGGAAAGTATCCGGGGAGACTTTGTTTTTTTGGTCCAGAGCACCAATGCCCCGGCCGATAACCTGCTGGAGCTGCTCCTGATGATTGATGCGGCCCGCCGCGCCTCGGCTTATAAAGTGATAGCCGTGATGCCCTATTATGGCTATGGTCGCCAGGATCGAAAGGATAAACCCCGGGTTGCTATCGGCAGTAAGTTGGTAGCCAATATGTTAACCGCCGCCGGGGCCGACCGGATCATTACCATGGACCTGCATGCACCGCAGATCCAGGGTTATTTCGATATTCCGGTGGACCACCTCGACAGCCACGCAGTTTTTATCCCTTATATTGAGAATCTACAACTGGAAAACCTTACCTTTGCGGCCCCCGATGTAGGGGCGACCAACCGGATAAGGGAGATCGCCAACTACTTCAATGCCGAAATGGTGATCTGCGATAAGCACCGAAAACGTGCCAACGAAATTGCCAGTATGGCCCTGATCGGGGATGTGACCGACCGGGATATCGTGATCATCGATGATATCTGCGATACCGGGGGCACATTGGCCAAGAGTGCCGCACTGATGAAGGAAAAAGGTGCCCGCAGCGTAAGAGCGCTGATCACCCACCCCGTACTCAGTGGAAAGGCATACGAAAACCTGGAGAACAGCGTGTTGGAGGAAGTTGTTGTTTGCGACACTATTCCCCTGCGTAAGGAAAGTGAGAAGATAAAGGTAATCACCGTAGCTGAACTCTTTGCCGTGGCTATCCGAAATGCGTTTGAGAACAAGAGCATCACCAGTCTCTTTGTACACTCGCAAAGGAGAACCAGCCTTTAAGCGCGTAAACATTTAAACAACATAACAATGAACACAATTACAATCGAAGGACAACTGAGGACCGGATTCGGGAAAAGCTCCACCCGACAACTCCGCTCTCAGGGACTGGTGCCTGGTGTAATTTACGGAGGACCCCAGGAGGTAAATTTTGCCGCGCCTGCCGTAGCATTTAAAAACCTGGTTTACACACCTAATTTCCAGATCGCTGAAATCAAGCTCGACGGAAAATCGTACCGCACCATTTTGAAGGACCTTCAGTTTGACAAAGTAAGTGATCAACTGATTCACATTGACCTGCTGGAACTGGTAGAAGACAAGAAAGTGGTAGCCGATATTCCCATCAAGCTGGTGGGTGCATCCAAGGGTGTAAAAGAGGGTGGCCGACTGGTTTCAAAAATGAAAAGCCTGAAGGTGAAAACCTATCCCAGGCACTTGAAGGAAGCCATCGAAGTGCCCATCGACGACCTGGAACTGAACGGTAATATTCGTGTGGAAGATGTGGTGGCAGAGAACTACGAGATTCTGAACTCGCCTCGTATTCCCATCGCCTCTGTGGTTATGACCCGTCAGTTGAAGCAGGAAGAAGCCACTGCGCCGAAAGCCGCTGAAGCGAAGAAATAATCAGCGTCAGAAAATCCTGATTCTGGTTTCAACAACAATACAATGCCTGTACCATGCCAATGGTACAGGCATTTGTTTGAAAGATTATTCCATTTTTGCACTATGAAATTTCTGATCGCCGGCCTGGGAAATATCGGTAACGAATACGCGCATACAAGACATAATATCGGTTTTGATGTACTGATGGCATTTGTGCAGAAGCATGGTGGCAGTTTCCAAAACGACCGGCTCGTATATAAGGCCGAAGTAAAATGGAAGGGTAAAACCTTTGTGTGCATTTGCCCCACGACCTATATGAACCTAAGCGGTAAAGCGGTTAAATACTGGTTGGATAAGGAAAAACTGGGCCCCGACAAATTGCTCGTTATTACCGACGACCTGGCCCTTCCCCTCGAGAAATTGCGGCTGCGTCCGGGTGGCAGCGATGGGGGGCATAATGGCCTGCGCAGTATCACCGAAACCATTGGCAGCGCCGAATATCCCCGGCTTCGATTTGGTATCGGCAACAATTACCCCAAAGGGATGCAGGCCGATTATGTGCTGTCGCGCTGGAGGCCTGAGGAGGAAGCCCTGGTAAAACTCAAAATCGAAAAATCGGTGGAGGTGATAGAGCAGTTTGCCAGCGTAGGGGTCCAGATGACTATGAACCAGGTAAATAATAAGCTCTTTTCTTTATGAGATGTCCTACACATTACTTATTTTAGCAGCCTGACTTTTTCACTGTCCTAAAATCCAATTAACTTATTGATTCTAAAGAATATATGGGATGAGCAATCCTGAGGAAAAGTATCCGATGTATTTAAACAACAACCAGCCTGGATTATGAAGATTTTTTGCGTAGGTCGTAATTATGTTGCCCATGCGAAGGAATTGGGAAACGAAGTGCCGGATGAGCCCGTGATATTCATGAAGCCCAAGAGCGCCATGCTTCAGCCGCATACGCCTTTTTATTATCCCGAATTCACCAACGAACTCCATTACGAATGCGAGCTGGTCATTCGTATCAGCAAGAACGGTAAGTATATCCAGGAAAAATATGCGAACAAATATTATGACGCTATTACGACCGGCATAGATTTTACTGCACGCGATATTCAGAACGAACTCAAATCAAAAGGCCTGCCCTGGGAAAAAGCAAAAGCCTGGGACAATTCAGCCGTTATCGGCAAATGGATTCCCTTTACAGAGATCAAGAATCGCAAGGAGATCAATTTCAGCCTGCTCAAGAATAATGAGCGTGTGCAGGAAGGCAGCTCCAGCCTGATGATCCACAATTTCGACAATATCGTTTCCTATATCTCCAATTTCTTCTCCGTCAATATAGGAGATGTCATCTTCACAGGCACGCCAGCCGGCGTGGGCGAAGCCGTAGTGGGCGACGAACTCGAAGGGTTTATTGAGAAGGAGAGTTTGTTTAAGTTGGAAGTGAAATAAGTGGAAAGTTTTAAGTTATAAGTTTTAAGTGGGGAGTGGCAAATGTTCTCTTTCGAAAAAGAGAATCCATGTTATAAAAGTTGCCTACTTATTCTGGCGTGTCCTTTCTTTCCAAAGGCCTGCCTAAATACTTCACTTAAAACTTACAACTTAAAACTTACAACTCCCCACAACTTACGTCCGTTAGCATTACCTTTGTCCCTACTCCAGTTAGGCTATGACGGACACATCTTTATTACGAAAGGCTTTTTCATGGATGGCGCAGGTGCAGGTAATGGCGGAAACCTATGAAGCCAACCGGCCCATCTGTAAATATGTACATTCCACTTCCCGCGGACATGAAGCCATACAACTGGCAACGGCCCTGCAACTGATGCCGCAGGATTTTGTAAGCCCTTATTATCGGGATGAAAGCATGCTGCTGGGCCTGGGCTTCAGCCCTTATGAGCTCATGTTGCAGTTGCTGGCAAAGGGCGAGGATATTTTCACGGGCGGAAGAGAATACTATTCGCATCCCAATTACAGGGGCGACGACAAACCGGGCATTATCCACCAAAGCAGTGCCACGGGCATGCAGGCCATTCCCACCACCGGTATAGCACAGGGCATACGGTATTGGGAACGACAAGATCCGGCTCGTCTTCGCAAAGGCCCCGGCGGCGAATTACCGATTGTGATCTGCTCCCTGGGCGATGCGAGCATGACCGAGGGTGAGGTGAGCGAAGCCCTGCAGTTTGCCGTCTTGCACCAGCTACCCATCATCTACCTGGTTCAGGACAATAACTGGGGTATCAGTGTAACGGCTTCCGAAGCACGCGCCATGAATGCCTTTGAATTTGCAGCCGGCTTCCGTGGTCTGAACCGGATACAGGTGGATGGCAGCGATTTTGAAGCCTCCTTTGAGATCATGGAGTATGTATGCCGGGAAGTGCGACAACATCGTAAGCCCTGGCTGGTGCACGCACAGGTACCCCTGCTGGGCCACCATACCAGTGGTGTGCGAAAAGAATTCTACCGCTCCGACGAAGACTGGGCCAGCCACCAGCAAAGGGATCCCTATACAAAACTTCGCGCTATTCTTATAGAGAAGATAGGAGAGGATACCGTAAAGGAGATGGAAGCCGAAGCTCGCACAGGGGTACTGGCCGATTTTCAGCGGGCAGTAGCAGCTCCTGATCCCGATCCCGCCACGGCGGAGGATCATGTTTTTACCGACAATACTGTAAACCAGGAAGAAGGGGAGCGATCACCCGCAAATGCCCCCAGGATTGTGATGGTGGATGCCGCACTCTTTGCCATCAGGGAGTTGATGCAAAAGCATCCGGAGCTGGTGCTGTATGGACAAGATGTAGGACAACGACTCGGTGGCGTGTTTCGTGAAGCCGCTACACTGGCCGATCAGTTTGGAAGCGATCGCGTTTTCAATACGGCCATCCAGGAAGCCTATATCGTTGGCAGCACCGTGGGGTTAAATGCCGTGGGCATCAGGCCTATCGTAGAAGTGCAGTTTGCCGATTATATCTATCCCGGCATCAATCAACTGGTTACTGAAATCAGTAAGAGTTCCTATCTCAGTTGTGGCCGCTTCCCCATTTCCATGATATTGCGTGTACCCATTGGGGCTTATGGCGGTGGTGGCCCCTATCATAGTGGCAGCGTGGAAACAACCCTGTTAAGCATCAAGGGCATTAAAGTAGTATATCCTTCCAATGCTGCCGACATGAAGGGTTTGATGAAAGCTGCTTATTACGATGGCAATCCAGTCGTCATGCTGGAACACAAGGGGCTTTACTGGAGCAAAGTGCCGGGTACCGAAGCGGCCCGTACCGCAGAGCCGTCGGCCGACTATATTGTTCCCCTCGGCAAGGGCCGGATTGTGCAGCATGCGGCGGAAGAAAATATTCGCAACGGCGATTCGGTACTGGTGATTTCCTATGGTATGGGTGTGCATTGGGCCCTTGGCGCCGCACGTGAACTGAAAGAAAGGGTGGAAATTCTCGACCTGCGCAGTCTCTTTCCGCTCGATGAAGAATTGATTTTCGAACGGGTGAAGCTGCATGGAAAATGTTTGGTGCTCACGGAGGAGCAGCAGAATAACTCCTTCGCCGAAGCCCTCGCCGGCCGCATCAGCAAAGCCTGCTTTCCCTGGCTCGACGCCGCACCCGAAGTATTAGGCGCCGCCAATGTACCGGCCATTCCGATGAATATGGGTCTGGAAAAGGAAATTTTGCCGAGTGTGGAGAAGCTGCTGGCAAGGTTGGAAAAGCTGCTTGTGGAGTAGTAAGTTTTAAGTTGTATGTTTTAAGTTTTTGATGGAAGTAAGCTTTATGTGATATATTTATTTCAGCAGTAATAATCAATTTACTTCCCAATCCTAAACAAACCTTACTACTTAAAACTTACTACTTACTACTTAAAACTCAAAATTGCAGCACAAACGCCGTTCCTTCTCCCTCCACCGACTGCGCCTGAATATTCCCTTTATGCAGCATCATGATCTGCTTACACAAACTAAGCCCTATGCCGCTTCCGCTTTTTTTGGTGCTGAAGAAGGGGATGAATATTTTTTCCAGCACTTCCGGCGACATACCGGCTCCATTATCGGCGATTCGGATGACGGGCTTGCGGTTGGGTGCCGGGTAGGCCGATAAAATAATTCTCGGTTCCTCTTTTTCCTTCACTGCTTCAATGGCATTCACCACCAGGTTGATCATCACCTGTTCCATCAGGTTTATGTCAATATCCAGTTGCATGTCCATATCCTTCAGAATGGTTTCGATCTCAATATTTTTCGATTCAAGGGTTGGCTGCATCAACTGCAGGAGGTTTTCAAACAGGTCGCGCACATAAACCCTTTGCAGGTTGAGGGTGGTAATCTTGTTGAGATTGCGATAAGTTTCGGCAAATTTCAACAAGCCCTCGCTGCGGCGCCGGATGGTTTCAATACCCAGCTCCATGTCGTCAACAATACCCGATTCGTTGTTGAGTTCCGAAGCCGAATAATGTAAACGGTTCTTGAGCGTTTCGGCCAGCGAAGCGATCGGGGCTACGGAGTTCATGATCTCGTGTGTGAGTACGCTCAACAGCTTTTGCCAGGCTTTGGATTCCGTTTCATCAAGCGCTTCGTTTACGTTTTGAAAAGCGATCAGTTTATACACCTGGCCCTCTGTTTGAAAGGCCGTGGCCGAGAGCAGCACTTTGAAGCTGGATTTTTCCAAATGCGCAGCGCTGATTTTGCTGGCGCCGGGTTTCAACGAAAGAATATCATCGTGCAATTCCTGGTCGCGGCGCGCCAGGGAATGGATGGTTTTCAGGTAGGGCAATTGCAGCATGCGCTTAAGCGATTCGTTCATCCATACTACATCGCCCGTATTTTCCTGGTAGGAAAGAATGCCCGTATCTACCAGTTCGAGAATCTTTTGCAGGTACTGGTATTGCGTTTCCTTTTCCTTGCTGATGACCTTGAATGTGCTGTTGATCTCATTAAAACCCTGGCGCAGCGGCTGTATCTCGGCCGGTGCATGCTTCACGTCGAAATAACGCGAGAAATCGCGGTAATGGATGGATTCCACAAACTGATCCAGCTCCGTTTGCGCCTTTCGCTGCTGCTTGTAAATATCCACGATCAGGTAGATGACCAGGGGCAGCAGCAGGACCAGGTAAATGTAGTAAGCCTTAACAATCAGCATTGAAATAGCGAAAAGTGTTGCCGTTAACAGCAATATCTTTGCTATGATCCGCCATTCGTATTTTTTAAATATCATATTTATTCAGTCTGCGGTAAAGCGCCGTACGGGTAAGGCCCAATTCCCTGGCGGCCTTGGTAATATTGCCACTATGTTTTTCTATCACTTTAAGGATGGTATTCTTTTCTACCACACTAAGGGTAGTTTCTCCCTGCTCTGTTAGTTCCTGTGCGCCGGATTCAATAGGGGAGAAGATCAGGTCCTTTGCCTCCAGCAGATTGCTGTCGCTCATGATTACCGCCCGCTCAATGATGTATTGCAGTTCGCGCACATTGCCGGGGAAGCTATGGTTCATAAGTTTCTCTATGGCTTTTTCGTCAAATTCCGGCTCAGGCTTCATGTATTTGTTGCTGTACAGCTTTCCAAAGTGGCGGGCCAGCAGCAGGATATCATCGCCGCGCTTGCGAAGAGGCGGTACTATGATTTCCACGGTATTGATCCGGTAGATCAGGTCTTTGCGAAAGCGGTTTTCATTGGCCAGTTCAGTAAGGGGCAGATTGGTGGCACAGATCAGGCGAATATCAACGGGTATGGGTTCGTTGCTACCCAGCCGGGTAATGGTTCGGTTTTGAAGCGCGCTTAGCAATTTGGCCTGGAGATGAAGCGGAATATTGCCTATTTCATCGAGGAACAGGGTTCCACCACTGGCCGATTCAAAGCGACCCACCCGGTCTTCTCGTGCATCGGTGAAAGCGCCTTTTCGGTGACCAAATAGTTCGCTTTCAAATAAGGTTTCCGTAAGCGCACCCACATCCACTTTCACATAGGCTTTCGCTTTGCGCATGCTATGCTGGTGAATCGCTTTCGCGATCAGGTCCTTGCCGGTTCCGTTTTCGCCCAGTATCAGAATATTTGCATCGGTAGGCGCAATCTTTTCAATCTTGTGAAATATTTCCTGCATGGCTTCCGACTCACCAATCAGTTCCTTGCCGATAATGGAATCGGGATCCATTCCACTTTGCCGGCTCGCTTTATTGCCTTTCTGTTTCAGGATATCGCGAATGGTACCCAGCAGTTTTTCATTGTGCCAGGGCTTTACCACAAAGTCGGAAGCGCCTTCCTTCAGCGAACGAATGGCGAGGTCGATATCACCATAGGCAGTGATCATGATCACCGATATATCAGACTTCATCTTTCTGATTTCCTTCAACCAAAAAATTCCTTCGTTCCCCGTATTGATGGAACTATTGAAATTCATGTCGAGCAAAATCAAATCAAAATGATCCTTGGCCAGGTGATGACGCAAATTCTCGGGATTTTTTTCCGTTACTACTTCTTTGGCCTCGGTCTTCAGCAAAAGCCGCACCGCGGTGAGCACATCGGGATCATCATCCACAACAAGGATGGAGGCATTCTTTAAATTCATTGGTCGGGTCATGACTGTCTTGTTTGACAGTACACACCGGCTGCAATTATACCATAAATACAAAGTGGTGGCAACTAATTTTTTAGAGAATCAGCCATTACCGCTATTGTATCGAAACCGAACAGTTACTGTATCGCAAACGAACGAGTTCGTATTCTTTTCTTGCACAAGTATGTGATTTACAGACGCTACCAGTTCTGGCATATTGTTGACTTTCCACCGTCGTGGTTGGTCCGGTAAGCCCGGCGCCGCCCCAAATCAAAAACCTAATAAAGTGGATCGCGTAATTGCTAAAAAGACATGGAATCGCAGACGGATTATGACCCTTGCCGGTATTGCGGGGGTGCTGGTGCTCATCTTCGGGAGTTATTGGCTCACTTCGGGCAAAGCAAAGCTGAAAGTGGATGCAGAACGCATTTCCATTTTTGAAGTGAAGCAGGGTGCGTTTCAGGAAAATATCCCGGTGAATGGAGTGGTGATGCCCATTACCACTATTTATCTGGATGCGCTGGAAGGTGGCAGGGTGGAAGAAAAATATGTGGAAGATGGCGCCATCATGAAAAAGGGCGAACCCATTCTTCGCCTCTCGAACACCGACCTGGAGCTGAGCCTGGTAAACCAGGAAACCAGCGTGTATAACCTGCTTACGCAAATGCAGATTTCCCAAAATGCCGCCCGGCAAAATACCATCACGAAGTTGAATCAGTTGACCGATGTGGAAAGCACCCTGCGTGAAGCGGAGCGTATTTATAATCTCAACAAAAAATTGTACGATAAAAAAGCAATTGGTTTACAGGAGCTCAGGCAATCGGAGAATGAATACCTCTACCAAAAGGAAAAGATGCGCCTCTCCCGCGAGATTGTGAACCAGGATTCGGTTTCTACCAAACAGGAATTGAACCAGGCCAGCCAGTCGTATGCAAGAACTCAGAATGCACTCGACGTAATGCGTAAAAAAGTGGGCGACCTGGTAGTGAGAGCACCGGTGGAAGGCCAGCTTACTTCGCTCGACGCGGAAATAGGTCAGTCGAAAAATAAAGGAGAAAGGCTGGGTCAAATTGATGTGCTGAGTGGTTTTAAAGTGCGGGTGGATGTTGACGAGCATTATATCGCGCGGATTTATTCGGGTCTGGGGGGCAGTTTCACTTTTGCCGGCAAGGACTATCAGTTGGAGATAACGAAAGTGTATACACAGGTGACCAATGGCCGCTTCCAGGTAGATATGGAATTTAAAGGGGAAGTACCCGCGGGTATTCGGCGGGGGCAAACCCTGCAGATACGCCTGGCGCTGAGCGATGAAACGCAGGCCCTGCTACTGGCCAAAGGCGGATTTTACCAGCAAACAGGTGGTGGCTGGGTGTTCAAGCTGAGCGAAGATGGCAGGTCGGCCTATCGGGTTGACGTTTCCCTCGGCAAACAAAATCCGGAGTTTTATGAAGTATTGCAGGGACTGAAACCCGGCGACAAAGTGATTACGTCGAGTTATGAGAATTTTGGGGATATGAAGGAACTAATTCTGAAATAATTCATTCAAACAAAAGCCATGAAACCGAGATTATCTGTAGCAGTCATCCTGTTGTTGTTACTGACAATGGTAACCCAGGCCCGGCATAAAAAGTCGGAATGTACGGCCATGCTGGTGGAGAAAGTGGTGATTATGCATGAAGAGGAGCCGGCTGCCCCCCGTGGTCATGATCTTTCACCACTCCATTTTCTGATACTCGATATTTAACAAACATAAATTTCAATCTTACTAAATACAGCCTAATGATCAAGATAACCGAACTGGAAAAAATCTACCGCACGGAAGAAGTGGAAACGGTAGCCCTCAACAAATTGTCGATGGAGGTGAAGGAAGGCGAATTTGTCGCCATCATGGGGCCCTCCGGATGTGGCAAGTCGACCCTGCTCAATATATTGGGTCTGCTGGATGATGCGGATGCGGGCAGCTTTGTTTTCAACGGAATTGAAGTGTCGAAGTTTAACGAAAGAAAAAGGGCCGATTTGCGCAAGCGCAATATTGGATTTGTATTCCAGAGTTTTAACCTGATAGATGAGTTGACCGTGTTTGAGAATGTAGAGCTACCGCTGATTTATACCGGCGTTAAAGCCGCCGACCGGAAGAAGCGGGTGGAGGAAGTGCTGGATAAGGTGCAGATCATGCATCGGCGCAATCACTATCCCCAGCAGCTTTCGGGCGGACAGCAGCAGCGTGTGGCCGTGGCCCGTGCCGTAGTGAACCAGCCCAAGTTGATTTTGGCGGATGAACCTACCGGAAACCTCGATAGCAGCAATGGAAATGAAGTGATGCAAATGCTTACCGACCTGAATGAGCAGGGTACTACCATCATCATGGTAACGCATAGCGAACATGATGCCCGTTACAGCCATCGGATCATACGCATGCTCGATGGGCAAACGGTGCTGGAAAATATAATGGTATAAAATTTTAAAGTATAGCCATGATTCGCAACTATTTCAAAATGGCCTGGCGCAACCTCAGGCGCTACCCGGTTATTTCCTTCATTAATATTTTTGGATTAACGGTGGGTATCGCCTGTTGCATCCTCATCAGCGCCTATATAGTACGCGAACTGAGTTATGACAAGTACCATAAAAACGCCGATAATATCTATCGGCTCAATCGCACGTTTCGTAACCAGGAAGGCGCTGTTTCACTTCGCCTCGCTGCCGTTGCGCCTCCCTTTGGTCATTATATGCCCGGCGAATTTCCGGAGATACAGAAAATGACCCGGATGTTGCCGCTCAACTTCACGCCCATGATGTACCAGGAGAAGCGGTTTAATGAGGGCAAAATTTATGTGGCCGATGAGCACTTGTTTGAGGTATTTGATGTAGACGTAAAAAGAGGTAATCCGGCTTCTGCCCTCCGCGACCCCTATTCCATCATGCTCACCGAAGAGATGGCGAAGAAATATTTCGGCAATGAGGATCCAATGGATAAGGCGATAAGGTTCAACAATCTTTTCGATTTCAAAGTAACGGGTATCTACCAATCATTTCCCTCCAATTCGCATGTGAGACCGGAGATGCTGCTTTCGTTCACAACACTTCGTGATACTTTGGTATATGGCGAGGAAGGGCTGCGTACCAATTGGGGCAATAATGCCTTTCTTACCTATTTTGTGCTGCCTTCCGGCGCGGATATCACGAAAATGGAAGCTCGCTTTCCTGCCTTCCTCGATAAGCACATGCAGGCCAGCTATGCGCCCATGCTGCCTTCGAAAATGACCAGCCTCCACCTCCAAAAGCTTACCGATATCCATTTGAGGTCAAATCTCGACGATGAAGCAGGTCTCAATGGGGATATCCGCAGGGTCTATATTTTTTCTGCCGTCGCTTTATTTATTCTGCTCATCGCCTGTATCAATTATATGAATCTCTCTACGGCCCGTTCGGCATTACGTGCCCGTGAGATTGGTATACGCAAGGTGGTAGGCGCGCAAAAGAAAGAACTGATCACGCAGTTTTTGAGCGAATCGGTCCTGTTTTGCTGGATATCCACCCTGCTTGCCTTTGGGCTGGCTTTCCTGATTCTTCCCTGGATCAGCCGGGTAACCGGTCAGGAACTTTCTTTGAGCTGGATCCTACGCCCGGAAATTATCCTGTTGTTTTTAGCGACACCCTTTGTGCTGGGTCTTTTGGCCGGGGTTTATCCGGCACTGTTCCTTTCTTCCTTCCAGCCGGTTAAAACACTGAAGGGGCTTTTCAAGGCGGCCGGCAGCAATATTTCATTTCGTAAAGTGCTGGTGGTATCGCAGTTTTCGATCAGCATCATACTTATTATTACGACGATCATCGTTTTCCAGCAACTGAAATATATTCAGTCGAAGTCGCTGGGCTACGATCGGGATAAAGTGATTACGATGGGCGTGAGTAACGAGATGGTGGAGAATATGGAGGCGTTCCGGACGGAATTGACCAATAACGCGATCGTGAAAACCATGTCGCGTTCAAGCCGGGTGCCCACCGGACGCCTGCTCGACAATACCGGTGCGGCTACCCAAAGCGGCGATTCGATGCGCCCTGTAACCATTGATATTAAATACATTTTTACCGACTTCGACTTTGCCGATACCTATGGCCTCGAGATGGCCAGTGGTCGATATTTTTCACGCGATTTTGGCAATGATTCAGCCTCCTTTGTGCTGAATGAAAAGGCCATTACGGCGCTGGGCTGGAAGGCCGATGATGCCATTGGACGGCCCTTTCAATACGGCAGCCGCAAGGGCCAGGTGATCGGTGTGGTGAAGGACTTTCACTTCGAAAGTCTTCACCAGGATATTATACCCATGGTTTTCTGGATGCCCCGGAACAACCAGGGTGGGGGTAGGCTTTCCATCAAGATTGCCGGCAACGACATCCGTGGTTCCTTGGCCAGTCTCGAATCGGCTTGGAAGAAACATTTCCCTTCCACCCCTTTTGAGTACACGTTTGTGGATGAAAATTATCAACGCCTTTATGAGGCGGAAACCCGGCAGGCCAGCCTGTTTAGTTTCTTCTCGGCCGTGGCTATATTGATTGCCTGCCTTGGATTGTTTGGCCTGTCGGCATTTAGCATTTCGCAGCGAATAAAGGAAATTGGCGTACGAAAAGTACTGGGCGCTTCTGTAAAGCAAATAGTGGTACTCCTGTCTACCGATTTCCTCAAACTCGTGTTGATCGCGGCCCTTATCGCATTTCCCCTGGCCTGGCTGGCCATGAGCAACTGGCTCGACAACTTCGCTTATCGAATTGGCATTGCCTGGTGGGTATTTATTGTAGCAGCCATACTGGCCGCGCTTATCGCTTTGCTTACGATCAGCTATCTCGCCATTCGCGCTGCTTTATCAAATCCCGTGAAAAGTTTGAGAACCGAATAAACAATTAGTATGTTTCGCAATTACTGGAAAACGGCTTTACGGCAAATCATTCGGCATAAGGCATTTTCGGCCATCAATGTGTTGGGTTTGGCCGTGGGTTTGGCCGCCTGTTTGCTTCTTTTTGTGGTGGTACGCTACGAGATGAGTTATGACCGGTTTCTGCCGGGCTATGAAAGGATTTTTGCGATTCCTACGCAGGACAAATCGGCTGACGATGTGTCGTACACAGCAGGTATTCCCGAGCCGGCGCTTCATGCGCTGCGGTTGAAGTTTCCGCAGGTTACTATCGGTTCATTGATTTCATCCTATGGTAGCCAGGTAACCGTGCTGGGCGAGTCGTCGAATGCAGGTACCCAGGCTAAATTTATAGAACCTACCGGATTATTCTTTGCGGACCCGGAGTGGTTTGAGGTATTTCCGTACACCTGGCTGAGTGGTGGACCTGAACTGCTCAGGCAACCTGGCCAGGTAGCTTTGACACAAGAACTGGCCAACAAATATTTTGGCGACTGGAAGCAAGCGATCGGCCGACGCCTGTTATTAGATAATGCGATGGACCTGCAGGTAGCCGGTATTATACAGGATGTTCCCGCCAACAGCGATTTTCCCCTGGCATTTGTTGCTTCCATGGAAACGGCACGCAGCCATCCGGAAATATTCAATTACTTTAATGTAAAAGGTTCCACTACCAGCAACTATCGCCTCTATGCCCGCCTGCCCGAAGGACTAAGTGCCTCAGCGATGGATAAGCAGTTGGCGGAGTTCAGCAAAGATTTTTACCCGGAAGTGCGGGGCAATATCCGCTCCAATTTTCTGGTGCCGCTCACCGAGCTACATTTTGATACCCGGCTGGATGCACTGGGTGATCATATCATTTCCCGTTCTACGCTGAAGACCCTTTCACTGGTGGGAATCTTTATCCTGATCATGGCCTGTATCAATTTTATCAATCTCTCCACTTCGCAGGCCATCAATCGCAGCAAGGAAATTGGTGTGCGAAAAGTGTTAGGGGGTAGTCGAAAAGATCTTTTCTGGCAAATGATGGGCGAAACGGCCTTAATTGTACTGTTTTCACTTTTGCTTGCATTTGGTCTTGCTTTCCTCTGTCAGCCATTGATAAAGCATATCACATTGATCACGGAACCGCTGGAGTTGATCAGTACCGAAACAATATTGATGGCCGCCGGACTTTGGGTATTGGTGACCCTTGTTTCCGGGTTTTATCCATCGCTGGTGTTATCCGGTTTTCAGCCCATGCTCGCTTTGAAAAATAAGCTGAGCTCGGCGCAGGTAGGAGGTATCTCGTTACGAAGGGGTCTGGTTATTTCGCAGTTCGCCATTTCACAGGTGTTGATCATTGGAACGATAGTAGCGGTAACGCAAATGGATTTTGTACGTAAGGCGGATCTCGGTTTTAATAAGGAAGCGGTACTGGTGATGAGTACCAATCCGGATAGCAGTGTGTTTGCCCGGCAGGAGGCATTGAAGCAGGAATGGTTGAAAATGCCGGAAGTGCAAAGCGTAAGTTTTGGTAGCGATGTGCCATCATCAGATAATAACTGGGCTACAAATTTTGCATTCGATCATCGGGAGGATGAAAACTTCAATGTGTTCCTGAAATTTGGTGATGAAGATTATTTCCAAACATTTGGGTTAGAAATACTGGCCGGCCGGGGCTATCGGGCATCCGATACCGCGCGTGAGATCGTCATTAATGAGACGTTGATGAACAAGCTGGGTCATCAGGACCCCAATGCGGTTGTGGGTAAGGAGATACGCATGGGCCGCGGTCCATGGTTACCCATAGTAGGCGTGGTGCGCGACTTCAAAACCAATTCGCTGCGGGAGGCAACCAAGCCCACCCTGATCAGTACCCGACGAAATTTCTATTTCAGTGCATCGCTGAAATTGAAAACCGGCAACCTGGCCGCCAGCCGCGAAAAGCTGGAAGAGATATGGAACCGGTTTAATCCCAACCATGCGGCGATTGGTAATTTCCTCGATGAGAATATCGAGAATTTTTACCGGCAGGAAAATCAGTTATCACTTTTGTACAAGGTATTTGCGGTTATTGCCCTGTTTATTTCCTGTCTCGGTCTGTATGGTCTGGTTTCTTTTATGGCCGTACAGCGCCGGCGCGAAGTGGGCATAAGAAAAGTGTTGGGGGCGTCTGTTACGCATATTCTCTTCCTGTTTTCGAAAGAGTTTACCCTACTCGTATTGCTGGCCTTTGTAATTGCCGCGCCGCTGGCCTGGTATATGATGAATGAATGGCTGAGCAATTTTGCTTACCGTATTGATATGGGCATCGGCATATTCGCACTGGCCATTTTTGCTTCGGTGATAGTGGCATGGATTACCGTAGGCTATAAATCCTTCAGAGCCGCGACGAGCAGCCCGGTGAGGAGCATCAGGGAGTTGTAAGTAGTAAGTCGTAAGTTGGTAAGTTGGGGTTTAATATTAGGAAGGCTGTGTATTGAAATTGGTTTGAGAATTAGTCTGCGCCAATCTGCGTAGTAATCTGCATACATCAGCGGGAAACGTATCGGCTCTTTAAACCTGTTCAAAGTTCGGCAGAGATGTCCCGCAGATTCGCGCAGATTTGTTCCGCAGATTTACGCGGAGGATTGAAGCAGATTTCGCAGATTTTTTCTTAAAAAATATAAATTCTAAACTCCAACAACTGCTACGAACAAAAAACTTAGAACTTAAAACTTAGAACTTAAAACTTACAACTTTCATAACCGTGATAAAAAACTATTTCAAACTCGCCTGGCGCAATATGGTGCGCAATAAGACCTTCTCTTTTATCAATATTCTGGGTCTTAGTATTGGCATGGCCGCCACGCTGGCTATCCTGCTTTGGGTGCGTGATGAGCGTTCCTGGGACAAGTTTCAACAGAATTATGAACAAACCTGGCGGGTACTGGCCAATCGCAATTTCAATGGTGAAATTGTAACTGACCCCTCCATGCCCATACCGGTAGCGGATGCACTGGAAAAATCATTCCCGCAAGTGGATGCGGCCGCCTTCACTTCGTTTGATGAACAGCACGTTTTACGTGTGGGAGAAAAAATATTGAAGCTTCGGGCCCTGCGGGTAAGCGCACATTATTTCGACATATTTGAATGGGATTTTATCCGAGGTACTGCCGCGAATGCGCTAACCATTCCCGATGCTGTGGTGCTGACGGAAAGTGCCGCCATGTCGATGTTTGGAACCATCGAAGCAATAGACAAAGTATTGCGGCTCGATAATCAATTTGATGTGAAGGTAACCGCGGTGATCAGGAACCCACCCTCCAACTCATCGCAGCAGTTTGATTTCATCACCCCTTATAATTTTGGACAGGAGCAGATGCAGGATTGGGTGAACAGCTATACCGCCCTCTACGTGAAATTACAGCCCGGTGCCAGTACGGAAACGGTGGAGAAGGAAATGAATAAGATGATACAGGCACGTATCAACGATGCCAATAGCCATTTCATTATGCATCCGATGAAGAAATGGCGGCTTTACAGCGATTTTCAAAATGGCGAAAATACAGGAGGCATGATCTCCTATGTGCGTTTGTTTACCAGCATAGCCATCGTGATCCTGCTGATTGCCTGTATCAACTTCATGAACCTGTCTACCGCCCGCTCGGAACGTCGGGCAAAAGAAGTGGGCATCCGCAAAACGCTGGGCTCTGCCCGCGGTCAGTTGATGGGTCAGTTTTTTATGGAATCCATCCTGCTGGCATTACTCGCCTTCCTGCTTTCACTATTGATGCTGTACCTGCTGTTGCCGGCTTTTAATGTACTGGTGAATAAGGAGATGAGCCTTGACCTGACCGAAGGATCCTTCTGGGTTGTTGCCGGCGCTATCATCCTCTTTACGGGCATATTTGCTGGCAGTTATCCGGCCATCTATCTTTCCGGCTTTAATCCTGTGAGAGTATTGAAGGGTACGATTGCTGCCGGTAAATCCTCCGTACTACCGAGAAAAGTATTGGTGGTGGGGCAGTTCGTGATTTCCATCGTATTGATTTCGGCTACCCTTATCATATTCCGTCAGATTCAATATGTGAAATCGCGCGACCTGGGCTATAACCCCAACAACCTGGTGTCGGTGCCGGCATCGCCAGAGTCAGTGGCCAGTTTTGATGTTATCCGCAATGAGCTCCTGAAGTCGGGGCAGTTTGCCGCGCTTACACGTACCAGCTCACCCATCACGGATATCTGGAACTATACGCCTGCTCCCGACTATGAAGGCAAACCTTCCGAAGGCAATATGATCGTTACCGCCATGCGCATTGCGGATGACTTCAGTAAAACTACCGGCGTAAAGATGCTGCAGGGCCGTGATTTCTCCGGCCTGCCAGCCGATTCTGCGCATATGCTGCTCAACCAGGCGGCGGTAAAAGTGATGGGTTTGAAGAATCCGGTCGGTATGCGTATGCGACACAATGGTCGTGACTATACCGTATTGGGTGTAACCGACGACCTGGTGATGGGTTCGCCCTTCCGTCCCGTTGACCCGATGATGATGCTGTATGGCCGCAGCTTTGGCGGATTCTTTAACCTGCGACTGACCGATAATGCCAGACCACAGGTGGCACTGCAGATACAGGAGTCCACCTTCAAAAAATACAGTCCTTCTCAGCCATTCGAGTACCAGTTTATTGACCAGCAGTTTGGCAACAAGTTCGCAACGGAAGACCTGATCAGCCGGCTGGCGAATATTTTTGCCGGCCTCGCCATCTTTATCTGTTGCCTGGGTCTTTCCGGCCTCACGGCCTTTACAGTTCAGCGTAGGGTAAGAGAAATCGGAATTCGTAAAGTCCTGGGTGCTTCCGTTAACCAGTTGCTGATGTTATTGTCGCGCGAGTTTCTCTGGTTGGTATTCATTGCCTTACTGATCGCCATCCCGATCGCCTGGTACGGTATGCACCAATGGCTGCAGCAGTACGCCTATCGTGCATCCATTGAATTCTGGCAGTTTGTTATGTCGGGTGTGGCCATAATGCTGCTCACCCTGCTGGTAGTATCGTTGAATGCGGTAAGGGCCGCACGTATGAAGCCCTCCACCTCACTCCGAACGGAGTGAGGTATGCTGTGGACAGCATCCGGATCCAGTTGACGTATTGAATTTCGAGTTTAATTCTAAAACGAAGTTTATGATCAGGAATTATTTTTTGCTGGCCTGGCGAAACCTGAAGAAGAATAAGGTCTTTTCGCTGATCAATATTCTTGGCTTGTCAGTAGGACTTACCTGTTGCCTGCTGATAGGTTTTTACCTGCATTATGAGTTCAACTATGATACGCATCACCGGAATGGTGACCGGGTGTACCAGTTGGGTACCGTATTTGTGCGGGTAGGAGGGGCGGATGCGGAGAGCAGCAATGCTAATTCCCCGGCGCCTATGGCGAAGATGATGCAGGAGGTATTTCCCGAAATTGAAAAGTCGGCGAGGGTCATGCGGCTCTTTGCCGATGATAAAACCCTGCTGCAATACAAGCGCCCCGATGGCGAGCAGCTTTCTTTTTACGAGCAAAAGGGTTTCCTGGTTGATTCCAGTTTTTTTGATTTGTTTACCTATTCTTTTGTGGAAGGCAATCCGGCCAATGCGCTGGTGGAGCCATTAACTATTGTGCTCCGGGAAGATATTGCGAGGAAACTTTTTGGCAGCGAATCAGCCATTAACCAGGTAATCCGCGTAAGCAGCAATACCAATGGGGATCGCGATTTCAGGGTGACGGGTGTGTTTCGGCCCGGTGCTATTCCTTCGCATTTAGACGCGCGCTTTTTCTTAAGCATGCGCGGTGGCGCCATTGAAGAGTATGTGGCCAGGCAATCAGGCCTTGCCAGCAATAATATGTTTCATACCTATTTCCTCTTGCGTGAGGGGGCCAGTGCCGCGGCGCTGGAGGCGAAATTTCCATCGTTTATCAAAACCTATGCGGCCGCCGATCTGAAAGCTATGGGTTTTGATAAGCGCCAGTTCCTGACCAAACTGAAAGATATTCACCTGCGTAGCCGGGCCAGGGACAACGTATCGCCTTCCGGCAATACCACTTACCTCTATATTCTCGCATCCATTGCTTTGTTTACCCTGCTGATCGCCTGTATCAATTTCATGAACCTGGCTACTGCACGATCCGCCCGCAGAGCCTCGGAAGTAGGCGTGCGAAAGGTACTGGGTGCACAGAAGCAATCCCTGGTACTACAGTTCCTGGGCGAATCCCTGCTAATGGCTATCTGTGCCTGTGTACTCGCATTCGTCATGGCCATGCTGGCATTACCGCTGTTTATTCGCCTGTCGGGCATTGAGCTGGTATTGTCGTGGGCGACACATGGCTATATTTTCGCCGGATTTTTTGCACTATCGGTTATGGCCGGCCTGCTGGCCGGAATTTATCCCGCGTTGTACTTGTCCGCATTTCAGCCTATCAAAGTTTTAAAGGGAAGGATCCAAAACAGCCTGGCGGCCGTTTCATTCCGGAAATGCCTGGTAGTATTCCAGTTTGTGATTTCAGTGGTGCTGATTATCGCCTCGGTAGTCATCAATAACCAGATGCGCTATATGCGTACCAAGGATCTTGGTTTTGTGAAGGATCAACAAATACTTTTGCCCTTGCGCAGCGAAATGGCCAAGTCGTTGTATAAACCATTGAAGACGCAATTGAATGCGATACCCGGTATCCGTTCCGTAGGGGCCAGTTTCTATTATCCGGGTATCATTAACCCGAGCGATATGGTGCTTTACAAAGAAGGAACAAGTATGGATCAGTCGAAGCGGGTGGTGATGAATTATGTGGATGAGGATTTCCTGCGTACACTGGGTGTGAAACCTCTTGCCGGTCGCCTGTTCTCACCCGAGTTTCCGGCAGATACGGCCAACCGGATGGTGATTAATGAACAGGCAGCGAAAGAGCTGGGTTTCAGTAATCCGTCGGAAGCGACCCATCAACAACTTTTTATCGACTGGCGCGGGGAAACCATCCGTTTTGAGGTGGTTGGCGTGGTGAAGGATTTCCATTTTGAAGACCTGCATGCGGAGATCAAGCCCTATGGCTTTCAGATGCTGGGCGATAATAGCTATAATTACCTGGTGGCACATGCAGCAGGAGGCAATCTTCAGGATGTTCTCAACGGCATCGAGTCTGCGTGGAAAAAGCTGAATCCCGCGGAGCCATTTGAATATAATTTTCTGGATGAGAGTTTTCAGGCCAATTATGCTGCGGATGAACGCCTCAGCCAGATGGTTTACTATTTCACCATTATCGCCATCTTTATTTCCTGCATGGGATTATTCGGACTGGCCACATTCAGTGCTGAACAAAGGACAAGGGAAATCGGTATACGGAAAGTTCTTGGAGCCAGCGTGTCGGGGATAGTCTCGCTGCTGTCTAAAGATTTCTTGCGGCTGGTTTTGATAGCAGTGCTTATCGGATCGCCATTGGCGGCCTGGGTCATGCATCAATGGTTGCGCGATTTCGCTTATCGTACCCATATCTCCTGGACGGTCTTCCTGATCACAGCTTTGATAGCGATGCTGATTGCCTTGCTGACGATTAGTGTACAGGCAATAAAAGCTGCTGTGGCCAACCCGGTGAAGAGTTTGAGGGAGAGCTGATTTGTTGATTTGTTGATTTGTTGAATCGTTGATTTGTTGGAAGAACTCTTTTTTTATAGTATCCTAATTTCTGTTTCACCCTTTCCCCCGCCCTTTGGGCGGGGCCAACGAATTGCGCCCCTTCGGGGCTATGGTTGAATGATGGGTCGCCTGCGGCTGAAATCATACGCCTTCGGCTCGAAAGGCGCCTCACGCCTCACAATTCCCGTCTCACGTCTCACGCCTCACGCCTCACGTCTCACGCCTCCTGCCTCACGCCTCCCGCCTCACGTCTCACGCCTCCCCCCCTGTCCTCATCCGCACACCAACTGTACGAAAACGGACAGTTCTTTAATGGGGCTTTGTTTAGGGTATTGTAAATCAGTTTCTTATCCTTTGGCACAAGCCTTGAAACCTGGTGCTGGCGAGCTATTATGGTTGGTCAAAATTTGTAGGATCATGTTAAGCAAAAACCTGCGCGTTGCTTTCCGTCAGATTAGGAATCACAAGTGGTTTACCGCCATCAACGTGCTGGGCCTTGCCATAGGCATTAGCGCGGCCCTGGTAATTTACCTGGTGGTTCAGTATGAGTTCAGCTATGAAAAAAACTGGAAAGATGGGGATCGTATTTATCGGGTTACATCCGAGATACGTTTTCCGGGAATGACCATGTATAATTCAGGTGTATCCATCCCCACGGCGGATGCGGTCCGATTGGAAGCCAGTGGCGTGGAAGCGCTTACTCATCTGGTGACGGAAGACCAGGATAAAGTTTCCATTCCGGCATTGGGCGCAGGCGAACCAAAGCTGTTTAAGGGAGAATCAAATACCGTATTCGCCGATTCGGTTTTCTTTGAGTTCTTCCCTTATGAATTCCTGGCCGGCAGCGCTAATTCTGCCCTGGCGCTCCCATTTAAAGCAGTACTTACCTCGTCATTTGCCCAGAAATATTTTGGCAGGATGGAGCCTGCTGATATTGTGGGGAGAACTATCATTATCAACGATACAATGCCGCTGACAGTTTCAGCGGTGGTTAAAGATTTAGATGCCATTTCGGGACTGGCTGATTATAAGTTTTTTATTTCCCGCGCTACTATTCGCGAAACTGGGCTAAGGGCAAGGTGGACCTGGGAAAGCTGGAATAATATCAATTCGGCTTCGCAATTATTTGTGAAGCTACAGAAGGATGTGGAACCGGCGAATTTGGTGAATCAACTGAAAGCCCTGCGTGAAAAATACCGCGAAAGAGGGGTGGGCGATGAGGAAGATCAGATAGTAAATGCATTGCAGCCGCTCTACGATATTCACTTCAATGCTGAATACGGTTCCATTGGTGGTAGAAAGGCACACCGCCCCACACTTTATGGGCTAATAGCGGTTGCGATTTTTCTGCTGGTGCTGGGATGTATAAATTTCATCAACCTGAGCACCGCCCAGGCGTCTACCCGCGCCAAAGAGATAGGCATACGTAAAACCCTGGGCAGCGGAAGAAGGCAGCTTATTTCGCAATTCCTGGCTGAAACTTTTTTGCTGACCCTGCTTGCAACGCTTTTGTCGGTTGCCATGGTGCCATGGTTATTGCATGTGTTTTCCGATTTTATTCCGCCTCAGATCGGATTCAGCTCAATCAACAGTAGACATGTTTGGTTATTCCTGGCAGGCCTCTTGTTGTTGGTGACATTGATCGCCGGTATCTATCCTGCCTGGGTGCTCACCCGGTTTAAACCGGTGACGGTGTTGAAGAACCAATTGCATAACGAAAACGGTAGAAGCCGCAAGGCCTGGTTGCGTAAAACACTGACGGTAACCCAGTTTGTGATTGCTCAATTTTTGCTGATTGCCACGCTGGTGGTGGTTAAGCAGATTCATTTTTCGCTGAATAAGGACCTGGGGTATACGCAGGATGCTATCGTATCTATCTCTACTCCCAGCAATCCATTTAAGCAGCCTGAAACAGATCGCAGGCTCGCCTTCCTTCATGATCTGCAACAGGTGCATGAAATTGAATTAATTAGTCTTGCGGGCGTAGCGCCCGCTTCCAGGAGTACAAGCTCCACAACTATGACCTATACCAATGCTGAAAAGAAGACGGAGCTGATGGTGGAAGTAAAGAAAGCGGATACCAATTATTTCCGCTTGTTCAACATGAAATTGATCGCTGGTCGCAATCTTCAACCCAGTGATACAACAAGAGAACTGGTAGTGAACGAGGCTTTTACAAAAGCCATGGGTTTCGCGCGACCTGAGGATGCAGTTGGGGCCCTGATTGACCGTAATGGCCTGAAACCGATTGTGGGTGTGTTGGCGAACTTCCACACAAAATCAACACATGCGCCTATTGAGCCCCTGGCTTATTCGGCAGAACAGCAGCAAAGTTCAGTGTTTCACCTGGCTCTTTCGAAGCAAGCTGCAGGTAATCGATGGAAATCGGTGCTGGCATCTGTTGAAAGCATTTATAAGAAACATTTTCCCGAAGCGGATTTCAGGTATCGATTTTTCGATGAGGAAATAGCCGCATTTTATGTGGCAGAAAAGAACATCTCGCGACTGCTGCAATGGGCTACGGGGCTCTGCATCTTAATTAGCTGTCTTGGCTTGCTGGGCCTTGTGATCTTTGTGACCAATAGCCGGATAAAGGAAATTGGTGTTCGCAAGGTGTTGGGGGCTTCCGTGGGTCAGATAGTGGCCTTGTTGTCGCGCGACTTCCTTTTGCTGGTACTGGTTGCCTTTTTAATTGCGACGCCCCTGGCCTGGTGGGCAATGCAGCAATGGTTGCAGGATTTTGCATACCGCACCACCCTCAGTTGGTGGATATTCGCGATCGGTGGCGCAGGCATGATGCTGATCGCTTTGTTGGTGCTTAGTATCCGCACCATTCAATCGGCGATGGCCAACCCGGTAAAAAGTTTAAGAACCGAATAATTAATGAATAATAGCAGCTATAATGATTGAATTAAAGCATATATACAAATGGGTGAACTCGGGCAATAACCGGATTTTCCTGCTCAAGGATATTAATTTGAAGATTGACGAGGGTGAATTTCTTTCCATCATGGGACCATCCGGTTCCGGCAAATCAACATTGTTGAATGTATTGGGCATGCTCGATGGTTTTGAAGAGGGCGAATATTTTTTCCTGGGCGAATCCGTACATCAACTAAAGGAGAAACAGCGTTCCAACCTGTACAAGAAGCATATTGGCTTTGTATTTCAGGCTTATCACCTGATAGATGAATTAACCGTATATGAGAATATTGAGACACCGCTCCTGTACCAGGACATAAAAAGTTCGGAACGCAAAGCCATGGTGGCCGACATGCTCGACCGTTTTCAGATTGTGGGAAAGAAAGACCTGTTTCCCAGCCAGCTTTCGGGTGGGCAACAACAACTGGTAGGTATAGCCCGGGCATTGATTGCCCGCCCCCAATTGTTGCTGGCCGACGAACCCACCGGTAACCTCAACTCAAAACAGGGAGAAGAGATTATGGAATTGTTTTCGGCTTTGAACAAAGAAGGAGTGACCATTATACAGGTTACTCATTCAGAAAAAAATGCGGCTTATGGAAGCCGGGTCATTCATCTGCTGGATGGTATGATCGAAAAAAAACAGTAATTCAGATGAACAGTAAATTAAATGATATGTACAGGAAGATCGTGTTGCTGATGGGTTGGGTGATGATGCTTCAGGCGGTTGTTGCGCAAAACAGTACATCCACCTACACGCTGCAGCAGGCGATAGAGCGGGGTATTGAAAGTAACCTCGATGTAAGGCAGGCTGAAATCTTGATGAAAACAGGCAAGCTCGACTGGAACCAGTCACGGCTCAATCAATTGCCTTCCGTGGAAGGCAGTGCCGCGTCGGGCATCAACCAGGGTAGAAGCATCGACCCCTTCACCAACAGTTTTGTGAACCAGCAGATCAACTTTTCGAGTTATGCGGTATCGGCAGGTGTGGTATTGTTTAATGGCATGGCCATGCACAATGCCACCAGGCAGAATGCTTATGCGTATGAGGCCGCAAAGATGGATTGGCAACAAGCGCGTGATAACCTCACCATCCAGGTGATCCTGGCCTATCTGCAGGTGTTGAGCAATGAGGACCTGCTGGCGCAGGCCCTGAACCAGGAAAAACTGGCCGCTGAGCAGGTAGCGCGCCTGGTGGAACTGGATAAGTTGGGCGCTATTCCTCCTTCCGATCTTTCGGATCTTCGGGGACAATATGCCAATGATAAACTCGCCGTCATCAATGCCCGTAACAATTTAGCTACCGCCAAAATCAGCCTTTGTCAGTTGCTGAATATTCCCTACCAGGAAGCATTGAAACTTGAGCGGATTGATGCGGCTGCTTATGCCACCCGCTACGAGGCAACGCCGGATTCTATTTACCAGGTGGCCCTGGAACGCTTTGCGCAGGTAAAGGCGGCTGAGCTTCGCCGGATGAGTTGGAAGCACGCGCTAAAGGCGGAAAGGGGACGGCTTTTTCCCACACTCAGCCTGAATGCCGGCGCCACCACCAACTATTCCAGTGCGGCCCGCACCAGCAATTTCCTGGGCACATCCGATATTGCATCGGATGATTATGTTGTTGTAAACGGCAATAATATTCCGGTAATGAAAAGGATAGGTAATTTTGAGATGGAAAAGATCCGCTATGGCAGCCAACTGAACAATAACCTCTATTCGCAAGTGAGCCTTAACCTGCGTGTACCCATTTTTTCCAACTGGTCGCAACGCAATCGGATCAAACGGGCGGAACTCAACCTCGAAAATACCGAGATACAGGAGCAAACCACCAAAACGCAGTTGCAGCAAGCTATTGAGCAGGCGCACGTAAATATGAGCAGCGCGCTCGACCGCTTTCATACCCTGCTGGAGCAGAAAGCCGCATTTGAGCAATCATTCCAGGCAGCAGAAGCCCGGTTTAATGAGGGCGTAGGCACTACCATCGACTACCTTACCGCCCGTAACAATCTCGACCGGGCCAACATCAATCTCATAGCTGCCCGGTACGATTATGTACTCCGCACGCGGGTACTGGATTATTATCAGGGAAAACCGTTGTGGTGAGAGTAGGAAGTAGGAAGTAGGAAGTAGGAAGTAGGAAGTAGGAAGTTGTAAGCGTCGAACCCTAAAAAAGTTGATACTTTTTGCTGTAATCATTTATCTGCGTTCATCTGCGTAGGAATCTGCGAAAATCTGCGGGAACGATTCAGCGCACTAAACCAGTTCAAAGTTCAGAAGGATTTCCCGCAGATTTTCGCGGATTCCTACGCAGATTTTCGCAGATTTTTTCTCAGCCACAATTTAAACCTTGATCGTAAAAACTTACTACTTACAACTTACTACTCACCACTAGCTCAATTCTGGTTCCCCAATCACCCTCGCGTTTCTATTTTGTGGCAAAGCCGAAAGGACATGCTTCAGATTGTGGATTTTTTGCAGTTGCTACTGGTATTACCCGGGGCGGCATTGCTTTATGCGGCATTGTACTGGTTGGGGCGCTATAGCCGATGGCTGCGGCAGAGTAGACGCGAAGAGGGCACGGAATGGGCGGATGTGCGGATCATTCAAAGGGAATTAGACGGATACGCCAAAGCCTTGATCCGGTCAGGCCACTGGCAACGTACCATGAACTGAAGATTTCCCGATTGGCAGAATACTGTTCGAAGGATAAAACCCGCGATTCATCCGCCCAAATCGACGATTCACGCAAAAGCATTTTGACCTGGGCACTTCGCGGGGTTATTTTTACAGTGTAATCGAAACCATACCATTAACCTTACCTATTTCTTTCGCTTACAGTTTCAGTTTTAGTATTGAGAGATTTCGGACGAAGCCTCCTCCTGCTTTTGCAGGGGGAGGTATTTTTTTATCCCTGCCTGCGCGAAGGAGTGGGAATCAGGTTGAGGAATTCCTGGAACCTTGCTTTATAGTTTTTGCTATTCAGTTTATAATAGAATGCGCCCTTTCGTGAGTTGGATTTGTCTTTATCCGACAATCGGACGAGGAGGCTGGTAGACAAAAGTTTCCGGCTGAAATTGCGCTTGTCAAATTTGGTTTCATACACTTCTTCAAAAAGTGTCTGCAATTGTGGAAGGGTAAATTTGGCGGGTAGTAATTCAAACAAGAGGGGATGCAGGGCTGCTTTGTAGCGGAGTTTTTCGCGGGCCATACGCAGCATCTGGTCATGATCAAAAATCAGCTTTGGCGTTTTGTTGAGAGGAAACCATTCCGCATGGTATTCATCGCTCAGTTGTTTCTCATACTGGTGGATATCGATCAGCGCGAAATAAGCGATGGAAACGGTGCGTTCAATAGGATCCCGGTCGGGTTCGGTAAATGTGTGCAATTGCTCCAGGTACACCCCCCGCAAACCGGTTAAATCGGTCAATACACGGCGTGCCGCTTCCTCCGCGCTTTCATCCGGTTGCACAAAACCACCCATCAGGCTCCATTTGCCTTTCTCCGGTTCCAGCCCCCTTTGTACCAACAATAGTTTGAGATGCTGTCCGTCAAAGCCAAAAACAATGCAGTCCACCGCTGCCAGCAGACGGGTCTGCTTCGCATACTTACTCATACGGGTCTTGATTTAGGGAATGGGCGATCATCAAAATAAACACATTCTGTCCGTACAGGAAAAAAAATATAAGTGTAATTTTGACATTTAAATTCAGGTTTGCTATATTCGGTTTCACTTTAAAGGCTTCCATATGATCAGATACATTCGTTTACTCATCGTTTTTGGGGTAATCAGTACTGCGGCGCAAGCGCAAAAAACGGTGCCGGCCCGCGTGTCGCTATTTGGGAAAAACCATACGATCAGCCGACATATCTATGGCCATTTTTCTGAGCACCTGGGTCGATGTATTTATGATGGATTCTGGGTAAGCGATAGTTCCACCCTGCCCCGTAAAGACCGGATCCGATTGGATATAGTGGAAGCCCTGCGCAAAATAAATATTCCCAACCTGCGCTGGCCAGGCGGTTGCTTTGCCGACGAATACCACTGGCGCGATGGCATTGGTCCGCGTGAGCAACGCCCGAAGATGATCAATACGCATTGGGGCAATGTGATGGAGGACAATAGTTTTGGTACCCATGAGTTCCTGGAGCTTTGCTCCCTGCTGGGTACCGAACCCTATATCTGTGGCAATGTGGGCAGTGGTACCGTAGAGGAAATGAGTAAATGGGTGGAGTACCTGAACTTTGACGGATTGAGCCCCATGACGGAGATACGAAAAGCCAATGGCCGCGCAGAACCCTGGCGTGTGCAATACTGGGGTGTGGGGAATGAAAACTGGGGTTGCGGCGGCAACATGACGGCCGAATTTTATGCCGACCAGTACAAGCGCTATGCCAGCTATGCCCGCAATTATCCCGGAAGCCCGCTGAAAAAAATTGCCGGTGGTCCCAGCAGCAATGACTACCATTGGACAGAAGTGCTGATGCAAAAAATTCCGCTGAATATGATGTGGGGATTATCGCTGCATCACTATACCATTCCCAAAACCTGGGCCGATAAGGGGTCCGCCACAGATTTTGGCGAGGAAGAATATGCCCACACCATGCAGAAATGCCTGGATATGGATGAGTTGCTGCAAAAGCATTCCAATATCATGGATCGCTATGATCCTCATAAGCGCGTGGCCCTGGTGGTGGATGAATGGGGTATCTGGACCAATGTGGAACCCGGCACCAATCCCGCTTTCCTGTTTCAGCAAAACAGTATGCGCGACGCACTGATCGCCGCCACTACCCTGAATATCTTCAACAATCATAGCGACAGGGTACGCATGGCTAACCTCGCGCAAACGGTGAACGTATTGCAGGCACTGGTATTGACGAAAGGACATCAGATGTTGTTGACGCCAACCTATCACGTGTTCGATCTCTTCCAGGTGCATATGGACAGGGAGTGGCTGCCCGTGCAGTTCGAGTCGCCCCGGTTTAAAGCTGGAAATACTGATATTCCATCGATAAATGTATCAGCATCGCGCGATAGCAGCGGAACTGTATTCATGACCTGGGTTAACCTCGATCCCCGACAAACCCATACTATACAAACCACGCTGGAGCAGGACTTTGAAATCAAAACCGGAAGGGTCTTACATTCGGCGAAATTTACGGATCACAATAGTTTTGAATCTCCCGAAAAACTGGTGCCGGTCAGTTACCGGGAAGCCAGCCGAAAGGGAAGGATGCTTGACCTGAAGCTGCCGCCGCTTTCAGTGGTTGCGATAGAACTAAAAACAAAATAATGGTTTTCCCATTACCTGAAATAGTATGAGCCAGCGGCTCATACTATTTCAGAGTTGTAGGAGGTGATGGGCACGGGTATAATCATTGATATAGTCCACGACATTGCCATATTCCGGGAATTCGTCTTTTCCATGCAGGGTACAGATGACCACGCTCTGCATGCCGGCGTTAAGGGCGGCCTCCACACCCTTGGGGGCATCTTCAAATACCAGGCATTCGGAGGGATCAATTTTCAATCGTTCGGCGCATTTCAAAAAAGTTTCCGGATCAGGCTTGCTGCGTTCAACGTCATCGGCACTCACGATGGCATCGAAATAAGAGCGAATCTCAAGACCATCCAGCACATAGTCGATATTATACATAATGGCGGCGGAGCCTATCGCCATTTTCTTATTCGCTTTTCTCGCTTCTTCGAGAAAACGGTCCAGTCCGGGCAAGAGCTGCAAGTGTGGCCGAAAAGCCTGTTGGTATTCAGTTTCCTTTTCCCAGATCATCCGGGTCTTTTCTTCCGCTGAAAATCGTCCGGGAAAAATCCGCTCCAGGAGCTCATCGTTGCGGCCATAGCATTCCGCCTTTGCTTCCTCATAACTCAGGCTGGCGCCGAGTTCATTCAGGATTCGATGCCAGGCGCGGATATGAAATTCCATATCGTCGATTAGGGTACCGTTGAGGTCGAACAGGAAGGCTTTGTAGGAAGAGGTCATGGGGAGTGATAAGTTGTAAGTTTTAAGTTGTAAGTTCGAATTTACAAATTGTTGAATCCATGCACCTGAAATAACAGGATTGTTTTGGGTAAAGTGCAAATTTGGCGAAAAATTTAATTTACTATTATTTGTGCATGTTCCTAATCGTCCCGGATTCACCAACTCGCTAATCACTCAAAACTTAAAACCTAAAACTTCTATCTTCCTTATGCGACTCTTCTTTCTACTTCTCATTCTTTCCCCATTTTGCAGTCTCTATGCGCAGAAGGGGCAAAGATCCGACTGGTTGCAGCAGACCAGTGAGGTTCATCATTGGATGCTGAATTATGAGGCGGATAAGGGAAGCCTGCTGCGCTTTTATGCGAGCTCGGCTTCGGGTTTTCGAAATGCTTCTTATCATTCCCCGGAAAGAAGGGAACGATTGCGCCGGCTCATCGATATTTATCTCGAACGACTGGGTTCCCTGCATTTTTCGGAGCTGAGTCAGGCGGGAAAGGTGGACTATATTCTTTTTCGGCGCAACCTGGAGGAAGAACTGTACCGGCATCGAAAACAGGCTGAGCAGTATGAACGTGTAAAGGCCTACCTGCCCTTTGCCGCAGCGGAAGAGGAGTGGACCCGGCATCGCCGCAGGGGGTTGAAAGTGGATGCGAAATGGGCGGCCCGGCAGATCGACAGCGTTCGTAAGTTGGTGCAGCAGGCCATTCCCGGATTATCGGCCTTGCCCGAGCTGCCCATGGACGATGCCCGTTTCGCGGCTGATGCTGTACGCGACATTCAGGCTTCCCTGGGCACCTATTTCCGTTTTTACAATGAATATGACCCGGATTTTACCTGGTGGGTGCCACCGGCCTATCGCATGGCCGATAGTGTGTTGGGGCTGTATGCGAACCGCGTGCAGGCAAGGGGCAAGAACGACACAAAGCAAAAAGACGATGGCAGCGGTATTGTCGGTAATCCCATTGGCAGGGAGGAATTGATTCGCCAGTTGCATTACGAAATGATTCCTTATTCGCCGGAAGAGCTGGTGGAAATAGCCAATAAAGAATTTGCCTGGTGCGATCAGGAATTGCTGAAAGCCTCCCGCGAAATGGGATTTGGCGACAACTGGAAGGCGGCACAGGAAAAAGTGAAGAATAGCTATGTGCCCCCCGGAAGCCAGCCCCAGGCCATGCTGGAATTGTATCAGCAGTCGATCGATTTTCTGAAAAAGCATGACCTGCTCAGCATACCCCCATTGGCCGAAGAAACCTGGCGGGTGAATATGATGTCGGCCGAGCGCCAACGGATCGCACCATTTTTCCTGGGCGGAGAATCGTTGATCATTTCTTATCCCACCGCGGAGATGAGTTATGAAGACAAGTTGATGAGCCTTCGCGGCAACAACCCCCATTTTTCAAGGGCGGTGATCCATCACGAACTCATTGCCGGACACCACCTGCAGGGGTTTATGCAGGACCGTTATAAAGTGTACCGCAATTTTCAGACTCCTTTTTGGACCGAAGGCAATGCTCTTTATTGGGAGCTGATTCTCTGGGACCTTGGTTTTAATCGATCGCCAGAGGATAAGATAGGGATGCTGTTTTGGAGAATGCACCGGTGCGCGAGGATTATCTTTTCCCTGAACTACCATTTGGGTAAATGGACCCCACAGCAATGCATCGATTTTCTCGTCGACAGGGTAGGGCATGAGCGTTCTACGGCGGAAGGCGAAGTGCGTCGCTCATTTACGGGCGGCTATGGACCGCTTTACCAGATCGCTTACATGATCGGTGGCCTGCAGTTTTATGCCCTCAAAAAGGAACTGGTAGATAGTAAAAAGATGAGCTACAGGCAGTTCCATGATGCTGTGCTGCGCGAAAACAATATTCCCGTAGAAATGCTGAGGGCCAGCCTGCTGAATCTTCCCCTGAAAAGAGATTACCAAAGCAACTGGCGTTTCTACGATAAATAGATTTGGAATTTTTGTGAAAACGAAGGGTTTTTGAAAGGCAAAATCACTATTTTTGCCGCCCATTAGCCGGGGTAGCTCAGCTGGTTAGAGCACAGGATTCATATCCGCCGCGGCGGACGACGGTTCAAGTTGTCCATGACATAAGGTATTTGCCGGGGTAGCTCAGCTGGTTAGAGCACAGGATTCATAACCCTGAGGCCGGCGGTTCAAGTCCGCTCCCCGGTACTTTCAAAAAGGCTCATGATTCAATGGGCCTTTTTATGTTTTATACCGTTTATATACTCTACTCCGAAAAATTCAACAAACACTCCACAGGTTATACCAGCAACCTGGAGCAACGACTCCGCTCCCACAACGAACTGGGAAATGAATGGACCGCAAGGTACCGGGCATGGAAATTGATCTATACAAAACAATTCGAATCCAAAAAGGAGGCCATGGCTCATGAGAAATGGCTAAAAACCGGCGCAGGCAGGGACTTCATTACATCATTGTCCCTATCTTCAACTTAATACTTAAAACTTCCAACTTACAACTCTAAAGATGCTCCGTCTCGCTCAGCCTACCGATACCGACGCTTTGCTGGAAATTTATGGTCCTTATGTGCGGAATACATCGCTGACTTTTGAACTGGAAACGCCTTCACCCGCCGAATTTGCCCGCCGAATGGATGATTACCTGCGCTATGCCCCCTGGCTGTCGATGGAATGCGAAGGTCGCGTGGCCGGATATGCTTATGCCTCCCGCCACCGGGAGAGAGCAGGCTATCAATGGTCGGCAGAATGTTCCATATACCTGCACGACGATTTTATGGGAAAAGGCCTGGCCGAACCCTTATACAAAGCACTGTTTGAAATACTGTCAATTCAGGGTTTTCGTAATGTATATGCGGTGATAAACCTGCCTAACGAAAGAAGTGTTCGCTTTCACGAAAACATGGGCTTTCGCTACCAGTTCACCTTTGAGCGGGTAGGTTACAAACTGGGACAATGGAAAAACGTGGGCTGGTGGGTGTTGCAGGTGAATGACTATACTACAGAGCCATCCCCGGTCATCCCCTTTGCCAGCCTGGCAGGGGATGAGCGGGTTCAAGCCATTCTTCAAAAATATTCCTGATCCGGCTGATGCGGTTCAGGCAGGAGAATTATTGCTTCCTGCCCGGGTATTGTTGCAGCGCCTGTTCCAGCACATCCATCGCCTTGTTGAGTGCGTCGAGGTTGAGTACGTATGCGAGCCGCACTTCATCGCGTCCCAGGCCGGGAGTGCCGTAAAATCCTGTTGCCGGCGCCAACATCACCGTCTGGCCCTGGTATTCAAATTTTTCCAGTAGCCATTGACAAAACTGATCGGCGTCGTCGATCGGTAGGCGCGCGATGGCATAAAAAGCGCCACCGGGATTCGGACAAAAGACGCCGGGCATTTTGTTGAGTCGGCTCAGCAATAGGTCGCGGCGGGCCTTGTACTCTTCCCGTGGTGCATCAAAATAATCATCTGGCAGGTCCACGGCCGCCTCACCCAGTATTTGTGCCAAACCGGGAGGGCTTAGTCGGGCCTGGGCAAATTTCATGGCGGCATCGTATACTTTTTTGTTGCGGGTCACCAATGCACCGATCCTTGCTCCGCAGGCGCTATAGCGTTTGCTGATAGTGTCCATCAACACCACATGTTCATCCAATCCTTCCAGTTGCATTGCGCTGATATATTCTCCTTCGTAGCAAAACTCACGATAGGCTTCATCGCTGAAGAGGTACAGGTGGTGTTTGATGCATATTGCTTTCAGCGCCTCCATCTCTGCCCGGCTATACAAATAACCGGTAGGGTTATTGGGGTTGCACACGGCAATAGCGCGGGTTTTGGGGGTGATCACTTTTTCAAATTCTTCGATGGGCGGCAGGGCAAAACCGTTTTCAATATGCGAAGTAATGGGCACCACTTTTACGCCGGCCGTGCAGGCAAACCCATTGTAGTTGGCATAAAAGGGCTCGGGTATAATGACCTCGTCGCCGGGGTTGAGGCAGGTAAAGAAGCCAAAAAGAATGGCTTCCGATCCGCCCGTTGTAATCAGGATCTGGTCGTGACTTACCTGGATGCCTACCTTCTTATAGTAATCCACCAGTTTGCGCCGGTAGGATTCATTGCCGGCACTATGGCTGTACTCGAGCACTTTCAAATCGGCATGGCGTACTGCATCCAGGATGGCAGGAGGGGTTTCAATATCGGGTTGGCCAATATTGAGATGGTAAACACGAATACCATTCTTGCGGGCAGCTTCAGCGTAAGGCACCAGTTTGCGGATAGGGGAGGGCGGCATCTGCTGGCCGCGTTCTGAAATCGTTAACATGCGGCAAATGTAAATCATAAAAAAATGTTGTAAAGGTTTTTTGCGGCTACCCTTTTATACGCAAATGAACCTCAGCTCCGTTGATGAGGGATAAAACCAACGCCTCTGCACAAAGCTCTACACTTGTATCACTTAAGCAGGACATTCCGGAATGGAGAAATATTTATTCAACGACGGAGTCAATGGAGTCAGGGAGGTTCAATCAAGAGAAGAGCTGTATCAGTTGGCGGAAAATGCGGACTCGCGTGTCGCAAAGGTTTGGGTCTATTCTTCCAATGAATGGATTAGTCTTTCTCAATTCAAAACCCTGTTTCCCGGCCTACCGGCGCCAAAGCGTAATGGCATAGCCCCTGACAAAAGGCTTCCCGAAAAGCCTGCCCCCCGGGCTGCCAGAAAATCATTGAGTACGGGTTTCAGGCTGCGGCTGGGAGCCTTGCTCACCCTTTGCATTTTCCTGGTGTATAATTTTACCCGCGACAAATGGGAGCCGGTCCAAGAAATTCGCATCAGCCCCGCTCGCCCGGAGAATTCGCCGCCGCTCAATACGGATTCGCTGATTGCCGACCTGGAAGCGGGCAGGGGACAGCGTCTTGATAAAACCACCCGTACCAACCTGCGCATTCGTAATAACTGGCCCGACCAAATCCTGCTCAGCGCCACGGCTCAGCGCGATAGCAGCAAGACCGGTATTCGCTTTCACAATATCGAATTCATGCTGGATAATGCCACTGGCTACCAACTCCAGGAACTGGAATTGGAGTGGGCTGTTTGGCGTGGCAATGATCTGCGCCATAGTGGCGAGTTGCGCTTTGAAAATATTGACTACGCAGAACCCGCAAGACAATCGTTGGCTGGAACCTTTGTAGGCGACAGTATGAGCATCCGTATCAACAGTATTCGCGCCCCATCTTTCCATTTCTGTTATTCGCACGATAAACAAAGCAATTATGGTAATCTCAGCGACAGGTGGTTTTGCCGATGATGCCGACAGCCCTTCTATTGTTCAACTAAATGAATTTATATAAAATGTCATTGTTTTATTTGCCCCTGCTCATACGCAGCGATCGCTATTTTGTAGCCAAGCTCGACGATGACCGGCTACCCGGCAACCGGGAGGAAGTGGACTTCAATTTTGTGATACCTGCGGAAGACCGGGTGATGGTACCCGTGATTTCGCTCGAAGATCCTTCGCGGGTGGTCATCAATCAGATGGCGCCTTCGGAAAAGCAGGATATTCCGCTCCGTGAATGCGCTTTCACCCTGCAGCGCCATGGCGATGACCTGGAGCTGCTCATTCAGCGCAAAGGAAATTTCTCCGTTGAAACAAAATATGATGAAGAAGCCGGTTTGCGGCTCGACTATTCCGAATCAACCCGGCGCATACAACTAAGTTACTACCATCATAAAGCAAGTCAACAGGAATTGCGGGTGTTTGTGACCCTGCAATACAATGAAACCGATTCTTATTCCTGTTGCTTTATGGTGGCATTTATGCCGGCGATGGATGCACACCGGGTAGTAATCGATTTCGGAAGTGAAGCCAGCCAGATCGGATTTCGCCATTGTGGGCCCCAGTCTGCCGTGCTATACTATGATATTCTGGAAAACATCATGAGTCAGTTGAGCCTTCAGCAACAGAACCGGCTCGGGAAGCGGGATGACTTTCTCAACAACGAACCCGGAAACCCGCACCTGTTCCGGAGCTTCTATGCCGTAAGCCGGAAGATGAGCAGCGCTGAAAGGGAAAATTTCCCCTTCAATTTCACCCATGCCTGGCAGGATGATGAGTTAAGGCTCTTTATAACACGACAGGAAGTAGCGGCCACGGAAACGGGCTTCCGGGATGCGTACGAGATTATTCCCAACCTGAAACTGGGCATAGAAAAAAGCCTGCAGTTGCAGATGGATCAACATACGGAGGATTACAGTATTCGGTTGCACAAGCAGGACCTGATTGGCGCGATCATTCTCCGGCTGCTCCGTTTGATGATGGCCACCAAACCGGAGTTCCGGCAGGGTGGTATCATCGTGAGCCTGCTTGTACCCAATATCTATACGCAGCACGATGTGTTTGCCCTGATCGAAACCTGCCGCAGGCATACAGCAAAGCTGTTGCAAAGCCTGGGGATTCCCGACAAAAAACTGGCCATCGAATTTGAAACCATATCAGAAAGCGATGCGGCTTTTATGGGATTTCAGCAAACACATCCTGAACTGGCCGAGCTTTCCAATGGCGAAATGGCGCTGGTGATGGATTGCGGAAAAGGAACCACCGATATCAGCATGGTGATTGCCGATGACAATGCCAATTACTCCAGCTTTTTCCGTACCGGATTTGCAGGAGCGGGCAATGTGATTACCTATGGGTTGGTGGAGGACTTTCTGACACTGGTATTGCGGGCGATACCGGGGAGTAATCAGCTATCGGTCCGCGAGTTTATGCGCACGCAGATACAGGATCAGAACCTGACGGTGGATGTTTTGAATTTCCTGCAATGGATGGAGGAGCTGAAGAAAAATTATAGCCAGCTCAGCAGTATTGCCCTGAATGGTTTTGCCGACCTGGCGGAAGAGTCGCATAGTACGGAGCGCACGGTGGCTACCCTGCATCGCGACCCTTCCAACCTTTTGGCCTATGCAGTGGCCATTCTCCGGCACAGGCATATTCGCTGGGATGAAGAAATCACCGGTCTCGTGAATAAGGCCGTTGACTGCCTGGCGCAGTCGATGATTTCGAGCATCAGCGATGTGCTGACGCGTGATGTAAAGAAGAGAATCAGGTTGGTAATGCTCAGTGGCCGCGCATTCTATTTTCCGGCGCTTCGCAAGGCGGTGGAGACATCGCTCCATCATTTGCTTGGTCCGCAGGTAAAGATTCATTCGGTAGCGCAGGGGCATATGGTGAACAATAAAAATGTGGCGATTCATGGCGCTTTTACCGGCGCCTATAAGATTACCGATTTTACGGGTATTCCCATCGACAAGAAAGAAGGTCTTTCAAGAAACGCGGATGTATTGAACAACAACCTCTTTCTTTATCGCGGCATCAAAGTGCAGCCGGGCAATGACATACTCTACAACAGTTCCGTAGTACGAAGGAATAATCAGCAGTTGAAAGCCTTTCGCAACAAGACCATCGATATCTATTTTACGCGCGACAATATTTATCTGCGGTTGCTTGAAGACCAGCAGGTAAAAGACCTTCGGTCGCTCTACAGCATACTCACAGGCCTGGCCGAAGTATCGTCGCCCATTTTGGAACTGAAAGCCATTTCCATGTTTCCTGCCATACAAACGGAGCTGAGCTCGCTTCACCAGGTGCATCGGGAACTGCAGAGCCTGGCGGCGATTCGTCCATTAACGCCAGCCAGGCAGCGGGAAGGCATACTCGCATTTTTTTCCAGCTTAAATTAATCGGATACCATGAAAAAATATCTTGTTTTCCTTTTTTGCCTGGCAGGATTTCTTTCCGTAAATGCACGGCAACAACCGGCTGATAGCCTGGCATCCATTCGGGTGGTAGACAGCCTCACAGCCATTGAACGACAGGAGCGCCGGCCGATCCTCCTGCAATCGGAACTGGATTCCCTGCTGCAGAAAAGGCAGGAGAGCATGCGCGTGCAGGAGGAACCTGCAGCCATGGAAAAGGAAACATATTTCAGCCTCTGGCCAATATTGTCGGCAGCAGCAATGCTATTGGTCCTGGCGCTGCTATACCTTATTTGGCAGCAACAGAAAAGGGCGAAGCGTTCCTTTGTACGGCTTTATAAGCAAATTCAGCACCTCGATGCGCAGGTTTGGGGAAGCCAGGTCGCAGCGAAAGGTAGAAAGGCTCCCGGCCAGGATACAGAGGAAACGGATAATTCGCCGGCCGCACTCGCCGAAAAGCTGCGCAAAATGCAACAGCAAAACGAGGGACTGGAGCTCATGCTGGCAGAATACCGCAAAGCAAGGCAGGACTTTGAGAGCCTGAAGCAGCAAATGATGGAAGCTTACAAAGTGCGGCACTATCCCGGATTCGACAAGGAAGAGACTGAATCAGAAGTATTGCTGTCGACGCTGAAGACCGAACGCTATGTGGCAGCCTATGCCTATGAGAAATTTTTGAAGCCGATGTTGAAAATAACGGATGCGAATAAGAACAACCCGGCCCGCATCAGTGAGGAAGACCGGCAAAAAATTGCCGACAGCCTGGTATCGATGGGATTACTTTATGCCGAATATCTGTACCTGCGCATAGGGGAACTTTCTATCGGAGGCAATATGGTGCAACGAATCGCCGGATTGCAGAAAGGAAATGGCATCGATCCGCAACTGCTCAAAGAACTGAGTACCGCGCATGGCAGCCGGGCGCTCGCCTTACGCATCACCCTCGATAAAATGGGAATTACGCACCTGAGTTACCCAGTATTTGAAGAAACCAACCTGAACCTTAGCTAAGCCTATGTGGACATTTTTGGCCAGCCTGTCTTTTTTCTATTTGTTTTCAACTGCCTTACTATTGTGGTTAGCCTGGGCACAGTACCGCGATAATCGCAACGGTTTATGGCGGCCCTGGCGCTTCCGCCTGGTATGGATACTTGTATTGCTGGCCAGCATGGGATTTCTTTATGTGCACATACACGCCCCACAGCGATTAAGAACCTATAGCAATCTGGATCATTCCTTTTTGCGGCAGGATGGCTTTTTGGTAAAAAAGCAACTGCGACTCGGTGGGGCCGATACTTCAAATTTCAGTCGTGCTGCTTATAATGAATTTATTCTTCGCCCAGGCTCTTCAGGGGCGGAGCTAAGGGCGGTGTATGCTGAAGAGCCGGCTTATTATTCCATCGGATCCAATTATCGATTGTTGTCGCCCCTTCGGCCGGTTGCCAATAGCCGGCTCGAGTTGGCAAAAGGTTCCGTTAAGCTCAGCATACACAATCCCTCCCCGCATACCTATGTATTGCAGGTAGGTGAACAGCAATTTGAACGGAAAATGGAGATCCGGAAAGGTCTCCAGGTATGGCATCTATTTCGCGATCATGCCGACTGGACCAGCCACCCCATGGCGCAGGATCCGGTAATAGCCGAATGTTTGAAATCCATCTACCTGGTCAGGGACAGCCTGAACCGGGATTACTACGGCGACCTGTCCTATTTTTTTTCGCAACGGCTGTGGCTGCAAGTGGATGCCATCCGGTACAATGGGCAGCCCCTTCATGCCCGTGACATGCAGTATGAGCGGCATTTGGAGCCGGGCGGCGTATTTACCTGGGGTATTGCTTTTCTCGACAATAATCGAAACCAGTTTTATGTCCGTAAGACCGCTTCAGAGGGTTTGCTGGTTTCTCATCGTTATCCGCCATCCTATCCATTGACGGAAGAGGAACGCCGTGCCGATGGAAATTACCAGGTGAGCAAGTTTCTCGTTAGTTCATCCGCTCAGATGGGGCAATTACCACCCCACCTGCGCGAAGGCTTTTTATTTGAGGCACCGGGGGCTGATCAGGCTGCCGGCTTTCCCGCCCAGGTGCTGCAGTATGGTAAAGCACCGGGCAATTCGCCACTTCACCTGAGTTGGGGAACAGCGGGAAAGGGGATGCTGCAGACAGCAACAGGCGAATCAAGTGTTGTTATTCCGGCTATCAATGGTGATTTTGACTGGCTTTTCAGTATCCAAAATAGTTTCAACTGGCAGTTTGCCAGTTTTACCCTATCTCCTTTTCATTGGCAACTCCTGATATTTGGAGCGCTTTTGTTTTACGGGCTCATTATTTTGCTGGCACATGTGATGAACCCGCACAGGAATTTGACATTGGTAACCCAGGTGCTGGCCATTGTGGCCCTGGTGCTGCTGACCACCCGTTATTTTCTTTATTGGCGATACAAAAGTTTTCCGCCATTCCAGGATATGGATCTTCCCTCGCAGCAACAATTGCTGAGTTTTGGGAACCTTCTGGTGCTGCTGCTGGCAACGTTGCTGCTGGGTTTATTTTTTGCAGGTGGAATATTTGCCAAACTGCATCGCTTGCGCAAAGTTGTTCCGGGCCAATGGACTATCGCCAGTACAATGGCAAAGGTATCCCTGGTAAGGTTGATGCCATCCTGGTTGAAGGGTAGAACGCTATTCTTTGCTGGTTGGTTCTTCCTGTTATTGCTTTTTGCAACAATAGCCTCAGTTAGCGGATTTGACACCCGCGTTTGCCGCCACCTTGCGCTCGCGTTGCTGCTTGGCTATTTTGTGTTTCTTTATATAAGCTATCGCCATTCACCCCTGGTGCGGGAGCAGAGCCAGGCCTGGTGGAAGCTGCATACCGGAAAGCGGCTCCAGGTACTGATCAGCAATCCCGTCAAAATTATCCTTTCGCTCAGCCTGCTGTCGTTGCTGTTGTTGATCGATATCGGCTTCGCGATTGTTTTCTTCAATTTCCTCCTTTTTCATGAAGCATTTCTGTGTATCAATTATGGCGTGGCGGGTCTGGCTGCGGGTAGCCACCGCAACGCGGGTTGGATGACCCTGGTGGGTTTCCTGTACATGGCTTTATTCGCGCTCAACATTTTCTTTGCCCCCTATATTTTCGGGTTTATCCTTGAATTGCCTCCCCTGGGATATCTGGCAGCTTATGTTTTAATGGCATGGCTCCTGAGCTATATCCTGGTCAGGATGACTTTTGATTGGCCAAAGCCCAGGCGGCGCTGGCTGGGTATCGGAAGTTTTCTTTTGCTGCTGCTGATCCTGATTCCCTTTTTCCCCAGGGAAAAGATGTTCAACAAAGCGGCTATGACCCGCTATCGGATACATGTATTGACGGAACCCGTGGCGCAGGTGATTAGTAAAGCTTATTCCGACGGTAAGAATCATGTACCCGTGATCAGGGCGGCACAGAACCAGTGGTTCATCAACAGTTTTGTTGAGCAGGAGCCCGAAGGTTCCGGAGAAGCGGGTGCCTTCAGGTTGCTTCCCCATGCTCCGCAAAATAAGGGCGCACGCTACAATGCGCAGGCAACCGACCTGGTGGCCAGTCGTTTTATGCTGGCCGAACATGGTCGTGGCGCTGTATGGCTCTATGTGCTGCTGTTGATGTTGCCGGGCATCCTGCTCGCGTCGTTCTACAAGCTTTATCCAGATTTCACGAGCAGGGTGAACCCGGATTATCCGCAGGCAACGCTTGCGTTTTCGGTCTTGAATTATTTGCTGATTACGGCATTAATGGTGCTGTTGGCCGCAACGGGCCGGTATATTTTCTTCGGGCAGGACCTTCCCTTCGCCAGCATTCTGAGCAAGCAGTCGGTTTTATATCCCTTAGTCTTGTTCATGCTGGTGGCCATTTGGCTGCGTAGCTTGCGGCCCGAGCGATTCCTGCGATTTCAAAAAAGCTGGCCCGCTCTGCTCGCCTTCCTGTTGCTGGGCTTTATGTTGCTTGCCTATCGGCCATCCTTCAACCGCAACAAAACCTTCAATGTGGAAGGGTTGGCGCAGGAAATGGACGCCATGGTACAGCAGCACCTGCAACCTGTTCTTGATGCCGTGTATCAATCCGCTGGTGATTCGAAAAGCAAGCTCCCGGTAATCGACAGATTATTTTGCGATTCTCTCCGGGAATGGGTAGCGGGGCCAGGGACAGCTTTGGCCAATGCCTTTTTGCAAAAGCAGGTAAGGGCTTACCTGGCCACAGGCTTTGTCGAGCATCGCGACCAGCGACAGCTCCTTTATCTCGATCGGGAAGCAGGACGGCCGGTATTGCAGGTCAACTACCAGTATTTCCGTTTGGAGCCCCCGCCGCATTTGCAGGCCAGTTGGAAAGGGGATGTTGTGGGCGACAGCAATGTGCTGAATATTGCCATAGCAGACCCTGCCGGTAAACCAGTTTTGCGTGACCGGTTAATGCCCGGAACTTCCTCCGCCGGGGAATGGAAAGGGGATCATTGGAAAATAGAGTGGCAACAAAGAGATGGTGGATTTGCCCTGGCACTTCATAATCTGTGGGACAAGGAGCTGAACTGGAAGAATCGATATCATAGCGGAAGCCTGGGGGCCGGAGCATCCATGCCATTGTATATCGACGAAGCCTGGCAATTGGGTGGGGGGAGCGATAATGATGGCTATCGGATCAGTCTTTACCCCGATCCGTATATGCGGAATTATTATGTGAACGGAAGCCGCTTCTACTATTATCCCATGGGCGCTGATTTTATCTGGGCCCGCAATTTTGCCGAAGCGGTATCTATCGATTTCGCGAAGCGGGAAGCCTATCGTGAGCCGGCTGTTATTTCCTTAAACAGGGATTGGATGGACAGCCTGCAGAACATGATACAAGGAATGATGGATAGCGAAGCCGACTATCCCGATGGGGCCCAGTATGGCATCAGCATTGTGGATGGCAATGGCAGAGTGCTGGCCATTGCGGATCACACAAAGGGTTTACAAAAAGTGGATCCGAATGATAAGGCGGCATTCCATAAGCTGATAGTGGATGAAGCGGCACAGATGAGTGTGGCGGATTGGCGCCGGCAATTGGGGAATATCAATATGCTTCGCCTGAATCCGGGCCCCGGTTCCACACTAAAGCCTGTTGTTTTTGCCGGCATCGCCTCACAAATGCCGATGGACTGGTCGGCATTTGCCAGCCAGGGTTTTTCCGAAAAGCAGCACCTCTTTGGTGGTATGCGTGTGCCGGAATATGATTTTGAAGTAAATCATGGACGGGTAGGATCTGTGGCGGAATATATCCGGCTCAGCGATAATTATTACCATGCCAACCTGTTACTGTTGGGGTCTTATCGTAAGCAGCCACTGGGCCAGTTGATCCGCGAAAAGCTGCGTGAACAGGTAAAGACTGCGGGCTTGCACTGGCCCTTCATGCAAATTGCCGGGAGGGAATATTTTATGGATGGGTTTGCCAACTGGCCGGGCTACCAGGGCGGAGAGGCCGATTTTGGCGATGAGGAGAGTTTTATCAGCCTGGGGTTGACGCGCAATTTTGGCATCAGTACGCATCCCCTTCATCCGGCCTCTGCATGGATGAATGCTGCTTACGACAATAGGCTCTTTGGCGGCGCCGCCCGGCAATCCGGATTTGTGATGCCCGAATGGTCGCTATTTGATCAAAAGGGATTACAGATCGATCATCGCATACCATACGATTTATTCCTTCACTGCTTCAGGGGTCATGTAAAGGGGAGTAGCCAGGTGATGATATCTCCGCTGGGAATGGCCCAGGCATTTGGCAGGCTGGTTAGCCAGAACCGGAACTATGCACTCAGCTTTAATCCGGCTGCGCAGGAACCGGATTTTGCGGCTTTTGATGTAGACAGCTCTATCCGCTATGTGGATTACCTGAACCTGATGCGGCTGGAGCTCTTCAAGGGAATGAAACAGGTGGTGGAAACCGGCACGGCCGCTGCTTTAGGACGCATGCTGGATAAGGACAGCCCCTACTTTTATTTTGGCAAAACAGGCACAACCGGCGATGAAGACAGGAAAGCTAAATCCAAACTGTTTTGCCTCGTTATCTCCCAAAAGGATTTATCATCACCTGACCATGTTTTTCGTGACAATCCATTCCTGGTAATATACTTCACCTCACAAAGCGGGCCACCGAGACAAAATGAAGCGTTCCAGGCTTCGGTAATCCGGTTCCTGGAAAACAGTAGCTTCTTTCAACACTATATGGGGGAAAAATAAAAGGCAGTTGTCACAGTCATCATCCTGCTTGCAGCGTCCGTAACTGCGGCTGATGGTTGTGCAACTGCCTGTCTGTAAAGGTTACCGTGTCCAATCAAACCTCTTACAGTATTGCACAGAGCAAATAAGAATAGTTGAACCTGCGCAATAGTATATATAACCGTCCCTGTTATGCGATCTGATCCGTTCAGGCCACTGGCCTCTTGGTTTCTACTAACTACTAAACATAAAAAATGCCGGATTTTCACAAAAATTGTGAATACTTATGCACCGCAATTTGTATTTCCGGTGAAAATCATGCACTTGCCAAAAAAATATGTGGAAAACTGGGAAGGGAGAAAGGGAAAAACTACCACTATGTAGTATACGACATGCGGCGGGAGAGGGGGAAATTATGCCACGTGGGGAATTTTTGAGTTTTAAGTTTTAAGTTTTAAGTTGTAAGTTTTAAGTGGTAAGTTTTGAGTGGAGTTTTACAAATAAGTGTAAACCCCTGATTTTTCCCTAAAACCTATCACTTAAAACTTACTACTTAAAACTTACAACTTACTACTTACCACTTCCTACTTCTGCGCAATCACTTCTCCAGAAATGCGCAGCACTTTTTGCACATCAATTCCGGCGAATTTTACAAAGATTTCTTTGTTGATGGGACCAGCGGTGGCGGCATTGTACACAATTTTCAGCTTGGCCGTTTCACCGGGAGCAATCGGGGCTTCGGGGCGCTCAGGCACGGTGCAGCCGCAACTGGAATGGGCATTCTCCACCACTACGGGCTTATCGCTGATATTCTTGAACTCAAAATAATAGGTAACCGGTACACCCTGCTTGATCTTTCCAAAATTGTGGTTCTCTTCCACAAACTTGGCAATATCATCGGGCTTCGTTTGTGCATTTTGAGCGAAGATGGCTGTGCTGATGAATAATACCGCACCAAGAGCTAATAGCTTTTTCATAATGGTTACTTATTAAATGTTTGTATTGATTAGAGTGATTGTTTCCTGAGGAATTGTACCGAGGCATTCGCGGGAGCCGCCCCTTCGGGTGCTTTCCAAACGGTGCCCTTGATCAAAAGTGTTTTGCCAAGCTGGCCATTATTGTAGGTAATGGTTACCGGCTTATTAAATGGCCCTTCTGTTGCCGCATTAAATCCCACTTTGATGGTGGTGCTGGCACCCGGAGCAATGGGGTCACGGCTCCATTCAGGAGTGGTGCAGCCACAGGCGGCACGCACATCTTCCAGTTTAATCGGGCTGGTACTTGTATTCTTGAATTCGAAGCTGGTGTAAACGGGTTTTCCCTGGGCAATCTGGCCAAAGTCATGCTCCATCTTGTTGGCCTGCAGTGGGTCTGCCGAATGGCCGGGAGCCGTTTCGTTTTGCGAATGGGCTGCGGTCAGTATGGCCATGAAAAAACAAAGGGAAAGGATCTTTTTCATATTGGATTGTTTGATTTCCAAAAGTACGAGAAAAGACTGCGATATGCAAGCAATGGTTGCAAGGCTTTAACATATTGCTGCATACGGAAATGCCTGCTCCCGGTGCGATAGTTCCCGTTTTTTTTGCCAGGCAGGATTCGGACTTTTTCGAGTCTGCTTCGCCCAAACAATTGTTAGTCAATGAGTAGGGTAAACCAGCTTTATGAAATTGATTGTCAGACTTCTGCGATATATTCACATTGCCCCGACATGCTGTTTTTTCTGCGGGATTCTCCCTTATTTTTGCGGCATGGAACATGCGACACCACTCACGATGCCCGCAGAGGCCAAACTATCCTTCGACCGGTTCCGGGAAGAAGTGCTCAACGATTACCGGATCGCCTGTATAAGTCGCGAAGCCAGTTTGCTGGCACGTAAGGAGGTGCTGACCGGAAAAGCCAAGTTCGGCATTTTTGGTGATGGGAAAGAAATTGCCCAGATAGCGATGGCCAAATTCTTCCGACCCGGCGATTTCCGGAGTGGCTATTACCGCGACCAGACTTTTCACTTCGCCATAGGGCATGCCACGGTAGACCAGTTTTTCGCGCAACTCTATGCGGATCCCGATATTCATAATGATCCCAATAATGGAGGCCGCCAGATGGTTTCCCATTTCTCCAGTCCGCTAACGGATGAGCAGGGTGAATGGCTCGACCTGGCCAATCGTTTCAATATTGCCAGCGACATGGCGCCCACGGCCGCGCAAATGCCGCGGTCTCTGGGTCTGGCCCTCGCGTCACGCTTGTTCCGAAATGTGGATGAGCTGCGTGCGATGAAAGATCTTTCGGATAACGGCAACGAGGTTTGCTTTTGTACCATTGGAGATGCCTCAACTTCTGAAGGACATTTCTGGGAAACCATCAATGCCGCCGGTGTGCTGCAGGTTCCCATGGTGGTATTTGTATGGGACGATGGGTATGGTATATCCGTACCGCGTAAATATCAAACAACTAAAGGTTCTATATCGGAAGCCCTCGCAGGTATGCGCAAGGAAGAAGATACCAATGGCATCGCCATTTATAACGTAAAAGGCTGGGACTACGCCGGCATGTGCGAAACCTTTGATGAAGGTATTCGCCTCGCACGCGAAACGCATACCCCCGTGCTCTTTCATGTGGAAGAAATTACACAGCCCCAGGGGCACTCCACTTCCGGCAGCCATGAGCGCTATAAAACACAGGATCGCCTGGCCTGGGAAAGGGAATGGGATGGCCTCCGGAAAATGCGCGAATGGATCCTGGAGAACTCCCTGGCCAGCGAAGAGGAAGTGGAAGAAGTGGAGCATGGCGCCAAGCGTGAGGTAAAAGCCTCGCGCGACATGGCCTGGCAAAACTACCTGGCGCCCATCAAAACGCAGGTGGATAAAGCCTGCCAGTTGCTCACCGACCTCGCCAATGCCCTGCCCGATGCATCGGCCGATTTACTAAAGATCGTGCAGGCCCTGCGTGTAAACCGGGAGCCCCTGCGCCGCGATGTGATGAAGGCGCTGAATGATGCGCTGGATATTGCCGGCGACAACGATGCCGCATTCTGGACACGCGATTATTACAAGGACCTACTCGAAGAAAGCCAGCGACTCTATAATTCCCATCTCTACAACGAAGGACCGCGCAGCGCGCTGCGCGTGGAAGAAAAGCAGGCTGCTTATGAAGCAGAGCCGGTGATGGTAAACGGGTATGAGGTACTCAACAAATATTTTGACCAGCTATTTGCCAACAACCAGAAAGTACTGGCTTTTGGCGAAGACCTGGGTTTTATAGGCGATGTGAACCAGGGCTTCAGTGGCCTGCAGGCCAGGCACGGTGAAGAAAGGATTTTTGATACCGGTATTCGTGAACTCACCATTATGGGACAGGGAGTGGGTCTTGCGCTTCGTGGCCTGCGACCCATTGCCGAAATACAATACCTCGACTACCTGCTCTATGGCTTACAACCATTGAGTGATGATGTGGCCACCCTGCACTACCGTACGGTGGGGCAGCAAAGCTGCCCGCTCATTGTGCGTACCCGTGGCCATCGCCTGGAAGGCATCTGGCATAGCGGATCGCCGATGGGAATGATCATCAATGCCCTTCGCGGTATGTATGTATGTGTACCCCGCAATATGGTGCAGGCAGTGGGCATGTATAATACTTTGTTGCAGAGCAACGATCCCGGACTGATTATTGAGTGCCTGAATGGGTACCGGCTGAAAGAAAGATTGCCCAAAAACCTGCTGGAGCTGACGGTACCATTGGGTATTCCTGAAGTGATACGCGAGGGCAGCGATGTCACCATTGTGAGTTATGGTTCCATTCTCCGCATCATCCAGGATGCGGCACAATCCCTGGCCAAACTGGGCATCGAATGCGAAATCATTGATGTGCAAACCCTGCTTCCATTCGACAGGGAGCATCGCATACTGGAATCATTGAAAAAAACCAACCGCATCGTATTCGTAGATGAAGATGTGCCCGGTGGTGCCGCGGCTTATATGTTCAATAAAGTGATGGAAGAGCAGGGCGGCTATCGCTATCTCGATGTAGCTCCCCGTACCATCACCGGTAAAGCACACCGCCCTGCCTATGGCAGCGATGGCGATTATTTCAGCAAACCGAATGCGGAAGAAATTGAAGGAGTGGTGAAGGGGATGATGAGGGAGTAGGTTACGTTTTACGTTTTACGTATTACGTTTTTGGGTTTAGGGTTTAAGGTTTAGCGTTTAATGAGTATATCATTAATTTACACCTGATACTTTCAATATGGGGTAGAATGTTGATAGGGAAGTAATGATTTAACTTCCGAAATACTGCTGATTTGGGTTGCAGCTAAATGCCGTTGTTCTTTTCAAAAGCAGATCCTGATCAAACCTTAAACCTTAAACTCTAAACTCTCAACCCAAAAACGTATTACGTAAAACTTACTACGTATTACAAAAATCTCTCCCTCACCCCCTGGCCCGGAACCATACAACTCTCTCTTTTCCCAAACCATTTATAGCGGTTACGGGAAATCCATTTATAGAAGGGATCGCGCATGAATTGGGGGACGATGATAAAGGCATAGAGCCAACTGGCAGGCGCTTTCAGGTATTTGGCTATGCGGATAGCGGCCGTGGAGTGTGTATACCATTTTTCCCCTTCCACCAGTATCACCGTATCGAGGCCGCGGTCGATCCCCAGCCTTTCTATCAATTCCTGGCCCTTTTCCGTTTGCGAAGCCACAAAGCGCAGGCGCGCACGGGGATCGTTGCGAATGGCGAAATTCACCATACGGTTACAGTAATTGCAAATACCGTCGAAAATAATGATGGGAGAGGGAGATTGGTTGATTTGTGGATTTGTTTATTTGTTGAAGAGAGTGGTGAGTAGTGAGTAGGGAGTAGGGAGTAGGAAGTTGAATGTCCAGTAAAGTAATAATGATTAAAAAAATTCACCTACTTTCTACTCCCTATTTACTACTTACTGCATATTATGAAACACTTTCTGCACATCATCATCCTGCTCCAGCTTTTCAATTAATTTGCTTACCTCCTCCGCCTGTTCGTCGTTCACGGGTACGGTGGTGGAGGGTATCCATTCCACCTCGGCGCTGATGGGGGTGATATTTTTTTCTTCGAGTGCTTTTTGCATATTGCCAAAATCGGTGAATGCCGTGCGCAATACCAGGATCGGTTCGCCTTCCTCGGTGCTGCTTTCGCCTAATTCTTCCAGCCCGAAATCAATCAGCTCCAGTTCCATCTCTTCCATATTGAGCCCTTCGGGTTTGAGCTTGAATACTCCCATCTTCTTGAACTGAAAGGCCACGCTGCCACTATTGCCCAGCGCGCCGCCGCCTTTGTTGAAAAGCGACTTTACGTTCGCTACCGTGCGCACATGATTGTCGGTAGCGGTTTCCACCAGGATGGCTACCCCATGGGGGCCATATCCTTCATAAAGAATCTCATCATAATTTTCCATCTCCTTGCCCATAGCGCGCTTAATGGCGGCTTCCACCCGGTCCTTGGGCATGTTCACGCTCTTGGCATTCTGCATGCAGCGACGAAGGCCGGGGTTGGTATGGGGATCAGGTCCTCCGGATTTTACGGCAATGGCTATCTCTTTTCCGATACGGGTAAATTGCTTGGCCATCCGGTCCCAGCGGGCAAACATGGTGGCTTTGCGTACTTCAAATATGCGGCCCATTCTTTGAGTTTTGAGTTTTAGGGTTTAAGTTATAAGTTTTGGGTTGAGAGTATTTGGCTTTGCGTACACAAAAACTGGACGACAAGGCACCATACAAAACTTACAACTTATAACTTACAACTTAAAACCCAAAATTACGGCTTTTGCGCTTTCTTACTTCTGCAACTCTTGTATAAAAGAAAGGGAAAGCATAGCTGTCCCTTTCTTTTATTGGTTAATTCTGGAAAGAATTAGCGTTTTTCAAAATCGGATGCCTTGGGCATTATATTGCCCGGACGACGTAGTTTGCTATGGCGTTGGCCATAGGCAAAATAAATCAGCAGGCCGATTACCATCCATACACCTGCTACTTTCAGGGTCTGTGGGTCCAATGCCACGATCATGAATCCGCAAACCAATACGCCCAGTGTGGAGACCACAGGGGCCAGTGGCGTGCGGAACGGCCGTTCTACATTGGGTTCTTTCACGCGCATGATCCATACACCTGCGCTAACCAGCACAAAGGCGAAGAGTGTACCAAACGAAGTAAGGTCGCCGGCAACACTACCGGGTACAAAGGCGGCAAACAAGCCTACCATCACAAACAGTATCCAGTTGGCCTTGTATGGTGTTTTGTACTTGGGGTGCACTTCACCAAATGCAGGGGGAATCAATCCGTCGTTACTCATGGTATAGAAGATACGGCTTTGTCCCATCAGCATTACCAGGATCACGGAGGAGAAACCGGCAAGGATGGCTACCGTTACCGCGGTGGCCAGCCAGCCATAACCCGTCATGTAAGTTTGAATAGCATAAGCTACAGAAGCTTCTTTACCTGTGGTTTTAAATTCTTCATAATTCGCCACGCCGGTCAACACGTGGCCGAAGAGAATATACAGTATAGTACATACTACCAGCGAACCAAGAATACCGATTGGCATATCGCGTTTGGGATTCTTGGCTTCCTGTGCAGCGGTGGATACGGCATCGAAGCCAATAAAGGCGAAGAATACGATAGCCGCGCCACCCAGTACACCACCCCAGCCATGCTTAAACACACCATCGTGTCCGGGCGTACCTGCGGGAATAAAGTAAGGCGAATGGTTTTCGGGTTTTATGAATTGCCAGCCCAGGAAGATAAAGAGCAGCACGATCGCCACTTTTATAAATACGATTATCGCGTTTACAAAAGCGCTTTCCTGTGTACCGCGTATCAACAGCAGGGTAAGCAGGAATAAGATGACGAGGGCAGGCAGGTTTACAATACCACTGGTAATGGTCACCAGGCTCGAAAGGTTCTCGGGCAGGGAAGCATATTGGTTATCGGTAAGTATTAATGTACCGTCCGAAATACTTTTTGCCAGGTCGGGATTAGACGCAGTAAACTGCGCGACTGCATCGCCGGTTACGGTATGCAGCGATTCAAAAGGCGAGTGGCACCATTCATAAGGTATGCCCCCCCCAAGCAAATTGTTTAAGTATTCACTCCAGGCAATAGAAACGGTGGCGGCACCAAGGGCATATTCCATGATCAGTGCCCAGCCGATAATCCAGGCGATTAATTCGCCCATAGTCACATAAGAGTAGGCATAAGCGCTACCAGCGATCGGGATCATGGCGGCGAATTCCGCATAGCAAAGACCGGCGAAGGCACAGCCTATGGCGGCTACCACAAAAGAAAGCGTTACGGCAGGTCCCGCCGCTTCCGCAGAAGCCGCAGCCGTACGTACAAACAAACCGGCGCCAATAATGGCGCCAATACCAAGAGCCACGAGATTGCCAGCTCCCAGGGTTCTTTTTAAACCCTTCTCATTGTCAGCAGCCTGCGCCAGGATCTGTTCAATTGGCTTTTTTGCAAATAAGCTCATAAAAGCGTTGCGATTGTTTAGGTTTTAGTATTGCTTTTTCAGTCAGGAAAGGTGGAAAAATAGTGATTTATTGGAAATACGGGCAATTTCTTTTACAAATAATCCGGTGATTTTAACTCCCTAAAAATGGGAGGAATTTGGAAGTAAACCTTTAGTTTTGACCCTTTACCATTGCTGCACATATTATGAACCAACGCCGGGCCGGATTACTAGCTTTCGTCATATTTACTATTGTAACCGTACTGCATGTTTTTTCGATGCAAGAATGGGTGGCTGTGAGCGATGATATTCTATTTGCCTCACGCTGGGCCCTGGTTGCCAGCCTTATACTTTTCGCCATTTACAAAAAATCACTCACCACCTGGATCCTCGTGGCCATGGTGTTGGGGGTAGAAATTGGCCTCGATTTCCGCGAATTTTCCCAGAACCTCTCCTTCCTCAGCAAGATATTCCTGCGACTGGTGAAAACCATCGTGGCACCCCTGCTTTTTGCGACCCTGGTGGTGGGCATTGCCAGCCATTCCAACCTGAAACAGGTGGGGCGTATGGGCTGGAAGTCTTTACTGTATTTCGAAATAGTCACTACCATTGCCCTGCTCATTGGCCTTTTGTTTATCAACCTCACCGGTGCGGGCAAGGGCATTGTGGTGCCGCAGGAGCTGCTGCATGAGTTGCCAGATGCCGTGCCCAAAACCTGGCAGGATCATATCATCGATATTTTCCCGGAAAACATCATCAAGTCGATCTACGAAGGAAATGTATTACCGATCGTGGTCTTCAGTGTCATCTTTGGTATAGCCCTCGCTTTGTTGAATGATGCCAAGAAGAAGCCCATGCTCGAGTTTGCCGAAAGCCTGGCAGAAACCATGTTTCGCTTCACCAATATCATCATGTACTTCGCGCCATTTGGGGTAGGCGCGGCCATCGCCGTTACGGTAGGTCACCTGGGTATTGATATTCTTAAGAACCTGGCCATGCTCCTCGGTACGCTTTACCTGGCCCTATTTTCGTTTCTGGTTTTGGTGCTGGTACCCGTGGCCCTGTTTGTCGCCAAAATTCCCATTCGCAAATTTATGCAGGCCATTCGTGAGCCGGTATCCATTGCCTTTGCCACCACCAGTTCCGACTCCGCCCTGCCCAAGGCACTGGAGAATATGGAAAAATTTGGCGTACCTCGTAAAATTGTATCCTTTGTTATCCCTACCGGATATACCTTCAACCTCGATGGTACCACCCTATACCTTTCGCTCGCGTCGGTATTTGTGGCCCAGGCCGCCGGCATCGACCTCAGTTTTGGGGAACAACTGATGATTGGCCTCTCCCTGATGCTAACCAGCAAGGGCGTGGCGGCAGTACCTCGCGCATCTTTAGTAATTCTTATCGCCACAGCCAGTACCTTTGGCTTCCCGGTATGGCCCATCATGGCCATTTACGGGATAGATGAACTGATGGATATGGCCCGCACCTCCGTTAATGTAATCGGCAATACCCTGGCCAGTTGTGTGATCGCACGCTGGGAAGGGGAGTTTGACGATGAAAAAGCCTTCAACTTCTCGGAGAAAACAGCCGACGCAATCAGGGATTAATTTGATCAGCCCTTTTAAAAAAATTATTCTTCAAAAAACATGGAAACGCTTCTCCCTATGTACCTGCTCGAATCCGGCGGTATTCTACAGCAGTTCATCACCTGGATCATTGAAAATGGTGGCTTCTATTTTTTAATACTGGTCGTATTTGCCGAAACGGGTTTATTCGTTGGCTTTTTTCTTCCGGGCGACTCGCTGCTTTTTGCGGCAGGTATCTTTATGGGCCGACTGGTCAACGAATTGGCAGGCCTGCCACCCGATACTTCCCATCCCTTTGGTTTATGGCATTTACTTATTATAGTACTGGTAATAGTGGCTTCGGTACTGGGCAACCTGGTGGGCTATTGGTTTGGCCGCAAAACCGGACCTTTACTTTTTGAAAGACGTGATACCTGGATTTTCAAGAAAAAGCATCTATATCGCGCCAAGGATTTTTATGAGCAATATGGCAAAGCCACTATTTTCCTGGCCAAGTTTCTTCCCATCATCCGCACCTTCGCGCCCATTGTGGCAGGTATCGTAAGGATGTCGCGCCCGCATTTTATTTTTTACAATATCGCCGGCAGTATTGCCTGGGTTTGTTCCATGATGCTGGGTGGGTTTTTCCTCCAAACCTGGGTGGAAAAACAGTTTGGATTCAGTTTGAAGGATCATATTGAGGCTATCACCATCGTGATTATCGTCGTTACCACTTTACCTGTTTTGTATAAACTATTCTTTGCCAAAAAGCCGGTGGTGCCACCTCCGGCCGATACCGATCTAAAACCCTGATAAGCCAATTGCTGCATGCCATCCCGCACTCCCTCCTCCTCCATTTTTACCACGGCGGTACTGGTGGCCGCGCTGGGCTATTTTGTGGATATATACGACCTGTTGTTGTTCGCGATAATAAGGATTGAAAGCCTGCGCGACCTGGGATTGACGCCCGAGCAAATTTCCGTGGATGGGGAAGCCATTCTTTCCTGGCAAATGTGGGGATTGCTCCTGGGCGGCATCATCTGGGGTGTTATGGGCGACAAGCGGGGCCGCCTGAGCGTGCTTTTTGGATCCATTATTCTTTATTCGCTGGCCAATATCGCCAATGGGCTGGTGCAGGATGTGGACCAGTACAAGTGGATTCGGTTTGTTGCGGGATTGGGTTTGGCGGGTGAACTGGGTGCCGGCATTACGCTGGTATCTGAACTAACGGCAAAAGAGAAAAGGGGAGTGGCCACCTCACTGGTGGCGGGCATTGGCCTTACCGGCGCCGTAGTGGCATTCATCATGAAACAAAATTTCGATTGGCGTACCTGCTATTTTATTGGGGGTGGCTTGGGCCTGTTGTTATTATTGTTGCGTATTTCGGTATTTGAATCCGGAATGTTTCATGAAGTAAAGAAACAGGAGGTGCAACGGGGTAATCTGTTGATGCTGGTGAACAATGCCGACCGCCTCAAGCGCTATGTGCTGAGTGTGCTGGTGGGGTTGCCCACCTGGTTTGTGATAGGCGTGCTGGTCGCTTTCAGCAACGACTTCGGCAGGGAGTTTGGCATCAAGGACCCCATTGACCCTGGCAAAGCCATTATGTATGCTTATGCGGCTATATCCATCGGCGATATACTTATAGGTTTTGTGAGCCAGTGGCTACGCAGCCGCAAGAAGGCACTCTATGTATTTTATGGCATTACGGCCATTTTTATGCTGTTGTTTTTTACAGCATTATGGAACGGTTCGGCCGCGGCCATGTACTGGATCTGCGCCGGGCTTGGATTTGGCACCGGCTTCTGGGCCATTTTCGTCACCATGGGCGCCGAGCAATTTGGCACCAATATCCGGGCAACGGCGGCCACTACCATTCCCAATATGGTGAGGGGGTTGCTGGCCGTGTTCATCATCCCGCTATTTCAATGGCTCCGGGGTATCGAAGGGCTGGGTTATGTAAATGGCGCCATTGTGGCGGCGATCATCATCATGTCCATCGCTTTCGTGGCCTCGCTCCTGGTGCGGGAAACCTTTGGAAAGGACCTGAATTTCGTGGAGAAATAGCCATACGCCAGCCATTCGCTTATTGTGTTATTTTTGCAGCATGCAAATAAATCAGGCGATTGCCATTTTCCAGGAAAGCATTTCCGATTATCATAAACTCGATTCCGTGGACACGGAAGCCAGCATTCCCTATGCTGCAGGCTCCATAGAGCACCTGCTCTATTCCAAAAACTGGATCGATACGGTGCAATGGCACCTCGAAGATATTATTCGCGATCCGGCGATTGATCCCGTTCAGGCGCTGCAGATCAAGCGAAGAATTGACCAGTCGAATCAGCATCGCACCGATATGGTGGAATATATCGATAGCTGGTTCCTGCAGCAATATGCGCAGGTAAAGCCGCAGCCGGCTGCCACCATCAATACCGAAACCCCGGCCTGGGCCATCGACCGGCTTTCAATCCTTGAACTGAAGATTTATCATATGTCTGTGGAGGCCAACCGTACCGATGCCAGCGAAGAGCACCGGCGCAGTTGCCAGGCAAAGCTTCACGTATTGCTCACGCAGCGCCAGGACCTCTCTACCGCCATTACTCAGTTGCTCGACGATATTGCCGCGGGTCGCAAATACATGAAAGTGTATAAGCAGATGAAGATGTACAACGATGAAAGCCTGAACCCCGTACTTTACCAGCAACGCAAGGCATGAAACAGCCCCGCCACATTCTGCTGATACGTTTTTCCGCGCTGGGCGATGTGGCCATGACGGTGCCTGTGGTCCGGAACCTGCTGCGCCAGTATCCCGAACTGCGGGTAAGCTTTGTTTCGGAGCCATTTGTTGCGCCCTTGTTTGAAGGCATAGAGCGGTTACATTTTGTAGGCGTCTCCACCAAAAAGGATTACCGCGGGCTGAATGGTTTGCGGCGTCTTGCGTCGAAATTGAGACGTGAAATTGATTTTGATGCGGTGGGCGACCTGCATGATGTGCTGCGCACAAAAATCCTGCGAATTTTTCTTTTCTGTGGAAAGACGGCTGTGATAAATAAAGGCAGAAAGGAAAAAAAGTCGCTGACAAGGTCAACAAACAAAAACCTGCGGCCACTCAAGAGCGGATTTCAGCGATATGCGGATGTGCTCGCTCAACTGGGGTTGCCGGTAGAGTTGAATATGGAGCAGGGGTTGTCGTCTAAGGCAACCGACTCTATGTTGCCTTTATCGCCAGGACAGAGATTGATTGGCATTGCGCCCTTTGCCCGCCATGCCGCTAAGATGTATCCATTGGATGAGATGAAGAAGCTGCTGGCGATGCTTGCATCCGATCCGTTGAACCGTATTGTGCTGTTGGGAAGCTCCGCCGAGGGAGCGCAGATGAAGGATTGGGAAAAGATTGGGGAAAATGTGCAGATTATGGCGGGAAAATATTCTTTTGGAGATGAGCTTAAACTGATCAGTCAACTGGACCTCATGATCAGTACGGACTCGGCCAATATGCACCTCGCTTCTTTATATGGTGTGCCGGTGGTTTCCATCTGGGGAGGAACCCACCCCTGGCTGGGATTTTATGGTTGGGGACAGGATCCGGCCAATGCCGTGCAAAGCAACCTGCCCTGCCGGCCCTCCTCGGTATTTGGCAACAAACCCTGCCCGGTGCATGGCGAAGCCGGTTGTATGCAGGAAATAAGCCCCGCGGATATCTTGCAGGTCTGTCGAAGAATTTTAGCCGATTAGCCTTACTACTTTTTTTAGGGGTACCGCAAAGCGGTACCCCTAAAAAACATTAGAACAAGGCGGTAATCTTCCTCCACCAATTGTTGTTGGCGACAGGACGGTAAAGCGGATAGGCAGTGTAAGCCTGGATTTCCACTAAAATATCCATTTCTAATTTTGACTTTTCTTCTGCACTCAGGCCTTCTTCATGCGCGGTGCAGGAAAGCCAGCTTTGGATCTGGCGTGTTTCGGCGGGACTGGCTTGTCCGCTGATGTAGCGTTGAAGCTTTTCGTGTAAAATTTCAGTTTTCATATTTCAGGTTTAAGGCTAGGTACGGGTTATAGATTAAAATAGTTTGGCGCTGGCACTTTCAAATAACCATTTAAGGTGCGATAGCGTTACGAATAGTCGGGGTTGACGGGGATAGCTTCCAATCGGCCGGGTCTTAAGCCGGGTATTGGTTTGCACGGGTTTACCAGCCTGCCGGAGTGAATGGGCGCTGAACTGGCGCAACAGGGCTTCCTGCTCCGCATCATCCTGCAGGTTCAACTGATTGCTGAGATGAATGACCACCGCGCGACGCACTTCGGTGTACAAAAATTCCGATAACATAAAATCGACGGGGAAGGTCTTGCGCATTTCCCAAAGACGTACAAATACATTGCGCACAATGCGGCGGGCATTATCAGAAGCATGCAGCTTTTGATAACTATAATGATAGAGGCTGTACCAATAGCGACGATACAATTCTTCGAAGGCTTCTGTATCATCAGCCATCAGTCGGTCAATTAATTCCTGATCTGGTAAAAAACTCCTGCTCATGGGTACATATTTCTGATAAACAATTCCGGGAGATTGGATTTGTTTTCGCAGGAAATTGGTGATGAGGCAGGTTAATCGGGACGAATGGATTTGTAGCTAATGCCAGCTTACAGAAGTGAAGTCTGACGGTCTTTTCGAGGGAGATTGGATCCGTATTCAGAGGCTAAACTAATCCAAGTTCCCGGTTTATGCAATCCCGGGCTGTTAAATTTTGTACACATCGGAGATTTACGCAAAATGCGCGATGGCGCATTTTGATTATCAATGGGTTAATTTAACCATACTGATTCAGGTTCATGGTGGGTCAAAAGTTGTACACAGTTTTTCTAAACCATTTCACTGAGTTCCAGCCAGCGAAGCTCTTTGCTATCCAGTTCTTCGCTAACCTGGATAAGCCGCTGACTGAGTTGCTGCAATTCTTCAAAGCCGGCATCACCTGCATTGAGTTTCACATGAATGGCTTCCTTTTCACGGGTCAGTTTCGCTATTTCTTTTTCCAGCAATTCAAATTCTCTTTTTTCCTTAAATCCCATGCGCTGTTTAACCGTCTGTTGTTTAGGCAGATCCTGTTGCGCTTTCAGTTCCTGCTTCGTTTCGGCTGATGCCTGGCTCTCCTGTTGTCGTTGCCATAAACGATACTGTGAGTAGTTGCCCGGGTAGTCACGAATTTTTCCTTCACCTTCAAATACAAGCAGGTGATCCACCAGCCGGTCCATAAAATAACGGTCATGCGATACAATCAGCAGGCATCCCGGGTATTCGCTCAAAAAATTTTCCAGCACACTCAGGGTGGGCAGGTCCAGGTCGTTGGTTGGTTCGTCTAACACCAGGAAATTGGGATTGCGAAACAGGATAGACAACAAATGCAATCGTCTTTTTTCGCCACCACTTAATTTACTGATATAAGTATATTGTTTGTCGGGATCAAACAGAAAGAGTTGAAGGAATTGCGCCGCACTCAGCGAGCCACCATTGGCCAGCGGAAAATTCTCGGCAATATCTTTCACAAATTCTATCACGCGTTTGTCTTCTTTGATGGATAAGCCTTCCTGGGAGTAATGGCCAAACACGACGGTATCGCCCACATTGATCTTTCCACTATCGGCGGCTTCTTTCCCCTGTACGATACGGATAAACGTGGATTTACCCGCGCCGTTTTTACCCACCACACCTATGCGCTCGCCTTTTGAGAAGGTATAATCAAATCCCTTCAGGATTATTTGGTCGCCATATTGCTTATACACTTTTTTCATTTCCACCACTTTTCCGCCGAGCCGGTTCATCTTCATCTGCAATTCCAGTTCAGGATCTTCTATTACCTGCTTGGCCTTTTTCTCAACCAGGTAAAAATTATCCTGCCGGCTTTTCGATTTGGTGGTTCGGGCCCGGGGCTGCTTGCGCATCCATTCCAGTTCACGCCGCCAGGTATTGCGGGCTTTGTCGATACTGGCGGCATCCTGTTCGCGACGGGCCGCTTTTTTCTCCAGGTAGTTTTCGTAATCTCCTTTATATACATGTAAGTCGGCGCCATCCAGTTCCCATATCTCGGTACATACGGTATCGAGGAAGTACCGGTCGTGCGAAACCAGCAGCAGGGTCTGGTTTTCTTTGTCGAGATAATGTTCCAGCCATTCCACCATTTCCACATCGAGGTGGTTGGTGGGCTCATCCATGATCAATAGGACATGTTTATGTTCAAAGCCGATATCGATCAGGGTTTTGGCCAGGGCTACCCGCTTTCTTTGTCCTCCGCTGAGCTGGCTTACGGGTTGCTCCAGCATGTGAATGTTTAGCTTGCCCAGGATCTGTTTCACCTTGGCATCAAAATCCCAGGCGCCCAATTCGTCCATCCGGGCGATAGCAGCAGTCAGTTTTTCGCTATCCTGGGTTTCGCTCAGCAGTTCGTATTCGCGTATCGCATCCATTACGGGATGGCGGTGGAAGAAAATATTCTCCAGAACGCTACGCTCTTCTTCAAAGTCGGGATCCTGCTCAAAGAGCACCACGTCCACATCTTTATGAATCCATACTTTGCCTTCGTCCGGGTTCTCGCGCCCGGCCAGTATTTTCATCAAAGTTGATTTGCCCGCTCCGTTGCGGGCCACCAGGGCGATCTTATCACCTTCGGAAATATGAAAGGAAATGCCTTCAAACAGGGGCTTTATGCCATAGCTCTTGCCCAGGTTCTCCACCGAAACATAATGCATGCCGCAAAGATAGGAACTTGTGCTCCTTCGCCGGGTCTTCGGATCAGGCCATCAGGAAAATCATGAGGCAGAGCAGGATGGCCACCAGGGCAGCCAGCCAGGGCGACCATTTCTGCCAATTGGCATCCTGGCGGCTTTGCCGGGCAATGCGTTGAAGGCTTTGTTGCCAGGCCTGGCTATCATCCAGCTTCAACAACCGGGGAAGCAATGCCTGCAAATGAGGATGTGGAATCAGCTTTGCGAGCCGCAGGCTGGTTTGCATGATCTCTTTTTTCGCTTCTTCATCGCCAAAGGCATGGAGCATCTCTATCACTTCATCCGAATAAAAATTCGCTAACTTCTCTACAATGGAAGCGAAGTCGGAGCGAAAGATATCGATCTGATAAATATGCCTTTCTCTTTGTAGCAATCGTTGCAGGAAACTTTCGGGGGTAAGCGGCGCAAGGGTTTCGGTGCGCCCCTGGCTTTGCGCATACCATCGTTCCTGCAGGTATTGCTCTTTGTGCTGGGGATTGGTCAGTATTTCATAAGCCTCCTTGATGGCGCCAAAACGGGCACGCGCATAGGGATCATTGCCGGTTTTGTCAGGATGATAAACCTGCGCCAACCGGCGGTAAGCACGTTTTATATCGTCTGCCGAAGCAGAAGGGGGGAGTTCGAGGGTACTATAATAATCTTTTAACTCCATTCAGCGAGTTTAGGGTTTAAGGTTTAGGGTTTAAAGTTTAAGGTTTAGGGTTTAAGTTTCTATATCAGACCTTAAACCTTAAACTCTAAACCCTAAACCCAAAAACGTATTACGTAAAACGTAAAACGTAGAACGTATAACGTTCTCACAGTTTCTTCTTAAAAAACGCCACCGTCCTTTCCCAGGCCAGTTTGGCCGCTTTTTCATCATAGCGCGCCGGCGCGGTATCGTTATGGAATGCGTGATTCGCTCCTTCGTACATATACAATTCGTAATCCACTTTATTTGTTTGGAGGGCCGCCACATATTCTTCAATGCCTTCATTAACCCTTGTATCCAGCGAGGCATAATGCAACTGCACAGCCGCTTTAATGCGTGCCACGTCTGCTGTATTGGGTTGCCGGCCATAGAAAGCCACCGCCGCTTTTAGCTGAGGCAGGTTTACCGCCAGGTTGTTGGCCATAGCACCACCCCAGCAAAAGCCCACGCAGCCATAGTTGCCATTGCAGTCTTTTCTGCCGGCCAGAAATTCGAAGGCACGAACAAAATTTTGCAGGGATTCTTCTGGTTTCAATTGCTGGAATTTGCTACGGGCTTCGTCGGCATTGTCGGGTGTGCCACCAAGTGGGGCCAGGGCATTAGGGGCCAGGGCCAGGAAACCGGCTTTGGCGGCTCGCCGTGCTACATCTTCAATATGGGCATTGAGGCCGCGGTTTTCATGTATTACTACCACGGCGCCATAGGCTTTTTCTTCCCTGGGGCGGGCCAGGTAGGCCTGCATGCTGCCGTTAACGCCGGGGTAGCTGATCCGCTCCGTATGCAATTCATCATCGGGGGTAATGGCCGCATGCTGTGCGTTCACTTCAATTTGCGGTAGTATAGCCAAAGCGGCAGTCATGCTACCGGTGATCAGCGCCAGCCTTTTCAGAAATTCCGTTCTGGGCAATGGTGCATGGGTGTATTCATCGTAAAGATGGATAATGCGGGAGTCCATAATAAAGATTTTATAAAAGGTAAGCCATTCTGCCCATATACAGAAAAGCCTGTAAACGTATGAAAGGGAGTATGGTTCATTGCATTTTTTGCTTTCTGCCAATTCCTCTTTACATTTATGCCCTCCAATCTGAGTTCCTCGATCAAACCGCTCCCTTTCCGGATCCTTTAGCTTTAGTTATGCGTTTTCTGTTTTGCTTCATAGCATGCTGTCTCCTTTCGGGGAGCGTCAGCGCTCAGGTATTCAGTGCCGATGAGCTGCTGGGCTTTGCCAGCTATTCAGGCAAGCGATTTGAAAACTTCATCACCAAAAAAGGCTTTATTCCTTCCGGACATTTTCTGCAAAGCGACAGCGTTGTCGATACCTGGGATATGCTACCCAATCCTGGCGACAGCCTCAGCCCCTTTGTACATCGCCGCGTTATCCGTTCGCAGCGGCAGCAGGTTACGGACTATGCGTATCAAACCAGTTCCCTGCAGGAAGGCATGGAGGCTCTGCGTGAAATGCAGAAGAATGGATTTGTAATGTCGGACAGCAACTGGAATATGCAGAAGCCCCTCTTGCTGCAGCGCCGCGAATGGATTGTACTGGCAGAAAAGATTCAGGAAGATACGCTCAGCTATTTACAGATTCGCTGGCGGCAGGAGCCATTGCCTTCACGGCAAAGAATTCGGTTTGCGGAAGATTTGCTGCAGTTTCATTCCGATGAATACCTGGCTGCATATTTTGGGCGCGACAATGTGCGCAAGGATCAGTTTTATTTTTCCGAAAGTGAAATACATAAGTGCTCCGTCCTGTTTCCCAACAAGCCCAACCAGGTGGTTTTTGTATGGCAGGACAATGATGCCATGCGCGACATCCTCCAGGTAATGATAGGGGGTGGTATACGTACTGAAAATATCAACGGGTATAGTGGGGTGGTGGATGGCAATGGCTGGAGGCTGCAAAACGGATTGCGCACCCATATGCGGGTGGAACAAATTCTCGAATCGGCAGGAAAAGACCTGCAATTCTTCGGAAGACCCAACCCGCTCTATCTCTCGCTAACGCCCGAATCATCGCGCGCGCTGGGTTTACAGAATATGGCCCTGGTACTCGAATGTATCAATGGCGCCGGTGCCGAACTCCTCGACCAGGAAATTGTAAGCGTGCAGGCAGCCATTGACCAGGGGCTGCGGCTGCATGTGGGGATGATTGTGCTATGGGTAGGGGAGTGAGGGGGGCTTAAGTTTTAAGTTCTAAGTTTTAAGTTCTAAGTTTTAAGTTTTGTCTACGCATGTGCACCAATGATAAATCTCAAAGGATAGTCGCCTACTTATTACTTAAAACTTACTACTTACAACTTTCTCCGCCCTTTATCCAAATTTTAGATAATGTTTTCCTAACGAAGCGCTAAAACAGCTTCTTTCTCCACTTTAGGGCATAATAATAGCTGAACTTTAATAAACAAATGATCGTAGGACCGGTCAGCTATTGTAAACAATTAAATTTTTGCACATGAAACGCTACGTAACAATTTCGACGCTGATTGTGGCCATACTGGTGTTGGGTTCTTTTCGGAATCAGGCATCGGCCCAGCCGGGTTCTGTAGCCATTACCTACCAGGACTTCTATGATGGATTGAGTCCGCATGGTGAGTGGATGGATTATCCGGAATACGGTTATGTATGGCGGCCGACCGGTATCGCCGATTTTCAACCCTACAGCACAGGAGGCCGATGGGTGTGGACCGATGAGTATGACTGGATGTGGGTATCCGATTATGATTGGGGATGGGCGCCATTTCACTATGGTCGCTGGTTCCACGATCCTTTCTATGGCTGGATGTGGGTTCCCGGTTATGAATGGGCGCCCGCCTGGGTAGCCTGGAGGCATGGTGGTGATTACTATGGTTGGGCACCCCTGCGCCCCGGTATTCATATCGGTATCAACTTCAATTTCGGAGGCTATAATCCTCCCATTGACTATTGGAACTTTGCCCCTCGACGGTATATTACTTCACCGCGTTTGTGGAATTATTGCCTGCCCCGCCGGCAGAATGTAACCATCATTAATAATACTACCATCATCAACAACTATGGCAGAAGGGGTGGTAATGTATTTGTGACGGGTCCGCGCCGCGGCGATGTGGAGCGCTATACCGGCCGCATTCGTTCCGTACGATTCCGTGAGTCGCGTGCTCCCGGCCGCACACAGTTCCGCCGCAATGAGGTATCCGTGTATCGTCCGCAGATTCGCCAGGATAACGACCGTCGCTTCGCGCCGCGTCAGTTTAACCGCTATGAATCCGGAAATGCCGGCCGCGACAACAATATCCGCCGACCCGATAACCGGCTCGATAACCGTCTCCGCAATGATCGTTCTATTCGTGAGAATAGAATAGAGCGGAGTCCCACAGACAGAAATCCCCGTATCATGGACAATCGCCGTAATACGGAGAACAATCGGATCGAACGCCGTGAACAACCCGCGCGCATTGAACGTCGCCAGCCAGATCGGGTAGAACGCCGTGAACAACCTGGGCGTATTGAGCGTCGCCAGCCGGAGCGGGTAGAACGCCGCGAACAACCTGCGCGTATCGAGCGTCGCCAGCCGGAGCGGGTAGAACGCCGCGAACAACCTGCGCGTATCGAGCGTCGCCAGCCTGAACGGGTAGAGCGCCGCGAACAACCCGCACGTATCGAGCGTCGCCAGCCTGAACGGGTAGAACGCCGCGAACAGCCTGCACGCATCGAGCGCCGTCAACCTGAGCGGGTTGAGCGCCGCGAACAGCCGGCTCGTATGGAGCGTTCGCAACCCCAACGGGTAGAGAGGCAACAGCCCGCCCGTATGGAACGAAGGGCCCCCGATGCGAATAACAGAAACGAAAGACGCAGGGGCAACTAAGCTGTCGTTTAATCCTGACCGAAGCATATACCCACCGCTTCAGTAGTAGATAGCAAGCTGTTATTTACGCTGGAGCGGTTTTGTTTTGCCGGAAACTGATGATGTAAGTAGTGCTTTTCGTAAATTGAATCATGCGCATATTATGGCAGTACCTGCAACCACAGCGGGGATGGATTTTTCTTTCATTGATATTGGCCGCAGTAGCCCAGTTGCTCACCCTGATCGATCCCATCATTTTTGGGAAGATTATTGATGACTATGCGGGTAAACCCCGCCAGCTTCCTGAATCGGAATTGGTACAAGGAGTACTATTCTGGCTTGGGATTGCGGTAGCGGTGGCTATCCTCGCACGCCTGGCCAGGGCTTTCCAGGACTTTGTGATGCGATTGGCCGTACAAAAATTCGGGATGCAGATATTCAATGATGGACTGCGGCAAACACTCCGACTCTCTTTCAGTGAATTTGAAATGCAACGCAGCGGCGAAACACTTTCCACCCTGCAGAAAGTACGGACCGACACTGAACGTTTTATCAACGCATTTATCAATATCCTTTTCTCCACGCTCATCGGCATCGGTTTCCTGATCTGGTACTCCATCTCTATGCACTGGATGCTCATACCGGTTTTCCTGATCGGCGTGCTGGTGCTGGGTGGATTGACGGGACTTTTGAGCAAACGCATCAAGCAGTTGCAGCGGTCCATCAACCGGCAGACCAATCAGATGTCGGGCGCGATAACGGAATCGCTGCGGAATATTGAGCTGGTGAAAAGCCTGGGGCTCACTTATCCGGAAATTCGTCGTTTGCGGGTGCAAACCCGGAAAATTTTTGACCTGGAAATGATGAAGATTCACAAAGTGCGTACCCTCGCATTTTTTCAGAGCGTATCCCTGACCCTTTTGAAGCAGTCCATACTTTTTATACTGCTCTGGCTCATTTTCCGGCAGGAACTAACCACGGGTGAATTGATCAGTATGCAGTTTATTTCCACCAGCCTGTTTGGTCCGCTGCAGGACCTGGGCAATATCATCATTTCTTATCGGGAGGCGGAAGCATCGCTTCAGCATTTCGACCGCTTGATGAAAAAGCCCGTGGAAAGCCGGCCGGCTGAACCGGTGGAACTGGGACCTTTGGAGAAATTATCGTTCAGTGAGGTTTTTTTCCGGCATGGCACCGCCCGTTTTAATGCGATAGATGGTATTTCATTTGAGATTAAAAGCGGCGAAACGATTGCTTTTGTGGGTCCTTCGGGCTCGGGCAAGTCAACCCTGGTGAAGCTGCTGGTGGGTCTGTACCGGCCGGTAGAGGGGTTTGTTGCTTTTAACAACATTGATGCTGCAAAAATCCGGTACAACGAAATGCGGCGGCAAATCGGTTTTGTAACCCAGGAAACCCAATTATTTTATGGCAGCATCCGCGATAACCTTCTGCTGGTAAAACCGGATGCCAGCGGGGAGGAAATGCTCGAAGCCTTGCGCCAGGCTTCCTGCGATACCTTATTGCAAAGGGCTGGCACGGGGCTCGATACACTACTCGGCGAAGGGGGCATGAAGCTTTCCGGCGGTGAGAAACAACGCATCGCCATTGCCCGGGCCCTCCTGCGCAAGCCCCGGTTACTGATTTTTGATGAAGCCACTTCCGCACTCGATTCGCTTACCGAAGAGTCCATTACCGAAACAATCCGGGGGATCACAAAGATTGGGAATCCCATGACCATCCTGATCGCTCACCGGCTTTCGACCATCCGGCATGCCGATAGTATTTATGTACTGGAAAAGGGAAGGGTTGTGGAAAAAGGAACCCATGATGAATTGCTGCAACAAAAAGGACTTTATTACGCCATGTGGCGGCAACAGATCGGAGAAAGGAGATGAGGAGCAAATAAAACCCTGAATCCGGATTAGCTTTCTTAATTTTTAAGTGAATTCCAGCTTTATATCCATCAAATACCAACCAGACATGAAAAAGGTTCTCACCATTGCTCTGCTCTTTCCTTTGTTGGGATACGCGCAAAAGAATTATGATCTTAGTTCTCCCGATGGCCGTATCCGTGTGAATCTGCAAGTAGGCGCGGCCATTTATTATTCGATTAGTTTCGACAATAAACTGATCATAGAACCCTCGCAGATCGACATGGAATTGGTGGATGGAAGGAAGCTCTCGGGCGATTTGCGGAGTGGCCGTCCGGTTATTCGAAACGTAAACGAGGTGATCGTTTCGCCCGTACCGGAGAAAAGAAAACGGATCCCCGATCAGTATCAAAGTTGGCTCCTGCGCTTCAGGAGCGGATTTTCCGTGGAGTTCAGGGCCTATAACGATGGAGTGGCCTACCGGATACTTTCTCATTTTAAGGATTCGATCCGCATCCGGCGTGAGCTGGCGCAGATAAAGTTTCACCGTACTCACCCGGTATATTATACCGAGGTTGTTCCTCGCGACAATGCCGACCGCTACCATACCAGCTTTGAGGAATTGTACAGCCAAAAACCTTTAGACAGTATAGGCAGGGATGCCCTGCTTTTTACCCCCACCCTGGTGGCCATGAAGGAGGGCCCGGGCGTACTGCTCACCGAATCGGACCTGGAAAGCTACCCGGGTATGTTTCTCACCGGAACTGAAAGCTCCCTGCTCGAAGGCCATTTTGCCGCTTATCCGCTGGAAGAAAAATTAACCGAAGGAGAATTTCCCCAGGCCATAGTAACCCGGCGGGCGGATTATATCGCGCATACCCGCGGCGAAAGGTCGTATCCCTGGCGCGTGATGCTGATTGCCGCCAACGACATGGAACTGCCAGCCAACGATTTGGTCTATCGCCTGGCTTCCCCTTCACGAGTGAAAGACCCATCCTGGATACAACCCGGCAAGGGCATCGATGAGTGGATCATCGGCATAAATCTATTTAACGTCCCCTTTAAGTCGGGCATCAATACGGCTACTTATAAGTATTATATTGATTTCGCGAAGCGGTTCGGATTTGAACGCATTATGATGGATGCGGGCTGGAGCGACTATAAAGATCTTTTCAAGATCAATCCGGCACTGGATATGGAAGAGATTGCCGCCTACGCCCGCAGCCAGAATATTCGTCTGAGTATGTGGACACTTGCCCATACCCTCGACCGGCAGTTGGAGCCGGCGCTGGAGCAGTTTAAGAAATGGGGAGTGGATTTTATTATGACCGATTTTATGGATCGCGATGACCAGCAGATGGTGGATTTCTACCATCGGATTGCCGAAGCCTGTGCCCAGCATCAAATCATGGTGATGTACCATGGTGCTTTTAAAACGGCCGGTTTCAACCGCACCTGGCCGCATGCGGTAACCCGGGAAGGGGTACTGGGTTCCGAATACAATATCTGGAGCAATAAGGCCGACCCGGAGCATAACCTCCTGCTGCCCTTCATCCGTATGGCCGCCGGGCCTATGGATTATGAACCCGGATTGCTGGATAATGCGACCCCGAAGACCTTTCGACCCATTTCAGAAAAAGTAATGTCGTTGGGAACAAGATGCCACCAGGCAGCCATGTTTGTGGTGTATGAGAGCCCGATCCAGCTTTTTTCCGGTAATCCCTCGCAGGGATGGCTCGAGCCTCCGTTCATGGAACTGATTGGCCGCATACCTACCGTGTGGGATACCAGCATTGTACTGGGAGGTAAAATTGGCGACCATATTTCGATAGCAAGAAAGAAAGGGAACGAATGGTTTATTGGCGCCATGACCGACTGGACCGAACGCGAATTAAGTTTCACGCTCGATTTTTTACCGCCGGGCAACTGGAAAGCAAAAATTCTACGCGATGGTGTAAATGCCGATCGCTATCCTTCGGATTATATAATAGAAGAGAAGCAGGTGAAGCAAGGAGATGTGTTGAAAATAAAGCTTGCTCCGGGAGGAGGGGCGGTGGTGAGAGTGTTTTAAGTTGTAAGTTGTAAGTTTTAAGTTGTAAGTAGTTTTTGGGAAGCTGGGAAATGGAAATTGGTAGTAGAAAAAATCTGCGAAAATCTGCGGAAAAATCTGCGAAAATCTGCGGGAAAGGTTCCCACACTTTCAGCCTGTTCAAATTTCAGAAGAGATTCCCCGCAGATTTGCGCAGATTTTTTCCGCAGATTGACGCTGATGGGGAATGATGAAAAAGAGAATTTTCATTCAGAGCGATCTGAATACATAAGTTTTGAAAGTTGAATTAAAATCAAAAAATTGCATTATTTTCCTCCGGCATTAAAAAAACGTAGAACGTAAAACGTACTACGTAAAACTTTTCACCATGATTCGATCTATTTTTACGATCCTCTTTTTCGCTACCCTCTGCTTCGCCCTTTCTGCCTGGCAACCCGCAAAACCGCCCAGACTGCTGGTTTATTCCAAGACCAATGGGTTCCGGCATAGCTCAATTCCTAATGGCATTGCGGCTATTCAAAAAATGGGAGCGGAGCATGGATTTACCGTAGTGGCTACAGAAGATTCCACTGTTTTCAACGAATACAAGAAGTTGCGTGGCTATGCGGCGATTGTGTTTCTCCAAACTACCGGTGATGTGTTGGGCGTGGAAGGTGAGAAAGCGTTCCAGCGCTATATTCAGGGTGGGGGAGGATTTGTGGGCGTACATGCCGCCGCCGACACCGAGTACAATTGGCCCTGGTTCAATCAATTGGTGGGCGCTTATTTCCACAGCCATCCCGAGCAGCAGCAGGGTCTGCTGAAAGTGGTGGATGCTGATTTTCCTGCCACCAAAAATATTCCCCGCGACTGGAGCAAATGGGATGAGTGGTACAACTTTAAAAGCACGCATTGGGATCGGGTAAAAGTGCTGATAAAGCTGGATGAAAGAACCATAAAGGGAGGTATCCATGGCGACAACCATCCTATTGCCTGGTATCATTACTTCAATGGTGGCAGAAGTTTCTATACGGGATTGGGTCATACGGAAGCTTCCTATACCGATGAAATTTTTCTGCAGCACTTGCTGGGCGGCATTCAATGGGCCATGGACCGATAAGCCTAATGCAGGGCCTTGAGCCGCGATACCATGAAGCTAATGCTAAGCCCCAGCAGGGCTATCGCCGCAAAGGAATATCGTAAACTGGTGAGTTCCGCAATAAAACCAATCAATGGTGGCCCGATCAGGAAACCGAGAAAGCTGATGCTCGATACCGCCGCAAGCGCCATACCTGACGGAATCTTTGAAACACGGGTAGTACTGCTATATACCATGGGTACGATGGAAGATACACCCAGGCCCACCAGCAAAAAGCCAATAGTTGCAGGTATTAATTGAGGGAACAAGACGGAAATAAACAGACCGGAAGAAATAAGGATTCCGCTGTATTGCAATAGTCGCTTCCGGCCAAAGCGAAGAATGAGCTTATCGCCCGCGAAGCGGCCCGAAGCCATCATCACCATAAAGGAAATATAACCCAGCGTAACCAGATTTGGCGGAGCTTTCACCACTTCTTTAAAGTAAACACCGCTCCAGTCAAACATGGCTCCCTCACTGGCCATGCTGCAAAAACCAATAATACCCAACTGCACCAGCATGGCATCGGGTTTGGCAAAAAATCTTCGCTTTTCGGTAACGGCTGCCCTGCCCCGCTGCAAATAGTACTGGCCGAAAATAACCGTACAGATCACCAGGCCTGCCACCAGCCAAAAATGCGTATAGGTGCTCCAACCCAGGCTGATGATGAGTAGGCCCAGTAACCCACCCGTAAAACCCGCTGTACTCCATACGCCATGAAACGACGTCATGATGGGTCGGCCAAAAGCTTTTTCGGCGCGAATGGCCTGGGTATTGACGGAAATATTGCACATGTTGCCCACAACACCAAAGGCAAATAAGGCCAGCGCCAGTTGCCAGTCTGTGGCGGCCAGGCCAATGTTGGTGAGACTGATGGCATAGAGAGGCGCGGCAATGCGTAATACCTTGCGACTTCCGAATTGCGTAACCAGTCTGCCGGAAAATGGCATGGCCAGCAACTGGCCCGCGGGCAGGGCCAGCAGTATGGCGCCCAGGGCCGCTTCGGAAAGATCCAGACTGGTTTTAATGGCGGGTATACGACTGGCCCAGGTGGAAAAGCACAAACCCTGGCAAAAAAAGAAAATGGAAACTACCCACCTGATCTGCCGCAGGGAAAGCAATGGCCCTTCCTGTCCGGCAGTAGCTGAGCCGGAGGATATATCCTGGCTGACGGGGGGAGAGCCAGCCATTCGCGAACGCCATGGCCAACGCATGGTTCGAATGATGAATTGGTGGTTTGCTAAATATTGATTGCGATCACTGTTTTTCATCTGCCCTTATTATTAGGGGTAAACAGGCAGGCAATCACTGCAAAGGTAGGTTTTACGGGTCAGCACAGTGTAAATAAACCCGCTCCGGGGCTACCGGCTTGCATTTCCGCGGATAATGTACTATTTTTTCGCTCCCTTAGTATCCCTTCCAGCCTATGAGACCACTGTCACAAATTTTGGTATTTCAAACCCGCGATCCCCAATCGGGGGAAAGCGCTCCGCTGCAATGGATGCGAAGTGCCTGGCGTCGCACGCTTGCACGTTTGCTGCGCGTGAAGCGGCTGGGCATTGGACAGGGGATGAGTCTCCGCGACCGGAATAAGCTGGCCATTTTCAATTTTCTCAATTTCTTTCAATTCTGTACCGGCATCCTGCTACCCTTTCTATTCTTCTTACTCACACCTGATATTCCCGCCCAGGCCTGGGTATTTGCTTTTCTGCCGCCCCTGGTGAGTTTGTTGGTGTTGGTACTGAATGCACGCCGCCAGTTCAATACAGCGTTACTCATTTATTTTGTACTCTATCCTTTTAGTACCTGCCTCGCATATATCAATGGCATCAACCTGGGGATTGAGTTATCGTTTGTGCTATATGGGATTCTTTCCGTATTCTTTATCCGCGATCGCAGTTATATGATCTGTTCCATTGGCTTTTCCATGATCAGCTATTTCGTTTTAGCCGTTATGTTGAAGCGCTACCCTTTTCAACTGGAGCAGGCCAATTATATCGCTTACCTGCTTAACCAGGCCATCGCTATTCTCTATATATTTTATGGTCTTTTTCTGCTGCAGGCGGAAAATGCCCGCTTTAGCCGAAGCCTGATGGCGGCCAACGCGGCCATGCAAAAGCAGGCGGCGGAATTGCAGGAACTGAACAGCCTGAAAAGCAAATTATTCTCCGTTATATCGCACGATCTCAAAGCGCCGATGTATGCCCTGCGCAATTTGTTTGAAAGCATACAGTCGCAGGATTTGCCCGGCCGCGAAATCAAGCAAATGATACCGGAGATCAAAAAAGACCTGAATGATACAGTAGGGCTGATGGAAAACCTCCTGCAATGGTCGCGTAGCCAGATGCAGGCCGATATGGCGCGTCCGGGTTCCATTGAGTTGCACGCATTGATGGAAGATGTGCTCCGGGTATTGCACCTGCAGGCGCAGGGTAAGGGGATAGAAGTGAAGCTGGCCATAAAGCCGGGCACGAATGCCTGGGCTGATGCGGATATGCTACACCTTGTTTTACGCAACCTGCTATCCAATGCCATTAAATTTACCAAACCCGGCGGCCATGTGGAAATGGGTGCGCGGAATATAGATGGCGGCGTGGAACTTTTTGTGCTCGACTCGGGCAATGGAATTGCGCCCGAAATATTGACCAAAATAGAAGCGGGAGAATTCCATAGCAGCTATGGTACCAACCATGAGCAGGGTACCGGCCTGGGCCTGCTGCTTTGCCGCGAGTTTCTCGGACGCAATCAAAGCCAGCTTAGAATTGACACCATACCAGGCACCGGCAGCCGTTTTTCCTTCCGACTTCCCAAAGCATAAAAAAAAGACCGGGCTACCGGTCCTCTGTAAAATCTTTTTCTATTTATCAACTCTCCGCATAAGCTTCTACCGGTTCGCAGGTGCAAATCAGGTTGCGATCGCCATGCGTATTGTTGACCCTTGCCACCGAAGGCCAGAATTTGTTCAGCCCTACATAAGGTAGCGGGAATGCCGCTTCTTCCCTGGTGTAAGGACGATCCCAGTTATTGCCGCAAACCACCATCTGCGTATGCGGCGCCATTTTCAGGGCATTCTGTTTACGATCCATTTCTCCTTTCTCTATCTTTTCAATTTCCGCGCGGATGGCGAGCAGCGCATCGCAAAACCTGTCGAGCTCCGCCTGGTCCTCACTCTCGGTGGGTTCGATCATGATGGTACCCGGCACCGGAAAGCTCATAGTGGGAGCATGGAAGCCATAGTCCATCAAACGTTTCGCCACATCTTCCGCTTCTATTTCCGCTGATTTTTTGAAGGGGCGCAGATCTACAATAAACTCATGCGCACATTGTCCGTTGTGATTGGTATAGAGAATATCAAAGGCATCGGCCAGGCGGGCGCGCATATAGTTGGCATTGAGAATGGCGAATTCCGTAGCGGCTTTCACACCTTCGGCGCCCAGCATCCGGATATAGCCATAGGAGATCAGCAGGATGCTGGCGCTGCCAAATGGCGCGGCAGATACAGCCGTGTTGCCGACAACATCGCCCTTCAGGCTTACATGGCCGGGCAAAAACTCAGCCAGGTGCTGCTTTACACAAATGGGACCCATGCCGGGACCACCACCGCCATGCGGAATGGCGAAGGTCTTGTGCAAATTGAGGTGGCATACATCCGCGCCTATTAATCCGGGCGCGGTTAATCCTACCTGCGCGTTCATATTGGCGCCATCCATATACACCTGTCCACCGTATTGATGTATGATAGCGGTAATTTCCTTCACCGTTTCTTCATACACACCATAGGTGCTGGGGTAAGTGATCATGATGCCCGAAAGGGTATCAGCATATTGAGCAGCTTTGGCTTTGAGGTCATCTATATCAATATAACCATTCTCCAGGGCCTTTACCACTACCACTTTCATGCCTGCCATGACGGCCGAGGCAGGGTTGGTGCCATGGGCTGATATCGGGATCAACATCACATTCCGATGGTGATCGCCACGGCTTTTGTGATAGCCCCTGATCGCAAGCAAGCCGGCATACTCGCCTTGCGCGCCACTATTGGGTTGCAAACTACAGGCATCGAAAGCCGTTATTTCGCAGAGATAGCGGCTCAGTTCTTTCACGATAAATTGGTAACCTTCGGTTTGATTAGCCGGGGCAAAAGGATGAATCCGGCTCCAGTGCGACCAGCTCAGCGGCATCATTTCCGAAGCGGCGTTAAGCTTCATGGTACAACTGCCCAGCGAGATCATGGAGGTGTTCAGCGAAAGGTCCTTATTCTCCAGGCTCTTGATATACCGCATCATCATGCTTTCGCTGCGATGGGTATTGAATACCGGGTGCGTAAGATAAGGGCTGGTGCGGGTGAGCGCGCTGGGGATATGGTTTAGTTCAGCATCCTGCTGAATGGTAAAGCTTACCGGTTTTTCGGAGGTTTCAAAACAGGCGATCAGGTCATAGAGATCATCTACGGTAGTGGTTTCATCGATCGAAATGCCAACCCTTCCATTGCTGAAATAGCGGAGATTGATCTGCAATTGCTCGGCTTTCTCCCGAATGGCAGCCTGGTTATCGGTTTCTATGCAAAGCGTATCGAAGTACTGACCGGAGCAGAGGCTGTAGCCAAGCTCTTCCAGGGCTTCTGCCAGAGTTTGGGTGAGCAGGGCCACACGCTTGGCAATTGTCTTCAACCCATCCGGACCATGAAATACGGCATACATCGCGGCCATATTGGCCAGCAATGCCTGCGCCGTGCAGATATTGCTGGTGGCTTTCTCGCGTTTGATATGTTGCTCACGGGTTTGCAGGGCCATACGCAGGGCACGGTTGCCATTGGCATCAATGCTCACACCAATTATGCGACCGGGCATACTGCGCTTAAACTCATCGCGGGCGGAGAAGAAGGCGGCATGGGGGCCACCAAAACCCAGGGGTACGCCAAAGCGTTGGGCACTGCCCACAGCAACATCCGCACCCAGCTCTCCCGGAGCGGTCAGCAAAGTAAGCGCCAGCAGGTCGGTGGCCATGGCCACCAAAGCCCCCTGCGCATGGGCATCGGCAATAAACTGCCGGTAGTCTTCCACCGATCCCAGATTATTGGGGTATTGTATAAGCGCACCAAAATAGTGATGGTCAAGCCTGGCATCGCGATAATCGCCCTGTACAATTTCAATACCGATGGGCTCCGCGCGGGTTAACAGCACATCGAGTGTTTGGGGAAAAACATGCTGGTCTACAAAAAACTTTGGCCGCTCAATATGATCCTGGCGGTTAAGGCTGTTGAAGAACATGGTCATGGCTTCCGCGGCAGCCGTGCCTTCATCCAGCAACGAAGCGTTGGCGATGGGCAGGGCGGTGAGATCGCTCACCAGGGTTTGAAAGTTCAACAGGCTTTCCAACCGACCCTGCGAAATCTCGGCCTGGTAGGGAGTGTACTGGGTATACCAGCCCGGGTTCTCAAAAACATTACGCAGAATGACCGATGGCGTAATGGTATCATAGTACCCCTGACCGATATAATTGCGGTACACTTTATTCAGCAACGAAACTTCTTTAATATGTTTCAGGTACTCATGCTCGCTCATGGCGGAGGGCAAATTCAACCCCTTTTTCATGCGGATGGCGGGCGGCACGGTTTTGTCAATCAGGGAATCAAGGGTAGGCTCCCCAATAAGGCGGAGCATTGCCGCTTTTTCCTTTTCATCGGGACCAATATGTCTTTGCAGAAATTCGACGGATTGCTGTTCAAATAGTGTCATAATAATGCGGTGTATATGATGATGCAGTACCTGGCTTATTAACGATTTAGCGGTGTGATTGTTTCGCCGGAAGGGGACAGGTAGCTGGCCACTTGATGCCAGACCCTATTTCGCTCCTGCTTGGGCGCTGCAAAGTTACGGGAGCGAAAGCAGAAAAATGGTGATCAGCGCCCCTGTGGAAAAACCTTTCTTAACTTCGCGGGATAGACCTGCATATACCGCCGGCACTGCGATTTTATGGGTAAGGATATTCTACATAATTGGGAGAAGAAGTCGAAGGAGAGACAAAAATTATTCCGGCAACTATTGCAGCGAACGGATAAGAACCGTATTCTCAAACAGCTTCCCGACCTGCATGAGGAGGCAACAGCGGCTATAGACTGCCTGCAATGTGCCAACTGCTGCAAGAACTACTCCCCCCGTTTTAAAACACCGGATATCAAGCGCATTGCCAAAGTATTGGGTATGCGCGAGAGCGTTTTTATAGATACCTACCTGAAGGTGGACGAAGAGGGTGATTTTGTGGCAAAGACCCGACCCTGTCCCTTTTTAGGCGACGACAATTATTGCCGCATCTACGAGGACCGGCCTTCCGATTGCCGTCGATTTCCCTATACGGATGAGGATGTATTGTTCAAGCGTCCCGTTCTTACGCTGAAGAACAGCAGTTTTTGTCCGATCACTTACTATGTGTTGGAGAAATTGTACCAGGCCGGTAAGAATGGCTAACTGCCCGCTGTCAGTTCCTGGTAGGCGGTATCAAATAGTACGCCGGCAAATCCGGCCGGATCGGTCCAGTGTTCCATACCCGGAACTGTTTTTTCGGCTTTTATTTCGTCCCTGGTTTTCCCGGCCTGAATTTGCTTTTTCACATGATCAAATACGCTTTCAAAAAACAGTTTCATCTCCCGGAGAAACTCGCGGTTGGCTGTAACCTCATGGGGGTCCTGGCCATGCCCGCAGATGAATAGGGTTTTGCGATTGAAATCGTTGTAAGCCCGGTCGAGCACCAGCATCCAGTTTTCCATGGAAGCGCCGGCAGCCCTGTCGATATTGGGATAACGCCTGAGCGCCAGCAGGTCGCCCATGTGCACCACATTGGCCTTTTCAAAATGCACCAGTGCGTCGCCATTGGTATGCGCGGGACCGAAATAATGCAGGCAAATCTTTTCCCGGCCAACGTCTTCGCACCAGGCATCGTCAAATACCTGTGTGGGATAATACTGCGCTGCTTCATTTCCTCTCGCGGCTGCCTGTTTTTCCTGGTTGGCCCTGGAGTTTTTGTGCGCCAGCACATGTTTTACCTTGTCTCTGAAGGCGATATTGCCACCCGAATGATCGCCGTGATGATGCGTATTGATTAGTTTATCGAAGGGAGGGGTGTTGGTTTTTTCCAATTCGGCAATCAGTTGACCGGCCTGCTCGGGAAACTGGCTGTCGACTACTACCAGGCTCGATTTATTCCGGAGAAAAAGGATAGTACCACCCCGACCCGTGAATAAAAAAAGATCGCGACGCAGGGGCTGAATCTTCCAGTCGTTCCAATTGGACCAAAGAGAACCAGAAGCCTTGCCCAAAGCCAGAGCCCCGCCTGCTACCAGCGAATAACGCAAAAAATCACGCCTGTCCATGATTGATGATCTTGTAGGGCTAATATAGGAAGATTTTCGGGAGCAGTGAGTAGGGAGTAGGAAGTAGGGAGTAGGGAGTTGTAAGTTGTAAGGTGTAAGTAGGTTTTTCGTAGATGATTAGAGAATGTAACTGCATAAATCAATTTTCTGTCTTCCAATCATCTTCTCACTGCCTACTTTCTACTCCCCACTCACTACTCTCTCAATACTGAAATTTCCTCAGCCCGGGCGCTTTGAACCATGTAACGGCCACCACCAGCAAAGTCATGCATCCTCCAAACACTACCGAGGGCACCACACCCATCAGCCTCGAGGCCAGGCCGCTTTCGAACTGGCCCAGTTCATTGCTTGAGTTCACAAACATAGAGCTCACGCTGCTAACGCGGCCGCGCATATGATCAGGAGTCTTGAGTTGCATAACGGTGCCGCGAACAACAACGCTTACGCCATCGAGCATACCCGCCAGTATCAGGGCCAGGAAGGAAAGCAGAAAGAGTTCGGAAAGTGCGAAAATGATAATGCATATGCCAAAACCCGCCACAGCGAGTATAAGTTTCTTGCCCTGGTTCTTCTTCATGGGGAATAATACCAGCAACACTACTACTATGATAGCGCCGATATCGATCGCCGCGTTAAGCCAGCCAAATCCTTTCGGGCCAATATGCAGGATATCGCTGGCATAAACCGGAACCATGGCTACGGCCCCGCCAAATAATACCGCAAACATATCCAGCGCCATCGCGCCCAGTAGTTCCTTGGTGCGGAATACAAAGCGCAGGCCTTCGAGCATGCTTTCGAAAGTGCGTTTTTCGCCCTTGATTTCCGCCGGTGGCCGCGACTTTAGGCGGAACAGAAACAGCAGGGAAATAATCAACAATCCGCAAATGGTAGTAAGCGCGCCGGTATTGCCAAACCAGGCGATCAGAAAACCGCCCATGGCATGACCGGTAACGCTGGCGCTGAGCCAGGCACCCTGGCTCCAGGTAGTGGCGTTCTGCAATAATTGCCTGGGCACAATAGTGGCCAGGATGGCGGAGAATACCGGGCCGGTAAAGGAGCGGATGATGCCCGTGCAAAAGATAACGGCATAGATGCACCAGGATATCTCACGATTGCTGAGACGGTCGCTGGTGAATGATGTTGACAAAAACAACAGCAGCGCTGCGGCGCAGGTGTACAGCATTACTCCGCGTAGCAGTAAGGTCTTTTTTCGGCTGATATCAATTACATGACCCGAGTAAAGGGCGAGGGTAAGGGCGGGTATCACTTCCGAAAGGCCAATCAGCCCTATGGCGAATGGATCCTTGGTGAGTTGGTAAATCCACCAGCCCACCAGGGTGCTCATCATGCGCAAGGCCATGATGAAGGTAAACCGTCCAAACATCAGGTGACGGTACTCCGCGATCCGCATCGCGGCCATTCTATCGTGGGTTTCCTGCGCGGGAAATGAAGAATCTTCCATTGTAGCGTGGCAAAGTTAAGTAGCGGATGCAATACTTTATGCCAGGTTTCTGCCTGCCATACGGGTCCTATTAAGGCAGGGTGATAAAATGTTGCCCTTCTTCATACTCTTTTTCCAACGCATCGGTTATCACTTGCAGGTGTAGCGGGTTGTTGATAAAATCGGCATTGGAGGCATCTACAAAAAGTGTTTTAATGTGATGCTGTTTGATATAATGCGTATAGGTTTCCTGGATGGAGAACAGGTATTCGTCGGGGATATTTTGTTCATAAGGCCGGTTGCGCTTGCGGATATTGGCCTGCAATCGGGTAACCGGCGCATGCAGGTATATCAGGATATCCGGTTTCACCAGTTGCTGATGAATGATATCAAATAACCGTTGATACAATCGAAATTCATCCGTAGGCAGGTTTACCTTGGCAAAGAGCAGGCATTTGGTAAACAGGTAATCGGAAATGGTGACCTGCTGAAACATATCGCGTTGCTGCAATAAATCTTTCAACTGCTTGTAGCGCTCGGCCATGAAGAACAATTCGAGAGGAAATGCGAACTGTTGCGGGTTTTCATAGAATTTGGGTAGAAAGGGGTTGTCGGCAAACTCTTCCAGGATCAGCCGGGCCTCGTAATGCCTGCTCAGCAATTGCGCCAGGGTGGTTTTGCCCGCGCCAATATTGCCTTCTATGGTAATGAATGGATAGTTCATAAAAATTGCCCTGGGGCAGGCTGCAAAATAAAGGAATCGCCCGCAGTTAATCTGCTCCAGTCCATTTAGCAACAGGCAAAGGGTCGGAGCAGTTGATCAGAAGTTCGGCAATTGTTTGACCCAAGATGGGATGAACCTGTTCAGGGGCTATTTCATTCAGGGGAACCAGCGCAAATCTTCGATTAGGGAGCTGGGGATGGGGAAGCTGGAGCAGGGGATAATCGTGCACTTCCTCCCCATAAAGCAGGATATCAATATCAATAACCCGCGGACCATATTTTTCTTCGCGCACCCGGCCCATTTTTTTTTCGATCCTGAGAATATGCCTTAGCAGTTGGCGGGCCGTGAGTCCCGTTTCAATTTGGATCGCCTGGTTTAGAAAAGCCGGCTGGTCTTCTTTTCCCCAGGCGGCGGTGGCATAGAGCGAAGAAGCTTTAATGAGCCTGCCACATTCCTGCTCCAGCCAATCCCGGGCTGCCTGCAGCATGGCTTCCCTTTCGCCCATATTGCTGCCGGTAAGCAGGAATGCCATTTGTTTTTTGCCGGATCCGGGATTTTTATCTTTTTGTCTGTATGCCATACGGTTGATCAACAGGCTTCAAATAAAGTAATAATGCAGCGATCCGGCAAATTTGTGTCGGATCTGGCAGCAGGCTTAGGGTTCGGGTTGTACCGGCTATTCGCCACCCGTAAAATCGGCTGGGTATAAGCGGTTCAAACCCTTATTTTTGATTACTTCAACCCCGTACTATGCGTCAATTTTTCAAAATATTCGGGGCCTGTATGCTGGCCCTGGTCATTTTTACGCTGATTGTATTCTTTTTCTTCCTGGCCTGGGTGGGCAATATTGCCTCGCAAGACAAGCCCCGGGTATTCCCTTCCTCGGTGCTGGTGATCAACCTGGCAGAAACATTTCCGGAGATGGGCCGTGAAGATCCTTTTCGGATTCTGCAGGGAGAAGAGCCTCAGGTGCCTTCACTCTACGATGCCATCCGGCTGATCAGGCATGCTGCCAACGACAAGAGGGTGGAAGGTATTCTGCTGCAGGCTAACGGCAATGGAAATGGCTATGCGGCTTCATCTGAATTGCGAGCCGCCTTGTCCGACTTCAAAGCTTCCGGCAAATTCATTCTGGCGCATGCCGATATTATGCCCCAGGGGGCTTATGATATCGCCAGCGTGGCCAACCAGGTTTATTTGCATCCAAAAGGTTTCATGCAGTGGTCGGGCTATCATGTTACCTATGCTTTTTTCAAAGGGCTTTTGGATAAGCTCGAAATTGAACCCCAGATATTTTATGCCGGTAAGTTCAAGAGTGCCACGGAGCCATTTCGCACCGATCGGATGACGGAGGAAAATCGCCTCCAAACCAGCGTGTGGCTCGAAGATCTGTATGGCGAATTTATTCAACGTATTGCCAATGCCCGCTCGGTGGATTCGGTGGAGCTGCGCAGGCTCGCGCAGGAAGGCTTGGTGCGCACGGCAACAGATGCCCTGAGCTATAAACTGGTGGATCAGTTGAAATATGATGATGAGGTGAAGGATGAGATCAAGGACCGTTTGGGATTGGAAAAGTTTGAAAAGATCAATTTTGTCGGCTTTGGAACCTATATGGCGGCTACGAATTTGTCGCCGGGTCGTGGGGAAAAAATTGCGTTAATAGTGGCCGAGGGAAATATTGTGGATGGCAAAGGCGACCAGAGTTCAATTGGTGGCGACCGCTACAGGAGTTTGTTGCGAAAGGCCCGGCTCGATCAGTCGGTGAAGGCCATTGTCGTGCGCATCAACAGTGGGGGAGGTTCGGCCCTGGCCAGTGAAACCATCTGGCGGGAGATGTCGCTGGCGCGGGCGGAGAAGCCGGTAATTGTCAGTTTTGGCGATGTGGCGGCATCGGGTGGTTATTATATGGCCATGGCGGCGGATTCCATTTTCGCCCTGCCATCTACCATCACGGGCTCCATTGGTGTATTTGGCATCTTGCCCAATATGGAAGGCTTTTTCAAAAATAAGCTGGGCATTAGTTTCGATGCGGTGCGTACAGCACCCATGGCGGATGCCGGCGCTATTTACCGGCCATTAACCGAAGACGAAAAAAAGATGATGCAGGCTGGTGTAGACCTGGTATATGATCAGTTTAAGGCGCGGGTGGTCGATGGACGTAAGCTGGATTCCGCCTTTGTAGACAGCATCGCGCAGGGTCGGGTATGGACAGGCCACCGGGCGCTGGGCATTGGTCTTATCGACCGGTATGGGGGTATAGCGGATGCCATTGCTTCCGCTGCTGCCATGGCGGAGCTGGAAACCTATCGGGTGGCCGTGTACCCCGAGCCACAGAATTTGATAGAGCAGATTTTTGGCAGTGCCGAGCCCATGAATTTCAGGGATCAGTTGAAGCAGGAGATGGGTACGGAAAACTTCCGGGTTTATGAGCAACTGATGCATATACGCGAATGGACGGGTGTGCAGGCGCGCTGGCCCTTTGTGCCACTGGCACGCAAGCCCGGGCTCTGATGACGCAAATATTTGAGGATGATGGAATTGTTAGAGACTAATTTTTTGGGTTAATTAGCCGGTTCTCATTATTTTTGCCACCCGTTTGAAATTTGGCAAATGCCAGGCTTTAGACAATCAGCCGGTGAGGTGGATGAGTGGCTGAAATCAATCCCGACTGGTCGGGACTAAACCGTCGTACGACCTTAAAGTTGTTCCGCCGCGGCGGTCCGAATCCCTCCCTTCGAAAATTTGGGTAGGCATTGAAAGTTCTTATATTTTGAGATTAGTTAAATAATTCAGCAATAGGTGAGGTGGATGAGTGGCTGAAATCAACGGTTTGCTAAACCGTCGTACGACCTTAAAGTTGTACCGAGGGTTCGAATCCCTCCCTCACCGCAAGACCGCCCGGATAAAGCGTGGCGGTTTTTTTTCGGGAAGTAGCGCAGGCCGGTAGCGCACCTGGTTTGGGACCAGGGGGTCGCAGGTTCGAATCCTGTCTTCCCGACTTAAAAAGCGACTTTGTGTGAAGTCGCTTTTTTTGTTGGTTATTGATGAAGTTTTTTATGCCGGGTAGCGCATCCCGACTTGGGAGTCGGGAGGGTCGCAGGTTCGAATCCTGTCTTCCCGACAATTTTAAGGTGGCTCTAAGAAATTAGGGCCACTTTTTTTATGGCATATCACGTGTATATTTTACAAAGCCTGAAAGATTCAAAATATTACATAGGCTCTACATCTGATGTGGAAGCTCGATTAAGATTCCATAATGCGGGATTGCAGCGTTCGACAAGGAATACGGTATTTTTTGGGCTCGCACTTACCGAAATTTTCAGACAAGGCTCCATCTTGAATCCGCAAGAAACAGCATTAGTTCTGAATGTCTATTCAAATAGAATATTCATATCAAAGTTGTTTTTGACCATTGAAGATGCATATGCGTTTGGAGCCAATCCAAATGTGCTGATCATCGTGAGGTAAATTGCTTTCGTTGTTTTTGTTTGCTCTTTGAATATCCGTATTTTTTCCGCCAGCTCCTCTGCATACCCTTTTGTAATAGTAAATGGATGAATAGAGAATTTCATTTCACAAAGATTGATTATTCTGTCCCTGCGGTCAATCACTAGGTCTACCTGTGCTTTGTGAACTTTGTCCCGACTAATCCATGATGAGGTCGCAGTTTGAATGGCAGATATACCCAAAGCTTTTTTTATTTGACTAATATGCTCCAAACAAATATGTTCAAAGGCATATCCACTCCATGCTCTTTTCTGCGGGCTGTCAAGCTGGTTAATCCAATTGTTTTCATCCATCGTGCCCGAATTTTTTATCCACCGCAGGTAGAAAAGAGAGTAAGGGTCTGATAATTGGTAGAGACTTAGTTTTTCTTTTTTCCCATAGGACACATACTTACGGATGAAGTGGCTTTCTTCCAGTTCTTTCAAAATTCGAGTTGTGCCGCCGCCATTGGGCATTCCGGAAACCTCCAGCAGTTCATCCCGAGTAAGGCCCCTGCCTTTTTTGCTTAACGCTTCTATGATGGCAATATGCCTTTCAGCTTTTTGAAACAGGGAATGGTACAGGTTATCAAATTCACTCCTTAACAAACCATCCGTTGTGAAGCACAATCGGTCAATATTCTGATCTGCACTAAGGCCGGTGTCCACCTGGTCTAAATAGAAAGGTATTCCACCCATCACCATATATAGCAGAATAATCTGATAGCGGTCAAACCCTGCAGATTTTGCATTGAAAAACTCTTCACATTCATGTAATGTGAAGGGTTGAAGCCTTATGCGATGCGTGACCCTGTTGTGAAGTCCTCCTCTGTTATTGATTAATTTATTAATCATCCAGGCGGCCGCTGAACCACATACCACTAAAATGATATCGGTTCTTGCGCTTGCCCATGCATTCCAGAAGTGTTCCAGAGCAGGGATAAATCCTGACTGAGCAGTATCAAGCCAGGGAAGCTCGTCAAGGAAGACAAGCTTTTTTTTATCTTCACTTTTTTCCAGGCATTTAATTAACTGTTCAAACGCTTCCTGCCAGGTCTTTGCCGGAGGTTGCCCTTCTATGGATGCATCATATTTCCTTATGGCAATTGAAAAATTAGCAAGCTGCTGAGCTAAGTTCACATTTGCCATTCCTGTTAGATGGAATGTGAATTGGTTCTCAAATGCCTTGCGAACCAGAAAGGTTTTACCCACTCGTCTTCTACCATACACCGCTACGAATGCCGATGCATCGCTAGCTATCAGGCCAGAAAGTATAGCCAATTCCTGTTTCCTTCCGATTAGCTGCTGCATATTCATAAATTTGGCTGTAAGCTATAAAAAGTTATATTTATAGCCAAATTGATGAATCTAACCCGCTTAAAGTCGAATATTTTCATCGTTTAAGCCAATTTGGCCATTGTAGTCAAATAAAAATGCATATGTTTTGAAGTGAGAGAAATAACCTATTCGGCTATTTTCATTGATGAACCTCCCGGCAAAAAATTGCTTGATAATTAGTCGAATTGAATTATCTATTTCATATTCAACGCTTTAGCCTCAGTGTGAGTTTTTCCTTACCTTCATAATGCTCTTATGAACGGGCAGCAACACAATTCGAGCAACCACTCCGAAGCTGTTTTGCGGCTTTCCAATGGGTACCGGAAGATCAGGGATTATGGTCGATCGGTCAGCATTCCAAATCGCATGTATTTAACCGGGCTTTTCTCCAAAATCAGCCTGCTGGTGAGCCAGATCGGCCAGGGTGGCGGCTTCGCGATGAAAGTGCATCCCGCAATAGGCTATCACTTTCTCATAATGCCAATTGGCTTTGTATACTATCTATATAGTCCCGCTTTTTATCGCTTTTGCTATTAGCATGGCTGTATTGGCGGCGTCAAATTTTTCAATCAGGCTCTTTCGATGTGCATTTACTGTGGGAACACTGATAAAAAGCTTTGCTGCTATTTCCGCATTGGTAAGCCCATCAGCAATGAGTAGCAACACTTCTTTTTCCCGTCGGGTGATTTCCGGAGTCCCATGCGCCGTTTCCAGAAGCGCTTGCCCCGCTTCAAAGCTCAAATAGTTTTTCCCCAGCCTTACGGTGGTAATGGCATGCATTATTTCTTGCTTGGTCGCATTTTTCAGTACATAGCCCATTGCTCCATTATCCATCATATTACGAATAACGGGCTGTTGATTAAAGGTACTTAACCCAATAATGCTCACGGCTGGAAACTGTTCAATTACTTCCTTGCAGAGATCAACACCGCTTTTGTCTGGAAGACTGATGTCCATGAAGATGATATCGGGCTGTTGATGCTTCAGGAAGGCCATACAGGAGGCGGCATTCATGGCATGTCCCATCCATTCCATATTTTTTTCATTTTGCAACATGGAACGGATGCCTTCTATCACCAGGTAGTGATCGTCAACTATAAAAAGTTTCGTAATCATGAAATAGGGATTTCTATCAACACGGAGGTTCCTTTATCCGGCTCTGAATTCAGGTCGATTTTCCCGTTTAGGAAATCAACCCGGTTTTGGATATTACTCCAGCCTATTCCTTGCGCATCTTGTAGCAGGTTGGTATCAAACCCGTTTCCATTATCCTCTACTGTTACCAACAGCATTCTTTCCTCATGCTGCGCATTTACCTGTACCAGTATCTTTTGGGCATTTGCATGCCTGATCGCATTGTGAACGAGTTCCTGGATAATGCGGTAAATCGTTACAGCCGTGGTTTGGTCGATGGTTATATTTTGCATCCCAATTGACTGATAGGTTGTTTTCACCGCAGCGCTACGGTCTATTTCACTACAAAATGTCTTTAAGGCTACATTCAGCCCGTATTTCAGCAACATTTCGGGCATCATATTGTGAGCCACGCGGCGCATTTCCCTGATGGAACTGTCCAGCATGTCAATGCTGCGTTCAAAAGCCTGTGCATTGTCGGGCGTAAGTATGAGATTTTCTTTCATATTTTGAAACGAGTACTTAATACCGCTTAACATGCCGCCCAGTCCATCGTGCAGGTCCTTCGCCAGGCGGGTACGCTCCTGCTCCTCTCCTTTGAGGATGGATTGGGTAGCTGTAAGCTGTTTTTCATTTTCCAGTTCTTCGATTTTTGCCTGTTGCAGTTTTTGCTTATGCCTGTAATTCCGATGACCCAAGAAGGAGATAATGATTAGGGATATGGCACTACCCAAAAAGATGTAGTTGAGCGTATTCTTTTGACTGATTTGCTCTTGTTGCATGAGTATTTGCGAAAGCTTCTTGTGATTCTCATACTTTGCTTCCAGTTCTGAAAACTGTTTCGCCTTTTCACCGAGCATCAGGGAATCTTTTACATTAATAAGTTTTTCCGCATACTGTACTGCCTCCCTGTAATGCCCCAATTTGGCATTCAACTGGTACATGGCTTCAAAAAATCCTCTTTTTTCCGACAGATCCTGGCTGTTTTCATAATAGGGTTGGGTTCTTTCCATATACTGGCGGGCTTCTTTATATTGCTGTTGCTGTATGGCAATAAGCCCCAGATGTTTATTGGCATGGGCAGTACCGGAAACCGAGTTGATTTTTTCAGCGAGTTGTAAACTTTTTTGTGCAAAAATTATGGAAGAGTCCATGTTTCCCAACAAAAAGAATTCTTCTGAAATGTTTTGATAACAGCTTTGCACAGTCTCTCTGGTACCTTTACCTTTTTCCATTTGAGGAAGGAATGCCAGCCGTGTATATAGCGCTTTTTCTATAAAACCCTGCTCATGAAAATTATCGGCTTTTTGCTGCATATAATAAGCCAGCGCATCAGCCGCCGCCGGGCTATCGTACTTTTTGTTTATGGCAATAGCTTTGTCTATATATTCCTCGGCTTTGGGCAGGTTTCCAAGTGAGTTAAATACAGCACTAAGATTGGAGGAGAGATCCGATTTTTTTCTATCCAGCAAATTTTCGGTCAGGTAGGGTGTTGCAAGCACCTGCGGATTATCAAAAGCATCCTGCGCTTCTGTATAATAATAGATGCAACTGTCATATTGCCCTGTATAATATTTTACATTACCTATATTAATGCAAACGCCACCATACAAATACAGGTTCTTACTGCTTTTCGCATACTGCCTTGATAAATGATAATAATGCAAAGATTGCTCAGGATAACTAAAATAATGATACCACAAACCCAAAAACCTGTAACTGTTGGCTATGCTGTACTCTTCTTGCAGTCTCAGACTTTTTTCAAGGGCCTCCTGGAGCAACTGACGGGAAAGCAAACTGTCAACTTCCAGCAAGTCATAGCCCAGGTTCATCAACTGGTTTACCTGCGCGGTGTCGAATGCTGTATTTCTGATCTGTTCTATTCTTTGTGTAACCGCCTGTTTGTTCCATAATAAGGATTCGTTCAGCTTTTGCGATTGCGTGTATGCAAAAAAGCAAAAACTGAAAAAGAACATCAGTATAAACTTTATTCTCATAAATCCAATAGCCTTTTCATATACAAAATGACAAACTTTCTACTACGCGCTACCCCCTCTTTTTTAATGATTTCGCCGACCTGAAAATCATCATTTTTAACAATAAAGAACTTGACGGTTAGGATAGAAATTTGACATTAAAAATACTGAAAATGAAGTTGTTGTTATCCATTATAGTCGGATGCTTATGTGCTTTTTCCTGCATGGCCCAAACCAGGACCGGAGAAAAGCCGCCCACGCAAAAGGAAATGCAGCAAATGATGAAGGAAGCTCAGCAGATGATGGAGGGAATGAGTGAGGAGGACCGGAAAATGATGGACAGCCTCGGCATCAGCCTGCCCGGTGTTAAGAATGTGCCCAAGGTTTCGGACAAGCAGTTGGCCAAAGCTTGGGAAGAGGAGAGCCGGGTAGTACCAAAAAGGGACGTCAAAAGAATTGCCGCAATCCCCAAGCCAGTATCGGATGCCCGCATGGGGGCTTACCTGTCCGCAATACAAAGCAAATTTACCACAGCACTGAATGCTGAACTGGTAAGTGTAGGCAACAACATTTACAGCTATATCAAGCAAACTAGTAAAAACAGTGCCGAAGCAGGCAATATGGCTGCTGGTTTCTGGCTGATTGGTAAACCGCAATTGGCTTTGTATGCGTTGGGCCGGGTTTGCGGTGATGACCCTACCAATACAGATAACCTGAGCAATTTTGCGGCCATGTTATCCATGCAGGGTGCAGAGCATCTTGCTATTCCCATTCTTAATAATCTTTACTCAAAATTTCCACGGAACAGCACTATCCTGAATAACCTGGGGCAGGCATGGTTGGGTTTGGGCGAATTAATAAAAGCTGAAAAATATATTGACAGTGCCCTTGTGCTTTTCCCTTTTCATCCACAAGCCAATATGGCGAAAGCGGCTATTGCAGAAAGCAAGGGTAAAAAAGAAGTAGCCAAAGAGGCGATTAAGAAATCCACGCAACATTCTTATTCCGAAGAAAAAGAAGAAAAACTGGCAAAGTTGGGTGAGAAAATGGCGCATACCCGTTACCTGTTGCCGCCACGGCATAAAGCAGATGCGATGAACCTGGGAGGAATTCGCGCTCCTTTTTTCCCAAAAACATCACTTGCCTGTATTTCCGCTGAAGTGGAATGGAGGATTTTTTACGAACAGATAGATGAGAAAATAATCAGCCTGACAAAACTGAGAAATGACGCCGAAGATGCCGCTACGAAGGGAAAGCAACAAAGAATGAGCGGAACGGCGGCCTATATAAAGGCTGCCCAGAAAAACCCCGGAGCACCGGGCCAAATGTTGGCTGTGCCGATTTATGCATCGAGGGCGACAAAGAAAATGAAAGCATCAATGGATTTGCTACAGCGCAAATGGGAATCCTATAACTACCAGATAAAGCTTTATATACAGGAGTCACAGCAGTTGAAGAAGGCCTATGACGAAGAAATGGAGAAACTGCGCAAGGAAGATGATGAGCAAACCGGCGACCACAGGGGTAATGAATCCTATTGTCCGAAATACATAGCGGTAACGGATAAATACCTGAACAATATTAATGGAAAACTTGAAGTATTGTATACAGACGCATTAGCCCTTAAAAAGGAAATGTTGAATGAATCGGCCTATTATGCCCTGTATATGATGTGGCCCGATGAATTCCAGGTGGCAAAATTAGACTACCAGATAGAATGGCTCCGATTTCTGAAAAAAGGATTTGGGGCTCCCGCATATGGCTCCGGGTTTCCGTTTGTATCCATCACCCTCATGGAATACTCCTGTAACAACATCTCCGAGGATGAAGAGCCGGAACTGACCAAACTGCAAAATTTTGACGATGTAAACTGTGCGTACCACAGTGAAATTCATTTGAAGATCATCAAGTTTTCAAGTGATTGCAGTCGCATGACCTCCGAACTGGATCTGAAATTTTTTCAATACACCCGAAAGGATGATTTTGAACGGGCAGAAGGAGATACCTATGTGAGCAGTACCATACAGATAAGTGCGGAAAAGGGACTGGGAGATAAAACAGAGAAAGGCCCCCTGAAAGCCGAAGCCAAAGTGGGTGCAGCAATTGTGATAGAAATTGACCGTAAAGGCGTAAAGGATATTATACTCACAGCAGAGGCCAAGGTGGGCGGAGGCTTCAATGTTTTTGATGAAGGGTTGGAGAATCACGGTAGTATTGCCGGGAAGGACATGGTTGACACAACCATTGAAGCAGGTATAGAAGGCCGCATCAGTATTATGAGCGGACAGGGTAGTGTTTCCGGGACAGGAATATTACAAGGAGTAACAATCACAGAATTTTAAAAGCTTATTATGAAAAGTGTATTCTTGTATCTTTTGCTGGTAAACGTTTCATGCGGGCAAGGGCAGCAGGTGCAGAAAGAGGATGTTCAACAGGTATTTGACATCGTATCCTACAAGGCACCGGTTGGCTGGCAAAATTCTTCCACCGCAGATGCCCTTTCTTTTAGTAAAGAAGATGACAAAGGTAACTATTGTGTAATAACCCTCTGCAGGTCGGTAGAAGCCGCAGCAGATGCCGGGTCCAACTTCAGGCTTAGCTGGGAAACGATGGCCATGAATAAACTGGGATCCGGAAACGCCAGCATGCAACCGGAAAGCTCAGATAAAGGCTGGCAAACACTAATGGGTTCGGCTCCGTTTGAAAAAGATGGATTGGCAGGTGTAGTGATTCTGGTGAATAGTTCCAAAAATAACAGGATGGTTAATATTTTGATACTGACTAATACGGATACGTTTCAAACGGAGATGGAGGCATTTTTAGAATCAGTAACACTTAGGCAAGCGCCTTCAACCAATAGCCACCCTGCCAATACTGCATCAACAAATGCATCAAACCCTGTAAATGGCAAATCCGAACTCTGGGCATTAAGAAGAAATATTTCGAATGGGTCCATGTTTGATAAGGGGATAACCGAGTATTATGTCATTTATCCAAATGGAGATTTTTACCCCAATGTGCCCTATAATGGGCTGCACAATTTCGACAAATCGATTCACCCCGAATCTTGGGGAAGGTTTACCATAAAGGGAACTGAAGGAAGGTTTAAGAATCAGTATAATGACATAGCTGTAACCAGGAAATCGTCCACCAGGATGGACAGAAACGGATATGCTGCAGGCTTTCATAAATGTTTACCCGTGGATGGTTTACGGATTGAGGGTGCCTACACGCATGTATCACCCGATTGGGGTAAAGATGCCCAATTAAATTACCTGAGCGGACCAGGATGTCAGTTTGTAATTTACTTCAAAAAAGACGGAACCTTTGATGATAGGGGAGTTTTCAGTTCATTAGCAGGAGGCTGCAGCGACTGCAATTGCCAGGGTGGTAAAGGTAACTACAGCATTGAAAATTTCACCATCACATTTCAATACGATGATGGCCGGGTGGTACGCCGTTTGTTCTCGGCTTTCCCTGCCCAGGATCCCGCGACGTATAATGAGGCTTATTTTATCGGCGGCACCCAATACTACAAGAAGAAGCAAAGGCTTTAAAACCACTTGTAATGAGAAAAATTTCAATCATACTTTGCCTGCTGCTAGTGGTGGCAAATACTTATGCTCAGAGGTCCAAAGATGCACGACTTGAGGACAGTATTTTTAAATGGAAGGCCATTCCCAAATTAAATGCATCTGGCTACACAAGAACCTTTACCCCGGCGCAACTAAAGCATCCTGCGCTATTTGCTCAATGGTTACAGAAAAGTTATTTCCCAGTTGGAGCATTGGATTTTTCTACTGCCATTGCCGAGCCCAACAAAAAAGACGAGGTGCAGCCATTTGGCACGGGACTGAATGCAGCCATGTGGCGTGCCATGTGGGATAGGACAGGCACTAAGGCAGTGAAGCAACCCCATACCGAAAACTCAATTTACGTTATTACAAACCATATTATTGATGCGGCACCCATAACTATGCTTACCGTTCCTGGAAGGGCAGTATTTGTTAGGCGCTCACCTGCTATCGAAAAGGCTTTTGCTGGCAGCAGCGAATATAGAAATAAGTTTGTGCGTCAGCTCCAATTGGAGCAACACCCACAAATAGGCAAATACATCATTCAGTATTTTGGTTGTGACGGTGAAGGTTGCCAGCCGCTGGTAGCCGTTTACCTGGCACCCAACAATAAGTTGCCCATCCGCCAGTTGACCCGGGGCGAAGTGCTGGATATGTGTGAGCAGGCAATAGCAACTGAAGCCGGAAAACGCAGAGAAAAGATCAGGGCCGAAAACAGAACCTATGGGATCGCCGCACAGCAAAAATGGGTAAAACATTTCGATGATGAGATTCTGCCACGCTGGAGAGCGAATCTTGAAAAATTGAGAGACAAATATCAGGGTGCATTAGGTATTCCCGCTGAAATGACTCATTCGAACGGTATTTGGATGAGTGATTTTGAAACTTACAAAGATATATTTGATACGGAAGATGCAAATCGTTTCAATAATAATACTTATGGTATTTATACGTATGAAGAGAATGTGTTGCAGAGAAGTAAACAGGATCAACCACTTTGGATTTGTATTAGCTGGAAACCTACTGATATTCAATACAACGCTTTTGAAAGGGAAATACACCGAAGTATGACGACTCATTTCAACTTTGATTATGTGTACGATTATTTTTTCAATGCGGAGAAAGTGAAGGGCAAGGCGTATACCACCTTGAACAGCGACCAGCAGGAAGCACATCTTGCTTCCTATAAAAAAAGGAAGGAGAGCAATGCTACAGTTTCAGGAAATCGTGCAAGCAATCTGTATTTTTTTGACGACTTTTCGGGAAACAGTGCAGGAGAAACGCCCATAGGCTGGTATATTCCAGGCTCAGGTGAACCATCGGTAGTGGCCACCCCAAAGGGACAAGCGGGAAATTGGGTGAAACTGGGGCATTACAGGCTGATGCCTAACGATAATGGTAAACCGCTGCCGGAAAATTTTCGGATGGAGTTCGACGTAGCTACCAACAGCGACTTTGTCGAAAATACAGGAGGAGCTTTTCAATTGCGACTCCACAACAAAATCCTTACACCGAACGGCGACTATAAAGATGCTCCGAAACAGATTTTTATAGACCTGGATGCCAAAGCCGGCAATGCAAAATTTACCCAAAACCCCACAGGATACACACGGGTAAAGGTTAGCTATACTGGAATGAATAGCGCTTTAAGGCATGCCGACATACTACAATACAACAGCGATTTCAGCAATAGAAAGAGCAAAGTGCATTTCAGTATCATTAAGGAGGGGAGGAAGGTAAAAGCCTTTATTGATGGAAAGGAAATCATTGCCAGGGATAAGAACGGTGAAACTATTTCCGGATTTAATGAGTTGCCGGAAGGTACCAGGTTCACTTCTTTCTATTTTGAAAATATCACCAGCAGCAGTAGCAAACACCTTGGGATATATATCACCAATGTTAGCATAACGGCAATTTAGCCGCAATCGTTTTTATTATTACCTTCCCATTGCTCTTATGAACGGGCAGCAACACAATTCGAGCAACCACTCCGAAGCTGTTTTGCGGCTTTCCAATATTGGTGCAATACCTGGTTGAATTGGCCAATCCTATGATTTATGAATTGATATCGGAGGAATTGGTACAAAAAATTTTGAACAATCTTGACAGCCATTCGGGCTCATAGACTGCTTAGTTGAAAATCAGCTCCTCAATATCTTCTCCATCTTCCGGCCCTTCGCCAGCTCATCTACCAGCTTGTCGAGCCAGCGAACTTTTTTCATCAATGGGTCTTCAATTTCTTCGATTCGGTATCCACAGATCATACCCGTTATTAAAGGAGCATTGGGGTGCAGCGTAGCCATAGCGAAAAACTCCGCGAAACTGACATTATCCTTGATAAGCTTCTGCAATTGCTTCTTATCATAGCCGGTCAACCATTCAATCACCTGCTGCAATTCCGCTTCGGTCCTGCCTTTTTTCTCCACCTTGGTTACATAGTGCGGATACACCGATGCAAAACTCATCTTCGCCACGCGTTCGTTGGCGGCGTTTGAATTGTTCATGATTTATAGGTTTCGGTATGCATGATTTAGGGCACGGGTGACAACGCGACACTAATTTACAATGGCCGGAAGGATAATGGGAAAAATGTAAAAAAAATTTGCGCAGTTAAATGGCTGCACTATATTTGCAGTCGAATGACTGCATAATATGGAAACACGCCGAGACATCTTTCAGGCAATCGCCGATCCCACGCGTCGCGCTATTTTGGGCTTGCTGGCCTTACAGGCCATGACACCCGGCGCCATTGCGGAACAGTTTGATTCTACCCGGCAAACCGTTTCGAAACATATCCAGATACTAACGGAATGCGAGCTGCTAAAGCAGGAGCAAAGGGGACGCGAAATTTACTATCATTTCAATCCAGCCAAATTGAAGGAACTCTCGGATTGGGTAAGCCAGTACCAGCATTTCTGGGACAAGAAGCTGGATTCGCTGGAATCCTATCTCACCAAAATTCAAAAAAAGAAAAAATAGAATATGGAACAAAAGAACGCATTTATCCGGCAGGGCAATATTCTAATCCATATCCGCTTGCTCAATGCCCCAAGGGAATTGGTTTGGGAAGTATGGACCAATCCCGATCATCTGAAAGAATGGTGGGGGCCCGATGGATTTTCCCTGACCACCCATTCAATGAGCGTGGCGCCCGGTCAATGCTGGGATTTTATCATGCACGGTATGGGACAGGATTGGGACAACAGGATTGAATACGTGGAAGTGAACAAACCATCTCTGCTTACCTATAAACATTCCGGCGCGGAAAACGAAGATTACAACTTTACCGTATCGGTAAGCTTTGAAGAAGTGGATGGGAAAACTTTGCTAACGATGAAGTCGGTATTCAAATCGGAAGAAATAATTGAAGAACTCAATAGGAAAGTAAATGCCATTGAGGCTGGCAAGCAGACGTTGAACAGGCTGGGGAATTACCTGGAAATCGTGAGGCGTGAGGCGTGAGTCGTGAGTAGTGAGTAGTAAGTAGTAAGTCTAATGTTCTAATTAGAGCTGACAGTTCTTACTATAATCAACTTATCTGCGTATATCTGCGGAATAATCTGCGAAAATCTGCGGGAAATATTTCTGCACTTTAATCAGGTTTGGAATTCAGGAAGTTTTCCCGCGGATTTGCGCAGATTCTGACGCAGATTTTCGCAGATTTATTTATACCCTCCCAAAAGGAAATTCATGGTTGTGAATAACATACACTATTTTCCTACTCCCAACTCCCAACTCCCTACTCCCTACTCACGCCTCACGCCTCACGCCTCACGCCTCACGATTCACGTTGTGGCAACTTCACCACTCTTCCCCAAAAATGCTCTATGCTTCCTACTACTTCCATAAACTCATCGACTTCCACCGGTTTGCTGATAAAGCAGTTGGCATGGTTGCGATAGGAGGTCATGATATCCCGCTCGGAAGAGGAGGTGGTGAGCATGATCACGGGGATATGCCGGAAATGATCGCTTTGTTTGATGAAAGCCAACACCTCCTGTCCGTTTTTCCGGGGCATATTGATATCGAGCAGGATGATGTCGGGTGTCTGGCTGTTGGCATAATCTCCTTTCTTCTCCAGGAACCAGATGGCTTCCTGCCCATCGCGGGCCACACTCAGTGTATGGGGTACCCCTCCCTCTTCCAGCGCCTCGGTGGTGAGTAATATATCTCCCTCATTGTCTTCCACCAGCAAAATATGAAGTGGCTTACTCATCATTTCGTTCATAAAGGTTCTGGCTCCGGTTTTATTCGTTCGGGAAAACAGCCGTCCTGGGTATTTGTTCTGCCAGGTGATAAAAAACATTTTATCATTTTTTCCCATCTCTCCGTAGGAGGCCAGCGCGTTAAATGTAGGTCAGGAATGGTGAATCTGCAAGAAGCTTGCGGCTGAGCGGAAATTATTTTTTTAGGAGCCGGTGCCCTGGCTAATTTTCGCGGGGCAGGCTGAAGTAGAAGCAGGTGCCGCGACCTTCCTCCGATTCCACCCAGATGCGGCCACCCAGGTTTTCTACCTGCTTTTTCACGATGGCAAGTCCGATGCCCGTACCTCCAAAATTATCCTGTTGGTGGAGGCGCTGAAATATCACGAAAACTTTCTCGAAATATTCCGGGTGAATGCCGATGCCATTGTCCTGTATGGCAAAGATCCATTCCGAATCCTGTTCCGAACAGGTAATTTCCACCCTTGCCGGCTGATTCGGTTTCGCATATTTCAGGGCATTGCTGATCAGGTTTTGAAATATCTGCCGGAAAGCCGTTTTATAGCTATGCACAACTGGCATGTTGTCTACAACAATATTTGCATTTTTATCTGCGATCAGGGTTTTTTGCAATTCGCATACGCCATGAATGATTTCCTGTACCGAGAAGCTCGCCTTCGCTTCGCTTTGCCGGCCTGCCCGGGAAAACGCGAGAAGGTCCAGAATCAATTGTCGCATACGTTTGGCGCCATCCACCGCAAAGCGCATATATTGGCGCGCCCGCTCATCGAGCCCGTCGCCATACTGGGAATCCAGGCGGCTGATAAATCCGGTAACCATGCGCAGGGGTTCCTGCAGGTCGTGCGAGGCCACATAGGCAAACTGCTCCAGCTCGGCATTGGAAAGCGCCAGCTCCCTCGCACGCTTATCAAGCGCCTCATTCAACTCGCGCAGCGATTCTTCATATTGTTTCCGATAGGTAAGATCGCTCACGGTTCCCACCATGCGCACCGCGCGTCCCGTGGCATCCCGCATGAGTCCCCCTCTGTCTACCACAAAAGCGTAAGTACCATCGCTTTTCAAATAGCGGTATTCTTCGCGCCAGCGCGATATGTCGGGATTCTCAATAGCCGCTTCGAGGCTTTGGAGTACCCGTTCCTTATCATCCGGATGAATGCGCTTACTCCAGAATTCAGGCGTCATATCATCCGGATGAAGCGGATGCCCAAAGAGATGGGTATATCCTTCGCCCCAAAGCAGGGTTTCATTGGGGAAATCCCAATCCCAAATAGCATCATTGGTGGCCTGTGCCACCAGTTGAAATCGTTCATTCGATTCTCTGATCTCCCTTTCGGCCCTGCGTCGCTGGCTGATATCTTTTATGAATAGGGAAAGGCCGGTTTCAGCAGGGTAGAGATTGATCTCGAGCCATTTTTCAAGGCTGGGAAAATAAGCTTCGAGGCTTTGCTTTTCGCCTCCACTCATTACCTGCTGACAACGCTGCTGAATATGGGCGATCTTTCTGTCTTGGAAAAAAAGCCAGAATTCCCGGCCCAGCACTTTTTCCCTATTATGGTCCAGGATGGTTTCAGCCATACGGTTCCAATAGTTAATCTTCCAATCGGTATCAATCGCAATAAACGCATCGCCAATACTTTCAAGGATGGTGCTGATACGCAGCTCCAGGGTTTTGGCGGCATGAATATCCTGTAAACTCCCGTATACTCGTGTGCAACGACCCTGGTAAAATTCGCCCTTTCCAATACAACGGATCCATCGGGGATGCCCATCTGTTGTTGTCAACAGCAGCTCTTCGTCGAATGCCACACCCTCGTCAATCAGTTTTTGGATAGCGGTGCCTATTCGTTCCCGGCTCTCGGGCACATAAAATTCAAGCCCACCGGTAAAACTGGGAATATAATCATCCGGTACTCCGAGTATTTCTCGGGTCATGGGCGACCAGTACATTTCATGCTGTTCTGGCTGGTTAAGGTCCAGCTCCCAACTTCCGATTCGCGCCATTTCGGTGGCGCTCAGCAACAGCTCTTCCAGCTTCTTCTTCTCGGTAATATCCTTTCCATAGCCAAAGATGGTTCCGCTTTCTCCCCGCAACTGCGATGCGCTCCAAAGAATCCATTTATACGACCCTTGTCGTGTACGATACCGGCATTCGATGGAAATTGATTCTTCCCCGTTCAGCACCCTGCGAAATCCTGCAAGCATGGCTTCCTGGTCATCCGGATGCACCAGGTTGAGGGCGGGTGTGGCTTTTAGTTCGCTTTGGGTCCAGCCCAATACATTTGTGAAAGCCGCATTTAACATCTTGAAGTTGGCTTCCAGGTCAATCAGGCAGAGCATTTCCGGCGAATCGTTGAAGAAGCGGCTAAACAGGTCTTCGCTTTGCTTACGCCTGATTTCAGCAGCCAGCAGGGGTTGCAGTTCCTCAAAAAGTAGCTGATACCGTTCCAGGCTTTCCATGGAACTCCGGCTGCCAAACATCAGCACCCCCATAAACTGACCTGCATGAAACAGCGGTAGTGCCATCATGGATTGAATACCAGCCGCCATGGCCGCACTCTTGCGCAAGTAACCCGGATGCGTGCTTACCTGATCCCAGGTAAGCGTAACCCCTTTTTCCCAGGCGATGCCCGGCATGCCTTCTCCGATCTGCACCTGACGAATTTGGGTGGGGTCCTCATAAAAATGCGAGTGCAAGCTGGAATTATTAAGATAAGCTTTCAGCCTTAGTGTGTGCTCATCATAATCCAGAGTCCAGAATTCGGCCATGTCAAATTCCCCAAATCTCACCATATGTTTCAATGTGGAATCCAGCGCTTCATCCAGCGTATTGGTCACGGAAAAGATCTCGCTTATTTCTTTCAGCAACAGTTTTTGCTGATCATATCTCTTCTTTTCCTGGTCAAGCAGGTAAACTCTGGTGATGTCTTTTACGGCAACTACCCTGAACCGCATTCCGTCGCGTTCTTCCAGCAGGGTGGAATGAAGGTCGATATGGATAGTATCCCCTCTGCTGGTCAGCGCCTCCCATTCCGCCGGTATATCTGATCCCAGGTCCATAAAACTGGTATGCAGGTCCAGCATCAACTCTTTTTGCACGTCCGGAAAAAGGTCAAAAAAAGCTTTGCCTTTCAAATCATCATAGCTGTACCCAAAAATTTCGCCGAAACGGGGATTCAGGTCTACCAGATATCCTGACTTATCCAGCAATCCAATGCCAACCGGTACGGCTCGAAATACGGAGTCAATTAATTTTTCCCTGGCATGCAGCCTGGCAATGGCCTCCCGGTAGTCCGTTGTGTCTTCGAGTGTCAGAATGGTCCCCGCCTGATCTGGACTCTTCCTCGCTCTTATCCTCAGCCAATGCATTTTACCATCCACGCTCTTCATGCCCAACTCAATTTCATGGCTGTTCCGGTGCCGCAACTGATCGATTAAATCAGCTACCAGCACCTGCTGCGCAGGCGGCAGGATTTCAACAAATGGATTTCGCTGTGCTTGTATCCGGGAAAGTTTATCGCCCCAAAAATCGAGCGCCGGGTGGTTATAGTAACGTACCAGTCCCTGCGCATCGAGTATCAATACGAGTATATCGGCCTGCTCGGTCAGCAGGTCGAAAAGGCCCGCTTTTTCAGCATTCGAAAGTTGCTGCGTGTCTGCGGAATGCCTCCGGGATGCTGGGCTATTCGTTGGTGGATGGCTGTCCTTGTCCTCTTGCATGGCGAACGGGATGGAATCAGCCATAAATTAGGAAAGAATGATGAGTTGAACAAGTTGAAGACCCATTAATCCCATCAATTCTTTGTCATTTGTTTAGCTGAAGAGAAAACGAATATCTTCTTCTGTCAGGTTTTGAACAAAACCGGTATCCTCATTTCCGATCAATTCTTCGGTGAGGCGGCTTTTTTTCTGTTGCAATTGAAGAATTCTTTCCTCTATGCTGTCTCTGCACAACATACGGTAGGCGAAAACGCTGCGCGTTTGTCCGATCCGATGGGTGCGGTCGATGGCCTGCTGCTCCACGGCACGGTTCCACCAGGGGTCAAAGAGAAATACATAATCAGCCGCCGTAAGATTAAGCCCGGCATTGCCCGCTTTAAGGCTGAGCAAAAACACGGGGGGAGAATTTTCTTCCTGGTTAAACTGATTAACCTGTCTTTGCCGATCCTCCACCCTGGTTTGGCCATCCAGTCGCAGGAACGCTATATCCCGCTTCCGCAATTCTTTTTCCAGCAGATCGAGCATGCGGGTGAATTGCGAAAACACCAATGCCTTGCTGCCGGCTGCCAGGTTTTCGAGTTCCTCAAGCAGCACTTCTGTCTTAACGGAATCATAGCTGAACAGGGATTCATCCTGCACCAACTCACAGGAATTACAGGCCATGCGCAACTTCAATATGCCCTGCAATACATTCAATCGTCCGGCTTCAAGGCCCTGCTCATGGATCTGTAGAAAGAGATTAGACTTTACCTGTTCGCGGATGGAATCGTATGCCAAACGCTGGTCGCTGCCCATCTCGCACCAAAGTATGGATTCCACTTTCTCGGGCAGATCGGTGGCTACCTGTTCCTTGGTTCTGCGCAGGATAAAGGGGGCCGTAATTTTCTGCAGGGCTCTTGTTTTATCTGCATCCCCCTGCCGGTCGATGGGGTCGGCATATTCCCGCTTAAAGAATTCGCGGCTGCCAAACATGCCGGGCAATAGAAACTGAAACTGACCATAGAGATCAAAAGTATTGTTCATGACCGGAGTGCCACTTAAGGCGAAGCGGACATGGCATTGCAGTTCATAAACCGCACGGGCAGTAAGCGAGGCCGGATTTTTAATGCTGTGGCTTTCATCAGCGATGATGCTGTCAAAAACAAGATCCCTGAACTGTTCCAGATCGCTGCGCAATGTGCCATAGCTGGTGATCAGGATGGCACCGCCACCGTTGCGCCAGTTTTCGCTGTTCCGCTGCGTGCCATGATGCAGGATAACCGGGATGGAAGGTGCGAATCGCTGCAATTCCTGTTGCCAGTTGTAGAGCAGGCTGCTGGGGCAAACGACCAGGTGCAGGGCGCCCGGATCGGCTTCGAGTCGCGATGCCAGGTAAGCGATGGTCTGCAATGTTTTACCAAGACCCATATCATCGGCCAGGCAACCACCGGCATGGATCTCCGATAAAAGCCGCATCCAATCGTAGCCCTTTTGCTGATAGGGCCGCAGCGTTACTGCTTCGAGCTGTGTGGGAAGGGGATACAAAGGGGCACCCTTCTGGTCGCGCCATTGGCTCCAGTTTTTCCACCATCCTGCCGGTATCAGCTTGCCCGGTTCTTCGGTTTGTGCGCTCAGCGCGGCCCAACGGCCAATACGGATCCCCTTCTTCTGCACTTTGGCATGCTTAAGCAACTGTCCATACTGCGCCTGCCACTCATCCGTCAGTAAGCCCAGACTGCCATCTTTCAGCAATACCGCTTTCTGTCCGGCCCACAACATTTTCTGTAATTCCTGAAGGGGAATGATTTCTTTTCCAAATTTCACCTGCATCGAAAAATGGAGCCAGTCAGCTTCTTCGGATTCCAGCTCCAGCAGGGTCGCTATTTTTTCCGGAGAATACCGGAAATGACGGAGCATATCCATGCCCAGCACATCTATTTCCCGGTCGAGTAGCAAATGATAAGTTTTGGCAAACCATTGTTTTTTCTGTGCATCGGCAAACGACAGGTAAAAGTAGCCATTCAGTTGCCGCTCAAAATTCGGGTGAAGCGATTCGAGCAATTCGCGCAAAGGATTCTCCTGTTCTTTGTCGCGTACAACAATATAGGTTTTGCCGTTCCGGATGATTTCTGTTTCGGCGGTCCATTCCCCTTCCATCACAAAGCCTTCGTAGTTCCATTGCGGGGTAAGCACCAGGAAATTATTGCTGATCTCGCTGAGCAGTACCTGAAAGCCAGGCGGGGAGGCTATTTTTTCAACACCCAGCAACTGGCTGCTATTAACGCGATAGTCGCTCTGTACCCGGGCGAGTACCTGTTCACGGAAAGCGGTTCCTTCCAGCGGGGCTTGTTGCTGAAGCCATTCCAGCAGTTGGTAATCCTTCCAGCTGAGCAGGAAGTATTCATTTTGGCTGCGAAGCAGGAAATGATGGCGTTCAAAACTTGCGAGCGGAAATTTTCCATCATTCAATTCTACCTGGCAATCAAGGATAAAAAGGCCTTCTTTTTTTTGCACGTCAAAACCAAGGATGACGCGCAGGGGACTGAAAATGCATGGGCCCGAAAGCATGCGGCCCGCATTCAGGGGAACCCGATGCATCCATTCGCAAAGGGGCAGAAAGGGCTTGAGACTATGCAGATGCGTATAAGCCATTTTCAACAGGGCCTGCTGACGATATGCCTGATGGGTACCCGACAGCTTTCCATTTCTATCAATCTCTGCCTTTGCGCTGAGGAGTGATGATTTTGTAAAAAAGGAGAGGGCATCCCGCGCTTCTTTAGGCAGATTGGGAAACTTCTCCCGCAGGAGGGCGGGCACGGGTTCAAAGGTTTCTATCTGGGGGATGCCGGCTTTTTTGGTGAGTTCCGCAGCTTCAATCAACAACCAGTCTTTACCCAGCTTATGAGGCGAAAGCAAGAGTTTCATAGTGTGGGCAAATGTAAAGGAATCAGGCTGCTGTAGCGGGTCGATTTATCGACAGGTTTTCCCAACCTGCGCAGGCCTGCTGAATAATTTGCATCTTTGTTGCTCCACCAGGAAAAGGAACAGGAAGCATGCATATTGTAATCACCGGCGGCGCAGGATTTATCGGGAGCCATTTGATTCAGTCCGTTTTTAGAAAAAATCCGGAAGCGGTGGTCACCTGCATCGATAATTTCGATCCCTTTTATCCCGAAGCCATTAAGCGAAAACAGATCCATCCTTTTTTGAATTTGCCGGGATTTCGTCTGTTGGAGCTCGATCTTTCCGAGCATACCGCAGCGGAACTGGACGCGCTGATTCCACAACCAGTAGATTGTATCGTGCACCTGGCGGCCAAAGCGGGAGTGAGGCCCAGTATTGAAGATCCCGAAGGATACCTGCGGGCCAATGTATGGGGGCTGCAGCACTTGCTCGACTTTGCCCGGCTTCGTGGCATTAAGCAGTTTGTATTTGCCTCCAGCAGCAGCGTTTATGGGGTGAATCCACGGCTTCCCTGGCGGGAAGATGAAAAGCTGATGCCCATCAGCCCCTATGCCATGACCAAGCTCAGCGGTGAAATGATGGGGCATGTATATCATCGCTTATACGATATCCGATTTATAGCCTTGCGTTTTTTCACCGTGTATGGACCCGATCAGCGACCCGACCTGGCAATTCATTCTTTCGCGCGAAAGATACTGAAGGGAGAACCGATACGGATGTATGGAAAGGGGGATAGCTCGCGCGATTATACTTATATCGATGATATTGTGCGGGGCATTGAAGCAGCCATGCGCTATGCGGAAAGCGGCTATGAAATCATCAACCTGGGCAATAGCGAAACGGTTTCGTTGCGCGAACTAATAGCGGCCCTCGAGCAGCATTGTGGTAAAAAAGCAATCATAGAAGAATGGCCCGAACAGCCGGGCGATGTGCCACATACCTATGCCGATATCGGGAAAGCAAAAAAATTACTCAACTATCAGCCAGAAGTGAGTTTGGAGGAAGGATTGGGAAGGTTTGTGGAATGGTTGTTTAAGTAGTAAGTGGTAAGTGGTAAGTGGTAAGTAGGAAGTAGGAAGTAGGAAGTTGTATGTAGGTAAGGTTGGTAATTAGCACTTTAAAAATTAACTCTAGTAAACTATCAAACTTAAAACATAAAACTTCCTACTTCCTACTTACCACTTACCACTTACTACTTACAACTTCCCATACACTTTCCGCACCGTATACGTTTTCTTATTCTGCGATTCAAAATACGTTCTGATATTGATGTCGGCAATGATGCCGATGGTGATTAACTGTATTCCTCCCAAAACCAGGATTAGCCCCAGGATCAGCAGGGGACGGTTCCAGATATCCTGGCCCATTATTTTGATGATGAGCAGGTATAGATTGATCAATACGCCAAGACCCAGGCTGATGAAGCCGATAGTTCCAAAAAGGTGCATGGGCTTTTGCAGGTATTTGCGGAAGAACACCATCAGGATCAGATCGGCCATCACTTTGAACGTGCGGTTGATGCCGTATTTGCTTTTGCCAAACTGGCGTGCATGATGTTTTACATCTACTTGTGTAATGCGTGCGCCCTGCAACTTGGCCAAAACAGGAATAAACCGGTGCAACTCTCCATAAAGACCCAGCTCCTCCGCGATCTCGCGGCGAAATACTTTCAGCGTGCACCCGTAGTCTCTGATATAAACGCCGGTCATGCGGCGGATCAGCGCATTGGCTATGCGGCTGGGGATCTTCCGGAGAAATATACCATCCTTGCGGTTCTTTCTGTTGCCGGCAACAACATCCCAGTCTTCCCGCTTGAGCAGGTTGAGCATAGCGGGGATATCGGTGGGGTCATTTTGCAGGTCGCCATCGATCAGGGCCACATAAGTGCCGGAGGAATGGTCGATGCCAGCCGTCATGGCCGTACTTTGACCATAGTTTTTGCGCAACTGCACCAGCACGGTGCGCTCATCGCTGTGTTCCAGTACCTGGGCCACCGTTTTGTCGGTGGAGCCATCATCTACCAGGACTACTTCATAATCGATACCTGCCAGTGCGGTCCGCACCGAGGCCAGTAGAGGAGCGATATTCTCCTCTTCATTCATGACCGTAATGATTACCGATAATTCGCGCATGCATGCGAAGGTAGGAGAAATCGTGAATCGTGAGGCGTGAGGCGTGAGGGAGTTTAGGGTTTAAGGTTTAGGGTTTAAGGTTTAAGATCCTTTAGATCAATTAGCAGAAAGAGCCGAAAGCATATTTGACCCTCCAACTTCAAACTTTCAACCCTCAACTTTCAACCTTAAACCCTAAACCTTAAACTCCCTCACGCCTCACGCCTCACGATTCACGTTCTTCCTCACCCCACTCCTGCCAGCTCCAGGCTTCTCTTCTTCAGTTTGCGGATTTCCACATCTTCTATCAATGGATCGGGGGTGAGGATGAGGGAGCAGCCATTTTCGCGCCACCAGTTATTGTCTTTCAGTTCGCGGAAGGCCAACACGCCCACCAGGTATTTTCTTTCCTCCTGGGCATACCACTCTTCAATCCATTCAAAGCGTTCACGGGGCACATGCTTCAGATCGTTGAAGCTGACATAAACCCGCAGGTAAGCGTCACTGGCGATAGTATGCGGGCGGTGGTGATAAAGCTTTTTGTATTCGTATTTGTATTGATAGCGTAGCGCGGCTATATCGCTCAGCACGGCCGAAGCCGTGGGCAGGCTGCCGGCACCTTTGCCATAGAAGAATTGCTTATCGGCAAATCCGCTTTCGATTACCACGCCATTGTATTCGTTCTTGACAAACGACAGGTGGTCGTCGGCATTCACAAATTGTGGCAGCACAAATGCCGCTACCTGGCCATTGCGCAGTTTTTGCGCCTGCGCTACCAGGCGAATTTGCTGATTGCGCGAGCGGGCAACCGTGGCATCGCCGGCCTGGATATGCTGTATGCCATTGAAAAGAATATTCTCAGGCCTTTCGGTAATGCCATAGGCATGCGTGAGCAGAAAGGTCCATTTGTTTACCGCATCATAGCCTTCCACATCCAGCACAGGATTGCTTTCGGCAAAACCCAATTGCTGCGCCAGCACCAGGGCTTGCTTAAAGTCGAGCCCCTCTTCAAACATTTTGGTGAGGATGAAGTTGGTGCTGCCATTTACAATAGCCCGAATGGAATGGAGCAGGTCGTTGTCATAATATTCCTCCAGGTTTCGGATAACCGGAATGGAGGCACAGGCGGCTGATTCATACAGGAGGCTGCGGCCGGTTTCATTTTGCAGCGCGAGGAGTTCATGGAGGTGTTCGGCAATCATCTTCTTACTGGCGCTTACCACGTCTTTTCCATTGCGCAAAGCCGTGGTCACAATGTCGAAAGCGGCATCGGCATCATCAATCACTTCCACTATAACGTTAATATCCGGATCCTGCAACAGCAGGTCTTTATCAGTTGTAAACAATTCTGCCGGCGCATTGCGTTGCTTGCCCGGATTCTTGATACAAACTTTCCTAAGTTCTGCCTTCAGGGAAGGGGTCTGCTGCAATACGCGGTATAGTCCTTCTCCTACCACGCCAAATCCAAAGAGGCCAATCCTGAGTTCCTTATGGGAGTCCATGCTCTGTTTATTTTTTTATGTGGGTTGATTTGTCAGGCTTTTTTCAGCCAGTTTCCGTATTTTCTGTTTTCTCCTTTGTCTAAAAACGCGTCCAGCGCCTTTTCAATTCGTTCGTATTCCAGCAAAAATCCGTCGTGCCCAAAATCGCTGGCTATGCTGAGAAATTGCGCGCCCTTGATATGCCGGTGCAGGAATTGCTGCTCTTCAATCGGGTAAAGTACATCCGATTCAATACCGATCACGAGGGTTTGCGCCTGTATTTTCTGGAGGGCGGCAATCAAACCTCCGCGGTTTCGCCCCACATCATGGCTGTCCATGGCCTGGGTGAGACGGTAATAGCAGAGGGCATTGAAGCGGTTCACCAGTTTCAAACCCTGGTAGCGTTGATAATTATCGGCGGCGTAAACGGCATCGGCCTGCATGGGCACAAAAGCCTTGTCGCGTGCCTGCGTGATCTGGTAGCCATTGTAGTGCCGGTACGATAGCAGGGCAATGGAGCGGGCCGCCGCCAGTCCTTTCTGACCCGCATCGGGTCTCCGTTCCAGCCAGCTACTATCGGCCTCAATGGCCATTCGCTGCGATGCGTTGAAAGCGATGCCCCAGGGTGATAAAGCCGCATTGGTAACGATGGGCACAATATGTTGAAACAGCTCCGGCTCTTCAATAGCCCATTCCAGCAATTGCATGCCGCCTGTGCTGCCGCCCAGGGCGAGCTGTATCCGCTGAATTCCGAGTGCCGTGCGCAACTCCTGAAAGCTGCGGATCATATCGCGGATGCTGAAGACCGGGAAATCATGATACCAGGGCTCATCCGTTGCCGGATTGATGGATAATGGCGAAATGCTGCCGTAGGGGCTGCCGGGTTTATTCACACATATAATGAAATAGCGATGGGGGTCAATAAACTTGCCTTCGCCTACCAGGCCCGGCCACCACTCCGCGGGGTTGGCATTGGCCGTAAGGGCGTGAAAGATCCAGACAACATTGTCGCCCGCAGCATTTAGCTTTCCATGTGTGGTATAGGCCAGGTGGTAACCCGGAAGGGTTACCCCTGACTCTAACCGAAAGGGTTGGGAATAATGAAATATACTAGTCACTTTATGCTACCAGTTCTTTAGCGAATACTTTTTGAAATGCCTGTTCGATGTCGGCCTTGATATCGTCGATATGCTCAATGCCTACCGAAATCCTTACCTGGTTGGGCAATACGCCGGCAGCCGCCTGCTCTTCCTGGTTCAATTGCTCATGCGTGGTAGATGCGGGGTGAATGGCCAGCGTTTTGGCATCGCCCACATTTGCCAGGTGGCTGATCAGTTGCAGGGAATCGATAAACTTGCTGGCATTTTCTTTCGGTCCTTTCACACCAAAATTCAATACACCACCAAAACCATTGGTCAGGTATTCCTTGGCCAGTTTATGGTAAGGACTGCTGGCCAGGCCGGGATACTGCACAAATTCCACCTGCGGATGGCTTTCGAGCCACTGCGCGAGTGCCAGGGCATTATCCACCGTACGCTGTACGCGCAGGCTGAGCGTTTCCAGGCCCTGCAGCAGCAGGAAGGAGTTGAAGGGGCTTTGCGAAGCGCCATAATCGCGCAGGCCTTCTACACGCGCACGGATAATGAAAGCGATATTGGGAAGCCCAAGAGGATTGTTGTCGCCGAAAACATCCCAGAACTTCAGTCCATGGTAGCCTTCTGAAGGTTCGGTAAATTGGGGGAACTTGCCATTTCCCCAGTTATAATTACCACCATCCACAATCACGCCACCGATAGTGGTGCCATGGCCGCCGATCCACTTGGTAGCTGATTCCACCACGATATTGGCGCCATGCTCAATGGGGCGGAACAGGTAACCTCCGGCTCCAAAAGTATTGTCCACAATCAGGGGCAGGTCATATTCACGGGCCAGCTCCACAAATTTCTTGAAATCAGGAATATTGAGGCGGGGGTTGCCAATTGTTTCGAGGTATAGGGCTTTGGTATTTTTATCGATCAGTTTGGCGAAGCTTTCCACATCATCACCATCCGCGAAGCGGGCTTCAATTCCCAGCTTTTTAAAGGAAACCTTAAACTGATTATATGTGCCGCCATAGAGGAAAGAAGTGGTAATGAAATTATCACCGGCGTTGAGAATATTGCTGATGGCGAGGAACTGGGCAGCCTGGCCTGAACCGGTGGCCAGCGCGGCCACACCGCCTTCGAGAGCCGCAATTCTCTGTTCAAACACATCGGTGGTCGGGTTCATGATGCGGGTGTACACATTGCCAAACTCCCTTAACCCAAACAGGTTGGCTGCGTGCTCGCTGTTCTTGAATCCATAGGAAGATGTCTGGTAAATGGGGACCGCACGCGATTGGGTGGTGGGGTCGATTTGCTGACCTGCATGCAATTGCAGGGTTTCGAAACGAAGTGTGTTACTCATACTGACTCGTTTAATGGTTTTGAATTTTTTTCGGGGATCGGCCTCGCCGGGACCTCGTCTTTACTCTATAAAGGTAGTAGACTTTTGAGGCTGATCCTGTTTCTTGAAATGTTAAATAATATTTACCCGGTCATTCGTGCAAGTAAGGATTAAAGCAAGGGCATTACCAAGTGCTATTGATCCGTTTGTGCTTTTGCATGAGGGTAGGGGTCATTTTCTTGATTGGTGCCGCTGTGCAACGGCGGATTGGGTTGGGCATTTGTTGCATTTGAATAAACATTTGTTGGTGCCTTGCGGCAATTGATGAAACAGTAGCTGCTGAGGAAAACTTAGCGAGAAAGAGAGGGGCTGGGCGGGTATGAAAAAAGCCCATCCTTAAGTCAGATGGGCTTTTAGCTAATATCATGCAATAATAGTAATCAAGCGTGAGATCTGACTTATCTGCCCCGGTTCACCGGGATGGATTTGGCACCTTTTCCTATGGGTACAGGTAGGTTGCCAAGGCTTCAAAGGGCCATAACCCTCCGCCTTTCTTGATAAGTTATCTAAAGAGCTGCGGCAAAAGTAGAGATTCGTGTCGATATAAAAAAATAAATGGCCCTCCGAAGGGGGCCATTTATTTTTTTATATCCTTAGCAGGCTGCTTACTGCGTAATTTGATTGGCGGCGGTAGTTTCAATGATTTTGGCGCCGCTGAAGTGTACGGGTTTGGCTTTTGCTACGGCCGGTTTTTTAGTTTTACCCTTGGCGGCGGGAGCGGGCTCTTCTTTTTGCATGGCATCGGGTGTAAAGGCGATGGCAGGATCTGCAGCATCAAAAGTACATCCGAGGCAAATGTTCAGCACGTTCGCGTCACGGTCATAGATCATCACGCCTTCAGCGATGGATTTCGCATCTTTATCTTCACCCAGTTTTTGCGCGGGGATCTTATAAGTGGCGGGAGATTTACGCAGATTGGCTTTGATCAGGCCTGCTTCCAGTCCATCGATCCAAACAATACCCTTATTGGTTTCATCAAGGGTAATGGTAATCGTTTTGCTGCCACCATCGGCGGTAGTCAACTCATACTTACCAATAGCCGGGAAGATTTTTTCGGTCGTCAATGTTTCCGGCATCGGCTGCATCTTATAGGTTTCAGAAGTCCAGTTATTGTACTTATCACTGGTAGATGTGGGCGGAGCTTCCTGGGTAGGATTTTCCTGTACAGGCTTCTGTTCAGGAACCGGAACCGGTTCCGTTTGAGCGAATACGCCGGCTGTTAACAGTAAACTGGCGGCGGTTATCAATGCGGTCTTTTTCATAAAATTTGCTTTTAAATTTTTTATTGGTACCTGGTGTTTGACCTACACTCTTTAAATTTTGTGCCAAAAATGAATTTTGTTGGAAAAAACTGAAAAAATCAGGGTTTTTAGCCATCAAAAGGATGGAATTAAGTGTTTTAGGTAAAGGGTTTCCGTATAAATACGGAGCCGCAAGGGCCGCGGTTAACGGGCGGCTTTCCGTAAATTTGGGTCTTGTTGGTTGCCCGGCGGGCAGCCTTTGTTGTTAGTGGCAATTGAATACCTACCGAATGAATGAATCTACCAAAAAGAAAAGAAGCAAAGCGCAAGTAGCCGATGAAGCCCTGGTTGAAACGGACCCTGTAAAGGCCTCCTCCAGCATTGAAGTATTTGGCGCACGGGTGCATAATCTGAAGAATATTGATATTACCATTCCCAAGCAGCAGTTGGTTGTTATAACCGGCATCAGCGGTAGTGGCAAATCTTCCCTCGCTTTTGATACCATCTATTCCGAAGGGCAACGTCGCTATATGGAAACATTCGGTACCTATGCGCGCCAGTTTATTGGCGATATGGAAAGGCCGGATGTGGACAAGATTACGGGGCTGTCGCCTGTCATCAGCATTGAACAGAAAACCACCAATAAAAATCCGCGCTCCACCGTAGGTACCATCACGGAGATCTATGATTTTTTCCGGCTTCTGTACGCACGCATTGGCGAAGCCTATTCGTACAATACCGGTAAGAAAATGGTGAAATGGAGTGAGGAAGAGATTGTGGCGAATATTTTTGATCGGTTCCAGGGACGGAGGATCAGCCTGCTGGCGCCACTGGTGCGTGGCCGTAAGGGTCATTACCGCGAGTTGTTTGAAGACCTGCGCAAGAAAGGCTACCTCCGTGTGCGGGTAGATGGGGAAGTGCAGGAACTCGTACCCAAAATGCAGGTGGATCGCTATAAAATTCACGATATAGAATTAGTGGTCGATCGTTTACAGGTAACCGATGACCTGAAAGCGCGATTGAGCCAGAGTGTGCAGCAAACGCTGAAACTGGGGAAAGACCTGCTGTTTGTATTGCTGGAACCGGAGAAGGAGGCAGGCGGTAAACCGGCTGGCAACCGCAAGGGGGCAAAGTCGAATCAGTCGGAACTGTTTGCCGGCAAGGCCGGCGAGTTGGTGCAATACAGCAAGCTGCTGATGTGCGAAGACACCGGCATCAGCTATGAGGAACCCTCGCCCAATGCATTTTCCTTCAATTCGCCCTATGGTGCCTGCCCCGATTGTCGTGGCCTTGGTACCAGTTACCATATCAATATGGAAGCGGTGATTCCCGATGCCACACTCAGCATTAATGATGGAGGTATAGCGCCATTGGGGGAAGAAAGGGAAGCCTATGTATTTAAGCAGGCACAGGAACTGGCGAAGAAAAATAAAATATCGCTGACAAAACCCATTGAATCACTGCCACAGAAATCGCTCAACCTGATCTTGTATGGCAACGAGGAGGGGATAGAGTCGGAAATCGATTTCGAGAATATGAAATTTGATCCGCAGGCCCCCTACGAAGGGATTGTGAATATGCTGAAGCGTTGGTTCAATAGCGGCTATAGCGAAGGACTGCGCGAATGGGCCGAAGGTTTTATGCAATTACGCCCCTGCGATACCTGTGGCGGTACCCGGTTGAAAAAAGAAAGCCTTTGGTTTCGTGTGGATAACCGGAATATTTCCGAACTCAGCGATATGAACCTCGACAATCTCGCGGCCTGGATGGATGGGTTGGAATTGCGGATCGACAACAAGCAGAAATTAATTGCAAGGGATGTGCTGAAAGAAATCCGGGAGCGTTTACAGTTTTTGCTCAATGTAGGACTCACCTATCTCACCCTCAACCGGCCCTCCAAAACATTGAGTGGTGGCGAATCGCAAAGGATCAGGCTGGCCACGCAGATCGGCTCGCAATTGCAGGGCATCACCTATATTTTGGATGAACCTTCGATTGGTTTGCACCAACGCGACAATCACCGATTGATAGATGCGCTGAAAAACCTGCGTGATATCGGCAACAGTGTGTTGGTTGTTGAGCACGACAAGGATATCATGATGGCGGCTGATCATTTGATAGATATCGGTCCCCGGGCGGGCTATCACGGGGGGCGGGTAGTGGCGGAAGGGAAGCCGGCTTCGATGTTGAAGCTGGATACACTGACAGCAGGCTATCTCAACGGGAAGCATCGCATAGCCGTGCCGGTTGAACGCCGGACGGGAAGCGGAAAGTTTTTGGAGCTGAAAGGAGCAACAGGCAATAACCTGCAGAATGTGAGTGTGAAATTTCCCCTGGGAAAATTTATTGTGGTAACGGGAGTAAGCGGTAGTGGGAAATCGACCCTGATCAATGAAACACTCTATCCCATACTCGCCACGCATGCCTATGGCTCCCGGGTATCGCCCCTGCCTTACAGGAATATTAAGGGGCTGGAGCATATCGACAAGGTGATTGAAATTGATCAGTCGCCGATCGGGCGAACGCCCCGCAGCAATCCGGCCACTTATTGTGGTTTCTTTACCGAAATCAGAACCCTTTTTGCTTCTGTACCGGAAGCCAGGATCAGGGGCTATAACGCGGGTCGCTTTTCCTTCAATGTGAAGAACGGACGTTGCGATGTGTGTGAAGGAGGAGGTATGCGCGTGATTGAAATGAACTTTTTGCCGGACGTGTATGTGCATTGCGAAAAATGCAACGGCAAGCGCTATAACCGCGAAACCCTCGAGATACGCTACAAAGGCAAATCCATCGCTGATGTGCTGGAGATGACCGTGGAGGAAGCCTGCGAATTTTTCCAGGCCGTGCCCTTTATCCATCGCAAGATCAAAGTGCTGGAGGAAGTGGGCCTGGGCTATATTACCCTGGGTCAATCGGCCGTAACCCTGAGCGGGGGCGAGGCGCAACGTGTGAAACTTTCTACCGAGCTGGGCAAGCGTGATACCGGAAAAACCTTCTATATCCTCGACGAGCCCACCACGGGTTTGCATTTTGAAGATATCCGGCATCTGCTCGATGTGCTCAATAAGCTGGTGGATCGTGGCAATACGGTATTAGTGATTGAACACAATATGGACGTAATTAAGGTGGCCGATCACATAATAGACATAGGCCCCGAAGGCGGCGATGGGGGAGGAAGGGTGTTGTTTGAAGGAACACCGGAAGAGTTAGTAAAAGTGGAGGAGAGTCATACGGGGAAGTTTTTGCAAGCAGAGCTTGTTTGAGTTGTAAGTTATAAGTTATAAGTTTTAAGTTGAAGTAATTTGAACAGACTTAATAATTGATATAGTTGAATATTATGTATCGAACTCAATACTTACAACTTAAAACTTATAACTTAAAACTTACAACTTAAAACTTCCCCCCTCACTTTTCCAACTGCTCCGGCTTCACCACCCACACCAGCACTGCTCCAGCCACCCCGGCAATAATGGCGAGCCAAATGCCAAAGGAGGTAAATTCCGATTGGCGGAGATACTGAATCAGCGCAAACAGTCCCGCTCCGGCGAAACAGGCTGCGGCTATCATTTTGAATTGAGGAGAATAGGGCTTTTCCTTTTCCTTGTCCAAAAAAGTAACGATGCCTGCGCCTACAAATCCCAGGAAGGTAAGGATACCGAGGTCGCGCATACCATTCGCGGAGCCGCCCACGATTCCCATGAATTCGATTTTCCACCAGGGAAGAAATACAGAAATCAGTCCAACGCCTGCTACAATAAGGCCGTAAAGTTTTTGCTTGTGAAATTTCATTTGTTCCATGTTGATGGTTGGTTTTGATGATGCCTACTTCTGGCTTTCGGCTATTCCCCTGTAAATCGCTTACAGGCATGTGGTTTTGATCCATTCTAATGTAAGGATGTTTTTGGGATTAGCGCCGAATTGTATATGATTTTTTTCTAACCTTTCATGCACAAAAAAAGGCAGGAGCACCTTGCGGTGTCCTGCCTGTTGATTCTTAGTTATGAGTAAAAGAAAAGAGCTCGAAAAAAAAGTCCGGTAAGCCGGGTGCGGAAAGTGTTTAATAAAATGTATACTAATGAGAGTACCAATAGAGAACGGATCAGGTTTGATCAACCAGGGTATCAGATTCTATTAAGCTCTCCGCGGCTTACCGGAACAGCGTTGAATTATGTAAAGAACAGAATTATCTAATTTCAAATTGCCCCGACGCAGTTTCCTCGTCACCGGCAAACACATGATACACATATTTGCCGCGGGCCAGGTCTACCAGTTTTTCATGGTCACCCGCTTCCATCTTATAATGTTGGATAAGGGTACCCTGCAGATCGAATACGAAAAAGTCGATTTCCTGCGTCAGCCCGTCCTTGGCGACCACATGCATCACTCTTTTCCACATATCGGGATAGATCTTGATCACATGGTTTTTCCGGGAAGATCGGTTTCGGCCTTTCTCGCCTGTCTTCTTTTCTTCAGGGTTTTCCTTCATGCTGCGGGTATGTCCCGCACTGGCGATCAGCGTGTGATTCGGTGCTACCGACAACAAGCTGAAGCATACGCCGGCAATGAAGGGTTTCTTCAGGTTTAGTTTCATAAGGGTTCGGGTTTTATGGGATGTTGCTTCTTAATAGAAAACAGGACATCTCATCTGACGGCGGCTCATCTTGTCGCCCTCGCTATTCAACCTCCAGCCAAAGCGCAGGAAGGTGGAAAAAAACGCATCATTCTCGGTGGGGTCGCCGCGCTGGAAGGTCTGGATATTACCAGGATTGGAAACCGCACTCTGATAATTTCCGCGATAGTACAGGCGACGTGCCCTGGCTGCATCACCAGCCGACAAATAGGTATTAAAGTGCACCGGATCAATATAGCCTGTGCTCACATCATCGATATAGTCGGTGAATGTTTGGCGGTGCAATACCTCCAGGCCCACATACATGTTTTCCTTCAGATAATATTTGAAACCAAATCCCATCGGGATCTCGGCTTGTATCAATTTATACTCCTTACGGTCGGGGTATTCGGCCATACCCTGGCCTTCGAGGCGGAGCGGCTGCAGGGCCACCCATTCTCCATTTACGTCCTGCGCCTTGGGATTAAAGCGGAAAGCACCTACACCAATCACGCCATAAGGACGAAACTTGCCCATAAGGCCCTCGTATGATTCAAAGAACACGGTGGGATAAATTTCCGCAGCCGCATATACTTCGGTTACCGACGATTTAAAGCTCAGGTTTCGTAACAGGCGATCCACTTCCGCGCCACCCTTGTTGGGCGCTTCCGCATCATCACCGGATATGGTACCATGATTCAGTGCCAGGCGAAGACCCAGCCACTCGGATGGATAATAACTTCCATAAATGCTGAAGCCAAATCTGGTCATGGGAAAATCAAGGTCCTTCACAAAGGGCTTACCGATACCGGCGGATCCGCCTAGGTCGCCCAGGAAGAACATGGGGCCCATGCCCACACTGATTTCATACTGGCCATTTCCGGCTGATAGGGATTGCGCTGTCGCCTTGCTGGAACCGGCAAATTGTAATGCCGCAAGGACAGCACAGCTTACTGCTGTACGTAGAAAGGTTCTCATAGATTCAGATTTCTGGTTAAATTCTGCTATTGGATTTCAAGGCCAAAATAGGGAAAGAAAAACCGAAGAGTGAAATGATTTGGCTTATTTTTTTTATTGTGCAGGCCTTTCCTGTTTTTTTACCTCGTGTTTATACGATGGGTACAGGTCGTGTCATTTCGATATGGGGAATACCATCTTCCAAATACATTTCTCCCGACTGCACAAAGCCCAATGATTCATAAAAGGCTTTCAGGTAGCGCTGTGCGCCAATGCGAATGGGTTGTCGTCCAAACAACTCTTCTGTATGCTTAATGCTTTCCTGCATGAGTTCCCGGCCCAGTCCGGTGCCTCGTGCAGCCAAAGCGGTAACTACCCGCCCGATGGATGCATATTCATAAGCCACGCCGGGTGGTACCAGCCGTGTAGCAGCCAACAATTCGGCACCCCGCCAGCCCATCAGGTGCCAGCAATCCTGGTCCATATTGTCCATATCGAGGAATATACAGGCCTGCTCCACTACAAATACTTCGGAACGCAGCCGGAGCAGGGCATATAATTCGTGGGGACTGAGCGCATCGAAGCTGCGCAGACGCCACTCGATGGTATGTGATGTTGTATCCGACATGTTTATCGGCCGGGCATGGGGATCACGGGAAGGCTTTCATTGCCTTCCTCGCTCACCGATTGTACGCCAAAGAAATAATTGTCTTTTGAATAGGGGAGATCCAGCTCCGTGCTGGCCGTAAAAATTTTCTTTTCCCATACAGGGCTGCTGGTTTCCCGGATCAGCACATAATAGCCTTTCACTTTTCCTGTAGCGGGCGCCTTCCAGCGTATATTACTGTAATTGGTCAGCCGGCGCGTGAGGATGCTTACATCCTGTGGTTGCGCAGGCGCCTTGGCCAGGTTGGCCAGGCACGACAAATTCATGGCCGTATTCTTTCGCAGGTATTCAAAATCCATAAACTCCGGCAGGTCGCCATACTGAATTGTATTCTCCTTCCGCACGTCCTGGTGCTGGTGATAATAGTTCTCGTTCATTTCGGTGATGCGCACGGCAGCATATCCCTGCGCCACGAAGGGTGTATGGTCGCCGCCACGGAGAAAGCGGTCGTTGCGATAAATCATTTTCACTTCGAGCTGATCCACATAGCGTTCACCCACTTCCTTGATATAACGTGCCAATTGCCGGGCTTTTCCATCATTTTCGAGGCCCAGGCTGCGAATCTGTTGAAAACGGCGGCCGGTATCGGCTACCGAAAAGGCTTCGCTGAAGATGCGTACCTGCGTGTTGTTGATGACATTGGTTTCATTACTATTATTGCTGCCCATGATGTCATTGTTCAGCATGGCTTCAATCTTCCAGTCATCCTTCTTAGCCTTTGCCGCCAGGAAATTGGCGCCAAGCAATCCCTGTTCCTCTCCACTAAAGGCGATAAAGATAATCGTGGCGGGAAAGCTGCGGCTGCTCATGATGCGGGCGCATTCCATCACGGCTGCCACCCCACTCGCGTCATCATTGGCGCCTGGTGCATCGCCTTCGCGATCCATCACACTGCTACGCATATTATCGAGGTGGGCGCTGATGATGAAGAGCCGCTGATCATTTGGATCTGTTCCTTTCAGGATGCCCATCACATTGCCCAGCAGAATGGGCTTATCTACCCGGCGACCATCAGGCTGAAGCGTAACAGTATCGATATAAGCATTCATGCGTCCATTGGAGGCTTTGCCAAATTCCACAAAACGCTTCAGCACCCATTGCCTGGCCGCACCAATACCCCTTGTACTGCTTTCCTGTGTGCTCAATGTATTACGCGTTCCAAACCCTACCATGCTGCGTACATAGGATTCCAGCGAATCGGCCGACACTTCCGCTACCATTTTAGCGATGATCGGATCACGGTTCACGGTTGTTTGCGCACGGGAAATACTGCCACAGAAAAGAACAGTCATCAAAAGAAGGGGCTTTCTCATATGCTATATTTGGTTTGCGAATATAAGTAAAACGAAAAGCCGGGAAAGCAGTTCAGTAACCATATTTCGCCTTCCATAAATTTTTCAGATAGCGCCGCAGTTCGTCTTCGCGCGGGTTCTGCCCCGGATCGTAGAAGCGCGTGCCGGAGAGCTTTTCAGGGAGGTACTCCTGCGCGCTGAAATTTTGGGCATAGTCATGGGAATACGCATAATCCTTCCCATAGCCCAGGTCCTTCATGAGTTTAACCGGCGCGTTACGCAAGTGCAGGGGTATCGGAAGATCGCCATATTGCTGCACGGCGGCCATGGCTTTGTTGATGGCTACATAGGAGGCATTGCTCTTGGCTGAAGCAGCGAGATAAACCGCGCATTGCGATAGGATGATACGTGCTTCGGGCGGACCGATCTTGTGCACGGCCTCAAAGCAGCTATTGGCCATCACCAGCGCGGTGGGGTTGGCGTTGCCAATATCTTCGCTGGCAAGGATCACCAGCCGGCGCGCAATGAATTTAATATCTTCACCACCTTCCAGCATACGTGCCAGCCAGTAAACCGCCGCGTTGGGGTCGCTGCCACGTACGGATTTAATGAATGCGGATATGATATCGTAATGTTGCTCGCCCGACTTGTCGTATAAAGCAATCTTTTTCTGGGCCGTTTCCTGCACGATTGTGTTGGTGATGCGAACCGTATGCCCGGCATCCTCAGAAGGGGCAAGGGATTGTACCACGATCTCCAGTAAGTTGAGCAGCTTGCGGGCATCGCCTCCGGAGAGGCGGATCAGGGCGTCGGTTTCGGCCAGATCCACTTTGTATTGCCGCATCGCTTCGTCTTCGGCCAATGCCTTCTTCAGCAGGGCCACCAGGTCCTTTTCTTCGAGGGCCCGGAGTACATATACCTGGCAGCGGCTCAGCAGGGCCGCATTCACTTCAAAGCCGGGGTTCTCCGTGGTTGCGCCAACCAGGGTGATGATGCCTTTTTCAACCGCCCCCAGCAATGCATCCTGCTGACCTTTGTTGAAGCGATGAATTTCGTCGATAAATAAGATAGCTCCGGGTTCCTCTTTTGCCCTTTCTATAACTTCCCGAATATCCTTTACACCGGCATTGATGGCGCTGAGGGAAAAGTAGGGGCGTTGCAGACTTTGGGAGAGCACATGGGCGAGACTGGTTTTACCGGTGCCCGGCGGTCCCCAAAAAATCATCGAGGGAATGCGTCCCTGGGCGATTGCCTTACGCAAGAGACTGCCCTCGCCCGTGAGCTGGGGCTGGCCAATGATATCATTGAGATGGCGGGGGCGCATGCGTTCGGCAAGTGGAACCATAGGGAGAATTTGTTTATTTGTGAATTTGAGGATTTGTGGTTTTGTTTATCATCACAAATTAACAAATTCCCAAATCCTCAAATTTCCAAATCCCCAAATTCACAAATTCGGAAATCTGCATTTCTCGCTTCCTTTCAGTATTTTGCCCACTTGTAAAACCCGATCTCGCTGATGATGGTACGATGGATATTTCTGATGGCTTTGGGATGGATGCCCTGCTTTAGCGGGCAGGCGCAGATTATTACCGCGGAAGAGAATTATGCGCGCAATGCGCCGGGTGTGGTGATGGTGCAAACGGTATTTACCGCCACGGTCTATGTAAATAAAGTTGATATCAACCAGCCCCGTTTCGAGCGGCTGGTAGATTCGGTGAAACGGTTGGATTTGACGGGTAATATTCTTTCCGCCGAAGACAAGCTTGATATACTGGTGAGGGCGCTTTCCAACAGTCCCAACCGCTACTTTACCGCTACTGCGGAATATTTGAGCCAGAGCCATCGCATCATTGCTTCCGGCACCGGATTTTTTGTAACGGAAGATGGCTTTATCGTAACCAATTCGCATATACTGGATCGCGACAGCTCCTTTATTCGAAGCCGGTTTATCCAGACCACTTACCAGGATGTAACCGATGCGCATATCCGCGCGCTGGAAGAAAGCTGGGAAATGATGTTGACGGATGAGCAACGCGCGCTGCTCAACAATGCCTATGCTGTCATTTATTCGCAGGTATCATCGATGCTTTTGTTCGATTTGCGTAAGGAGATCTTTGTGCAGTTTCGTCTCGACAAAGGATCGGATCGTGTTCATACAAGGCGACTTCCAGCCCGCCTGGTTATTAAAGGTGCCGCCATGCCGGGTAAGGATATCGCCATTCTGAAAATTGAAAACGTGCGGCAGATGCCTACGCTCGCGCTGAGCCAGGATTCCCTGGTGCGGATTGGCGAGCCCGTGCTGGTATATGGTTACCCCGAACCCGTGACCTCTAACTTTTACCTGGCACGCGAAACCAGCCTGGAACCCTCCCTTACGGCCGGTGTGGTCAGCGCCATCAAAAGGTCCATTTCAGGTTGGCCTGTTATACAGATGGATGCCGTGATCACGCATGGCAGCAGCGGAAGCCCGGTCTGCAATAACCGGGGACAGGTGATCGGTATCGCCACATTTGGTAGCATCGACAGGAAAGCGAGCAGCCTGGCCAGTGGATTTAATTTCTCACTGCCGGCCTTTATGATTCGCAACTTTCTCGATTCGGCGGGTATAAAAACAGCCATGAGTGATGCTACCCGATCATTCAACCGCGGACTCGGTTATTTTTATAATGGATATTATAACAAAGCCATCAGGCGATTTGAAGTGGTGGAACGACTGAATCCGCATTATCCGGAGTTGCGTTACTATTTACAATCCTGTCATGCCCGTATTGATGCCGGTAAAGATCGTGAAGCCATCAGCCGCCAATCCATGTTTCGGATACTGGCCCTGCTCCTGCTCGGTGGCGGCTTGTTTATTTTCTACCGATGGAAAAGGGGAGAATAGTAGCGTTTAGACCCTTTCTTCAAACTCAAATTTTTTCGATTGGAAATTACGGTAGAGTTCCAGCCTTAATACATAAAGCCCGTACAGGATAATGAACTGCGCCAGCAGGGCGAATATGGCCAGGCAGAATGAATAGAGGAATGAAAAAGGAAGTTGGTGCCAGGCCATTTGAATGGCTTCTGCCCAGGAATTGAGTTGTTTCCATTCGCTGAATACCCGGGCAAATAAAAAGGCAACGGCCAGTATGTTCAGCAGGTATAGCCGGTTGAAAACGGTTTTTAATTTGCCCTCCACTGGCGCCGCCGGATAATTTCGGTTAATCAAATTTACACCCAGTGTTGCCAGCGACATGATCATGATCCAGACCAACATAAAAAGCAGGGCGAAAAATGAGCCCTGGTTAAAGAACCAAACCATGCCCGATAACGAATAAAACATCCCGCAGGCAATCTGCAGAAAGCAAAGCAGGCGGAAGAGTTGCCATTTGAGGGGCATGGGAGGGAATTTGTTGATTTGTTGATTTGTTGAGGGTTTAAAGTTTAGAGTTTAAGGTTTAATGTTTAATTGATGTTCATTAATCCTTAAACTCTAAACCCTAAACTTTAAACCCAAAACCATGTCACGCTATCAGAAAGTCGACACTTTTATCCGGTAATAATTTATCTGCGTTGATCTGCGAAAAAAAATCTGCGCAAATCAGCGGGAAATCATACCTGAACGCTGAATCTGTTTAAAGTGATGAAGTATTTCCCGCAGATTATCGCAGATTTTTTCTTACATCAATGTTAAACTCCCAGCCTTACCATCAACTTTAAACGCTAAACCTTAAACTCTAAACTTTCTTCAAAACAATCGCCAATTCATCCAACTGCGCTTCATCAATACTGGCCGGGGCATCGAGCATTACATCGCGGCCGCTGTTGTTTTTGGGGAAAGCTATAAAGTCGCGGATGCTTTCGCTGCCACCCAGGATGGCGCAAAGCCGGTCGAATCCGAAGGCGATACCACCATGAGGAGGTGCGCCGTACTCAAAAGCACCCAGCAGAAATCCGAACTTATGCTGTTGTTCTTCCGCATTCATGCCGAGTGCGGCAAACATTTTTTCCTGCAATTCGCGCTGATAGATACGGATACTGCCGCCGCCGATTTCATTTCCATTCAACACCATATCGTAGGCATTGGCCTTGATGGAAGCATAGGGATGCTCGAGGTAGCGGGCCGCATCGGTTATTTGCGGATCGTTGCCAATCATGGCCGGTATATCCGAAGGCTTGGGCGAGGTAAAGGGGTGGTGCCGGGCTACCCAGCGGTTGCCTTCCTCATCGTATTCAAACAAGGGGAAATCGAGCACCCAGAGTAGTTTGAATTCGTTTTCTCGACGGAGCCCCAATCTTTTTCCCATTTCGAGGCGCAGCTCACTCATGGCTTTGCGGGTGCGTTCTTCAGCGCCGGCCAGCAGGAGTACCAGGTCGCCGGGTTGTGCACCTGCCGCCTGGGCAATGGCTTTCAGTCTTTCCTCGGGGTAGAATTTATCTACACTGCTTTTGCAGCTTCCATCGGCATTTACCTTAATAAACACCAGCCCCTTCATGCCTATTTGCGGACGCTTTACCCATTCGGTAAGCTCGTCGGTTTGCTTGCGGGTATATTCACTGCAACCGGGTACGGCAATGGCCAAAACGGTTTCGGCGTTGTCGAATACAACAAACCCTGCATCGTTGATCAATGCGGCATTATCACTCCGCTCTCTGAATACGTGATGGGGCTTTTTCAGGTTGAGCAGGGGCATGCCAAAGCGAATATCCGGCTTATCGTTGCCATAGGTCCACATCGCATCTTCCCAGGTCATGCGGGCGATTTGTTCGGTATAATCGATATTCCTGACCGCTTTAAAAATATGGCGCACCATCCCCTCAAACATCTGCAATATATCTTCCTGCTCCACAAATGCCATTTCGCAGTCGATTTGGGTAAACTCGGGCTGACGATCGGCCCGCAGGTCCTCATCGCGAAAACACTTTACGACCTGGTAATAGCGATCGTAACCACTCACCATCAGCAATTGCTTAAAAGTCTGTGGGCTCTGGGGCAGGGCATAAAACTGACCGGGGTTCATCCGGGAGGGCACTACAAAGTCGCGCGCGCCTTCAGGGGTTGACTTGATAAGAAAGGGCGTTTCTATGTCCATAAATCCCTGTTCGTGCAGGTAATTGCGGGCGGCACGGTTCACGGCATAGCGCAGTTCCAGGTTTTTTTTCACCGCATTACGGCGCAGATCCAAAAAGCGGTACTTCATCCGCAGGTCATCGCCCCCATCAGTATCGTCCTGTATGGTGAAAGGGGGCACGGCCGATTTGTTGAGAATTTTGAATTCCGAAACGGTGATCTCAATTTCACCGGTGGCCAGTTGTGGGTTTTTGTTGGTACGCTCGGTGACGGTGCCCTGGGCCTGCAGCACAAATTCACGGCCTAAGGGGTTGGTTTCCAGGGCAGCGTTCAGTTCTTCCCGAAAATAAAGCTGGGTAATGCCATAGCGGTCGCGCAGGTCCACAAAGGTAATGGCACCAAACTTGCGCACGGTTTGTACCCAACCGGCCAGGGTTACTTGCTTATTTACATCAGAAAGGCGTAATTCGCCACAGGTATGCGTCCGAAACATAGATTTTTGATATGAGGGGCAAAGATAAGTTGTAAGTTGTAAGTAGTAAGTTGTAAGTGGGGAAGGAGAGGCGTGAGTGGCTTTATCTAAGCCCCGAAGGGGCGTAATATATCAGGGCCGTCCGTAAGGGCGGCCATAACGTGAATCGTGAATCGTGAGGCGTGAGACGTGAGGCGTGAGACGTGAGGCGCGAATCGTGAGACGTGAGGCGCGAATCGTGAGGCGTGAGGCGTGGCATCCAAGCCCCGCAGGGGCGACATATCATAGGGCCGTCCGTAAGGGCGGCCACAACGCGAATCGTGAGACGTGAGGCGCGAATCGTGAGACGTGAGGCGTGGCATCCAAGCCCCGCAGGGGCGACATATCATAGGACCGTCCGATAGGGCGGCCATAACGTGAATCGTGAATCGTGAATCGTGAGGCGTGAGGCGCGAATCGTGAGACGTCAGGCGTGGCATCCGAGCCCCGCAGGGGCGACATATCATAGGGCCGTCCGATAGGGCGGCCATAACGTGAATCGTGAATCGTGAATCGTGAGGCGTGAGACGTGAGACGTGAGGCGTGGCATCCGAGCCCCGCAGGGGCGACATATCATAGGACCGTCCGTAGGGCGGTCCTATGGAGGATAGCGTGAGTAGTGAGTAGTAAGTAGTAAGTGGTAAGTTGTAATTGGTGCAACTAACTATACTTTCAACCCTAAACTCTAAACCCAATACTTAAAACTTAGAACTTAAAACTTAAAACCTAAAACTTCCAACCGCCACCTGATTGATTCATAGCATTTTCGCTTGGCCAATCGTAGATTTACTAAGAGAGAATGCTATTCGGGGCTTGCATAATCTCCGATCCTTGTTTACATTTATACCCGAACCGTACGCTATGCAATCATTTCTGCGAAAACTGAGCAGGTTTTTTGTGCAGGGCACAAACTCCGATGCGCCTCCAAAGCCAGGGGAAGTGCAGGTGGATAATGCCACCTATGAGCGCTATGCTTATCTTGTCGGTAGTGTTTTTTCCTATTTTAATGATCTGCCTTCTTCTTCCAAACGTCGTTTTATTGAACGCGTTGCGAATTTTCGCGCCCAAAAGGATTTTCATTTTATTGGCCTGGAGAACAAGGAGGAATATGAGGTACTGGTAAGCGCTTCGGCGGTGCAGGTCACTTTTGGTTTGAAGAATTACCTCCTCGCTTATTTTAAGGATATCTATATTCTTGCAGATGCCTATCACATGGAAAGTGACGATGAACTCTATATCGGGCACGTGGCACCGGATGGCATCTATCTTTCCTGGAAACATTTTCTCTACGGCTATTCCAACCGCAACGACAATATTAATGTGGCCGTGCACGAAATGGCGCATGCCTTATTGCACAACAATTTCTTTGCGCAATACAATACCGATATGCATTTCCGGTTGAATTATGAAAAATTCAGCAGCAAAACGGGCCGCATATTTGCGGATGTAATTACGAAGCGGCAAAGCTATCTGCGCAGCTACGCTTTCACCAATGTGCATGAGTTTTGGGCAGTGAGCGTTGAGGCATTTTTCGAAAATCCGGTTGGCCTGCGCGACAATATGCCCGATCTCTACGATGCCCTTTGCCGGGTACTGAACCAGGATCCTTCCACCCCCCATAAACTATTCAAATCCGAACCATGATCACCCTTTTCCTCATTTACCAGTGCCGAAAAATGATTCGTAAGTATCGTCGTCAACGTCTGGCAATAGCCTGATCAGTTTTGAGATAGTATTCTACGGAATCTTTGCACATCCGCTTCCGGGCTGATGCTTTTTCCGTCTAGTAAATATTCGGTCAGCTCCCGCGCGAAAAAAGGCGCCAGCGAACATCCCTTGGTACCCATGCCGTTGAAAATACCCACGGAGGGATGAAGCGGATGCAACCCGACAAAAGGCCTTCGCTCCAAAGTGGCAGGTCGCAAGCCCGCCCGCTGATCCTCGATCGTCCAGCCACAGCGCAGCCAGTTCTTTAATGCGGATTCCGCTTTCTCCCGAAATTCCTGCGTTGGATGCAAATGTTCAAACTCCCATTCGTAGCTGGCCCCCAGCCAAAACATTTCTTTTTCCGGTAAGGGCACCAGCAGCATTGACTTCTTATAAATGCGTTGATCGGGCAGATCAGGAATACGCAGGATCAATGCCTGGCCCTTATTGCGCGAAAAGGGCAGGCGCTGAAACCAGGGATTCTCCATACCCGCGGGGCCATCGCAGAAAATGATCTTTTGGGCTGTGATGTCGTTATAAACAATATGGTCGGCTTCCACACGCAAACTGCCTATCGCAAAGAAATCCTTACGCAGCATTTGCCGGCTCTGGAGATAGCTTTGCCAGGCCGGTATCAGCCAGTCGAGATGCGCGGTATACACTGGTTTTATTTCGCCATAGCCAAATTCCAGTTGCATCCATTTTTCCCATTCGGGCGCATTGTTTCCGAAGCTTACATAGGGATCCGCTGTCGCTATTTTTTCTTCATAGGAAGCGCGCATAAAAGGGTTGGGAAAAATGTCAACAATATCTTTTCGGGAAAAAGCTTCTCCCTGCAAACGCGCGCCAATAGCGCCATAGGCTTCTGGTACAAAGCCGAGTATTTCATTGGCCCGCCACACGGTGCTCAGGCGGCGACCGGTTACCGGATTCATGACGCCCGCGGCCACACGGCTGGGACTATGGCTTTGGGGTTCATCTATTACCAAAACCGATGCGCCCTTTTCCAGCAGGAAAAAAGACAGGAAGGTTCCCGATATACCCTGCCCTATAATAAGGTAGTCCACATCCATGCTGCAAAATAAACAGGTAATGGCATAAATTATTGGGCATTAATCCTTACTCTTATGCCTTCACTATGCGCGCGAAACTCCGGCGCATACATGCACTCAATGCTCGTAATGCCATTGGTGAAATCGCCGGCATGGCTGGCAAAAAGGCTGTACTCAAAAACATAAGTGCCCCTGCGCAGGTGCTGGAAGAAGAAATGTGTGGCCGCGTCGCGGGTACTTTCATAATAGCCCAGGCCGCCCTGCCATTTGTAGCCACTCATCACATTCACCGGTTCCATGCCCGCCGCCCGCAGGTCTTTCATGTGCAGGTATTCCATTTCACGATCCGCTTTGAGGATGATGCGTACAACCACCTTATCGCCTACTTCGAGGTAAGCGCCCTCCTGTAGCTCTTCCAACACGGGCCCGGCATCGGTATTTTTTTGCACATAGAGTTTTTTCTCCAGTTGCAGCGGTGTGGCCGATGGGCTGATCTTATCCATGTCTTCAAAATACTGCCAGTACACGGCACCCCAACTGCTGGCAGGCGCGCTGCCCGCAGGTTGTTTCACTTCGAGGGCGATAGCGCCCATTTCGGGTTTTATTTCTTCCGCTTCCAGGCTTTGTTTGAAATAGCCGGTTCCTTCCTCTGTTGTAGTTGTTGTACTCGACATTTCTGTACTTCCCAGCCTTATCGTCACCTGCGCGCTCGCATCCTGCCAGGCGTTTTGCTGCAAAAGCAGGGCATAGCAGGCTTCGGCCGTGGCTTTGGTACTTTCCCAGCGGTTGGTCTGTTTGTTTTTCAGCAGCCAGGTTCGGAATTCATCGGCAGTTTTTGAATCATTATTGATTTCCAAAAAGGCTTCCACCATCAGGGCCTGTCTTTCAAGGGGGGCTTCATACCACCACCAGCTACGGGTGGCGCTTTTGTGATAGCGGCCCAGTTCTTCGCTGTATACGGTGGTTTCTTTCAGCGATTTCAGGATGTTTTTAGCAACAACCGAGTTTCCGCTTCGGTGCAGGCTGAGGGCGATCATGGCCTGTTGGTACTTACCCGTTTTTAGCCAGCTCTGCGACAGACGGCCACGGAAATAATCAACGGCTTTCTGCGCTACGGCTGTTATTTTTTCCGCTGGGAAAAAGCTGCGCAGGTAGAAGTATTGCACCTGTGTTGAATTCAGGGTATATTTTTTCAGATCCGTTTTCTGCTTCAGGAGTTGCTGATGGTCCTCCTGCATTTGCCGGTCGAGCCAGCCCAGGCCGCTCCTCAGTATCGCCATCCATTCATTTTCCTGCATGGCAGGCAGGGCTTTCAGTTTTTGCAAATGCCCGATCCCGGAAAGAATATACTGCGTGATGTAGCGGTTATCGGGTCCACCCTTGAACCAGGGGAATGCTCCACTGGGGTTTTGCATTTCCTTCAGTTTGGCGAGGGTGCCGCGCAGTTCGCTTTGCAGTGCCTGCTGATCAAACAGCCGGGCGATATTTTCCTTTTGTGCTGTTTCCGATTGCGCTTCCAGCACCCAGGGTGTTTCTTCCAGCAAAATATTTTTCAGCTCCTGGTTTTTCTGCAGGTTGCTGATCAGCGCCGCCGTATCCTTTTCTTTCCATTTTTCAAATACGGCGCGGATCCGGGGCGAACTGTTCGCTATATGTGCAGCCAAAGCGTTGGCAAAGTAGCGGTTCCAGTTTTGTTCGGCGCATTCGTAAGGGAATTCCATCAGGTAGGGTAGCGCCTGCACCACATACCAAATAGGGTTGCTGCTATACTCCACAGTCAGCCTTTGCGACTGCAGGGTGGGGGAATTGCCCGATTCTTTTAGTTTGTCGAAGCTGAATGTTTTATTGCCATTACCCTTCATTTGCAGGGGCAGCGATTCAGTCACCAGCATCCGGTTGCTCAATACCGGCAGGTTGGCTTCTTCGCCATCGCTATGCTTGTCGGCAACAGCAATCATGCGCCAGGTAATGGGCTGGGTAAACTGAAAGGGTACCTGCAATTGAAAACTCACCGAAGCGCTTTGCTGCGCCGCGGCTGTGAAATACTGCCGGGGCACCACTATGCGGAAGCGACTGTCGAGCGGCTTGTTAGTAGCTGCATCCAGCAATTCCAAACGCACTTCGCCGGTTAATTCCTTCTCCGTCAGGTTCACCAGTTTGGCGCTGAATTCCATTTGATCACCTTCGCGGAGGAAGCGGGGCGGATTGGGTTGCAGCATCAGTTCTTTCTGCGTTACCATCTCCCGGCTGCTATAGCCGAGAGCGAGCTCCTTGCTATGCGCCAGTGCCTGAAATTTCCAGCGTGTGAGCGCTTCGGGCATGGTAAAGGAAAATTCCACCGCACCTGTGCTATCGGTACGCAAATCGGGAAAGAAGAAGGCGGTTTCGTTGAAATTTTTTCGGGGTGCAGGAGATTGTTCCTTTTTACCTGGCGCAATAACAGCATCCCTCAATACTTCAACCGATGGAATTATTTGAAATTTGTCAATTTTAGTAGGGTCGTTTAGATTATAAACTGGCAAGGTATCTATCGTGATACTAGCGGAACCTAGATCATAGGCTAGTGGCATTCGACGTCCAGATTTAGTCGCTAGTCCTTGCAGTTCTTGCGGCCACAGCAGTGATCCAATTAAATGTTCAAGTCGGTCGTATTCTTTGATAAATGTATAATCATATTGCCCGGGTTCTCTCCAGACATTGGTGATTGGGTTTGCTCTGAAATTCTCACCTTTCCAGCTATGCCGATTGAAATAATTGGGATAAATCGATGGCTTTCTCCAGGCATGCGGATAAAACTGGTCCAGCGATGCATCGTACATGCTGGCCAGCACTTCGGTCGCCACCTTGTCCTTTTTGGCGCCGCTGATGCGGATGGTCCAGGTTTCGGCGCTGCCGGGCAGGGTCTTATCGCGCCAGCTCAGGTATTCCACGTTCAGGTCTTTGTTGCTCCAGGGAACAACCATCGTTTCGTTGTGCTGATAAAAGCGATTGTCTTTTACAAAGGCCCAGCTCAACCCAAATCCCCCGCGGTCGCCTTCGGTAATCTTTTCGGAAAATACCCGGATACCACTTTTCCATTCCAAAGCGCTGCGCCGGCTTTCTTTACCGATGGAAGGGCGGTCCATAAAATGCAGTAGATAAATATCCTTTGCCGAACTGCCCAGGCTTACACGTGCTTCTTCGCCGGGCTCCACGGGGCGGCTGCCTTCCACCCATAAATATTGCGGACGGTTCAGCTCATTTTTTTCCGGCGCATAAAGCTCCAGGTATTGGCGTGCCTTCACTTCCTTTCCAAAAGCGTCCGTACTGCTAAACTCCAGTACATAAAATCCTGCGGGCCAGTTTTTCTTTTGCCAGGTCCATTGGCCATCGGCGCGACTGCTATCGCTTTGCTGTAAAATTTCGGCTTCCTTCTCCCAGCTCTGGTAATCGGACTCGTTATCGTATTCATCCAGCGGGAAATGGCGCAGGTACTCCTGTTTCGACAGCAGAAACTGATCGGGCCGCTCCCAATACCGATCCCGTATCAGCCGGTTTTCTGTTTTTAGGCGATGGACTTTTAGCGCCACTTTCGCAGGCACAAATTCATCAGCCATATTGCGGGTGCGGACGGTGATTTTGTGCAGGCTGTCGACCGGTAATTTTTCTGGCAGGTAAATGTCCAGCTTTAGTGCCGTATAAGCCGCGGTGATGCTGGTTTCACCACTGCGGGTTTCGCCATTTATATCCGTTACGTCGGCCGTTACCTGGTAATCGAAATAAGGGTTCTGTGCCGGATCAATTTTTTTGTCGGGAATGGCCAGGAAGCGGATCTCAAATCTTCCATCGGCATCCGTGGTTAATTCGCCATGGGCAATTTCCCTTTCTTCCGATGAAGGCCACCAACTGCGGCCCCACCAGGGGTAGGGGAACCGGGCTTGCCTTACCACGCGATAACGTACTTTGGCGCCATCGATATTGTTGCCGGCATAAGCCCTGGCCAGGCCGGTAACGCGGATGCTGTCGCCCACCCGGAACGATTCGCGAATGGGTTCATAGCTCACTTCAAATTTGGGTCGCTTGTATTCTTCTACCCGAATATCAGCAGACCCCTGTTCGCTTTTCGTAAAAAGGGTAAAAGCGCCCGTTAATCCGCTGGAGGGTAGAAGGAAGCGTGCCGAAAAACTTCCGTATTCGTTGCTTTTTACAGCAACACTGTCTACCGTTTGGCCATTGGCATCACGCAGGTAGAGCTTTGTTTTTCGTTCGGCAACAATTTCAGGAAGATTGTTTTCCTGATACTGCTTCAGCATAATCCCTTTTACGAATAAGGTTTGCCCGGGCCGATACAGGCTGCGATCGGTGAACAGAAAAAGGGATACAGGATTAGATTCCTCAACCCCTTCTCGGGGATACCATATATAAGTGGAGTTCTGTAGAAACAATTCATCGGCCCCATACCTGATTTGGAACCGGGTGCTGCGGGAATAATAATTGTCCTCATCGTTTCTACCGATTTTTTCATTGAAATAGCCCTGCTCATCGGTTTGAAAAGCGCGACCTTTTGCCCAGGTATAGCGGCTCAGTTTGCTGTCATAGCTTTGTGTCCAGGTTTGCACCTGTGCGCCTCGCAGGGGTTTGCCCGTTTCGCGGTGCAGCACATAGTAATGGTTGTCGCGATGGATATAGCTGATCTGCGATACATGGAACTGGCCATAGCCACGCACGCGACTGCCTTCCTTATCCATTGCCGACGAACTGGCCAACAGTAAATAATTCCCATTTTCCAGTCCATCAATTTTGATTTCTACCCGATGAGTCTGATAGTCTCCGGTTTCGGGCAGGTTCTGTTGCCAGTTGCGGATGGGTGCGGCTTTTTCCAATGCCGACCAGGTGGCGATTTCATCTCCAGTCTCAATCATCTTTTGCAGTTCCTCCGACCAGCGCAGGATACGCAATTCCAGGGTGGATACATTTTTATAGCTCACCAAAGCACGGAAGGGCTGCGAGGGCAGGTATACCAGCTCCAATTGAATGTTTAGGTCATTGTCCAGTATCTCGCGCTTCAGTTGCCGGGCATTGTACCAGCCTTCGCTGGTATCTTTCGTGGCGGTATTCAAAGGGTTGGCCAGTATTGTCTCGCAGATCTCCAGCGCTTTTGCTTTTTCGTATCGATAACTGGTATCCGCATGGGGACTATATTGTTCCCCGCGATTGCGGTGGTATTGCGCCACCAGAAACCAGGCCTGCGCGGCGGCGGGTTGTTGATTGTATTGATGTGCGATATGATTGATAGAGAGAAAATAAAGCTCCTCTTTATCGGGATGGGTGGATTGGTTGCGGACAAATTGTAGTCTTGCCAGGTCCACATCAATCAGCGCTTCATGGCTTTTGTCGTGCAGGTGAAAGCGAACCAGACGTTGGTAGAGCAGCAAAGCCTGGTAGATGAGCGAATTGCTGTCGTTGCTTTCGAATTTCCGGTGCACAAAATCCGCCGCGGGATCAAAAGCGGCGGCTAAATCCAGTTCAAAAGCCTCGGTAGGTTCCTGCAGGGTCGATTCTCCGCTCTTGAAATATTCGAGTGCCTGGTGTGCGAGCAGATCGAAAAGGGTGGGGCGCAATGAACGGCTATTGCCTTTGAGGATGATGGCATCAAAAGCCGATACCGGTGTTTTTTGCAACAAGGGCTCATCCTGAAGTGACTGGCGGAACAATTCGGTAATGCGGGTATGCAAATGGCTGGCCGACCAGGTATCGATATCCGTCGCATTATAATCGGCGACTGTGGTTTGCTGGTAGAGCCGCCAGCGGTTCATTTGAAAATAGTTCCAGTACCTCCCTGCCAGCAGGCTTTGTAGAACCGCTTTGGCGGGCGTTTGAATTTTTGTCAATTCCTTTTCCCATTCACGAATCACCAGCTTTTGGTTGTCTTCCCGGGTCTCTTCCTGCAAATCGGCCATAAAGATCAGGCATTTCAGGCGCTGCGGCTCCTGTTGCTGCTTCAGGGCCAGCGCATATATCTTCTTCACCTCGGCCAGGGCCGACTGGGGCTGTTCTTTTTTAACAAATTCTTCAACCCTTTTCCATTCCTTTTCAAATGGAGAACCGGGTTGCTGGGCTGAATTATCCATAGTAATAAAGAGGCTGCTGATAAGGAAAATGAGTGCCAGACAGGGTTTCGACATAGATCAAAGGTTTATGCAGGTACAAGGTAAAGAAAGTTTTAAGTTTTAAGTTATAAGTTTTAGGTTGGAAGCAGGTTCGATATTGTTCTTAAAGCCAGTCCTAAATTGGTAATTGGGCTGATCATGGGTTTCAAATAATCGCCAGAGTAAATTTTCCAAAACTTCAATCATTATCTCCTAGACTCAACCCTCACTCAAAACTTATAACTTAAAACTCGGGGCGCCTTCAGACTTCTTCAAATTCCAAACGTTTAATCGCTCTCAAACTATCGTTTCCCCTTAACAATTTTCTTTTTCCCTTTAACTTTTCCTTCTTCAAATTCTGGCACGATGGCATGTGCTTTGGAATAGAAAAGACAGATTCACTATTGAATCGAACTTTAAAACGGATGGTTATGAAAACAATTTTTACACTGATCAGTTCTCTGTTGTTGAGCATGACATTGCTCGCCAACAATGGCCGCAACCGGAGTGAGGTAATGGTTCGTTCGATGGACAATGCGGACATCCGCGTGGTGATGGATGGCCGTCGTTTTGAACCGAATGATAATGCCCTCATTATCCACAACGTAAAAGCCGGCAAACACGATATTAAAGTGTATCGCCAGGCACGCCGCGGCATTTTTCATGAGTTTGCGAACCGCTATGAGCTGGTATACAGCGGCCGGATTCAGGTGAAGAACCGTACACAGCTTTTTATCAGCATTGAGCGAAATGGTTTTGTGAATATAGCCGAAAACCGGATACAGGGTAATGGCCGCTTCGATGACCGTCGCCATCGCGACTTCGACTTCGACGATGGTGGCCACCATGGCGACTACGATACCCGCTATGGCTACGAAAGAGGCATGCAGGACCGCGAGTTTGAGCGCGTCCTCCAAAGCATCGACAGGGAATGGTTTGAAGGAACCAAGATAAAGTCGGCGGTACATGTTGTACGAAACAACAGGCTGTCTACCGACCAGGTGAAGGAGTTGATGCGTCTTTTCCAGTTTGAGAACAACCGCCTCGAGTTGGCGAAGCAGGCTTATGAAAACGTGGTAGACAAGTGGAACTACCGGGAAGTGTACACGATGTTGAGCTTCGAAGCCAGCAAGCGAGAGTTGGAGAGGGAAGTGATGAGTAGAAGGTAGGAATTTGTGAATTTGAGAATTTGGGGATTTGGATTTTTTAATAACGAAGGTCTTCGGGTTTGACCCGGAGACCTTTTTTGATTTGCTCGGTAGTTTTTACAGGGTTTGAAACGGATGAAATTCGGGAAAGGTGTACCGCAACGAACGCAATGAAGTCGCAACGAACGCAACGAATTTATCAGGACAATTTATTGCTAAGTTCCTATTGTAAAAGTTTTGCTGAAGTGTTATCGCTGGGTTCGTTGCGCCTTCTTTGCGGTGAAAATTCAATGAGTTTAGAACAGATCTTAAAATAAGAAAGGTCTCCGGGCCAAACCCGAAGACCTTTCACTATAGAAGAAAAAAATAATCAAATCCCAAATCCCAAATCCTCAAATTCTCAAATCTCCAAATTCTACCTATCCCCACTTACAACTTACTACTTACTACTTACCACTTACTACTTCCTTCATCTTCTTCCCAATATCCGCGGGGCTGCTTACAACATGGATGCCGCAGGCGGCCATAATTTTCATTTTGGCTTCGGCGGTATCATCGGCTCCGCCCACAATGGCACCGGCATGGCCCATACGGCGGCCGGGAGGGGCTGTTTGTCCGGCAATAAAGCCTACTACCGGTTTTTTATTGCCATTGTCCTTGATCCAGTTGGCGGCTTCGGCTTCCATGCCTCCACCAATTTCGCCGATCATCACAATCGCATCGGTTTCGGGATCGTTCATAAAGAGTTCTACGGCTTCTTTGGTGGTAGTGCCAATGATGGGATCGCCACCGATACCTACGGCGGTAGAAATACCCAGTCCGGCTTTGGCTACCTGGTCGGCGGCCTCATAGGTAAGGGTTCCTGATTTGGAAACGATACCGATGCGGCCCTGCTTAAATACGAAGCCGGGCATGATGCCCACTTTGGCTTCACCGGCGGTGATGACTCCCGGACAGTTGGGTCCTATAAGGCGGGTTTGCTTACCCTGCAGAAAATTCTTTACGCGCACCATATCCTGCACAGGTATACCTTCGGTAATGCAAACCACCAGGCGAATACCCGCATCAGCCGCTTCCATAATGGCATCAGCCGCAAAAGCGGGCGGTACAAAAATGATGCTCACATTGGCTCCGGTCTGCTTCACGCAATCCGCTACGGTATTAAAAACAGGTCGGTCCAGGTGCGTACTTCCTCCTTTGCCGGGTGTAACCCCTCCCACTACCTGTGTGCCATACTCTATCATTTGAGAAGCATGGAAACTGCCCTCCGTACCCGTAAATCCCTGAACCAGCACTTTGGATTGCTTATTGACCAGTATACTCATGAATGATGTTTTTGATTAAAAAGTGGGGCAAAAATAGGGCAAAAGGGCGAAGTTGGGAGTAGTAAGTTGTAAGTTTTAAGTTCATTTCGTGAGGCGTGAACCGTGAATCGTGAGCCAGGAGGTGAATCGTGGTGAATAGGGCTCCCACTTAAAACTTAAAACTTAAAACTTAAAACTCATAACTTATGAATTCCTCCCTTCCTCCATCCGCTTCTCTTTCGCATCGCGCAAGAATTCGGAGGCGAAGATGAAATCGTTTAATCGCTGATTTTTGCTGAAAATAATCTCCCTGTTGCTGCCTTCCCATTCCTTATTGCCCTGGTACATGTAGAGGATATAGTCGCCTATTTCCATCAGGCTGTTCATGTCGTGGGTATTTACGACTGTGGTGATATTGTATTCCCGGGTTATTTCCTGAATCAGCTTATCGATTACCAGGGATGTTTGCGGGTCGAGCCCTGAGTTTGGTTCATCACAAAAAAGATATTTTGGATTGAGTACGATGGCGCGGGCCAGGGCCACCCTTTTTTTCATGCCACCACTCAATTCGCTGGGGAATTTCTTATTGGCATCCACCAGCTTCACGCGGGCAAGCACCTCGTTCACCCGCTTTAATTTTTCCGCCAGCGTATCACGGGTAAACATATCCAGCGGAAACATTACATTTTGTTCAACGGTTAAGCTATCAAAAAGCGCCGAGCCCTGGAAAAGCATGCCAATCTCTTTGCGGATCTCGGTTTTTTCCTTATTACCCATATGCGTGAAGTCCTGCCCATGGTAAAGCACTTCACCCGCATCGGGCGCGAAGAGGCCTACCATGCATTTCATGAGTACGGTTTTGCCACTGCCGCTCGATCCGATGATGAGGTTACACTGCCCGGCCTTCATGGTCGCGCTCACGTCATTGATCACCACTTTGTCGCCAAATACTTTTCGTATGTTTCTTACTTCAATCATGTATCAATCAGGTTCGGGGCTTTGCCTCGGTTACAGCAACAATGCCGATAATAAATAGTCCGCAAAAAGTAACATTATACAGCTTACCACTACCGCCTTGGTGCTGGATCGGCCTATTTCCAAAGCACCTCCCTGCACATAATAACCAAAGAAAGCGGGTATGCTACAAATTATAAAGGCAAAAGTGTAGGATTTGGCCAGGGCAAACGTAACATTGTAAGGGACAAATGCCTCGTGCAGCCCCTTATCAAACATATCGGTACTGAGAATACCTGCCATTTCACCTGCCAGTCGCCCACCCCAGATACCGAGCGCCATGGCTATGATGACCAGCAGGGGAATCATGAGCAATCCGGCTGCTATCTTCGGTAGTATCAGGTAGGTCTTGGTATTGATGCCCATAATCTCCAGCGCATCGATCTGCTCGCTCACACGCATATTACCCAGCTCACTGGCGATCTTGCTGCCTACAACACCGGCCAGTACAATACAGGTGAGGGTGGGGGCAAACTCGAGGATGACCGTGTCGCGCACGATTTGCGCGATGGTGGACTTGGGAATTAGCGGTGTTAGCAACTGATAGGCCGTTTGCAGGGTAGATACCGCGCCGATAAATACGGAAATGATGGCCACGATACCCAGCGAGCCGATGCCGATTTCCGAACACTGGTGCATAAACTCCTTCCAGTACATCTTTCCGTTTTCAGGACGGGAAAACATGCCTTTGAGCATGAGCAGGAATCGGCCTATGTCGCGGATGAAATACAAGAGGGGAGTTTTAAGTATTAAGTTATGAGTTTTGAGTTAGATGTCTTTACTCACTTTTTTAAATCTTTTCCACCAGGTGCTGCGTTTCACTATTTCTTCCGTGGGCGCGTTCTTACACTTTATCTGCGCATCCAGCACGGCTATCAGGGCCATATTGTAGATGCTGCGAACGGAGCTTCCCAATTGCAGCACATGCACCGGTTTTTTCAATCCCAGCAGAATGGGCCCCACGGCATCCGCATCGCCCAGTTCTTTGAGGATATTGTAGGCAATATTACCCGCGGCCAGGTTGGGGAATACCAGCGTATTCACATCCTTATCTACCAGCTCGGAGAAAGGATAGTTTTCTTTCAGCAATTCCTTGTTGAAGGCGACATTGGCCTGAATTTCACCATCTACAATCAGCGATGGCATTTTCTGCTTAACAATTTGCCTGGCTTCAGACACCAGTCTTGCTTCCGGCGAATTGCTGCTTCCGAAATTGGAATAGCTCAGCATGGCAATGCGCGGAATGATATTGAAATGACGCACTTCACGCGCAACCTGCAGGGTGATTTCGGCCAGCTCTTCGGCCGTAGGGTTGAAATTGACGGTGGTATCGGCCAGGAACAGGGGGCCTTTTTTCGTGAGCATGATATACATGCCTGCGATCTTTTTCACGCCCTCTTCGGTGCCGATGGTTTGCAGTGCCGGACGAATGGTGTCGGGATAATTTTTGGTAAGGCCGGAGATCATCGCGTCGGCATCTCCACATTCCACCATCATACAACCAAAATAGTTGCGGTCGCGCATAATCTTTTTCGCTTCGTAAGCATTAAAGCCCCTGCGGGCGCGCTTCCTGAAGAAAATCTCCGCATAAGCCAGTCTTTTTTCTTCCGTGGCCTCGCTGCGGGGATCATAAATGGGCAGGCCTTCTATATCAATTCCGTTGCTTGCTGCCATCTGGCGGATTTTTGCCTCATCGCCCAGCAGAATGGGATAGCCAATACCCTCGTCAAATACGATTTGCGCCGCCTTGAGTATTTTGATATTGTCGGCTTCGGCAAATACGATACGCTTGGGATCGCGACGGGCTTTGTTGCCGATGACGCGCATCACCTGGTTGTCGAGCCCCAGGCGGTTATTCAGATCGGTTTCATAAGCTTCCCAATCAGCAATCGGGTGCTGGGCTACACCGCTTTCCATCGCCGCCTTCGCCACGGCTGGCGCCACTGTTGCCAGCAGGCGGGGGTCCAGGGGTTTGGGAATAATATAAGTGGGGCCAAAAGCCATGCTCTTTTCATTATAGGCCATGGTCACGATATCGGGAACGGGCCATTTGGCCATTTCGGCCAGCGCTTTCACGGCGGCCATCTTCATCGCTTCATTGATTTGCCTCGCACGCACATCGAGGGCACCACGGAATATGAAGGGGAACCCCAACACATTATTCACCTGGTTGGGATAATCACTACGGCCGGTAGCCATAATGATATCTTTACGGGCGGCAGTGGCATCTTCCCAGGAAATTTCGGGGTCAGGATTGGCCATCGCAAACACGATCGGATTTTTCGCCATCGACTTCACCATTTCCCCACTTACCACATTTCCGGCGCTAAGACCGATGAATACATCGGCATCCTTCATCGCCTGTTCCAACGTAATATCCGTTTTCGCATTCGCGAACTTTTTCTTCAGTTCATCCAGGTCCTTACGTTCCTTATGCAGGGCGCCTGTTCGGTCAAACATGGTAAAGTTTTCAAAGCGCGCACCCAGGGCCACATATAGTTGCACACAGGCCATGGCAGCGGCACCCGCACCATTCACGACAAATTTGACGCGGTCAATCTTTTTCTTCTGCAATTCCAATGCATTCAGCAGGGCAGCGGCGCTGATGATAGCCGTACCATGCTGGTCATCGTGCATCACCGGAATATTAAGCTGCTTTTTCAGTTCCTGCTCAATATAAAAGCATTCGGGCGCTTTGATATCTTCCAGGTTGATGCCACCAAAAGTGGGCTCGAGGGCCTTTACGATCTGAACAAATTTTTCGGGATCCTTTTCATTGATCTCAATATCAAAAACGTCGATGTCGGCGAATATTTTAAACAGTACGCCCTTTCCTTCCATCACGGGCTTGCTGGCTTCGGGGCCAATATCGCCCAATCCCAGCACGGCAGTACCGTTGCTGATAACGGCCACCAGGTTGCCCTTGGCCGTGTATTTATACACGTTTTCGCGATTGGCTGCTATTTCCTTACAGGGTTCGGCTACTCCGGGCGAGTAGGCAAGCGAAAGGTCGCGTTGGGTCTTGGCTTCTTTGGTAGGTATTACTTCAATTTTTCCGGGTCTTCCTTTGGCGTGGTATTCAAGTGCTTGTTGCTTACGCAGTTCGCTTTTCATATGTAGTTTTTAAGAAAATCGGCCCGGTTGGTCCGGGAATTATGGCCGATAAACGGTCGCAAGGTACAAAATAAATATTCCCGGCTTTTTTCGACCGTTTATCCAGTAAATTTTGTGTTTCAGTCAGTTTTGTTCATCTTGTTCACGCTATTTCCCACAAAATGACGAACGAATTGATCATTCAAACAGAAGGGCTGAGCTACAGTTTTGCGACGGGAGTTCCCACCCTGCAGGACATTAATCTACGCGTACCCCGGGGCAGCATATTTGGTTTTCTGGGACCCAATGGCGCCGGCAAAACCACCACCTTGCGATTGCTGCTGGGTTTGCTTCGCAACCAGAAAGGGAGACTGGAAATTTTCGGCCAGGCTATGCAGGGCCATCGCCGGGAAATTTTACGAAGATTGGGGTCCATCATAGAGCAGCCTTCTCTTTATGGACACCTTACCGCCCGCGAAAACCTGGAGATCTATCGTCGTATTCACCAGGTACCCCGTAACCGGATAGAGGAAGTACTGAAGTTGGTGGGGCTGGAACAAACAGGTCGCAAGAAAGCCCGGCAGTTTTCGCTGGGTATGAAGCAGCGGCTATCCATAGCGATCGCCCTCCTGCACGAACCTGAATTGCTCATACTCGATGAGCCCACCAATGGCCTGGATCCGAATGGCATTATTGAAACCCGGGAACTCATCAAGAAATTAAATCGCGAAAAGGGAACCAGCATACTCGTTTCCAGCCATATCCTGCATGAAGTGGAAAGGATGGCCACGCATGTGGGGATTATTCACAAAGGGAAGCTGTTGTTTCAGGGAACATTGCCCGAGTTGCAGCAGATGAAGAGCAGCCAGGCGGGCCTGGAACTGGAAACCGATGATAACGAAAAAGCCATTACGCTGTTGGCCGATCAGCACCCCGTAAAGCATGGCGAAAGCAGACTATTGTTGCCGTATCGCGACCGGGAACAGGCGGCGGCCATCAACCGGCAACTGGTCAACGCCGGGCTGAAAGTGTATGCCCTGCATCCACAGCAAAGCGACCTGGAACAATTATTCATTGACATCACCAATACCTCCGCATGAGTTTTTGGATAGCCCTCCAAACAGAACTGATCAAGACCAAACGTAGCGCCGCACAATGGTTGGCTATTTTGGGCGCCGGCGTTATACCCCTGGTGTATTTTATCTACTTCCTGCTGAAACCCGGGCAGGCCGCCGAAAAACTGAACAATAATCCCTGGGTCATGCATTTTTTAGAAGGCTGGCAGGCTTTTTCGGGTTTCTTATTGCCCATGTTTGTGATACTCATTTGCAGCCTGGTGCCGCAGATCGAGTATAAAAACAATGCCTGGAAACAGGTCTTTGCTTCCCCTCTCACCATGGGGCAGGTATTTTTTTCGAAGTATACAGCCATTCACCTGATGATCCTGCTGTTGTTTTTGTGTTTTAACCTGTTTATGATACTGGGAGCATATGTGGCCAATTGGGTTCATCCGGAGTTGCCGTTTACAACAAATTCGCTTCCCCTGGGAAATATATTATTGCTGAGCCTTCGCACCTATATCGCATTGCTGGCGATTATCGCGTTCCAGTACTGGTTCAGCCTTCGCTTCCGCAATTTTATTGTGCCCATAGGCCTGGGTCTCGGACTGCTGGTAATGTCCCTGGTAGCGATGCGCTGGGAGCATGCAGACAAACTACCTTACGTGTTTCCCTTTCTTTCATTTAGTGAAGCCATGAAATCCGGGGGAAAATTTTCGGGCCTGCAAAACCATGAATGGTATTCCTGCGTTTATTTTGTAGTGATCAGCTTCCTGGCGCTGATGGATTTGCGCTGGCGGAAGGAGAGAGGGTAAAATTTGGGAATTTGCTCATTTGTAAATTTGGTAAATTTAGGGGCATGAGAAACTACCTGGTAATAACAGTGCTTGCGGTTTTGCTACTGAATGCCTGCCGCAAAAACGATTCCGACTCCGGGCAACCGCCGCCTTCGCAGGCCGACTTATTTAAGGATACGGCTATTGCTTATACCCGCGATATTTATCTCTGGTATAATCAGATACCCTCCGGTTTTAATGCCCGTGGTTATTCCGACCTGAATGCCATGATGGAAGCCATCCGTGCCTATAGCCAGGAACCGGGATTTACGAACCCGGTTGACCGCTGGAGTTTTGCCGTCCGGCAAAGCGATTGGGATAATACCAGCGCGGGTATTGGCCAGGATTTTGGCCTCAACATTTTCTTTCGGGCCGAAGGTGACCTGCGCGTGCGGATGGTGGAACCCGCCTCACCGGCCGGACAGGCGGGTGTACGCCGCGGATGGCGCATCACCAAAATCAATGGTAATACCAATATCACAACGGGTAATGCCAATTTTATCGTCAATGCCATTTATGCTTCCAGTTCGGCCAGCGTCAGTTTCCTGAAGCCGGATGGCAATACCGTTGACCTGACCCTGAATGCCGCCAGCTACCAGGATGTTCCTGTTTATCTCGATACGGTGTACACGGCCGGCAGCCGCAAAGCAGGGTATATGGTTTATCATTCCTTCCTGGGCGATTCGGCGGCTACCTCCAATGCATTCGCCTCGGCATTCAACCATTTCATGGCCGAGAATGTGGATGACATGATAATTGACCTGCGCTACAACGGCGGTGGATTTGTTTCCTATCAGCGCGAACTGGCCAATTACCTGGCGCCGCCCAGTGCCAATAGCCAGTTGATGATGAAGCAGGAATTCAACAACAAATACAGCCAGTACAATAGCAGCGTCAACTTTTCCAAGAAGGGTACGCTGAACCTTAATCGGGTGTTTGTTATTGTTAGCGACAATACCGCCTCGGCCAGTGAGTTGCTCATCAATAACCTGAAGCCCTATATGGATGTGATTGTAGTGGGGCCTAACCGCACTTATGGCAAGCCCGTGGGTTATTTCAATATTCCCGTGGGCGACTGGTATATATTCCCTGTATCTACACGCACTACCAACAAAAACGGGGAGGGAAATTATTTCAATGGCTTTGCGCTCAATAATACCGTGGCGGATGGACTGGATAAAGACTTTGGTGACGCAACTGAATCCTGCCTGGCCAGCGTGCTGAAATATATTGGCACGGGTGCATTCCGCATGCCCGTACAGGAACCGGCCCAGCCCCTGTCGCCTGATGTGGAGAACGCCAACCGTAGCATGAGCCAGCGCGATTTCAAAGGTATGATCGCCTCACCGGTGCAGCAGCGGCTGCGGTAATGTTGTATCGCTAACAGGAAAGCCTGCGATCTGGCGCGGATGCCTGTTAAAGATCGAGGCTGGTGCCGAGCCAGGCCATCATGCCCATCCCGATTTCGATAGCGGATTCGTCAATATCAAAGCGGGGGGTATGCACTCCGGCGGTGATGCCTTTTTCGCGGTTCATTACCCCGAGCCGGAAAAAACATCCGGGAATCTTTTGCGAATAATAGCCAAAATCCTCCGCGCCCATTCTTTTTTCGGTTTCGCTCACCTGGCTCTCGCCCACAAAGGCTTTGGCTTTTTGCACCGCTACCTGGTGCAGGCCTTCATGGTTGAAAACAGATGGATAACCCACATCGATATGTAAATCCAACTCACCACCCATGCCTTGCACGATGCCTTCGGCTGTTTGTCGAAGCAACTCATGCGCCCGGAAACGCCAGCTTTCATTCATCGCCCGGAAAGTTCCTTTCAATTTTACTTCGTCGGGAATGATATTGGTGGTGGTGCCTCCGTTGAAAGCGGTAATGGAGAGTACACTGGGATTAAAGGGGTCGTTGTGCCGGCTGATCAATTGTTGCAGTGCCACGATCAGGTGCGAAGCGATCAGGATAGGATCGATGCATAAATGGGGGGATGCCGCATGGCCGCCTTTGCCGCGGACGGTAATATAAATTTCGTCGGCACTGGCCATGGCCTGACCGGCGCGGAAACTGAGTTTACCCACGGCCAGTCCGGGATGCACATGCAGGCCCACAATGGCTTTGGGCGCCGGATTTTCCAACACGCCTTCTTTGATGAGCAGGCTGGCGCCTCCGGGATTTTTTTCTTCGCCGGGTTGAAAGATCAGCTTCACCGTTCCTTCCCATTCTTCGCGCGTTTCCTGCAAAATGCGGGCGGCGCCGAGCAGGCAACTGGTATGCACATCATGCCCACAGGCATGCATGATACCCGGGTTTTGCGATTTATAAGGCACTTCGTTTTCTTCCTGTATGGGCAGGGCATCCATATCGGCCCTGAGCGCTATGATCCTACTGGCCGGGTTTTGGCCTTTTATCAGCCCAATCACTCCGGTCTCCGCCTTTATCTCATAGGAAATGCCCAGCGACTCCAGTTGCTGCTGCACCAGTTTCGACGTCTCAAATTCCTGGTAACTCAACTCAGGGTGGGCATGCAAATGCTGGCGTATGGCAATGTAGTCCGGCGCATAAGCGCGGGCCAGATCTTTGATCTTATTGAGCATGCTGTAAAATTAAGCAGAACGTATTACGTTGATTTGGGAATTTGAGAATTTGTGAATTTGTTTTCGAGGTGCTTCATCAAATTATTCCTGATATATAAAGTGACCAACAAATTCCCAAATTCTCAAATTCCCAAATCAACGTAAAACGTAGAACGTAAAACGTATCACAGCATCTCCTCCCCCGATCCCGGCTTCAATTCAATTACATCACTTATCACATACACGCCATTGGGGAAATAGCGGTTCAACCGGGCCTGGTATTCCTCGGCTTCTTCGCGGTCTTTGAAATTACCGGCTTTAAGTTTGTAGAAGGGTGTCTGGTGCCAGAGGTAGGCTTTCAATTCGGGGAAATGGGTATATACTGTGGTTTTGGCCGCCAGCGCGTCCTGGCGATTGCTGGTGCTGATGATCATGATCCGGAAACCTTTGGCTGTGCGGCGGGCATTGCGGCTGGTCTCCTCATTGATCTGGGCCTGGCGGGTCATCAGGAGGTCGATACGCGGATCCTTGTGCACCACCACCGATTTGCGGGTGGTATCGGTGGAATCGGCCACGGGGGCGGTTTGCGCGTGGGCAATACTGTTGACGACGATAAGAAAGAAAACAAATACGAGTTTCATATCCAAAATATTCCTTGCCTTCCGGCGGTTATGAAAAAAGATGCTGATGGCGGGCAATTAGTTGCGTGCCTTTCTTTTTTCAAAAACAATACCAAAGATCAATAACCACTGCCGCCGCCCGCAATGGTCTCAATGGGATGCCAGGTGGTCTTTATTTCCTGGCAATCCATGATCCGATAGGGAGATTCGGCCCCTTTGCCTTTCCAGTCTTTTTCTGTATAAAAATGCAGCCTCTTCAGGTTGCCCGCCGCTTTTTCTGTCAGCATTTTCTGTTGCGCCTTCTCCGATCCGGCATACAGCAGCGAATTAATATCCATATGATCGGCCATCCAGGGTAATAGTTCTGATTCCTTGCCGGTGAGGATATTGACCACGCCACCTGGCAGATCAGAGGAATGCAGCACTTCCGCAAAACTGATAGCGGCCAGGGGAAGCTTTTCGGATGCGAGCAAAATACAGGTGTTGCCGCCGGCAACAGCAGGTGCCATCATCGATACCAGTCCCAGCAAGGCACTTGCTTGTGGAGTTACGATGCTTACCACACCCATCGGCTCCGGTACGGAAAAATTGAAATGCGGACTGCCTACCGGATTCACGCTACTGAACAGTTGCTGAAACTTATCGCACCAACCGGCAAAATAGATCAACAGGTCAATGCTTTCATCGATCTCCGCTTCGGCTGCAGCGGCACTATAGTCCATCTGTTGCAACTCGTCGATAAACTGCGCCCGGCGCCCCTCCAGCATTTCCGCCATACGGTAGAGTATCTGGCTTCTGTTGAAAGCGCTGCGGCCCGCCCAGCCCGCCTGCGCGGCCCTTGCGGCTGAAACGGCATCACGCAAGTCCTTGCGCGAACTAAGACAGATATTGGCCAGCTTGCGCCCCGATTTGTTTACCGCCGCATAGTACCGGCCCGATTCTGTTCGGGGGAATTGTCCACCAATATAAATCTTATAGGTCTTTAGTACCGGCAATCGATTTGTTGTTGTATTCGGCATCGCTTGATCTTGTGGTTAAAGATTAGGGTTCCAGGTCTACATAAGGCAGCAATCCATGCAGCCCGCCTTCGCGGCCATAGCCGCTTTCCTTATAGCCACCAAATGGGGAGCCGGGATCGAATTTGTTGAAGGTATTGGCCCATACCACACCGGCTTTCAGACGGCGCGTCATATTAAAAATACGCGAGCCTTTATCGGTCCAAACGCCGGCACTAAGCCCATAGGGCGAATTATTGGCCTTCTCTATCACTTCATCATCCGTACGGAAACTGAGTATGGCCAGCACCGGACCAAAAATTTCTTCCTGCGCAATTCGGTTGCTTTGCGCAACATTCGTAAACAGGGTAGGGCGGCAGAAAAATCCCTTACGGGGCAGGCTGCAACTGCTTTGGTGCATTTCGGCCCCTTCTTTTTTCCCCAATTGAATATAGCGTTGTATGGTCTCCAACTGGCTGCGGCTGTTGATGGCGCCGATATCGGTATTCTTATCCATCGGGTCGCCCACGATCAGGGTCTCGATACGGTCCTTGAGCTTGCGGATCACCTGTTTGGCAACCGACTCCTGCACATAGAGGCGTGAACCGGCACAGCAAACATGTCCCTGGTTAAAGAAAATACCGTTGATTACGCCCTCCACCGCCTGGTCAATAGGCGCATCTTCAAAAATGATATTGGCTGCCTTACCGCCCAGTTCCAGCGTAGCCCTTTTGGATGTGCCTGCAATTGACCGCTGTATGAGTTTGCCCACTTCAGTGGAGCCGGTAAAGGCGATCTTGTTGATGCCGGGATGCGATACGAGCTCAGCACCAGTAGCACCGGCGCCGGTGATGATGTTCACAACACCGGGAGGCAGGTCGGCCTCCGCAATCAATTCAGCCAGCTTCAAGGCCGTAAGGGGCGTGGTTTCCGCCGGTTTCAGCACCACTGTGTTGCCGGTAGCAAGGGCCGGCGCTATTTTCCAGGCGGCCATCAGCAGGGGAAAGTTCCAGGGGATGATCTGCGCGGCCACTCCGAGCGGTTGACATTTTCGCTGCGGGAAAGCATAGTCCAGCTTATCGGCCCAGCCGGCATAATAGAAGAAATGGTTGGCGGCCGTAGGAATATCAAAGTCGCGGCTTTCCCGGATCGGCTTGCCCCCATCGAGGGTTTCGATGATGGCGAATTCCCGGGCTTTTTCCTGCAGCATGCGGGCGATGCGAAAGATATACTTGGCCCTCTCCCGGGCGGGCATCTTGCCCCAGGCACCCTCATAAGCTTTGCGGGCCGCCTTCACCGCTTTGTCAATATCCGCTTTTCCCGCTTCGGCAACTGTTGCCAGCTTTTCTTCCGTGGCGGGATTAATGCTGTCAAAATATTTTCCGGTTTCGGGCTTTTGCCACTTACCTCCTATGAAAAGGTCGTAACGGGGATTGATGCTGGCTGCCGACCGGCTTTCCGGGGCTGGCGCATAATTCCATTCGGTCTCAAATTTCAACCGGGGGGCTGTCCGTACCGTATTTTTCTTTCGCGAGGATACCGCCATATACAGATTGTTGAATAAGTCAATATTGTTGTAAACAGCAAACGCTTAGTCTACGCTAAAATAAGGAGCCGACTGATAGGCGCCTGTGGATTCCTTTACCAGTTGCATCAGCACATCATTGGCCAGGCTGCTGGCGCCAAACCGAAACCATTCATTGCTGAGCCAGTCGTCACCCAGCACTTCTTTCAGCATCACCAGGTAGTGCAGGGCCAACTTCGATTTGGAAATACCCCCTGCCGGTTTCATGCCCACCATTTTGCCGGTGGCATAGTAGAAATCGCGAATGGCTTCGAGCATCACCAGGGTGACGGGCATGGTAGCGGCGGGCTGAATTTTTCCGGTAGAGGTTTTGATGAAATCCGCACCCGCGTGCATGGCAATATCGCTGGCACGCCGCACTTTATCGAAATTGCCCAACTCCCCGGTTTCCAGTATCACTTTTAGCCGGGCATCTCCGCAAGCTTCTTTGATGGCGGCGATTTCATCAAACACATATCCATATTCTCCTTCATGAAATTTTCCGCGGCTGATCACCATATCAATTTCGTCGGCCCCCTCATTTACCGCAAAGCGCGTGTCGCGCAGCTTTACCTCGCGGGGAGCCTGGCCGCTGGGAAATGCGGTGGCCACCGATGCCACTTTAATGCCGGAACCCTCCAGCGCCTTTACCGCCGTCTTTACCATGGAAGGATACACGCAAACTGCGGCTACGGTGGGTAAGCCCGGCAGGGCATCGTGCAGATGCATGGCTTTATAGCAAAGCTGTTTCACCTTGCCCACGGTATCTTTCCCCTCCAGGGTGGTAAGGTCAATCATGCTCAGGACCATCTTCAGTCCGTTGACCTTCGATTCCTTTTTGATGCTGCGTTTGGTAAAGCGCGAAGCACGCTCTTCTACTCCCGTTTGGTCAACCGTCGGGCTTTGCGCCATTCCGGGATGAAAAACCGGCCTGTTAGCTTTTGCGGCCATCGCCATAGTAATGGGTTTAGGTCATCAAAGTTAAGGTCTTGGACCCAACGTAAACGATATATCAGCGAGTTTGGTCAACAGAAATGACCCGGTTGGGCGGCCTGATCAAAAAATAGAACCATTGTTCAAAACAGCGGTAGGCAATTGCTTCGATTAACTTATATTCGGCTCCCTTATCCGGCACAAGCTTTCGGCGCAAATATCTTCTAATACCAAAAATCACATAAGAATGAGAAAGCCAAAACTCCTGCGACAGGTGCTGGCGGGGCTAGCCCTATTGGGTGTGCTACCCCTGGCAGCTCAGGTAACATTTCCCGAAAATGGCGTGGCCGATCCCCGGCACGGCCATTATGCTTTTACCCATGCTACCGTATTCAAAGATGCCCGCAACTCCATCAACGATGCCACACTTGTAATCAAGGATGGCCGCATTGTTGCCCTGGGTGCGGGATTGAAAGTACCCGCGGGTGCGGTGGAAATTGATTGCAAAGGAAAATTCATTTATCCTTCCTTTATTGATCTCTACACCGATTACGGAATGCCCGCCGCCCAGCAGCAGGCTGGAGGAGGATTTTCCTTTGGTCAGCAGCCGCAGATAAATTCCAACGACAAGGGCCCCTCGGGCTGGAACCAGGCACTCAGGTCGGATGTGGATGCTTTCCGCAATTTTGCTGTAGACGGTGAAAAGGCAAAAGCCATGCGGGAGGCCGGTTTTGGAGCCGTGCTCTCGCATGTGAAAGATGGTATTGCCCGCGGCACCGGCACGGTAGTAACACTGGCGGAGCAGAACGAAAATTTTGTTGTGATCAAAGACAGGGCAACAGCCCATTATTCTTTCAACCGTGGCAGCAGCCGCCAGTCATATCCCAGCAGCCTGATGGGTTCCATCGCGCTCCTGCGCCAGACTTTTATGGATGCGCAATGGTATAAGAACAAACCGGTGAAAGAAGGTTTGAACCTGACACTGCAAACCTGGAATGATAACCTCAGCCTGCCCCAGGTATTTGAAGCCAACGATAAATGGAATGCCCTTCGCGCTGATCGTATCGGCGATGAATTTGGCGTACAGTTTATCATCAAGGGTGGGCAGGAAGAGTACCAGCGCATCAGGGAAATGAAGGGCACCAACGCCGTATTCATTCTTCCCCTCAATTTTCCCCAGGCCATGGATGTGGAAGACCCCGCCGATGCCCGATTTGTATCGCTCAGCGATATGAAACATTGGGAACTGGCTCCCACCAACCTAGCTGCCTTTGAAAAAGAAGGTATCGCCTTTTGTTTGACCACGGCCGACTTGCGCAGCCCCAATCAGTTTTGGCCCAACCTTCGCAAAGCCATGGAATATGGACTGAGTGAAGAGAAAGCCCTCGAAGCTCTGACGACTATGCCCGCAAAAGTACTGGGTGTGGCCGACCATGTGGGCAGTCTCGAAGCGGGCAAGCTGGCAAATTTCCTGATCACCAGCGGTCCCATTTTTCATGAGAAGAGTACTATTCTGTACAATTGGGTTCAGGGTATTAAATATGATGGCAAGGAAGATGTGTCGGCTTTTGCTGGCTTGTACGACCTGGTGGTGAATACAGCCGCCGGCAAAGAGAAATATAAACTGGATATTAAATCAGGCAGCTCGGCTACAATGGTTGCGGAGGATACGCTCCTGGTGCGGTTCAGCCATGATGGCAAGCAGATAAAGCTTAGCTACGCCACTGCCCAAACCCGGCAGCGTGGCCCGGCACAACGTGCGGGATCGGCATTGCCGGCAACAGCAACAAGGCTGGTGGGTATGCAAAATGGAAAAGAGCTGAATGGAACGGGTGTGGATTCAACTGGCCAGATGATTACCTGGACGGCCAGCCTCGTGAAGCCCGCCGACATGAAGCTGGAAGAAAGCAAGGGGAAAAAGGCTCCTGAACTGGGCAAAATCACTTTCCCGTTCGAACCCTTTGGCTGGGAAGAGGGACAACAGCCCAGGCAGGAAACCATCCTGATCCGCAATGCGACCGTATGGACCAATGAAAAAGAAGGCGTGTTGCAAAATGCGGACGTGTTGATTCGTGATGGTAAGATCGCAGGTGTTGGCAAAAACCTTTCCGCCAATGGCGCCCGCATTATTGATGGTACCGGCAAGCATGTTACGGCCGGCATTATTGATGAGCACTCCCATATAGCTGCCGCTTCCATCAACGAGGGCGGACAAAGTGTAACCTCTGAAGTACGTATCGCCGACAACCTGAACCCCGATGATATTAATATCTATCGTCAGTTGAGCGGTGGTGTTACATCTTCCCATATCCTGCATGGTTCGGCCAACGTAATTGGCGGTCAAACTCAATTGATCAAACTGCGCTGGGGTGCCAATGATGAGGGGCTGAAGTTTAAGAACTGGACAGGTCAGATCAAATTTGCCCTGGGTGAGAATGTGAAGCGTTCTTCATCCACTTCAGGAAATATCCGCTATCCCGACACCCGTATGGGTGTGGAGCAGGTATTGGTAGATGCATTCACCCGTGCACACGATTATGAGAAAGCCTGGAAAGAGTACAATGCCGCGAAAGATAAGAAGGGCCTTACACCTCCGCGTCGCGACCTGGAACTGGAAGCCCTGGTAGAGATTCTGAATGAAAAGCGTTTTATCACCTGCCACTCCTATGTGCAGAGCGAGATTACCGGCGCCATGGAAGTAGCCAAACGCATGGGATATCGTTACAATACCTTTACCCATATTCTGGAAGGGTATAAGGTAGCCGATAAGATGAAGCTGCATGGCGCCAATGCCTCCACTTTCTCCGACTGGTGGGCTTACAAGATGGAAGTGCAGGATGCCATTCCATACAATGCGGCCATCATGCACAAAGTGGGATTGAATGTGGCCATCAATAGCGACGATGCGGAAATGGCCCGTCGTCTGAACCAGGAAGCGGCTAAAGTGGTGAAATACGGTGGCGTGTCGGAAGAAGAGGCCCTGAAGATGGTAACCCTGAATCCCGCAAAGATGCTGCATGTAGACGACCGTGTGGGAAGCCTGAAAAGTGGTAAGGATGCCGATGTGGTGGTGTGGAGTGATCATCCCCTGAGCATCTATGCCAAATCGCTGTACACCATTGTAGATGGAGCCGTTTATTTCGATCGTGAAAAAGACGCGCAACTGCAGTTGCTGGTGGATGCCGAGCGGAATCGCCTGATTCGCAAAATGAATGGCGAAAAACGCAATGGCGGATCAGTAGTACCGGCAACACCGAGCTACCAGATTATGCATACCTGCAGCGACCATGGTCATAGCCACGGCCTGCTGGTGATAGATGCCGACAGCATTTCAGAAAACGAATAAAGCAATCAACATGAAAAAAATAGTCTTCTCCATATTGTTGTGCGGAACATTGGCACTCACCACGAGGGCGCAGGATAATATACTGCCCGCCCGCGACAATAACAGTGTAACGTATATTACCAATGCCACCATTCATGTGGGTAATGGCAAGGTGATAGAAAAGGGAACCATCCAGATCCGCAACGGAAAAATTGAGAAAGTGGGAACCGATATTTCGGTCCCCAATAATGAAGGTACTGTGGTGGATGCCAAAGGCAAACACGTGTATCCCGGCCTCATTCTGCCCACCAGCAACCTGGGCCTGGTAGAAGTATCGGCTGTGCGCGCTACTACCGACGTGCGCGAAATTGGCGATTTGAATCCCAATGTTCGGTCTATTGTTGCCTACAATACCGACTCCAAAGTGATCAATACTTTGCGCAGTAATGGTATTTTGTTGGCCAATGTAATACCCCAGGGCAGCTTTCTCGCGGGCAGCTCATCGGTGGTGCAACTGGATGCCTGGACCTGGGACGATGCCGCTTATCAAACCGACGCGGGCATGCACCTTTATATGCCCAATCTGCTGAACCGTTTCCGTGGATTTGGAGGCTTTGGCGGTGGCCGTGGCGGCCGCGGCGAAAGCGACAATGATCCGGTAAAGGCCGGAATTGAACGCATCGAAAGCCTGAAGGGTTTTTTCCGTGAAGCGCAGGCTTACCTCGGCGAAGGCAAACACGAAGAAACCAATCTGAAGTTTGAAGCCGTGCGTGCCCTTTTCGAGAAAAAACAAAAGATGTATGTACATGCCAGTACCGTAAAGCAAATGCTGCTGGCTCTCGATTTTGTGAAGGAGTTTGGTTTTGATATGACCATCGTGGGTGGTAGCGATAACTGGCAGATCGCCGATCTGCTGAAAGAAAATAATGTTTCCGTTATTCTGCAGCAGCCGCATAGCCTTCCTACCTTGCCGGATGATGATGTGGATCAGCCCTACAAAACAGCGGCCCTTCTGCAAAAAGCGGGTGTGTTATTTGCCATTTCCGACGATGATAGCCAAACCCGCGGACGTAACCTGGCCTTCAATGCCGGAACCGCCGCTGCCTATGGCCTGAGCAAGGAAGAAGCCTTGGCAGCCATTACGCTTAATGCGGCAAAAGTTTTGGGCGTGGCCGATAAAACCGGAAGCATTGAAGTAGGGAAGGATGCCAATATCGTGATCAGCGATGGTGATATCCTCGACATGAAGAGCAGCCAGATAACCGATGCCTGGATCCAGGGTCGGAAAATAGACCTGAACGATAAGCACAAACAACTCAACGACCGGTACAATCAAAAGTATAAACTGAAAGGGTTCTAATTCCCGCCGTTAGTTAAAAGAAAAAACCCGCCGGATAGCGGGTTTTTTCTTTTAACTAACGGGTGGAAGTTACTGTCGGGCGTTTATATCTTTTTTGGTTTCGACTTTGTTTTCAATTAATCCTTTATCTGCGTTCATCTGCGAAACAAATCTGCGAAAATCTGCGGGAAATACTTCAGCACTTTAAACAGCCTCAGCGTTCAGGAGAATTTTCCCGCAGATTTGCGCAGATTCTATCTTGAAGTCCCCGGCCTTCCTTCAACCTTAAACCCTAAACCCTAAACCCTAAACCTTAAACCTTAAACCTTAAACCCTAAACCTTAAACCCCAAACTATTCCTCACAACGTAAAACGTACAACGTATAACGTTTAACGTACGAAGTATTACTGTTTAACAATTTTCTCCGTCGCAATCACTCCCGTTTCATTCGTCAGTTGCACCAGATACAATCCACGGCTCAGGTTAGCGGCTTCTGCAACGCTAATGCTGTTGAAACCATTGGAAGCAGTGATGGTTTTGGCGAACTGCTGCTGACCCGCCAGGTTGATCACACGCAAAGTCAGTTTCTCTGAACGCTCAGCCTTGAAGCTGAGTGTGAAATTGTTGTTGAAAGGGTTGGGGCTGGCCTGTACTTTCAGGTTGCTCTGCATGCTGAAGCGAACACTGCGTGTTTCAGAGATCTTCACGGCGCCAGTAGGCTCCACCGCACGGATACGGTAGTAAGCGATAGCGGCGCTGGCATTTACACTATTGTCGTTATAGCTGAATTTGTTCTCGGCATTTACCGCTACGAAACTATGGATACTGCTGAAGTTGATACCATCATAGCTTCTTTCAATTTCAAACAGGGTGCCATTGTCCTGCTCTGCGCCCCACTGCAACGAAGGCAGTTGGTTGGTCAGGCTAACGGTAAAGAAATTCCAACGGATGGGCAGGATTACTTCTGAACGGAAGGCCGTACCACAGGCAGGATACGCGCTGCTGGTTTGGGGCTGGCTAAACTGCTGAAATACCACACTCCTGCGTACCTGGCCACTCTGATAATCGAAGATCGTGTTGCTATTGCTGCGTGTAGCGTCAAATACAATGATCTGATCACCATTGTTGCCATTAGTACCCACCTGACCGCTGTTCTGACGGGTTTCGCCGGTGAAGTAGTAATATCCACTTCCTTTAATGTTGCCGTTGTTTTCAAAGTCATGCGACATGATCACAGAACCCGCTTCGCCATCAATAGTGCCACCGTTTACAATGCGGCTGTTATTGCCCTGCGTGGTAGCCCATACCAGGCCATTGTTCTCCAGGTTGGTATTGTTGATAAAGATTCCTTCGTCGGCAGTAGTCATACAGTTGTTCTCAAAAGAACCACCGCTCATGGTCAACTTGCCATCCGTAGCTACTTTACCATAATTCTTTACAGAAGTATTGTTGAATTCCAGGTGACCACCCACCTCGATAATATTATTATTGTTGAATTTAGAACCATTACCGATGTAGAGGTTACCGTTGGTTTTGATGATACCATTGTTGGTAAGGTCCACTTTGTTGAAATCGATCGCATTTTTGAATTCGATGGTTGCACCAAAACTGTTTTCCAGCCTGGCGTTGTTACCCATATACACGCTGCCATTAATTACGATACGACCAAAGTTCTTCAGTTTGAAACGATTCGACTGGCCATCCAGACCAGGAAGGGTGGCTTTGCCATTTACAATGATTTCGCCGAGGAAGTATCCAAAATTGCTGGGAGCAAATTCAGCGCCTTCGGCGATATAGATCTTTGCGCCCTGTTCCCAGTTGCTGATTTGTCCGCGGAATACACCGGCAGTGATGCTCAGGCTGTCGCCTGCACGAAGCGTATAGCTGGCGTTGCTGCCATTATCTACATATACACGCTGACCAAAAACGGAAAGGCTGAAAAGAATAGAAAGGGTAAAAAGGGTAGAAATACGGATCATCTTGTTTTCTTTAGGGTTGAATTATTCGGTTTTTTCGGATCGGACTTTTCCAGATTTTGAAGTAATCCTGCGTTTCGTCCTTGCGTTCTTACTTCGTAATCTGGCACAAAGATATTGCGCTAATTACGGCTTTTCAATAGTAAAACTACTAATGAAAACAGTCCGGAAAATACTAATATGAGAGTAACCCCATGAAAAACAGCGATATATAACGAAAAAGCCCACTAAGTTATTACACTTAACGGGCTTGTTTTTGATTTATGTCAAATCAGAACGGCAAAATCAGGCGTCTCTGCCGTGGCATTGCTTGTATTTTTTACCACTACCACAGGGGCAGGGATCATTACGACCCACTTTTGGCCCCACTTTGATGGGTTCCTGTTTTACCGCAGTACCGGGATCGTAAACATCCCTTTCGTTGGCTGCGTAATCTTCACCGGCTGCATCCACTTCTGCCTTATTGCTCCGCATTTTACTGTAATCGGTCTTCTGCGGCTTGCCGGCTGCCAACGGCGCGCTTTCAGCCTGCACGGGTATGCTGGCATGGCATAGGAAGGAAACGATATTGCGGTTCAGCTCAGCATCCATGTTCTTAAACTGCTGAAAGGCTTCTACCTTATATATTACCAGTGGGTCCTTTTGCTCCAGGTAGGCGGTTTGCACACTCTGCTTCAGGTCGTCCATAGCGCGGAGGTGCTCTTTCCAGGAATCGTCGATGGTAACCAGGGTGATGGTTTTTTCCAGCGCATTCGCCAGTTCGGCTCCTTCGGTCTGAATGGCTTTATCGAGGTTTACCAGCACATTCAAGCCTTTGCGCTGGTTGGTAAAGGGAACCACCACATTTTCAATATTCGCACCCTGGTTCTGGCGGATATTCCGGAACACGGGCAGGGAATTCTTCTTCAGGTCTTCTTTCTTGCGGTCGTAGTTGCCAATGGCTTCCTGGTATAGTTTCTCCGTTATCTTGTTCATATCTCCCTTCAGGAATTCCTGCTCTTCGATCTGGGTGTCCAGGCCAAAATGCATGATCACTGCGGTACGGAATTCTTCATAATTCTCCTGTTCACGGAATCCGGCCACCAGTCCTTCAGCTACCAGGGCAAAGGCATTATCAATATCGAGGGCGAGCCTTTCTCCAAACAGGGCATGCTGTCTTTTGCCGTAAATCACATTCCGCTGCTTGTTCATTACATCATCATACTCCAGCAGGCGCTTACGTATACCGAAATTGTTTTCCTCTACTTTCTTCTGTGCTCGCTGAATGCTGTTGCTGATCATGCTGTGCTGAATCACATCCCCTTCCTTATAGCCCAGCTTATCCATCAGCGATGCGATGCGCTCACTGCCGAACATGCGCATCAGGTCGTCTTCCAGCGACACATAGAACTGTGATGAGCCGGGATCGCCCTGGCGACCGGCACGACCGCGCAACTGCCGGTCTACCCGGCGGCTTTCGTGGCGCTCGGTACCAATAATCGCCAAACCTCCTGCTTCCTTCACACCGGGTCCGAGTTTGATATCCGTACCACGGCCGGCCATGTTGGTGGCAATGGTAACGGCTCCAGGCATACCTGCCTCGGCTACCACCTGTGCTTCGCGGGCGTGCTGTTTCGCGTTCAGTACATTGTGGGGTATCTTTTTCTGCGTAAGCATGCGGCTCAGCAGCTCGCTGATTTCAACCGAAGTGGTACCCACCAGCACCGGTCGGCCTGCATTGCGCAGCTTTTCCACTTCATCAATCACCGATTTATATTTCTCCCGCTTGGTTTTATACACCAGGTCCTGGCGATCATCGCGGATCATTTTCAGGTTGGTGGGAATGGTTACCACATCCAGCTTGTAAATGCTCCACAATTCCGCTGCTTCCGTTTCGGCCGTACCCGTCATACCCGCCAGCTTATGGTACATCCGGAAATAATTCTGCAGCGTAATGGTGGCATAGGTTTGCGTGGCCGCTTCAATCTTCACGTCCTCCTTGGCTTCAAGCGCCTGATGCAATCCATCCGAATAGCGGCGGCCCTCCATGATACGACCGGTTTGCTCATCCACAATCTTGATGGCATTGTCGATTACCACATATTCCACATCTTTTTCAAAGAGGGTATAGGCCTTCAGCAACTGCTGAACGGTATGGATGCGATCGGCTTTTTGGGAATATTCCGTAAGGATGGCTTCTTTCTGCTGCAATTTTTCGTCGGCGCTATTGTCGCTTTTCTCCACATCGGCCAGCAGTACTCCAATATCCGGCAACACAAAGAATTCCGGGTCTTCACCAGAGCGCGTGATGGCATTAAGCCCCTTGTCGGTCAGGTCAACCGAGTTTTGTTTTTCATCAATATGGAAGAAGAGGTCTTCATCCACAATTTTCATATTGCGTTGCTGCTCGGAGAGATAATAGTTTTCTGCCTTTTGCAACTTTACGCGTATACCCGGCTCACTCAGGTATTTGATCAGCGGGCCGTATTTGGGTAATCCGCGAAAGGCACGATAGAGATAAAGGCCGCCGCTCTTGGGATCATCATCGCCTTTTTCAATCAGCTTTTTGGCTTCTATCAAACACTGGCGCACTACTTTCTCCTGCTCCTGCACCAGGCTGCGTATCCGGGGCTTGTGTACATGAAATTGTTGGTCTTCGCCACGCGCCACAGGTCCCGATATGATCAGCGGCGTACGCGCATCATCGATCAGTACCGAATCCACTTCATCCACCATCGCATAATGATGCTTGCGTTGCACCATCTCCTCGGGAGAGTGCACCATATTATCGCGCAGATAGTCGAAGCCAAATTCGTTATTGGTACCATAAGTGATATCTGCCTGGTATGCCCTGCGGCGGTCTTCACTGTTGGGTTGGTGCTTATCAATACAATCTACTTTCAGTCCCAGCCACTCAAATATGGGTCCGTTCCATTCCTGGTCACGACGGGCCAGGTAATCGTTGACCGTTACGATATGCACACCCGCACCAGGCAGGGCATTGAGGTAAGCAGGCAGGGTAGATACCAGGGTCTTACCCTCACCGGTGGCCATTTCGGCAATCTTTCCGCTATGTAATACAATACCACCAATCAATTGCACGTCGTAATGCACCATATTCCAGGTAACCGTGCCGCCTCCGGCGGTCCAGGTATTGCTGTACACGGCATCTTCGCCCTCAATGCGGATATACTGCTTTGTTACGCTGAAGTCACGATCGAGCTCAGTAGCCCTGGAGCGGATCTCCGTATTCTCTTTAAAGCGTCGCGCCGTTTCCTTGATCACCGCGAAAGCTTCGGGTAAGATGGATTCCAGTACTTCCTCAATTTTCTTGTTGCGGTCTTTTTTCAGCCGGTCAATTTCCTGGTAAATGGCATCCTTTCCCGAAAGATCGCTGAAGGCCAACTCTTCGGCCGCTTTGTTTTTTTCTGCGATCTCTTCATCAAGGGCCTTCAGGTATTCCTGTATGCGTTGACGGAACTCGGTGGTTTTGCCACGTAATTCGTCATTCGACAAAGAAGCATAAGCCGCGAAATATTCATTGATCTTCTGTACCTGCGGCATGATCTTTTTGACATCCTTATCGGATTTGTTGCCGCCGAATAATTTTGAAATAATACCAAGCATGTATTGTTGAATTGTTGAACTGTTGAATTGTTGAATCGTCCTTCAACGAAATGCCCCTACTTCCTACTTCCTACTTACTACTTACTACTTTTCCTGTAAAAATATTATCTGCGTTCATCTGCGAAACCAATCTGCGCAAATCTGCGGGAAATAATTCGGCACTTTAATCAGCTTCAGAGTTCAGGAAAGACTTCCCGCAGATTTGCGCAGATCTTATTCTTTAGGAACTCCCCACTTTCTACTCCCCACTTTCTACTCCCCACTTACCACTTACTAATTCCCCGAGCCGGCAAAGATAAGGCAACCATCCTTCTGTTAAATGCCTGTTGACAATGTGTCGCAAGGCTGGATAAGCGGGCTATTTTCCGCATATTTGTAATTCTTAACGACGAACACTGCCAGTAGCTATGGTTTTAGTCAACAAAAAGCGAAAATGGACAGGTGCCCTGATGATCCTGCTGATACTGGGTTTTGCCTGCAAAGATAAACCGGATCCGAAGGCCTTTGATTTCGCCTCCATGCCTTTTTATTGCGATTACCGGGTAACGGGCGATGATGAAAGCAATACGGTGACGGTGCTGATGCAATTCAGGGCCGGTAGCCCTGATGGGCCCGGGATGTTGCTCGATACACCCGCTTCGGTAGCGTTGGACGGGTATCCGCTAAAACCGGATAGTACACGGATGCACGGCGTGTATTATGAACAGCGTTGGCTGGCCCATGAATTCAACGGCGGTCATCAAATCAAATATGCCACCAAAGAGGGCGATACCCTGGTGGAAAAGTTCAGTTTTCCCGTTTTTGGCCTGGCCCAGCCCTTCCCCGAAAAATGGACCGTTGCCGATACCGAGATTGAAATTACTGGATTACCTGCGGATGATTCGCTCCATATCCTATTGTTGGATACAGCCTATTTGAGCCGGGGCATCGACAGGTTTATTCGGTTGGAAGACAATAAGATAAAGCTGAGTGCAGCCGAGCTTTCCCGGTTGAGGAAGGGCCCGATCATCTTCCAGATATACCGCGATCGCGAACGCGACCTGAAACAGGCGGGCGAAGCCGGCGGCAGGCTGGCCACTTCCTTTATGTTGAGCCGCCGCTTTATCCTCGAATAGGGCCAGGCAGGCGCAGAATTCCGCTGGTTATCCACAGGCATCCTTATTTTGATATTTTCAATGGAAAATCGGGGTGTACCTCCTACCTTTGCCGCCGAAATTCAAAACTTTATACAACCGCTATGGCAGGTCAGTTAAAAGAGGTTCGGAACCGCATCAAATCGGTACAGAGTACGCAACAGATTACCAAAGCCATGAAAATGGTGAGCGCGGCCAAATTGCGCCGTGCGCAGGACGCGATCGTACAGATGCGGCCCTATGCCCGTAAACTCCAGGAAATGCTGAGCAATATCGTCAGCAATACCGAGGGTGAAATGGGGATGAAACTGGCTGAAGAGCGCCCGGTAGAAAAAGTATTGCTGATTGTGATGACCAGTGATCGGGGACTGGCCGGCGCCTTCAATTCGAACCTGATCAAACTGGCAAAATCCACCATCGCCGAAAAATATGCCGCCCAGCAGCAAAAAGGCCATGTCACCATCTGGAGTGTGGGCAAGAAAGGCTATGAGCATTTTGTGAAGAATGGGTTTAAGGCCCAGGCTACGTATAAAGACCTGTTCCTCGACCTGCGTTTTGAGCAGGTGCAACAGATGGCTCAGGCGGCCATGAAAGGGTTTGAACAGAAGGAATTTGATGTGGTGGAAATCATCTACAGCCAGTTCCGCAATGCAGCTACCCAGCGGTACGAAAGGGAGCGCTTCCTTCCCATACCCAAAGTGGAGAAAAAAGAAGGCGACAAAAAAGCGGATTTCATTTTTGACCCCAATAAAACGGAACTCATCAGCGAGCTGATGCCCAAGATCCTGAATACCCAACTCTTCAAGGCGGCCCTCGATACCCATGCATCCGAACACGGAGCCCGCATGACCGCCATGGATAAAGCCAGCGAAAACGCCAATGAAATGCTGCGCAACCTGAAGATCTCCTATAACCGCGCCCGACAGGCAGCCATTACCACCGAGCTTACCGAGATTGTGAGTGGTGCAGCAGCGTTGAAAGGATAATGATACGTAGTACTTATTACGTTTTACGTTGAGGGGTTTAAAGTTTAGGGTTTAGAGTTTAAGGTTTAGGGTTTCATTTCAGACCTTCAACTTTAAACCTTAAACTTTAAACTCTAAACTCTTCAACAAAATGTGAATAACCTCATTTGCCGCCTACTCCCTTATTGGCTATTTTGCCTTTCCAAGAAGAACGAAAAACACGCATTTACACTAACCGAATTTGGAGATGGAAATCACTAATCTGATACCGCATATTGAAGCTTTGATTTTTGCCAGTGATAAGCCCCTTACTTCGCTGGAAGTTACTGACCTGGTTAACAATGCTTTCGGTTTTATGGAAGATAAAATCAGCCTCGACCAGGTGGAAGCAGCCATGGAAGGTATCCGCGAAAAGTATGCTTCGGAATTTTATCCGTTTGAGCTTCGGCAGAGCGGTGGAGGCTGGCAATTCCTCACCAAAAAAGAATTTCACAAAACCATCGCCCAACTAAATGGGGATAAGTTTTTGAAGCGCCTTTCCGCCGCAGCACTGGAAACCCTTGCCATCATCGCGTATAAGCAACCCGTTACCAAGGGTGAGATTGAATCCATCCGCGGCGTAAGCTCCGATTATGCGGTGCAGAAATTATTGGAGAAGGAACTGATAGTGATCACCGGCCGCAATGAGAAAATGCCGGGTCACCCGTTGGTGTACTCCACCAGCAAGAGCTTTATGGATTATTTCGGTATCAATTCAGCGGAAGACCTGCCCCGTATAAAAGAAGTACTGGCCGAGCAATGGGTGGAACCTACTGTTATGAAGGATGTGACCCAGGAGGAGGAAGCAACTGCAGCAGAAGAAGAGAGTGGGGAGAAACCGGAAGGTCCGGAGAGTGCCGATACCCTGGCAGAAGTGGAAACATCGGAAGCGGTACCAGAAGAGGATGTCGCAGATGACAATAGCCTCGATGAAGTGACCGAATCGGATGATATCGTTTTTTCAGTGTCCGAATCCGGCGAGCTGGTAGAGAAACCCGAGGACAAGGAATAAGCGGCACGAATAGCAGCCCGGATCCGGCCCTGGTGGCACAAATCAAAAAATTCAGAAAAAGTTCATGCTCTCTCATGCCCAGCTCATAGCTGCTGCCCGGCAGTATGGCACACCCCTGTATGTATACGACGCGGATAAGATCCGGGAACAGTATGCAAAGCTCACCCATGCCTTCCGCGGCAGTAATGTTCATTTCTACTACGCCTGTAAAGCGCTTACCAATATTCATATCCTTCGGTATATCATGGGCCTCGGTTCCAATGTGGACTGCAGTTCCATCAACGAAGTGAAACTGGCCCTCCATGCGGGCTTTCCTGCCAAAAGGGTGCTGTACACCTCCAATGGTATCGATTTTGAAGAGATTGCCGAAGCCGCCTCGCTGGGGGTCAGTATCAATATCGACAGCCTCTCCAACCTGGAGAAATTTGGAAGCAAATATGGCCATGATTATCCCGTGGGTATTCGCCTTCGACCCAATATCCTGGCCGGTGGTAACCTGAAAATTTCAACCGGTCACGACCGGAGTAAATTCGGTATACCAGTGGAAGACCTGCCCCGTATCATCGATCTGGTTGCGCAATACAAACTGCATATCACCAACCTTCATATTCATACCGGCAGCGAAATCAAGGATGCGGATGTGTTTGTGCGGGGAATAGAAGTATTGTTCGATTTGATACCGCATTTCCCGGAACTGAAATCGGTGGACCTGGGTGGTGGATTCAAAGTGCCTTATAAAGAAGGCGATGATGAAACCGATATGGAAGAGCTGGGGCAAAAAGTGAAGGAAGCCTTTGCCGCGCACCCGCAGGCCCGTAACCTTGAAATTTGGTTTGAGCCCGGGAAGTATATGGTGAGCGATTGCGGATACCTCATCAGCAAAGTGAATGTGATGAAGGAAACTGCCTCCACGCATTTTGTGGGTGTGGATAGCGGGTTCAATCACCTCATTCGCCCCATGTTTTATGATGCCTATCATAAGATAGAAAATATCAGCAATCCCGGGGGGCGCGAGCATGTATATGCCGTGGTGGGTAATATCTGCGAAACCGACACATTTGCCTGGGATCGTAAACTGCCCGAAGTGCGCGAAGGCGATTATCTCGTATTTTATAATGCCGGTGCTTATGGTTTTGAAATGTCATCGCGTTTCAATTCCCGCTTTCGTCCGGCTGAAGTCCTGTTCGAAGCCGGCCAGCACCGCCTTATCCGCCGCCGCGACAATTTTGAAGATTTATTGCGGAATCAGCAGGAAATAGGAGAGGGGTTTAGGGTTTAAGGTTTAAAGTTTAAATGAGGTAGATAGTATACTAAATCGGGATGGCGGGATTATATATCTAGCTGCACAAATCTGCGGGAAACCGACGCTGCAATTTGAGTTTGTTGGTAGTGCAGCATTTTTTACCGCAAAGAACGCAACGAATTCGCAACGATCGCGACGATTTGTTTCGCGCATTAATTGGTTAAGATTTTCCAGTGTGCACTATTCTGTAATCCCAGATCCCACTTTTAATTTCAGCTTATCGTAGCGCCCGTTGCGTTGAGACATCTTGCAGGAGCAACAATTTCCCAGGCTCGCAATCTTCCCGCAATAAAGCGCACCCAGCCTCACTTAAAACTTAAAACTTATTACTTAAAACTTTTTTCGTCCGCTCCAATCCAACCCCTTCCATCCCCCGTATATCCGTATACCAACTCCCGGAACCAAGGGTTCAATTTCATTCATTTATTAAAATCATCAGCTTATGCCAAAGATGCAAGAATCAGGCAGGGATACCCTATTGCCATCCGTGAAGGTGGATTCCGGGCTCTCCCGAAGAAAATTTCTCGGATTCGCAGGAACCGCCGCCGCCCTGGCGATCGGACTCGCAGCCTGCGAAAAGAATGACACGCCAGGTATGGACAATGGCCAGATCGACCTTGGCGGTGGCGACATCGGCATCCTCAATTACGCCTATGCGCTGGAGCAATTGGAGGCGGCCTTTTACACCAGGGTGCTCATGAATCCTTATTCCGGCGGCTCCGCAGCGGAGCTGGCCCTGATGGCGGATATTCGCGATCATGAAATTGCTCACCGGGAGTTTTTTAAAAATGCTCTCGGCAGCAGCGCCATCCGGTCGCTGGAGTTCGATTTTTCAGCCATCAATTTTGCTAACCGCACAGAAGTGCTCAATGCGGCACGCACCTTCGAAGACCTGGGTGTGCAGGCTTATAACGGCGCCGGCAAATTGATTACATCTCCCGACTATCTCACCCTGGCCGGTAAGATTGTATCGGTAGAAGCCCGGCATGCTGCCTGGATACGCGACGTAATCAGCAATGGCAGCTTTGCCGACAACAGCATAGTGGATGCCAACGGTCTCGACATGAGCATGGAACCTGCTGCGGTTCTCCTAGCCGCCAATGGTTTCCTGATCACCAAAGTATCCGGCAACAATTTACCCACCTCTTAAATTTTGAATTATGAATGTGAAGCATATTTTCAATGAAATAGAAAAAGCCGATCCGGAATTTTATGACCGTGTAGATACACGTCGCTCGGCAATGAAGGAATTTTCCGGTATGGCGGGTAAGCTGGCCCTGGCTGCCGTACCCCTTGCGCTCGCCGGCCTTTTTAAAAAAGCTTATGGGCGCCGTCAAATGGGGAATGGACTATTCGATATTCTGAACTATGCCCTGACCCTCGAATACCTGGAAGCGAAATTCTATGAAATGGGTTCGGCCAGCAATGGACTGATTCCTTCCGGCGCACCTGCCATGGCCATTCAAACTATTGGCGCGCATGAAACCGCACACGTCAATTTTTTGCGTACCGCTATCAGTGCCTCGGGTGGCACGCCCGTTGCTGAACCCAATTTCGATTTTACGGCCGGCGGCACTTTCAGTAATGTCTTCAGCGACTACGCTACTTTCCTGGCCGTTGCCCAAACCTTTGAAGACACCGGAGTGCGTGCTTATAAAGGGCAGGCGGCCCAGGCTTCGCTGATGGCCAATAATGATGTACTCACCGCCGCGCTGAATATTCATTCGGTAGAAGCTCGTCATGCGTCGCATATCCGGCAAATGCGTAAGGCCAATGGCTTTGGCGACGTGAAGCCCTGGATTACCGGCAAAGAAACAGGTATAGGATCGGTGGTGCAGGCATCGTATGATGGCGAAGAACTCAGCAACCAGGCAGGTATCGAAATTGTCAACATCAATGGCACCGGTATCAGCACAGCCGCCGCCACCGAAGCTTTTGATGAACCCCTGAGTATGGAACAGGTATTGAATATAGTATCGCCTTTCCTCGCCTGATACCTACTGGATTTTGCCTACTGTAAACGGCTGCCCGCAGGGCAGCCGTTTACAGTAGTAACAATTCCCTCATATTCGCTTAACCATACCGTAACAACATGCTGGTAGCTTCGCCGCAAATTAATTGCTTATGCAGAATTGTGCGAAGCGCATGCTCATGCTGGCTTGCGTCTTTTTCCCTTTAGCAGTATTCGCTCAAAAGCCGGTGGTAAAGATCAAGGTGAAAGATGAAGACAACCTGAACCTTCCCGGTGCTTCCGTGCTCCTGAAGCCTTTGGCCAAGTCGGGTATCACTGATCAGAATGGAGAAATCATTTTTCCTGGTATCCCTGAAGGAGCTTATACCCTCATGATCACCTATATTGGCTATGCCCCCCTTGAGAAACAGGTAAGCGTTACCGGATCCGGCCTGGATATAGAGGAGACCATGTTGTCAAAGGCAACAACGGGCTCCGAAGTAGTGGTAATCGGTGATCGGCTCAAAGGCCAGGCAAAGGCGCTAACCCAGCAGAAGAATAATTTCAACATCACCAATATTGTCTCGGCCGACCAGATTGGCCGGTTCCCGGATGCCAATATCGGAGACGCCATGAAGCGTATTCCCGGTATCACTATGCAAAACGACCAGGGTGAAGCCCGTAATATCATCATCCGTGGCCTGGCACCGGAATTGAACTCTGTTACCATGAATGGCGACCGCATCCCCTCTGCCGAAGGTGATAACCGCCGGGTGCAGATGGATCTGATTCCATCGGATATGATCCAAACCATTGAGGTGAACAAGACCCTTCTACCCGATATGGATGCCGACGCCATCGGTGGTTCCGTTAACCTGGTTACCAGGGCCGCTCCCAACGGATTTCGTTTTTCTGCAACCGGATCCGCCATCTACAACCCCATTCGGGAAAAAATGGGATACAATGGTTCCTTTATCGTGGGCGACAGAGTGGCCAATGGTAAGTTGGGTCTGCTCCTGAATGGTTCCATCAATTCAAACCGCTATGGCTCTGATGATGTGGAAGCAGTATGGGCACAGGATGATTTTGGAAATGTATTTACTGAAGAGATGGAGATCCGGAAGTATTTCGTCGATCGTACACGCCGCTCGCTCGGCGCCACCATCGATTATCAGTTCAATACAAGACATTCCATCATTTTCAAAAGCCAGTACAACTGGCGCGATGACTGGGAAAACCGTCTACGCTATACCGCTACAGATATTGAGCCGCTATATGATGCCAACGACAATATCCTTGGCTACCAGGGCGAGATTCGCCGCGAAACCAAGGGCGGCCTGGGTAGCAACCGCATCAAGAACCGTCGCCTCGAAGATCAGCGTGCGCAATTGTACAACCTGCGTGGGGATCATTTGCTCGGTAAAGTGAAAATGGATTGGTCTGTGGGCTATTCGCGTGCGAGCGAAGAGCGCCCCAATGAGCGCTATATCAGCTTCAGGGCCGAAGATGTGCCGGTAGGGCTCGATATTGCCGATCCCCGCTTTCCTCTGGCCACCAATACGGTGGCGCCTGGTGATTATGAATTGCGCGAGATCACGGAGCAATACCAGGATCAGTATGAAACCGAAACCAGTGCAAGACTCAACTTCAAACTGCCTGTGAATTTCCTCAACGACCGTGCGGGACATATCAAATTTGGCGGCCGCCTGCGCGCCAAACGGAAAGTGCGAACGAATAATTTCTTTGAGTACAGCCCTGTTGGTTCCAACGAAACCCTCTTTGAAAATCTGGGTAGCCTTCCTACCATCAACCATCCCAACAACGGATTCAACCCCGGCGGAAAATATATTCCAGGTCTGTTTGTTGATCCCGAATTTTTGGGCGCATTGGATCTCGGCAATACCGCACTCTTTGATTCGGAGGATATACCGGCTGAATACCTCGCCGCCAATTTTCGCGCGAACGAAACCATCACAGCAGGCTACCTGATGTGGGATCAGTCGCTGACAGACAAATTCAGCTTTATCGCAGGCCTTCGGGCGGAGAATACCAGCAGCCGCTACCGGGGAAATATTGTGGAAGACGAAGAAACCTTCCTCGGTGAAAGAGAGGTGAAGAATAATTATATCAACTTTCTTCCCCATCTGTCTGTACGTTATGATCTCAAACCCAATACCATTTTGCGGGCAGCCTGGACCAACTCCATCGCACGTCCCAACTACTTCGACCTGGTCCCCTATTTTGATGTGCGTCCCGGTGATGAAGAATTGCTGGTGGGTAATCCCGATCTGAACCCCTCTCGTGCGAATAATTTCGATCTGATGCTGGAGCAATACTTCAAATCGATTGGTGTGTTGTCGATCGGCGGCTTTTATAAGTCGATCAATAATTTCCTCTATGTGTTCCGCGATGAGCAGTACACCAACGCCAAGTTTGCCGCCGCTTACCCGGATATTGATCCCAATCCTATCCCGGCCTCCACTAACTGGACCTTTTTTGAACCGCGCAATGGCGATAACGTGCAGGTGTATGGATTTGAAATTGGATTGCAACGTCAGCTCGATTTCCTGCCAGGGGCATTAAAGGGGCTGGGTGTATTGCTTAACTATACCTATACCAAATCAAAAGCAAAAGGGGTGTATAATTCGGATGGTGAACTACGTGAAGATTTAACGCTTCCCGGCACAGCTCCACACATGTTCAATGCATCGCTGTCTTTTGAAACCAAAAAATTCCTGGCCCGGGTTTCGCTCAACTTCACCGACTCCTACCTGGATGAACTGGGGGGTGAAGCATTTGAAGACCGCTTCTACGATCGCCAGCTTTTCCTTGATGCCAATGCTTCTTATGCCATCACACCCAAGCTGCGCATCTTTGGGGAAGCCAATAACCTTACCAACCAGGCCCTGCGTTATTACCAGGGAGTTCGCAGCCGTACCATGCAGGATGAATATTACCAACCCCGCTACAACCTGGGCGTAAAATTCGACCTGAGCCGTTAACCATTATTCCATCCTCCCTCATATAATGCCGGAAAGGTCTGCATTTGCAGGCCTTCCGGCTAATTTCAAAATGCCTTAGTTTCATTCAACATGTATAGAAATATTCTGTCGCTCGTATTGTTGTCGCTCATCGTATTCTCCGCCTGTAAGGAAAAGTCATCAAGCGGACAAATGCCAGATGCCGCCAACGATACGCTTCCCCTGAAGCCATTGGTAGTAACCGATACCGTGTTCGAAGACACGGATGACCCGGCCATCTGGATCAACCGGGTGAATCCGGCCCAAAGCCTGATTGTTGGTACCGACAAGCACGATGCAAATGGCGGACTTTATGTTTTTGATCTGAATGGCCGGATCGATGAAGCCAGAACCGTTACGGGACTGAAAAGGATGAATAATGTGGACATTGCCTATGGGTTGAAGTGGAAGGATACGCTGATAGATATTGTTGTGGCAACGGAAAGAGGTGCCCAGGCGCTACGGGTATATCGCCTGCCGGATATGGTACCTATCGATGGAGGGGGTATTCCCGTATTTGAAGGGGAGGGGGAGAGAGATCCTATGGGGATTGCGCTGTATACGAAACCGGGTACGGGTGAAATATTTGCCATGGTAAGTCGTAAATCAGGACCCAGTGAGAACTACCTGTTTCAGTATTTGTTGCAAAGCAATGCGAATGGGCAGGTAGAGGCGAAGTTGCTGCGCCGTTTTGGTGCATTTTCGGGAAAGAAGGAAATTGAAGCGATTGCGGTGGATAACGAACTCGGCTATGTGTATTATTCCGATGAACAGGTAGGTATTCGGAAGTATTATGCGGATCCGGATAGTAGTGGCCGGGAGCTCGCCTTGTTTGGGCAGGGCGATTTTGTGGACGATAATGAAGGAATATCCTTCTATAAGTTTGATGATGGTACCGGGTATATTCTTGTTTCCGATCAGGGGTCGAATCGTTTTAATATTTACCCAAGGGAAGGCGGCGCGAGCCAGCCGCATCAGCATAGTATAATAGCCTCTGTGCCGGTATCGGCCATGGAAAGTGATGGAAGTGAAACCAGTTCCTTTTCATTCCCTGGCTTTGAAAGCGGCCTCTTTGTGGCCATGAGCACCGACAAACGATTTCATTTCTATAGCTGGGAACAGATAGCTAAAAGAGCGGGACTAAAAATCAGGTTGCCAAAAAAATAGGATAGCTGTTTGGCAAGTGCAACATCTCGGAAGTTTTGAAGGCTTTACCCGATAGACCTCCATTTATTCGTAGGAGTTTCCAGCATCTGAAGCAAGAATCAACTCTTTTTGCTCAATACCTATGACTTACACGCTGTCAGGTTCTGAAATAGTTGACACATCTTTATGTCATACATCTATCTGCGTTTATCAGCGCAATAAATCTGCGAAAATCTGCGGGAAAACTCTCCTGAACTCAGGAACTGTTTAAAGTACAGAGATATTTCCCGCAGATTTTCGCAGATTCAATTACTTAACAATTTCCAACTCACGCCTCAGCTCTCACGTCTCACCTCTCACGCCTCACAACTTCCTCACCTTCACCTGCATCGTCGTTTTCCCCGTCACGGGTGTGCTGCTGCCCATCAGCTCGCTGCTGCCTGACGATTCTATGGTAGATGATTTCTCTCTGATGATTCCTGTGTCACGATCCACAATCATCTCCCCCTGTGTTACAGTCTTCAAATTGATCACGAAAGGGGTGCCCCTCATTTCATTCTCCACCCGGCGGGTGCCGGTGCCGGAAAACTCAACCCGGTAGGTGCTATCAGTAATTTCACGTAGTATGTACACGGTACTGTATTTGTCGTTGGCGGCATTACTGCTGATGGTCCAGCTTTCGCCTACCGCCATTTCGCCACCCGGCCAGGCCATAAACACCGTGGGCTCTCCCTTTTTGGGCGGGTTGGCCATATCTCCCAACTCCCCCAGCATACTGCTGATAAGCCGGTATTGATCATCGCCCTGCGACGGAGCGGCCGATGGTGATAAAACCAGCAGGGTTTTACCAAGGCTGTCCATGATCATGTCGTAGGATTTTGACAACATATCCCGCAACGGACGGGCGAACTCTCGTTCCAGGTCCTTTGGCTTATCCGAATCGAAGGATTGCTTGCTACCCATACCATCGAATAAAAAATGAATCCGCTGCATCCGATGTCGCAGCGATATATTTTCATCCGTGGAATTGGTCACGGCATATTGTGATACCGAAGAGCCATCCAGGTTAAAATCGAATGACATGCCATTCACCTGCTGGGCCAGTAGATTCTTCACTTCCGTATGTACTTCATACACTGCACCCTGCTCCATGCGAATGCGGCTATTGATTTTTTGCGCGGTCAGGGAGCCTGCACAGAAAAGGGCGATTAGTAGGGAACCGATTTTTGCGGATTGTATCAGCTTCATGGCGTTTTATTCCATTTCTTATTTGACTAAAATTTAATACGGCCTCTTTGGCGCCGGTATTCCGGCTTCGAACAGATACAGGACGCTGGCAACGATCAATTGGTGGCCTGCGCTCTAGCTGACCTGGAAATTTAGGGACGCGATTTCCCAAACTAAGCCTAAATTTAAGAAACTAAAATCTTCCGCTATGCCCATTCGCATGACCGATGATCCGCGCGATCCCAACCAACGAGATTTTAATGATGACCAGGGGGGCGGTGGCCGTCGACCCGGAATGCCCGGGGGTGGACTTGGCGCGCTTTTACCGCTGCTATTGGGCTTGTTCAAGGGCAAAGGCATCATCTTTCTCCTGGTATTGGTGCTGGGTGGTTATTTCCTGTTGGGCCGGGGAGAAGGGGGCTGCAATATTGCCCAGGTTGCCCAATCCCTTTTTTCACAAAGTGGTTACAATTTCAGTCCGGAAGAATTCAATAAAGCCTCGGTGTACGAGAGTCTCGATCCCGACGATAGCAAGAATCCCCTGCCCGAAGCCGTTTCACTCCTTCGCTATGCGCCCCAGCGCAGCGATCAGGGCCAGCAGGGAAGCTGTGTGGCCTGGAGCTGCGCTTATGCCGCGCAAACCATTCTCACCGCCGCCGCTACCGGCGATAACCCCAACCAGATCGTTTTCAGCCCCTCTTATTTGTATAACCAAATCCGCCTCGAAGGTTGCCAGGGTTCCTATTTGCAAAGAGCCATGGAAGCCATGCGCTCCAACGGCGGTGTACCCCTGCGCGAATACCCCTATGATGAATCTACCTGCGACCGAATGCCCAGCAGTACCGACCTGAACAAGGGCCGTCAAAATACCATACACGGGTTTAGTCGACTCACGGCCGGCGACAACATAAATCGCATCAGCATTCGAGCCATCAAGGAACACCTCGCCAAAGATGCCCCGGTGGCCATTGGCATGATGGTGGGACAAAGCTTTATGCAGGATATGATGGGGAAGGAATTGTGGCAACCTGCGGGTATGGATGCGGCCCAGGTGGGCATGGGAGGCCATGCCATGTGTGTAATTGGCTACGATGACCGGAAGTTTGGGGGCGCTTTTCAAATCATGAATAGCTGGGGTCCCCAATGGGGAAAAGATGGGGTAGCCTGGGTACGCTATGGCGATTTTCAGCAATACGTACGTGAAGCATACGGTATCGATCCGCTGCCTAAAACCTCGGAAGTGGCCGAACAGTTGCTCACCGCTTCGGTGGGACTTGTTCGCAACGACAACAAGCAATATATACGCCTTCGCTCTGCCGCCGGCAATGAGTTCGAAACCGTGCAGCCCATCAGCGCCGGCACCCGCTTTAAAGTGGAGGTTCGCAACGAGACACCCTGCTATATCTATATTTTCGGACAGGAAGTGGATGGCAACAGTTTTGTGTTGTTTCCATATACACCCAAGCATTATCCCTATTGTGGCATTACCGGCTATCGCCTCTTTCCCAAAGATCAGAGCCTGGAGGCCGACAGCCTGGGCAATCGCGATTATATAGCCGTGGTGCTGAGCCGGGAGGAATTGAATTATGATGAAGTCAACAACGCTATTAGCCGATCGCCCGGCGCCAGCTATGCGCAAAAAGTGAATAATGCGCTGGGCTCTATCAGCATTCGTAGTGCGCGGTATAACGCCGATATGGAGGGAAAGATGAACTTTAGCGTTGCCGCCAACGACAATAAGGCCGTTGTGGCGATTGTGGGATTTGATAAGCGTTAAACCCGGCATAGCATGAGTGTTTCCCAATTTATCGGCCTGGTGAGGCATCCGATTAAGTTTCGTTTCTTTCTGTTGGCCAGGCTGCCCAGCGCCTATTTTTCCGGCGTCAGGATCCGGGAAATGGATGCGGGGCATTGCGTAGTGTCGGTTCCCTACAAATGGTTTACCCGCAATCCGTTTCGGTCCACCTATTTTGCCTGTATGGCCATGGCGGCTGAAATGAGCACAGGCGCCCTGGCCATGGCGCATCTGTACCGTCGCAAACCGGCTGTATCCATGCTGGTCACCAAAATTGAGGGAGAGTATTTCCGCAAAGCCAAAGCAACCAGCTATTTTACCTGCGAAGCGGGTAACGATTTGGCGAAAGCCATTGAAGAAGCCATCGCCTCCGGCGAAGCACGCGAGCTGCGGGCGCTTAGCACTGGCCGCGATGGCGAAGGAAATATTATCGCTATCTTTACCATCACCTGGTCGTTTAAGAAGAAGCAAGAGCATTAATGTTTCAGACGACATTTTCTGTACGAAACCAACACACATGAAGATTGCATTTCACGGGGCCGCCCGCACGGTTACAGGTTCCAAGCACCTGCTTAGTTTGAAAAATGGAAAGAAGATACTGCTCGACTGTGGCATGTTTCAGGGCATGGGTAAGGAAACCGATCAGTTGAACCGGGAATTGGGTTTTGAAGCAAGCGAAGTATATGCGGTGCTGCTTTCGCACGCGCATATCGATCACTCCGGCTTATTGCCCCTGCTGGTAAAGCAGGGATTCAAAGGAAAAATTTACTGCACACCGGCCACCGCTACCCTGGGCGAGATAATGCTGGAAGATTCCGCGGAGATACAGGAAGACGATGCCAAATTCGCCAACAAGCGGAGACTGGCGCATAATCTGCCACCGATAAAACCCCTTTACACTCTCGATGATGCGAAAGAAGCAATGCAACGCTTTACGCCGGTGGAGTATGGCAAGAAGTTTGAACCAGCCGAAGGCGTGGAAGCTTTTTTCACCGATGCGGGTCACCTCATCGGCAGCGCCTGCGTTCACCTCGTGATAAAGGGAAATGGAACCCCTATCCGCATTAGCTTTAGTGGCGATATCGGACGATATCGCGACATCATTCTCAAATCACCCGAAACATTTCCGCAGGCGGATTATATCATCATGGAATCCACTTATGGCAACAGTCTGCACGATCCCGCCGACAGCACGCCCGAGCTCCTGAAAAAATGGATCGACCATACGCTGGGTAAGAAAGGCAAACTCATTTTGCCCGCCTTCAGCGTGGGTCGCACCCAGGAAATACTGTATGCGCTGAATCAACTGGAACTGGAGAACAGCCTGCCCGATATTCCGGTATATGTAGATAGTCCTTTGAGTATTGAAGCTACCGAAGTCATTAAAACCTATCCGGCCTATTTCAATAAGCATATTCAGAAGTTGCTACAAACCGATAGCGATCCTTTTCATTTTCCGGGATTGCAGTATGTGAAAACAGTGGAGCAGTCTAAATCGCTCAACTATATGAACGGCCCGATGGTGATTATTTCCGCGAGCGGTATGGCCGACGCGGGCAGGGTCAAGCATCATATCAGCAATACGATTGAGAATAGCCGCAATACCATTGTATTCACCGGCTATTGCGAACCCAACTCCCTGGGAGGCCGGTTGTTGGCGGGAGCAACAGAGCTCAGCATTTTTGGAGTAGAACATCAGGTGAACGCGGAAATTGGCTCGATACGCAGCATGAGCGCCCATGGCGACTACGAAGATATGAGTCAATGGCTGGCCTGTCAGGATCCCCGCCAGGTAAGGCAGCTATTCCTCGTGCATGGCGAATATGATGTGCAGGAAGAGTTTAAGCGAAAACTGGTACGAAAAGGTTTCACCGACGTGATTATTCCCGAGCAGCATTTTGAAATAGGATTGAATCCGTGATGGCGATAGGGTGGCTTGCAGGTATAGATCGGAGCCGTGCCGAAGGGAGGTTGTGTACGAATGGGCATTCCATCGATCGGGCGGTCGGCGACAACTAGCCGGGTAACCCCATTTCTCCAATTCTGCGGTAAACGATTCGGTGCGGTATGCACACGCCGTCCCTTCGGGACGGTTATGAAACCGTTTTTCGTTTCTACCCACACACCCTCCCTTCGGGAGGGCAGGTACATAAAGCAATCTACTCACACATCCTACTTCCGCAGCGATGGGGTAATCCTATTGATTGATACCATTTGGCCTTTTTTCCCCTCCCTTCGGGAGGGGCCCGTGCAAACATGGTTCCACTCATACATCCTTCCTCCGCGGCGGAAGGATAATCTTATTGATACCATTTGGCTTTCATTCCCCTCCCGAAGGGAGGGGGTGTGGGTAGAAATTGAATCAAAATGTTTTACCTCCCGAAGGGAGGTTGTGTGCGATTGGGCATTCCATCGATCGGGCGGTCGGCGACAACTAACCGTACCGGGCAACCCCATTTCTCCAATTCTGCGGTAAACGTTTCGGTGCGGTATGCACACGCCGTCCCTTCGGGACGGGGATGAAACCGTTTTTCGTTTCCACCCACACACCCTCCCTTCGGGAGGGTCCGTGCAAACATGGTTCCACTCATACATCCTTCCTCCGCAGCGGAGAAATAATCCTATTAATATCATTTGGTATTTCTTCCCCTCCCGAAGGGAGGGGGTGTGAATGCAGCATCGAAATGATTGCTGCAAAACGGGAAGATTTGGGTTTATCGGCCGGTTCCTGTACTTGTTACCGATACGGAAATGCCCAATCGCGCTCGTCCTTTCGCCCCTGCGGGCTGCGCTTCTGCAACAGCCCCTACCATCATCCCCAATTCCATTAATTCCGCTGCAAACGGAAAATTTCTATCCTCTCCGATAATCCCTGTACTGGTTGAAATTCGACCGACTGGCCATGCACCTGCCTGAAATAATGCAGCAATCCATCGGGCGGGCGGTCTACGAAAAGCAGATTTTTGGAGACTGGCCAGTTTGCCAAACTGTCGACTCCATACCGCCTTAAAACCGGTCCGGCTTCATCATGGAGGAAAAATTCTGAATCCAAATAATTGGACAATGGATATTTTGCCGGTGAGACAAAAGCATTCATTTTCTGCAGGTATTTGTTGTTCGAAACAATAAATAGGGTATCCGGGTTGCGGCTTAGCATTGCCTGGAAAGATCGAAACTCCTCCATCGCTTTTCGATTCTGTTGCCCGTCTTTCCACATGCGCAACACACCCCAACTGGTGAGTAATAGAAATGCAAGTGTGAAAACCGTCTTTCTCTTACCCATGAATGAAACATCCTTCGACAATAGGTCCAGCACCCCCCCGATACTCAAACACGTAAAGCCAGTTACCAGTAAGTAGGAAGGAATCTTGGCCATTAGCTGGAGGAAAAGATAACCAGCAATGAAAAAAAACAATGCCAACAGGTGAGGTATGATGGGACGTTTATACAATACCAATAAAAGCAGAACCAGCAGATAGGCTGCGATATAAATCCGGTTATTGATGAATGTCCATTTCCATTCATTCAACGAAGGCCAACTGGCTCCTAATTGGATGTCTTCCTGCCAGATCAGCATCTGCTCCAATTTCCAGTTCGCCAGGTAAAATTCGCGATCTATCAACAAACCGCTATTCAGCAGCTCCCATTCTTCCCGAAAGGGAAATTTATTGCTGTCGGCGGGTAGTGCGGAGTCATTATAAAGCTGGTACACATGGTTGCGGTATGCCTCTTTCTGAGGCCAATCGGCATCTCTGGCGGTATAAATAAAGCTCTGGGAAAAATGCAAAGCGAGCATGCCCAGAAAGCAAAGTAGCAAAGTGGCCGCGATCCGTTTTATTCTATACCTGCCAATAGTGATGAAATAAGCCAGGAAAATTCCCAGTACGGGGATCACAACATGCATGCGCCAGGCTAATGCGAGCAAAAGCAGGAACAGGGCCCAGCCATCGGGTTTCCAGCTTTTGTTGGCGGTCGTTTCCTCCAAGCCAAGTCTCACACAGGCCGCCACACTCAACAATACGGCTGCATAGGAAAATTCAAGATGGGCAAAAAACACCCGTATAAAAACACAAAATATCGCCACGGCAAAAATCCATGTACCTGGCGAACCGGCCTTTTGCCGAAAGCTGTGCAGCAGCGATATACAGGCTATTAAACAGGACCCAAACAGAAAGAGGGAATGCCAGGGTAAACCCGGAAAAATGCTGTATAACCCCATTACCGGATATGCCAGAATGGGATGATAGATATAATTGTAAGGAAGATAAGCGGTGCTATTGCCGTTGAACCCATTGGCCAGTTTATAAATGATAAAGCCGTTCTCTCCTGAATACACACTGGCAGCATTGATGTAAGTCATCAGGATGGCAGCAACCACCAGTATCAGCGAAGGCCCAATTTTCGTTAATCGTAGCTTAGCGTGCATTCCGCAGGATTAAAACAGTACTATCGGGCAGCAAGGGAAGGGTGGTTTGAAAATATTTATTCAGTACAATACGGAAGGTATTGACGGATGAGAGGGAATCATGCAGACTACTATAGTCCCCATCTGAAAAATAGATGGCATTCAGGTTCATAAACGATTTTTCGTCGCTGAGAATGGGGATTTTTTCAGAGGGGGTCTGGGTTCTTCTTCCATGATCTCCCTGGATGATTACCACCCTGGGTCTGCTGCTATTTTGGGTAGCCTTTTCCGCGATTTTTTTGATCCAGGTATTTGCATAAATCAATTGATCCAGGTAAAGACTGTCGCTTAAATCGGATATAAATTCTGATCCGTTGGGTATTCTTTCATTGCCAAAACGATCTACCAGGTAATCGCTATGTGGCATGAGGAAATGCGCGTAGATGAATCTTGGCTTGGCTGATTCCGCCGTTATTTCGGATATCAGGTCTTCATAGTTTTTTCTATTGATATGAAGAGGCTTTAATTTCCTTTTCCTTCTTGCTGATGAATCAGGACCAAAGGGCCAGTAGGGTCTGAAATTCCACCAAATCTCTTTGTAAAAACGGCCTTCAAAGGTTTCATTAAGAAAAATTCCTTCATCCATGTCTTCAAAAAGCTGTCCATAGGCTGCAGGATGACCTGGTAAATCCAACAAACCCAGATTGCTGATTTGATAACCCGATTCCTGAAGCAATGTTGGCAGGATTGTTTGCGCGCAGGATTTTCGCGCCAGGAGCATATCATCCACCTCAAGCTTTGATTTTTGCGACTCCGCCTTCAAAAAATGAAGGTCAAGGACTGAAGCAATGGAATAGGGTGTCAGGTTATAGTTGCTTTTTGAATGCGGAATTACCCGAAACCCGCTTGTGGTAAGACTGGAGTCCAGCTCAAAATTGTTGAAGCCGAGAAACTGATTCAGTGCCTGGGAACTTGCATATTCATCGAATATGATCCAATAGATATCAGGCAATGTTGTGGCTGTTGTCTGCGTACGGCTTTTCCAGTCGTCGAAGTCTTTTGGCGTATGTGCTGTAATCGTTTTTTGGGCAAATTGACTTGCATAAAGCGATGTGCCGGCCTCTATACATAAGAGAAGCAGGGTTAGCAAATTCAGGAAACGGGAAATCTTCAGCGCAATTTTGTCTTTCTTTTTCAAATAGAGGAGTAAAACTAAGAGTAGGATAACGAAGAAGGGTAAAAGAAAACGATAGGAACTGAAGAATATATCACCTGTTAAACCCTTTATCCAATCATGAAAAACTCCCCAATGTAGCAAAAACAGTAGGACTGCAGTGGCGAGTATGCCGGCATTCCACCACTTCCTGGTAATAGCTCTGAAAAGAAGCAAAAGTAGAACCGCTGCAATCAGGTATTTCGATAGAAATTCCATCCCAAACCTGAGCTTCACCAACCCAAAATACTCATTCATCTTATGCCATATATAGAATACCGGTATAAGAAATACATAGAAGGGGAAGCCGGGAATTTTTTCTATGCGCATCATTTATTTACGCTTTAGCCAATAAAGGGTTCTGAGGGATCCGCCAACAGGTATGCGCTGGTGGATCTCGTAGTTTTCCGCAAAGCAGGCTTCAAATGCTTCCTGCGAGTAAGCGGGCTTTAATCCTTCTATGCGCTGCAGCAGGAGCGCTGCTTTTTCGTCTTCCGCCGGCACAAATTCTACAATCAGATTCGGTGCCATGGGGAGGAAGAGATCTCGTATCATGGCCAGGCTCATTTTTTTTTCCAGGGCCAGGTGATGGATCAGGGCGAGAGCGAGGGCCAGGTCGGCACGGGCCCTTTCCAAAAAGGGGGCACGTTCGGTATTCAGGGCGCCAATGCCGGGTGAGGGATTGGCCAGGTCCTGCACCAGCGGATGGATACCCGTTTCGCCGGCGCGGGCATAGAGCCTGTCTACACAAACGGGGTCAATATCGGCAGCAACAACAGCCACCTTTCTTTCCGCCAGCATGCCGGAGAATAGTCCTTCGTTGGCTCCCAAATCGATGGCCTTGCGCAGGCCGTTCATTTTGTTGAACCAGCCTGCCAGTATGGTTTGCTTTTCCGCCAGGTAGCTTCCGCGATTCCCCGCTTCGGCATAATAACCCGACCATACACTACCGTCATCCGGTTTTCGCAGGGATTGGATGAGGGTACGCAGGCTGAGAAGAATACGTTTCAATTTTTCAGGTCCAAAGGAGCCGATCTCTTTCGCCTGCCGGTTAGTTGTTTTTTGCGACAACTTCGCCTGTAAGTGTATATGCAGGTAACTGTGTATGGAAAAGCGGCTTCGCCAGGGCAGCCATTTGGCCGCAAGGGGCAGGGCTATACCATCGGGCCAGGCGCGAAAGAGTTCCGGCGCGGGCCTTCGGCTATAATGCATCAGCAATAATGGCGCGAGGAAGGATTGGCAAAACTGCCGGTATGCTACCCAGGGGCCCGGCTGCAACGGCTCAAAGGAAAGGCTATCGATGAAAATGGGCCGCCCTTCCATAAACTGGATATTGAATGGGCTGGCATCTTTGAGCTGGAGCTGATAGTCCAGGCAGGCTTCCGCAAGTGTCAGCGTATGCAGGGCCGCATCGCGCAGCATTTCGAAACTCCATTCATAAGGATAGCTGATAAAGGGAATTTCTACGGGTTGAAGAAAAAAGGCCGCTTCGGAATCATGGCGGATGGGGTCGCTGGTTTTATGATGGGGTACCAGCCATTTTTTTTCGATAAAACGGGCGCAGGCGCCGGAACTTTCAAAGGCTTCAAAGGCTTGGGCAAAACTGCGGTTTACCTGCCGGTATAAAATGCCGTTGTCGCGAAAAACAAAGCCCGCCGGATCGCGAAAGGATGCGGGGTGAGGTGCGGAAGGAGTTGCGGTATGCTGTGTGGCACCCTCATTCATTCCGCTGAATTTGATTTATCATTTTTTCCTTTTCCTCCTTTTCGGAAGAATGAAAAAAGGGAAAGGATATATAACTTGATATTCCGGAAAAAGAAGACGATGCCCAGTGCTGCTGCGGCCAATATCTGCGCCAGGTAACTACCGCTGCCAGGATCCAGATATAATAAATGCCAGTTCATACCTAAAGATAACTCAAATTGGTTTTGGGTGTGAGGGCCAGCAGGGTCTGGTACATCAGGCGAATGGTGTTTTCTATATCATCGCGGTGCAGCATCTCCACGGTCGTGTGCATATAGCGCAGTGGAATAGAGATCAGCACAGAAGGGCAGCCATCGTTGCTATAGGCGAAACTGTCGGTATCCGTACCGGTACTGCGGCTGAGGGCACGCCATTGCACGGGAATTTTTTCCTTATCGGCCACTTCCTCCACCAGTCCCAGCAATTTGTTGTGTACCGCCGGGGCATAGGCGAGAGATGGCCCCTTGCCTGTAGATATATCCCCTTCGATATTCTTATTGATCATGGGGGTGGTAGTGTCGTGCGTAACATCCGTTACAATAGCGATATCGGGTTTGATGCGGCGGGCGATCATTTCAGCGCCACGCAGGCCAATTTCTTCCTGAACCGCGTTCACCACATATAAGCTATAGGGAAGTTTCTTTTTGTTTTCGTGTAGCAGGCGGGCTACTTCAGCGATCATAAATCCGCCAATGCGATTGTCGAAAGCGCGGCCGATAAAATTGCCATTCGCCAACTCATCAAAACCATCCTGGTAGGTGACCACCGCACCCACATGAATCCCGAGCTCTTCTACTTCTTTTCGATTGCGGGCGCCGGCATCCAGCCAGAGATTATCGGTGCGCGGCTGCGATTCTTTTTGATCAGGCGATCCCACGCGTGTATGAATAGCGGGCCAGCCAAAAACGGCTTTCACCGGTCCTTTCTTACCATGGATAATGACACGGGAGGCAGGAGCGGTCTGGTGATCCACGCCGCCATTGCGCTTCAGGTATAGCAGTCCTTCGGGAGTGATGTAATTGACAAACCAGCTTATCTCATCGGCATGTGCTTCAATGACCACTTTGAATCGCTCATCCGGATTGATGATGCCCACTGCCGTACCATAAGGATCCACATACTGGCTATGAATATAGGGTTTCAGGTATTCGAGCCAAAGCTTCTGACCCCAGGTTTCAAAACCGACGGGAGAAGCGTTGTTGATATAGTTGCGGAGAAATGAAAAAGACTTATCGTTGAGTATGGTTTTTTTCCTGTCGGCAGTTTTGCTGCGGGTGCCGGTCTTGCGGGTCGATTTGGCCATTGGAATGGATGATTTTGTGAAGCGAAGGTAGGGAAGTTTTGCGTAGTACGTAATACGTACTACGTATCGAGTTGCCAGCGGTTGCTTTATTTGTGTATTTGAGGATTTGGGAATTTGGGTTTTTGTTGAAGGGCTTATGATAATGGGATATGATAATATTCGGAGGACATTCGTCGCGTTCTTTGCGGATTCGTGGCGTCCTTTGCGTTAAATGCTCTCGTGCTTTTAGTACTGCTTACGGCTCTGAAGTTTCTACCGCAAAGAACGCGACGAATCCGCAAAGAACGCGGCGATAGCACTATAGAAAATAAATATTGTAAACTCTCGAGAGCCGCGTAAGCTTAAGCCCCCAAATTCACAAATTCACAAATCACCGAATTAATGTCACTTGTCCCTTCAAAAAATAGCTTTTCCCTAAATAATCGGTCGCTTCCACATACCACACAAAAGTATTGGCGGGTTGTGGTTTCCCGTTCACGGTGCCGTCCCAACCGGCGCCATTGATACGGGTACTGAATACGCGCTGGCCCCAGCGATTGAATATTTCGAAGCGGCGTATGTCCTGTATTCCTACGGCCAGGGGACGCAACACATCATTCAGCCCATCGCCATTGGGTGTAAAAGCCGTAGGTACAAATACCGTGGGCGGGGTAGCAAACACTTTTACCCATTGCGTGGCCGTATCGAAGCAGCCGGCTTCGTTAAACACACTGACTGTGAAGCGGACCGCCTCAATGCCTTCATCAAACAACGCAACCGGGTTGGCGGAAAAAGGATCGTCGAGATAGAAAGCAGGTTCCCATTCATAGTTCAATCCGCCTGAAGCAAAGAGCTGCAGGGGTTGACCGGTCAGCACAGCCGTATCGTTGCCGGTAAGGGGTATTATTTTGGGCAATACCCTTACCAGTACGGTATCAAAAACGGGCTTGGGGCAACCGGCGCCAGGGTTGGCGGCACTTAGTATATAGGAGGTAGTAGATGGCGGAAAGGCCATGGGCTGCAGCAGGGTCGATTGCGTAAGGGTAGGAGCGGGCGACCAGCTCCAGCTCGTGGCATTGGTAGTACCCCGCAGACTGGCAAAGGTATTGTAGCAAATGGTGGTGTCGTTGCCGGCATCTACCTGCGGATAATCTTCTGTACGTACATTAATGCCGGCCGAAGCTGAGCAGCCGCCAATAAATGCATGCACTTCATAGCGGGTGGTAAAGGGAGTTATCACCAAAGGTTCACGGATTCCGGGTGTAAGCACCTGTGCCAGTGGCGACCAATGGAAACGCAGACCGTCCGATTGCAGGCGAAGCTGAATGGTATCTCCCCGGCAAATTGTTGTATCCGGCATGGGATTCACCGTAACAAAATTCACCACCCTCACCAGAACCGAATCGGTATTTACACATCCGTCTGCATCCAGGTGCGCATAATACTTCGTGGTAGACAGGGGCCGTACAGTCGGATTCGGGCTGTTGGGGTTTTGCATGTTCGCAGAAGGGCTCCAGCTAAACTGGCCCATGCCGGAGGCCTGCAGCGTAACGAGGTCGTTGCGACAGATCAACGTATCGCGAAAGCCGAGCTGAATAGGTGGTTTGGTAATGATACCCACTGTTCGCCTCGCCGTATCGCGGCATCCGTTATTGGCATAAACCGTTAGTACCACCTGCTTATTGCCGAGGTTGGGATAGGTATATTGTGGATTCTGAAGGTTGCTGGTATCGGCGCTCAGGCTGACCTCCCCAAAATCCCAGGACCATCGCTGTATGCTTCCATTTTGCGTACTGCTGCGGTCGGTAAAAAGAGTAGGCTTTTCGTAACAGATACCGCTGAAATCAAAGGCCGTCCGCATGCCCGGAAACACGTATACCGGCGCCGTGGTGCTGTCGGAACAGGGCTGGTTGCGGTTTACGACAAGTTTAACGGTATACCGTCCGTCGCTGGCAAAGTTGTAAGTTAGTACAGGATTGTTGCTGGTGAAAATAGCGTTGCCTGCGGAATTGAAGACCGTCCAGTTCCAGGTTGAGATCAACGGGCTGTTGGATAGATTCTGTATGCTAAGGCTGCGGGTATCCCGGCAGAGCATATAATCCTCTTCGAGACGGGCCGAAGCGATGCTGCAATCGGTAATATTGATCTGCAGGTCTTTTCGCTGCACGGCGATCACCTGGTCGTTGCGGATTTCTTCCGCGCACACCGTTACCACATAGATGCCCGCCTCTGGCGCTATTCCCGAAATAAGACCTGTATTTTGATCAATGGTGACCTGGGGACCTAATGGCGCCGAGGCGCTGAACTGGGGGCCATTGTAAAACAGGGGTTCATAAGGCGGGTTGCCCGGGGGATTGGAGTTGCCGCCACCGCTGGAACTGTTGTAGCCTGCGCAGAATGAATAGCGGATACGATCGCCATTCAGATCATTAGCCCGGAAACTATAAGTGAAATAGTTGTCGGCGCAAACAACCACCAGGTCGTTTCCGGTGAATACGGCGCTTTGATTGCTGGCGCCATCGGAAACGGGAATATTACCCGGAATATCGGCGGTATAAGTAGCGCCCACTTGCGATGAATTGATATTATTGATGCCACGGATCCGGTAATTTACTTCGCTGGCGATGATAAAGCCGTCGCTGCTGGCCGGCAGGGTGAGGATGAAATTGTAATAGGCTACTTCATAACAAACCGTGGGTGGATCGGTGATGCAGGGATCATTGGGCACCAGTTGAAGCGTTTCGGTTCGGGTGATGGGGAAACTTAGGTCCTGCACCCGGTTGCCGGAACCTTTATTGAATATTGATACGATGGCGGGGTCTGGAAACTGGCGGCCCGAATTGCAGCGCATAAAAAGTTTGAGCGTTACCGAATACCGGTGCTGATTACCCGTTTGCCCCAGGTAAGCATAAAACATTTCCCCGCCGGTAATATGATCTGCAGAGGCCGACAAAAGGAGGATGCAACACGTTATCGTCAGCAAAAAACGTCTCATGCGCAGTAGTCCTGTCGAATCGCTGTAAACGGGCAAAATAGCCTGCAATCAATTTAAGCCGATTTTGCCGGAATTCCTGAAACTCGATCCGATAAATTCCCAATCGCGGCTAATGGCGCTTAAGTTGCCTCGGGGGTCCAGGCCGGCTTCCTTAACATTTAGTTCTCCGGCGAATCCGTATTTTTAAGGCTCAATTGTAACTATGAAATATCTATTGGCATTGCTGTTACTGAGCTCCTTCGCGGCTTCTGGCCAGGACTGCTCCCTGATCCGGGAAACTGATCCTTACACAAAACTTACCCGCATATCAACGGGCTTTATCAGCCTGCCGGATGCCAGGTTAAATATTGAAGCCGATGGCAAGGAAGTGGATCTGTTCTTCATCGTTACCGACCGCTGCTTTGCCGACGGTTCTAATGTGTATGTATATTTCGAAGGGATGAAGGCCCGCATGTTTTATCGCAACACCGGCAGCATGAATTGTGATGGATATGTACACCTGAAGTTTCGTCAAAGCGCCAACCCTCCTGCGCAGCTCAAGCGCTTCGCCACGCATAAAGTAACACAGTTCATTTTTCTCGACCGCGACAAAAAGGAAAAAGTAATAACGCTAACAACAGAGCAGCAGGATAATTTGCAGAAGCTGGCGACCTGTTTGCTGGAAGAAGCCGGGAAGACGTAGTATGTATTACGTATTACGTAGGGAGTTATAAGTTATAAGTTATAAGTAATAAGTAGTGGGAGGGGGTGGTGATGTTGATTAAATAATTATAAAATCTGCGAAAATCTGCGGGAAAACTCACCTGAACTCTGATACTGTTTAAAGTGCGGAAGCATTTCCCGCAGATTTTCGCAGATGATTGCGAAAATTCCTCAACTTTAAACCTTAAATCCTAAACCTTAAACCCTAAACCCTAAACCTTAAACCCAAAAACGTAATACGTATTACGTAAAACGTAAAACCCATATGTTATTCCGTAGCATTCTCCTCTTCCTCAGTCTGATCATTTGTTCCCAACCTGTATTCAGTTGGGGGCTCACGGGTCATCGTATTGTAGGTGAAATAGGCCAAAACCATTTGAGTAAGAAGACCCGTAAGGAACTTCGGAATCTGATTGGCCGCGAAACCCTGGCCTGGTGGAGCAACTGGCCCGATTTTATCAAATCCGATTCTACCTGGCGCCATGCCGATTCCTGGCATTATGTAAACGTGACGCCGGGTCTCGCCAAGGAGAAGTTTATTGAGGAACTAAAGGCCCTGCCGGTGAAGAGCCTTTATTCTCAGCTTTACGCCACCATGAACGAACTGAAAGACCGTAGCCTTTCTGCCGAAAAGCGGCAGATTGCCCTGCGTTTTCTGATTCACCTCGTGGGCGATATGCACCAGCCTCTTCACGTAGGCCATGCAGAAGACCTGGGAGGTAACCGCATCACGGTTTATTGGTTCGACAGAAAAACCAACCTGCATTCACTCTGGGATACCTGGCTGCTCGATCAGCAGCAATACAGCTACACGGAATATGCAAAGTTGCTCGATATAGCCACCGATGAACAGGTAAAAGCCTGGAGCAGCGGCAGTATTGAAGACTGGCTTTATGAATCGCACCTGCTCGCCGAAAAAATTTACGCTTCCGCCAAAATGGAAGACCGGCTCGGGTACCGTTACAATTTTCTATACCTGCAAATGATGGAAGAACAATTGTTGAAAGGAGGTATCCGGCTGGCTGTATTGCTCAACCAGGTTTTGGGGAGTTAAGCAAATTGGTCAGACAGGCTTTAGCGCCGAAACCGGAAAATATACGTCTTCCAGCCTTCATAGATATAAGCCTTGAAGCGATTGGTGCCGGTAAAAACCATCTCGTCGAATCGTATCGAAAAATAATCCTGGCTATTGAAGTCGATGCCGGATAAATAAAGTCTTTTTACACGACGGTTATCACATACGTAATTGCCTGCATCATTGGTATAGCAACCACCGGGTATATTGTCCCGACTAATATCCCAGCTTCCTTCATATAGCTGGCCATTGGGTCTTTCGTAGGTCAGTCCGCCGTCTTCTGAAAAATGAAAGCGATCGCCTACCTGCACCTGCATGGGCCTGGGATCCCCGATCCCCCTGCGGTCGATATCCACCAGGGTCCATTCTCCGTCGATCCGGTTTTCGTATGTTTTTAGGAAATCCTTGCTGCAGGAACCAAGAAGTAAAATTGTTGTTGCCAATAATAATGTGTAGAAAATTTTCATATCCGAAGGTTTAGGTTTTATTGAAAAAGCAGATTCGTTTCGATAAAATTAAAGCTGCTATACGGCTTGCCAAACCCAAGAAAAAGTTAATTGGCAAACATGGTTATTTCGTTAATCAAGGCAATCATGGCCATCAAGGCAATCAGGGGTATGTTTTAACTTTTTGTATCCTGTGCAGTCATTTAATTTTAGTCAAACAAACTACTCCGGTATGCAACGCAAACATTACACACTGGTATTGATGCTGATCATTGCCGGCACCCTGGTGGCCGGTGATCTGATGGCGCAGCGAGGCCGCTATTACCGCGGGCCTTATCGTTCTTACTATCCGCGCTTTATACCGGCGCGGCCTTTTATGGCACAGCGTCCTTTTATGTATATCCATTTCGGCGGTATTCCTTACCGGTACCAGCATGGGTTCTTCTATCGGCCCATGGGTGGGGTGCTTAGCCTTGTTTTTCCGCCTGTGGGTATCAGGTTAAGAACTTTGCCGCCCGGTTACCGGCGTGTGTATGTGGGGCCTGATCCCTATTATTATTACAACGGAATTTATTATCGTTCCCGACCCGACAGGGAGTTTGAAGTAGTGGCACCACCTTTGGGTGCGGAAGTGCACAGGCTGCCACCCGGCGCTAAAGTGATGGTGATTAATGGGAAAAAGTATTATGAAATGAATGGAACGTATTATGAAGAGATGGTCTCGGAGGAAAATGTACTGTATTATCGGGTGGTGGGAACAGACGGGGTGTTGATTACAACAACAGACGATGAATCGGTTAATCTGGAAGAAAATGATAACGGGGAGGACAGCCTGATTCACCAGGAAGAGAGGGATCTGCTCCGCCTGGGTGATCGCCTGGAGCAGTTGCCTGTTGACGCTAAAGAAGTATTTATCGATGGCGTGAAATATTATTCCACAGCTTCCGGCTATTATTATCGCGAAGTGAAAGAAGGCAATCGGATTTTTTATGAACTGGTGGGCAAATAGCCCGCTGGGGAAATCTACGAAAGAGAATAGGGGAGCTTTACGATGTTTTTGACTACAACAAAGGGAAACCCTTAGCAGGGCTTAAGTAATATTTTTGGGGGCTGTAGTGCATTCATGATCCGGAATTGGTCAACCATACTATAGGCGGGATGAGAAAGCTTTTGTTACTTCGTGCAGGAATAAAAACCAGGACGGCCCGTTTTTAAAGTCCTAAGAGAACAAGTAATCCATTATCCCTGAAAAAAATATCCGTACTCCGGGTTATAACCCGGATCCACCGATCCCTGTTAAAACCAAACCCATCCGTGCCATGAGAACTTACCCTATTTATCCTGAAGCTGTAAGTACCACTACAGGAACCTCGCTCACTACTTTAGTGGACGAGTTATTGCTCGAAGTAGAACCGCTGGCTCAGCAGAGCAAGACGATCCTGCTAAATGAAATGGAGCCTGCCTTTTTTACAGCGGCTTCCGGTTCCGCCCTTGCGGTGGTCATTCGTGAAATTCTACAATCCATGCTCCAGTGTGCCCGGCAGGGGAGGATTCATATTTACGCCGAGAAGTTTGGCGATCATATCACCCTTGAGTTTGAGGAGCGCAACAATTTTAACGGCTATGCCCTGGCTTTCCGGCTCTGCAGCGTGGAGCCCCTGGCCCGCGAGGCAGGTGGGTATTTGTCTGTAAAAGGCGAAAAATCGCTCCTGGCCCGTATCTCCTTCAGCTTTCCGGACTACCCGTCAAAACGCAACTAATCAACACTTAAAACCCGCCCCAGCCGTTTCGGTTGGGGCGGGTTTTAATTTATGAGATTTATTTTCTATTTTGGCAGTCGCTATTTTCTGATTCCCCATATCCTTTACTGAATTCCGTTTTATCCGCGTCCTACTGATCAAAACGAACCTGTACGCGTTATGAAACGATTACTATTTGCGATGGCCATGCTGGTGAATGGAGTATATGCCCAGGAATGGCAGGCAGAATTCATGGTGGGTGGCGCAAGTTATAATGGCGATCTTGCTGAAAAAGCCCTGAACCTTCGCCGTGTTCGCCCAACGGTCAGCCTGAATATCAAGTATGAATTTTATTACCTGGTGCTCAGGGCAGGTATCACCTATTCCCACCTCGTAGGGCACGATAAATACAATAAGGGTCCCTATCTCCGCAACCGTAACCTGAGCTTCCGCAGCAATGTGTGGGAGTTCAGCACCATTGCTGAATACAACCTGGTGGAACCGGATATTTTCCATGCCTACCCTTATTTATTCGCGGGGGTGGGGCTCTTCTATTCGGATCCCTATGCATTCGACAATTCGGGTGATAAGGTGAAGTTAAGACCCCTTCGCACCGAAGGCCAGGGCCTTCCGCAATATCCCGGCCGCAAGCCCTATTCCAAAATACAGGCCTGCATTCCGGTAGGTGCCGGATGGAAATGGAAACTGAATGAAAAATTCGACCTGGCTTATGAACTGGGGTTTCGTATCCTGTTTACCGACTACCTCGACGATGTAAGTACCACCTATGCCAACCCTGCCTACCTGAATAGCGAAGTGGGCCCCAAATCCGTGGAAATGGCAAACCGGGCCAAGCCGGTGCCGGGAAATAATTATTTACCCAAAACGGGCGATATGCGGGGCAATCCGGATGTGAAGGACAATTACTTCATGAGTAGTTTCAAGATCATCTGGCACCTGGAGGGAAGAAAATATTAAGGCCAAAGACCATTCGCAGAAAAGAAAAACCGGAGCAGTTGCCCGCCCCGGTTTCCTGATTTCACTCACTCTTCCACAAAAATGGTTACTACTTCCTGCTGCTCATGACCACGATGCAGTTCGGCATTGCTTCGAACGACATGGCTCGCTTCATTGCCTGGCTCATTGTCCTGGTCGCCTTCTATTGATGAATTCGATCGCCCCTTATGCAATAGAATATTGTGTTCTGCCACAAACGACTGAAGGAGACGATTATAATGTATCCGTTCGTTTTTGGTGAGGGTGGTAATGCTGCCATTCCCCTCAAAGAAATAATGTGTGCCAATGAATTTTTTCACATGGCCTCTTGTTTCAGCGGGCAGAAAATGCTGCAGTTTCCAGAAATTGCGGCTACCTGAGAGGCGAATAGCCTTATATACCGGGGCGGGACCGCAGTTATAAGCCGCGATGGTCAGCGGCCAATCATCAAACAGGCGGTAAAGGTCACGAAGATATTTGGCGGCGGCTACGGTGCTTTTCAGCAGGTGGGTACGTTCATCCACCACGCCATTCACACGCAGTTTGAGAATGCGGGCCGTTTCCGGCATCAACTGCCAGGTACCACGCGCACCTACACGGGAAAGGGCACGGGTATTCAGTTCCGATTCCACTACTGCCAGGTAGCGGAGACTGCGCGGCAAACCGTAAACGGTAAACACGCTGTCCATCACCTGGAAAAATTGAGGGCTGCGCGCACGGATCTTTTCCAGCAACTCGGCATTGCGGGCAATATAGTTCACTACATAAGTATCCCGCTGCTTATTGGCAGGCAGGGCGGGCAATTGCCAGTAATACCCTGCGGGAAAGCTGATGGGCGTGTGGAAAAAATCGGCAGCGAAATGCGTCGCATCCTGCGAAGCCAGCGGCCTTGCCAGGCTATCGGACGGTTTTAATGGCGTTGCCGACAATAGGCCCGCAGTCACCATAAACAGCCCGAAGCTGAAGAATAATTGATTAACCAGTTTTCTGTTCAACATCGTTTTCATATTAATTGAAACAATGCCGACCCAAGGGGTATGGATTACTGGTTCCACATAGGTAGAATGGATAGAAGTCTTATCAATAGAATACTGGAAAAATCAGTGTTTAGCAGAATTCCGGAGGGTACGGTCTTTGAGGCTTTTCATGTTCCGGATGCTACACTGGTACGGATAATTACTTGCGTGATACTGATGCAAAAATACCCTGCGAATCCCGTTAATCATAGCTTTTTAGGGTTGGTAAATCTACGCATGATACATACCATCATGGTTTCCACACTGCTATCTCTAAAAATAATTTACTGAAAATTAGTCAGCAAATTTTGGCAGCACTTGCATGCTTTGGCAGGTATTGGAAGATATGGGTTGAGGGAGAGAGAGTTGCGTGGGGAAGTGGTAAGTAGTAAGTAGTAAGTAGTAAGTTGTAAGTTGTAAGTAATTGGTTGTTGTTGTTCTTGTTGGGGTCTTGTTTGTAATGGTCGATTCACGCATTGTTTAGTTCATATTTCCTGTAACCCTTTATCTGCGTACATCTGCGAAAAGAAATCTGCGCAAATCTTTCACTCCCCCAACCTAAAACTTACAACTTACCACTTACCACTTACTACTTCCTACTTCCTACTCACCGGTATCTATCCATCACCGCATAAAACAACCTGTCATTCAACCGGCGAAAAATTTCGCCATTGATGCGGCGATGCGTCTTCTGGTCGTCTTTGTCGAGCAGGCGACCCCTTCGATCGTATAGCTGCGGGTTGCTGAAAAAAGCAAGCGTGAAATAGCGTTCAGGTTTCAGTAATCCCTTTAGTTTGCGATGACGAACCGACATAAATATGAGGTATTTCTGTTCCCGGTTAACAAAATAATCCAGCTTGCTGATCCAGGTGGCCTGTACCGTCTGCATATCCCGGATTAGCTTGCTCATTTCTACCACATCCAACTTATATTTTACCAGGGTATCCACAAATGAGAGATCATCAAGTGTGAAGTTGTAAATATATTTCATCGTGTCCGTCATCAATTCAATGCCAATTCGGGTGAGCTCCTTGTTTTTCAGGTCGAGATTAAAGGGCTGCTGACTGTAGAGACGCTCATACCGGTCACGGATATTTTCAAGTGTTGGCTGATTTCTTTCATAATAATTGCCGGTGAATTCGAGTGAATAGGAGCACCCCTGCTGTAATGTTGCCCACAGCAATATGGCCAGTATGATATGGAGCGATCTAATCTTTTTCATTGGGATAATATACAGTAATACCAAAAATGATCTTCCGCAGCAGCCTTGGGGTTACCTGTTGCAGCGTTTTGCGGCCATAATCCCAGTACACAATATTGATCATACCCTCGGGTGTCTTATAAATGTCGAGTAACAACACAAAGTGAGTGGGGATCGCAAACTGGGTGGCATCATGCTTCTTTCGAATCAGGAGCCGGTTATTCAAATACAGAAATACGGGCGCTTCCTGTGCCTGCTCGCGGATATAGCCATAGATATCACGGATCCAGGGTCGAATGAGGTCGGAGCCTCTCGCCTTTACCCTGTAAGGGAAGAGCCGACGTACCATCCGGTTAAACTTCGCGAAGTTGGTAGAAGCCCAGAGCGTATTTTCATCACCCTTGTCGAAACGGCGATTGAAGAAATTGATATATCCCTTGAAATGATCGGCCAGCGACAAGAACCAGATTTGCCCGGCATGGTTGATGTCGAGCGCGCCTTTATACTTAATTAATCCGGCCTCTTTTTTCACCCGGCGACTGGGTCTTATGCGGGCCTTACCCATGACGGCCTCGCCCTCTGTGTACAACTGCACCATAAAGCGGGCAAAGCCCAGGGGGGCGTGGTGTAGAGGAAGATACGTGATGCTCGAATAGGCGCAAAAATTGGTGCCCTTGCCTTCATAAAACTGTAGGGGATACCTGGTAAAGCTTCGCAGATTTTCGAGAAACAATTCCGGATCTACATTCGGCCAGTGTTTGCTTTTGGGTAAACCCGGAATGCTGTCGAGAAAACTCAGGGCCTCCAGGCGCTGCAGCTCAATATCATCATCGGTATGCAAAAAGCTGCTATCCTCCTGTGCATACAGGCTCATGCTGCCCAACAGGCATAGGCAAAAGCAAAGGGAATGGAACAAAAGTTTCCGAAGAAATTTCTCTCCAATACCAATGGGGTCATATTTCATGGGTGTTGTTGCCTGCAATGCGATTTTTTATTTGGTAACCACCCCGCCCTTGCGGCTGTCTACCGTTATCTTGTATTTGTTATTACCCTCTACGATCCATCTCAGCTTCACCTGTCCCAATCCGGGAATATTCTCCACTTCCAGTGTGCCCGGATTGTTCTTTTGTTCACGCGTGATGTTGAGATCGGCATTCTCTACAATCATACCTGCCAGCACTTTCGGTCCGGTGATGCTGATCCAGTCGGGTCTTTCGATCCTGAATTTCAAATCGTGACTGGAGTGGGTAGGCATCAGGCGCAGGTTGGAAACAGTGACCGTAAGCTCACGCAGGCCGCCACCCAGGTTTTTTTCTTCCACGGAATCGATCACCAGCTTGGGAGTGTGGTAAGCATGATATATTGTAAACGACATATTACGATGGGCATCGCTTTCGAGCAGGAAGCCCGGGTGGGCACGGCCAAAATTTTTACGGAAGCCACCAATTTCAATTTTGCCATATTGCGGATGATCAAATTCATGCCAATCCACAAATGCATCCTGGAAAAGCAGCCAGCGGTCGAACTGAAAAGAGGAGGGGTCCTGCGCGCCGCGCGACGCTGTTTTTTGAAAGAATAGATAGGGTGTCCATAACTCATTGGAATAGGTGTACACGCCACGTCCACCATAAAACCAATCCAGCTCGCCGCCATAGGCGGGATACAGGTCTTTATGCACGACCAGGTAGTTATAACCCGGTATCAACTCTTCTCCTTTTTTAGCAATGGCATCGTATACGCGAATATCCGCGGGATTATAAGTTTCCTGGTCGGTAGGATCACCGGGACCGCGCAGGATCATGCCGCCGGCATTATGATAGGATTGCGCCGCGGCGATATTGGGATGCTTCATCACAAATTCCATCACAGCGCGATTTTCGGGAATGGAGAAAGGGTATTTGTAGGCACCATTCTGAATATAGTTCGGCTGCCACCCCCAGCCCCAGTCGCGGTTGGGATCGTACTGAAATGTATAGCCGTCTTCATTCACCTGGCCATCTCCGTCATTATCTTTTCCTTCCAGTCCCAGTATCTCATATTCACCCTGCTCATCGGCTTCCACCTGAATCATACGGCGGGGTTCGCTGGGGTCCACGCGATAGCGGCCCCGCGGGTTTTTGCGGCGCATGATCAGGATTTCATTATCACCATCCAGGTCATCATAGCCATCTTCATCAATTTCGCCATCGCGGTCGTTGTCGACGGGAATAACACCCGAGCGTGGGCTGCTGCCGGTATTAGGTTCGTGGAAATAACTATCGCGCCCATCGGGGTTTATGGATGGAACGATATAAAAAACTTTGTCGGCCAAAAGCTGCCGAATGAACTCCGTATCGGCAAAGGATTCCGTAAGATACCAGGCGGTATACAGGGAAAACTCTGCACCCTGCACTTCATTGCTGTGAATATTCCCATCAATATACATGGCGGGCTTGCGGCTGGCATCGCCGGTTTTGAAATCCGTGATGCTGAGGCACCAGATATCGCGACCCTGAAAGGATTTTCCCAGGGATTCGAGACGGGCCAGATCGGGATAAGCGCTTGCGATCTTTTTGCAGATTTCCGAAATGCCGGCATGATCGTAATAGCGGTTCCAGCTAATGGGAACCTTCGGATTTACGGGGCTGCCGGCGGCTTTAAACACCTGCCCTGCGTTCTGTGCCCGCAAAGCAGGCAGGCTGATCAGGCTAAAGATTATACTGAGGATACCAATACGTATCATAAAATTTCTTTTCAGGGTTAAAGGGTAATTTGAATCGTCTTGCTTCCGGTACCGGGGCTGCCTGCTTCAATGCTGAAGCGGCCGCTGCCCCTGATGAGCCAACTGAGCGTTTCGCCAGTTTGGCCACTCAGCGCACCAAGGGTTTGCCGGGCTTTCCCGCTGATCAGTTGCTGCCCACTACCCGTATTGGCCTTCACCAGTATGCGCTTTACCCAGTTCGATCTTTCCCCCAGTTGTGTATGGGTAGGAAGCAAACCCCTGTTGAGCAGCTCCACCGTAACACGGGTAAGCCCATTGCCCAGTTTTTCTGTCTTCAGATTTACCAGGTCCAGCTCAGGTTGCATAGCCGCCAGCTTTTGCAGGAACCGGGAATGCTTTTGTACCAGTTCCGGCACCAGGCTGACAGGAGGTGTTTGCTGTACAAAGGGGTGCAATCCTCCCAGCTCCACTTCCTGGCCAGGGAAATCGGGATGCGTAATTTTTTTCCAGGGAGTAAACACGTTATCGATACCTTTTTGGCCGGCCCAACGCAGGTAATTGGCCACCGCGTCATCACGCGTAAAAGCCTTTTCCCCACGGCTGCTGTCGGGTTTGGTCTTCGGTGCCCACCAGCCCGGGGTGCTAAAACTGAATCGTCCGTAGTGGAAGTATCCCCAGCTAAGCATGTCGCCACCGGCAACTGGTGATTTGGGCGCGTCTTTTTGTTGGATCACCTGGTTGTAGAGCTCCGATACGGCCTGGTTCACTTTCACATCGGCCTCCTGCCATCCGCTGGTAATGCGGGCATTGGCTTGCGCAGGCACATAGCTCAGGGCCTGGCTGAGATTATTATGTGCGCTGAACTGCACCAGGGCATACACGTTGTAATGCTCATAGAGAAAATCGAGCAGGGCCCTGGTTTCTTTTTCCGAAACCGGGAATTCGCCGGATCCGGGGCTAAAGCTGGGATGCTTATAACTGAGATTTTTATTGAAAGCCACGCCGCCGGGGCCGTCTTCATTCCAATGACCATCCCTGTCGTTATCTATACCTTCCGGTAATAGCCGGTATATACCACGCTCACCTTTAGCCGGATCGGCTTTTATCAGAACTCTTGGATCATCGGGATGCGGGATATAGTCCCCCGTTGGACTGCTGATACGCATCCAGGTTATTTTTCCATTACCATCCAGGTCATCGGGACCATCTTCGTTGAGGCGGCCATCGCGGTCGTCGTCAGTGTCCCGGGCATTGCCGGTTCTCTCGTACTGAAGGGAAGCAAAATACTGCGCGGCCGCATCGGGATTGAGATTGGGGAAAATATAGTACGTTGTTTTATTCAACAACTGTTGAATACTGTCGGTATTGCTGCCTTTGAGTAGGTTTTCAGCGAAACCAATTGCCAGTTCGGTGCTCAGGGGATGGTTGCCTTCGAGTCCACCGGCCACTACGATGGCCGGGCGTGTATCGGCGCCCTCGCCGCCCAGGGTGAGCAACCAGAGGTTGCGGTCTCCATCGGTGCGGGCCAACGATCGCAATTGCGCATAGCGGGGATAGCTGCGTGACAGGGATTGCAGGCGCTCCTCCTGTGCGCGCAGGTCGCTGTAGGCATTTTGTGCCCATAAGCCGGTAGCAGCACAAAAAGGCCATAAGCAGATTAGCAGGAATTTTCTCATACTGATTGTTTGTGGGTCGAATATAGGAAAGTTGTAAGTTCTATGTTATAAGTTTTAGGTTTTCAGTTTTTGGATTTAATCCTTGATTATTAATTGTTAAGAGGCTGAATATAAATGATCCGGTTCTTGCACGATATTCTATGGGAAACAGCAGTATTGACTGATCTTTAATCAAGTCCATTTCACAGCGTAAAATCCAAACCCGTCACTCACTACTTAAAACTTAAAACTTAAAACTTACAACCTAAAACTTCTTATATTCGGTAACACAAAACAAACTTGCCATGATCAAATTATCGGAACTCAAGCACGGCGATATTATCGCTGTGCAGGACGAAGACGTTCAACGGGAAGGTACTGTTGTAAAAGTAAGTATGGAGCAACACCAGGCCCTCGTGGATAATGGAATTCAGGAATTCTGGTATAGTGTGGAAGATATGTTTCCCATTCCGCTCGATGAAAGCCAGTTGATGAAGCTGGGATTTACCAAAGAGGACCTGGATGGGGGCAACAAATACAAAAAGGATAGCTTTCGGCTGGTGACTCCCCGGGCCGGCGATTTTTCCAATATTGAAATGTGGTGGCGCGAAGACCGGCGGCATTTCAGTTTCCCGATTTCGGTACATGAGCTGCAGAACCTGCACCTTTCCATGACCAAAGTGCCGCTGGAGAAACCGGCGCATGCGTGAGAGGGAAGTATTAAGTAGTAAGTTTTAAGTTTTAGGTTGCTGCTGTGATAGTTAGGCAGGAAAAGCTGCCGGCAAGGCATCCCTTTAAGGAGGAATCCATGCAGGGCATGCCATATCTTCGGGCTGTGTACCGTTTTTCCGCTTAGGAGGAACTGCTTTCCGAAAGCCTAATCAATTGATTATCAGCAACATTCTCATAGTTCCTAAATATAGCCCCCGCCGGGGGCTATATTTATAGGGAGTTTTTTCTTTTTTCGCAGCGAGACGCTTATCTTTGCACCCCTAAATTTTGTATGTCGAAACAACCCCTTATAAAACAGGATGGTATCATCCTCGAGGCCCTTTCAAATGCCATGTTCCGCGTGAAGCTGGAAAATGGGCACGAAATTCTGGCCACGATATCGGGTAAGATGCGGATGCACTATATCCGTATTCTCCCGGGTGATAAAGTGGGCGTGGAATTGTCGCCGTATGACCTGACAAGAGGAAGAATCAATTTCAGATACAAATAATTTAACAAGGAGTGGAAGCGGGGCTTCTGCTGAAAAAGGAAAACTATATGAAAGTAAGAGCGTCCATCAAAAAAAGAAGTGCAGACTGCAAGATCGTACGTCGTAAGGGCAAGCTGTACGTGATCAACAAGAAGAATCCCCGCTATAAGCAGCGCCAGGGATAAGATCAGCTCGCAGCCAATGGACTGCGTTCATCAATGTATTATACAATAAAAACAAAGGAATAATATGGCACGTATTGCCGGTGTTGACTTACCTAAAAACAAAAGGGGAGAAATTGGCCTGACCTATATCTATGGTATTGGCCCCTCTACTGCTAAGTACATTCTTGACAAGAATAATATCGACCGTAGCAAGAAGGTACATGAGTGGCATGATGAAGACCTGAACGCCATCCGTAATACCATTACGGAAGAGTTCAAGGTAGAAGGCCAGTTGCGTTCTGAGGTGCAAATGAGCATCAAACGCCTGCTGGATATCGCCTGCTACCGTGGTCTGCGCCACCGTAAAGGTCTGCCGGTACGTGGCCAGCGCACCAAAACCAATAGCCGCACCCGTAAGGGCAAGCGTAAAACGGTTGCTGGTAAGAAGAAAGCGACGAAGAAGTAAGGTTATAAGTTATAAGTTATAAGTTTTAAGTAATAAGTTCTGAATCTTACACTTAAAACCTAAAACTTAAAACTTATAACTTAAAACTTATAACTCAAATAATGCACCATAAAACCTGAATCAATCGCGGATACCCGGTGCAGGTGGAGGGTTGGTTCATACCGTGAAAACGGTACTTTTTAAAACAGAAGATTACCTCAGTATTCAAAATGGCTAAAGCACAAAACCAGGGCGGCGCAAAAGCGGCCGCCAAGAAAAGAGTAGTAAAAGTGGACTCCTATGGCGATGCCCATATCTCCGCTACTTTCAACAACATTATCATCAGCCTCACCAACAAGACCGGCCAGGTAATTTCCTGGAGCAGCGCTGGCAAAATGGGATTCCGTGGTTCCAAGAAGAACACTCCCTATGCCGCCCAAATGGCTGCCAGTGATGCCGCCAAAACGGCCCTGGATGCTGGTCTGAAAAGAGTTGACGTTTACGTGAAAGGTCCCGGTTCCGGTCGCGAAGGAGCTATCCGCTCCCTGAGCCAAAGCGGTCTGGAGATCGTAATGATAAAGGATGTGACGCCTCTGCCGCACAACGGCTGCCGTCCTCCGAAGAAGAGAAGGGTTTAAGAAGTTTAATGTTTTAAGTTGTAAGTTATAAGTTATTGGTTAGCGAAAATGTATCGTTTCAATTTGCTACAAAGCACTCAATACTTATCACTTAAAACTTAAAACTTAAAACTTACAACTCCGCATAATTCGTTTCATTTCATAAAAGGGCGCGCGATTTATTTTTTTCAAGACTTTTTACCGATCGTTGCGCCGGTTTCTAAAAAAGTCTAAATGAAAGTTTAATTATGGCACGTTACAATGGTCCAAAGACCAAAATCTCCCGAATTTTTGGAGAGCCTATTTTAGGTAATGGAAAATGGTTGGGTAAGAACAGCAACCCTCCCGGTCAGCACGGTGAAAAACGCAAGCGTAAAACCCTGGGCGAATACGCCCTGCAGTTGCGCGAAAAGCAGAAAGCCAAGTACACTTATGGCATCCTGGAAAAGCAATTCCGCAAAACTTTTGAGGAAGCTTCCCGCCGTAAAGGTGTAACAGGTGAGAACCTGATCAAACTGCTCGAAGCGCGTCTGGATAATACGGTATTCCGTATGGGTATCGCGCCTTCACGTCCTGCAGCCCGCCAGTTGGTAAGCCACAAACACATCGAAGTAAACGGACAGGTGGTGAATGTACCCTCCTTCCAGTTGAAACCCGGTGATGTGGTAACCATCAAGGAAGGCAGCAAAGAGCGCAGCTCTATCACCAGTGTCGTACGCGCCAAGAACCCCAAGTTTAGTTGGCTCGACTGGAATGAAACTGAATTCAAAGGCACATTCATCACCTGGCCCGAAAGGGAAAGCGTTCCTGAGAACATCAAGGAGCAGTTGATTGTGGAATTGTATTCGAAGTAAGGGGGCTTTGAGTTATAAGTTTTAAGTTATAAGTATTAAGTTGAAATGGACTTAATACTTAACGATTCCAATGAGTCTGAAAAGATAAAGACCTGATAGTTCAGGTCGGTTTTTAAGCTCATCGAATAAAAGAAAAAACTTATAACTTAACACTTACTACTTACAACTAACCTGGTACCTAAAATTTAAAGCAAACAATATGGCAATCCTGAATTTCCAAAAGCCTGACAAAATCATCCTGCAAAAGGCTACGGATTTTGAAGCACAATTTGAATTCCGTCCCCTCGAACCTGGTTATGGTGTTACTATCGGTAACGCGCTGCGCCGGGTATTGCTGAGCTCCCTGGAGGGTTATGCAATTGTGGGTGTGAAAATTGATGGCGTGGATCATGAATTCGCTACCATGAAAGGAGTAAGCGAAGATGTGGTGGAAATTTTCCTGAACCTGAAACAGGTTCGCTTCAAGAAGATTGTTGATCATGAAGTGGCCAGCGAGAAGATTCTCCTGTCGCTGAAAAATAAAACGGAGTTCACGGCCGGTATGATTGGTGAAGGTACACATGCCTTCCAGATCATGAACCCCGACCTGCTGATCTGCACACTCGACAGCTCCGCTAAAATGGACATCGAGCTCACCATTGGCAAAGGTCGTGGCTATGTTCCCGCAGAAGAAAACAAGCCCAAGGATGCTCCCATGGGTTATATTCCGATCGATTCCATCTTTACGCCCATCAAAAACGTGAAGTACTCGATTGAGAATACCCGTGTGGAACAACGCACCGACTTCGAAAAGCTGATCATGGAAGTGAGCACCGATGGTACCATCCATCCCGAAGAAGCAGTGAAGCAGGCTTCACGCATCCTGATCCAGCACCTGATGATCATCACTGATGAGAACATCACTTTCGATAATAAAGAAGAGAAGAAAGAAGACCTGGTAGATGAGCAAACCCTGCAACTGCGTAAGGTGCTGAAGACGCCGCTGGAAGACCTCGATCTTTCCGTTCGCGCCTTCAATTGCCTGAAAGCCGCCAAGATCAATTCGCTGAGCGAACTGGTACAGTACGAGCAGGAAGACCTGATGAAGTTCCGCAACTTCGGTCAGAAATCACTGGCCGAAATCGAGCAGGTACTTACCGAGCGCGGTCTGTCTTTCGGCATGGACCTCCTGAAGATGGGAGTGGATAAAGACGAACTGTAGAGAAAATTTGAGGATTTGAAAATTTGAGAATTTGGGTTCTATATCCAAATTCTCAAATTCACAAATTCTCAAATTAAAAATAGAGTGCTGTTGCACTCCAGGAAAACGGCTGTAATTCCTGACACGGTACAGTCGATTATTTAACAACGTCAAACTTTGAACAATGCGTCACGGAGACAAGATCAAAAATTTAAGTCGCACCAAAGCTCATCGCGATGCGCTATTGAGCAACCTGTCCTGCCAGTTGATCCGCCACAAAAGGATCGTAACCACTTTGGCCAAAGCCAAGGCACTGCGCGTGTATGTGGAGCCCCTGATCACCAAGGGCAAATCCAACACCACACACCAGCGTCGGGTGGTATTTAGCTACCTGCAGGATAAGGAAGCCGTTACCGAACTGTTCAGCACTATTGCTGAAAAAGTGGGCGGTCGCCCCGGTGGTTATACAAGGGTTATCAAGCTGGGTGCACGCCCGGGTGATAACGCGGAAAGAGCCATGATTGAATTGGTTGACTTCAATGAGATCTACGGGAAAGGCAAGGGTGAGCAGAAAGAAGCTGCGAAGAAAACGCGTCGTGGTCGTGGAGGCGCCAAGAAAGCCGAAACAACTACCGCAACGGAAGCAGCGCCTGAGGCTGAAGCACCAGCCGCCGAAGCAAAAGCTGAATAAGACAATTTGCTTTTCATACAAAGCCTTCCGGATTCCGGAAGGCTTTTTTATTAGCCGTCGGGCGCAAAAAAATCGCTAACTTCCCTTTCCCGGAGTGAAATGAAACCTTTCTGCTGAGGTCAACAGCCTGTTCATTTTCTCCAACGGAACGATAGTTCCCAACGATTGCCGGCCAATACCTAAACTTAACCAGACTAAAAGCAAATTCATGAACCAGGCATCCAGCAGGGCCCTGCAGCAGTTTCGCAACGAAGTGGGCATTCGCTTTCAACTCTACAATAGTCTCTTTACCTCCCTTCCTTTTCATCGTATTGAGAAGACAGGCATCTTACTTTCCCTGCTCTCCAATAATTGTGAAGAAGGGTACAAGAAAAACCTGAGTCCCATCCGGATTATTGAGGAGTTTTTCTCGAAGCATACCTCCTATGCGAATGAGAAGGAAAAAACGGATTTGCTTTTTCGCTTTGTGCAATATGTAGAAAGGCAGGTTGTGCTTTTTGATGCGCTGGAAGACGCCACTTTTCGGGAAGTGCATGACCTGAATGGAGTGGGCACCCTTAAACATCTCGAGTCGGAAGTGATCCAGGAAAATAAACTGGAAGCCCTCACCGAAAAGATGAAGGATTTCTGTATCCGCCTCGTGCTCACCGCTCATCCTACCCAGTTTTACCCCGGCTCGGTGCTGGGTATCATCAATGATCTGGCCAAAGCGCTGCGCGACAACAATACCAGCGTGGTAAATACCTATCTGCAACAGTTGGGGAAAACACCTTTTTTCAAAAAGCAAAAGCCCACGCCTTACGATGAGGCCGTAAGCCTGATCTGGTACCTGGAAAACGTCTTTTATCCGGCTGCAGGCGCCATCATGGCTTCCCTGAAATCGCAGTTTCCCGATGCTGTTTCCGACAAGAACCCCGTTATACGAATGGGATTCTGGCCGGGTGGCGACCGCGATGGTAACCCATTTGTTAGCTCCGATACCACGATGCAGGTGGCCGATGCCCTGCGGGGAAGCATCATCAAGTGCTATTATATGGACGTGCGGAAACTAAAGCGGCGTCTCACTTTTGCCGGAGTGGAAACCATGCTGGCCGACCTGGAAACCAAATTGTACAACAATATTTTTATTCCGGGGCATAAAACGCATATCACCAGAGAGGAGATTCTGGAAACGCTCGAAGAGATTAAGCAGATCATCATTTATCAGCATAACGGACTTTTTCTACATCTGGTCACCAACCTGATTCATAAGATTGAAGTTTTCGGATTGCATTTCGCTTCGCTCGATATTCGTCAGGATAGCAGTGTGCACGGTAAGCTGATGGAGAGCCTGCAGGGAAGCCGGCTTCCCGCCAATTATGACTCACTAAGCGAGGAGGAGAAGATCGATATCCTTTGCGGGATTGACGGCGAATTGGATCCGGAATCGCTCAGGGACCCCATACACCAGGACAGCATTCGTTCTGTGCATGCGGTAAAGGCTATTCAGCAATATAATGGCCCCGAAGGCTGCAACCGATATATCATCAGCCATTGCTGCAGTGCACTCAATGCGATGGAAGTATATGCGCTATTCCTCTTGGGCGGATGGAAGCCGGAGGAAATGAATGTGGATATCGTTCCACTGTTTGAAACCATCGATGATCTCAAGGACGCGGGAGCTATCATGAAAAAATTATACACGCATCCCAGGTACCGCGACCACCTGCGCAGGCGCGGCAACCGACAGACCATCATGCTCGGATTTTCCGATGGCACCAAGGATGGCGGATACCTGATGGCGAACTGGAGTATCTATAAAGCCAAGGAGGAGCTGACAGCTATTTCGCGGCAATACGCGGTGGATGTGGTATTCTTCGACGGACGTGGAGGTCCTCCCAGTCGCGGCGGTGGTAAAACGCATAAGTTTTATGCCTCCATGGGACCAAATATTTCCAACAAAGAAATTCAGTTGACGATCCAGGGACAAACCGTAAGTTCCAATTTTGGCACCCAGGATTCAGCGCGTTACAATATGGAACAGTTGCTGAATGCCGGCATATCGAATGACCTGATCGGTAGCCGCACATCTACTTTTGGTGAAGAGGATGAGCAGTTGTTGCAGGAACTGGCCAATGCGGGATATGAAGCGTATAAAGATTTACGGGATCATCCCTTCCTGGCCGATTACCTGGTTAACGCGAGCCCGCTGCGTTTCTACAGCGAAACCAATATCGGCAGCCGCCCCGCCAAGCGGGGAGGAGGAACCCAGCTCAAGCTAAAGGACCTGCGCGCCATTCCCTTTGCTGGAAGCTGGAGCCAGATCAAACAAAATGTACCCGGCTTTTTTGGCGTGGGATCAGCACTCCGGCAAATGGAAGCGTCGGGGAGAATGGGCGACCTGCAAAAGCTCTATAAAAGCTCCTTGTTCTTTAAAACATTAATCAATAATTGCGAGATGGCCATGATGAAATCCTTTTTTCCGCTCACGGCCTACCTGGGACAACATAAACAATACGGCGAATTATGGCAGAAGATTTACGCCGAATATGAGCTGACCAAACAATACCTGCTCAAGCTGACCGGGCATACAGAACTGATGGCCGATTATCCCGTAGATCAGCTATCTATTCAAATGCGGGAACGTATCGTATTGCCCTTGCTGACCATTCAGCAATATGCACTCAGTCAGATCCGCGAATATGATGAGCAACTGGTGCAGACACCGATGAAGGAAGTATACGAGAAGCTGGCCATGCGTTGTTCGTTCGGCATTATTAATGCCGGTCGCAACTCCGCCTGATTTTTAAAGATTCAAAGCCTCCACAAAGTGGAGGCTTTGAATCTTTAAAAATCAGGTTACGAAGGGGTGGATGATCGAAACGGGTATTCTGGTAAAGTCTTCCATTTTTCCCAGTGCACCCAAAGCGAATAGTTATGCCATCACAGCAAGAACTTCATAATTAAGACGAAGCCTTTACATCCTCCAGGTACTGGTCCAGGTTTTCGAGGCCGGCAGTAAATCCTTCTTTGAAGCCCATGCTAAGGATAGCTTCCAGGTCTTCTGGTTTTTCAAATTCCAGTAATATGCTGACAATGGTTTCATCAGCTTTACCGCGAAACGCATTGCTCCATTGCACACTGGGTTTGCCAGCACTCAGTACTGCGTTTTCATCACAGAACGCATCGATTCCTGTAAAGCTTTTCAGGTGCTGAATAGTCGCAAAGTCGAAAAGACACCAGTGTATATCTCCCTGCGGCCCCTTCATGTAGTAATGCCATCGGCCACCTTCGGAAAATTTCATCGACTTTGTAATGCACTGGTAAGGTTTGGGTGCCCACCATTTGTCGAGAATTTCGGGCTGGGTCCAGGCCGCCCAAACAAGGTTCAGATCTGCCTGGAAGCTGCGTTCCACAATGATTTTGTTCTTTTCTTTTTCAACCACGAAGTTGAATAAATTAGCTTTGTTCATTATTGTTTGGTTTTAAGATGTTCCAGTACTTCATCCAATTGTGCAAACTTGTTGACGAGTAATTCCCTGAACTGGGTCAGCCATTTCTCCACCTCTTTTATTTTATGGGCATTCAGGTGGTAATGAATTTCCCTTCCCTGCTGTTCCTGTTTTACGATTTCGCACTCCGTTAAGACCTGCAAATGTTTGGAGATCGCCTGGCGGCTACTATCAAAATGCCCCGCAATGGCTGTAGGAGTAAGGCCTCCAACGGCCAGTAACATAATGATGGCTCTTCGGGTAGGGTCGGCTATGGCTTGAAAAACGTCTCTTCGGGTTTCCATATATATCTATTTGCAACTATGTGGTTGCAAATATAAATGCAACTATTTAGTTGCGCAAATGTTTTTTTGCGCCTGGGTTTAGGGAATAAAAAAAGCTGCCCCAACTCTAAACCAATGAGGGGCAGCTTGCAGATGCAGCAGGGGGTACGGTCAGAACGCGAGTACAGCGGCAAGGAGGGCAGAAGCGGTGGACTTGCTGCCCATAAAATCCTTGTCGGCATAAATTTCATCTTTGGCCGATTCGAAGCGGATCTCGGGAATAATAGTGAGCGGGCCTACCCGATAATTAAGCGAAAGGGTGTTGGCGAAAATACTTTCGGTTCCGAAATAAACACCTTTTTTATCACCGATATATTCTGAACGCCAGGTGAGACCAATCTTCTCGCTGGGGTCATAGTTGAAATACAGCGCACTGCCCCACCAGCTTCCATCGGGTGTGGCGGAACCGGTGATTTGCTTGCGCGATTGTACGGTACCATTGAATCCGATATTGAATTTGTCGGATATTGTGCCCAACAATACCAGGTCAACCTGGTTCAGTGATTGCAGTCCGCTGGGGTTAACGCCGTTTTCCGAGCCGCCGAAACCCACATAGTTGAGGTAAAATTTCAACTTGTCTTCTCCAAATCCTCCGCTCACCTGTGCCAGCAGGGTTTTCACGGAATTGGTGGAAGTGCTCTCATCGGTATAGTTGGCAACACCCAGCATGATGCCCACAGGTCCCGCGCTGATATCGGCCTTGAGCCCGGTATGGAAGAAGGGGCCATTGGTAAACATATAGCTCATGCTATAGTTACGGTTAAGTGGTGCATCAAGCAATTCATAACCTACATGCGTGCCAAATTTACCCATCGTGAATTTCACTTTTTCCGAAGGGGCATAGGTTACAAATGCCTGTTTGATATTGGAAAGGGAGATGAAACCATTTTTGCCTGTGCCATTTTCGCCGTCGTTGTAGTTAAACTCTTCTACCCGGCGACCAAAGCCCAGGTCAACCGTACCACCCACTTTGCCGGAGAGGGCGGTGAAGTCGGCGCGAACCGTCGCCATACCCACTTCAAAGGAGTTTTGGGAATTGGTAAAGCTGGTGTAGTTGTTGTTGGCCGTGCGGTTACCGGAGAAGTTGTAGCGGTAGTAGGCATCGGCATTGCCGGAGATGGTCAGCGATTTGGTGGAATCTTCTTGCGCTTGGGCAAAAAAGGAAGCCAGGCTGGCGGCGGAGGCCAGCATAATTTTTCGTAACATTGTAGTAGCATTTTAGATGTGAAGGAAAGGGCACAGCGGTACAGACTTTTGCGAGAAGTCTGCACCACCAAACTGTGCCTTTTCTATTTAATAGGGGTTAAAGAACAGCAGGGTCGAATCAGGCAAGTGTTTTTTCTTCCACTTTACCATTGTTGTGGACAAGCAAGGTACCCTGCAGGTACTTTTCGTTATGTTGCGAAGCATCCAGTCCTTCTTCTTCTTCGGCCTGCGTAACGCGCATGGGCAAAATGAAGTTGATTACTTTGAAGATAATAAAGGATACCACGAAGCTATAGGTAACGGCGAAGGCCATGCCTTTGAGTTGGATCAGGAACTGACCTTCGGCCACGAGGGAGTTAACAGTACTGCTGCCAACAGCGCCGGTGAGCAGCATACCGGTGATACCGCCAATGCCATGACAGGCAAATACATCGAGTGGATCATCCAGCCTGGTTTTGTGCTTCAGGAACTCCGCCACCAGATTCGAAACAATGGCCGCAGCAAAGCCAATAAACAGGGCCTGGGGTACACCCACAAATCCTGCAGCCGGCGTAATGGCTACAAGACCTACTACGGCACCAATACAGAAGCCCAGTACGGAAGGTTTTTTGCCACGGATCACATCGAGGAACATCCAGGAAAGACCAGCGGCGGCAGCGGCCGTATTGGTAGTGGCAAATGCATATACAGCCAGGGAGTTGGAGGCCACGGCACTACCGGCATTGAATCCAAACCAGCCAAACCAGAGCAGGCCGGTGCCTATCAGCACATAAGGAATATTCGCAGGAGAAGCGAGACCGGATTGAACGCGGGGTTTCAACACAATGGCGCCTGCGAGGGCAGCCATACCAGCGGAAATATGCACCACGGTGCCACCGGCAAAATCCAGCACACCCCATTTGGCCATAATGCCATCAGGATGCCAGGCCATGTGGGCGAGAGGCGCATACACCAATACCCCAAACAATACAATAAATAAAGTATAGGAACTAAAGCGGATCCGCTCAGCCACCGCACCCACTACAAGGCCGGGAGTGATGATGGCGAACATCAACTGGAAAAAAGCAAAGAGGGGGAGGGGAATGCTGGATGCAGCGCTCCAGGGCTCACCTTCCATCACGCCTTTAAAAAAAAGAAAGGTTTCGGGGCTGCCGATAAAACCACCAATGGATTCACCAAAGCAGAGGCTAAACTGCACCACCACCCATAATACAGAAATGATACCCGCCGATACGGTACTCTTGATCATGGTGGAGAGCACGTTCTTGCGGCCAACCATGCCGCCGTAGAAAAAAGCAAGCGCGGGTGTCATCAGAAATACAAAGGCACAGGATACCAGCATCCAGGCAATATCGCCTGTGTCGTACACATACTTGGGGGAACCATCTTCCGCGGTTACGGAAGCCGGGTCAAATGCGGCCGAAGGCGTCATGAAGACGGCGGCCAGTGCTACTCCCAGCAGGATCAGAAAGGGAGCTACCTGTTTTACGGTTTTCTTGCTCATAAACAGAACTTGGGGGTTTAAATATTAAAGAAATTGGCAATCCTGCAATCGTATATGGAAATTAATCATATTTTAATATAACATGTGTTAGTTTTAATATATTTTAATCATTTTGGTGAAAAATTGTGGATTATCTACTAATAAATGTTAAATGTAATAATATGTAATATATAAATGATTGATAAAATTGGATGATATTTCCAGCGCAGCTTATTGCTGATATATTGGAACGGGAATTAATTCGTCGAACTTCCATGATTTAGGAATCCGGCCGGAGCGGTTGCCCTACGGAAAGCTGACAAAGCAGGCTGCCCGTCATGCATACGGGTGGGAAAAAATGAGGTTTTAATCCTGCAATCAATGTTCAGGATATAGTGGTGGGGGCGGAAAAATTAGTTGAGTTCAGTAGACTTTTGCTAAATCCTGATTTCGGTCGCCCCTCAATCGCTTATACATGGTTCGCATAACCAGCATATGAGGCGCCGTTAAGAGGGCCAGCGCGGCAAAACAATACCACAATAACTGATTCTTACCATTGATATCTCCCCATGACAGTATAAAAATTGCGGTGCCCGCCAGCGCGATACTGCTACATAAGGCCATGTGCCCAAATAGCTGTTGCGGCCTGTAGTTATTTGATTTTTTCAGGTAGCAAATGATGGATTGCATGGATAAGCTCGAGTGCCATATAACAAAGTAAAAGCTAAATCCCAGCAGCAGGGGTAATTCGTAAAGTATAATAATTATCAGGGCCAGTCGCAGCAAAAAATTGCCTGACTCTACCTCCGACGCAGAAGGGCTGGCCTGAAAATAAAGAAAGCAGATTACCAGGAAACCAATAAAGATGATGCCCAGCAACAATTGCTGGTAATGCGCGATTACTGATAAGACAGGTCGCCATTCCAAATTATCAGAAACCATGGCGATGATGGGCTGCACTTCATCCAAATGAGTAAGCAGGAGAAAAAAAAGAATAAGCAGGCCATAGGAAATGATCAGCAATTTTCCTAACCAGGTTTCAGTAGACAGATGTTTGAGGTCAGTTTCTCCAAAATGGTAAGCTGAAATCGACAAAAACAAAAGCAGGGCGGTAATGGGTAGTAGCCACAATAACAGACCCGCTATGCCGATCTGTAGCAGATAGCTGAGCAAAAAAGTAAGTAGGGAAAACCTGCTACGGCTTGATTCAGACTGGTACCTGGCTACCAGGATATCTGCGGCTCCATGAGGAATTCCCAATAGCACAAAACCCGTCAGCAGGATGATCAACTGTACCTGAAATGAAAGGGGAATCACCCAGTGGTGCAGGAGACAAAGTGATAATCCTATTGCTATGAAACCATTTTTCATATCACTTACTAAAAACCTGGCGGGCTACGATGATCAGGCATAGCCCGCCAGGGCAATGATGGGAAGAGAATAAATTGGACTCAGGCGGCTTTACTGGTTAGCGACATATCGCGCTGCGCCAGGGCATAAATAGTTAAGCCAAAGCCGATTTTGTTGATGGCATCACCGATATTGTACACAACATCGAGCGATACGCCTTCCAGCACTCTCATCCCAAATAATCCGCCTTCAGTACCGGCAATATAGCCGATGGGATAAATGGCCCATCCCACCAATACAAACCAACCCAGGGTTCGATTGGCAGCGGCTACAGCCGGACTCGTACTTTTGGCGAGCTTGGCCACATCCCCAAACCAGATGAGGTACACAATGTAAAAGTAACCCAGGCTACTGATAAAGCCCCAAATCCAGCTTTGTGTTTCTGTCGGATAAATGGCTTCACCTATATATCCGGTTACCAACATGAATACGGAAGCCACGATGAGCTTAACAAGCAGGCTCTTGGTTGCGCCCGATTTTTTTGTGATAAGATAGAATTCAACGCACATCAGCGGTACCGTAAGGAGCCAGTCTACATAGCGGAAAAAGGTGGGTGATTCTCCGGTAGCGAGATTGTAATCCCGCATGTAATAATAATGTACGGCAGCAATAAAAGTAATTAATCCGGATATCAAAATGGAGGTCCTACATTTCTTGTCTACATTCCACATTTCAAAAAAGAAAAAGACGGATGCCCCAAGCATTGCCATGCACCCAATAAAAAAAGTAAAGGCAACATAATTGTTGTTGGCGATCGGCATGATCTCCAGTAATAATGGATTCATTGGTGTTTAGTTTAAATTTTGTTGGTAGCAGTAACTGGCTAATCCGGAAAAGCTGTTGAACTGTTCAATTGCCATAAAAGAACATACGTTAATTTCAAATAGTTTGAGCATTTATAAAATATGATCTTTTCCGCCAAGGATTATCTGAAACCTTAAACAAGAAACGGAGAGCGTTCAGGTGTGTTAAGCAAAAACAAGAGAAGCGGCCCTAAAAAATGTACAGACCAAATTTGCCTTTGTGTATCATTTCATGAGAAATAATTGACATCGTTCAAACAGATTCGATAGGGGCAATAAGCAGGGTAATTCAAATGGGAGTGCTGCCCGATGATAGGCGGGTAAAAAAAAAGGAATCAGTACGGAGTGATTGAGGCGCTTGTGATATGTTTCAAGCCTCAATCATCGTAATGTTCCCAGCGGTAATGGCACCACGTGAATCTCAAACCCCCTTTAGGGGGCAGGGGGTTTAGGCAAATGCATGCAGAATACTGGCATCCCGCGTTTCAAGTGCAGAACTGCCATTGTTGAGAAACTCATCCACTTTGCGGGCAGCTTCTCTTCCTTCGCTAATGGCCCATACCACCAGGGATTGGCCACGGCGGGCATCACCCGCTACAAATATTTTGGGCAGGCTGGTCTGGTAATTTTTTTCCGATGCTTTCACATTTCCCCGCTCATCTGTTTCAATTTCCAATTGCTCCAGTAATCCTTCATATTGCGGATGCAGGAAACCCATCGCCAGCAGGGCCAGTTCGCAGGGGATATCTCTTTCCGAACCCGGCACTTCCGCAAAGGAAGCGGGTCGCCCATCGGCGGAGGATTTCCATTCCAGGTCCACCAGGCGTATGGCTTTCAGGTTGCCGGCTTCATCTTTCAGGAAGGCCTTGGTACCAACGGCCCATTTGCGCTCGCATCCTTCTTCATGTGAGCTCGTTGTTTTCAACAACATGGGGTAGCTGGGCCATGGCATGGCAGCCGTACGCTCCGATGGTGGTTGGGGCAGCAGTTCAAACTGCGTAACCGAGCGGGCACCCTGCCGGTTTGATGTGCCCACGCAATCAGAACCCGTATCGCCGCCGCCAATCACTACTACGTTCTTGCCGTTGGCCAGGATATCTTCGTGCCAGGTATTGCTTTCGAGCTGAGCATGAGCCAGGGGGTCACGTCCATCAACCCGCTTGTTTTGCTGTTTCAAAAACTGCATGGCATAATAAACGCCTTTCGCATCACGGCCGGGGATATCGAGATTGCGGGGAACCGTGGAGCCCGTGGCAATTACGATAGCGCTGTATTCGCGGAGTAAATCATTGATATGCACGTTCACACCCACATGCGCATGACACTGGAAACTGACTCCTTCTTCTTCCATCAAACTGATGCGGCGGTCCACTACCCATTTCTCCAACTTGAAATCGGGTATGCCATAACGCAACAAACCTCCCGGTTTTTCATCCCTTTCAAAAACGGTGACCTGGTGGCCGGCATAATTCAATTGCGCTGCGGCGGCCAGGCCCGCGGGGCCCGAACCAATCACCGCCACTTTCTTGCCCGTACGCAGGTTGGGCTTACGCGGCTTTACAAATCCTTTTTCGAAAGCAATTTCTATAATATGCTTTTCTATTTCTTCGATGGTAACAGGCGGTTGATTGATGCCCAGCACACAGGCGCTTTCGCAGGGGGCAGGGCATATACGCCCCGTAAACTCGGGGAAATTGTTGGTAGATACCAGCACATCATAGGCTTCCTTCCAATCCTTACGATACACCGCATCGTTAAACTCGGGTATCACATTTCCCAGCGGGCATCCGCTATGGCAAAAAGGAACGCCACAATTCATGCAACGTGCCGCCTGCTGATTGAGTTTTTCTTCACCCAGCTTCTGAACGAACTCGCGATAATGCTGAATCCTTTCCGCTGCCGGCAATTTCGATGGCAATTCGCGTGAAAATTCAAGAAATCCTGTTGGCTTACCCATATATTTCTTCGTTGTGCTTGTGGTTGCTGTTAACGGTTTACTGTTTACTCAACGGCTGGTCACTTTCGCTTCCTTGCGCGCCTGCTCAGCCAGTACCCGCTTATAATCGCGCGGGAATACTTTCACAAAATGCGGCAACTGGTTATCAAAATCATCCAGGATAAAACGCGCCACCGTGCTACCGGTGAATTCATAATGACGCTGTATCATCGTAAAGAGATTATTCTTATCCTCCAGCGTGCAGGGATCCAGGTCCACCATTTCGGTATTGCAATTCTCGGCAAACTGTCCTTTCACATCATACACATAAGCGATACCGCCACTCATGCCCGCCGCAAAATTGCGTCCGGTGGCGCCGAGTATTACCACACGTCCGCCAGTCATATATTCACAACCATGGTCGCCAATGGCTTCTACCACCACCTGCGCTCCCGAGTTACGTACGGCAAATCGTTCCCCGGCTTTTCCGCGAATAAACGCTTCGCCGCTGGTTGCGCCATAAAATGCCACATTGCCGATAATGCTGTTATCTTCCGGCACAAAGCTGGATTGCTTATCCGGGTAAATGATCAAACGTGCTCCACTAAGTCCCTTTCCAAAATAATCATTCGCGTCCCCTTCAATTTCCATGGTCATGCCGCGCGTGGCAAATGCCGCAAAGCTTTGGCCCGCTGTGCCGGTGAATTTGAAATGGATACGATCATCGGGCAGGCCAGCGGCTTTAAATTGTTTGGTTATCTCGTTCGACAACAGGGTGCCTGTGGTACGATCGGTATTGATGATCGGGAATTCGGCCCTGACCCTTTCTCCTCTTTCGAGAGCGGGCTTCGCAGCTTCCAGCAATTTCCAGTCGAGTATTTGTTGGAGACCATGGTCCTGGGTTTCCATGCAATACAGACCGGTATATTGTGAGGCGGGCTCTTTGTACAGGATAGGGGAGAGATCGAGCTTGCTGTATTTCCAGTGACGGATATCATCACGCGGCTCCAGGTTTTCTACCTGGCCCACCATCTCATTGATGTTGCGGTAGCCCAGTTCGGCCATAATCTCGCGCAGCTCCTGCACCATAAAACGGAAGAAATTAACCACATGATCGGCAGCGCCATTAAAGCGTTTGCGCAGATCCGGGTCCTGGGTGGCTACACCCACCGGGCAGGTATTGAGATGGCATTTACGCATCAGGATACAACCTTCCACCACCAACGCCGCGGTAGCGATGCCCCATTCTTCTGCACCCAGCAAGGTGGCGATGGCGATATCGCGACCGGTTTTCATTTGTCCATCGGCCTGCAATACCACGCGACTCCGCAGTTTGTTTTTCACCAGGGTTTGATGCGATTCGGCCAATCCCAGTTCCCAGGGAAGACCCGCATGGCGGATGGAGGAGATGGGTGAGGCTCCGGTTCCACCATCATGTCCACTGATCAGCACCACATCGGCCTTGGCCTTGGCAACACCTGCGGCAATAGTGCCCACGCCGGCCTTGCTCACCAGCTTCACACTAATGCGGGCCTGCCGGTTGGCATTCTTCAAATCAAATATCAATTGCGCCAGGTCTTCGATCGAATAAATATCATGGTGGGGAGGCGGGGAAATCAAACCCACGCCGGGTGTGGAATGGCGCGTGCGACCAATCCACTCATCCACTTTATGGCCGGGCAATTGCCCGCCTTCGCCGGGCTTGGCACCCTGCGCCATCTTGATCTGCAATTCATCCGCCTCGGTGAGGTAAAGGCTGGTAACGCCAAATCGTCCACTGGCTACCTGCTTGATGGCGCTACGCATGGAGTCGCCATTGGCCAGGGGCTCGTAGCGGCTCTCGTCTTCACCACCTTCGCCGGTGTTGCTTTTCGCGCCAAGCCGGTTCATGGCAATAGCCAGCGTGGTATGTGCTTCCCAACTAATGGAGCCAAAGCTCATGGCACCTGTGGCGAAACGACGATAAATGCTTTCAGCAGGTTCCACTTCATCCAAAGGAATGGACGGTCTTAATTTCTTAAAGCGAAAAAGGCTGCGCAAAGTGCAGGCTTTCTCGCCCTGCTCATTCACCAGCCTGGAGTATTTTTTGAAGACGCTATAATCGTTGGTTCTTGTCGCGTGCTGCAACAGGTGAATCGTTTGCGGATTGAAGAGATGGAATTCGCCTTTGCGCTTCCATTGGTAATTGCCACCTACCGGCAGGCGGTCAACCGGCACGTCCTTCTTGCTGAAGGCAAAGAAATGTTTGGCCAGTGCTTCGCGCGCGATTTCGTCGAGACCCATCCCTTCGATGCGCGAAGTGGCTCCGGTGAAGTACTTGGCGACAACTTCCTTATTGATGCCCAGTATTTCAAATATCTGCGCACCCTGGTAAGATTGCAGGGTGGAGATGCCCATTTTGGAAAATACTTTCAGCAATCCCTCATTCACCGCCTTGATATAATTCTTCTTCAGTTCATCTTCGCTCAGGTGGGTCTGTAATTTTCCGGTTTCCTTACGGTCGCGGATCGAAGAGAGCGCGAGATAGGGATTGATGGCTGTAGCGCCAAAAGCGATCAGGCAGGCAAAATGATGCACTTCCCAGGTGTCGCCGGCTTCTACAATGATGCCCACCTGCCCGCGCATTCCTTTGCGGATGAGGTGGTGGTGCACGGCGGCTACTGCCAGCAGCGATGGAATGGGTGCATGATCTGAATCGATGGCGCGGTCCTGCAGGATCAATACTTTGAAACCATCTTCCACGGCATCAACCGCGTAGCGGCATATACGATCCAGCGCAGCTTTCAGCGCACCCGGATTACCATTGGCACGGAAATAACATTGCAGGGTTTTGGCCTGGAATAAGCCGGTATCGATACTGCGGATTTTTTCCAACTCATGATTGGTCAGGATCGGATGCTTGAGCGCCACACTATGGCAGGTGAGCGGATCCTCCAGCAAAAGGTTGCCATTGTTGCCGGCGAAACTCGCGAGCGACATTACCAGCCGCTCCCGTATGGGATCAATTGGTGGATTGGTCACCTGCGCGAAGAGTTGTTTGAAATAAGAACTGAGGTGCTGCGGTTGATCGCTCAATACCGCCAAAGGGGTATCCGTTCCCATAGAACCAATTGGCTCTTTCCCGTCCAGTGCCATGGGTGTGATGATCTGATCCAGGTCTTCTGTAGTATAGCCAAATGCTTTTTGGTATTTGAAAACCTGCTCATGCCCCAAATGCGTGAAGGTGATACGGGGCTCGGGCAATTCCTCCAGGCGGATCTTGTATTTGTTGAGCCACTCTCCATAGGGTTTCTGTGCACAGATGGTCGCTTTCAATTCATCATCGCTGATGATGCGACCCTGTTCCATATCCACTACAAACATCTTACCCGGTTGCAGGCGACCTTTTTCTACCACCATTTTCGGATCAATGGGCAATGCGCCGGTTTCCGAAGCCATGATAACGCGGTCGTCCTTGGTAACACAGTAGCGGGAAGGGCGAAGACCATTGCGGTCGAGCGTGGCACCAATGATTTTTCCGTCGGTGAATGAGATGGATGCGGGTCCATCCCAGGGCTCCATAAAGGCGGAATGGAATTCATAGAATGCCTTTTTCACCGGATCCATCTGCTCATTGCCATCCCAGGCTTCGGGAATCAGCATCATCATTACATGCGGTAAAGATCGTCCCGCAAGCGTGAGCAGTTCAATCATATTGTCGAGACAGGCAGAATCCGATTGCCCATCCGCCACAATGGGTAGCAGCATCTCCATTTCTTCCTTGCTGAAGTAAGGAGTCGTAAAATTCTTTTCACTGGTCTTTAGCCAGTTCAGATTTCCCTGCAGGGTATTGATCTCACCATTATGCGCTATAAAGCGAAAGGGCTGCGCCAGCTTCCAGGAAGGAAAGGTATTGGTGGCGAAGCGGGAATGTACCAGGCCAAAGGCGCTGACCATGCGCTTGTTTTTCAGGTCGGGGAAATAATCCCTTACCTGCTTACTGGTAAGCTGGCCCTTATACACGATTGTTTTGTACGACAGGGAAGCGATATAGAAACCGATTTCATCCTTGCGCACGGTGTTCTGAATGGTATGGCTGGCATAGTTGCGCAGCACAAAAAGTTTGCGTTCAAATTCATCGGGGTTGGAAATATGATCGGGGCAGGCAATAAACACATGCTCCATTTCGGGCTCCACACTAAGAGCAGTAGGGCCAATGTCCTGCGTGTTAACAGGTACTTTACGATAAGCGAGAATTTCGAGCCCCAGCTTTTCGGCGGCACGGTTAAATATATCGCGGCACTCTTCGCGCAGGCGGATATCGCGCGGGAAGAAGATGGCACCTACGCCATAGCGGCCAAAAGCGGGTAAATGCACACCCAGCCGGATGCACTCATCAAAGAAAAATTCGTGCGGCACCTGTATCATGATGCCGGCGCCATCACCTGTGTTTTCTTCGCAACCACAGGCGCCGCGATGCTCCATGTTTTCCAACACCGTGAGCGCGTCCGAAATATTCTGATGGGATTTTCCACCCTTGATGTTGGCGACAAAACCAATGCCACAGGCATCGTGTTCAAAGGAAGGGTGGTACAAACCGGCATTGCTTGCCATGGGCAGTCACATTTTTTTTAGATGAATTATAATGAAGTTCAGGTTAGGCTGAACGAATAGCAAGCAATACTGGAAAATTACTGAAAATTCTTCAGAGGATATGGGGAAACACTTCGATTTTTTCCACAGTTTTTACTACGTACTAATGTTAGTGCAAGGCGCTAAACCAGGTATCCAAAAAGGGTATCGTTCTTATTGAGCTCGGTATATCGGATCTGGCAGGCTTCCATCTTACTTAACAGTTGCGCATAGTCTTCCGGTGTGCGCAGTTCGATACCCACGAGGGCCGGTCCGTTCTCCTTATTGGTTTTCTGCATGTATTCGAAGCGGGTAATATCATCAGTGGGGCCGAGCACGTTGTTGACAAATTCCTTGAGGGCACCGGGTCTTTGCGCAAAGCTGATCAGGAAATAATGTTTGAGGCCCTCATATTGCAGGCTGCGTTCCTTGATCTCCTGCATTCGGTCGATATCATTATTGCTGCCGCTGACCACGCACACCACATTCTTGCCGCGGATCTGTTCGGCCATATCGTCGAGCGCGGCAATAGAGAGTGCGCCTGCGGGTTCTACCACTATGGCGTCTTCATTATAAAGCCGAAGAATGCTGGTGCATATTTTTCCCTCGGGTACCAGTCGCATGTCGTCTAAAACATGCTGGCAAATTTCAAAGCTTCGGTCGCCCACGCGTTTTACGGCGGCGCCATCCACAAATCGGTCGATGGAGGGTAGGGTAACCGGTTGGCCGGCCTCAAGGGCTGCTTTCATCGAAGGGGCGCCTTCCGGCTCCAGGCCCACAATTTTGGTGGGTGGGGATACCATTTTGAAATAGCTGCCCACACCGGCGCATAATCCGCCACCGCCCACGGGTACCAGCAGATAATCGACAGTGGGAAGGTCTTCGAGAATTTCCATGGCTACAGTAGCCTGGCCTTCAATGATGCGGTAATCATCGAAGGGGGGAATAAAGGTCATTTGGTTTTCCTGCGTGTAAGCGATAGCCGCCTGCGCACAGTCATCGAATGTATCGCCCACCAGTTGAATCTCAATAAAGGATTCGCCAAACATCTTGGTTTGGTGAATTTTTTGCTTGGGCGTGATGACGGGCATAAAGATCACCCCCCTGATCTCCAGCTTGCGACAACTGAAGGCAAAGCCCTGCGCGTGATTGCCCGCGCTGGCGCAAACAACGCCCTGTTGCATCTGTTCCCTGGAGAGGGTGCTGATCATATTGTAGGCACCCCGCAGCTTATAGGAGCGCACAACCTGTAAATCCTCCCTTTTCAGGTACACATTACACTGGTACTTGCGCGAGAGGTTGGCATTCCATTGCAAAGGGGTCCGGATCACTACAGGGAGCAAACGCGCGGCAGCATCTTCAAAATGAAGATGTTTTTTCCAGCTATTGCCGGAAACGACATTTACCTTCTGTTCGGTTTCCTCCACTGTAGCGACCGGTTCCATTCCTTTATCTTTTTATGAGATGATTATCCTACGGATTCAGATTTCAGGGCCTGCTCGCGGAATACGCTTTTGGTAGAGGATTCCTCGAAGGGGTTTTCATTGCCAGGCTGATTTTCCGGCCGGAGGCTGCGAACGGTTTTACCCGCCTGCCACATTTCGCTTTCGCGCAGCTCCTTCAGCTCGGCTTCCAGTTTCTCCCGGTAGTCGGGCTGTGAATTGCTGTCGATAGAGCGTTGTGATTCCTTGCCGGCCGCCACGGTTTCATACAGTTCGCGGAATACCGGAGCCGTAGCGTCGCGAAACTTCTTCCACCAGTCGAGTGCGCCACGCTGGGCGGTAGTGGAGCAGTTGGCATACATCCAGTCCATACCGTTTTCGGCCACCAGCGGCATCAGCGATTGGGTCAGTTCTTCCACCGTCTCGTTGAAAGCCTCGCTGGGGCTATGGCCTTTGTCGCGCAATACCTGGTATTGTGCGGCAAAGATTCCCTGTATGGCGCCCATAAGGGTACCACGCTCACCGGTAAGATCGCTGTATACTTCTTTTTTGAAATCGGTTTCAAACAAGTAACCGCTGCCCACGGCGATGCCGAGTGCGACAACACGGTCAAAAGCCTTGCCGGTTGCATCCTGGAAGATGGCGTAAGAGCTATTGAGCCCACGGCCCTGCAGGAACATGCGGCGCAGCGATGTGCCACTGCCTTTGGGCGCTACCAGGAATACATCCACATCCTTGGGAGGCACGATGCCGGTTTGATCGTTGAATGTAACCCCAAAGCCATGGGAGAAGTAAAGGGCTTTGCCCGGGGTGAGGTGTTTTTTTACGGTGGGCCACAAAGCAATTTGCGCGGCATCGCTCAGCAAATAACAGATGATGGTGCCACGCTCCAGCGCTTCTTCAATTTCAAACAGCGACTCACCGGGAATAAATCCATCACGAACGGCCTTATCCCAACTCTTTGAATTCTTTCGCTGACCTACAATCACATTGATACCATTGTCGCGCTGATTCAGCGCCTGTCCGGGACCCTGCACACCATAACCGATTACGGCTACGGTTTCATTTTGCAGTACCTGCTGGGCTTTGCTCAGGGGGAATTCATCACGTGTGATTACATTCTCCTCCACGCCGCCAAAATTTAATTTTGCCATCTTATCTGTTTTTGGGTTTTGATTGTTTTTTTTATTGAAAACGGAATATTCAATTTACGATTTTTTTCTTACATGCTGAACACCTTTTCGTGCTGATCAAGGTATTCATTCTCTATCGCTTCCTCACCTGGTTCGCGATATTCAAACTCCTTTAATTTTTCGTGGAAGCCCACACTGTCTTTGATAATCGCCACACGGCCACTGCGTACAAATTCAATTAATCCGAATGGTTCCAGCACCTGTATCAGCTTATCGGTTTCTTCGCGATGGCCCGCCACTTCAAATACAGTATAGTCTTTGCGAATCACCACCGCTTTCGCGCCATATTCACGCAACAGGCGTTCTACCTTCACTTCCTCAGCAATTATTTCTGTAGGCACTTTATACAGGGCCAGTTCCTGCCACACAATTTCATCCTGTGTATTGTAATAGGCTTTCAATACTTCCACCTGCTTTTCAATCTGGCGGCAAAGTTTGCGCACCACTTCCTCCGTTTCGTTGATCACGATGGTAAAGCGATGCACGCTCTCCACTTCCGATGGAGAAGTGTTGAGGCTGTCGATATTGATCTTACGCCGCGAAAACATGATAGCGATCCGATTCAGCAAACCGATCTGGTTTTCGGTGTAGACGGTGATGGTATATTCTTGTTTGGACATGTCTGTTATGTTTTACGTTTTACGTTGTACGTTTTACGTGGTTTAAGGTTTAGAGTTTAAAGTTTAAGGTTTAAAGTTTAGAAAGTTTAAAAAATTTAGCCAGACCTTAAACCTTAAACTTTAAACTCTAAACTCACTCAAACTTCTTCACTACTCAACACAATCTCCGCCACTCCTCTTCCCTGAGGCACCATGGGAAATACATTGTTTTCTTTGCCTACCATCACTTCGAGCAGGAATGAGCCATTCGTTTGCAACATCGTTTTTAGCGCGGCTTTCAGGTCTTTGCGTTCGCTGATGCTTTGTCCCGGTATACCGAATCCTTTGGCTACCTGCACAAAGTCGGGACTGGTGATATCCACAAAGGAGTAGCGCTTTTGATGGAAGAGCTGCTGCCATTGGCGCACCATACCGAGGAACTGATTATTCAGGATCATGATTTTTACATTGGGCCTGAATTGCATGATGGTACCCAGTTCCTGCAGCGTCATTTGAAAACCTCCATCCCCAATGATCGCTACGGTGGTGCGCGAAGGATCGCCATAGGCGGCGCCGATGGCTGCGGGCAGGGCAAAGCCCATGGTGCCCAGTCCGCCACTGGTGATATTGCTGCGGGTATTATTCATTTTCGCATAGCGACAGGCCACCATCTGGTGTTGGCCCACATCCGTCACAATAATGGCTTCGCCATTCGTCAATTCGTTTAATTCACGGATCACTTCACCCATGGTCAGGATATCGGTGGTTGGATTCAACTCCTCTTTCACCACTTTTTCATCTTCACGCGCCTGGCAATCCCTGAACCGTTGCAGCCATTGCGGGTATACTTTCTGCTCAATCAACGCGGTGAGTTGGGGGAGGGTTTCCCGACAGTCGCCCCAAACTGGCACGGCAGTCTTTACGTTCTTGTCAATTTCAGCAGGGTCAATATCCAGATGAATTACCTGTGCCTGACGTGCGTATTTATCCAATCGCCCTGTAACTCGGTCATCGAAACGCATGCCGATAGCGATCAGTACATCACATTCATTGGTCAACACATTGGGGCCATAGTTGCCATGCATGCCCAGCATCCCTGTTGCCAGTGGGTGGTCGGTGGGAATGGCGCCCATGCCCATGATGGTCCAGGCAGCGGGAATGCCGCTTTTTTCGAGAAACTGCAAAAATTCCTTTTCCGCTTTACCCAGTATTACTCCCTGGCCAAAAATCACGAAGGGTCTTTCGGCCGCATTAATCAGTTTGGCGGCCGCTTCTATATATTCTTTACGTACGAAAGGTTTGGGACGATAGCTGCGGATATGGTTGCAGCGCTCATAGCCGGCAAAATCGAACATCTGCAATTGGGCATTCTTGGTGATGTCGATAACAACAGGACCCGGCCTTCCGCTACGTGCGATATAGAAAGCCTTGGCCAGTACCGAAGGAATTTCGGTAGCATCCGTAACCTGGTAGTTCCACTTGGTAACCGGAGTGGTGATATTGATGACATCCGTTTCCTGGAAAGCATCCGTTCCCAGCAAGTGCGCAAATACCTGGCCGGTGATACAAACCACCGGGGTGGAATCGATCATGGCATCGGCAAGGCCCGTAACCAGGTTGGTGGCGCCGGGTCCGCTGGTGGCAAATACCACACCCACTTTTCCCGATACGCGTGCATAGCCCTGTGCCGCATGTATGGCACCCTGCTCATGGCGAACGAGTATATGTTGCAGGCGATCATTGTAGTCGTACAAAGCATCATAGATAGGCATGATGGCGCCACCGGGATAACCAAAAATGGTTTCCACTTTTTCGGCTATCAGGGCTTTCAGTACTGCTTCGCTACCGCTGAGTTGGGTAGTCGCTTCTTTTTTACTGCTGCCGGTTTCCGTTTGTAATGCCACGGTTTCCATAATTTCTATTTTGTGGTATCAGGCTTCATCGGTTACACAACCTTCCGATGCGTCCTTTACCTGTTTTGCGTATTTAAAGAGAATTCCTTTTTTCGCTTTCAGGGCGGGTTGCTGCCAGGCGGCTTTCCTGGCGGCGAGTTCTTTTTCATCGATCAATAATTCGATGCGGTTATTGACGGCGTCGATCCGGATTGGGTCATCATCCTTTACCAGGGCGATGCCACCTCCATCGAAAGCCTCGGGCGTAATATGCCCCACCACAAACCCATGGGTGCCGCCGCTGAAGCGGCCATCGGTGATCAGTGCAACCGATTTGCCCAGACCAGCGCCTATAATGGCTGATGTTGGCTTCAACATCTCCGGCATACCCGGCGCGCCCCGTGGTCCTACATAGCGGATGACTACCACATCACCCGATTTTATTTTGCCGGAATGAATGCCTGCTATCAATTGCGATTCCCCATCGAACACGCGTGCCGGACCTTCAAACAACTCGCCTTCCTTACCACTTATTTTGGCGACACTGCCTTTTTCGGCCAGGTTGCCATAGAGAATTTGCAGGTGTCCTGTTTTCTTAATGGGGTTTTCTGTCGGGAGTATGATGTCCTGTTTTTCAAAATCAAGCTCCGGCACCTCGCGCAGGTTTTCTTCGAGGGTTTGGCTGGTTACGGTCAGGCAGTTTCCATGCAGCATGCCTTTCGATAACAAGTATTTCATCACAGCCGGCACGCCTCCGTGCTGGTGCAGGTCCTGCATCAGGTATTTTCCGGAGGGTTTAAAATCGGCCAGTACGGGCACTTTGTTGCTGATCTGCTGAAAATCATCCTGCGTAATTTGAACGTTCACGCTTCTGGCCATCGCAATCAGGTGCAGTACGGCATTGGTGCTTCCACCGAGGGCCATGATGACGGTGATGGCATTTTCAAATGCCTCACGGGTCATGATATCGGAGGGCTTAATATCTTTTTCGAGCAGTACCCGTATGGCTTTGCCGGCCGCGCGGCATTCCTGCTGTTTTTCTTCGCTAAGCGCGGGATTGGAGGATGAGTAGGGCAGGCTCATACCGAGGGCCTCAATGGCAGCGGCCATGGTGTTGGCGGTGTACATGCCCCCACAGGCACCCGCTCCGGGGCAGCTATTGCGTACGATACCTTTAAAATCGGCCTCATCCAACTGACCTGCCAACTTTTGACCCAGGGCTTCGAAGGCGCTCACGATGTTAAGGTCCTGCCCCTTGTAATGCCCCGGCGCAATTGTGCCGCCATATAGCATGATCGATGGCCGGTTGAGGCGTCCCATCGCGATTACGGATCCCGGCATATTTTTGTCGCAGCCGGGTATGGCGATCAGCCCATCATAGTATTGCGCGCCACAAACCGCCTCAATGCTGTCGGCAATAATGTCGCGACTGACAAGCGAATAGCGCATGCCTTCCGTACCATTGCTAATGCCGTCGCTTACGCCAATCGTATTGAAGATAAGGCCTACCAGTTCGTTATCCCATACGGAAGATTTTACCACGCGGGCCAGGTCGTTGAGGTGCATATTGCAGGTATTACCGTCATAGCCCATGCTGGCGATGCCTACCTGCGCTTTCAATAAATCCTCATCGGTTAGCCCAATGCCATAGAGCATGGCCTGGGCCGCAGGCTGTGTTGGATCCTGTGTAATCGTCTTACTGTATTTATTCAATTCCATAGTAATAATCTCGTCCGGATTTCCGCGCTGGCGGAGCTGTTTGGTAAATGAAATCTGCTATATTCCAGTTATGATCTGTTGCGTTTCGAAACGAAGGCAAACAAAAAACCCGCCTCTGCAAGAGGCGGGTTTTTTACTTATCTCTGTTTCTTTATTACAAAGTAAATCCACCTCCGTGCGTTGCAGGAATAATAATCACCACCACAATAATCACGCTGATCACTGTGCTGATAACTTTATATGTGCTGCTTTGCTGCATGAGATGTATATCAACAAATATACAGCTCATCGATTAAAAAGAACTTTTTGGATTGGATTTTTTTTATGGCGGGCAATCGTTAGGGTGCAAACAGTTGTTCTTATATGATGGTAGACTTGCGCAGTTCTATATTCTCCTGCTTCACCGATCCGGGAATTTTGCCACTTACATAGTCGCAGATCAGTTCGCCCAGGGTATTGGTGAAATAAAAATTAACGGGGTCAATATCTTTTGTTACAAAGCCATTCTGGAGTGTCCATTGTACAGCTTCGCGCACCAGCGCAGCTTCTTCATTCATGTCAAAATGCTCCAGCAGCATGGCGGCGGAAAGGATGGAGCCCAACGGGTTGGCAATATCTTTTCCCGCGGCCTGGGGATAGGAACCGTGGATGGGTTCAAAGAGGGCTGAACCATTGCCAAGACTTGCAGAAGGCAGCAATCCCAGCGATCCGCTGATCACACTGGCTTCATCGCTGATGATATCGCCAAACATGTTCTCCGTCAGTATCACGTCGAACTGAGCGGGATTGAGGATGATTTGCATGGCCGCATTGTCTACAAACAGGAAATCAAGCGCCACATCAGGATACTGATCGGCCAGGTCTTTTACGGCTTTGCGCCAGAGACGAGAAGTTTCGAGCACGTTGGCTTTGTCGACAAGGGTGAGTTTTTTACGACGCTTCTGTGCAGCCTGGAATGCCAGGTGTGCGATGCGTTCAATTTCAGGAATGCTATAGGTGCATTCGTCGATCGCACTCATTCCATCTTCCGCCAGTTCTTTCTTGCCAAAATAGATGCCGCCGGTCAGTTCACGGTAAATCACAAAATCAACCCCTTCCAGGTTGCGGGGTTTGAGAGGCGACAGATGGTGCAGCGCGGGATAGGCGGTTACGGGGCGGATATTGGCAAATAGCTGAAGCGACTTGCGCAATTTCAGCAGCCCCTGTTCTGGACGCACTTTGGCGTTGGGGTCATTGTCGTATTTGGGATGTCCGATGGCGCCAAAGAGTATGGCATCGCTTTGCAGGCAGATTTCAATGGTTTCATCGGGTAGGGGAGTGCCGGTTTTGTCGATGGCATCGGCCCCCATCAGGCAATAGCGATAGGAAAATTCATGGTTGAAGGCTTCCGCAATGTTGTTCAATACCCGCACCGATTGCCGGGTTACTTCGGGTCCTATTCCGTCTCCTTCAATTACTGCTATAATCTTCTTCATAAATCTTTGCCGAATCAGGCCGGCCAACCTTGTTTTTCAAATGCTTCTATTTCGTTTTTGGTGCTGAGCAGGTAATCGATATCATCGTACCCGTTCAGCATACAGGTTTTTTTATAGCTGTTGATGTCGAAATGTTCTTTGTTGTCGCTGCCTTCGATGCGTATAAATTGTTCCGGCAGGTTTACTTCTAGTATGGTGGATGGATCATTTTCTACTGCTGCAAAGAGCTGGCTTAGCAGTTGATCTGTAACCGTAACGGGTAACAGAAAGTTGTTGAGGGCATTGTTTTTAAAGATATCGGCAAAAAAACTGCTTACCACCACATCAAAGCCGGCATCTTTGATAGCCCAGGCCGCGTGTTCGCGGCTGCTGCCACAACCAAAGTTTTTTCCTGCCAGCAGGATCTTGCCGCTAAACTTTGACTGGTTCAATACAAAATCGGGTTTCGGCTGATTTTCGTCGTCGTTTAAATAACGCCAGTCGCGAAAGAGGTTTTTGCCAAACCCTTCACGGTTGGTCGCTTTCAGAAAACGGGCCGGGATGATCTGGTCGGTATCCACATTCTCTATATTTACCGGAACCGCTGTTGATTTTATGATATTGATCGCTTTGCTCATGTAGGCTACTTCACTTTTGTTGACTTCAATAATGCATTATTGCTTGTTCTATACAACACCTGTTTCTTCCGTGATGTAATGTTCGCGGATATCACCCACCTGCCCTGTTACAGCCGCCAGGGCGGCAGTGAGGGGGCTGGCGAGAAAAGTGCGTGCATTCGGACCCTGGCGACCTTCGAAGTTTCGGTTGCTGGTTGATATGCAATATTTGCCCGCCGGTATCTTGTCTTCGTTCATACCCAGGCAGGCCGAGCAACCGGGTTGGCGAAGTTGGAAACCGGCCGCTTCAAAAATGCGGTCAATACCTTCTTCGCGTGCCTGTTTCTCTACCTGCTTGCTGCCAGGCACCACCCATACTTCCACACCCTCGGCTTTTCTTTTGCCCTTTACAAAGCTGGCCACCATCCGCAGGTCTTCGATGCGTGAGTTGGTACAGCTTCCGATAAAAACATAATCTACTTTCTGGCCCTTGATGGGGGCGCCAGCGTCAAGCCCCATATAAGCTAACGATTTCTGAAAGGAAGGAATTTCTCTTTCCTCCACTTCCGTTAGCGCGGGAATATGTCCACTCACACTCATGCCCATGCCGGGGTTGGTGCCATAGGTAATCATGGGTTCAATATCTTCTGCACGCAGATTGATCTCCTTGTCGAAAACGGCATCGGCATCGGAATAAAGAGTTTTCCAGTAACGCAGTTTTTCATTCCATGCGTCACCCGCCGGGGCAAACTGGCGGCCCTTCATATAGGTAAGGGTGGTAGTGTCGGGAGCAATCATGCCGCAGCGTGCACCCATTTCAATACTCATATTGCAGATGGTCATGCGGGCTTCCATCGATAGGTTGCGGATGGCGGAGCCGGCGAATTCCACTGCATAACCTGTGGCGCCGCTGGCGGTAATCCGGGAAAGAATATACAGAACGATGTCTTTACTTACCACACCGGGATTCAGGTCTCCCTCAATATTAATGCGCATCAGTTTGGGCTTGCTCTGCATCAGGCATTGGGTGGCCAGCACCATTTCCACTTCGCTGGTGCCAATGCCAAACGCGATGCTGCCAAAAGCACCATGCGTGGAAGTATGGCTGTCGCCGCAAACAATGGTCATCCCCGGCTGGGTAATTCCCAGTTCAGGGCCAATCACGTGCACTATGCCCTGGTAAGGATGCCCCAGGCCATAGAGATCAATGCCATGCTCCGCACAGTTTTTGTGCAGGGCTTCCACCTGGCGACGGGAAAGTTCTTCGCGAATGGGTAAATGCTGATCAACCGTAGGCACGTTATGGTCGGCCGTGGCCACTACCTGCTGCGGACGAAAAACCTTGATACCTCTTTTATTGAGCCCATTGAATGCCTGTGGGCTGGTTACTTCATGAATAAAATGTCGGTCGATATACAAAACCGAAGGGCCGTCTTCAATGGTCTTCACCACATGCCGCTCCCAAATTTTCTCGAATAATGTTTTTCCTGCCAAGTTTTTGTTGTTGAATTGTTGAATCGTTGAACTGTTGAATCGTTGAATCGTTGAATCGTTGAACTGTTGAATCGTTGAATCGTTGAATTGTTGAATTGTTGAATCGTCAAATCCGCAAATATCCAAATCCCCAAATTCTCAAATTTGCCCTCAGATTTCTATCGCCTGAAACTGCTTCGCCAGTTCCTGCAGGTCTTCGTTCTCTACTTCTTTTTTCCGGTCGGCTACTTTCAGGAATTCGGCATAGAGGCTATCTACTTCATTGCGGTTAAACTGGTAACCGAGAAGGTGCAGACGATGCGCCAGTGCAGAGCGGCCGCTTCGCGCGGTGAGCACAATTTTGGAACCATCGGCACCCACTTCTTCGGGAGCGATGATCTCGTAAGTAAGTGCATCTTTCAGGAACCCATCCTGGTGGATGCCGGAGGAATGCGAAAATGCATTGCTGCCCACGATGGCCTTATTGGCCTGAACCGGCATACGCATGGTATCGGCTACCAGGCGGCTTAGCGGATTCAGTTGTTTGGTTTGAATATTGGTATAATAACCCAGCGCATGGTGCTGCTTCAGAATCATGACCACTTCTTCCAGCGAAGTATTGCCCGCGCGTTCACCCAAGCCATTGATGGTACATTCTATTTGCCTGGCACCATTCAATACACCCGCGATGGAGTTGGCCGTAGCCAGACCCAGATCGTTATGGCAATGGCAGGAAATAATGGCTTTATCTATATTGGGGACATTATTAATAAGGTAAGCGATCTTTTCGCCGTATTGGTGGGGCAGGCAGTAGCCCGTGGTATCCGGTATATTCACCACGGTGGCACCGGCGGCAATTACGGCCTCTATTACGCGGGCCAGGTAATCGTTGTCGGTACGGCCGGCATCCTCGGCATAAAACTCCACATCATCCACAAAATTGCGGGCCCATTTCACGCACTGGATAGCCCTTTGCAGAATGTCTTCGCGATTGGAGTTGAATTTGGATTTGATATGAAAATCGCTGGTGCCGATGCCCGTATGGATTCGCGGTCTTTTGGCGGACTTGAGGGCTTCCGCAGCCGTTTCAATATCTTTCAGCACGGCGCGGCTCAGTCCACAAACCGTGGCTTCCTTTATCACTTTCGAAATTTCCTGCACCGATTCAAAATCGCCGGGCGATGAAATGGGAAAGCCGGCTTCCAGTACGTCTACACCCAATTGCTCCAGGGCCAGGGCCAGTTCAATTTTCTCTTTGGTATTCAATTTGCAACCGGGTACCTGCTCGCCATCACGCAGGGTGGTGTCGAAGATGTGAATTTTTCCGTCGGCCATAATAAATCAATATATTGAGTGATGAAGATGCAGGCTGCTTATTTTTGCTTGCTATTATCTGAACCATAAACAGCCTGCACTACTAAGTTAACCCCCTGCCATGGGCGGGTAAAACCAAAATTGGCTTGTTTTTACACGGTTAAAAATGGTCTAAATTGCCTGAAACCCTTGCCTGGTAAGGGTTTTAAAATATTTGAATTACGATGCCCAACCGTTCAAACGATGCCCTTTTTCAACTCATAAAGTCGCTCGAAAAGAGCGAAAAGCGGAATTTTAAGCTATTTGTCAAACGCAACAAAGCCAGCGACGACCTGAAGATCATCCAGCTATTTGATGCGCTCGACAAAATGAATGAATATGATGAAGCCATTCTTTTGCGCAAGCATAAGAACATTCGTAAGCAACAGCTATCGAACATGAAGGCCCATCTGTACCGGCAAATTCTGTCGAGCCTGCGGATTATCCGCGATGAAGATAATGTGGACATACGCCTGCATGAGCTGATGGATCATGCCCGGATACTCTTCAACAAGGGGCTCTACCTGCAAACCCTGAAAGCGCTGAAGCAGTTGAAAGATATGGCCCGCGAGCATCAGCAGATCAGTTACCTGCAGCAGGCGCTTTTTTTTGAAAAAAAGATCGAGGCGCTTTATATCACGCGCAGTATGCAGGACCGGGCCGATGTGCTTTGCCAGGAATCGGATGCGGTAACGGAATCGCTTAGCCTGGTCAACCAGCTCTCCAACCTTTCGCTACAGCTTTACAGTTGGTATATTCAGCATGGCCATGCGCGCAATGAAAAAGATATGCGCAGCATCAAGGCCTTCTTCCTGTCGAATTTGCCGGCCACTGCGAAGGGGGCCAAAGGCTTTTATGAACGGCTTTATTTGTACCAGAGCTATTGTTGGTTTGCCTTTATCCGTCTCGACTTCCTGCAGTATTACCGGTACAGTCAGAAATGGGTGAACCTTTTTGAGGAGTTTCCTCTCATGCTGGCAGTGGAAACTGCCAGTTATATCAAGGGAATGCACAACCTGATGGGGGCGCATTTCGACCTGCTCAATCATGAAAAGCTGGCGGCTGATATCCGCAAGTTTGAGCAGTTTGCCAGGCATAAGCTGGTATTGCAGAACGACAACAACCTGATACTTACTTATCAGTATCTCTACACAGCACGGATCAATCTGTATTTCCTTCGTGGCACATTTGAAAAGGGAATCAAGATGGTGCCTTTCCTCGAGGAGATGTTGCAGAAGTACGGGATCTATCTCGATACCCACCGTGTGCTGGTATTTTATTACAAGATTGCCTGTCTTTATTTTGGTTGTGGCAATAATGAGAAAGCCATCGACTATCTCAACCGTATCATCAACCAGAAAGCGGATCTGCGTACCGACCTGCAATGCTATGCGCGATTATTGCACCTGATCGCGCATTATGAGCTGGGTAATTTCGATTTACTGGAATACCTGATCAAATCGGTGTATCGCTATATGGCGAAAATGGAAAACCTGAGTAAGGTGGAAGAGGAAATGTTTGCCTTTTTACGCCGCTCCTTTCATGTGGGTGCCCATGCCCTGCGACCGGAATTTGAGAAACTTTTGCATAAGCTGAAAAAATACGAAGGCAACCCACTGGAGAGCCGGGCTTTTGCTTACCTGGATGTGATCTCCTGGCTGGAAAGCAAAATCAATAACGTGAATGTGCAGGATGTGATGCGCGCGAAATATACCCGCCGCCGCCGTTCCTGATCATGTGGAAAAAACCGGGAAAATCAGCCTTTATTTCTCATTTATATAAGACCCGAAGTCCTTACCTTTGCGCAATTTGTTCATTCAACCCCATTGATTTTCATGCCTGAAAAAAAATTACCCGCCGTTTTGGTCCTGGCCGACGGCACAGTAGCTCATGGACAGTCCTTTGGTGCCATTGGTACCACCACTGGTGAAATTTGTTTCAATACGGGTATGACCGGTTACCAGGAAGTGTTTACGGATCCCAGCTATTTTGGCCAGATCCTGATCATGAATGCCGTGCATGTGGGCAATTATGGTGTAATGTCGGCGGATGTGGAATCCGATTCGGTTAAGATCAGGGGGCTGATAGGGCGGAATCTCGAAGAAGGATACTCGCGCAAGCTCGCCGAAGGCAACCTGGATCAATACCTCAGGGATAATAATATTGTATCGATAGAGGGTGTGGATACACGTGCGCTGGTGGCCCATGTGCGTACCAAAGGCGCTATGAACTGTATCATTTCTTCCGAAACCACCGACGTGGAGGAACTCAAGAACCGGTTGGCACAGGTGCCAGACATGAATGGGCTGGAACTGGCTTCACAGGTGAGTACCAAAGAGGCCTATGAAATGGGAGACCCGGCTGCTGCCAAACGCATAGCGGTGATGGACTATGGGGTGAAGCAACATATTCTGCATTGCATGGTCGACCGGGGTGCTTTTGTAAAAGTATTTCCGGCGAAAACTCCGCTGAAAACCGTGAAGGAATTTAATCCCAATGGTTATTTTATCTCCAATGGTCCCGGCGATCCGGCTGCCATGGATTATGCCATTGAAACGGTGAAGGAGATTTTGAAAGAAGATAAACCTGTATTCGGAATTTGCCTCGGTCATCAATTGCTGGCGCTGGCCAATGGCATCCCCACCTTCAAAATGCACCATGGCCACCGTGGCCTCAATCACCCGGTGAAGAATATCATCACGGGTCGCTCCGAAATCACTACCCAAAACCATGGATTTGGTGTGGATCCTGAGGCGGTGAAAAAAGCGGATCATATCGAAATCACCCATCTCAACCTGAATGATCAATCAATAGAAGGTATTCGGGTAAAAGGAAAGAAAGCTTTCTCCGTACAATACCACCCCGAAAGCACCCCCGGCCCGCACGATAGCCGGTATTTGTTCGATGATTTCCTGGCAATGGTTGAGTAGTGGGAAGTAGTAAGTAGTAAGTGGTAAATTGTAAGTAATAAGTTGTGAGTGTCATTTCCTGAATAGGATCTGTGAAGCTGGGAAATGAAAATTGGTTTCAGAAAAAAATCTGCGTATTCTGCGTAGAAATCTGTGAAAATCTGCGGGAAATGCTTCCGCAGTTCCAACCTGTTTAAAGATCAGGAGAGATTTCCCGCAGATTTTCACAGATTTTTCCGCAGATTAACGCAGGTGAGGGGTTGAATATCTTTTTGACTTTAAATATAGAATCAAAGCCTCCCAACTTACTAATCACAAATTCCCAAATACCCAAATTCACAAATTTTATCAAAGCCTCAAATTTACTCCCTCCCTTCCCTCCACTTCGGTCGGCCCGCTTCCTGTTGGAGGAGATAGTGCCGGATGACCAGGCTTTTATTTTCGAAGGTCTGAGCCATCCGGAAGTGATCCCATTTTATGGTGTGTCGTACGCAACATTGGAGGAAACGGCCGGCCAGATGGAGTTCTATCATCGGGTCTGGCAGGAGCAAACGGGGGCTTACTGGAAAATTGTTTCAAAAGAAACGCATCAGCCATTAGGTGTTTGCGGTTTAAGCGGATATATCGCGCAGCACGAAAAAGCTGAACTGGGCGCCTGGTTGTTGCCCCAATTTATGCGTCAGGGCATTATGAAGGAAGTATTACCCGTGGTAATCGATTTTGCCTTTCAACACTGGCCATTACATCGCCTCGAAGGAATTGTGGAAGTAGGTAACGAAGCCAGCAGTGGGTTGATGAAGAAATTGGGCTTCCTGTATGAAGGAACACTCAGGGAGGCGGAGTTGAAAAAGGGGAAGAGGGTGAGTTTGGAAATGTATAGTTTGCTGAAAGGGGAGTTTTGAGTTGTAAGTTTTAAGTTATAAGTTTTAAGTGGGTACAATGTTTATGCATGTAAATGATGGCTACCAATAATTTCAATAACTTACCGCTTAAAACTTACAACTTATAACTTAAAACTTACAACTTATAACTCCCCATGCATATCTCCATCATCAACGGCCCCAATCTCAACCTGCTGGGACAGCGGGAGACCGGCATTTACGGCTCTACCTCTTTCGAGGATTTCCTGCATTCCCTTCGTGAGCGTTATCCCAAAGTCCGGTTCAGTTATTTTCAAAGCAATATCGAAGGTGAGTTGGTGGATGCTTTGCAGAAGATGGGATTTGAGGCTGATGGAATCATTCTGAACCCGGCTGCCTATACGCATACTTCGGTGGCTATCGGGGATGCGATAGCGGCGATCAGGGCCCCGGTGATAGAAGTACATATTTCCAATGTGCACGCCAGGGAAGATTTTCGCAAAATTTCGCATGTAAGCGCGAAAGTAAAAGGAAGCATCATTGGCCTGGGATTACAGGGATATGAGCTCGCCCTGCTCTGGCTCCTGCAGCAGCAGGAACCCCTGGCCACCTGAGCGGATATTCCGGCAGGGAATTTGCGACGGATCCGGCAACAAATGCCCTTACCCTGTCGTTAACTTAAAAATGGCCCACTATGCGTTGCCTTCTCCTCATTCTTTCGTCCATGCTTCTTCTTTCTGCGCAATCGCAGACCTGGAAGTCCTATATCATCAGCGTAAGAGGGGATACCCTTAATCGCGTGGATATGCAGGAAAAAAAACAGGGCCCCTGGGTGCATAAGTATGAGTCGGTGCGGGGTGAACCGGGCTATGAGGAGCAGGGTTACTATGAAAATGATATGAAAGTGGGGCGCTGGGTCAAATTTTCAACCATGGGCGATAAACTGGCCGAGGAAAATTACCGCTGGGGCCAGTTGGATGGTAAAAGCCGCTACTTTACCCGCCTGGGCGGATTGCTGCGGGAAGAAAGCTGGCGCGCGGTAGAGCCGGGAAAGTCATTTGACACAGTGGATGTGATTGATCCGATGGACGCATCACGCATTAAAGAAAGGGTGGTTGTGCCTGTGGAAGGCTATGCCGTAAAGCATGGAACCTGGACCTATTACGATCCTGAGTGGGGAACAATCATGCGCACGGAAGAATACTGGATGAATAAAAGCAAGGCGGAGATGGAAAAGGAAACAGCCGCAGCAGGCGATGACCTGAAGCCGCTTGATGTGAGTAAGGACGGCAGCGCCGAAAAAACGGAAGCGAAAAAGCCGCAGGCTATACTCGATTATGAGAAAAAGAATTCGGGCAAGAAAAAAGTGAAAGTGCGGGATGGCCGCACCGGCGGTGGATAATGGCTTCTTAGTTATACGGATAACCTACTTTCTGATCTGCCTGATGCCGGAGCATCAGCGTTGGTTCTTCCCAAAAAAATCTGCAAAGAACAAAAACTGGTACCTGATAGCCAGTGCCCAGTAGTTCCAGTCGTGCTTGCCCGGCCGCTCAACATATTCATGCGGTATTTTTAACGACAACAGCTTCTGATGCAGGGCGGCGTTGATGCCATAGAAAAAATCCTCGGTACCACAATCAATGATCATAGCCGGCGCCTCTGCCGGTTTTATTTTGCCCACCAGTCCCATCACGGAATAATCCACCCAGTTCTGCGCATACTGCAGGGTATCGCCCAGGCGCTGGGGCACATCAAATCGGGTGGTGCAGCAAAGCAGGTCAACCCCGCCGCTCATGCTGCCACAGGCGCCGAAGGTTTGCGGGAAGCGCAGGCCCAGGTAGAGACCGCCATGTCCGCCCATGCTGAGCCCGGTTATGGCGCGGCCGGCAGGTTCGGCCCGGGTGGGATAGTGCCGGTCGATATAAGCGGGTATTTCCTCTGCCACATAAGTAGCATAACGCATGCTGCTGTCAACCGGGCTGTCGAGATACCAACTGCTGAAACCTCCATCCGGACAAACCACCATGATGCCGTATTGGTCTGCATATTCCCTGATCGCCGGCACTTTCTGAATCCAGTTGCTATAGTTGCCGCTATACCCATGTAGCAGGTAAAGCACCGGCCAGCCGGCAGCAGGCTTTTCCGCATCCGGTACAATTACCACACAACGGGCTTCCATGCGCATGGCCCTGCTGGGTATGCTGAGCGTGTCAACGCTGGCAGCATGAAGCTGGGCAGCCAGCAACAGGGCCGGAACTAAACTGAACCATGATTTCATGGCTTAAATATAAGCCCTCTGCGATTTATTTGGCGCATTCGGGGATTTGCTATAAATTTGATATCAAAATGATATTAAAACAAATTTTGTATGGAAAAAATATTCAGACCCGTTTCGGGATTCCTGGCCCTTCTCGCGGCCCTGGTTTTTTTTATTGCCGGCATCGTGTTTATGGCAAATGGGGTGGATGATCAGAATGAGCCGACCATCCGTATGTGGATCGGATTATTCGCCGTATTGTTGGCTATTTTCCTTTTCAAAGGCATCACCATCATCAACCCCAACCATTCCCGTGTTTGCGTTTTCTTTGGCAAATATGTGGGTACGGTAAAGGAGAATGGGCTGAAGTTTATCAATCCCCTGTTCAGGCGCATGAATATTTCTCTCCGTGCGCAGAACCTGGAAAGCTCCAAGCTGAAAGTGAATGACAAGATGGGCAACCCCATTGAAATTGGCGCGGTGATCGTATGGCAGGTGCGCGACACTTATAAAGCAGCTTTTGAAGTGGCAAACTATGACCACTACGTAAAAGTGCAAAGTGAAGCCGCGGTTCGGCACCTGGCCAATAGCTTTCCTTACGATAACCTGGAAGATGAAACGGCCGATATCACTTTGCGGGATGGGGCCGAAAAAGTGAATGAAATACTGGAGCGGGAGTTGAACGAGCGACTGGCCCCCGCCGGCATTGTGATCATTGAAGCGCGCATCAGTCACCTGGCCTATGCAGCAGAAATCGCCGGAGCGATGTTGCAAAGGCAACAGGCTACCGCCATTGTTGCCGCGCGCACCAAGATTGTGGAAGGTGCCGTAGGCATGGTGGAAATGGCCCTTGATATGTTGGCCAAGAAACAGGTGGTGACGCTCGATGATGAAAAGAAAGCGGCCATGGTGAGCAACCTGATGGTAGTACTTTGCGGGGAGAAAAGTGCCTCACCCGTATTGAATACCGGAACCCTGTATCAATAAATCAAATGAATCCGGATGCCAGATAAGAAAACATTTGTATTGCGATTAGATGCCGACATGTACAAGGCGTTGGAGAAATGGGCCGCTGATGAATTTCGCAGTGTAAACGGTCAACTGGAATGGATCATTGCCCAAAAGCTGAAAGAGGCGGGTCGCGCACCCTCCGAGAAAAAAGGGAAGACCCGCAGCAACTGATAAAGGCGTATAGGAAAAAAGCGCAGTGGTAAATCCACTGCGCTTTTTTATTGAAGCTAATTCAATAACCAAATCCCCTTCACCTCCACCTACAATGAATAAGCGGTGGTTTACCACCGCTTATTCATTGTAGATTAGAATCCTTTTTTCTCATTGGCCTTTTGCATCGGGTTGATGCCGGGCGGTTGGGTTACATTCATTTTTTGCTTGAAGAGCTGGAAGCGGCTCGGAGCCGGAATATCGTTCCAGCTATTGTTGCTTTCATCGATATCAGCGGTTTCGCGATAGGGATCCAGCTTTATTGACGCCACTTCCTTGTCCTTCATAAAGGATTTTGTCACTTTATTCTCATTATAACGCCAGATCTGCGCAGGAATTCTTTCTATCTCCTTTGTGCCGTCCTTGTAGGTCCACTCAATGATGATGGGCATTACCAGTCCACCCTTATTGCTGAAGGTTAATTCGTAGAGATGCTTGTCGCCATACTTCTTCTGACCTTCCTCATCAAGCGTTTCAATGTTGGATACACTGCGAACGGGGTAAGAGTTGCTGTCGTAAGGCTCCAGGCCGCGATCATAGCGCCAGTAGAAATCGCGCAAAGTGGTATCACGATCCGTTTCGAAAACGATATTCTTGTCTTCGCGGTTGCGACGCTTGGAAAGATCATCGAAATCATTAACCAGCGGCTTGGGCAGCTTACGCATCACCGTGGTATCCGTAAACGGTGGTTTAGCCGTTACATCGGGTTTGGCATATTTCACGGTGTCGAGCGCGATATCAACCGGATCGGTGCCATAAAACCAGCCTCTCCAGAACCAGTCGAGATCTTCTCCCGTAGCATCTTCCAGGGTGCGGAAGAAATCGGCTGGAGCAGGTGATTTGAAAGCCCAGCGCCTCGAATATTCCTTAAATGCGTAATCGAAGAGCTCGCGGCCCACGATGGTTTCGCGCAGAATATTGAGTGCAGTGGCGGGCTTATCGTATGCATTGGGGCCAAAACGCACGATATTCTCGGAATTGGTCATTACGGGTTCCAACTGGTCCTTGGGCAATTTCATGTAATTGACAATAGTCCAGGGCGCTCCTTCGGTACTGGGAAATGTATTATCCCAAAGTTCCTGTGTGAGGTATTGCAGGTAGGAGTTCAATCCTTCATCCATCCAGGTCCACTGGCGTTCATCACTGTTGATGATCATGGGGAAGAAATTATGTCCCACTTCGTGAATGATCACAAAGATGGCGGCATTGCGGGAACTCTCGGTATAAGATCCGTCTTTTTGTGCACGGCCGGGGTTGAAACAGATCATCGGATATTCCATACCCTGGTTGCCTTCCACCGACTGTGCGGTGGGGTAGGGGTAAGGAATGGAGAAATCAGAATAAGTCTTGATGGTATGGGCCACAGCCTTGGTGGAATAGCGATTGTAGATGGGGAATGCTTCCTCACCATAGAAGCTCATGCACATTACTTTCTTGCCTTCTACAAAAGTGGGCATGGCATCCCACACAAAACGGCGGCTGCTGGTCCAGGCAAAGTCACGCACATTGTCTGCCTTATAGATCCAGGTTTTTTTAGCGGTGGATTTTTTCTTCGATGCGGCTTTGGCTTCGTCGAGGGTGACAATTTCAACGGGTTCTTTTGCTGTCTGCGCCTTGGCCCAGCGGGATTTTTGCGTGGCATTCAGCACGGTGGCATAATTCAGACACTCGCCGGTGGAACCCACAATATGGTCGGCGGGAACAGTCATCTGCACTTTGAAATTTCCAAAACTGAGTGCGAATTCACCACGACCGGTAAACTGGTGGTTTTGCCAACCCTGGTCATCGGTGTATTTGCAAAGCCGGGGATACCATTGTGTAACGGTATAGGCATTATTGCCATCGTCGAACGATTCATAACCGCCGCGTGCGCCTCCAAAGCGAACAAAATCGCCCCGGTTAGCCAGCTTATAGTTCCAGTCAATCTTGAATACAAATTTCTGACCGGGCTTCAGGGGCGTGGGCAGCTCTACACGCATCATGGTTTTATTCAATACATGCTTCAGCGCTTTCCCATTTATATCCACCAGTTTGGTGATCTTGAAGCCATACCCGTTATCGCTACGGCTTTCTTCCATGGCATTCAGCATATTGTCGGTAGCCTGTCGGGGCAGGGTGCTGCTGTTTTCATAGCCGGCATTGTTGACGGTGCTGTGCTGGTTCTCGTCGAGCTGCAACCAGAGATAAGTGAGCACGTCGGGTGAATTGTTGTGGTAAGTAATGGTTTCACTGCCGGTGAGTTTGTTGTTAGGCTCGTCCAGCTCGCATTTGATGTCGTAGTCGACACGCTGTTGCCAGTATTTGGGACCGGGCGCGCCACTGGCCGTGCGGTACTCGTTGGGTGTGGGCAAAATGGTTCCCAGTTGTTCGAATTTATTCCCGTGATTGCTGCCGGGATTATTCTGAATGTTCTGTGACCACAACGCCAGCATGGGTCCGCCAAGCAGGAGCAATAAGATAGCTAGCTTTTTCATGATGATTGTTTTATGATTGAGTGTTACCAGGGAATTCTTTCCAGGGCAATTTTAAGCGAAATACCAAATACGGCCGCCGAGAGGAAGATGACCCACTCGCGTCTGTTTACACGCAACACGGAAATGATCAACTGCGCCAGTAAAAGCAGGACGGTTACCACTACGATCTGCCCTACTTCCAAACCCACATTAAAGCCAAATAATCCCCAGGCCAGGTTTTGGTCAGGAGCCAGCATCATGCGTATGGAATTCGCAAATCCCATTCCATGTACCAGGCCAAAAAAGAGTGCCAGGAAATAGTTGATACGCACTGAGCGGGGGGTAAACTTTTTTTGTGCCAGGTTTGACAACGCAGTAATCACAATGGTGACGGGAATGAGAAATTCTACCCAATCGCTGGGGAAACGAACCAGGTCCAAAACACTTAGGGCGAGCGTCAGGGAATGGCCAATCGTGAAAGCGGTGACGAGGATCAAAACCTGCTTCCAGTCGCGCAACAGGTAGATGGCAGCCAGGGCTGCGATAAAGAGTTGATGATCCAGTGCATCGCTGCTGATAATATGTGCCCAGCCTTCGCGAAAATAAAAGCCAAAATCTCCCATGATGGAACTGCGGTTTTCAGGAATTGCCAACTAAATGAACGAATTTGCCGTCTCCTTTGCAGGCCGTTAAAATAAGGCAGAGTTTCGTAACCATAAAATAATTTTGGTCAATGGTCAATCTGTTCAATAAATGGTTTATAGCGTTGCTGATCCTGGCCCCGGTTAGCCTGCCGGAAGCGCCCGCGCACCCTCTTCATTTGGGGGTTGTGGAACTGGCCCATAATGCGGAAGAAAAATCGCTGGAGATCACTGTAAAGCTTTTTACCGATGATTTTGAGCACGTGCTGCAAAAATCCCTGAATGTGGATATTGACCTCATTAATCCCGTTGATCGGGAAGCTGCAAGAAAAGCGATAGATACCTATGTAAAAAAACACCTGCAGATTGTGTTGAATGGAAAAGCGGCAAACTTTGACTGTATAGGTTTTGAAAAAGATTTTGAAGCTACCTATAGTTATTTTCAGGCCACGGGCATTACGGACGCCGGCAAATGGGATATTCAAAATACCCTGATGTATGATCTCTTCGACGATCAGAGCAATATTATACACGTAATGGTAAATGGGAAAAGGAAGAGTAGTAAGTTGAAGTTTCCGGAGAAGAAAGGCTTTTTTGAGTTTTAAGTTTTAAGTTATAAGTTTTAAGTTTATTGGTTACGTATGGCATTGCTATCACAAGCAAGCAAGAAGATTTATTTCGAATTAAAGACCTACATGCAAAAGGTTTTAAGTTTTAAGTTATAAGTTTTAAGTTTATTGGTTACGTATGGCATTGCTATCACAAGCAAGCAAGAAGATTTATTTCGAATTAAAGACCTACATGCAAAAGGTTTTAAGTTTTAAGTTATAAGTTTTAAGTTTATTGGTTACGTATGGCATTGCTATCACAAGCAAGCAAGAAGATTTATTTCGAATTAAAGAC